>JBDKRG010000060.1:0-19645 GCA_039683515.1 Candidatus Sumerlaeia bacterium | reverse complement strand
CGAGTTTCGAGTTCAGAAATCCTGGCCGGGCGGTTCTTGCCTGGCGAGAGAAAGCGTAACATGGAAGATTTGGATTTGGGTATTCCCTTACGGGCCCTTATGACACTTGCGGGAAACTAATCTTTGGGAAATGGGGGGGATGCGTGGCTGGGTGCGGCTTGGTTCAGGACTTCAGGCTGGGTAAACCTTGACCGTAAATCGAAAAATCTCCCGCCCATCCCCCCAATCGATTCCTTGATTATCTCGCCTTCCTGTTCCAATCTGTCTCCTATGCGGCGCATCATCCTGATCATCCTTCTCATTGCGGTCGGCCTGTTCGGCACGGCCTCGATCGTCACCCGAATCCGGCTCGATCGCGCGCTCGACAAGGCGATCGCCGACATCCCGAAAAGCCCGCGCCTCGCGTACGACGGGATCCGCGACTCGTTCGCCAGCGGCAACTGGCTGACGTTCGGCTACGTCAACCACGCCCGCCGGGTTTTCATCGAGGCCCTCGCCCTGAACGGCAAAAACCATCTCAGCCCCAAGGCCATCGAGGTTTCCACCGACTCGTTCCGGATCGCCCGCCAGTGCATGTCGATGCTCGGCCAGATCGAAGCCGACACGGGCCTGAACCTGACCGAATACAAGGCCGCGATCATCCGCACCGGCTTCGAAACGAGCAACATCGTCCTGAGCGAGGGGACGCTCAGCGCGTGGAACGAAACGATCGAGTTCTTCCATTACCTCCACGCCAACAAGCTCATCCCGGCGCCGCTCATGGCCGACTACCAGCGCTGGAACGAGCAGGTCCGCACGGTGCCGGTGCGCCAGCTCGCGATGCGCCAGGAGGGGACCGCCGCGATCAACCTGCTGACCGGGGCCTTGAACCAGCTCGGCCTGACCGTCCACCGCGCCGGCGACGGCCCGCTGGCGCTGGCCGCGCCCGCCGACATCGGTCTCACCCCGCTCGACGAGGCCGACCGCGATATCATCCGCGCCATCAACGCGCTCGACAGCATGTTCCTCCGCTACGACGACGGCTCGGGCGACATGGTCCGGCTTTACGAGCTGCGCGGCATCCTGGCCTACAACCACGCGGCCATCATGCTGACGCACGTCATCGACCAGGGCCCGATGGCGCGCCGCTTCGGCACCGGCTTCATCGCCTCGCTGATGATCAGGCCCGAGGACCGCCGCGTCCCGCCGGCCGGCGAGATGTACCAGAATTTCTTGAACCTGACGGTGCTGGTGTTCAACGGCAGCCGGTTCGGCAAGGGGGCGACCGATTTCTTCAAGCTCATCCCGGAGCCGTCGGACAAGGTCAAAGCCTGCTTCGCGCTGTGCGCGTGGAACTCGGCGATGTGCCTCGAAAAGCAGGGGCGCAACCCGTCGTTCTACCGCGAGCAAGCCGAAAAGATCGCCGCCCAAATCACCGACGAGAGCGCGCGCGACGCCATCCAATCGATGCGCTCCACAAGCCGCCCGCTCCTCATCGTCGAAATCCCAGCGGAGCAGCAATAGGCCGACGTCGGCGACGGCGGCCTACTGGTAGTTCCGTGCGCCGAAGATGGCGGTGCCGACGCGGACGAGGGTCGCGCCTTCTTCGATGGCCACTTCGAAATCGTCGCTCATGCCCATGGAGAGGTGCCGCGCGGTGAGCGGGGCATTCGCGGGGATTGCATCCAGCAGCCCGCGCAGCCGGATGAAATGCGGGCGCGAGGTCTCGGGGTCGTCGGTGAAGGGGGGGATCGTCATCAAGCCCTCGGCGGCCAGGTGCGGCGCGCAGGCGACCGCGCCGAGCAGCTCGCCGAGCGCCTCCGGCGGCGCGCCGAACTTGCTGGCCTCGCCCGAGACGTTGATCTGGAGAAGGATTTTCTGGACGAGGCCCGCGGCGGCGGCGCGTTCGTTCAATTCATGGATGAGGCCCACCGAATCGACCGAGTGGATCAGCTCGAACCGGCCGACCGCCTGGCGGGCCTTGTTGCTTTGCAGGTGGCCGACCAAATGCCAGCGCGCCGCGCCGCCGACCGCCTCGATCTTGGGGAGGGCCTCCTGGATGCGGTTCTCGCCGAAGACGAGCTGGCCGGCGGCCATGGCCTCGCGGACGGCCTCGGCGGGGTTGGTCTTGCTGATCGCGACGAGCGTCACCTCGCGCGGGTCGCGCCCGGCGCGGGCGGCGGCGGCCTCGATCCGCGCGCGGACGGCGGCCAGGCTGGCGGCGATGTTGGAAACGGTGTCGGACATACTCGAATCCCTCGCTTACGCTCGGGCTACTGCATGATTCCGGGTTACTTAGGGTTGCCCGCGCCTTCGGGCCTTGCTACGATTTGGGCAAGGTTTGCGCGATGGCACGCTCCACAGTAACAGCCCTGATCCCAAGTTTCAACGAACAGGCCAACATGGCCGACGTTCTGGCGTCGGTGGCGTGGGCGGACGAGGTCTTCGTCGTCGACTCGTTCAGCGCCGACCAGACGGTTGAAATCGCGAAGGCCGCCGGGGCGCGCGTCGTCCAGCACGAATACGTCAACTCGGCGACGCAGAAGAACTGGGCGCTGCCGCAGGTCACGACCGGCTGGGTGCTGATCGTCGACGCCGACGAGCGCGTCACCCCGGAGCTGCGCGACGAGATCCTCGCCGTGCTCGAGGCCGACGGCCGCGGCGACGCGTCGGTCCAGGACGGCTACCGGATCGGCCGGCTCAACCACTTCCTCGGCCAGCGCGTGCGCTACTGCGGCTGGCAGAACGACTCGTGCCTGCGCCTGTTCCGCAGCGAGGCGGGAAAATACCAGGACCGAGAAGTCCACGCCGACGTCGAAATCGCCAGCGGGCGGGTCGGGCGGCTGCGCGGCAAGCTGCTGCATTACACGTTCGTTTCGTTCGCGCAATACATGCGCAAGTTCGACCGCTACACGACGTGGGCGGCCGGCGACCGCGCCCGGCGCACGCGGCGCGTCGGGTTTTCGCACCTGGCGCTGCGGCCGGCGGGACGGTTTTTGAAGCAGTACGTGCTCAAGCGCGGGTTCCTCGACGGCCGAATCGGGCTGGTCGTCTGCTCGCTGGCGTCATATAGTGTGTTCATGAAATACGCCAAGCTGCTCGAGCGGCAGCTCGCCGAAAAAGAAAACGGCCGCAACCGCCGATGAAAAAACCCGACACCACCCCCGGACGGATCTTCGTCAAAGGCCTCAACTGGGTCGGCGACGCCATTATTTCGACGCCGGCGCTGGCGCACCTGCGCCGCACGCACCCCAACGCGGTCATCACGCTGATGGTGCGGCCGTGGGTGGCGCCGATCTTCGCGAACAACCCCGACATCAACGACCTGTGGATCCACGACGAGGCCGAGTCCACCAAGGCGTTCATGAAGGCGGTCGGGATGGTGCGCAAGGGGCGGTTCGACGTCGGGATCGCGCTGCCCAACTCCTACCGGTCGGCGCTGCTGCTCAAGATGGGCGGGTGCAAGTGGCGCATCGGCTACGACATCGCGGGGCGGGGGATGCTGCTCAACGGGGCGATCGCGGTCAAGCCCAACAACCTGCGCCTGCACCAGGTGTTCTATTACCTGGGGCTCATCGAAGAATTCTGCGGCCAGCCCGGCAACGACAACCGGCTCGTCCTGACGCCGGGCGACATCGAGCGCGAGGAGATCGCGGCGCTCATGCGGCAGCGTGGGCTCGACCGCGGCCGGCCGATGATCGGGCTGGCGCCCGGGTCGATCAACTCCGACGCCAAGCGCTGGCCGGCCGAACGCTTCGCCGAGCTCGCCGACCGGCTCGCCGGCGAACAGGGGACCGAAATCGTCCTGCTTGGCGGAACGCCCGAGATGGCCGTGCTCGAGCAGGTCGCGGCCAACGCCAAGGCCAAGGTCCACAACCTGTGCGGGGAGCTGTCGCTCGGCCAGGCGATCGCCATGATCGACCGGCTGGCGGCGCTGATCTGCAACGACTCCGGGGCGATGCACATCGGGGCGGCGCTCGGCGTGCCGACGCTCGGGATCTTCGGGCCGACCGAGTGGGACTGCACCTACCCGTTCTCCAGGCGCGCCAAGATCATCCGCAAGGAAGGGCTCGACTGCGCCCCGTGCATGCTGCGCGAATGCCCGATCGACCACCGCTGCATGACTCAAATCAGCGTCGACGACGTGATCGGCTCGCTCAAGGCGCTGTTCCGCGAGATCCGCAAGGCGGCCGCCGAGGCCGACGCCCGCTCCCGCAAAGCGGCCCAGGCCGATGCAGACTACTGACACCCAACCGCGAGTCGCGCACCTCGACGACGGCCGGCAATGGCGCGGCGGCCAGCACCAGGTGTTTTTATTGACGAGCGAACTTCGGTCGCGCGGCGTGGCGCAAAGGCTCGTCACGCCGCCGGGCTCGCCGCTCGGGGACCGGGCCCGAAGCGCGGGGATCGACGTCGTGGAATTTAATTTCCGCGGCGAGCTGGACCTGTTCGGGCCCGGCCGGCTCGCGGAGGCATTCAAAAGTTTCGCCCCGAATATCATCCACGCGCACACCGGCCACGCGCACGCGGCCGCGCTGCGGGTCGGGCGGCGGCTGGGCGCGAAAGTTTTGTCGACGCGGCGCGTCGACTTCCCGGTCGGTGGGAACTTCTTTTCGCGCCGCAAGTACCGGAATCCCAACCAGCATTTCATCGCGATCAGCTCGGCCGTGCGCCAGGTGCTGATCGACGGCGGGGTCGACCCGGCGCGGATCGACATCGTCCACAGCGGCGTGCCGGCGCTGGAGCCGGCCGAAATGGTCCCGCGCGAGCGTGTGCGCCAGGAGCTCGGCATCGGCGAGGACGAAGTCGCGATCGTCAACATCGGGGCGCTCACCGACCACAAGGGGCAGAAGTGGCTGGTCGGGGCGGCGCCGCGGATTTTCGACCAGCTCCCCGGGGCGCGCGTGCACATCATCGGCGAGGGGGAGCTGCGGGGCGCGATCGAGGAGCAGATCCGGGAGCTCGGGCTCGAGGGGAGCGTGGTTTTGCACGGCTGGGTCGAAAAGGTCCGCCAGAAGCTGGCCGGGTTCGACCTGTTCGTGTCGAGCTCGCACCTGGAGGGGCTGGGGACGGTGATCCTGGACGCGATGCTGGCGCGACTGCCGGTGGTGGCGGCGGCGGCGGGAGGGGTCGTCGACGTGGTCATCGACGGCCGGACCGGCCGGCTCGTTCCGGCGCGCGACGCGGCGGCGCTGGCCGAGGCCGTGATCGAGGCGGTCGAGGACCCGGCCGGGTCGCAGGCGATGGCCGAACGGGCGATCGCGGCGGTGGAACAAAATTTTTCCGCCCGCGCGATGGCGGGCGGAACGCTGACGGTTTACGAAAAGCTGTTGAACACTCAGGCGCGATAGAGGCGGATCGAGAGGCCCGGAGAGGGCTGGCTCGGGCGGCGCGGGAGCGTCATGAGCCGGACGCCGACGCGGGGCGCGCGTTCGGTCTCGGACAACGGGGACTGGGGCTGAAACTGCGGTCTCGGTGCGGCCAAAGATTTCAGATAAATCTGGAATGGAGTGAGCGCCATTTGATACCTCCGGTGCGGCCGAGCTGGGCTAAGGGAAAGACCGATACGCCGGTAAGGGTATTCCCTAAGTGTAAGCCTAATGTTGACAGTGTTCTTATCACGGGATTCGCTTCGGGCGCAAGCCCCTTTTTGATCGGGGAGAAGGGGCAATTATTAAAATAACTGATAATCGTGAAGTTCCATGACCGGACTTCAAGTCGATTGTTTTGGGGGACAGCCGGGATTGGGCCGGCGGGCGGCGATATTAATAGGGACGGCCACCGTTTATTCGGCGGGCGCTTTGGGGCGATGTGACATCATGGCCGATGCTAGGGCGGCGGGTGTCCCGTTTTTCCAATGTCGCTTCGGGCTGATGCGAGGGCGGAGCGTGTCCCATGTTTGCGGATCCAGGGATGTCGCTTCGGGCCGAAGCGACCTACTGACCATCCACCCACTCGCGCCGGATATCGCCCCGCAAAAGGTTGGCGTAGAACTCATCCAGCTTGGTGGGGGGGGGCGTGTTCGGGCGGCATCGGCATAGTCTCTTGTTGAAAGTGGATAGCAAAACATGCGTAATGAATCAATGTTGCGATTAGAGCGATCGGCTTAACGGGTATGAAACGGGACCCCATTTCAACGACGTTTTACGCCAGCCTCGTGAGCGTGAGCCTGGCGCTCATCGGTTGTTTCATGCTCGGGTGTTTCCTTTACATCGTAATGATCATTAAAATGGGCGCCCTGTATAGTCCCAAATCAACAATCGTTCTTGTGTTCACGTGGTTGTTTCCAATTCTTGAGACTCAATTATTCGGACTTGCCTTCCTGTCCATCGGCCGATACGGCCAAAGAGCCGCGGGGATTTTGTCGCTGCTATACACAGGAATCACCTTCGCGGTCATTTACGGATATTATTATGTTCGACTGTATAGCGGAACGTGGCATAACCCGTATGCGGTTGCCGGGATTCTCGCCGTGTCGCTCGTGCTTTCATACATCATGTATTTCAACCGGTTGAAAGATATCGCGCAGGAATACTCAGTCGAAAATGAGGAGCTCATGAAACCCATTTACTCCGGGCTTTATGAGCAGGGCTTTTACAGGTTCATGAGCCCCAATGACTTTGGGCGCGTATACGATCAAACCGTAAGGCAAAAAGAAGTTTTCTTGGATATCAAGCAGTTATCGCATGAAATGCATACCGCCTACGATGTGATTGATCCTGAACCGGACGCCTCCAGGAGGCAATATTTCGTCGATTTCAGGAGGCTTTATGAGGCTGAAGCCGGGACGGCGGTGAACGAGATCTTAAAAATTGCCGAGAGCCTGTCATTGCCGATTGACAGATATGCGAGAGGCAAGATAACGGATGAGTTGAGCTCGGCAAAGGCATCGATCACGGGCTCGCGGTATGCAAGGTTCGATGCATACGCCGCAGCGTTCGCTAAACTGATCAATGAAAAGATATTGGCGGCGTCAAGGGACAAGATCTATCTGCGCGGTGGCGGCAATGACGGGCAGTTTATTTTCCTGACGGAGGGGATGTACTCGATGATTGAGAAGATCGACAAAGGGTGTTTGAGGGAGGCGTGAGCATGGATTGAATGGCCGGCGGGGGCACCGGCCTCACAGTTTTTGGGCCGATTCCACAATTTTTGCTGACTCGCATTTTAAGGGTTGATGCACCGGATCAGCCGGAAAATGTGGGGCCGGCGCCCTCGCCGGCCATTTTTACGGGCCTCACCCAAAGCCATTTGTAATCCTCGGGTTTCGAGACCAGCCCCCTGCGAACGGGATTGTTGATGATGTATTCCACCTTTTGCCTGATCAATTCCGCTTTTCTCAGGATGTGATCGAATCGCTCGTCCTGCCAAACCGGACCTTTTCGTCCGAGGGCCTTGTTGATGGAATGCGCCGAAACACTTTTGATATCGCCAACGATTTCCGCAAACCCAAACATCTTTCCTGTTCCATCCTGATACGGAGCATAAAGCATGTGAACATGGTCGGGCATCACGACTACGCAATAAAGAGTCATTTTCAGACCGTCGTCGTGCCTACAGTGCTGCAGAATCCTGCCGCGAACGGATTCGGGAAGAACCCTGCGTTCAAATGTAGTAAACGTGACGAATGTTACACGTCCGTCGCTCTGATAATGAGGAAGACGGCGGCGATTGAAATACTTATGAGGGCGTGCAAGCGGTCTTTCTTTAAAGGCAGAAAGCGCGGGTGGGAGATTGGCGGGGAGAGGGATGTTGTTATTTGGAATGGCCGGCGAGGGCGCCGGCCCCACAGTTTTTGAATTCGGGGCGGGTGGTTGTGTGGATGGAATGGCCGGCGAGGGCGCCGGCCCCACAGTTTCTGAATTCGGGGCGGGTGGTTGTGTGGATGGAATGGCCGGCGAGGGCGCCGGCCCCACAGTTTCTGCCGGTTCCACGGTTTTTGACGGACCTATCCTTTTGAGATCGGCTTTGTTGGGGTGGGGGTCCGGCATTCGATTTACCTTTTCAGGTGACAAATACCAGAGACTCGTTAGCCGATCAAGATTGAGCTTAAAAATGAATGTGGGGCCGGCGCCCTCGCCGGCCCTTCTTTACATTGAATGACCGTTGAGTACGTCGGCCCCACATTTTGATAGACGCTACTAATACCGGTAATAATCGGGCTTGTAGGGGCCTTCGACGGGGACGTTGATGTAGTCGGCCTGTTTCTGCGTGAGCCGGGTGAGGTGGACGCCGAGCTGGTCCAGGTGCAGGCGCGCGACGCCTTCGTCCAGGATCTTCGGCAGAACGTAGACCTTGCCGCGCTCGTATTTGCCGCTCGTGCGCTCGTTCCAGAGTTCCATCTGCGCCATGCACTGGTTCGTGAAGCTGGCGCTCATCACGAAGCTCGGGTGGCCCGTCGCGCAGCCGAGATTGACGAGGCGGCCCTTGGCCAGGACCGTGATCCGCTTGCCACTCGGCCACTCGATCTGGTCGACCTGCGGCTTGATCTCGTGGACCTTGAGCGCGGGGTCATTGTAAACCGAATTGACCTGAATTTCGGAATCGAAGTGGCCGATGTTGCAGACGATCGCCTCGTTCTTCATCTGGTCCATGTGCTCGCGGGTGATGACGTCGACGTTGCCGGTCGTCGTGACGAAGATGTCGCCGAACTTGCAGGCCTCGTCCATCGTGACGACCTGGTAGCCTTCCATCGCGGCCTGGAGGGCGTTGATCGGGTCGATCTCGGTGACGTACATCGTGGCGCCGAGGCCCTTGAACGCCTGGACGCACCCCTTGCCGACGTCGCCGTAGCCGAGGACGACGCACTTCTTGCCGGCGATCATGACGTCGGTGGCGCGCTTGATGCCGTCGACGAGCGACTCGCGGCAGCCGTAGAGGTTGTCGAACTTGCTCTTGGTGACCGAGTCGTTGACGTTGAACGCCGGGAAGAGGAGGGTGCCCTTGGCCTGCATCTCGTAGAGGCGGTGGACGCCGGTCGTCGTCTCCTCGCTGACGCCGAAGACGCCGGCGGCCATCGTGCGCCACATCGCCGGGTTCTCGTCGAGCGTGTCGTTGAGCAGGTTGTCGATGATCTCGATCTCTTCGCAGTCCTTGCAGACGGCCGGCTTCTTGCCGGTCGTCTCGAATTCGATCTCGCGGGCCGAGCCGCGGTGGATGAGCAGCGTGGCGTCGCCGCCGTCGTCGACGATCAGGTTCGGGCCGCCGTTTTCGTGGGAGAGGGCCGCCTTGGTGTACTGCCAGTATTCCTCGAGCGACTCGCCCTTGTAGGCGAAGACCGGGATGCCCTTGGCCGCGATCGCCGAGGCCGCGTGGTCCTGCGTCGAGAAGATGTTGCACGAGGCCCAGCGCACGCTGGCGCCGAGCTCGACAAGCGTCTCGATGAGGACGGCCGTCTGGATCGTCATGTGCAGCGAGCCGGTGATGCGCGCGCCGGCCAGCGGCTTCCTGGGGCCGAATTCCTTGCGCACCGCCATCAGGCCCGGCATCTCGTGCTCGGCCATGCGGATTTCCTCGCGGCCCCACTGGGCCAGGTTGATATCGCGGACCGCGTAGGTCGGGAGAGTCGTCGTCGCCATATCGGTTAGCTCCTTTGTTTTGGACCGGATGCCGGGTTCGGCGAACCCGGCCCACGCCATTCATCCTTATATCCGGATTTTAGGATAATAGATTCCATGTCCCCCGTCAACCTAAAAAACCCGCCACCGCGGACGCGAGTGCCGGCTTGCGGTTGCTTGTTCCACTTTGTTACAATGGCCGAGGCGTTTTTCATCGACGGATGTCACACTGTATCGGACGCTTCAATATTTAACTGGAGATCGATCCATGTCGATGAAGCATTATATTGCGCTTTTGATCGCGGCCATGATCTGGCTTGCCGCGGTTCCCTCCCAGGCCGCGACGTATTACGTTGCGACCGACTCGGGCGCCAGCGACGGCAATGCCGGCACGCAGGACAAGCCGTGGCGGACGATCACCTACGCCGCAAGCAAGGCCGTGGCCGGCGATACCGTGATGATCAAGGCCGGCAGTTACGGCCGGGAGCACGTGGTCGTGAAGAACTCGGGGACGGCCAGCAAGCCGATCGTCTTCGAAGGCTACGGCGGGACGGTCATGCTGGGGACGCTGGACAGTCCACGCAAGATTCCGGCCGACACCGAAATCGGCTTCAGGATCTGGGGGCCCGACTACATCACGGTGCGCAACCTGAGCTTCACCTGGTATTACGAGTGTTTCCGCGTCGACGAGTCCGATAATGTGATCTGCGAAAATCTCCATTGCGAAGATTGCGGCGCCGACGGCGCCGGCGGCAGCGCCATAGTCTATAAGTATACGACCAATGGAAAAATCCTGAATTGCACCGTGATCAATTGCGGCGGCAACAACGTGTTCCTCAGCCGCGCCAATTACACGCTCATTGACGGACTCACAAGCCTCGGGACGCTGGCGGCCAGCAACACCTTCTGCACCGATTACTACTGCGTCCTGCGGAACTGTCACGACTGCGTGGTCCAGAACAGTTACGCCGAGGACAAGGCCGCCACCAACAAGGGCAACCACGGGTTCATCGTCAAGGACGTCGAATCCACGGTTCACAGCTACAACAACGTGATCAAGGATTGCACGGCCAAGTCCTTCGAAGAATGCTTCTCCGTGGCGCACCTGGCTTACAACAATACGTTCATCCGGTGCCACGGTGACAATTCGGCAAAAATCCTCAAATTCAATAACGTTCTGAATTGCCGCAACGGCGCCCACGACAACACGTTCAGGGAGTGCACGGGCATCAGCGACAACATCATGATCGGCCTGTCGGACTACGCGGAGGGCGATTATCAAACCAAATCGAACAATAAATTCATCAATTGCAGGCTGAAAAGCACCGGCAAATCCAATGCGATCGGGATCAATTACTGGAACACGGCCAATACCGTGTTCGAGAACTGCGTCTTCGACAACGTCAATTACATGGGGCGCTACATCGCCAACAATACGGGCACCTCGTTCAAGAACTGCATCTTTACCGGCCTCAAGGCCACCTACGACCCCTACGCGATTACCGGCACCGGCGACGCGTACTACCCGTGGGGCAACCAGAAGACCCCCTACGACGGCACGAGCGCCCTCTCCGTGACGTATTCGGACTTCTGGAACAATTCGTTCTCGGCCCTCGCCGGGACCGGCAACATGGCGGTCGACCCCAAGTTCGCGAACCAGTCGGGCGGCGACTACCACCTCCTGTCGACGGCGGGCCGCTGGAACGGGTCGGCGTGGGTGAAAGACGCCGCGAGCTCGCCGCTGATCGACATGGGCGCCCCCTCCTCGAGCTACGCCAACGAGCCCAATCCCAACGGCGCCCGGGTCAACATCGGGGGCCACGGCAACACCTCCGAGGCGTCCAAGTCGCCGTCGGGGATCATCGGCGTCCTGCAGCCCTACGACAACCGCCTTCTCGAGCGTTACCCGACGACCGTCTATGCGACCAACACCTTCCTCGACGTCGGCCATTACACCGCCTACGACAAAAAATACCGCGACCTGGTCTGGTTCGACCTCTCCAGCTACGACCGGCCGGTCAAGAAGGCGACGCTGTCGCTCGATTGGTATTATCCGTCGTCGACCCGCACCAGCGACACGCTCGTCGGCGTCTACCGGCCCGCGTTCGGCTGGGACCACGATTACGTCACCTGGACCAGCAAGGCCAACGGGGTCGCGTGGACCAACGCCGGCGGCGACTGGTACGACAAGAACGGCACGGCCCAGGGCACCACGCCGTACGCGAGCCTGACGATCAAAGGCTCGCAGACGCCGACCAACACATACCACGCATTCGACGTCACGGCGCTGGTCAACGAGTACGTCGCCAGCGGCAAGAACGCGGGGTTCCTCATCAAGGCCCGCTACGAAACGAATAATTACATCGCCTTCTACGGCTTCGCCGCAGCCAACAGCGCGACCTATCCCAAGCTGGAGATCACCCCCGGAGCCAACGCCGCGGGCGCCTGGGCCGTCTACCGGTAAATTGCGCGAATCCGGCATTTTCCTTCTGTTTGTGTGCCGGCGGGCCGGCGCGGACCCCGTATGTCCCGCACGTCCTTCCTTGCGGAAGTTTGTACTGTTTTGTTACAGTCATCTTGGCGTCCTCCCCCGTGCACGCCCCCTTGTAGCAGCACGCTGCCAGTTCAGACGGAGACCTGATGTCATGCCGCATGGTTTCAAAACTCATGTTTTGGCGATCGTCATGGCGGCGCTCGTCCTGCCGGCCCGCGCCGCGACGTATTACGTGTCGACGGAGTCCGCCGCCAGCAACAGCAACACCGGCACGGAGGCCAAGCCGTGGCGGACGATCACCTACGCCGCCACGAGGGCCGTGGCCGGCGACACCGTTTACATCAAGGCCGGCAACTACGGCAACGAGCATGTGGTCGTGGCGAACTCCGGATCGAGCGGCAAGCCGATCGTCTTCGAAGGCATCAACGGGACGCCGGTTCTGGGGACGCTGCCGAGCCCGCGCACGACGCCGGCCTCCTCCGAAATCGGCTTCAAGCTGACCCGCAAAAACTACATCACGCTCCGAAACCTCAAATTCACCTGGTATTACGAATGCGTCTACGTCGACTCGTCCGACTACGTGACGCTGGACAAATTGCATATCGAAAAATGCGGCGGCGAGGGCGCCTACGGCGACGGGATCGTGTTCACGTGGTCGGACTACGGGACGATCAAGGATTGCACGGTGATCGACTGCGGCGGCAACAACGTTTTCTTCAATCATTCGAACAATTGCGTGGTCGACGGGCTGACGAGCCTCGGCACGCTGATCAACACCGACACCTACGCCACCGACTATTACTGCGCGATGAGGTGCTGCAACAATAACATCGTCCGCAACAGCCACGCCGAGGACAAGACCGACACGGGCAAGGGCAACCACGGGTTCATCATCAAGGACCTGAGCTACACGCCGCACAGCACGGGCAATATCATCCAGGATTGCACGGCGATTTCGTTCGAGGAGTGCTTCTCGGTCGCGCACCTTGCCTACGGCAACCAGTTCGTCCGCTGCACGGCGGACAATTCGAACAAGGCGGGCGGGTTCAACGTGGCGTTCCAGGCGCGCAACGGCGCCCACGACAACACGTTCAAGGACTGCACGGGGACGGGCCGGCGGATCGTGGTGGGGCTGTCAAACTACAACGAAGGCAACAACACGCTCAACAAGGCGGGCAACAAGTGGATCAATTGCACCCTGAGGGGGACTGGGTTGTCCAACAGCATCGGGGTGTTCTTCGACCGGACCAGCGGGACGGCGTTCGAGAACTGCGTGTTCGACAAGGTCAATTACCTCGGCCGCTACACGAACACCAATACAGGCAACTCGTTCAAGAACTGCATCGTGACGGGGGTCAACGCGACGTACGACCCGGTCACGATCAGCTACCCGTTCGGCGGAACGCCCTCCAACGGCACGAGCGCGCTCGCGGTGACGTATACCGACTTTTACGGCAACGGGTTCTCGGCGCTCGGCGGGACCGGGAATCTCGCCGTCGACCCGAGCTTCGCGGATCAGGCCAACGGCGATTACCACCTGAAGTCGACCGTCGGCCGGTGGAGCGGGACGGCCTGGGTGAAGGACGCGGTGGACTCGAAATGCATCGACGCGGGCGACACGGCGTCGGTGTATCCCAACGAACCCGCGCCCAACGGCGGCCGGATCAACATCGGGCGCTACGGGAACACGACCGAGGCGTCCAAGTCCTCGGGCAGCGGGGGCGGCGGCGATGACGAGCCGGTCGAGGCGACGCCGTACGACAACCGGCTGATCGACGGGACGCCGACGACGGTCTACACGACCAACAGCTACCTCGATATCGGCCACAGCACGTCCTCCAGCAGAAAATGCCGGGCCTTGATCTGGTTCGACCTGGCCAAATACAGCCGGCCGGTCAGGCAGGCGACGCTGTCGCTGTATTGGTATTACCCGACCACGACCCGCCTCAACGACACGATCGTGGAAATCTACCGGCCGGCGACGGGCTGGGATCACAACTACGCGTGCTGGACCAACAAGGCCAACGGCACCGCCTGGACCAACGCCGGCGGCGACTGGTACAGCAAGAACGGCGTGCCCCAGGGCACCTCGCCGTACGCGAGCGCGACGTTCAGCGCCTCGATGGCCGCCACCAAGATTTACTACACATTCGACGTCACCAAGCTGGTCAACGAGTACGTCGCGAGCGGGAAGAACGCCGGATTCCTCATCAAGGCGCGGACGGAGAGCGACAATTACATCGCCTTCAACGGCCTCTCCGCCACCGACGGCGCGACGCTGCCCAAGCTTGCAATCATCCCGGCGGCCAACGCGGTTCCGGCCGGCGCCTGGGCTCTTTACGACTGATCGGCCGGTCCCGCGGCGCGCATCGCGCCGCGATCGGCGCGCCACCAACAACACCCGAGTCAATTCAACCTTGTTTCACATCCCATCACGAGGAACACGCCGGTGCCTCCATTCAACCTTTCCCGGCTGGTTGTCGTTGTGGCCTTGATTGCCCTGAGCGGCGCTCCGGCCCGCGCCGCGACGTATTACGTCGCGACCGACACGGGCGCCAGCAACACCAACACCGGCACGCAGGCCTCGCCGTGGCGCACCATTGCCTACGCCGCCAGCAAGGCCGTCGCCGGCGACACGGTCTACATCAAGGCCGGCAACTACGGCAACGAGCACGTGGTCGTGGCCAACTCCGGCACGGCCGGCAACCGGATCACGTTCGAAGGCTACGGCGGGACGGTGCTGCTGGGCACGCTCCCCAGCCCGCGGACGACGCCGGAAGACACCGAAGTCGGCTTCAAGATGACTCGAAAGAACTACATCACGCTCAGGAACCTCAACTTCACGTGGTATTACGAATGCGTCTACGTCGAATTGTCCGATTACGTCATCCTGGAAAACCTCGTCGTCGACAAGTGCGGCGGCGAGACCTACGAGGGCGACGGGATCGTCTTCAGCTGGTCCGATTACGGAACGATCAAGAACTGCACGGTGACCGACTGCGGCGGCAACAACGTGTTCCTGCATTATTCGAACCATTGCACGATCGACGGGCTGACGAGCCTCGGCACGCTGATCAACACCGACACCTATGCCACCGACTACTACTGCGCCCTGCGCTGCTCGAGCAACAACCTGATCAAGAACAGTCACGCCGAAGACCAGAGCGACACGGGCAAGGGCAACCACGGGTTCATCATCAAGGACCTGAGCTACACGCCCAACAGCACCGGCAACGTCATCCAGGACTGCACGGCCATCGGCTTCGAGGAATGCTTCTCGGCGGCGCACAAGGCCTACGGCAACACGTTCCTCCGGTGCACGGCGGACAACACGGATAAACCCAGCGGCTTCAACGTGGCCTTCCAGGTGCGCAACGGCGCCCACGACAACACGTTCCGCGACTGCACCGGCATCGGCCGGCGGATCGTCGTGGGGCTGACAAACTACGACGAGGGGAACAGCACGCTCAACAAGGCCGGCAACAAGTGGATCAACTGCACCCTGAAGGGCACGGGACTCTCCAACAGCATCGGCGTCTTCTTCGACCGGACCAGCTCGACCGTCCTCGAGAACTGCGTGTTCGACAAGGTCAATTATTTCGCCCGGTACACCAATACCAACACGAACAACTCGGTCAAGAACAGCATTCTGAGCGGGATGGTCGCCAGATACGACCCCGTCACGATCAGTTACCCGTTCGGCGGGACGCCCTACGACGGCACGAGCGCCCTGGCGGTCACGTATACGGACTTCTTCGACAACGATTTCCCGGCGTTCAGCGGCGCCGGCAACCTATCGGCCGATCCGCTGTTTGCGAATCAGGCGGGGGGCGACTACCACTTGAAATCGACGATCGGCCGCTGGAGCGGCTCGGCGTGGGTGCAGGACACGGTAGACTCGCCGTGCATCGACGCCGGCGACCAGTCGTCGAACTGCTCCAACGAACCCGCCCCCAACGGCGCCCGGATCAATATCGGCCGCCACGGCAACACCACCGAGGCTTCCAAGTCGCCGTCGGGCACAACCGCCTCGCCGATGGACAACCGCCTCCTTGAAAGAACCCCGACGACCGTCTACGCGGCCAACTCCTACCTGGACCTCGGCCATCTGACATCCTACGACAAGAAATACCGCGACCTCGTCTGGTTCGACCTGAGCGCCTACGACAATGCCTCGTCGATTTCGCAGGCCACGCTGTCGCTGTACTGGTACTACCCGACCTCGACGCGCACCAACGACACGGTCGTCGACATTTACCGGCCGGCCGCGGGGTGGGATCACGCCTACGTCTGCTGGACCAACAAGGCGTCCGGTACCGCATGGACAAACCCCGGCGGCGACTGGTTCGACAAAAACGGCACGGCCCAGGGGAGCACGCCATACGCCACCGCCACGTTCAGCGGCTCGCAGACGGCCACGGGCCAGTACTACGCGTTCGACGTCACCGACCTGGTCAAGGAATACATCACGAGCGGCCAGAACGCGGGCTTCTTCATCAAGGCCCGCACCGAGAGCGACAATTACATCGCCTTTTGCGCCCTGGACAACACGGACGCCGCCCTGCGGCCCAAATTCGCGGTGACGCTGGACATCGACCTGTGGGTCGATTTCGCGTGGACGGGGACGGAAACGGGATCGCAGGCCGAGCCCTTCAACACCCTGGCCGAGGGGGTCGGGGCGCTGGCCGAGGGTCGCACGCTCCACATCCTGGCGGGCCAGACCGCCGAAACGGGACGCATCGTCAAACCGATGCGCATCGTCGCCGAAAACGGGACGGTGCGCCTGGGGGGGGCCTCCGGAAGCGCCTCGCCCGCGCCCCAAGCGGCCTCGCCCGGCCGGAACGCGGCGACGACCTGGATGCTCTACAGGTAACGGCGCGACGGCCGCAGCCGCAACCATGGGCATACGTAAAGAACTCTCATTGCGGATGATACGCCGTGACGCGCCGACATCGTCGCCGGCCGCGGGCGGTTCCGGGTGGGCGCGGGTTGTTCATGAATGACACAAATGTCATGTGGAAATTGACGAAACAACATCGGTGGTATAAATTCGCATTCAGGCATCAACCAAGCTGCTGCGAACGCGATTGCCGGTTCGCTTGCCGATAGCTTGTTCCACTCTGTTACAATCCCCCCCCCCCCGAGTTACAATCCAAACGGAGACTTATTGTGATGCAATTGAGTATCAGATTGCTGTCTGTCGCGCTTGCCCTGGCGGCCATGGCGCAGGCCGTGACACCGGCCCACGCCGCGACGTATTACGTTTCCACCGCTTCGGAGGCCAGCGACAGCAACGCCGGCACGCAGGACAAGCCGTGGCGCACCATCAAATACGCCGTCAGCAAGGTCGTGGCCGGCGACACGGTCATGATCAGGGGTGGCAACTACGGCAACGAATACATCACGATGAGCAACAAAAGCGGCACGGCGAGCAAGCCGATCACGTTCGAAGGCTATGACGGCTGGCCGGTGCTTGGAACGCTGCCGAGCCCGCGCACAGCCCCTCCAAGCGATCTCGCCTACTGGGGTTTCCGGCTCTACAAGAGTCACTACGTCACGCTCCGGAACATCAAATTCACCTATTACTACAACTGTCTGTACGTCGAACTTTCCAACTACGTCACGGCGGAAAACATCTACGTCGACACGTGCGGCTCGACGGGGGCCGCCGGCACCGGCATCTTCTGGAAGTATTCGAACTACGGCAAGATCCTCAACTGCACGGTGCTCAACGCCGGCGGCAACGACGTCATGCTCGCCGAGGCGAACTACTGCCTGGTCGACAACCTCACCTGCCGCGGCACGCTGGAGGACGAAAACGCCTTCTGCACCGACTACTACTTCATCATGCGGTGCTGCAACAACACGACCGTCCAGAACAGCTACGTCGAGGACGAGAAAAAATGCGACAAGGGCAATCACGGGTTCATCATCAAGGACATGGATTGCACGGTCAAAAGTTTCAACAACCTCATCCAGGATTGCACGGCGATCGGCGTCGGCGAGTGCTTCGCCGCGGCGCATGGCGCCTACAACAACACGTTCCAGCGGTGCTACGGCAATACCGAGGGCAAGGATAACGGCATCAGCTACCTTATCAATTGCCGCAACGGCGCCTACGGCAACACGTGGAAGGAGATCACGGGCGTCGGCAAGCACGTCCTGATCGGCCTGTCGGAGGAGGCCGAGGGCGCTTACGGCGTCAAGCACGACAACAAATTCATCAATTGCGTGCTGAAGGGGACGCACGGCGAGACGCGCAGCATCGGGGTCCTGTTCCGCAGAACCAGCAACAACGTCTTCGAAAACTGCGTCCTCGACAACGTCGACCACCTTGCGCGCTACATCCAGACGACCACGGCCGGCGACACCAACACCGGCAACGCGTTCAAAAACTGCATCCTCACCGGCGTGACCGAGACGTACGACCCCGCCGTCGATATCACCAAGTTCTATCCCATGGGCGGCAGCCTGACGCCGTACAACGGCACGGCCGACCTGACCGTGACGTACACGGATTTCTGGAACAACGGGTTCTCGGCATTCAGCGGCTCGGGCAACATGTCGGTCGACCCCAAGTTCGCCAACCAGGCCGGCCTCGACTACCACCTCAAGTCGACGGAAGGGCGCTGGAACGGGTCGGCGTGGGTGAAGGACGCCGAGAGCTCGCCGCTGATCGACAAGGGCGATCAATCGTCGGATTTCAGCAAGGAACCCAATCCCAACGGCGGACGGATCAATATCGGGGGCTACGGCAACACGGCCGCGGCGTCGCTGTCGCCTTCGGGGATCATCGGCGGCAAAACGCCCTGCGACAACCGGCTCTGCGAGCGCTACCCGACGACCGTCTATACAAGCAACGCCTTCCTGGACGCCGGCCATTACACGAACACCGACAAGAAATACCGCGACCTGATCTGGTTCGACCTGAGCAGCCATGCCGGGCCGGTCAGGAAGGCGACGCTGTCGCTCTACTGGTATTACCCGACCTCGGCCCGCACCGCCGACACGGTCCTCGACGTCTACCGGCCGGCCATGGGGTGGGATCACGATTACGCCTCATGGAACAGCAAGGCCAACGGGGTTGCGTGGACGAACGCCGGCGGCGACTGGTACGACAAGAACGGCGCCGCCCAGGGCAGCGTCCCCTACGCGAGCCTCACGTTCGCCGGCTCGCTGCCGGCCACGAACACGTATTACAACCTCGACGTCACCGCGCTGGTCAACGAATACATCGCCAGCGGCAACAACGCGGGGTTCTTCATCAAGGCGCGCACGGAGAGCAACAACTACATCGCGTTCTACGGCCTCGCCGCCACCGACAGCGCCACGCTGCCCAAGCTGACGATCGAGTCTTACACCGCCGTGCCGGCCCGCGGGTGGGCGCTTTATCATTGATTGAAGCGAAATTATTTCATCTCAAGCGGAGCCTGACGATGATGGATCCAAGAAAATTCCTTCTCGTCGTTGCCCTGGCGTTGCTTGCCGCGGGCGCGATGCCGGCCCGAGCCGCGACGTATTACGTCTCGACCGACTCCGGCGCCAGCGACGGCAACGCCGGCACGGAGGCCAAGCCGTGGCGGACGATCACCTACGCCGCGTCGAAGGCCGTGGC
>JBDKRG010000059.1:0-171530 GCA_039683515.1 Candidatus Sumerlaeia bacterium | reverse complement strand
ACCAACTAACTTCTGCATTCAAACAAAAGTCTTGCGGCAATCGCCGTAACCGAGACGGGGCTTGGTTTCGAAGCTTGGTGCCGATTCGATTACGATTACGATTACGAGCACGAGCACGAGCACGAACCGATAACTTTCGTCAAGCGCTCTAAGCGACCCGTGGAAGGAACCGGCCACCGCTGACTTTCCGGGGGAGGCATGAAGCCTGCATTTTGCATTCCTTTGCGACTTTGCGTTTTCGTGGTTCAATGGATTGAGATTGGCATCGGGAAACAAGATCCCTGGACTCGGGTTTCGGGCCGGGGGGCGCGGCGATCGGGCCAGGTCGGTTTCGCCGGCGAAAGGCGGATTTACCGTCGAAAATTAACTTGTTTAAGTTGCCGGGGGGCGGCGGCGATAAGTTTATTGTGGCGGCCAGAATGCTGCGGCCGAACTCAAGGATTGGAGTTTGCTGGGGCGTCTTGAGTCATGGATGACGCGCCGCGATCGTGGGTGGGATGGATCCTTCATCTGACCAGTCCATGAATGTGGAAGCCGGAGAAGTCTGCCGGGCCAGCGAGCCTGGGCTGGACTGGATCGCCGACGGTTTTCTCGCAATCGACAAGAACCTCCTCGTGCTTGAGGCCAACGCCGCCGCGTGCCGGATCCTGGAACGCTCCGCGGACCGGCTGATCGGCCGGCACCTTCTCGACCTGTTCAGCGGCCTCGAACGAAAATACATCGAAAAACTGTTGAGCCAGCCTCCCGCCGGGACCCGGAGCGAGCGGATGTTCGTGCCGATTCAGCACGACGGCCGCATCTGCCAGTTCGAGTTGACGCTCTACCCGCGGCCGGAAGGGATGGGGGTGCTGCTGCGCGACGTCAGCGAGTGGATCAGCCAGGAGCGCCGGATCGCGGAGCTGAACGCGACGCTGATCGCCAGCCAGGAGCTTCTGCGCCGCAAGAACGACGAGATGAACGTCTCGCTGGACCAGCTCGAGCGCCTCAACCGCCAGCTCGAGGAAATGGACCGCGCCAAGAACGAATTCCTCGCCGTGACCAGCCACGAGCTGCGCACGCCGCTCAACTCGATCATCGGTTTCATGCAGCTGATCGTGGAGGGATTGTGCGAGAACCGCGATGAGGAGTTGTCGTATCTGGACAACGCCCTGACGTCGGCGCGCCGCCTGCTCGCCATGATCAACGACGTGCTCGACATCGCCAGGATCGAGGCGGGCAAGATGACGCTCGTCATCGCCGACCTCGACATCGAGGAACTTTTCCAGGACGTCGGCCAGACGCTCATGGTCCAGGCCCAGCGCCGCGGGTTGGCGCTCACGTTCACGAGCGACGAGGGCCCGCTGCGCGTGCGCGCCGACGCGCAGAAGGCCCGGCAGGTCCTCATCAACCTCGTCGGCAACGCGATCAAGTTCACGTCGGAGGGATCGATCACGGTCCATGCCGGCCGCGACGAGGTCCGCACCGACCTTGTGCGTTTCACCATCACCGACACCGGCATCGGGATCCCGAGCAATTACCTCGAGCGCATCTTCGACAAATTCATCCAGGTGGACCCCAGTTCGACGCGCAAATACGAGGGGACGGGGTTGGGCCTGACGATCACGCGCAACCTGGTGGAAATCATGGGCGGCACGATCGAGGCCCGCAGCGAAGGGGAGAATTGCGGCACGACGATGGTCTTCACGCTTCCGGTCGGCGGGGAGCGCCGGATGCAGCCCGATGGGGCCGTTCCGGAGCCCGAGGACTTCGAATCGCTGCTGCCGAGCACATTTTGAGGCGGGGGATGCAGAAAGATTTTGACATATTGTCCTTAAATGATTGAAATTGTTTAAGTTGATCTGCCACATCGAGTTCTTAATTAACCGTGCAGGTGATTTCACATGAGCACTGTAACAAAAAACAGACACCGTGCTTTCACCATCGTCGAGGTGCTGATTGCCATGGCGATCCTGGTGTTCGGCCTGGGCGGGATTTACTCGCTCATGGTCGAAGCCGATCGGGCCGGGCATCAGCGGCTCGAGCGGATGCAGGTGCGCTGGCTGGCGCATGAGCGCCTCTCGGAGCTTCGGGCGGCGCCCTACGGCAGCCTCAAGACCTGGCAGCCCGGCGACTGGCTGGCGATGAACGATCGCGTTTTCGCCAAGGCCGAGATCGACCACTCTCCCGACGGCAACATCGAGGTGAAGGTCGACGCCGGCGTTCGGGAAGAATCATCGAAGGAGCCGTCGAACGTCGTGACGGTTCGGGGGATGGTGGCGCCATGAGGAAATGCAAGCAACGCGCCGGGATGACGCTCGTCGAGATCATGGTCGTGGTTGTCGTCGCGGTCGTGATCTTCGGCCTGGCCCTCGGCATCATGGTCGAGTCGGACCGGGCGACGCGCCGGCTGACGCAGGCGCAGGCCGCGGCCCAGTACTGCAACCAGGCGCTCGGCGCGGCCACGATGACGATCGAGTCGGCCGTCGCGGCCGACAACATCGAGACCAGCAACACGCAGGCTCTGGCGCAGACGTTCAAGCCCGACCAGCTTGACCTGCTGACCTACAACGCCGGCGGCCTGTGCCATGCGCGGATCGCGCAGAGCGCCGACTCCGGCATCGTCCTGGCGCACGACCCGATCGGGGCGGTCGGCTCGGCCGGCTCCCAGGCCGTGCAGATGACGGGGGACCTCGGGGGGATCAAGCCGGCCGGCTTCAAGCCGAGCATCCGGTTCGCCTACGCGGCGACGACCCCGCCGGGCCAGCGCCCGCATTACCAGGATCAATGGACTTCGCCGGGGTGGCCGGCGCTGATCCAGGTGCGCGTCGAGGCGAAGCTCGAAGACAGCCGGACGATCGCGCTGGAGACGGCGGCGATCCCGGGGCTCGTGGCGGCGCGGCCCGCCAGGGAGGCACGGCCATGATGCAACATTCACGCAGCCGGCGCGGTTTCGCGCTCATCGCGGTCATCGGCGTCCTGACCGTGCTCATCTTCTACCTGGCCGCGGTGCAGGGCTCCGTCAGCCAGACCGTCCACCAGGACGACACCGGCCGCGGCCGGATGGAGCACGCCGGGGCGCTGGCGGCGATGGCGGGGATCGTCTCGCCCGTCGACACCGCGACCACCATCACGATCACGTCCACCGCCGAGAAGCCGATCATCACGGACATGGCGTTTTCGGCGCAGGTCGGCGTCCGCCCGCTGGCGGCGGCCGACGAGGCGTGGGGCTCGATGCCCGGCATGCGCCAGCGTCCGGGCGACATGCTCCTGAACATCCGCTGGACGGGCGGACCCGCGGCCGGCACGGTCGACCGCGTCCTCATCAACACCCAGTCGCGCCGCCGAGGCATGGTTCGCCTGGCCGCGCAACCCATCACCCGCTAGAAAGGCAGCCGTCGTGAACCAGGTAACTACCCCCAAGTCCAAGCAGTCCCCGCAGTTGGTGCGACTTTTCCACACGGCCGGCCTGCTGAGCGAAAACGAGTGGTCCGCGTTCATCAAGCGCAACCAGAAGCACAAACCGATCCTCGGGGTGCTCTTCCAGGAGGTTTCGCTCGACACCTTCCGCGACCTGCTCAACGCCGAAATCACCCTCAAGAGCGGTCAGGGCCACGAGGCGCTTCACTCGGGCCTGACATCGTCGCGCATGATCAACGACCAGGAGCTGGCGCAGCTGCTTTCGCTGCACCGGCCGCCGATGGCGGGCCTGATCGGGCCGCTCGAGCGCGACGGCGTGATCAGCCCGGACCGGGCCGGCCAGATCATGGCCGAGGCCGGCCGGCGCGGCTCGAACGACCCGGGCTGGATCGTGATCGATGAGATGGTTTCGGCCCAGGCCGTCTGCCAGTGGCTGAGCAACCCGCAGGGGATGCCGTCGCGCGAGGCGGCGATGTGGGTCGCGGTGGTGCTGGCCCGCGCCAACGACCTCGTCGGCGACGACCTGCTCGCCCAGGCCCCGAAGCTGATCGAGGACTCCGAGCTCGTCGGCCGGCTGGCCAAGAGCGGCCTGACCTCCGAATCGCTCATGAAGCAGATCGATGAGGGGCTGCGGCTGCCGTTCGAGCCGCCCGCCGAATTCCAGGCCGACCCGGTCATGTTCGGGCTCTTCCCGCAGAGTTTCCTGCGCCGGCACATGATCGTCCCGCTGTTCAAGCAGGACGGCCGGCTGGGGATCGTGACCGCCGACCCGATGAACCTGCCGCTGTGGGGGCTGATCCGCTGGGCGACCGGCATGTGGCCGCAGCCGTTCCTGGCCCCCGCCCAGGACATCATCAACCAGATCAACAGTTTCTACAAGGCGAGCGAGGCGCCGGCCAGCCCGGCGCCGGCCTTCGTGCCGCCGCCGGCCCCCGTCAAGCCGCCCGTCCAGAAGCAGCCGCCGCGGGCCAAGGGGGGCGCCGGCGAGGGCAAGGCCGAACCGACCCCGACCGTGTCGTGGACCGATCACGCCGAGGTCACCGTGGCCGACAACGTTTCGGCCGTGCAGCTCGTCAGTTCGCTCATCGAGAGCGCGCTCGACACGCGCGCCACGGACATCCACCTCGAGCCGATGGCCGACGGCATGACCGTCCGGTTCCGCATCGACGGGGAGCTGCGCCGGATCCTGACGATCCCGCCGGGGCTCATGCAGCCGGTCGTGTCGCGCATCAAGGTCCTGGCCGAGATGGACGTGACCGAGCGGCGCCGGCCGCAGGACGGCCACTTCGAGCTGCGCCTGGACGACCGCGGCATCGACTTCCGGATCTCGACGCTGCCCGCGATTCATGGCGAAAAGGTTGTGATTCGAATCCTGGACTCGGCGCGGGTCAGCATGGGCCTGGCCGACCTCGGGATGCTCGCCGACCAGCAGAAGCTGTTCGAGCAGATGCTGGAGAGCCCGTTCGGGATGATCCTCGTGACCGGCCCGACCGGCAGCGGCAAGACGTCGACGCTTTACACCGCGCTCTCCAAGCTCAACCTCGAGAGCCGCAACCTGGTCACCATCGAGGACCCGGTCGAGTACCAGCTCGTCGGCGTCAACCAGGTCCAGGTCGACTCCAACATCAACATGGGATTCGCCCAGGGGCTGCGCTCGATCCTGCGCCAGGACCCGGACGTGATCATGGTCGGCGAGATTCGCGACGGCGACACGGCGCACATCGCCATCCGCGCCGCGATGACCGGCCACCTGGTCCTGTCCACGTTGCACACCAACACGGCGCTCGGGGCCATCGACGCGCTCATCCACCTGGGGGCGATGCGCTTCATGGTGGCCGCCTCGCTGGTCGGCATCCTCAGCCAGCGCCTCGTCCGCCAGCTGTGCGGCGATTGCCGCAAGGGATACATGCTCAAGGCCGACGAGGTCACGCGGCTGCGGCTGCCCGAGGGGACGCGCAAGCGGATTTACAAGGCGGGCGGCTGCGATGCATGCCTGCACTCGGGCTACCTGGGCCGGACGGGCGTTTTCGAGACCGTCGCGATCCGCGAAGCGATGCGCCTGCTGATCTCGGACTCCAACAGCTCGGCCGAGCTCGAGAAGGTGGCGCGCGAGTCGGGGATGATCGCGCTGGAACAGGCCGCCGGCCTCAAGGTTCTCGACGGGCACACGACCGTCGAGGAGGTGAGCCGCAAGATACTGTTCGAGATCTAGGGAGAAGCACAACGTTCGCATTTCGGGATCCGAACCGGTCGCGAAATTCGAATTTCAACCGCGGGATCGTTTAAACTGGATAAGGATTGAACACAAAGGCAAACAGCCAAGCGGAGGAAACAGGCGATGCAACCTCGTAAAGACACCAACAAGGCCAGTTCCGGGCGTTCATCTCTGCAGGAGGCCCTTGCCAAGGCCGGCCTGCCCCACGAGAAGGACGCGCCGCTGGCGCGCGAAGGCGAAGCGCTCGAGACGGGTCCGGCAGCCGGCGGCACGACCGACGCCATGGTCAGCACGCTGGCCAAGCCGATCTCGGTGTTCGGACCGACGTTCCTGGAGAAGGCGGTGTTCTGCCGCCAGTTCTCGACGCTGATCCAGGTCGGCATCCCGGTCCTCAAGTCGCTCCAGATGCTCTCCAAGCGCACGAGCAACGGCCGCCTGCGCAACGCCATCGCCGACGCCGCCAAGGGTGTCGAGGAAGGCGAGCCGATCCACCAGGCGCTTGCCCGCCACGAGCGCACGTTCTCGACGCTCGTCGTCTCGATCGTCCGCATCGGCGAGGTCGGCGGCATCCTGGAGGAATCGCTCCGGCGCCTGGCCGACATCATGGAATCCAAGGCGCGCATCCGCCGGCAGGCGTGGTCCGCGGCGATGTACCCGATCGTGGCGCTGTGCGTGGCGATCATGGTCGTGATGGTCATCATGGTCAAGGCGATCCCGACCTTCGCCGAGGTCTACAAGCAGAACGACGTCAACCTGCCGCGGCCCACGACGGTCATCATCGGGATGTCGGATTTCTTCGCGGCCGCGTGGCCCGTGATCATTGTCGCGCTCGTGGCCGGCGTCATCGGCCTGAGCCTGTGGGGCCGGGTCCCGTCAGGGCGGCGCGTGTATTCGTGGCTGGGGCTGCGGATCCCGATCGTGTCCGGCATTAACCGCAAGATCGCCGTGGCCCGCTCCTGCCGGACGCTGGGCGGCCTGGTTTCGGCCGGCATCCCGCTGACCGACGCGATCCGGATCACCGGCGACTCGAGCGAGAACCTGCTTGTGGCCGACGCCTGGTACGACGTGCGCGACGAGGTCGAGCGCGGCGGCCGGATGAGCGAACCGCTCGCGCAGGCGCGGATCTTCCCGTCGATGGTCGTCGACATGATCGCGGTCGGGGAGGAAACCGGCACGCTCGACACGATGCTCAACAAGATCGCCGATACCTACGACACCGAAGTCAGCACGACGCTGGCCGGCATGGCCAGCATCATCGAGCCGGTCCTGATCATCATGCTCGGCGGCGTGGTGATTTTCATCGCGACGGCCGTCCTGCTGCCCTACTTCAACATGGCGCAGGTGGTCGGCGTGAAGTAAAAACGACGAGATAAGTCCAAAAATCAAAAAGGCCGGCGCACAAACGCCGGCCTTTGGCTATGTGGGTGACAAAAAAGATGCGTGAATGGCCGGCGGGGCGCCGGCCCCACAGCGATCCGGTTCATCCGGTGACAGCGGCCGCATTGATTTTCAATAGAGACAAATGCGGTCGCTGTCACCGAATTTTCACCGAATTTCCTGGTGCTGATTCGATTACGATTACGAGCACGAGCACGAGCACGAGCACGAACCGATAACTTTCGTCAAGCGCTCTAGGACCCATAGGACTCATGGGACCCAAAGGATCCATTCCATCAATTTTGTTTTTTTCCGATTGGAAGCTCAATGCTGGGGATTTAAGATTGGGAGGTGATGGGGACGACCTGTGACGAACCAGGGCCAGACACGCGTGCCCGGTCGGGGGAAAACGGCGGGCGGCGTGCCGAAATCAGGCTTGTCGCAGGAAGGGACCTGAGTGTGGATGGGTTGTTGATGGGCAGGAACCCTCGACCCGCCACCAGGTCGTCCCCTTGCCCCTTAAATCGACCGACCCGACCAGGTTGAGCGGGAACTTGAGCTGGAACAACTGGAGAATCCGCTGACGGTCGTTTTAAGGAACAACACTTACTGAATTTCCAACCTCGTCTTGACCTCCCATGTCAAGATGTTGTATGGTTGTGAAAACATTGTGTGGACTTATAGCATATATGACACGAATGTCAAGCTGTTTTTTTCACACGCTTGAGACCGATTCCCAGAGCCGAAAATGACCCCCTCCATGAACCTGCCGACCGCCTTGACCCGCATCCTGATGCTGCTCGCCGCCGTGATCCTGGCGGCCCGGTTCGCCGCCGCGCAAACCGCCGCCCCGACCCCGTCGGGCGAGGTCACCATGACCCTGATCAGCGAGGCAGGGGAGCATTACCTGCTCATGCAGGACTTCCTGCGCGTCGTGCAGCACTTCGACCCGCAGGCCCGGGGCGGCTACGATTCGCGCAGCCAGAGCGTGCGGATCAACGCCGGCGGCAAGCAGTTCGACATCCTCGGCCGCCAGCCGGCGATCGTGATCGACGGCAGGATGAGCGGCGTCGACCGGCAGCTCACGCTGCGCGAGGGGCGCGTGCTCGTCCCCGAGGCGACCGTCCGCAAGGTCCTGACGGCGCTCAACATCGAAGTCTCCGGCGAGGGCCAGAAGGCGCCGGCTTCCGTCCCGGCCGCCCCGGCGCCCGTCGCGGCGACGCCCACGCCCACGCCGGCGCCGGCCGTCCCGGCGCTGCCGGACATCCCGACCGGCGTCCTGAACCGGCCGACGCCGACCCCTTCGCCGACGCCGACCGCCGCCCCGACCGCCGCCCCCGCCATTGCCGAGCCGACGCCCGAGCCGACCGTCGCCCCCGCGCCGCCGGACGAGGCGCGCCGCACGGTGATCGTTCCCAGCCGCCCCGAGCCGAGGCAGAAGAAGAGCCCGTCCAATGGCGACGAAGCCGTCCTGCAGCCGCCGCAAGCATTGGCCGGCACGGTCGGGCTTTCCTGGGCGCAGCTCTCGGACCTGGCGCACCGCCAGCCGCCCAGCCGCATCACGATCGTGTGCGACCGGGCGCTCGAGCCGATCGCGCAGAAGATCGGCCAGGAGCTCGAGGAGCGCATCCAGCTCGAAAGTTCGGTGCTGATCGCCCCCAACGGCCAGCGCGCGCAGGACTCCCTGGTCACGCAGGTCTACGGCCAGTCGCCCCAGCTCGTGATCGACGTCATGGCGACGAGGCCGGCATCGCAGAAAGCGGACGACCCGAAGAGCTACGCGATCTGGGTGGTCAATAGCGCGCTGTGGCCCGAGCGGCAATCGGGCGAGCCCGTGGCCCAGCGTTTCGCCCAGCACGAATTCCAGTCGCTGGCGCTCGGTTCGCTGCTGAGGACCGAGCTCGGCCGACAGTTCCCCGACCAGACGATCGCCTACGAGCTGGCCCCGTCGTATCTGCTGCGGCGCGTCGACGCCCCGTCGGCGGCCGTCGTCGTCCCGATGGGCGCCAGGCAGGAGACGCCCGATCCCGAGGACGCCGGCCGGGTCGCCTCGGCGGTCGCCTCGGCCGTCATCGCCTACGTGCACGGCATGAGCCGGGTCGGATTCTAAGAACGTGCCCATGCCCGCGCGGGCAATCGTCGAGAATCGAATCGCTTTGAAATCGCGTCGAGGCTATAATCGGCATTGATGAGCGAAGAGAAAAAACTGCTGGATGCTTCCTGCCAGAAGGCCCTTGTCGAGGTGGCGTGGGCGGCGATCGAGGCGTCCGTTCGCGACACCGCCGGATACGATCTGGACTGCATCGACGAGGCGATCGGGCGGAATCCGGCCCTGGCCGATCCGCGCGCGGCGTTCACGACCGTGTACGTGAATCAAGAGCTGCGCGGCTGCCTCGGCGAGATCCGCGCCGAGGATCCCGTCGCGCGCGTGGTGGCCAGGTGCGCGTGGCGCGCGGCCCGGCTCGACCCGCGGTTCGATCCGGTCCGCCCCGACGAGCTCGCCCGGCTTGATTTCAAGCTCTCGATCCTCACGCCGAGCCGCCGCATTCATTCCCCGGCCGAAATCGTGATCGGACGCGACGGGCTGCTGATCGAGCACGATTATCAGCGCGGGCTCCTGCTGCCCGACGTCGCCAGCGAGCACGGTTGGGACGTGCCGACGTTCCTGGCGCATCTCTACCGCAAGGCGGGGATCGACCCGAGCGTGCCGCTGGGCGAGACCCGGCTCTCCGCGTTCGAGACGCAAATCATCGACAGCCACGATTTTTAGTACGACTCGGCCACTCCATGTGATCAGTTTTTTTGCGCTGAAGGCGCAAGAGATCATAGCCTGGGCGAAGCGCAGCGCAGCCCCAGGTCACGAACCGCACCAAACCGGAGCGCTGAAGGAGCGAGAGAAATCGGCTTCTTCCGCGCCTTCAGCGCTCCAATGATATGGCGCCGCTTACCTGGGGCTGCGCTTCGCTGCGCCCCAGGCTGTATTCTTTCGCGCTTTCAGCGCTTGGGATCGCTTGCATCCCAAAACATACGCCATATGGCAGAGCAGTATGAGAGGATTCTCGAAAATGGATTCGTCGCCATCGCGCCTTCAGGCGGGAAACCGACGACATTCATGGATTCCGCCTGAAGGCGGGGCTACGAACAAATCTTCTCCAGTAGCCACAGGACCACGATGTCGTCGGGGCCCTCGGCCCACTTCTGCGACGCCAGCCGCGGATCGTAAACTTCCGTCCACAGGCCGCCGTCGCGCAGCGCGCGCTCGATGAGCGGGCGGCCGACCGCCTTCCAGTAATTGCCGTTGTTGAACCCGCGCCGGCCGGATTCGCGGTAGTTTTTGAGTTGCCCGCCGAACAGGGCCATGGCGTCGAGCCGCTCCCGCCATATGCGCCAGCGCGCGATCGCCCGATTCCCGCGGCTGGCCCGCCGCCACTGGCGCGCCCACTCGTCGCGCAGCTTCGGCGTGACTTCGTAGTGGAACGGGACCTTCGACCAGACCGGCATGTTCGTGTCGATGATGTAGCGGTGCACCGGGTTGAGGACACGCTCGGGGCCGGGGAAGCTGAAGCTGGCGCGGATGTAGCCGGGCGTGAGGAACGGCGTCAGGACCTTGCCGGGCTGGTTGTATTGGCCGCCCGACGCCCAGCGCCGCGTCCGCTCGTACATGTAGAAAAAGTCGAGGCGGTTGTAGCCCTCGACGCCGTGGCGGTCGGCGGCGCGGTAGGCCGCGCGGATCGTCTCCTCGGCGTGCTCGCGCATCGGCGGCCGCATGAACGAGCGCGTCCACTGCGAGACGTATTCGAGCAGCTTGTCCTCGAACTGCGACGGGTCGAGCTCCATCGCATGGGTGCGGCCGATGTAGAACCCGCGCCCGACCGCGCCGTGCTGGCCCATGATGTTGACCCAGCCGCCGTCGAGCCGGCCGTTGCTGTTGAGGAACATCTTGGCGCCCTTGAACTCGGCGTGGCCCGCCTGCCAGCGCAGCGCCTCGTCCATGCTTTTCTCGAGCATTGAGGCTGTGGCCGGCGGGAGGCCGCCGCGGGTTTTGACGTTGAGCGGCTTGCCGATGATCTGCGCGAGGCGCTCGGCGACGACGACGTCGTCGACGTCGCGGCGGCCGCGCACGTGGAGGCGGAAGTGATCGACGCCGGCGGCCAGGAACGACGAGACGACGGCGCGCGTGTCCCAGCCGCCGGTCAGCCCCGCCGAGGCCGTGCCGAACAGCTCGCCCGCGCTCCTGGCGTAATCGAGCGCCGCCTGGCGGCCGAGCTCGAGCGCCTCCTCGCGCGGCACGGTGTCGTTCATGAGAAAATCCAGAACGTCGAATGTCTCGCCCGCGACGTTGCCGTCTTCGACGCGCAGCCGCGTGGCCGGGGGGATGACCGAGATGTTCCTGTAGCCGGTGTCGTTGAGCGGGAACCAGCCGAGCACGGCCTGCGTGGCCCACTGCGCGGGCTCCATTTTGACGTCAAGCCCCAGCGCCTTGAACGCGAAGATGCGGTTGGAGGCCGCCCAGCGCCGGCCGTCGTCGTAGACGAAAATCTGGCCGATCCCGATGCCGTCGTTCTGGATCATCAGGACGTTCGGGTCGCGGCGCGACCGCCACGCGATCACGAACGGGGCCGAGACCTCGCGCAGGAGCGGCGCGGGGTCTTTTTCGAGTTCGTCGGCGAAGGCCGCGAGAACGCCTCCCGGCCGCGGCTTGATGCCGCGCGTCTCGAGCGCGCGCCGCGCCTCGACCGGGTAGTCCAGCCCCAGCGTCCAGGAAGACTCGGTTTGCTCGAGGAAGGGGGGGATCCAGCCGTCGACCGGCAACTCGAGGTAAACCGCCGACGCGCCGCCGGCGCGAAGATGCGTCGAGGCGGGCCGCCCGCGCAGGAGCGGCTCATAAAACCCGCGCAGCCGGCTCTCGACCCGGCGCGGGTCGAGCGGCTCATCGCGGTCGCGCCATAGTAAGAAGATCTGCATGGTTGCTAGGCCGTAACTTTCCGGTCCCCGGTTTGATCAGCATTTTTTGCCGATGGGAATGCGTCCTCAACAATGGCCGCCGCTTCGTCGAGCCAATGGGCGCGCTGCTCGGCGTCGCTCGTGATGACGATCCCGAACAGCCGGCGGCGAACATCGGCGACGCCGCAGAAGCCGAAAATACAGTTGCGCCAGATGGTCTCCAGCGGATCGCCGAAAACGTCCCGCTCGCGGCCGGCTTCCGTGTCGCCCGTGTTGAACACGACGGCCGTTCGCGCGCGCAGCAGCCCGTTCGGAATCCCTTCGCCGTTGTCGCCTTCGATGAACTCATAGGCGACGCCGGGCCGGATCACGCGGTCGATCCAGCCCTTGAGGATGGCCGGCGGCATCCCCCACCAGTTCGGGTGCACGATGACGATGCCGTCCGCCCGGCGGATCTCGTCGCAGTGGCGGGCGATCGTCTCGGCCAGATGCGCGTCGCGGCCGAGTTCGTCCGCGCCGATGAGCGGATCGAAGCCTTCGCCGTAGAGATCGTGGAAGGCGACTTCATGGCCGTTGGCCGCGGCGGATTCATGCGCCCTGCGGGCGATCGCATGGTTGAAGCTCGAATTCGATGGATGGGCGAGGATGATCGAGATCCGCATGGGCGCCTCCGGCCGGAACGTAGGAGCCATTTTAGGGATGTGTCGCGGGCATGCAACATTCGATTGCGTTCGTGCCGCAAGGGCTTGACAAAGCGGGCGCCGAAACTATATCCTTAAATCCGGATATAGTGATTTAGGGGGAAGGATCCACCCATGGCCATTCAGACCGACGCACCCGAACGAGCTCACCAGTCAAGCCGCCAGGCGTTGCTGGAGTCCATCCTCGAGCGGCGGATCATGGTGCTCGACGGGGCGATGGGAACGATGATCCAGGGCTACGGGCTGAAGGAGGCGGATTTCCGCGGCGAGGCGCTGCGCGATCACTCGCACCCGCTCAAGGGGAACAACGACGTGCTGGTGATGACGCGGCCGGACGTGATCGGCGCGATCCACCGCGAGTTCCTCGAGGCCGGCGCCGACATCATCGAGACCAATTCGTTCAACGCCAACCGGATCTCGCAGGCCGACTACGGGCTCGAGGGGATGGTCGTGGAGCTGAACCTGGCGGCGGCGCGCGTGGCGCGCGAGGCGGCCGACGAGTTCACGCGGCGCGACCCGTCGCGGCCGCGGTTTGTCGCGGCGTCGATCGGGCCGACCAACAAGATGGCCTCGTTTTCGCCCGACGTCTCCGACCCCGGCTACCGCGCCGTGACGTTCGACGGTCTCGTCGAGTCGTACGTCGAGCAGGTGCGCGCGCTCATCGAGGGCGGGGTCGACATCCTGCAGCCCGAGACGGTCTTCGACACGCTGAACCTCAAGGCCGCGGTGTTTGCGATCGAGCGGGTCTTCGACGAAATCGGCCGGCGGCTGCCGGTGGTCATTTCCGTGACGATCACGGACAAGTCGGGCCGGACGCTTTCGGGGCAGACGCTCGAGGCGTTCTGGCATTCGATCCGGCACGCCCGGCCGCTGGCCGTCGGGCTGAACTGCGCGCTCGGCGCCGACGAGATGCGGCCGCACGTCGAGGAGCTGGCGCGGCTGGCCGACTGCCGCGTCTGCGTCTACCCGAACGCCGGACTGCCGAACGCGTTCGGCGAATACGACCATTCGCCCGGGCACATGGCGGGGATCATCGCCGGCTTCGCGGCGGCGGGGTGGATCAACATCGCGGGCGGCTGCTGCGGGACGCGCCCCGAGCACATCCGGGCGATCGCGGGCGCCGTCGCCGGCCGCGCGCCGCGGCCGCTGCCCAGGCCCTCGCACGTGAGCGCCTACAGCGGGCACAAGCCGCTGGTCATCACGCCCGAGTCCAATTTCCTCATGATCGGCGAGCGCACGAACATCACCGGTTCGCCGAAGTTCGCCAAGTGCATCCGCGCGGGCAACCTCGAGGCGGCGCTCGACATCGCCATGCAGCAGGTCGACGGCGGCGCCAACATGATCGACGTCAACATGGACGAGGGCCTGATCGATTCGGAGGCGACGATGGTCAGGTTCCTGAACCTGATCGCCGCCGAGCCCGACATCGCGCGCGTGCCGGTGATGATCGACTCTTCGAGGTTCAGCGTCATCGAGGCCGGCCTCAAGTGCCTGCAGGGCAAGGGGGTCGTCAACTCGATCAGCCTCAAGGAGGGCGAAGAGGTTTTCCGCGATCACGCCCGCCGCATCCGGCGCTACGGCGCGGCGGTCGTCGTCATGGCGTTCGACGAGCAGGGCCAGGCCGTCACGGCCGCGCGCAAGTGCGAGATCGCGGCGCGCGCGTATAAAATCCTCGTCGAGGAAGAGGGCTGGGATCCGGCCGACATCATCTTCGACGTCAACGTCCTGACCGTCGGCACCGGCATCGAGGAGCACAACCGCTACGCGATCGAGTTCCTCGAGGCGGTCAAGTGGATCAAGGCCCATTTGCCCTACTGCCGCACGAGCGGCGGGATCAGCAACATCTCGTTCGCGTTCCGCGGCAACAACCGCGTCCGCGAGGCGATTCACGCCGCGTTCCTGTATCACGCGATCCAGGCCGGCCTCGACATGGGGATCGTCAACGCGGGGATGCTCGGCATTTACGAGGAGATCCCGGCCGACCTGCGCGAGCGTGTCGAGGACGTGCTGTTCGACCGCCGGCCCGACGCCACGGAGCGGCTCACCGAGATCGCCGAGCAGGTCAAGGGGGAGGCGGGCACGTCGGCCGCGCCGAAGGAAGACCTCGCCTGGCGGCAGATGCCGGTCGAGGAGCGGATTTCGCACGCGATGGTCAAGGGGATCGACGCGTTCATCGAGGCGGACGTCGAGGAGGCGCGGCTCAAGCTGGGCCGGCCGCTCGAAGTCATCGAAGGGCCGCTCATGACGGGGATGGGGATCGTCGGCGACCTGTTCGGCGCGGGCAAGATGTTCCTGCCGCAGGTCGTCAAGAGCGCGCGCGTCATGAAGAAGGCCGTCGCGTGGCTCGTGCCGTTCATGGAGGCCGGGAAGGGGGACGGCCGGCGCGCCAAGGGGCGGCTGCTCCTGGCGACGGTCAAGGGGGACGTCCACGACATCGGCAAGAACATCGTCGGCGTCGTGCTGGCGTGCAACGACTACGAGGTGATCGACCTTGGCGTGATGATCCCGGCCGAGCGGATCGTGGCCGAGGCGATCGAGCAGAAGGCCGACGCGATCGGGATCTCGGGCCTCATCACGCCGTCGCTCGACGAGATGGTCCAGGTCGCGCGCGAGATGGAGCGCGCCGGGCTGCGGATCCCGCTGCTGATCGGCGGGGCCACGACGAGCCGCCTGCACACGGCCATCAAGATCGCGCCGGTCTACGGCGGGCCGGTCATGCACGTGCTCGACGCCTCGCGCGCGGTCGGGGCGGCGCAGGGCCTCCTCGACGAAACGGCGGGGGAACAAAACGCGCGGAACCTCGCCGCCGATCACGAGCGGCTGCGGAAGGATCACGAATCGGGCGCCGGCAAAAAGCCGCTGATCTCGATCGAGGACGCCCGCGCCAACAAGCCGAGTCTGGAATTTGAAAAAAATATTGAATTGCCCACCGGGAAGATGGCGTTCCCGGATTTCTCGCTCGAGGAAATCGTTCCGTTCATCGACTGGTCGCCGTTCTTCCAGGCGTGGGAGATCAAGGGGCTCTTCCCGAAGCTGCTCGACGACCCGCGCAAGGGGACCGAGGCGAAGAAGCTCTACGACGACGGCCGGCGGATGCTCGACCGGATCGTGCGCGAGCGGCTGATTCGCGCGGCGGCGGTGACGGGTGTGTGGCGCGCGGAAGCGGTGGGGGACGACGTTTGTGTGATGGAGGAAGGGACGAAAGGGACGCAAGGGACCAAAACCGTTTTCCACTTCCTGCGGCAGCAGGCGAAGAAGGACGCCGGCAAGCCCAACCTGTGCCTGGCCGATTTCATCGCGCCGGCCGGGGCGGGCGTGAAGGATTACATCGGCGCGTTCGCGGTCACGGCCGGGATCGGCGCGCCCGAACTGGCCGCGAAGTTTGCCGCCGCCCACGACGACTACAGCGCGATCATGGTCAAGGCCCTGGCCGACCGGCTGGCCGAGGCGTTCGCCGAGCTGATGCACAAGCGCGTGAGGGATTTGTGGGGATACGGCAAGACCGAGAACCTGACGAACGAGGACCTGATCGCCGAGAAATACCGCGGCATCCGTCCGGCGCCGGGCTACCCGGCCTGCCCCGACCACACCGAGAAGCTGACGATGTGGGGGCTGCTCGACGCCGAGGCGATCGGCATCAAGCTGACCGAGTCGTGCATGATGATGCCGGCGGCGTCGGTCAGCGGCTGGTACTTCGCCCACCCGCGGGCGAAATACTTCGACGTCGGCCCGATCGGAAAAGACCAGCTCGAGGACTACGCGAAGCGCAAGGGGTGGACGCCGGCCGGGGCCAAAAAGTGGTTGTCGAGCTTGATTTAAGAATGCCGGCGGATACGGATTTGCGTCGGCGTGATGGTAACGACATTTCCGGCGAGATCGGATTCACTCAAAGATTGGATCGCGGCGAGAATTGCTGCATTCACTTCCCGAATCGGAATCTGGACGGGGAAGCGCGCGACAATGATTCCCGGATGGGTTCCGAGTGCAAATCTTAATATGTTTCCGAATTCAACATCGGCCGTGATGATTGTGCGCTGATTTGTTTTTGCATAAGCGAGTATTGCTTCATCGGGTTGGCCGCGAAGACCCGCGTCGCGCACGTCAAGGGTATCCACATTTGACTCGGTCAAAAAGCGGGCAAGTGAACGAGGCATGTCCTCGTCGGTTAGAAATTGAGGCATCAGCCGACCGCCCGGATTTGTTCTTCGGCCAGGACGGTCGCGGCGTAGCTCAATGCCGCCAACACGTCTTCACGAACAATGCCGTATTCCTCGCAGATTTCCTCAATGCTCATTTCGGCGGCGAGCCTGCCAAGCACAAGATCCACCGGGACGCGTGTGCCCTCGATGACGGGCTTTCCAAATCGGACTTTTTCGTCCGCCACGATGCGGGGGGCAATTTTTCGCATATTGCGCGTCCTCCACTTCTGAATTTAACCAAAGGGGAGGTATTAAAACAGCGAAAAATCGCGGAAGAACTTCAGGTAGGCGTAGAAGACGATCGTCGTGAACAGCAGGCTGTCGATGATGTCGAGCATGCCGCCGTGGCCGGTGAAGGTCTGGCCCGAATCCTTGACGCCGGTGGAGCGTTTCATGCGGCTCTCGGCGAGGTCGCCCCACGGGCCGATCAGGCTGAACGCGATCGCCAGGCCGAGGACCTCGAACCACCCCTTGGGGCCGGGGAAGATGCGGTCGATATTGTTCCAGAACAGCTTCATGCAGACGGCGACCAGGAGCGTCATGGCGACGCCGCCGGCCAGGCCCTCGATCGTTTTGCCCGGGCTGATCTTCGGGGCGAGCTTGTGCTTGCCGAAGGCGCGGCCGACGAAATAGGCGCCGATGTCGGAGGACCAGGTGACCAGGACGAGGAAGATGATGTAGTGCTGCGGGCTGTCGAAGTCGGGCTTGCCGCTGAGGGTGTGCCAGATCGCCATGATGAGCGACAGCGGCATGGCGACGTAGATCAGCGACATGATCGCGCGCGAGGCGTGGTCGGTCGGGTTGGGATCGTCGGTGAACGTGATGATCCCGAGCGCGAGGACGGCGGCCAGGCTGATGACGATGAACGTGTATTCGTAGTGGAACCAGTAGGCGTTGACGAGCATGGCGAGGGCCGCGACGAGCGTGAGGCGGACGAGCCAGCGGGGCGGTTTCTCGCGGCTGAAATAAATGAACTCGTGCACGCCCATGAGGGCGCCGAACGCCAGCAGGACGACCAGCAGGAACTGCATGTGCGGCGCGAACAGGCCGACGAAGAACAGGATGAAGAAAACGATGCCGGAGAGCAGTCGCATCGACAGCATGGGCGATTATCCTCGCGGGGCGGTGGATTGACCGACGCCGCCGTAGCGCCGCTCGCGCCGCTGGTAGTCGACCAGCGCCTCGAGCAGCTGCCGCCGCCGGAAATCGGGCCAGAGCACGGGGGTGACGAAAATCTCGGCATAGGCGATCTGCCACAGCAGGAAGTTGCTGACGCGCAGCTCGCCGCTGGTGCGGATGAGCAGGTCGGGGTCGGGCATGCCGGCCGTGTCGAGCTGCGCATCGATCAGGCTCTCGTCGATTTTTGCGGGGTCGAGCCGGCCGTCGCGCGCCTGCTCGGCGATGCGCCGGGCGGCGCGCACGAGCTCGTCGCGCCCGCCGTAGCTGAGCGCCAGGACGAGCTTCATGCCGGTGTTGCCGGCCGTGATGCGGATCGTCTCGTCGAGGGCCGCGCGCGCGCCCGAGGGCAGGTCGTCCGCGTTGCCGATCGTCAGCAGCCGGATGTTGTTCTCCATCAGCTCGTCGCGCTCGGCGATCAGGAACCGCCGCAGCAGCTCCATGAGCGCGGCGACCTCGGCGGCCGGGCGGCGCCAGTTTTCCTTGCTGAAGGCGTAGAGGGTGAGGACCTCGAGGCGCAGCTGGGCGCTCGTGCGCGTGGCCTCGCGGACCGATTCGATGCCGGCCTCGTGGCCGCGGATGCGGTCGAGGTAGCCGCGCTGGCGCGCCCAGCGGCCGTTGCCGTCCATGATGATGGCGACGTGGGCCGGCATGCGGCCGGGGTCGAGCAAGCCCAGCAGTTGTTGCTCCTCGGCGCTCCAGCCGCGGGCCGCTTCCGGCCACCATGTCTTCGAATCGGGCATCGTAAACAACCTCTCAGGGCCATTTTGCAGGGCGCGACGAAATAGTTCAACCTCTGATTGTTGACCGGTCGATGCTCATTCGGTTTCGTTCATCAGCCAGTCCAGGTAGTCCCTGCTGCCGGCGACGATGGGGACGGCGAGGATTTCGGGGACCTCGTAGGAATGGTGTTCCTTGACGAGCAGCTCGAGCGACTCGAAGTGCTCGTGGCGCGTCTTGATCAGCGCCAGCCATTCCTGGGCCGACTCGATCGGGCCGTTCCAGCGGTACGTGCTGGTCACCGGCCCCAGCACCTGGATGCAGGCCGCGAGCCGTCGCTCCAGGATCAACCGCGCCATCTCATTGGCCTTCTCGGCGCTGTCGAACGTGATCGTCACCATGATCGCCTCGGTCATCGCGGTCCCTCCCGAGTGCAAGTCTGCCGGTCAGCATCCATGATCCGACAATCATTCATCATTCCAAATATGTTGACGCTTTGCTATAGGTCGTTCGTTGTCTGGTTGAATTCACCGGGGGAGAGGCATCATGAAGATCGTGCGCGTTCGGACTCACGCCGGCGAGGTGTGCCACGGCGTGATGGAAGAAAATGGCTCGGTGCGCCGGATCGAGGGCAATATCCTCGGCAAGTGGAGCGTCGGCCCGGACGCCGTCGCCGCCGAATCGATCGAGCGGATGCTGGCCCCGGTCGACCCGCCCAACATCGTTGCGATCGGCCTGAATTACGTCGGCCACGCGCGCGAAACCGAGATGAAGCTGCCGACGGCCCCGGTCGTTTTCCTCAAGGCCACGACCTCGCTCGCCGGCCCCGGCGACCCGATCCTGCTGCCGCCGCAGGCGCCCAACGAAGTCGATTTCGAGGGCGAGCTGGCGCTGGTGATCGGCCGCAAGGCCCGCGGCATCAGCCGCGACGAGGCGATGGATTACGTCCTGGGCTGGACGGCCGCCAACGACGTCAGCGCCCGCGACTGCCAGATGCGGCTCGACGTCCAGTGGACGCGCGCCAAGAGCTTCGACACGTTCTGCCCGATCGGCCCGTGCATCCAGACGGAGGGGGACCCCGACAACCTCGCGATCCGCACCCGGCTCGAGGGGGAGCTCATGCAGGAGGCCTGCACGAAGGAGATGCTGTTCAGCTGCCGGACGCTGGTCAGTTACTTGTCGCACCAGTTCACGCTGCTGCCGGGGACGATCATCCTGACCGGCACGCCCGAGGGGGTCGGCCACATGCGCACCCCGCCGCGGTTCATGCGCGAGGGCGAGACGGTCGAGGTCGAGATCGAGGGGGTCGGCACGCTGCGCAACCCGGTGCGCAAGGGCCTGCCCAACGCGTCGAAAATAGGGTGAGAAAAAGGACCCAAGGGACCCAAGGGACCCAAGGCCCAAACGGGTTGCGGCAAGTTTCGTGTTTGAAACAATATCTCGATGAGATAAGGCCGCAGGCTCAAATAACTTGAAAACATTTTCTCCCCGTTGACAATGGACGGCGGCTTACGATCCGTCAGCCGAGTCGTCGTGAAAAATCGGCCGCCCTAATGCGGCCAGGAAAATTGCCTGTAGAAAGGGACCAATCATGAGCAACGGTGAAAAGCTGAGAATCGGCATTGTCGGGGCCGGCTTCATGGGCAAGACCTATGCGGCCTGCGTCGCCAAGAATCTCCCGGAGGCCCAACTGACGGGCGTATCCGCCGAGCGCGGAGCCGACGAAATCGCCACTGAATACAAGGTGAAGCAGTACGACCGGTGGGAAGACCTCGTCAACAGCGACGAGATCGACGTCGTCCTGACCCCCACGCCGCAGCTCTTCCACGCCAGGATCGCCCTGGCGGCGCTCAACGCCGGCAAGCACGTCATGGTCGAGAAGCCGATGGCGACGACGGTCGAGGATTGCGACAAGATGATCGAGGCCGCCAAGAAGAACAACGTCAAGATCACCGTCGCCCAGACGCAGCGCCACCGCATCTGCAATTACATCGCCAAAGAGGCGATCGATTCGGGCAAGATCGGCAAGGTCCACCAGATCCGGGGCCTGTGCATGGAGCCCGAGGCCAAGGCCAACGTCCCGCGCTGGAACCTGGACCCGGAGCAGGGCGGCCTGATCCTCGGCCACTGCATCCACACCTATGACTCGATCCGGTTCTTCACCGGCCAGGAAATCAAGTCCATCTACGCCAAGTGCCGCAATTACATGCCGCACCTGCCGTCGGACGGCACCGTCGAGGCGCTCATGGAGATGGCCGACGGCTCGACCGCATACATCTTCAACTCGTTCGAGCTGCCGCCGCCGAGCTTCAAGGAAAAGTACAACTTCCAGATCTTCTGCCAGGACGGTCTCCTCGACGTCGATTCGTACAGCCACGCCAAGATGGCCATCAGGGGCGGCCAGTGGGAGACGATCGCCGTTCAGGAGCCGATCGACTGGAAGGGCAAGGGCTATCTCGACCAGGTCCGCCTCGCGTCGTTCACGCGGCTGCTGAAGACCTTCTTCGCCGCGATCATCAACGACAAGGAACCGCCGATCACCGGTTGGGACGGCCGCCAGGCCGTCGCCGCCGTGCTCGCCTGCTACGAATCGCAGCGCACGGGCAAGGCGATCGATCTGAGCTGAGCGGACCGCGTTTCGAGAAACGCGTTTGGCGTGTGATTTGAATCATGCGCTGAAGGCGCAAGAGAATTAAGCCTGGGGTGGAGCGAAGCGCAGCCCCAGGTGTCGGACGAAGAAATAACGAGCGCTGAAGGCGTGACATAAGTTTCTCTCGCGCCTTCAGCGCTCCTGTCAATGTTACGCCTTATTCCTGGGGCTACGCTTCGCTCCACCCCAGGCTGAAATCTCCCGCGCTTTCAGCGCTTAGAACCAGCTAAGCACATATCGGGTTTCGTCTCCTTTCGGCTTGTTTGCTGTTTGTATCCGTAATGGGATTTGTATTCGGCCGTTGGTCAGTTGTGGAGGAGTCATTATGAGATTCGATGAATCGGCACGGCTGTTCGAACGGGCCCGGCGCGTGATCCCCGGCGGGATCAACAGCAACGTGCGGGCCATGTGGGACCCGCACCCGATGTTCTACGCGCGCGGCGAAGGGGCGCGCGTGTGGGACGCCGACGGCAACGAATTCATCGACTACGTGCTGGGGCGGGGGCCGGCGCTGCTCGGCCACAGCCCGCGGCCGGTGATCGAGGCGGTCGCCGAGCAGCTCTACAAGGGGCTGATCTACTCGGGCCAGACCGAGGTCGAAATCGAGGCCGCCGAGCTGGTTTGCCAGTTCACCCCCTGCGCCGAGCGCGTGCGGTTCACGTCGTCCGGCTCCGAATCGGTCCACGCCGCGCTCCGGCTGGCGCGCGCCGTCACCGGCCGCCGCAAGATCCTGAGGTTCGAGTCGGGCTACCACGGCTGGTTCGACAACATCGCGTGGAGCAACGGCTGCCCGCTCGACAAGGCCGGCCCGCGCGAGCGCCCGAACGTCATCCCGAGCAGCGAGGGGATGAACCCCGACGACGCGAAGAACCTGATCGTCATCCCGTGGAACGACCCGGCGCTCGTGGAGCAGGTTTTTGCCGAGCACGGCGGCGAGATCGCCGCGATCATCACCGAGCCGCTGATGGCCAACAACGGGGCGGTCGCGCCCAAGGAAGGTTTCCTCGCCGGCCTGCGCGCGGTCTGCGACAAGCACGGCTCGCTCCTCATCTTCGACGAGGTCATCACCGGCTTCCGCCTGGCGCTTTCCAGCGGCCAGGGCTACTACGGCGTGACCCCCGACCTCGCCACGTTCGCCAAGGCGATCGCCGGCGGCATGCCGGTCGGCGCGTTCGCGGGCAAGGCCGAGTACATGGACCGGATCGGGGCGCTCAAGACCGTCCACGCCGGCACCTACAACGCCATGCCGATGATGATGGCCGCGGTCAAGGCGGCGCTCAACATGCTCAGCGCCGACGACGCCATGCTGCTCAACCAGGCGCACGGCGTCGCCGAGCGGCTGCGCGAGGGTTTCCGCGAGATCGGCCGCAAGCTCGAGCTGCCGCTGGCCGTCCGCGGGGCGGGCCCGATCATGCACGTGTCGTTCCTGCCGCCGGACGCCGCGCCCGTCGTCGATTCGCGCACCTACGCGCAGACCGACACGGCGAGGACGCGGCGCCTGTTCCGGGAATTCCAGGAACGCGGCATCCGCTCGACGCCGGCCGGGTTGATGTTCGTCTCGACGGCGCACGGCGACCGCGAGGTCGAGCAGACGCTCGAAGCCGCCGGCGATGCAATGGCCGCGATGGCCAAGACCTGGTAAAAGACATCGCCGCCATTGAGTCCCATAGGACTTATAGGACTCATGGGACTCATAGGATCCAATCACCAGAGGAATATACCTACCCGAGGGAGAAAACGATGAAGAGTCGATTGATCCTGGCTGCTCTGTTTTTGTTTTTCAGCGCGGTTGCCGTCCACGCGCAGGAAGGCGACGAGCCCCAGCCGGCGCGCCGGGGCCGGCGCGCGGACGCGGCGCCGGTCTATCCGCCGTTCGTCATGACGCCCGAACAGAAGGCGCTGGCGGAGGCCCGGCAGGCCAACTTCGAGTACGTGTTCGGCGGCGAGGTCAAGCTCGACCCGGCGATGATCGCCAAGGTCAGGGCCGCCCGGCCCGGCCAGCGTTTCTATGCCGACACCAACAACGACGGCAAGCCGGAGGAGGCCTGGTTCATCGACCCGGGCGCGATGCCCGGCAACCGGCCGCTCCTCGTCCGCGCCATCGACAAGACCGGCAAGCTGAAGGAAGGGGACGAAGTCGGCCGCGCCAACGCGACGTTCGTGGCCGACTGCCATGCCGACGGCCTCGTCGACTCGGTCGTCGATTACGAGGACACCGACGGCGACGGCGACCTGGACCGCATGGGCATCTTCACCGCCCGCAAGGAGAGCGTCGACTGCTGGTGGTCGCGCGACGACGGCGACGACAACCTCCTCTGGCACGACATCGACTACCGCTACAGCCAGACGGAATGCCAGTACCGCACCCACTTCGGCGGGAGCGAATCGTTCTACGCCCTGCGCATCCGCCCGGGCGAGGACCGCTGGACCTGCCGCTACGAAAACCCGTTCCTGTTCTTCGACCGCGACGGCGACGGCGTGACCGAGGAAGTCGTCCGCGTCGTGAGCGAAGGCGGCCTCGTCGCCTCGCTGCGCTGGAGCTTCGACGCCGACGGCGACGGCGCGGCCGACTCGCCGCGCGACTACGACGTCTCCATTTCGGCGCGCGCCCCGGGCTGGACGCTCGCGCAGGGCGACCGCAGCAGCCTGACGCTCCGCTACGGCGAGGACGTCTGCAAGACCGAGACGGTCCGCGGCTTCAAGACGAACCTCATGATGGACCCCGGCAAGTGCGTGGGCTGGCTCATGCCGGTCACGTGGGCGGCGGCCCTCATGACGTGGGACGAGGACGACGACAACGTCACCCCGCGCGACACCGGTCTCGGCGAGCGCTGGGAGGGGATCCTCAACCACGCGTATTCGGAAGACGGCAAGGTCGTCTTCCCGCAGGTCGGCGGGCCGCCGTGCAGCCGGTTCAACAAGCGCAACGAATACCTGGCGGCCCCGAAGGGCCCGCTCGAATACTACTTCCTGCCCGCCGACAAGCGCCTGCATCTCAAGGGCGCCGACCGCTCGTTCATCGACGTCGACATGGACCGCGACGGCCGGACCGACATGTTCTACGAGTTCGTCGACGCCGACCGCAACGGCTACGTCGACAAGATGACGGTCGACGTCAACGGCGACGGGAAAATCGACGACGCGTGGCCGCTCGACCAGGCGGGGATCGCGCCGGTGGCGTGGACGTTCGAGGCGATCAACCAGGCGACCGGCCCGGTCGAAAAACAGGAACCCGCCAAGCTTTATGCCCTCAACTGCGCGCTCCTGCGGGCGATCGAGAAGAACCGGCCCAACACGCCGTGGAACGCGGCATGGACGCTCCTCAACAACCGGTTCCGGTGCGCGACTACGACCGAGGCGCTCCAGCAGAAGCTTTTGTCGAGCGACGAGTCGATCCTGTTCTACCTGCGGCTTTCGGCCGACCAGGCGCTGTGCGCGCTCAAGGCGCAGGCCGCGGGCGACGCGAAGTTCCTGGGCAGGTTCGAGGCGGCCAGGAGCCGGGGGGACATCGACGCGATGACGAGGCTTGTCCGCAAGGCGTTCAAGGTCTCAGCCCCGCCGCAGACCTACGCCGACTGGATCGGCGCGCTGCGCGCCAGGCCCCAGGGCCCACTCGTCGGCTGGGACAACCAGTGGCTGCCGCCCAACTACGGCTGGGAGTCGCTGCAGGGGGCGTTCCGGATGTATGACGGCCACTTCGACACGTTCGGCAAGAGCCGCGACGTGCTGTGCTACCCGATCCTCAACGCCGACAAGGAAGCCATGATCCGCAACAACACGTCGTGGGGGATGGACATCCTGCACGGCGGCCAGACGTGCGGCCTCGGCGGCCTCATGCTGTGGGTCAACGGCACGCCCTGCCCGGTTTACAAGATCGGCAAGGCGGGGCCCGAGTTCACGTGGACGGCGGGCCCGGTCGTTTCGACGCGCGACAAGGTCACGCTCGAGTGCGTGGCGACCAACGTCGGCACGACCGGAACCACGCCGTACACGGTTCGGTTCCGGATGAGCGCGCTGGCCGGCCGCGCCGACTCCCCAATCGAGGTCACGATCACCGGCGGCGACCCGGGCGACAAGCTCGAGGTCGGCGTCGGCCTGGGCTTCCAGTCCCAGGGGCGGCCGATGGGGAGCGAGACGTTCATGATCGACGGCCAGGCCGGCGTCATGGGCGTCCGCGGCTGGCAGGACCCGTCGATCGGCTGGGCCGGCTTCGGCGTGGTTTTCCCGGCCGACCGGTTCCTGCGCGTCGAGACGATGCCGTTCCAGCACTTCGCCGTGCTGAAATACAAGGTCGGCGAGACGTTCACCTACAGCATCCAGTCGGACTGGGTCCGCGGCCACCGGTTCCCGGTCGCGCCGTCGCCGGAGGACTGGATGAACCAGCTGCGCCGGACGGCCAAGCTGGCGAACTATTGAAACAGGACTGAGCGCGTTCCGTGGGTTGAATCGCAACAGCGGCGATTCAACCCACGGCTTTGAACGTCGAACCGCTTCGCGGTTCAAAAACAAATCCAACAGATGACATTTGACGCGACACTAGTTTTATTGACATTGCCTGACTGATGAGTGATGAATGGTATTTGATTGAATGAACGGTTACTCTGCGCGGCCGGATCGGCCGTGACGCGCCTCGGACTATATTTTCATCGAAGGGAGAGTCAGATGAAGAGTCGATTGATGTTGTCAATCGCACTGGTGGTTGTGTTCGCGATGGCGGTCGAGGTCCAGGCCCAGCGGCCCGGCCGCAACGGGCAGCGCGGGGCCGCCGCGGCCGGCAAGAAGGCTCCGGCCCGCCAGGCGCCAAACCCCGCCGACAAACAGGCCGCTCTGGAGTATGTTTTCGGCGACAAGGCCAAGCTCGATCCGGCCAAGGTCTCGGAAGTCCTGGCCTCGGGCAAAAAGCTGGGGGCCGAGGATCCCGCCCCGCGCTTCTACTATGACACCAACAACGACGGCCAGCCCGACGAGGTGTGGTTCCTCGACAACGACTCGCGCCACTCGGCCGCCCGCAAGCCGATCATCGTCAAGGCCGTCCCCAAGTACCCGATCAAGAAGGGCGACGAGCCCAACAAGGCCAACAGCACGTTCTACGCCGACTGGAAGGCCGACGGCATGCTCGACGCCGTGATCGACTACGAAGACGTCGACGGCGACGGCGGCCTCGACCGCATGGGCATGTATACCGGCTCCGCCTACAACGGCGGGATGGTGCTCTGCTGGTACTCCCAGAACTACGGCGCGACCGAGAAGGAAGTCGGCAAGGACCACCTGCTGTGGTACGACGTCAACTATGCCTACGACCAGAACCGCTGCCAGACGCGCACACACTTCAACGGCAACGAGGGGTTCGTCGAGTTGCGCATCAAGCCGGGCGAGCCGCGCTGGACGGCGTTCTTCGAGAACCCGTTCGAGTTCTACGACCGCGACGGCGACGGCGTGACCGAGGAAGTCATCCGCCTGGTCGCCGACGACGGCCTCGTCCGCTCGCTGCGCTGGAGCTTCGACGCGGCCAACGCCGGGACGAAGGATAACCCGCGCGCCTACGACGTCTCGATCTCGGCCGAGGGCCCGGGCTGGACCCAGAAGGTCGACCCGAGCCGCACCGGCCCGGCGTTCACGCTGCGCATCCCGCAGGAATACGCCCGGCCCGAGTGGACCGTCCAGGGCAGGCCGGTCGGCATCATGCTCGACCGCGACCGCGCCGCCGAATGGCTCGGCTCGGTCACGTACCCGGCCGCGATGCTGACGTGGGTCGAGGACGGCAACAACGTCGCCCCCGTGCCCGCGGTCCAGAAGGCCGCCGGCGAGCGCTGGGAAGGCGTCCTGAACGAGGCCTACAAGGGACGCGACGGCCAGGTCATTTTCCCGGCCGTGGGCGGCCCCTCGAGCGGCCCCGTCAACCGCCGCTTCGAATACATCAACGCCCCCAAGGGCCCGTTTGAATACTACTTCAGCCCCGCCGACAAGCGCATCCACCTCAAGGACCAGAGCACGGCGTGGATGGACGTCGACTACAACTTCGACGGCAAGAACGACATGCGCTACGAGTGGTTCGACACCGACTCCAACGGCATCGTCGACCGCGTCCAGATCGACGTCAACGGCGACGGCGAGACCGAGGATTACTGGAAGCTCGACGAGGGCGGCGTCAAGCCGGTCAAGTGGAACTTCCAGGAAGTCAACGGCGCGTTCGGGCCGGTCGTCAACGACGAGCCCGCCCGCCTCTACGCGCTCAACCAGGCGCTGGCCACGGCCCTGAACAACATCAAGCCGGGCTCGGGCAAGGACGAGGTCTGGAGCTTCATCGAGGCCAAGTTCCTCAGCCCGATCACGACCGAGACGCTGTCCAGGAAGCTGCTCGCCCGCGACGAATCGATGATGTTCTTCATGCGGCTTGCCGCCGACCGCCGCCTGTGCGCCCTCCAGGAGCAGGCCAACGCCGCCAACAAGACCGCGTTCGTCGAGAAGCTCGTCGCCGCCCGCGTCACGGGCGACACCGATGCGATGACGCGGCTCATCCGCAAGCAATACTGCAACCCGGTTCAGAAATTCGCCGGCCTCTTTGCCGCCCCCGCGCCCAAGGCCTACGCCAAGTGGCGCGCCCAACTGCAGAAGGAGCCCCAGGTCCAGGCGGTGGCGTGGGACGACACGTGGCTCCCGCCCAACGTCGGCTGGGAATCCCTGAACGGGGAGACGGGCTACCGCATGTATTACGGCCATTGGGATTGCTTCGGCAAGACCCGCCCGGTCCTCTTGTACCCCATCATCACCAGCCCCAATCGCGGCGGCGGCGGCAGCTACCACGAACAGCAGAACTGGGGGATGGACTGCCTGCACATCGGCAACACCTGCGGGTGCGGCGGCCTGATGCTGTGGATCAACGGGAAGAACTACCCGGTCTACAAGCCGGACGTCCCCGAAGCCCCGAAGATGAACCCCATCTTCACGTGGCACAAGGGCAAGGACGGCAAGATCGAGCCGATCGAGTACACGAAGACCAAGGTCACGCTGGAGTGCGTCGTGACCAATGTCGGCCCGGCGGACAATCCCTACACCGTGATCTTCCGCCCGACGGCGCTGGCCGGCCGGCCCGACTCGCCGATCGAGGTCCAGATCAAGGGCGGCAAGAAGGGCGACAAGGTCGAGGTCGGCATCGGCCTCCGCAAGATCACCAGCTCGACGTTCGCCATCGACGAGACGGCCGGCGTGATGGGCTACCGCGGCTTCCAGGACGGGAGCATCGGCTGGATCGGCATCGGCGTCGTTTACCCGGTGGCGCGTTTCAATCGGCTGGAGCAACTGCCGGGCGAGACCTATGCCATCATGAATTACCAGGTCGGCCAGAAGTTCACCTACAGCATCCGCTCGGATTGGGTGGCCGGCCACCAGTATCCGATCTTCCCGAACCTGGAGGACTGGATGGACAAGCTGCGCGAGACCGCCAAGATCACACAATACTAATCGCACCCCTTGGATGAAAAAGGCCCACGCCGAAAAGCGTGGGCCTTTTTTCGTGCTCGTGCGTCGTGCTCGTGCTCGTGCTCGTAATCGTAATCGAAAATCGATCCACCCCATCCGCCTTGTTTCGCCCTCACCCCAAAATCATTGGAATCGCGTTCGATTACGATTACGATGACGATTACGAGCACGACGCACGAGCACGAGTTCGTGTGAGAAGGAGGGGATTGCCCATGATTTTTGACGCCCATGTACATATCGGACGCAACACGATGTTTCATGTCGACATCGACGCCGACGGGCTCGTCGCCATCGCCGACCGGGCCGGCATCGACCGCATGATGGTCACCGAATTTTCCGCGCTGCTGTACGACTCGTTCGAAGGCAACGAGCTGATGCGCAAGTTCCACCGGCAGCACCCCGACCGCATTTATCCGTATTACACCGTCTCCTCGCCGCGCTACGGCAAGAAAGTCATCGACGAGCTGGAGCGCTACGTGAACGACTACGGCTTCGTCGGCCTCAAGATCTACTCGACGCCGCCGACGCACCTGATGGTCGACCCCTACATGTACCCGCTCATCGAGAAGGCCGCCCAGATGCGCATCCCGATCCTGTCGCACTGCAACGCCTACGAGTGCGAGGACGTCCTGAGCCGCATCCCGGAGGCGATGCTCATCAACGCGCACATGAACGGCAGCCCGCAGGGCCATGGCGACTGGCAGCGCTCGATCGCCGCGGCCAAGGCCTTCCCGAGCCTGATCCTCGACACCACGACCTCCTCGTTCGACAACGCGATGATCGAGACCGCCGTCGAGGAGCTCGGTCCCGAGCGCATCGTCTACGGTTCGGACACGCCGCTGCTCGACCCCATCCTGCAGATCCAGAAGGTCAGGGGGGCCGAGATCAGCGACGAGGCCAAGGCGCTCATCCTGGGCGGCAACATCGAACGGCTCCTGAGCCTGCGGAGGTAAATGGCAGTGATCATCGACGTCAATACATACATCGGCAACCTGCCCTACTGGCAGCTCCGCCACAACGATGCCGACGGGCTCGTCAGCCGGATGGACATCGCCGGGATCGAGCGGGCGTTCGTCAGCCCGATCCGCGGCTACCTGACCAGCGACCGCGACGGCAACGCCGAGGCCCTCGCCGCCTGCGCGAAACACCCCGGCCGCCTCTGGCCGGCCCTGACGTTCAACCCGTACCCCAACGGCCTGGAATACAAGGAACAGCTCGACGCGCCCGGACCCAAGCTCGTCAAGCTCCTGCCGCAGCACCAGAACTTCGTCCTGAGCGAGGAGCCCGGCCTGGCCGCGATGGCCGACTACTGCGGGGAAAAAGGGATCCCGGTCATGCTCGTCAACCGCATGTGGACGACCCAGCGGATCGGGGCGGCGTCGCTGCCGGCCTACAAGGCGTTCATCGCCCAGCACCCCGGGACCCAGTTCATCGTCGCGTGCGTCAACTACCTGTTCGAGATGCAGTCGACGCTCGACATCCTGCGCAACTGCCCCAACGCGTGGGTCGAAACCTCCGGCATGATGGGCCTGGGCGAGCTCGAGATCTTCGTGCGCGAGGTCGGGGCGGGCCGGATCCTGCACGGCTCGTGCATGGTCCTGCAGATGCCCCCCGAGGTCGGCCCGCTGCGCGTCCGCAGCGCCCGGATCAGCGACGAGGACAAGGAGCGGATCCTGAGCGGCAACGCCATCAGGCTGTTCCGACTGAATGATGAATGATGAATGAGGAATGATGAAAGAATATGAATGCTTGAAGGATGAAGGCGAATTTCTTTTCTCTTATTCATCATTCATCTCTCATCATTCATCATTCATCTTCTTGACTTTCCATGCGGCTCGGTTACTGTGTCATCATATGATCGCGCCGGCCCGGCCGGGCGTGTCCGTCATTCTATCAGTCGAGGGATCTCATGAACGCGCAAGTTCTCCGTTGCTGTCGCAATCTGGCCGCCGTCTGCGTCCTGCTCCTGCTCGCCGGCTGCCGCATTCTGCCGCCTGCCTCGCCGACCGAGGCGTTCGAATACCGCTACCGCGTGTTCCAGGCCGGCCAGCCCCTTCCCACGACGATGGAAGCCCCGCTGCCGCTGCAGGTCCTGACCGAGCGGACCCTCCCCGCCGGCGCGCTGAACCACTCGATGGATCAGCTCTCCAAGGAGGGCTTCAAGCTTCACGACATCGAGCAGATCCCCGAAACCGGCTACTACATCTTTAATTTCCGCAAGCCGGTCATCGACCGGTACCTGCCGACCCAGGCGCCGATGGAATTCACGGGCGTCTACCGCCCCGCCACCAGCGGCCACATGATGGTCTACTACGCGTTCACGCCGAAATACCCCGGCTACACGGTGACGCTGTTCGGCCGCGGCGAGCTGCCGACCGTCCTCCAGGCCGAGTGGACCGGCAAGATGCTTCGCGCGCAGCAGGGCCAGACCCGCTTCTCCTTCGTGATCGCCGGCGACGGCCGCACCGTCACCGCGATCGAAGAGACCCCCCTCAAGGGCGAACTCCAGCGCAACGTCGTCACCCTCGAGCGCATGGAAAAGTAGGCCGATTGCGCCGATTGCGGATTGCGGATTGCGGATTGCGGAATCAAAACCAAAGCCGCCGGGCTCTTGAGAGTCCGGCGGCTTTTTCTGTTGATGGTCCGGCCGGTTACGCCACGGCTGTTTCGGTTTTCTTTTTGGGCCGGCCCGGGGCGAGCGCGTGGAACCGCTTGCCCAGGTCGTTTTCCAGTTTCTTCAGGAACGCCTCGCTGGTCCACGGCCGGCCGGTGCTGGTCGCCAGGCGCAGCCGCTTGAGCTCGGCCTCGTCGTCTTTGCGCTTGAGCTCGTTGCGCCAGTCACGGCCGTGCGACAGCGCCGACCAGCGCTCGGGGTCGATCAGGCCGCTGAAGTCGATTTCGCCCAAATGCGCCGAGGCGCTCGACCACGGCCATTGCCACGGCTGCTTGACCGAGCCGGCGCGGACCGGGTTCCGCTCGATCAGCCGCAGCGCCGCCAGCGTGCACGGCCCTTCGAGCAGGCACGAGTGGAACCGGTTGTTCCAGAAATGCCCGCCGCGCTGGTGGGCGAGGTTGAACTGCTGCGCATAGCGGAAGTGCGCCCGGCCGACGGCCCGGGCGAGCGACTCGGCCTCGGTCGGGATCGCGACCAGGTGCAGGTGCGTGTCCATGAGGCAGTAGCCTAGGATGTGCAGGCCGTGGCGCTCGGACTCGTCGCGCAGGAGCTCCAGATACGCCATCCGATCCTCGTCCGAAAGGAATACGGGCTGATCGTTATTGCCGCGCTGGAGGATGTGGTGGGCGTGGCCGGGCAGGACAAAACGGGCGATGCGGGGCATGTGCGGGGACTCCGATCCAGTGACTGTCCCCGCTTATAAACCAAATCCTCGCCCGACCGTCAAGCACTTGATTTCAGCCGGGATGGCATGGCCGCATGAAAGTGCCGCCGGAGGGTATTTCGCGCTCCGGCCCAACCCTACTCTTGCCTCGGCGGCTGCCGGGCGCCGTATCGGTCGCCGTAGCCGGAGGAGGTGTATTTCGGGTCCCGCGTCGGGTCTTCGAGGAGCGGCAGCTCGCCCTCCTCGAGCGGCTTCGCCTGCTCGTCCTCGGGCTTGAACCGGGGCGTTTTGATGAACGCGATGATCACGCTTACGACCGCGTAACCGATCACGAACGCCACGATGACGGTTCCGATCAGGATCAGGTCCTCACGACTCATGGATCGCCTCCGTTTCTTGGGCGGTCTTGAACGGGATCAGTTCGGTCCCCGGGCAGTCCATGCACTCGCCGGCGGCGGGGTATTGCGCCAGGCACCGCGGGCAGTACGCCGCCGAGCCGCCGTCCCACTGGGGCTGAACCAGCAGCTCCTCGACCGAAATCTGATGGCGCTTCTCAACGAACTCCGCGCACGCCTCGAGCTGCAGGTCCCTCTGCCACCGGACAATCGCGGCGGCAACCGGGTCGCAGGTGTCGCGGCGGCCCGGGTACTTCAGATTCCGCACGACGATTTGCGCGAAAGCGAGGCCGTCCTCGCCGAGGAGCAGGTCGGCCAGCAGAACGGGATGGAACCGGTTCATCGAGCGAAGCGTGAGGAAATCGGCCGCCCTGATCGCGGCCGGCGCGCAGATGCACATGTTGACGAGGTTCGCGATCCGGTCGGAAACCCGCGCCGGGTGGAGCGCCCGGTCGGCGCGGTAGTAACAGGCGCCGATCGACCACGCCGCCAGGAACATCACGATCCCGGCCGGGATCACGAGGTTGGCAACCCCGTAGAAATAAGACGCGACCGGGGCGGCGACGTAGAGAAACGCGAACAGCGCGGTCCCGGCCCGGCGCAGCGCGTTGGCCCGCGGCGTGATGATCCGGAGCATCCGAACGGCCCGCGTGCGATTGAACTGGGCGGCCAGTTCGGCGCGGATGATGTTCTCGCGCTCGTGCTTCGGCGCCGCCCCGAGCCGCCTCACGAGCCCGGCAATCGCCCTGGCCTCTTCCTCGCTGCCGCACATGGCGAACCGCGCCCCGTTCAGCAGGAGGCGCTTGCCGTCGGTTCCCGACTTCGCGATCGCCTCGAAACCGAGCGTTTCGGCGGCGCCCCCGGCGTCGCCGCCGGGGAAGGCCTCGACGGCAAGCGAGCAGACGCCCTCGGGCGAGATCGACACCGGCGGCCAGTGGGCCAGGTAGTTCGGCTCGAGGAAGGGGAGCGGGTTGAGGATCGCCACGCTCCCCGAGCTGTTGCCGAAGAAATCGGCGGCGAACCCTGCCCGTCGGCGGTTCATCCACGCCGAGGAAAACAGGACCGTGCGCCTGCCGATCCACACCAGGCAGTCGAAGCCGTAGAGGAGTATCAGGATCAGTAAAAGCTTTTGTCCGTCGCTCATGGCCTGCTCATTCGGACTTGCGGCCGAAAAGTTTCCCCAAGAGGCCGCCGATGCCGGCGATGGCCAGGACGATGAGTTTCCACAGCCCCTTGAACGCGCCCGACTTGAGCGCGACGGCCGAGGCGCCGCCAACGACGAGCGCGGTGAGGCCGTATTCGGCGATCTTGTCGCCCTGCCGGTATTCGGCGTATTTGTTGCCGGACTTGTAATCGAACCCGGTGAGCACCTCGCGGAACTTGGGCAGGTTCGGGGCGAGTTCCTCGGGTCCGGCGACGAGCGTCACTTCCATCACGCCCTTGCGGCCCAGGACGCGCGTGTTGTGGTTGATGACCATCTTCCCTGCGCTCTCGCACTTGATCGCCCACTCCAGGTTGTGCGTCTGGTCGTTGTAGGCGGGCTTGATCTCCCAGCCGATGAGGTTCAGCTCCGCCCAGCCGCGCCGCTTGCGCTCCTTGTTGCCTTCCTTGTTGCCGCGCTTCATGGATTCGAGCATCTTGTCGGCGTCGAGGTTGCCCTTTTCGTCGTCCTTGACGTAGCCGCTGTCGTCGAACTCGAACACGACGAACCAGTCGAGGCTGGCGGGGGCGATGAAGCCGAGTTCGTCGCCGCCGGTCGGGTTTTCCATCGCCTCCAGCAGGGTCTGCGTGTCCTTGGCCTCGAGGAACACGAATCCTTCCGGGATCTTGATCTCGGCGGCGCCGCCGAGATTGCCGACGCCGGGCCCCTTCTGGAATTTGAGCTTCAGTTGCGACTCGATCTTTTCGACCGTGGTTTTCGACGTGTCGGCGTCATCCTGCGCGAACACGGCCAGGTTGGCGAAAAGCAGAAAAGTTGCCAGTGCCCGGGTGAGGATCTTCATGTGCAGACCTTCCTCTGAATGGGACTCGATGAAAGGGGAAAGATACGGCCCGGAAATGACAGAGTCAAGCGGCAAAGCGAAAAGCGGCAAAGCGAAAAGTGTCACAATCGATTGGTCCCCTTGTCGGGCAGTTCGCGATTAATCCACAAGGTGAAAATTGTACGTTTTCGTGTTCTGGCCGCGGCCGAATTCTGCCGATATGTCCCCTTTTGCGTTATCCGACAAAACATAACATTATATATTATTATTCATAGTATTTGAATATGGAACCTTGAAAATCCATTCTATTTGAGACTTATTATAAATGCAATGAGATCAAAAAATAATATTCATTGACTTTGAACCCGGCGGCGGCATAAAAATCTTTCGTGGCATCCATCTGAAAGGAGGTTTTCTCATGGCGGGGCTGTGCGCTCTTCTCTTCCCGATCGGCTTATTTATTCATTTCGCATGCGCGGGAAGGATGAACGCCCTGCCCGTGCATCCCGTTCGGCTGTTTCGCTCTCGCAGTTGTTCGCATCCTTCAAGGAGGTGCAATCATGATCAAGCACTGCATTCTCATATCCCTGATTTTTGCCCTGTTTCCTTTTTCCGTGTCTGCGCGGACTCAGTTGTTGATCCCGGTTACGACCGACACCACGCGGGTCACCTATTACGGCACGCTCGAGGGTTATGCCTATGTCGGGTTTCAGAACAGTTATGCCTATACCGGGACCGAGCCCAAGCGGATTGTGAAGCTGAATCGGGCGCTCCTTGGGACCGAAGAGACCAGCTTCTCAACCGCAGTATGCAATTCGGATTATATATGTTTCGCGACCCCTGAGGACGGCTCGATGCAGAGTGTCTGGGTGAGTGATGGGCGCACGATCCGCCGGTTAGGCGAATACGCGGGCGGCATGTCGCACATCGATTATATGATTCGGATTGGTGATTTTCTGAATGTCGGCGTAATCAGCGGGTTCATGCACGGCTATTTCGTGTACCTGATCCATTTGCCAACGGGCAAACTCGCGTTCGAATACCATGGCAGCACGATTGGAACCGGGCACTTGAATTACGGTTCCGTGGTCGGCAACATCATGCCGATCAATTATTTCTGGTGGACGCCATACGCCAGTTCGATCGAGTATGGCCTGTTCGACATGAAGCGGTTCAGGCGCTACACGATCAAGCCGAATACCCCGGGTGCCAGTCTGAGCGGCGTGCTCGGCGTTTTTAACAACAAGTATTACATCAATGAGTACGGATCACAGGTCCCGCAGGCCGTCATTCATGTCTGGGACGCCACAAAGACATCCCCGACCCTGGCGACGTATGCGTCCATTTCGATGGGACCGGGTGGAGCCCCGGCCCCGGCGCAGTTCGCGATCCTGGGAAACCATCCGGTTCTGGCGCTGGTGTATGGGTCGGATATCCAGTTCTACGACCTCTACGGCGCACAACCCGCGGCCATGCTTCCGAGCCCCGTCACGGTCGGATCGTATGTGTGCGGCGTTCCGACACCGTCATCGCTCGACTTCTTCGCGAAATCGGGAGGCAAGGTGCGGATGTGGCGGTTTTCGGCGTCTCCGCCTTGTTCGATTCGTCAAATCGGCCCCGAGTTCGACAGCGTGTCCCCTGAATTCAACATTGGTCAGACCATGATTTTCATGGCGTCGACCAGCGCGGACGGGTGGGGCATCTGGCGATGCGACCAGGGAACCACCGTCACGCGGGTCTGCAAGGGATTTACCGCGTTCGGGTCATACGGGCTCGCGTCAATCTATTCAGATCCGTCTGCGCCGACGGGAAGATTGTTGCCGATTGGCAAGGGGCGCTATTACTTCGTCGCGAGCGACGCCACGCATGTGCAGGAACCGTGGGTGACCGACCTGACCGCGGCGGGGACGGTCAAGCTCAAGGAGTGCGATCCCTCGACAACAAAGAGCCTGTCTGGGAACTGTAAGGTGATTCCGGACAGCGATCAATTCGTGTTCGTTGCGCGCCATCCGACGAGCAATCACCTGGAAATATGGATTAGCGACGGCAGCCCGCGCGGCACATATTCACTCGACCTGGTTGGGAAAGGTTTCGCGGTCGCGGGGCTGTTGTGGGCCGAAAATGACCGGGTGGTATTCCTGGCAAGCAAATTCGGCGCCAAGGGATCGCTGGGGGTCTATGCCGAGAAGATCCACAACGCGGCGCGAGATTGGGTGGATTATCAATAAATTTCCCAAACCAGCGTAAATATCATGTGCGCGCCTGGTACTCCGCCGCCTTTTCCTTCATGCCTTTTTCGACATACTCGCGCAGCTCGGCCGTGATCTGCATCGAGCAGAACTTGGGGCCGCACATCGAGCAGAAGTGCGAGAGCTTGGAGCCCTCCGCCGGCAGCGTGGCGTCGTGGAACTCGCGGGCGCGGTCGGGGTCGAGCGCCAGGTTGAACTGGTCCTCCCAGCGGAACTCGAACCGGGCCAGGCTCATCGCGTTGTCGCGGAGCTGCGCGCCGGGGTGGCCCTTGGCGAGGTCGGCGGCGTGCGCGGCGATCTTGTAGGCGACGATCCCCTGGCGGACGTCCTCGCGGTCGGGCAGTCCCAAATGCTCCTTGGGCGTCACGTAGCAGAGCAGCGCGACGCCGTGCCAGCCGATCGTCGCCGCGCCGATGGCCGACGACAGGTGGTCGTAGCCGGGGCTGATGTCGCTGATGACCGGCCCGAGCGTGTAGAACGGAGCCTCGCGGCACCAGTCGAGCTGGTTGGCGACGTTGACGGCGATCATGTCGAGCGGGACGTGGCCGGGGCCCTCGTTCATCGTCTGGACGTTGAACTCCCAGGCGCGGCGCGTGAGGTCGGCCTGCGTCCTGAGCTCGGCGAACTGGGCCTCGTCGTTGGCGTCGGCGATCGAGCCCGGGCGCAGGCCGTCGCCGATCGAGAACGCGACGTCATAGGCGGCGCAGATCTCGCAGATCTCGTCCCAGTGCGCGTAGAGGAAATTTTCGGCGTGGTGGGCGAGGCACCAGCGCGCCATGATCGCGCCGCCGCGCGAGACGATCCCCGTCAGCCGCCGCGCGGTCATCGGGACGTGGCGCAGCCGCAGCGCCGCGTGGAGCGTGACGTAGTCGACCCCCGCCTCGGCGTGCTCGATGAGCACCTCGCGCAGCAGTTCCCAACTGAGATCCTCGGGTTTACCCCCCGCGCGTTCAAGCGCCTCATAAATAGGGACAGTCCCAACGGGGACCGGGCAGTTGCGCAGGATCCAGGCGCGCGTCTCGTGGATCGGCTGCGCCGTCGACAGGTCCATGAGCGTGTCGGCGCCCCAGCGGATCGCCCACAGCATCTTCTCCAGCTCGTCGCGGATCGAGTTGGCGATCGCCGAGTTGCCGATGTTGGCGTTGATCTTGGTGAGGAAATTGCGGCCGATGATCGCCGGCTCGAGCTCGGGGTGGTTGATGTTGGCCGGGATGATGGCGCGGCCGCGGGCGATCTCGTCGCGCACGAATTCCGGGGACACGCTCGCCGGGATCGAGGCGCCGCGCGCGTCGCCCGGATGACGGTGCCGCAGCGGGTGGCCGGCCGGCAGCGCGTCGAGCAGCGCCGCCCGGTTTTCGTTCTCGCGGATCGCGACGAACTCCATCTCGGGCGTGACGATCCCGGCGCGGGCGTAGGCGAGCTGCGTGACGGTCTGGCCGGGGAGGGCGCGGCGGGGGAGGCGAGGATTGGGGAAATGAATCGAAGAGCCGATCGGGAGATCGGCGTTCCCGGCAACAGCATGGCGCTCGCGCATGTAGGCGGTCGTGGGGGCGGCGAGGACTTCGGTGTCGCCGCGCTCGGCGATCCAGCTCGAGCGGATGGGCGGCAGGCCGGCGCGCGCGTCGGGCCGGGCGTCGGGATCGGCCCACGGCCCCGCGGTCTCATAGACGGTGATCGACGGGTTCGGGCGGTCGCCGGCCGGGGTTTGAACGATCTCGCGCATCGGGACGCGCAGGTCGGGGCGGCTGCCTTGAATATAAACGCGCCGCGAGCCGGGGAACGGCTCGATGCGGATGGGGGCGGCGAGGTCAACAGATGTGGTGTCGGCGGTATCGGTCGGGGTCATGGTTGCGGGCTCCGGTTTGGTTCGATGATCGATTACGATTACGATTACGAGCACGAGCACGAGCACGAAATCGAAATCATTTTAAGTGTGGGGGAAAGAAAGCCGGAAAGCTTTCCCTGCGCCGGCATTACCCGGATCAGGTTCGAAGGGACTCTCTCAGCCGCGCCGTTCGGCGCAGCACCCCCAGCTCAGACCCATAGGCTATCGCGGGAGGCGATCAAAGGCAAACTGATTCGATTTCGCCCGAGCCGTGATGCCATTATCTGTGCTTGTCCGTGCCCGTCCGTGCCTCTCCGTCCATATTTCAATTGCCGATTGGGGCTGGTTTTCGTGACAATGGGCGGTTGAGCGGCGGCGGTCACTTTCGGGCGGCCGGCGCGCGCTCCAGCCTTTCAGAAGGATTTGCCGCCGTTATGGGAAAGATCAGGGTCGGCGTGGTGGGGGTCGGGCACCTCGGCCAGCATCACGCGCGCAACTACAGCGAGATGGAAAATGTCGACCTGGTGGCCGTGGTCGACAAGGACCGCAAGGCCGCCACGCGTTTCGCCGACAAATTCCGCACCCAGGCACTGTTCGACTACAAGATGCTGATCGGCCAGGTCGACGCCGTGTCGATCGTCGTGCCGACCACGATGCATTACATGGTGGCCAAGGATTTCATCCTCGCCGGCGTGCACGTCCTCATCGAGAAACCGATCACGACGACCGTCGCCGAGGCCCGCGAGCTGATCGAGCTGGCGCGCGAACGCAACCTGGTCCTCCAGGTCGGCCACATCGAGCGCTTCAACCCGGCCATCGTCAAGCTGCAGGAAGTCCTCACCAACCCCGGCTTCATCGAGAGCCACCGGCTCGGGCCCTACGACCCGCGCGTGCGCGACGTCGGCGTCGTCCTCGACCTCATGATCCACGACATCGACATCGTGCTGCAGCTCGTCAACTCGCCGATCGTGTCGATCGACGCCGTCGGGGTGCCGATCCTCTCCGAGCGCGAGGACATCGCCAACGCGAGGATCAAGTTCGCCAACGGCTGCACGGCCAACCTGACGGTGAGCCGCGTGACGCCGAACAAGATGCGCAAGATCCGCATCTTCCAGCCCAACACGTACGTGTCGATCGACTACCAGGAACAGGCGATGGAGATCCACCAGAAGGAGACGATCGCCGACGCGTCCGACGGCGAGCCGGGGGCGCAGATCGTCCGCCGGCGCATCAAGCTCAAGCAGCAGGAGCCGCTGCGGCGCGAGCTGGACCACTTCACGGGCTGCGTGCGCGACGGGGTCGAGCCGGCGGTGACCGGCGAGCACGGCCAGAACGCCCTCGAGGTGGCGATCCAGATCGTCGAGCAGATCCAGTCCAAGTCGCCGGCGATCGAGAAGATGATCCAGGCCGTGCCGGACGGGGTTCAATAAGCATGGCTGAAGCCAGCGCCCAGAACGGACGCGAGATCTTCATCAGCGCCGGCGAGCTGTCGGGCGACCTGATCGCGTCGCTGCTGATCGAGCAGCTTTTGAAGCTCGACCCGACGCTGAAGATTTCCGGCCTCGGCGGCGAGCGGATGGAAGCCGCCGGCGCGACGATCCTCCACAACATGGTCAAGGAGCTGGCGATCATCGGCTTTGCCGAGGCGGTCACGAAATACCCCAAGGTCAAGCGCGTCTTCGACGAAGCGGTCAAATACCTGCGCGAGCACCGGCCGGCGGTCGTGGTGCTGATAGACTACCCGGGGTTCAACCTCGGGACGTTCCTGATCAGCGGCATGGCCAAGGAAGCCCACGACCTCGGCATCAAGGTCGTCTATTACGTCTGCCCGCAGGTGTGGGCGTGGCACCAGGGGCGCATCAAACGGATCCGCAAATACGTCGACAAGGCGCTCGTGATCCTGCCGTTCGAAGAGGGATTCATGAAACGCCACGGCGTCGACGCGGAGTTCGTCGGGACGCCGTGGCTCGACCTGATGACGATCACGATGAACCGCGAGCAGGTGTTCGAGCATTTCGGCCTCGACCCGAACAAGCGCCTCGTCGGCCTGCTCCCGGGCAGCCGCCGGCGCGAGGTCGAGTCGTTGCTGCCGACGATGCTCGAGGCGGCCGAGAAAATTTACGCCAAGTGCCCCGACGTCCAGTTCGTGATCCCGCGCGCGACGACCGTGCGGCGCGAGATCGTCGAGCACCTGCTGACGCTCGCCCAGGTGCCGGTCAAGGTCGTCGAGTCGTATCGCTACAACGTGCGCGCGGCGATGGACATGGCGATCGTGGCCTCCGGGACGGCGACCCTGGAGACGGGCCTGCTCGGCACGCCGATGATCATCGTCTACAAGGTGGCGTACCTCTCCTGGCTGATCGGCAAGAGCCTGGTGAAGATCCCGTACATCGGCCTGATCAATATCGTCGCGGGCGACATGATCGCCCCCGAGCTGATCCAGGAGCAGTGCACGCCGCAGAACGTGGCCGATTCGGCGCTGGCGATCCTGACCGATCCGCGCGAGGTCGAGCGGGTGAAATACCAGCTCGCGATGGTTAAGGAAAAGATGGGCGGCCGCGGCGCGAGCGAGCGCGTGGCGCGCCACGTGATCGACCTGGTCAACGCCGCCGAGGTGGATGGATGAGCGGCGGCCCGGACGGCCGCGCGCGCATCCGGTCCTGGGCGCGCCGCGCGCTCCGAGGATTGCCGATCGCTTTTCTCGGTCTTGCCGCATTGGGATTGCTCGTCAGGCTGACGGTGCGCGACCGCGTGCCCGTCGTCTCGGTTTTCTATTATGCGTTGCCGGCCGTCGTGCAGGCCGCGCTTGTGATCGTGGCCGGCGCGTCGTGGGGGCTCCGCAGGAAGTGGCGGCTGGCCGCGCCGTGCGCGATCGGGGCGGCGGCGCTCCTGGCGTGGTGGCACCACGGGGTTTTTTATGCGAACGCCGCGACGCCGGCGGCCGGGCCGCGGATCGTGTTCTGGAATATCGCGCGGGGGGCGATGGGCGTCGATGCGATCGTGGCGCGGATCCGCCGCGAGGACCCCGACGTGATCGCGTTCGCCGAGGCGGCGCGGGTCGACAACACCGGCTTCTGGGCGCGCCAGTTTCCCGGCTATTGCGTCTCCAACTGTCACGGCGGGTTGATCGTGATCGCGCGCGGAACGATCAGCGGCGAGCAATACAAGCGATTCGACAACGCGCGATGCCTGACGGTTCGGATCGAGACGGCGGGGCTGACGTTCCGGCTTGCGGTGGCCGACGTGATGAGCAATCCGCTGCAGTCGCGAGGCGTGCCGCTCGGGCAGCTGTACGAGTTTTCCACGGCGTGGCCGGACGCGCCGCTCGTCGTCGTGGGGGATTTCAACACCCCCGCCGATTCGGTATTTTTCGACAGTTGGCGCGAAAAGATGAATCATGGTTTCGAGCAGGCGGGGCAGGGGTGCTTCGCCTCGTGGCCCATCCCGCTGCCGGTGATCGCCATCGACCAGGTGTGGGTCGGCCGGGCGCTGAAGTGCGGCTATTGCCGGCTGATCAGCACGTGGCTTTCGGATCACCGCATGGTGGAATTCAACCTGGTGCCGGCACAATGAAGAAGAAGCGGATCACGCGCAAGGCTTTGGATTGGCTCGCGGAAAAGTTCGCCGGGCCGGTCGTCGCGGTGTTGCTGCGGCTGCTGGGGCGGTCGCTGCGGATGCGGATCCCCAGGCCCGAGCATGTGCGGCGCGCGCTCGATTCGGGCCGGCCGCTCATCGCCGCGTTCTGGCACGAGAACCTCGCCGGCATCGCGATCTTCCGCAACCGGATCGGCCACGGCGAGGTGGCGGTCATGATCAGCCGCTCGCGCGACGGCGACAAGCTGGCGTCGGTGATCGGCCGGCTCGGGATGGTCCCGGTCCGGGCGAGCTCGTCGCGCGGGGCGGTCGCGGGGCTCGTCGAGCTGGCGCATTATCTGGGCGGCAAGCCCGGGGCCACAGCGGCGATCGCGCCCGACGGCCCGCGCGGGCCGCGGCACGAGGCCAAGCCCGGCGTCGCGCTCCTGGCGCGCAAGGCCGACGCCCTCATCGTGCCGATCGGGTTTGCGTATTCGAACCAAATCGTTTTTAAATCATGGGATCGAACCCGGCTGCCCATGCCGTTTGCGAAAATGATCGCCTGCGTCGGCCCGCCGATCGACCCGCGGCAGTGGCCCGGCGACGATCACGAGCACGCGGCGCAGCTCGGCAAGCTGCTCGATTCGCTCGACCGCCGGGCGCAACGAGTTCTTGACCCCGGCACGGACGAAGACTGATAAATGAATGGTGGCTTGGTGAAGATCGCTTTGCGGTAACGACGCATGCGTCTCATGGGTCCCATGGGACCCATGGGGTTTATGCCCCCAATCCATCAAGGAGCCCACCCATGCAGAAATTCCTGGCCGATCCGAAGGTTTTCTACACCGATTCCGGCGTGCGCGACGGCGAGGCCGTCATCCTGGCGCACGCCTTCCCGTTCACGCACGAGATGTGGCTGCCGCAGGTCGAGGTGCTCAACGAGCGCTGGCGCGTCGTCACGTTCGACGTGCGCGGCCTCGGCCGCAGCGAACCCGGCACCGGCGAATGGAAGCTCGACGACTACGTCGACGACGTGCTGCGCATCATGGACGGGCTCGGCATCGAGCGCGCCGCCGTCGGCGGCCTGTCGATGGGCGGCTACGTCAGCATGCGCCTCTGCGAGCGGGCGCCGGAGCGCGTGCGGGCGATGATGCTGTTCTCGACCCGGGCCAACGCCGACGACGAGCAGGCGCTCGAGATGCGCCAGCGCTGGATCGAGATCGTCAAGCACCGCGGCGTGCGCCCGTTCGCCGAGGATTTCCTGAAGCGGCTGTTCTCGCCGCAGACGTTCGTCAAGGCCCCGCAGATCATCGACCACCAGTTGGCGATCATCGAGGGACACCAGCCGATCGGCGTGATCGGCGCCATCCGGGCGTTGGCCACGCGGCCGGATTTGACCCCGGGCCTCGCCAGTGTCGCCGTCCCGACGCTGATCCTCTACGGCGAGGAAGACGCGCTGACGCCGGTCTCGATCGGGCGCGAGATCCAGGCCGGGATCGCCGGCTCCGAATTCCACGTCATCCCGCAGGCCGCCCACATGTGCAACCTCGAAAACCCCGAGCGGTTCAACGAGTTGCTGTATGATTTCCTCGTCGGGCTGGAGGGATAATGCGATATCAGAACCGTTTTTCGGTTCGATCGATTTTCGATTACGATTACGATTACGAGCACGAGCACGAGCACGAGCTCGACGCACGAGCACGAATCATTCTCATCCAATAATGTAGAGAAAATGGCCAAAGACAAACACCCCGATCGCGAAAAACTGATCTGCCAGAACCGCAAGGCGCGGCACGAATACTTTATTGAAGACGCCGTCGAGGCGGGCCTGGAGCTCAAGGGGACCGAGGTCAAGAGCTTGCGCCTCGGCCACGGCAGCGTCCAGGAGTCGTTCGCGCAGATCAAGGGGGGCGAGGCCTGGATCATGCAGTTCCACATCCCGCCCTACGAGCAGGCCAACCGCTTCAACGCCGATCCCGTCCGCACCCGCCGCCTGCTGATGCACCGCAAGGAGATCAACAAGCTGGAGACCGCGATCCAGCAAAAGGGCTATACGCTCGTCCCGCTCGAGGTCTATTTCAAGCGCGGCCGGGTCAAGGTCCTGGTCGGCGTGGCCCGCGGCAAGAAGGCGTTCGACAAGCGCGAGTCGATCAAGGAACGCGACACCGCGCGCGAGATGGACCGCGCCATGCGCCGCGGCCGCCGCGGAGACGACTAGCTGGCTGTCGTGGCGGCCCAAGCCCCCCATCGGGCCGTCCACCCCGCCATCCCGCTTGGTTTACCCCGTGCCTCGTCCGTGTATGTCCGTGCCCGTCCGTGGACCCCGGTAAAATTTCCATCCCAATTGTCCCATCATCCCTAATTCGTTCCCGCCCATCGGCCGATAGGATGAAGGAGCCGGTAAATGCGGCTGAGCCGTTCCATATACGGCGAGGTGAGGATGAATGGCGATCGTTGAAATTGGCCGCGGCCAACAGATCAGCATCCCGACGCTGTCGTTGACCAATGGCGAGCGCTTCAAGGGCTCCGTCAAGATCAGCGACAGCGAGACCCTGATCGTCGAGCTCGATCGAGGCCAGAGCGGCCGGATCCCGCAACGAATCGAGAAAATGTACATGCTCGCGTGGGAAAAGGACAGTGTGCAGCGCAGCTGTCAGTTCCTCGTGCGCAGCCATACCGGCAGTGAGCTGGTGGGCCAGTTGATCATTCAGGAGAGGCGAGAGGCGCCGCGCTGGCGGATCGATGTCGACCTGCGGTACGAGGCCGTACCGGCCGCCGACGTCAGCCAGATCGCCGATCTTGTCATGTCGCGCGTCAACATGGCCGACGAGCCCGGCAGCGAAGCCAACAAGCTTCTGAAGGCCGAGGAAGACCCGCTCGAGGAGATGCGCGCGGAAATCGCCTCCCTCAAGGAGCTCGTGCAGGATCTGGCCGGCAAGGTCGAGGACCTGGCGGCCGCCGTGCGCGGCGAACTCCCCGTGGCCGCCATGCACGGGATGGTCCGGCCGGTCATGGTCGTCGACTGCTCGAGCCTGGGCGTCGGGTTCATCGCGGCGCAGCCGCTGACGGCGGGCGATTACATCCGGATCGAAATGAAGCTGCGCGCCACCCCCGCGATCCACATCGAGTGCATGGGGGCGGTCGTCCGCTGCGCGCGCGTCCAGCAGCCGGGGGAGAGCGGGCCGGAGCGCTACGACATCGGCGTGCGGTTCACCCACATCCACGAGGCCGACCGCGAGCGCCTGATCCATCACCTGTTCAAGGTGCAGCGCCACCTGCTGCGCGACCGCAAGGAAGCCCGCGCCGCGCTGCAGCCGTAAACGAAACAGAAAAGTTATCCCGCGGCTAAAGATTTGAGCGGTTCATACCGTAGAGATTAACAGATTCGGTGTCCCCACAAGGAACGTAGAACAAGGAAGTTAACCGATGCTGATTTTGACACGGAAGTCCGGCGAGGGGATCCGGATTGGCGATTCGATCACGATCAAGGTGATCGAGATTCGCGGCAACCAGGTTCGGCTGGGCGTGGATGCGCCCAAGAACATCATGGTCCACCGCGACGAGATTTACTCGCTGATCCGGCAGGAAAACGAAATGGCGGCCCAGTCCAGTCCCTCAACGGTCGACGCGCTCACCTCGATCTGGCAACAGCACAAGGGTGACGGGGGGGGGCGGCCCCTGGTTTGAAGCGCGGATTTCAGTCAGCAAAGGAAACGGCAGCAATGAAATTCAGGACCACACGTTTTGGCGAGATCGAATTCACCGACGAAGTCGTCATGAGCTTCCCTGAAGGCGTGCTCGGCTTTCCCGACAACAAGCGTTACATCCTGCTCGAGCATGACGCCAACGGCAGCCCGTTCAAGTGGCTTCAGTCGCTGGACAACGCCGACCTCGCGTTCATCGTGCTCGATCCGTACCAGATCGTCTCCGACTACCGGTTCGAGATCGACGTCGACACCGAGCGCATCATCGGCACCGACCTGCCCAACTGCTGCGCCCTGATGGCGATCGCCACGATCCCGCACAACGCCCCGCTGATGATGACCGCGAACCTCAAGGCCCCGCTGGTCGTCAACGTCGAGACGCGGCGCGGCCGCCAGGTGGTGCTGAGCACCAACTGCTACCAGATCAACTCGCCCGTGTTCACGACGCTGGGCGGCGGCAAGACGGATGAAGAGTGCGAGTTCGTGGAAATGGAACGCGCGGCCTCGTAACCGTCCGGCCGCCGCGCGCCGGTTCCCGAGTCCTTGATTGCTGTACCCCGGTAACAAGGGCTCTTTTTTTGGCCACCGACGGGTAAGGGGTTACACGCGCGAATGGGTAATGTCCTGCCCATTACCCAGGCCGAGGCCGGCGGGACGGCCGCGGCGGCGGCCCCGGCGGCCGATGAAAAAATCGACGACATCCGACAAGACGCTGAAAACATTGGATATCTGGCCGAAAAGGAGGGAAATCAAAGCTAATAGAAAATCGAACCGAGAATTGGCATTAGCTTTGCTGAATCAGATCGGCGAAGGGAACAACGAGAATCCCCCAAGGGACTCGGATCAATACACGGAGGTGGATCAATGAAGCTTTTCTCAAAGACACGGAAGGCTTTCACGCTTGTTGAGATCATGATCGTTGTGGCGATCATCGGCATCCTGATCGCGATCGCGGTCCCCGGCTTCGTCCAGGCCCGTACCCAGTCGCGTGCTCGCGCCTGCCAGGAAAACCTGTCCAAGATCGACGGCGCGAAGGAACAGTGGGCGCTCGAGAACAACAAGGGCGCTTCCGACAGCCCGGCGTGGACCGACCTGGTCCAGACGGACGGCTCCGGCTACATGAAGAAAGAGCCGGCCTGCCCCGGTGGCGGCACCTACACGATCGGCAGCGTCAGCACCGATCCGAGCTGCAGCCTTGGCAGCCCGCACAGCCTGGCCGACCTGTAATCGGCGCGCGTGTGGCAAGATGTTAGGGTAACAAAAAGGGCGGTAGATCGTCACAATCGACTATCGCCCTTCTTTTTGACCTCTCGGTTCCAAATTCCGTCAAGGATGACCGGATATGAATTCCATGAGGCCGGTTAATCACGCAGCACGGATCGCACGCGGCTCTCGCGGCTTCACGCTCGTGGAGATCATGATTGTCGTGGCGATTCTGGGGATCATCATAGCGATTGCGGCCCCGACCTGGATGAAGCAGCGACTCCTGTCGCAGCAGCGCGTATGCCAGGAGAACCTTACCAAGATCGATGGCGCCAAGGAACAGTGGGCCCTCGAATACAAGCAGGACGTCGATGCCGTTCCGCAGTGGACCGATCTGGTCAGCGCCGACGGCACCGGTTACCTGAACAAGCAGCCCGTCTGCCCCGGCGGCGGCGAATACACGATCAACTCGATTTCAATCGCCGCCGAATGTTCCGTGGTCTCGCCGCTGGACCACAATCAGCAATAAAAGGGCGGCTTTAAGGATTCCCTCTCTCTCCTTCCCTCCTTCCCATCGCAACGCGACCCCGGACCGGCCCAGTCCGGGGTCATTCTTTTTGACGACGAAAAAGCCCGCCGCAAGGGTCAACCCGCGGCGGGCCGGATCTTGTCCATGGCACCGAATCCAAACGCGGCTTACGGCTCGACGTGGATCGATTGCCGGATGCGGCTCAGCATGTCCTTGAGGGCGATCTGCTCGCTCTCGCTGATGGGGGCCAAAACCTGCTCGATCCGCGCAAAATACGCCTTTTCCGCTTTTTCCACCAGCCGCCGGCCGGCATTGGTCAGCTTGATCTGGTTGACCCGGCGATCGCCCGACTTGGAGATGCGCTGCACCCAGCCCGCCTTTTCCATCCGGTCGATCAGGCCGGTCACGTTGGAGCGGTTGACGAGGAGCATGCGCCCCAGCTGCGTCTGGTTCAGCTGCCCGTCCTCGGTCTGGTAGCGCAGGAGCATCAGGACGTTGAATTGGCTGTCGGTCAGGCCGTATGGGTTCAGGAGCCGGTCGCCCTCCTTGGTCAGGAGAGCGCCGGTCAGCACCAGGCTGATCATCGTCTCATGCCGGGGATTCAGCACCGGATTGGGGAAATTGAGTTCTTCTTGTAGGCTCATCGTGCGGCCTCACTTAGGGGGGAGTCGATACACTTAATATTGTTGACATAATGACAGTTCAAGTCAACGAAAAAGCACTTTGGACCAGTTAAACCTTGATAAATCAGTAGCATATTAGGACAACCACCTCCGAAACCGCCGCCGGGGTTCCGGCCCGCCCCAAAAATTGCTTGACAGAATTGTATTAATGTATTAATACAATAATTCAGGAGATCGGAGACGGCCATGCAGATCCATATTTCTTCCCACGACGGCTTGCCCATTTACCTGCAGATCCTGAACCAGGTCAAATACCTCATTGCCTCGGGCCGGCTCGGCCCCGGCGAGCAGCTCCCGCCCGTGCGGCGGCTGGCCGAGCAACTCGTCGTCAACCCGAACACGGTGGCGCGGGCCTACCGCGAGCTGGAGACGGCGGGGCTGATCATGACCCGGCGCGGGGCCGGCGTCTACGTCGCGGAGGGGGGCTCGCCGCTGACCCGCGCCGAGCAGCGGCGGATCCTCGCCGAGCGGATCGACCTGGTCCTGGCCGAGGCGCGCCAGATGGACTTCGAGATGGAAGAGCTCGTGAAATTGCTCAAGCAGCGCAGCGAGATGATGAAATAAATCAAAATCGGTCAAAATCATTCGGAAATTCGAAACAATGACGAGGAAAATAAAGATCGAATATTTCAATGATTCCAAAAGCCATTCGTTGCGCGCGGCGGCCGGCGTTGGGATAATTTATTATGAATATGTATTTTCATTAGCTTTGTTTCGAATTTTTGAATGATTTTGCCCGATTTTGAACGATTCTCCGAAAGGGGTTCCAAATGGACGGCAACGTGATCGAGGTTCGCGAACTCTCGCGCCGGTTCGGCAAAACGCAGGCGATCGAGAGCGTCACGCTCGACGTGCCGCGGGGCTGCGTCTTCGGCCTCGTCGGCGAAAACGGCGCCGGCAAGACGACGCTCATCAAGCACCTCCTCGGGCTCCTGCGCGCCAGGCAGGGGAGCGTGCGCGTCTTCGGCCTCGACCCGGTGGGCGATCCGCCGGGCGTCCTCGGCCGGATCGGATATTTATCGGAGGACCGCGACCTGCCCGACTGGATGCGCGTCGGCGAGCTGATGAACTACACGCGGGCGTTTTACCCGGGCTGGGACGACGGCTACGCGGGCGAGCTGCTGCGGGCGTTCGGGCTCAAGATCGACCAGAAGGTCGGGAGCCTGTCGCGGGGGCAGCGGGCGCAGGCGGGGCTGCTGATCGCGCTGGCGCACCGGCCCGAGCTGCTCCTGCTCGACGAGCCGAGCTCGGGCCTGGACGCCGTCGTGCGGCGCGACATCCTGGCGGCGATCATCCGCACGGTCGCCGACGAGGGGCGGACGGTTCTGTTCTCGTCGCATTTGCTCGACGAGGTCGAGCGCGTCGCCGACCGCGTCGCGATGATCCACGGCGGCCGGCTGGTGCTGTCCGGCGCGCTGGATGAGGTCAAGGAAAGCCACCGCCGCATCACGATCGCCTTTGACCAGCCGCCGGCGGCCAGACCCGTCCTGCCCGGCGCGCTGGCGATCGAGGGCGACGGCCGCGAGTGGACGTGCATCGTCAACGGCGCGAGCGAAGCGGTCCGTTCCGCCATCCGGGAAATGGGCGCGCGGATCGCCGAGGAACAAACCCCCTCGCTCGAAGAAATCTTCGTCGCCCGCGTCAAGGGGGCGCTTCGTCCGGCCTTGATGAACGAGGAGGAGACGCGATGAAGACGGCGCATGGTCGGGCTCTGGCGTGGGAGACATGGCGGCGCGGCCGGTGGTGGTTCCTGCTGGCCATCGCGTCGATGTCGGTCTTCATGATGGTGATGCTGAAAGCGGTCGAGGTCGGTCAGACGGCCACTCCCGCCGAGGTGATGCATATCTTCCCGCTTCTGATGCTCTGCGAGACGCTCATGTTCATCTCGATGCTTGCCCAGGCGCAGGTGAGCGACAAGACCATCATCCTCATCAGCCGGCGGCAATACCGGCTGCCCGTCTCCACGTGGGAACTGGTCGCGTGGCGCGTCCTGATCGGCTCGGCGGTGGTGGCCGTGATGCACGTTGGGGTTGCTGCCGTTCTCGGCATGACGCACTGGGTTTTGATGCCGATCCTGTTCCCGATCCTGCTGATGGCCCTGGCGGTTTGTGCCGTTCATTCGCTTTTGGTGTTCACCGGGCATGTCTGGCTGAGGATCTTCGCCGCGTTTGGTCTTGGCGTGGGCGCCTATGGCTGGTTTTACAAAATCCATTACCACAACGCCGGCGGCGCATGGCCGCGGGTCGGGTGGGACCAGATCATCCTCATATTAGGATTATGGATCGTTTTCTACGTGCTGGCCGTGATCGGCGCGGCGCGCGAGCGCCGCGGCGACGCGATGGAGAATTCGAGCCCGCCCCTGACGCTCGGCGCGTCCATGCTCCGGCTCAAGCCGCGCAAAACCGGCTTCAAATCCGCCGCCGAGGCGCAGCTTTGGTTCGAGCGCAGCGCGCGCGGCGGCCCGACGCTCGTCGCGATGACCCTGCTGCCGGCCATCATCGTCGGGGCGATGCTTTGGATGGGCGCCAGCCACAGGGATCTGCTCGAGGGATCGATCAACATTTCGCTCTTCCTGTTGCTGGCGACCGCGTTCCCGATCGGCGGCATGCTTGGGGCGACTCGAAAATTAAACACCGGCATCGACTTCGATGCATTCCGCGGCACGCGCCCGATGAGCGATCGTCAGCTCGCCGCCGGTTTCCTGCGATCGGCCGCGCGTGAGATCGCCGGGGGATGGATCGCTTTCCTGGCGATCCTCCTCATCGTCAACGCCATCGTCTATGCGCGAGGCGATCACGCCGCCATCGTGAAATTCTGGAGCACTTATTCGAGTCTCCCGTTCCCGCTCCCGGTCCGGATCCCGCTGGCTTTTGCCGCCGGGATTGTCATCCATTGGGCGATCATCAATCTCGGGATGTCGCTCAACCTCACCGGCCGGACGTTTATGCAGGCCGGGTTCGTTCTGATTTTTTTCGCGTGCCTGTTCGTGATGCCGTTTGCCGCCAAATATTCGCAAGTCGGCTATTCCCTCATCGGCGCGTTTGTAGTGGGCTCGCTGTGGATCCTCTTTATCGGGTGGCGCAGAAAATACGTACCCGCGTGGATGCCGATTGCCGCGCTCATCCTGATCGCCGCTGCCGTTTCCTACGGCGCGAGCCATCCAAAGCCCTCTGACGCGCTCTCCATCAGCGCGATGGTGTCCCTCATCCTTTTCACCCCCCTCGCGGCAACTCCGCTCGCCATTGCGTGGAACCGGCACAGATGAGGCAAGGGACCTAAAGGACACGGACAGGCACGGACTCGCGCGGACCTACACGGACAACTTTTCTTCGGATGCTTCCTGGTAGGCTTGCAGCGTCAGGTCCGCGGCTTTGCTCCAGCGGAAGTCGGCCTGGCGGTCGAGGCCGCGCGCGATGAGGCTTTCGCGCAGGGCGGGCTTGGTGAGGAGGCGGTGCAGGACTTCGGCGAGGGCGTCGGCGTCGCCGGGCGGGAAATACAGCGCGGCGTCGCCGGCGACTTCGTGGTGGACCGGGATGTCGGTCGCGACGATCGGGCAGCCGGCGACCATCGCCTCGACCAGGGGCAGGCCGAACCCTTCCTCGTGCGAACAGGTGACGTAAGCCGTCGCGGCGCGCAGCGCGGCGCGGACGGCCTCCTTCGGGACGTGGCCGACCTCGTGGAATCCGGCTTCGCCGGCGCGGTTGCGCAGCTCGAGCGGCGTCGGGTCGGGGAGCGCGCCGGCCCCGCCCAGCCAGAACCAATCGACCGCGCGGTTGAGCGGATCGTCAGGGGCCTCATCGGGCGACGGCGTGATCGGCGCCAGCTTCAGCTTGATGAGCAATTCGATGTGCGCGGCGCGCGCGGTGCGCGGGTCCTTGCGCGGGTCGAGCGTGCCGACCGTCACCAGGAGCGGGCGCGTCGATTCGGCGACCAGCCCGGCGACCAGGCCGCCCGATCCGATCCATTGTTTGTCCCAGATGTTGTTCGTGTCGTCGGGTGCCTCGGCGATCACGCGGATTTTCGAACGCGGCGCGAGGCGCCATGTTTCGAGCTGCTGGGCGACCGATTCGCTCGGGACGATGATGCGGTCGGCGCAGCGGCAGGCGCGCCGCGTCGCCCAGCGCAGCCACGCGCCGAATTTCCACGGATAATAATCGGCGTGCGTGAAGACGAACAGGTCGTGGATCGTCACGACGCGCGGGAACTTGCGCCGGCCGCCCGGGATGATGAACGCCGGCCCGTGGAAGACCTCGCCCGGCTTGAGCATGTGCGGCATTTTGCGCGACAGCCACCAGTCGGCCCACGGGTGCTCTTCCTGCGTGCAGGGGGCCTCGATCAGCTCGACGTTCTCGAGCGCCGGGTCGAGCCGGGCGGTGTCGATCGCGTCGCGCCGGAACAGGGCCCGGATCGGCGGCGCGCCCGGCGCCACCGAGAGCGCCCACAACAGATTCAAGCAATACCGCCCCACCCCCGTCATGCCGGGCATGATCGTGCGCGCGTCGAAGAGAATGGAGGCCGGGGTGGGCATATCAAATAATTCCAAAATTATAATATCTAAATTCTAATGTCTAAATTCGAAACAATTTCAAATGTTCAATATATGAAATTCAAAATCATTCGAATCATTTCCCTGTCATGGAGCCCAGCGCGTTGATGAATTCATCCATCTGCTCGAGTGTATTGTAAAAATGCGGGGAGAGGCGGAGCCAGCCGCGCCGCGCCGCCACGTAAATCTTCTTTTCGGCCAGCGCCTTCGCGCACGTGTCGACGTCGAGCCCGGCGCGGGTGATCGCGATGATCCCCGAGCGGACCCCTTCGCCGCGCGGCGAGACGACTTCAAGTCCGAGCCGGCGCGCGCCCTCGTCGATTCGCGCCGTCACCGCCTCGATCCGCCGCCAGACCTCGTCGATGCCCACTTCGAGGATCAGGCCGATCGATTCGCCGAGGGCGCCGATCCCGACGGCGTTGTGCGAGCCCTCCTCGAACCGCGAGGCGGCGTGGGCGAGCGGTTGCTCGAAATCGGTGTAGTCGTTGGGGCGGACGCGGCCGATCCAGCCGGTCATCGCGTTGCCGAGCATGTCGAGCCGCTCGCGCTTGACGTACAGGATGCCGGCCCCCTCGGGCCCCAGCAGCCACTTGTGGCCGTCGGCGGTCAGGAAATCGCAGCCGAGCTCGTCGACGAGCGTCGGCATCGCGCCGGCCGCCTGGATCGCGTCGAGGCACAGCAGGATGCCGCGCTTGCGGCAGATCTCGGCGATCGCCTCGACCGGCATCCGGCAGCCGGTCCCGTATTGAACCAATGAAATGGCGATCAGCCGCGTGCGCGAATCGATCGCGGCGGCGAAATCGTCGGCCGAGAACGAGCGGTCGGGGCGCTCGGCGACGGTGCGGATCGCCACGCCGAGCGGGGCCAGGTTGCGCCACGGGTAGACGTTGGCGGGGAATTCGCCGGCGGCGGTGACGATGTTGTCGCCGGGCCGCCAGGGGAGCGAGTTGGCCACGCACAGCAGGCCGTGCGTGGTGTTGTGCGAGAACGTGACTTCGTCCTCGCCGCAGCCGAGAAGCTGCGCGGCGCGGACCCGCGCCTGCTTGACGCGCCCCGCCCACAGCGGCCACGCCACCGAGCCCTGTTCCATCGCCTCGGTCGCGAACAGGCGAACCATGTCGGCCGACCGACGCGGCATCGGCGCGACGGCGGCGTGGTTCAGGAAATTGATTTTTTCAAGGACGGGGAATTCAACGTTCAGGTCAACAGCCATCGCCGGCACGCTCCCGATAAAGTCTCCTCATAGTGTAGGGGAGCGAATCGGAAATGAGAATTGAGAAATGATCGGGAGATGCGGAGAAGACCGCCGGCCACAGGATGTTAGGCACTGTCCGATAAACCTAAAATGGCTGAAGCCGGGATCGAGAAGCCGCGCTGAAGCGCGCTGACTTTTTGCATTAACCGGACAGCGCTTTCAGGCATACGCCACAATCAGAGCGCGACGCGACGCTAGCTTACGGTTGCGTTGGAGTTGGTTTTGTTCTTGTTTTTGTCGGCGCCGGGATTGGTGTCGGTCGGGGTGTCGAACACGATCGAGCCGGTCAGGTCGACGGCCGTGGCCATGATCTCGGACAGGACCATCTTGAGCTCGTTCTCGGCCGACTCGATGTGCGCCCAGTCGTTGCCCGAGAGGGCGGCGTCGAACCGGAAGAAGCACTCGTGGATGCGCCGCTCCTGCGTTTCGGTGACGGGTCGGTTGTCGGGCGCCAGCGTGTATTCCTCGTACTGTTCGCGGAGGCGGTCCATCTGCTTGCGCATGTTCAGCTTGCGGATGAAGTCGCGGTCCTCGTCGGCGCAGGTCGTGCCTTCCTCGATGAGCCGCTTGACGTCGGCGTCGACCGTCGGCTGGTAGGACTCGATGCAGACCTGCTGGGAGGCGCCGGTGGTCAGGTCCATGGCCGAGACGTTCAGGATGCCGTTGGCGTCGATCTTGAAATTGACATCGATTTCGGGGACCTCGCGCGGCGCGGGTGCGATCCCCTCGAGCCGGAACCGGGCCAGGGTGCGGTTTTCGGCGGCCACGCGGCGCTCGCCCTGGAGCACGTGCACCGAGACGGACGGCTGGTTGTCCCTGACGGTCGTGAACCGTTTCGACGCGGTCGTCGGGATGTTGCTGTTGCGGGGGATCAGGACCGAGAACAGGCCGCCCTCGAGCTCGATCCCGAGCGACAGCGGGGTCACGTCGAGCAGGAGGATCTCCTCGAGGTCGCCGGTCATGATGCCGCCCTGGATGGCCGCGCCGAGCGCGACCGCTTCGTCGGGGCTGACCGAGTGGTCCGGCGGGCGCTCGAAAATCTCGGCGACGAGCCGCTGGACGGCCGGGATGCGCGTCGATCCGCCGATGAGGATCACGGTCTGCAGGTCCTCGTTGCGCAGTCCGGCGTCGCGCATCGCCTGCATGCACGGCGCGCGCAGCCGCTCGAGCGTCGGGGCGATGAGCTGCTCGAACTGTTCGCGCGCGATCTCGGCGATATAGTGTTTGGGCCCGTCGGCGCCGGCGCCGATGAACGGGAGGGAAATCGTGGTTTTTTCCAGCGACGAGAGCTCGCACTTGACCTTCTCGGCCGCCTCGATGATGCGCGTCATTGCCTGGGCGTCCGGGGCGGCGTCGATGCCGAGGTCCTTTTTGATGCCGCCGACGATCCAGTCGATGAGGATGCGGTCGATGACGTCGCCGCCGAGGAACGTGTCGCCGCACGTCGACTTGACCTCGAACACGTCGCGGTCGATCTCGAGGATCGAGATATCGAAGGTGCCGCCGCCGAAGTCGAACACGGCGATCCGGCCGCGCTGGCCCTTGCCGAGGCCGTAGGCCAGCGCCGCGGCCGTCGGCTCGTTCACGATCCGCAGCGCATCGAGCCCGGCCAGCTCGGCCGCCTTCTTGGTCGCCTGGCGCTGGCTGTCGTTGAAATAGGCGGGGCAGGTGATGACCGCGCCGGTGATCTGCTCGCCGAGGAATTCCTCGGCCGTGCGCTTCATCTTCTTGAGGACTTCGGCCTGCACCTGTTCGGGCATGATCAGGTGGCGGTCGAGTTGCACCGCGACGTGCCCCTCGGGCCCTGCAACCAGGTTGTATTCGATCCCTTCGCGGCGGTCCTGGCACTCGTCCCAGCGGCAGCCGACGAAACGCTTGATGGAGTAGATCGTGCGCTTGGGGCCGATGAGGCGCTGCCGCTTGGCGAGCTCGCCCACGATGATGCGCCCGTCCTCGCCGTAATGGATGACCGACGGCGTCGTCTTGTTCCCCTCGGAGTTGGGGATGACGACCGGGCGGCCGCCTTCCAGGAAGGCGACGACGGAGTTGGTGGTTCCCAGGTCTATGCCGATGACGTGCGACATGGCGCTCCTCAGCCGAGGGATACAGCCTCATTTCAGGTATCGGCCGATGGCGCGCGGAGATTTAGGGGGGAAATCCGAAATTCGAATATCGAAATTCGGATTTTGGATTTTACGGTTTATTTCTTCGCCTCGAACTTCTTCTTGGGCACGTGGTAGGCCATCAGGTGCCAGCGCAGGAAGTTTTCGTATTCGATCAGGCTCCAGAAATGGGCCGTCGGCAGCGGCGTCGCCAGGTCGAGCCACGAGCTGAAGCTGCGCGTGCGGACGGCGTTGCGGCCGTGGGTGTCGATCTCGGCCGCCATCGAGCGGAAGCACCATTCGCGGCGCAGGAAGCCGTGGTCGGAATCGCTCTGGCGCTGGTTTTCCATCCCTTTGGCCGCGACGACGACACGGTCGGGGTAGACGAACGTGTTTTCCCAGATCCGCAGGTGCGCGCGCGGCTGCGCGAAGAACAGGTCGATCAGCGCGCGGCCGGGCGCCGTCGGGTCGAGCCGCACGAGCCCGGCGGCGAAGAATACGGCCTGGCTCCAGCGGCAGGTCAGGGCCTCGTTGGAAATCGAGAACCGCGCCGACGCCCCCTCGTCGCTGTAGGTCAGGACGTCCTGCGGCGGTCCGAACTCGAGCTGGTCGTCGCACGCCACGACCGAGACCGACTGGCCGTTGGCGCTGAGGTCCTTGGCGAGCGCCTCGGCCTCGGACGCGGTCAGATCCTCGGCGAGGATCCCGCGCCGGCGCAGCAGCGCGTGGTGCGTCCCGTCGGGGCTGAGCCCCAGCACGGGCGCGATGGCCGCGCACACCAGCGGGATGTCGACCGGGCAGCCCGGCGTCAGGATCGCCGCGTACTTCACCCCACGCCGCAGGACGAGGCGCTTGTCGTGCGTGTCGCTCGTCTCCGGCTGCGGGCTGAAATTCGTGATGTCGCCGATGAAGACCTCGGGGCTGGGGCCGCTCGCCGGCGTGATCGAGGTCTTGAGCCGTTCCAGCTGGATGTCGAGCGGCTCCAGGTTGATGCTCGACTGCACCGGCGCCAGCGGCTGCTTGATCTCGTGCTTGGGCAGGATCGACGAGCGGAAAATGAATTTTTCCGGCCGCGGTTTCGGCTCGGGCGCGGCCGGCTCGGGCTGCGCCGGTCTCGGCTCCCACGGCTTCGGTGACGGCTCGGCCGCCTTCTCCTCCGGGGGCGGGACGCTGAGCAAATCGTCGTCGTCGAGGAAGATCGGCGCCAGCGGCTCGGGCGAGGGCGCCGGTTGGTCCGGCTCGCTCCCGCGGGCCGGGCGCGGATCGGGCGGGGGCGCCGCCTCGTCCGGGTTGGTATCGAGCATGATCGGCGGCCGGGTGTCGTCCCTGGTGAGCGGCTTGAGCCTCGGCGCATCCGGCTTCATGTTCATCTCGAACGCCCCGGTGTCCTCGGGGTTGCCGAACAGTTCGCCGGCGGCTTCGAGCGGCTCGCTCCCGCGGGCCGGGCGCGGATCGGGCGGGGGCGCCGCCTCGCCCGGATCGGTATCGAACAGGATCGGCGGGTCTGTTTGGTCCCGGGTCAGCGGCACGGACCTGGGCGCATCCGGCTTGACGTTCATCTGGAACGAGCCGGTGTCCTCGGGGTCGCCGAACAGGTCCTTGGCGCGCGCCTCCTCCGCCTCGAGCATCGCCGGCGGCGTGGTGTCCTCGTGGATCAGGCCGGGCTGGAGCGGGATCTCCTTGCCGGTGTTCATCTTGAACGCGTCGGTATCGTTCGGGTCGCCGAACAGCTCGTTGGCCTTCTTCTCCTCGGCGTCGAGGAAAATGGGCGGCGTCGTCTGGTCCAGGCGGTGCCTGGATTGGGGCGGTGCGTCCTTGCCGACCTGCATCTTGAACGCGTCGGTGTCTTCGGGGTTGCCGAACAGGCTGTCGGCGCTGCGGGAAGGCCCACCCCCCGCGGCGCGGATGAAATCGTCGATCGTCGGGGAGCCGGGGGTCTCCTCCGACCCGGGTTCGAACAGCTCCGTCGAGGCCCGGGGGGCGGCCGGCTCTTCCAGAAACGGGTCCGGTATCCGGCGCCGAAGCTGCTTGATCTCCCGGCTCAGGTCGAGCGGCGCGTTGGACTCGATTTGGCGCAGGAACGCGGCGGCCCGGGCAAATTCGGCGGCATCGACCAGCAGGGTGGCCAGCTCGAACCGCGCCATCGTCGCCAGTTCGCACTCCGGATGCGCCTTGACGAGCCGTTCGAGCGCCTCGGTCGCCTCGCCGGTTTCGCCCTCGCGGATCAGGATGCGCGCCAGGTCCATCTGCGGCCCGGGCAGGAGGGAGGCCCCCTCCGCCGGCTTGAGCAGCTCGTGCCAGAGCTTGACGGCGCGCTCGCGGTCGCCGTTGACGACCGCCTCATGCAGCGGCATCAGCCTGGCCGACATCGGCTTGACCGGCCGCGGCTCGGCAACGTCGACCTTGGGGCCGTCGGGGGCGAACCCGAGCCTCTGCCGGTCGATCCGGAGCTGGAGCTTCCTCTGGAGCGACTCCTCCTCGTCGGCCTCGATGGTGAAGCCGTGGAACCCGTAGAACGCCGCCGTCAGGCCCAGGCCGGCCGCGATGCCGCCCAGGTGCGCCAGCCAGGCGACGGGCCCGAACGGCAGCTTGATGTCGAACCTCCACGCCATGAAGTAAATCAGCCCGGCCAGGACGTAATAGACGATCGGGAAGAAAACGGCCAGCGCGTGGTAGGTCGTCGCGTAAAAGGGGAAGAAGAGGGCCGTCAGGACGAAGTAGCAGATGACCGACGAAAACGGCCACAGGATGAGATACGAGCCGATCAACCCCCACACCGCCCCCGACGAGCCGATCAGCTTGACGTTGGGCAGCGATTGGAACAGGTCCCACACCGCCGCCCCCGCCGCCGCGCACGCCAGGTAGAGCAGGATGAAGCGCCACCAGCCCATCCGCGTCTCGAGCGGGCTGCCGAAAATCCACAGGAAGAACATGTTCATGCACAGGTGCGCCAGTCCCGACCACGACGACTCGTGCACGAACGCATAGGTCAGGTATCGATACCAGTCGTCGTTCGTGTAGAACGCGAGCGCCTGGCTGACGAGAGCGGATCTGAAACCTGCTAGAAAAACAAAGAAACTGATCGCGATCAGCGTATAGGTTGCGAACGTCCGGCGTGAACTCGGGGCGGTCGTCCCGAGCGGGATCAGGATTGGAAAAACAACAGCACGTTGCAAGTCGGCCACGGGGCACTCCTCCCGATGCTTATTGCATGTTGCTATCTTGGTGAATCGGCCGCTTTGACGCAAGGCTATTTCGTTGATTTGGCTGAATCTTTGATGCTTTTGTGAAAGTAAAATAAGCGAATTAGATAACGTCCCGTCAGTATGTCAATTCGGCGCGAAGCGGCATCCATAAAACGCCCGCCGGCGGGACCGCCCGTAAAATCATGTCACTTCCAGTCAGGCCGTCGCCATCCCGCCTCTCGCTCACCGCTCGTCAAATTCATCTTCGCTGTATACCGGATCCTCGTCGTCGTCCATTTTCTCGCGGGCGAGTTCGCTCATCCTGCGCTTGCGCCACCACGCGACGAGGAACAGCAGCGTCGTGATCACCCACAGCACCGACGAGCCGGTGAGGATCGCGATCCAGTTCCAGACCGAGCGGTGCTCGCCGCGCCACTGCCGGTCGAGCGAGGCCGCCCAGTTCCGGTTCGCCATCGCCCCGAGCATCCGGGGCCCTTCGGCCGGGTCGGCCAGCAGCCGCATGAACTCGGCGGGGGAGTCCCCTCCCCGGCCTTCCTCGGCGAGCGTGCGCCGGACGAGGAACTGCGTCATCGACAGGCTTTGCGCATAGGCGAGCGACTGGAGGTCGCCGCCGATGAGGAGCGTCTTCTCGAGCTCTTCGATCGGCAGCACGCCGCCGAGCGAGCCGGCCACCGTCAGCCGCCACGTGAAGCCGAGGCCCTGCTGGTTGGCGAAGATCATGCACAGCCCTTCCTCGAGCCATGCGGGGAGCCGGCCGGGGATGTTCTGGGCGATGACGAGGTGCGTCATCTCGTGGACGAGCGTCTGGAGCTGTTCCTCGGGCGACTGCGCGAAGAGGGCGGCGCGCACGATCACGATCTCGCGCCGCGCCGGGATCGCGACCGCGACGACGTGCGCGATGTCGGCCCCGAGATACTGCCGCAGTTGCCGTTCGTCGGCCCGTGTGAGGACGCGCAGCGGCCCCGTGAGCGCGAGCCCGGAGCGTTTCTGCACGAGCCCCAGCGCCTCCACGCAGACCGAAAGCAGGTTTTTCGACCACGGCTGGGCCGCATCGTCGGGCGCAAGCTGGATCTGGCCGGCCGGGTCCATGGGATGCATCCTAGCACATCGTTTCTTCCCGATGCTTCCCATCATTCCCATAATTCTCCTCGCGCCGGCCGATTTTTTCATTATCATGACTGGGGGCGTTGTCCGCCGCTGTCCAGCCCCCCTTTACCCCACGAGTCGCCGGTTCCATGCGTATCGCCCTCTCGATCTTCCTGTTCGAAATCGCGCTCGGCGGAGCCCTGTTCAGTTTCGCGCTCAGGCGCGACGAGCAGCGGCCGGGCGCCGTCGTCGGCGGCCTCTTCGCGCTCGTGACGGTCGCAGCCATGTCGCTCCTGATGCACGCGTGGCGCGCGATCGCGCCGTTCGAGAAGTCCTTGATCCTCGCCATCGGCGCGGGGTGCGGGCTGGCGTGGTCGGCGGTCGTGGCGCGCAGCATGAGCGGCCATCCCGGCCGGCACGGCATCCTGCGCGGCGGCACGTTGCTGTTTCAGCTCGGCCTGAGCGCGGCGGCCGCCTGGGCGCTGAGCCTGTTTTTCGTGCAGAAATATCCCGGCTGGCCCGAGCGCGTCCTGCTGCCCCGGCCGGCGATCTTTTTCTCCATCGGCGGCGGGCTGCTTTGCGGCGCGATCCTGATGCACGCCGCGATGCTCGGCCTCAACGAGCTTGCGTGTTGGAAGAAGGAGAAGGGGGACGAGGGCATCCTGCGCGCTGGCCGGTTCGTGTGCATCGGCGTGGCCCTGCGCGCCGTCTTCATCCTGTTTTCGATCGTGACCGGCGTGGTCTACATGCCCCTCGGCATGCGCGCCATGATCGGCTCGCTGCGCAACGAGACGATCGCCACCCTGCTGGCGCGGGTCATGCTGGGCCTCATCCTGCCGTTCATGTACGGGATGCTCGCGCAGGCGAGCGTGCGCGAGCATCGCCGGCGCCAGGGCGCGATCCAGTTCATCCCGATCGCGCTGCTGATCCTCTTCGGCGAGATGCTCGGCGCCGGCATCACCGTCGGCCTCTGGGGACTCGCGCTTTAGGATTGCGGATTTCGGATTGCGGATTGCGGATTGTTGCAAGACGAATGCGGAATGCGATTTGGGGCTTAACACAACTCGAACCGATGGATCGGATCGATCATTGAAATTTGTGAACTGATGCCTGGTTTCATCCCGTTCCTCGTTTTCGCCATGCTGTGGCTGGCTTTCGGCCGGTCCGGGGATGTGCGCATGGCGCTCATCCGCGCGGCGGCCGCCGTCGCCGTCTGCGTCGTGATCGCGTCCGAGGCGCTGAGCGGCCTCCACGCCCTCGCGCTCTTCCCGATCCTCGCCGTCTGGGCCGTTGCCGCGATCGCCGCCGCCGGTTTCGCCATCCGCGCGTGGAAGCCGGTCGCGCCGGCGCAACGGCCCGCCTGCCCGTTCGCCGGAGCGCTCCTGGCGGCCATCGCCTGCATCGCGTTTGTCACGCTGTTCATCGATCTGATCGCCCCGCCCAACAACTGGGACTCGATGACGTATCACCTCGGGCGCGTGTCGCACTGGATCCAGAACCGCTCGCTCGCGCATTACCCGACCAGCAACGACCGCCAGCTGTATCAGCCACCCTGGGCCGAGATGACGATCCTGCATCTGAAGCTCCTGGCCGGCGGCGACCGGCTCGTCAGCCTCGTCCAGTGGGCGGCGATGGTCGGCTCGGCGATCGTGGTTTCGCGCATCGCGCGCCGGCTCGGCGCGTCCGTTCGCGGCCAGATCGCCGCCGCCGTGTTCTGCGCCACCCTGCCGATGGGCATCCTCCAGTCGACCTCGACGCAGAACGATTATGTCACCGCGTTCTGGCTGGTTTGCCTCGCGGCGCTGCTGCTCGAGCCGGGATCCTCGCCGGTCATGATCGGCGCCTGCCTCGGCCTGGCGCTGCTGACCAAGGGGACGGCCTGGCTGTTCGCGGCCCCGCTCGGCGTCTGGATTCTGGCGCGGTTTATCGGGGAAAAACGCCTGCGTCAGCTGGCGATCGTCGCGCTGGTCGTCCTGGTTCTGAACGCCGGCCACTGGGCGCGCAATTACGGCCGCTATGGGGACCCGCTCGGCCCGGGCCAGCTGCACCAGGCCAACCTCTTCTCCTACAACAACGAGACCCACGGGCCGCGCACGATCCTCTCGAACCTCATGCGCAACGCCGCCATCCACCTGTCGACGCCGTGGGAGTCCGTGAACCGGAAGACCGAAAACGCCGTCCGCATGGCGCACCGCGCGATCGGCGCCGATCCCGACGACCCCGCGACCACATTCCTCCGCGACAGGTTCCGGATCCTGAAGCTCTCCACGAACGAGGACCAGGCCGGCAACCCGCTGCATTTTATCCTGATCCTCGCCGGCCTCGCCTGGCTGGTCAAAACCCGCCCCCGGGGCGGCCGCGCGGCGGTGGCGGCCGTGGCGATCTGCGGCGCCTTGATCTTCTGCTTCTACCTGAAGTGGCAGCCGTGGCACAGCCGCCTTCAGTTGCCGCTCTTTGTGCTGTGGTCGCCGCTGGCGGGCCTCATGCTGGGCGAGACCCGCTTCCGCCGGCTTGCCGCGGGCGCGATGATCGTGATCATCGCCGCCTCAACCTGGTGGCTCGGCTGGAACCACTTCCGGCCGCTCTTCGGGAAACCGAACATCTTCGCCTCGCCGCCGGGCGAACTCGTGTTCATCGCCCAGCCCGACTGGCGCGGGCAGTACGAGGCGGTCACGAACGTGATTCGCGAGCGAGGGATCGCGCGCGTCGGTCTCGTTCTCGGCGGCGACACGTGGGAGTACCCCGTCTGGACGATGCTGGGCGAGCCCGAGGCGGGGCAGGTGAGGATCGAGCACATGCTCGAGGACAACGGCCGCGACCGCAACCTGATCCCGCGCCGCGAGCCGTTCGACGCCCAGGCGCTCGTCGTGCTGAACCTGATGGATCGCAACGTCGACAAAATCGCGGGACCGGGGTGGACGGCGGCTTGGAAGGGGAAGGATTTGTCGGTTTACGTCAAGTAGCGCGTCCTGCGCGATGGACCAGGGCGATTCGATTTTCGATACACAGAGGTCACAGAAATCCAGAGGACACGGAAAAAATCCGATGATTTCGGAACCGCTGACGCGGTTCTTAAGGAACGGCAATTTGGTTCTGGCTGCGCCAGGTTACGATTACGAGCACGAGCACGACGCACGAGCACGACGCACGAGCACGAGCACGAGTGCGAGGAGTGCCTCAATATTAAAAATAGGGGCTTATTTTAGGCGGCGGCTGTAGTCGAAGACGCCGGTGCCGAGCTGGTACGTGTTGCCCTGATGCGGGTTGGGCGTCACCGTGAACCCGTCCACGCCGTTCTCGGGCAGGTACGAGGAAATCGGGATGTAGATATACTTGCCTTCCTCGACCTCTTCATTGACGCGCTGAACGACGACGATGTTGACCCGGTGGGTATAGACCCGGATCGGCTTGAGTTCTTTGATGGCGTCCGCCCAATATGCCGGCGGGATCTCGGTGGCCGGGTGTTTGGCGCCGGCGCCGACGGCAGCCGTCATGTATTTCCGATAGGTTTCGCTGGCGGCCATCTGGAGCGAATTGAGGATTGGCGCCGGAGCCGGGGTTGTTTCCGGCGCGGGCGTTGCGTCCGTCTTCCGGGACGATTCGATCCGGTCCGCGCTGCCGGAGCAGCCGCACAGCCACATCAGTCCGAGCCCGACGAAAATGAAGCGTTTCATGCTAATCTCCCTTCTCCCAAGCCTGAAGCAATCATGCCACAAAGCTTGTCACGCGGATGTAAGAAGTATGTAAATAAACCGTGCGGGAAAATCCGTCAGATCCGCGTCATCCGCGTCCCATGAGCTCGCGCTCGTCGGCGACCCCCTGCGCGGCATGGGTACAATAAAAACAAAAAGCCCCGGCTGGAGCCGGGGCTTTGTAATGAGTGTTGCGTTCGGCCTAGCGCTTGGAGAACTGGAACGCCTTGCGGGCCTTGACCAGGCCGTATTTGCGCCTTTCCTTCTCGCGCGGGTCGCGGGTCAGGAACCCGAGCGACTTGAGGACGGGACGGTGGGCGGGGTTGGCGACCTGGAGGGCGCGGGAGATGCCGTGGCGGATCGCGTCGGCCTGGCCGTGCACGCCGCCGCCGTCGACGGTGACGATCACGTCATACTTGCTGATCGTGTGCGTCTCGCGCAGCGGGGCGCGGAACGTGTCCTCGATGGTCGGGTGCTTGGCGAAGTAGACCTCGGGGGCCTTGCCATTGATGACGATGCGGCCGCGGCCGGGCCGAAGGTAGACGCGCGCCACCGAGCATTTGCGCCTTCCGGTTCCCAGGTATTGCTCCATTGTTTAACCCCTGCTTGTAATCGGTTCAAAATTTGAAGCCCTTGCTTACGTGCGGGCTACTGCATTTACATGGCCGCCACGGTGCGAGCGGGCAGCGGTTCGGGTTTCTGCGCCTGATGCGTGTGGTCCGGGCCCGGGAAGATGCGCAGGCGCGTCATCGTCGCGCGGCCCAGCCGGTTTTTCGGGATCATGCCCTGGACTGCCATGCGAACCAGCTCGCCCGGCTTGCGCGCGTTGAGCTGTTCGGCCGTCATCGAGTGGTGGCCGCCGGGCCAACCGGTGTGACGGTGGTAGGTCTTCGTCCGCATCTTGTCGGAGGTCAGCCGGATCTTCTCGGCGTTGACCACGACGACGTGTGTCTTCATGTTGGCGTGCGGCGTGTACTGCGGGGTGTGCTTGCCGCGCAGGACGTAGGCGATGTCGCTGGCAAGGCGACCGAGAATTTTGTTCTCGGCGTCGACAACATACCACTTCTCTTGAAGTGTCTTGTCGTTGGCGGAGGCGGTGTAACCCATGACTTCAGTTTCCTGTTCAGGTGCTCTACGCTTGGTTCAGCTTGGTTTGCACGCGCCGGAAGTGCATCGCCGCCTCTCAAGGGCGGGCCAGCCTGCTTTTCCGCGCAAACCGCACGAACGCAACCTTATAAAAAATTCCGAGTGCTTCTGTCAATAAAGATTTGTTCACAGGGCCCGCCCGTGGGGGATTTCCCTTCAGGGCGTTTTCACCATTCATCACTCCTCATGCGTCGTTTCACCTGGCGCCCAGCCAGCCGGGCTCCGCGGCGTTCTTCTTCTCGATCCTCGAAATGGTCGTGGGGGCCCCGTCCATCACGCCGTCGGACGGCGTGATGACGCACTCGAGCTTGTCGTTGTATTTGACCAGTCCCTTCGGCAGCACGTCCGACATCCCCGCGCTGATCACGGTGCGCACGGTCTTGCCGTTGATCTTCCACAGGTACGTGTAGCGCACGGTCCCGTAGTCGTAGTCGTCGCACAGGTGCGGACTCGTGATCGCGCACACGGGGGCGCACGTGGCGATCGACCCGGTCGCCAGGCGGAACTCGGCCGTGATCGCCCTGGGGGGGCGGTTGACGATATAGACCTGGTTGGAGACGAACGCGAACGGCGCCTCCAGGACGAGCACGCCGTCGACCCGCATCTGAATCTTCCACGTGCCGACCGGCGTGGCGTCGAAAAACGTATAGTCCCACGCATCCCACGTGTAGGAGTTCAGCGGGTCGAACGTCGCGGTGTCGCTGTATGTCGCGGCCGTGGTCCCGTCCGGGCGGATGAAGGTGAAATGGGCCGTGTAACTCCTCGGAAAATTCACGCCGTGATACATCCATGCGATCATGGTGTTCTTCAGGAACGTGCCGGTGCGCCTGAAATCGTTGGGCAGGATGACGTTGTCCGTGGGGTCGAAGAACGCAAAATCGGTGATGATCGGCCCCGTCGGCATGGCGGGCTGGCTCACCCAGCGCGACTCGAGCGCGTTGCCGGCGCCGTGGAACGTTTCGAGCGCCTTGTCGTTTTCGATGTAGGCGAAGTCCAGGTGCGGGAAATTGGAGTTGCCGCTGCTGCCGACCAGCCCGATCTGCCGGCCTTCGGGGACGGCGTCGCCGGCCTTCACCGCCACGCTTCCCTTGCGCAGGTGGTAGTAGCGCGTGTAGAGGCCGTCGCCGTGCGCGATCACCACGTAGTTGGCCGGGCGCGCGCCCAGGGTCGTGTTGCGGTCGTATTCGCCGTCGTGGGTGTCGATGACGATGCCGTCGAGGGCCGCGAAGACCGGCACGCCGATGTCCATTTCGGCGAACCCCAGTGGGGCCATGTCGACGGCATCATGGCCGTTATAGGTGTACTGGGTGCCGTTCCAGTCCCTCACCCCCGAGGACGAGTCGACATCGACCCAGTTGATCGGGGCGAGGTCCTGCCACAGGACGCCGGACTGGGGGAAAAACCGAAGCAGCTTGCTCTGGGGGACGGCCGCGTGCGCGGAGGCGCAAATCAGGAACATCGTGACAACCGAGTAAAATCTCATCGGCTTGGGCTCCGCAAAATATCGAGGTCGTAGGAAATATATATCGTTTGGCGCGGGATCGACAGGAAAAGTCGGGCGCATCGCCGAGCCCGATGGGGCCCGGGTCCCGTGCGAGCCGCCTAATTTCTTGCCCGCGACGACAGCCGGATCCTCGGGTCGATCAGCGAATAGGTGAGGTCCACGAGCAGATTGATCCCCAAAAACACCACCCCCGCCAGCAGCAGGTAGGCGAAGACGAGCGGCCGGTCGACCTGGATCGAGTCGATCAGCAGCTTGCCGAGCCCCGGCCAGCTGAAGATCGTCTCGGTCACGACCGAAAACGCCAGCAGTCCGCCGAATTGCAGCCCGACGACCGTCACCACCGGGATGAGCGTGTTCCTCAGCGCGTGCTTGCAGACGACTGCCGTCTCCGACAGCCCGCGCGCCCGGCACACCCGCACGAACGGCATCTGCAGTGTCCGCGACATCTCGCTGCGCACGAGCCGCACCAGCATCGCCAGGTGATACAGTCCGAGCGTCACCGCCGGCAGGACCAGGTGCCGCAGGCCGTCGAGCGTCAGGATCGACCAGCCGATTCCGAACAAATTCCGCGTTTCGCCGCGCCCCTGCGGCGGCAGCCATCGCAGCCACACGCCGAACACCATCATGAGCAGCAGCCCGAGCCAGAAGCTCGGGATCGAGATGGCGAACAGCGAGCCGCCCATCGTGACCCGCGACGCGGCCCCGCGCGGGCGCGCCCCGGCCAGGATCCCGAGCGGGATCCCGAGCGCGATCGCCACGAGCATCGACGCGAACGCCAGCTCGAGCGTCGCCGGCGCGCGCTCGGCGAGCATCGACGCCACCGGCCGTCCCGTGTAATACGAGTAGCCCAGATCCCCGCGAACCAGGCGCCCGATATATGCGAAATACTGCACGGGCAACGGCTCATCCAGGCGCAGCTCGCGGCGCAGCTCGGCGATCTGGCGGTCGGAGGCGGTCGGCGGCAAAAGCGTCGCCACCGGATCGCCGATCGAAAAGAGCATCACGAATACCAGGACTGAAATCGCCCACAGCGCGACGAGCGATTGAACAAGGCGGCGGGCGAGGTATGGAAGCACGTGATGAGAGTCCTGAGTCCTGAGTCCTGAGTCCTGAGTGCTGAGTCCTGAGTGCTGAGTCCTGAGTGCTGAGTCCTGAGCGGGCTACGCCATCACCGTTATAGCGTCGTCGCCGTGTTCTTGTGAAGAAAACATGGGACTCGAAGCCCCCTGTCTCACCGGTACAAAATCCAGCCCCCGTCCGTTACCGTCTTGGGCACGCTCGTGACGGTGACCTTGTCGACCCACGCGCAGTCCTGGCCGTCGGCGAACGGGCTGATCTTGTTGTAGCGCCACTCGACGACGTGCGCGCCGGGCTGGATGTAGTAGGTCTGGGCGGTCCAGTCCGCGCTCCCCGTCACCTGGATCTGGAACTTGTTGTCGATCCACAGCTCGAGGCGGTTGGAGTAGGCCGCCGAGATTTTCCAGTGCCAGCCGAGCCTTGCCGGCCCCGTGACCGTCGTCGCCATGATCGATTTCTGCCCCGTGACGATCGCGCCGCTGCGCGCCGCCGAACCGCCGTAGTACGACAGGAGCGGCTGCCCCAGCCAGTCGGCCGATCCCGCGCACCAGATGTTCATCGCCGGGTTGTCGACCGCCTCGGCCAGGCTCGGCAGCGGATCGACCCGCACCCGGTCGACCCACCCGCAATCCTGCCCGGCCGAGATCGCCTCGTCCTTGTAGTAATCCCACATGATCTTGTGCGAGCCCTTCGGGAGGAGGTATTGCTCGGTCCTCCAGCCGATCTCGCCGTTGATCTCGCCGACCTGCTTGTCGTCGAGGTAGAACTCGAGGTCGTCGTGGTCGAACGAGTCGCCGATCTTGGCCTGCGACGACACTTTCCAGTTGAACGACAGGAGCGCCGGGCCGCTCACCGTCCCCTCGAGGAACGTATTGTAGTTGTGCGTGATCGCCCCGCTGCGGGCCGCGTCCATCCCGAAGGCGTTTTCCATCTGGACGGCCGACCAGCCGTTGGGGTTGCCCCACGTTTCCCACTTGATCTGCGGGTTGTCGAGCGCCTCGACCAAATCGAGGTTGGCCGGCGTGTATTCGACCTGGTCGATGGCGAACGTATCGACATTGTTTCCTTCGATCGTATAGACCCAATCGACAACATGGAGGCCCTCGGCGATCGTGAGGGATTTTTGATTCCATGACGTGTCGGTGCCGCTGCCGGCATACTTGCCGTCGATGAAAACATCGAGCCATCCGGAGGAATTCGTCGGATCGTCCTTGTACCAGTAGGTGAGCGTGCCGGGGCCGGTCACGACCGTGCGCAGCGTGGCGGTCTGGCCCTTGACCGACATGCTGCACGCGGCGGCGTCGGCGCCGTCGTGGTTGGGCGAGCTTACGTATCGCCACGCATTATACGGGATGCTCGTCCAGGCCAGCACGCTGTTGTCGACCCCTTGCGCGAGCGTGTGCCGATTGATGGCCGGCGAACTGAACCGGATGTGATCGACCCAGCCGCAGTCCTGGCCGGCCGCGCCCGAGCTGTTCTTGATATACGCCCATTCGATGATGTTGTAGCCCGAATCCAGGTAGAGGGTTTTCGTCGTCCAGTCGACCTCGCCGCTGATGTTGGCGATGTTGACGCCGTTTTTGCGCAGGCGCAGGATGTCGCCGCTTTGCGACGAGACCTTCCACGCGAAATCGACCCAGCCGGGGCCGGCCACGGTGGTCTTGAACGTCGAGTCCTGGCCGTCGGCGACCGGGCCCGAGCGCGCCGCGCTGCCGCCGAAGGTGTATTCCTTGTCCTCGCCGAACCACTGCATGCTGCCGGACTGCGTCCACGTTGTCGAGTTGTTGTCGACGGCCACTGCGAACGGCACGTACGAGTAATCGACGGCGTCGACCCAGCCGCAATCGTAGCCGGCCGCCCCGGCGGCGTCTTTGACGTATTTCCACCGGATCGTGTGGGACCCGGCCGTCAGGTTGTAGGCTTTCTGCGCGAAGTTCGTCGAGCCGCTGATCCGGTCCTGGCGCACGCCGTCGAGCCAGAACTCGAGCCAGTCCTTGCCGGATTCCGACGAGACCTTCCATTGGAACGTCAGCGGGCCGGGGCCGGTCAGCCGGGCGTCCAGGTTGACGTACTGCGAATTGCCGGGCGAGCTGCACTGCGCGGCGTCGCCGCCGATTTTGTAGATCGATTTCTGGCCGAACCACGTCAGCGCGCTGCTGCTTGCGCCCGTCGCCCAGACCAGGTTGTTGTTGTCGACCGCCTCGCCGATGCCGATCCAGTTCGTCGACGAACCGGCGTTCATGAACTGGACGCCGCACGTCCCGGCCGCCACCGGCGGCCAGCTGAACGTGACGGGGGCGATGTTGAACACGGTCACGCCCGTGCGCGCCCCGGCGTAGTTGGCGCTCGTCGGCGTCGAAACCGGCGACAGGTACGAGCCGGGCGTGTAGAAATCGGCCGTGGCGAAGCCCATGTTTTTCTCGATGTGGTCGCCGCCGTCGGCCTCCATCAGCTTGAGCAGCTTGTGGTCGGTGGTGCTGTTGTCGTACTTGAAGCCGTTGCCCGTCGAGTTGAGCCGCGCGTCGACGTGCCAGACGATGACGCCGTCGCCGGGGAGCGTGTAGTCGTTGCTCGTCGTCTTCGAGCCGCGCACGCGGTTCTGCACCAGGTAGAACTCGGTGAACGGGTTGGTCGCGGTCATCCCCGGCATGATCGCGACGGCGTCGGCGTAGAGCGACGACGGGCGCATTTGCGGGTATTTGTAAAGCGTCCCCGTGCCGCCGACGACGGTCGGCGCGATCCATTCCAGGAGCCACTTGCTGAACGCGTTGTGGTCGTGCCAGCCGTTGTCCATCATGTCGGTCCCGCCGAGCCCGCCCTTGGGGCCGACCTTGTCGTCGTAATCGTAGTAGTCGGGCAGGCCGAGCGCGTGGCCGGTCTCGTGGATCGCCGTGCGCGGGTCCATGTCGTAGCCGTAATCGGTCAGGCAGTTGTCCTCGGCGATCCAGCTGAAGTTGCCGATCGTCTTGCCGTCGACCTTCCACGTGGGGTCGTTGATGCTGTTGTTCCACGACCACCAGAAGCTGCCCCAGCCCTCGTCCTTGCCGGTCCAGAAGATGATGAAGTAATCGATCTTGCCGTCGCCGTCGTTGTCGTAGACGGAGAAGTCCTTGCTGTAGTTGTAGGCGTTGAAGAGCTCGGCGATGAGCGTGCCGGCGTTGTCGGTGTAGTAGCTGCGGTTGTGCGCGGCGCGGTGGCGCGCCATGACCTCGCCGGTGATCGTGAGCTGGTTGTACGAGGAGCGCCGGTAATATTTCGCCATGCTTTCGTAGGGCTGGTTCTCGGTGATCGTCGTGCTGAACAGGCGGTTGGACATCGTCGGCGTGTCGAGCTTGGCGGGGTAATCGGGGAAGTCGACCGCGAAGACGAGCACGCGCTGCGTCCCCTTGGAGGCGAGGCCGGGCTTGTAGGGGAGCGCCTGGAGCGCCGGCCCCCCCGAAAGCCCGGCGAGCTTGCTCTTGAGGAGCGCGGGGTTGATCAGGTGATTGCCGAGCTTCTCGGCGAACGCGCGGCGCTTCTCGAAGGTGCCGTCCTGGCGATAGGCCTCGATGCCGCCGGCCGGCGGCGGCGTGAGCGCGGGCGCCGGCTGAACGAGCGTCAGCGCGAGGACAATCAAAATCGGCAGGCGCAAGGCGCCCCTGGAAGTGGCGTGGCTGGATCGCATCGACCGCATTCCCCCGGAATTTCAAAATCGACTGAAAATCGCCCCTGAGCGTCCGATGACGCAGATTACAAAAATTCAATCGTTTTTTACATGGAATTCAGGGGCGCCTGGACGCCCGGAACGCGAAGAAAAGGCATTCCCGACTCGGTGGATTGTGCCGGATCCAGGGCGGATATCGGTCGAGGGGATTAAAATCTGTTCGAGCAACCGGAAATCGATGGGCCGTGGCGCGAAGACATCAACGCCCGCGTCAACCGCCCCCGCCGATTTATTTCGCGCTCCAAACGCGCTATTCTCAACCCCTTGTTGCCTGGAGTAAAAATTCTCTTCAAAAAATGGTTGAGAGCGTCGGCGGAATTTGGTTAGGTGGAGTTTTGGGGCGTGCCGCAAGGCTCGCCAAGGTGCCGGGATGGCGGAACTGGCAGACGCGCAAGACTAAGGATCTTGTACCCGAAAGGGTGTGGAGGTTCAAGTCCTCTTCCCGGCACCACTTGAGTTTCTTGAAGATACGAAACCCCCGTCGGTTCACCACCGGCGGGGTTTTCGCGTTTTCGGTCCGCTTCCGGTACATTCCGCGGTGTTGGCAAGAGATACGGATTTATTATCCGCAAGATGCAACTATCTTTTTTTTTAAAGAGGAAGGGATTGGTTCGATTGAATTCGAGAACACAGATCACCATAGATCGTGTTGATCAATGACAACAATCTGCGTAAGGTTCGATCACAGTAAAGTTGAACATCTTTATTCTGCCTGAAGGTTCTCGCCTGAGGATCAGTTCGAGGATCATCTGGGAGAGGGAAAACGATTGTCTTGCGTTGTGTTGCTCCATCCATCACAAAATTTATCGAAAAGACACCGGCAATAAGGACCTCATGTGTTAAAGCGTTTCTGTAGTTGGAAAACTCGCTCTTCCATGTAGGGTCTGCAAGCTTTGAAATCAAAACGTCACCAGGTCGATGAGTTGTGAGTTCTTCTCGAGCTGTTCTATAGTAGACTTTATTAGGCATCGCAATTGAAAAATAGGTGAGGACTTCCCTGGCTAAGATATCCATCGCGCTACCGCTCGTGTAGAAGAAACTATCGATGCACGCATTGATCGAGTATAGAAACTCTCCTGAATCGCTCACAATTTGCTCTGGCGAAGTATCCGTGAGCTCATTTTGGAGACGGTCAAAACTGGTTCGGGCACATTTCAATTTATGTATCAGTGCATAGTGATAGCGATTGTGATTTTGAAACACATCGTCGGCAACATTCCCCGCTGCCCTAAGCGTTGCTATATGCCTTTCCAACCGTGGACAATTCGTGAGTTTGTGGTATGGACTGAACATGACTCAGTCCTTTTTCATGGCATTGCGCACAAGTTCTTTTAGAGAGGCTCTCATTTGCCCTTGGATATCTAGCAAATTCATTGTATGACCACATTCCTCACATTTAAATCGACCGTTAGTGGGAAATCGCTGAATGCCCCCCTTCGATTTCTGTTGTAAGACTGCCTCTTCAAAGATATAGGCATGTGAGCATTTTTTGCATTGGACATTGGCTCGAATTCTCATTGGGATATGAGAATCTTTACGTGAGAAAGCAATTTCTTCCTCTGAGAACTCTGGCCACTCTCTACACCGCACTTCAAACGGGATCCTCAATTTTTTTACTGATTTACGAAATGTACACACTAATTCATATCTTCCTGCCGAATTGAAACGATGCCTTAACTGAACACTAACAGTGGAAGGACCTTTACTTCCCTCTGAAACCTTCACGTTAGACAGTTTTGAAATTGAACTCGATCCGGCTTTCCGCACACCAATACTGACCGATGTGTCGTAGTTGGGCACATCAAATGCTGTAAATGTCAGAAACCATGTTCTTGAGCATGGAAAACCCCAAGCCAAGAACATTGTGAATATTCCTTGGAGATTAACTTTCCCAGTATCTGTTTGTGTCGCGCTATCGGCGAGCAACGCTCCTCCAAAACCAGGATGACTTTTCAGCGATTCTGTTGAATCTGATATAGTCATTATGGACCGCCCTGCGATACAAGTGGTACAAAAACGAATAAAACAGGAAATTTATACACCAAAGCTGTTGTGTATACAAGGCTTATTGCCGTGTATATAGTTATTAGACCAAGTGTTCGTCGGTCGCGGGCCGGTCCATCACGCGTGGTTGTTGTGCGGCCTTACAATCCAAGGGTTGGTGGGGATTTCGGGCGCGCGCGCCCGGTCTAGGATTTGGGCCGGAAATTGTGCGCTTTGTTGAGAACCTTGCGGTAACGAAATGTCCTGCTTTTATATAAGAATCTTGTACCCGAAAGGGTGTGGAGGTTCAAGACCTCTTCCCGGCACCACTTGAGTTTCAAAGAGATACGAAAACCCCGTCGGTTCACCACCGGCGGGGGTTTCGCGTTTTCGGTTTCCGATCAGTGTTCAGCTTGCCTATTTCCCGTCCACGCTCAGCGACGGCAGGCTGAATCCGCCGGCTTCCTTCGGCAGCGGGAACATGCCGACACGGATGTTTTCGGCGCCGGTCCGCGCGACCGGGAATCCCGTGTCGCTCTTGCCGTCGTTGAGCAGGACGTAATTCCGCCAGCCCGCCGGCGGGTCCTGCCAGTCGGCCGGCCGCGCGTGCGCGGGCTTGAGTTCCTCTGCCGAAGTGATCGCGGCCTCATCGTTCCACATCGCGGTCTTGCCGGCGAAACCGAGCTTGCCGGCCCGGCACGTCGACGCGCCGCAGGCGACGATCCATTCGGTGCCGCCGGGCTCCTTGCACCAGACGCCGAGCTTGCCCTGGAAGCTCACGCCCTTGACCTTCGCCTCGGCCGCGAATTCGTTGAGGACGAGGTATTGGCCCCACGCCGTGTCGATGAGGAGCGCGACGGCGTCGGGGCCGGCGGCTTTCGGTGTCTTCAGGCGCTGCGCCTTTTGGACGACCCAATCGGCGTTTTGGGCGCCCGGTTCGTGCAGCCCGATGAACGTGCTCTCGACATTGTTGCCCTCGCGGATCACGTTGAGGAACCGCGCGCGCCGGCCGGGGGTCGGCGTTTCCTGGCCGGGGCCGTTGTAGGCCGCGACGAAATCGGCGTCCCCCAGGTTCCAGAAGCGATACGCGCCGCTGTCGTCGCGCCAGACCGCCTGCCATGGTTTCGTGGGCGCCTTGACCTTGCGCTCGTCGCGCAGCCCGAACATCGCGTCGTCGGCGATGCTCGCGCCGAAATTGGGGAGCGGTTTTTCGGCGGGCAACGTCACGCCCTCGAACTCGAGCCGCCCGTTCTTGGAGTCGCTCGCGGCCAGCTCGCTCACGAGCTGATAGGCCTGCCTTTTGCCGCCGCTCACGCGGAAGATATCGACGGCGAACGTGCGCATGCCGGGGCCCTTGATCATCGCGACCAGCCGCCGGTAATCCCCGCACTGGCTGTAAACATCCGACGACGCCTCGACCGCCGACAGCCGCGGCCCGGTGAAAATCATTTCGAGCCGCGGCTTGCGCGGCGCCTTGTTGCGCGGATCCCCGGGCCAGCGGAACCTTTGCTCGAGGTCGTCGACGATCACGAGGTTGTGGCTCTTTGTGCTTTGCAGCCACCTGTTGATCGGCGTGTCGGTCACGTAGCCCTGGTCGGCAAGCATGGTGTTGCCGCCATCGGCGTAAAACAGCGCCAGGTTGTCGTAGTGGCGGTGGCTGCCTTCGCGGCCGAAGCTCATCGCCAGCACGGCCTCGTTGTCGCCGCGCCCATGCCGGAAGATCGACGTCATCCAGTCGGGGAAATAGACCTCGGGCAGCTCGAGCGGCTCGTTGCGCAGCGGCTCGCGGGCGCCGACGTTGAAGAGCGAATACGAGCTGACGCGGGCGCCACGCAGGAGCGCCCCCATGCGGCCGTCGATCAGTTCCGGGTATCGCCGCGCGCTCTGCTCGATGATGATCGGGCTGACGGTTCCGCCGACGTGGGTGTCGGACAGCGGCGGCTCCGTCGCGTTGCCCTGCAATTCCCAGAACGAAGACCGATAGAGCAGGCGCAGCCGCTCGTCGTTCCGGTAAAGATCGCCGGCCTTCCTGCGCTGCGCGTATTCTTCCGGCCACTCGAAATCGTGCAAGCGTTCGGGAATTTTCACCAATTCATTCAGATACTGGTTCGTGTAGCTCGGGCTTTCATGGCTCAGGCCGTCGTAGCCGAACGCCTGGTCGCGAATCGCCTCGTAGCCGCGCAGCGCGGTATCGGCCATCGTGGGGATGCCGATGACGCGCGCCACGGAGGCCATCGCGTGGTAAATGCGGGGGGCCTTGTTGTTGAGGAGCCTGGCCTGGCCGATCCCGCCGAGGTAATACTCCGACCCGAAAATCCACTCGAGCAGCAGGTCGCGCTCGACCGCCCGTTTCTGGGCCGCGCTCCACACCGGCTTCCCATTCGCGTCCCTGGCGTCGTAGGTCAGGTCGTAGGCCTGCGCGACGTTAAAGACGACTTCCGTGTTGTCGCAGTCCGGATAGATGCGCCCGCAGCCCCAGTACTCCTGCATCAACGCGGCCTTTTCGGCCGTGTCGTTCTTGAAATCGTCGGCCGCGAGCTGGCGTTTCCACTCCAGCTTGAGTTCCTTCGGATGCCACGCCGCGTAAAGCGGGTCGCAGTCGGCCAGCGAGCAGCGGCAGTCGTAATACAGCCAGTTGCGATACGAGCGGGCGAGCCGCAGCAGGACGTCGCGCGTCATGACGGCGTACTTCGGGTCGCCGGTGAGGTAATACGTGTAGGCCAGGCTGTCGAGCGCGCCGACCATGAACGTGACCTTGCGGCCGCGGATCGCGCCGGTGAAGCTGGCGTGCATCGGCGAGCCGACCCAGTGATACGCGAGCCGGCCGCTGCGGTCGTCCGGGTTGGCGCGCTCCTTGTCGTTCATGTAGAACGTGAACGTCTGCCCCATCCGCGGGCAGACGAGCGCCTGGGTCTCGGGGTATTTCGCCGACGGGAACCGCTCGCCGCAGAAGCCGCACGTGTACGAATCGGGGTTGTGCCAGTCCCATTTCATCCTGAGGCCGGCGCCCTCCTGCGATTTTGTTCCGACGCAGTTGGGGCAGGTCATGCCGAACGAATACCAGGGCGTCTCGTCGGGGATCATCGAATCGATCCACCCGGCGGGCTGCGCGACCAGCTCGTCGGCGAGCCGTTTCCATCGATCGGCCATCCGGCGCGCCCAGTCGGCCTGCTCGATATTGCGCAGGGCGGTCGCCTTGGCGTCCTGGCCGAGGAGCGCCGGGTGCCGGACCGGGAGGCGGCTGGCCAGCAGGTCGTCCTTGCGCCTTTCCATCCGCCGGCGGAATTCGATTTCCTCTGGCGTGGGCCGGCCGTCGTCGCCCGCGATCAATCCCCCGCCGGTCACGATCGTCCGGATGATTTCCTCGCGCGTCGGCGAATCGGCCGCGTGGGAGCGAACCGGGAAAATCAAGGCCATGATGAACAAGACGCCGCAGACTGTTTTCATATTCAACCACCTTCAGCGGAACTTCTCCGGGTTGCGGATTTTAATGCAGCAGCCCGGCGTAAGCGAGGAATTACCGAATTAAAAACACCTGCGGTATCATTTCCGAACCGTTTCCGGTCCGTGGCGTCAAAGCAAACTCGCTCACCGACGGCCTCTCCGCATGCACGGGCGCGTCACCGCGCAAACTGATTTACAACCGGCGGTGAATGGCCGATAATTTTAAGCACGATGTGAAATTTCGATCTTACGAGGCCAACCATGGAGCCCGAAGCGGAGCGGCGTCCGGCGCATCTGCTGAACGAGTGCGAGCGTCCCATCCGCGCCCATTACGTGATCCTGGGGATGTCCTGGGCGGGGTGGATGTTCGACTTCTATGACCTGATGCTGTTTTCGTTCCTGCTGATCCCGATCAAGCAGACGCTCGGGCTGAGCAACAACGCGCTGTCGCTGGTGCTGGGCTCGTCGCTCGCCGCGACGGCCGTCGGCGGGATCGCCTTCGGCTGGCTCTCGGACCGCTTCGGGCGCAAGACCGTCCTCTCGTGGACGATCCTCGTCTATTCGGTGGGCGCGCTCCTGTGCGGGTTCGCGCATGGCGTCGTCTGGCTGCTGGTCTTCCGGATCGTCACCGGCCTGGGCGTCGGCGGGGAGTGGGCGACCGGCCAGACGCTCGTCGGCGAAACCTTCCCGGCGCGGATGCGCGCCCGGTTCGCGGCGGTCATGCAGACCGGCGCGCCGCTGGGGGTCGCGCTGGCCGCCATCGTCGGCGGATTCTTCGAGCCGTTCATGGCGCGCCACTTCGGCCCGGAGTGGGGGTGGCGCTCCTGTTTCTTCGTCTCCGTGCTGCCGGCGCTGATGGTCTGCGTCATCCGCCGCAGCATGCCGGAGTCGGACGTCTGGCAGGAGCGCGAGCGCCAGCGCCGGCTCGGCCCGCCCGCCAGGCCGCCGCGGCCGCTCATCGACATGTATCATATCCCGAAGCTGCGCCATTATTTCCACCTCGGCATGGTGCTGTCGCTGACCGACATGTCGGCCTACTGGTTCACCTACACGTGGCTGCCCGCGTACCTCTACGAGCGGCTCGGGTTTTCAATGACGAAGTCGGGGTTGTGGCTGCTGGCGACGCAGGCGGGCGGGTTCCTCGGCTACCTGTCGTTCGGGTTCGTCGCCGACTGGAAGGGGCGCCGGACGGCTTACAGCGTCTTTTCGGCCGTGTGGGCCGTGGGGCTGCTGGCGATCACGTGGTTCTGGACGACGATTGCCGTCTGGCCGCTGCTGACGCTGGCGTTCATGTTCATGGTGGGCGTGGGGACGGGGAATTTCTCCGGCTACGGGCCGATCTTCGCGGAGCTGTTCCCGACGCAGATGCGCAACACGGTGATGGGCACGGTCTTCAACCTGGCGCGCGGCGTCCAGTTCTTCACGCCGTGGATCATCACCATGGTGGCCGCCCGCTACGGCCTGGGCGGCGGGATTTCGCTGGCCGCGGCGTTCGCGATCTTCACGGGGCTGTGGGTGTGGGTGCTTCCCGAGACGCGGGGAACGCGGATCGGCGTCGAGGAGCAGGCGACGGGGCCATGGCCGCGAACCTGATCCGGACGGATAAATAAACCACATGTGAATCAAATAGAAATAAATCAAATGAAATGCCAATAATATTACATCATTAAATTCCAATAAGCCGGCGCGGAATAATCGAATATTGCGTTCGGGCCGAATGGCGCCGGCCCGGCCGAGCCGTGGATTATAATATTGTCTCATGTTTTTCTTGATAGTACGAACTTGCGGCGTAAACTGCGACCATGATGGTTGTTGTTTGGCGGGGACCATGCGCCCTCGCTATTGTTTTGTGGAGAACCCGTGTTATGAAATATGACATTAGGATTGATGACCAGGATTTGCCGCTTATTTCCGCAGTCGCCTCCGAAGCCCTCGACATGCTGCAGGACCCGGACGCCAACAATCACATGCTCGAGGACCTGATCTGCAGGGATCCGTCCCTTGCGGCGCGGGTATTGCGGGCCGCCAATTCGCCGTTTTACTGCGGGCGGGCGGGGGTTACCAGCATCGCCAACGCGATTTTCCGGCTCGGGATGCGCAACCTGCGCCATGTGATCGTGATCGCGGCCACCGGCGAATTCTTCAACGACTCCGATCCCACCGTGCAATACTTGTGGGACCATTCGATCGCCACGGCGATGGCTTCCAGCTATCTCGCCAACGAATTGTCGTTCAGCCAGCAAAACGAGGTGTTCATCGCCGGCCTGCTGCACGACGTCGGCAAAATGATCATCCTGCGGCAATACCCCGGCGTCTACGGGCCGATGATCCAGCAGTCGATCGCCGACGGAACGCCGTTGCACCGGCTCGAGGAGGAGAATTTCAATTTTTTCAATCACATGATGGTCGGGGGACTCGTCATCCGCAAATGGAAGCTGCACGACAGCGTCGCGGAGGCGGCCCGCTTCCACCACGACCTCGAGGAGGAACTGCCGCCCTGCGTCAACCACGGCCAACTGCTGTGCATCGTGACGCTGGCAAACCATTTCTGCCGGACCGTTGCCGCCGGCGCGCGCCCGGGCGACGGCGCTTCGCTGCTGGATCGCCCGTACGTGAAGGAACTGCGGCTCAGCGAGGCAAAATACAACGCCGTTTTCCACCAGATCCGCGACCAGATGAGCCAGCGGATCGGGATCAATTAAACCAAGGCGCAAACGATCGCCAGGATTCAAAAGGGTTCATGAAGGCATGGGAAATTTCACGTATCGGCATGTCGAAGACACCAAGACCATGGAGATTACGCTGTCCACCGGCTTTACGCCGGAGGACCAGGAAGAACTGATGGGCATCGTGCTCGAGCGGGCCAATCGAGGCGTCGTTTACTGGGATCTCAATCTGACGCAAATGCCGACGGTCAGCAGCTTTGTCATCGGCATGATGGTCACCATGAACGCCGTGCTGCTCAGCAAAAGCGGGAATCTGCGCCTGATCCTGGGCCAGCATTCAAAGGTGGCCTCGATTCTGCACCTGGCCCGGCTGGACAAGATTCTGCGGTTCGTCTACGTGTAACAATCGAAGGCTCAGACCTTCAGGAACACGCGCTTTTTCGTTGCGATGTACGTGATCGCCGCGAGCAGGATCGCGTAGCCGAACGAGCGCGCCATCCCGACGGCCGTCGGCCGGGCCAGCGCGTCGTAGAACGTCAGGCCCGTCAGCCAGTAACATAAAATCCCGTAGCGCGAAAGCTGGAACAGCAGGAGCGAGTTCTGGCCGACCGTGCGCAGCGGATCGAGCCCCGTCCGGAACCCCTTGATGTCGGTCAGCCAGTAAAGCCCGGCCCAGGCGACGAGCGCGATCGCCGTGGCGCTCAGCGACCACGACGAAGACGGCATGTGGTAGCCGATGTCGCCGACCGGATGCGCGATGACGGCGCCGATCGCCGCGGCCAGCGCGAAGATCAGCGCCCAGCGGATCTTGTCCTTCCACGCCGAGGCGTCGGCCAGCAGCATCCCGACGCAGAGCCCCGCGACGGTGTTGGCCGAATTTGTGGTGATCGTCGAGCGGCCGACCCACTTCATCCACGCCGGCGCCGTGTACCACCCCGCCGACATCGCCAGGTAGGCCGCGTGCATCAGCGCGAAAACGACGAGGATGCCGATCTTGTTTTTCTTGAACGCCAGCCACGCCAGCGAGGCGATCAGGTACGACCAGCCGAGCTGGCCGAGCGTCCCCCACCACGACGTCGTGAACGTGGCGCCCTTGGAGGTCCGGAACACGACGGCCAGCCAGACGAGCCCGGCGATCGCCGCGACGCGCAGCCCGGTGTGGACGTTTTTCGCCGTGCGCGATTGCTTCGGGAAATCGAGCCAGATCACGAAAATGAAGCTCCACGCGAGGAACTTCCACAGGCCGAGCGGCCAGTCGAACATGACGCCGAACTCCCGGCCCATGCCACCCCAGCGGTTGACGTCCATGAGGCCCATGACGATCAGCGCGGCGGCGCGCAGCGCGATGTGGCCGATGACGGCCGGGATCGAGTCGCCGCGCCCGAGGCGCTTGCCGAGCGCAAGCGGGATCGACGCGCCCAGGAGGAACATGAAGATCGGGATGATGAGGTCGACGAACGTGAAGCCGTCGACGCCGCCGGGCATGTGCCGCAGGAACTGCGGGACGCCCTGGACCGGCACGAGGTCGGCCATGTCGTTGACGAACACCATGGCCGTGATCATGAAGCCGCGCATGATGTCGAGCGAGCAGATGCGCTTGGAGGATGACGCGGCCTGCGCGGATACGCCCGCCGGCATGGATGTGGATAACGTGGAAGTATCGGTCATAGAAGGCCTTACCCCGAATTCCAATAGATAAAATGCGTTTGCGACGACTCGATCGGCAGCAGGATATTCCCGCCGGGCGTAAGCGGATGCAAGCTCATTCGAGGGTTTTTGCCATGAACAGGACGTCGAACGGCAGGTGGGGGAAGGATTTGGTTTCGGTCGCGGTGAAGCCGAGGCGTTCGTACCAGCGGCGCAGGTGCTCGTGGCGGGCGATGAGGGCCAGCTCGACGCGGGCGGCGCCGGCGCGGCGGGCTTCCGCGACGCCGTGCTCGATGAGCATCCGGCCGTGGCCGCGGCGGCGGCAGGCGGGGAGCACGGCGAGGCGCTCGAGCCAGGCGACGCCCGGGCTCGGGCGCTCCAGCGCGACGCAGCCGCACGCTTTTCCGTCTTCTTCCAGGATGTAAAACAGCGAGCCCCTGGCCGTCATGCGGTCGATGCTCTCGGCGGTCGCGAACGCCGGATTGGACGGGCAGTTCTCGGGCGTGATGCCGAAGATCTCGGCGACGTCGGCGAACGAAGCGCGAATGATTTCGGCCAGCGGCTCTCGATCGGATGCGTCGGCGGGGCGGATCGAAATCGTCATGGCGTATACGGTTTCTGCCAGGCCATCACCCAATTTTCGGAGATGATCTCGGATTCTTCCCTGGGAAGGAGCGGTTCGCCCGAGGGGCTCAGGGCGCGCCACGGGACGACGGGGGTGACCATCCAGTCGCCGGGGCGCATCTGGTTCATGAATTGATTTTTTTTGTCGAGCGCGATGTCGAAGTAGTAGAAGTCGGCGCCGAGGCCGCGGTCGGCGGCCTTGCGCGGGTCCATCCTGAAAAAGAACAGCTGGAAATACTGCGCGTAAGGGATTTGGATGCTGACCAGGACGCGCTGGCCGGGCTTGTAATCGCGGGCGATCCGGACCCACGCGTCGCGCTCGCCCTTTTCGAACGCCACCTGCGCGCGCGGGTCGTTCGCGTAGGTCTTCCAGTAAAGCGCGAACAGGCTCAGGCCGACCGCGATCGCCGCGGCCCACAGGAGCTTGTCCAGATGCATCCTGGCGTTGCGCTCGCGAACGTACCGGGTGGCGAGCCACAGGCCCGCGCCGCCCCACACGGCCGACGGCAGCGCCATCCCGAGCGCGCGCAGCGCGTGCGGCATGCCGCCCAGAGTCGGGGCGGCGGGGAGCGGCCCGCACAGCCACGCCGCCAGAAGCGCCCACGCAAGCGGCTTTTTCGCGCGGATCGTCCAGACGAGGCCGATGGGAAGCAGAACGAGATCGATCGGGGCGAGCTGGCCGGCGCCGGGGATGCAGTGGCGCGGGTTCGGATCGCCGTGGAAAAAGAGCGCGACGGGGTTGAAGTGCGCGAGGTAATTCTTAATGAAAACAAGCGAGGCGGATAGGAACGTCGCGCCGGGCTGGTTGAAGATCGAGACGTTCGACCAGCGCGCCGAGCCGCCGGGCCGGAGCGTGACGACGATCGTCGGGATGACGGGGATGAGGAACAACGCGATGCCGACGGCCAGCGGCCAGCCGCCGCGAAGGAGCTCGCGGCGATAGATGATGAGCAGGAAGAATCCCCACGCCAGCACGAGCGGCTGCGCGCCGGAATAGGTGTAAAACAGCCAGCCCATCGCCGCCCACGCCAGCGGCCAGCCCCAGCGGCGTCTTTGTTCGACGCCGTAGAGCCCCGCCAGAACAAGCGCCATGAACAACGGGGTGAACGCGCCCTGCAGCGCCCACCGGCTGAAGACAAGGTGCCATGGGCAGAGGGCGGTCCACAGCGCCGCGGCCAGCCCCGCGCCCGGGCCCCACGCGTGCATCAAGAGGAGGCCGATGACGAGGACGGCGAGCGTGCCCGCGGCCGCGGCGGCCATGCGCGCCGTGGCGACCGTCAGCCCGCCGGCCCACATGAACGGGATCGACGCGTATTGGTACGTGGCCGACGTTTGCACGCCGACGACATCGATCATCCACGGCAGGGGGTGCCAGCGGATCTGGGTTTTGAGGCTCGGGTCGAACTCGATGGCGCCGCCGGTCGTGGCCAGGGCCCAGCCGTTGTAGCCTTTTTCCGCCTCGTCGCGGAACAGTCCGGCGGGCCGGCCGCCGAGGTCGGCGAAGCGCATCGCGCCGGCGCCGAAAACGATGACCGCCAGCAAGAGCCAGTGGACCGGCCGGATCAAAGCGCGGCCTCCAGGATCCATGCGAGGCTGTCGCGGTCGAGCTCGATCGGGTTCTTCTTGAGGTTGCCGGGGCCGGCGTTGTCGATGATGCGGTCGAAGTCGTCGGCCGTCACGCCCCAGTGCGAGAGCTTCGGGATGCGCAGTCCGTCGCGGAGCGAGGCCAGGAACATGACGAGGCGTTTCGACGCGTCGAACGTGTTGTCGATCATGCCGGTGAAGACGGTTTCGTTGCCGAGGGGGTCGCCGCTGACCTGCATCGACGGCCCCCATCCGGTCAGGAGCTGCCACGCGAGCGAATATTTCTCGAGCAACTCCGTGTTGCCCATCTCGTTGGCGTAGTGGGCGTTGAGCTCGATGGCAGGCGGCAGGAGCGCCGCGCAGACGGCGCCGTGCGGCGCGGGGAAGAACCCGCCGATCGCGGACGCCAGGGCATGGACCGAACCCAGGCCGGCGTTGGCGAGGCAGACGCCGCTCAGCATGCTGGCCATCGCCATCGCCCCGGAGGCCTGCGGGTCGGAGCGGTCGCGCAGGAACGTGACGAGCGCGCCGGCCGAGGCGAGGCCTTCGTGGGCGAGAACGTCGGTCAGCGGGCTCGATCCGAGCGAGACGTAGGATTCGATGAGCTGCGCGACGGTATCCATCCCGCACGCGGCGGCGACGGCGGGCGGGCAGTCCGCCAGGAGCTCGGGATCGAGCAGCGCGACGGCGGGCATCATCGAGTCGTGGCGGATGCTTTTCTTGAACGTGTGGGCGTCGTCGCCGAGGACCGAGTTCTTGGTCGCCTCGGCGCCGGTGCCGGCGGTCGTCGGGACGGCGATGACCGGCAGCGCCGGTTTCGTGAGCGACTTGCCGTAACCGACCCCCTCGATGTAGTCCATCGGCTCGCCGCCGTTGGCGATGAGCGCGGCCAGGACCTTGCCGACGTCGATCACGCTGCCGCCGCCGATCGCGACGACGAGGTCGGCCGGGAAATCCTCGAGCCCGGCGCGGATCTGCGTGACCTGCTCGACGGTCGGCTCGGGCGAGGCGACGACGCGGCGGCACTCGACCGACTGGAATGCGAACTGCTCCTGGATCCTGGCGAGGCGGCCGCTTTTTTCGATCCACTCGCGGCCGGTGACGAGAACGGCGCGCTTGCCGATCGCGGCGGCGAGCTTGCCGAGTTCATTCAGGCGCCCAGGCCCGAAGACGACCTGGCGGGGGAGGGTCAAGTTGAAGTGAAGCATTTGCAAATCCTAATTTCTAATATCGAAATCCTAAACAAATCCAAAATCAAAAAACCTTCAAAGCAGATACCATGAGGAAACTAAGGCAACGGAGACTTAATCTGTAAAAACATCTGCGTTTCCTCCGGTTATCTTTTGCCCATTCCTGTCTTCAAGAATTCTCCGCATCTCTGCCTAACTCTGCGTCTCTGCGACAAATGGTTTCTTTTCGTGTCTTGCGTGCTTTTAGTGGCCTGCATTTTCTTACTTCGATTCCCATTTCGATTCGCCCTCGGGGAAGAGCGGGGTGTAGCGGGTGCCCTTGCGTGCCTGGGCCATCCACGGGTTGGCCTTTTCGCGCCAGCCGAGGTAGTGGGGAGTCGTCTGGTGCGCGCGCAGGTCGTCCTCGCTGCGGTAGACCTCGTAGAGCATGAAGTGGCTCGCGTCTTCCTTGTCCTGCAGGACGTCGAAGCGCAGGTTGCCCGGTTCCTGGCGGGTGCCGCGGGCGTTCTCGAGGATGGAGTCGATGAAATCCTGGACGTTCTCGGGCTTGACGTGGACGCTGACGCTGACGACGAACATGGTATTGCCCTCCTATTGATCGCGCTCGTAATCGTGATCGAAAATCGGCATCGGTCTCAGAAAACGAACCGATCCATCGTGACTAAAAACCACTCAAAATGCTATTTCAAATCGGGGGCGGGGGCGATATCATGGGGAACATTCTGCGGTGGAGGTCGATGTAAACATGATCCGGGTTGGCATTCTTGGGGCGAAGGGTTACACGGCGGGCGAGCTGATGCGGCTGCTCGCGTTTCATCCGGAGGCGCGGGTCGAGTGCCTGATGGCGCGCGTCGACGCCCCCGAGCCGGTCGAGCACTACTTCCCGTTCCTGCGCGGGCAGGTCGGCTGCAAGATCGAGCCGATGGACACCAAGGCCCTGGCCGAGCGCTGCGACGTGGTGTTCCTGGCGCTGCCGCACACCGCCGCACAGTCCTACATGGGCGAGTTGCTCGCGTCGGGGCTGCGCGTGATCGATCTGTCCGCCGACTTCCGGTTCGATTCGATCGGGCTGTTCGAGGCCACTTACGGCGTGACGCACCAGGCCCCCGAGCTCAACGCGAAGATCCCGTACGGCCTGCCCGAGCTGTTCCGGCCGGAACTGGCCGGCCCGCAGGCGATCGCCAACCCGGGCTGCTACACGACGGCCAGCATCCTGGCGCTGGCGCCGCTCATGCACCAGCCCGACGACCTGGAGCTCGACCGCATCGTCATCAACGCGATGTCGGGCGTGACCGGGGCCGGCCGCAAGCCGTCCGACAACACGCATTTCCCCGAGTGCAATGAGGCGGTCTCGGCCTACGGCGTCGGCAAGCACCGGCACCGGCCCGAGATCGAGGAGAAGCTTTCGAAAGTGGCCGGCTGGCCGGTCACGCTGACGTTCACGCCGCACCTCGTGCCGATGAACCGCGGCATCCTGGCCACGTGCACGATCCCGATGCGCCGGCCGATCGAGACGGCCGAGGCGCACGCGTGGTTCGAGGACAAGTACGGCAGCGAGCCGTTCATCCGGCTGATGGCGCCGGGCGCGGTCCCGGCGACGGCCGCGACCTACATGACGAACTTCGTCGATATCGGCGTCGTTGCCGACAAGCACAGCGAGACGCTGATCGTGGTCTCGACGATCGACAACCTGACCAAGGGCGCCAGCGGCCAGGCCGTCCAGAACATGAACATCATGTTCGGCCTGCCCGAGACGCTGGGGCTGATCGGAAAGTAAATTGATTGCGGATTGCGGATTTCGGATTGCGGAGTAAATTCCAATAGCTTTCCGAAAGAGCGAACAAAAAAACCGCCGGAGCGCGCTGATTCGCGGCTCCGGCGTTTTTGCGTCGTTTGTGCGGTTACAGCTTCACGATTCTTGCCTTCGGATTCTTGAGGCGCTTGGTGGCGTTGCGGGTGTCGACGATGAGGCGCGCCTCGCGCGCGACCATCGGCAGGTTGACCGCCTTGTGGTCGGTGACGATCACGACGCAGTCGGCGCGGCGCAGTCGGCCGGCGGTCAGCTCGACCGACTTCATCTCGATCGAGTTCTCGTCGAGCACGGGGACGTGCGGGTCGTGGTAGGTGACGTCGGCGCCGCGGTCGGCGAGCATCTCGATGATGTCCAGGGCCGGGCTCTCGCGGACGTCGCTGACGTCGCGCTTGTAGGCCACGCCGAGGACGAGGATCTTGGAGCCGTTGACCGGCTTGGCCGCGTCGTTCAGCGCGTCGGCGACCTTCTGGACGACGTAGCGCGGCATCGAGCCGTTGATCTCGGCCGCCATCTCGATGAAGCGGGCCTGGTAGTTCAGCGTCTTGAGCTTCCACGACAGGTAATGCGGGTCGATCGGGATGCAGTGGCCGCCGAGGCCTGGGCCGGGGAAGAACGGCATGAAGCCGAACGGCTTGGTCGCGGCGGCCTCGATGACTTCCCAGACGTCCAGGCCGAGCTTGTCGCACATCAGCGCCATCTCGTTGACCATGCCGATGTTGACGCTGCGGAACGTGTTCTCGAGGAGCTTGACCATCTCGGCGCAGCGCGTCGAGCTGACCGGGATGATGTTCTCGAAGACGCGGCCGTAATATTTGATCGCCTGCTTCGTGCATTTCTCGGTGATGCCGCCGACGATCTTCGGCGTGTTGCGGGTTTTCCACTGCGGGTTGCCGGGGTCGACGCGCTCGGGCGAGAACGCCAGGTAGAAATCCTCGCCGACGTTGAGGCCGGTCGACTCGAGGACCGGCAGGACGGCCTCGTCGGTCGTCCCGGGGTAGGTCGTCGATTCGAGGATGATCGTCTGGCCGCGCTGGAGGTGCTGCTGGATTTCGTCGACGGCGGCCAGGATGTAGGAGATGTCGGGGTCCTTGGTCTTGCGCAGCGGGGTGGGCACGCAGATCGAGACCGCCTCGACCTGTTCGAGGTGGCTGAAGTCGTAGGTCGCGCGGATCCGGCCCTCGCGCACGAGCGGCCCGAGCTCGGAGGTCGGGATGTCCTCGATGTAGGATTTCCCCATGTTGATCGATTCGACTTTGTCGACGCTGACGTCGAAGCCGATGACGTTGAAGCCGCCGCTGCGGGCCATTTCGACGACGAGCGGCAGGCCGACGTAGCCAAGTCCGATGACGCCGACGGTGGGTGTGTTGCTATGCTTGCGGCTGCGTTTGGATTGAGTGGGCATAAGGTCGATGCGTCCTTGCTAAAATGCACGTCCGATCGGTTGTACCGGCGTGGGCGTGTTACGAAACATCATAACATTGAGCATAAAATTCCGAATCATCATAATCCAGCTTGAAGCGCGAACCGCGGGCGGTGAAAATGCATTTGCGGTAACGAAATCGCAGGGGAAGATAAATGAAAATTATTTCATATCGTGTTGGAGAGTCGGTTCGCGCCGGTTTGGTTTGGGGCGACTGGGTGGTTGATGCGGAGCGGTCGGGAAAGGCGTATGGCGTACGGCTGCCGAGTTCGGTCCGCGAATTGCTGGTAATGGGCGACGATGGGATGGCATCGGCGCAGCACGTGATCGCGCAGCTGCCGATGGTGGAGAGATCCATTGCTGCCGGCGAGCGCCGGCCGCGGTGGTGGATGCGATTCGACGACGTCGAGCTTGGGCCGCCGGTTCCGGATCCCGAGAAAATCATCGCGCTCGGGTTCAATTACAAGAGCCACGTCGCGGAACAGAAGGCGTTTTTCAAGAAGCCGATCGAGGCGCCGCGCGCGCCGGTGATCTTTGCCAAGTATGCCAGCGCGCTCGCCGGGCCGCGCGACCCGATCGTGCTGCCGCCGCCCGGCGTGACGACGCAGGTCGATTACGAGTGCGAGGTCGTCGCCGTGATCGGCAAAATAACGCGCAACGTCAGCGAGGCCGACGCGCTGAAATACGTCGCCGGCTACACTGTCATGAACGACGTCTCGGCGCGCGACTGCCAGTTCAGCGACCGCCAGTTCACCCGCGCCAAGAGCTTCGACACGTTCGCGCCGTGCGGGCCGTGGATCGTGACGGCCGACGAACTCGGGGGCAAATGGCCGCTCAAGCTCTGGACCGACGTCAATGGCGAGCGCATGCAGGAGAGCGACACCGACGACATGTTCTTCTCGCTGCCCTGCATCATTTCCTATTTGTCGCGCGGGATGACGCTCCGGCCGGGCGACCTGATCGCGACCGGGACGCCCGCGGGCGTGGGCGCGTTCAGGACGCCGCAACGGTTCTTGAAGGCCGGGGATATTGTGGCATGCGGCGTCGAGGGGATCGGGGTGCTGGTCAATCAGGTGGTGTCTGGCTGAAGCAGGGCGGCGGTCTACACGAGCCGGTTGCGGTTGGGCCAGACGTATTTGTGAAGCTGGATTTGAAGCCGGACCGGCAGGCGGTCGGCGACGATCCAGTCGCCGAGCTCGCCCGGCTCGAGCTGGCCGTGCACGGGCGAGAAAAGGACGGGGCGGCCGTCGCGCAGCACCGGGTTGCGCTCGATGATGTGGCGGGCCCACTCGTAGTCGGCGCGGTCGGCCAGGACGAACTTGATCTCGTCGGCGGGCGAGAGGCGGCCGAGGTTTTCCCAGGTGTTGCGGTCGGCCATGCCGCTGCCGGGGCACTTGATGTCGAGGATCTTGATGACGCGCGGGTCGACCGGCGAGACGTCGAACGCGCCGCTGGTCTCGAGCAGAACCGTGAAATTCGCGTCGCACAGCCGCGTCAGGAGCTCGGCGCAGCCGGGGTGGGCCAGAGGCTCGCCGCCGGTGACCTCGACGAGCGGCAGGCCGAGCCGGGCGACCTCGTCCACGATCGCGTCGATCGTCATGCCCCTGCCGCCGGCGAATGAGAACTCGCTGTCGCACCAGGCGCAGCGCAGCGGGCAGCCGGTCAGCCGCACGAACGAGCAGGGCCGCCCGGCGTAGGTCGACTCGCCCTGGATCGAGGCATACAGCTCGTTGATCGGCAGCGTCGCGGCGCGCCTGGGGGCGTTGGACTCGGCGGTGGTCATCCGAAGCGATTCCATGGCCACACTTTAGCACGGTGGAATTGAAGATAACAGGGGGAAAAGAAGAGTCGACACGCGATTACGATGATGAGCATGAATACGAAATGGCCGGCGGGGGCGCCGGCCCCACGCTTCCCCGCCTGCGCTCGGGCGACTGCGCGCTTTCATGCGTCTGGGGTTCGTGTTAGGATATCGATGGCCGCGTGCATGAAGGCCGAAGTTGACAAGGATTTCTCACCCGATGAATCAAAAACCGGTCTGCAAAAACGACGTCGTCAGCGTCGAAATCGAGGATTTGGCTTATGGCGGGCTTGGGGTCGGCAAGCTCGACGGATTCGTGGTTTTCGTCGAGGGGGCGCTCCCGGGCGAGCTCGTCTCGGCGCGGATCATCAAGAAAAAGGCGAATCATGCGCAGGCGGTGATCGAGAAGATCGAGCGCCCCTCGCCGCATCGGATCGCCGATCCGCCGTGCCCCCTGTTCGGGTACTGCGGCGGGTGCACGTGGCAGAATTTCACGTATGACCAGCAGCTCGTCTGGAAACAGAAGCAGGTCCTCGACACGATCGCGCACATCGGCCGCCAGCGCGATTTCGAGGTGATGCCGATCATCGGCTCGCCCGTGCAGTGGCGCTACCGCAACAAGATGGAATTCACGTTCGGAGTCGACGGCGAGGCGAAAAGCGTGCTCGGGTTCCACGTCCCGGGCCGCTACGACCGCGTCTTCGAGGTGCCGGCGTGCCTGCTTCAGCCGGAGTCGCTCGACGTCATGCTCGCCGAGGTCCAGGCCTACGTGCGCGAGCACGGGCTCGAGGCCTACGACCCCAAGACGCACACGAAATTTTTGCGCCACGCCATGATGAGGCACTCCCGCACGACCGGCGAATGCATCCTCGTGCTGATCACGCAACGCGGAACGCTGCCCGACAAGGAAGCCCTTGCCGAGCGGCTCGCGGCGAAGGTCCCGGGGTTCAAGGGAATGATGTGGGGCTTGTATACGGGGATGAGCGACGTCGCGCGAATCGAGAAGGAGGCGTGGCGCTGGGGCGAGCCGGAGCTGATCGAGACGGTCAACGGCCTGACGTTCCGGATTTCGCCGCAGTCGTTCTTCCAGACGAACACCGTCGCGGCCGAGCTGCTCTACGCGAAGGTCGTCGAGATGGCGCAGATCGAGCCGGGGACGCGCGTCCTCGACGCGTTCTGCGGCGCGGGCTCGATCGCGCTGCACTGCGCCAGACAGGGCGCCAACGTGGTCGGCGTCGAGCTGATCCGCGAGGCGATCTGGGACGCCCGCGAGAACGCCCGGCGCAACGGGATCGAGGGGGTCACGTTCCTGGCCGCGCCAATGGACGAGGGTCTGCCGCTTGCTAAACAAGCGGCCGGCGGCGAGTTTTCGAGGATTATCATCGACCCGCCGCGCGGCGGCATGGACAAGCGCTCGCGGCGCGGCCTGATCGAGTTGGGCGCGCCGGTCTTCGTTTACGTCTCGTGCAATCCGGCGACGCTCGCGCGCGACCTGCTCGAGTTCGAGGACCACGGCTACAAGATCGAAGCCGTGCAGCCCGTCGACCTCTTCCCGCACACGTACCACATCGAGACGATCGTGCGGATGCGGAAGGGATAGAGAGATAGAGATGAGCTATGAGAGATGAGAGATGAGAATTATTTCATCTCTCATCGCTTAGTTGATTCTGCAATCACGCAGGGATTTCTTGAGGTCCGCTCTTACATTGGCCGTGATTTGATCTGGCAGGTTCAACAGTTTCAAATTGAGTAGCGACTTCAGTTGTTGCGTGCCGGCGTCGGTGATCTTGCTGTCGCGCAGGTCGAGCGTGCGCAGGCCGGTCAGGCGCGCGAGGCGCTTCAATTGATCGTCGCCGATCGCCGCCTGGCGCATGTGGATCGACTGGATGTCATCGGGATTTAATTGGTCCAAAAAACCTAAATCATTCGCGCAGCCGCGGCTGACGACCAGCATCAGCTCGCTGCGCGGCGGGACGGCCACCTCTCCCTTCGCCGAGCCGAGCTCGTTCCAGTTCCACACCGTCAGGCCCCACGGCCGGGTCATGAGCAAGCCGACGGATTTCTCCGGGAACGTGACGGTGCGCCGGCCGCCGGGCTGCGCCTGCGCGAGCGTCGGCGGGCCGTCGGCGCGCGTGACGTTGCAATTGGGCAGGGCGGTCTTGAGGCGCGCGACGGCGGCCTCGGTGATCTGCGACGGGAGGACGAGCGACTTGAGCGCGGTCAGCCTGGCGAGGTGGCCGGCGCTTGTGTCGGTGATCGGCGTCTCGCGCAGGTCGAGCGTCAAGAGGCCGCTCATGCGCGCGACGTTTTCGATCTGGCGGTCGTTCAATTGCGTGCGGCCGAGGAACATCGACTGGATCGCGTCGGGCTCCAGGGCGCTGAAGAACGAGACGTCGGACGCGGCGTCGCGGTCGAGCAGGAAGAGGACTTCCTGGCCCGGCGGGACCTCGACGTGGCCGGCGGCCGGTGCGAGGTCGCGCCACGACCAGACGCGCGAGCCGGCGTCGCGGATTTGCAGCTTGCCGACCGCGCGCGACGGGAACGAAAGGATGCGTGAAGCATCGGATTGCGGACGAGATGGACTGAGCGAGCCGAATCCGAAGCGATCGCCGAGGATTTGCATGAGGCGCCTGGCGATCGGCTCGGTGTCGTAGCCCATCGCGGCGCGGCGCGCGTTTTCGCCGAGCTTTTTGCGCAGTTCCGCGTCGCGCACGAGCCGGTCGATCTGCGCGGCCATCGCGGCGGCGTCGACCTCGGGCACGGTCAATCCGCGATCGGAACCGATGAACTCGCACGCCCCGCCGGAGGACGCGAACGCGCAGACCGGGCAGCCGTGGAACGCCGCTTCCATGACGACCAGCGGGAACGGGTCGTCGCGCGAAGTCACGAGAGCGATGTCCATCGAGTTGAAGTACGGGAACGGGTTCTCCTGCGGGCCGGGCGCCTTGACGCGGTCGGCGATGCCGCGCGCCTCGGCGGCCTTGATGAGGTCGGCGTGGTTGGGGCCGTGGCCGACCCAGAGGAAATAAACATTGTCGTTGGCCTTGATCACGCGCTCGGCGATGTCGACGAACAGGTCCCAGCCCTTGCGCTCGTCGATGCGGCCGCAATTGCCGACGACGACGGCGTCGGCCGGAATACCGAGCTTGCGGCGGATTTCCTCGCGCGGGACGGCGTTCGTTTTGCCGCGCACGTCGTCGAAGTCGATCGACTCGTACATGACTTCGATCTTGCCAACGGGGATCGAGTGGTTCGCGACGAGGTTTCGCCTGACCGCGTCCGAGCACGCGATGTAAAGCGCCGGCTGGCTGACAAGCGCGCGGTGGCGCGGCTCGTCGAGCGTCTTCAGGTACCACTCGAGCTCGTGCACGTGAACGACGACCGGGGCGATCGAGCCGAGGTATTCGGTGACGTCGCCGTTGACGGCGGTGTTGGAGTAAATGAGGTCGGGCGCCCATGCGCGCGTCTTGTCGAGGATCGCCTTCTGGTGACCGCCGATCGTGCGCGGGGCGTCGGCGGGCCAGAAGACGTCCGTCTCGCCGAGTTTTTTGAATTCGCCCATGAGCGTGCCGTTGGGCTCGCGGACGAGGACGCGGCAATCGAAGCCGTGCGTGGCGCGCAGCCGCCGGATCAGCCCCAGCAGCGACATCTGCGCGCCGAGCCGGCCGACGTCGTGGGTGATGAACAGGACCTTCGGTTTTCCGTCCGCATCCTTCGGGCTTGGCTCGGGCTTTGTGAACAGCGCGGCGAATTCGGCCTTCTCGAAGACCTCGAGCTTGCTGTCGAGGCCGGCGTTGATGACCCGGCGGCCGTCCTCCTCGAACGCCTCGCGCGCCTTGCGGTAGCCGGCCTCCATGTAGTCGACCGGCGGGACGCCGATCACGTCGCCGATCTTGTAGTAGTCGTCCTGGACGTGGATGCCGCGGACGAGGTCGTAGTTGTCCTCGGTGATCGTGATCTTGCACGGCGGGTAGAGGCGCGGCAGCTCGCCGTAGTTGTGGTCGACGCCGATCAGGTAGACGGGGTCGCACCCGAGGTGCCAGGCCAGCTGAAGGCCGATGTGGGTGACCGTGCTCGCAAGGTGGACGATGTGGCCGAAATCCTTGGAAAACTGCGGAAACTGTTCGTCCATAAAGGCCGCGTCGAGGTTGCGGACGTTCATGAAGAACGTGTCGGCGTCGGCCTTGATCGCGTAGGCGTTGTGCAGGCCGAGGAGCTTCATCGGGCCCTTGACGCCGGGGATGTCCTTGCGGCGCAGCTCGGTCTGCTCGATGTCCTCGAAGAGGAGGTAGTCGGTATGCCACCCCCACTGGGCGAAGTTTTTGTAGATCGCGTTGCAGCCGATCGTGATTTCGTCCCGGAGCGGCGAGAGGTCCATGCGGTTGAGGCTCGGGCCGTTGCCGATGACGAACGCTCGCCGGCCGCGGTGCTTGTTGCGCCAGCTTTTGAGGACGGCCTTGTAGCCGGGGACTTCGCGCACGGCGGGCAGGCCGCCGCGCAGCGTCGGGACGAGCCGGTTATGGTAGCGGTAGCGGGCCAGCAGGAGGCGCAGGTATCCGAGGGGGCGTTCGCTCGCGGGGAAGTTCTTGGTCCAGACAATCGGCATTTTAAATTCCTAAAGATGAATGAGGAGTGATGAATAAAATCCGTCAGTCGTTGAGTGCTCGGTTCTTTGCCCAGATGTTGAGGCTGAAGGGCCGGCCGGCGAAACTGAGCGCGCGGCGGCGCGACTGGCGGCCGAAGTGGAACGACTTGCCGATCTGCCAGTCGAAACCGGAGCGGTCGAGCAGTTGCAGGATGGTGGTGAGGCGGCCGTCCGGAGCGCCCGCGCCGTGGTGGTATTCGATGAACATGTTGTGGACCATCGGCAGCCGCGCGGCGGCCTCGGCCAGGACCGAGTCCTCCGAGCCCTCGATGTCGAGCTTGAGGAAATGGACCGGCTCCTCCAGGAACTCGCTCAGCGGCCTGCATTCGACCTTGATCTCGGCGACATCGTCGCCGAACTCGACCCGGCGCGCGGTGAGCGAGCCCGCCATCGGGAATGATTTCGATTCGTAGAATCTTTTGCGGCCGGGCTGCGCGGCGACGGCGTATTTGTGGATCCTGACGTTTTTAAAGCCATTGTCGCGCACGTTGGCGCGGGCCATCCGGCAGAGCGACGGGACGGGCTCGAACCCTGTCACGCGGGCCGACGGGTAGAGACGCTTGAAGTAATAGATCGCGAGGCCGAAGTTCGTGCCGCAGTCGAGGATGCGCGGCTTGGCGGCGTCGGTCTCGAAGTAATAATCCTCGTCGAGCATGATCTCGTTGAGCTCGGTCCAGAACGAGAACCGGTCGGTAAACGCGATCGTCGCGCCGTTCAGATACGCGCGGTTGCCGTCGCAAATGATGTCGAGCAGCGTCCTCTGGACGTCCTCGATTTTCGTGAGCTTTTTCAGCGCCTCCTGGAGGCGGTCGTCGAACCCGGGCCGCGACGAATCGACGTGCGGCTGGATTTCGAGCCAGATCCGGTCGAATTCGGCGTGCGCCTCCATGAGCCCGCCGATCGGCCGGTTGGCCGCCAGGATCGGGTTGGTCATGATCTTGCGCGCGCCCTGCTCGTTGAGGACCACCCGGCTGAAGATGGACGGGGTCTGCCTGACCCAGTCCGAGGTCTTCGGGTGGGTGAACATGCGTTTGGAGAGCGACTCGTTGGCGAAAATCACCTTGAGCGCCCGCTCGTTCGCGACAAGGCGCTTGAAGAGATTTTCATCGGCGACGATTTGATCGAACGCGCGCTCGTTCGTGACGACGCGGGCCAGGAGCCGGTCATCCGACAGGATTCCTTCGAAGGCGCGGGCGTGCGCGAGGAGCCGGTCGAGCAGCGGTTCGTTCGAGACGATGAAGCCGAAGGCTCGATCATGCAAGACGACGCGCGCAATGAGCTGATCGTCGGCGAGGATGAAGCCGAATGCGCGCTCGTCGGAAACGATGCGCGAAAGCAGATTGCCGTCGGCGACGATGGCATTGAACGCGCGGTCGCTGAGGATGATGCGGGCCAGGAGTCGTTCGTCGTCGATGATTTTATCGAAAGCGCCCTCATGCGAGACAAGCCTCGAGACGAGTTGGCCGTCGGCGATGACAAGGCCGAAGGCGCGCTCGTTCGAGAGGAGTTTTGCGAGGAGCTGATCGTCGGCGAGAATTTTGCCGAATGCCCGGTCGTTTGCGACGACCTTTGCGAGCAGTTGTTCGTCGTCGAGGATCTTGCCGAAGGCGCGGCGATCGGAGACGAGCCGCGCCAGGAGCCGCTCGTTGGCGGTGATTTTTTCGAATGCGCGGTCGTCGGCGATCAGGCGCGCCAGGAGCTGTTCGTTCGCGGCAATCTTTTCGAACGCGCGTTCGTTGCCGACGATTTGAACCAGCAACGCGTCATGAGCAACGATGAAACCGAACGCGCGGTCATGGGCGATCAGGCGGGCGAGAAGCCGGTCGTTTGCGATCATGATATCGAATGCGCGGTCGTCGGCGATCAGGCGCGCCAGGAGCCGTTCGTTCGCGGCAATCTTTTCGAATGCGCGTTCGTTGCCGACGATTTTGACCAGCAACGCGTCATGGGCAACGATGACGCCGAATGCGCGGTCGTGATCGATGACTTTGGCGAGCAGTCGGTCGTTTGCGATGATGAGGCCGAACGCGCGGTCGTCGGCGATCAGGCGCGCCAGGAGCTGTTCGTTCGCGACGATCTTCTCGAACGCCCGATTGTGGGCCACGAGCCGGGCGAGGAGCCGGTCGTTGGCGATCATGATATCGAATGCGCGTTCGTCGGCGATCAGGCGCGACAGGAGTTGTTCGTTCGCGACGATCTTCTCGAACGCCCGGTCATGGGCCACGAGCCGGGCGAGGAGCCGGTCGTTCGCGATGATGCGAGCGAATGCGCGATCATGCGCGACGAGTTGGGCCAGGAGTCGGTCGTCGGCGAGGATCTTGTCGAAGGCGCGGTCGTGCGCGACAAGCCGTGCAAGCAGCCGATCGTCGGCGATGATTTTTTCGAAGACGCGCCCGTTGCCGATCATGCGATCGATGAAGAGATCATCGCCAAACAGAGCCGTCCACGCCGCGTCGTTCGAAAGCAACTTGTGGAGCAGCTCATCGTCCGCCAAAAGCTGATCGATGACCGTTTCGTTCCGGAGCAGTTGGGCGATGAGGCCGGCGTGACCCAGGATCCGGTCGAAGGCGCGCGGGTCGGCGAGGACGCGATCGAGCAACACCGGATGCGCCAAGATCGCCTCGATGCCGGCCTCATTCAAGATGCGGAGGAGGAGTGGCCGGTCGGCCGAGATCGCGGCAAGACCTGAACCGGAGTTCGCGATTTCGAGAAACAGGGGGATATCGGCGTGAATGCGGCGGCGGATCGGCTCGCTCGCGTACGAGCGGTCGGCAACGGATTCATCGTTGATGATCGAATCGAGGATCGATGGGTCGGCGGAGAACCGCTTGAGCAACTCGGCCGTCGCCATCGCGGGCCACGACGGCTCGGCGAGGCCGCGCCGGACCACGCGCTCGTCACGGACGATGCGCGCGAGGACATCCTTATCCGCGATGACGCCCTCGAACAGCGCCGGGTGGCGGACGATGCGCGCGAGGAGGCCGTCCGCGGCGATGAATTTCTCGACGATGTCCTCGCGGCCGAGGATCAGCTGGAGAACGTGTTCGTTTCGGGCCGCCCATTCCCGGAACGGCTGCTCGGCCAGAAGCAGCTCGCGCAGGCCGGCATGGACCGCGAGCTTCGCGGCGGCTTCCTTGGACTTGCAGACGTATCGCAGGACCTGGTCGTCGAGCAGGAGGAAATGCTGGACGCGCGGGTTGGACCGGAGCTGGCGCAGCGCGGGCTCGCTCAGGTAAATGCGCTCGCCCAGGAGCGGCTCGTCGAGGATCGCGCCCAGCAGCCGGTCGTCGCCGGCCAGCGCGAGGAACTCGCGCATCAGCGAAGCGTCGAGGCTCAGCCGCAGCGGCAGGCGCGGGTCGCCGAACAGGTACGGGATGAGGCGGTCGTCGATGGCGATGCGCGCGGCGAGGCGCGCCAGCGCCGGGTGGAGGGACAGGGCGCGGCCGGCAATCTTTCGCATTGAGCTGGTGAGTTGGCTCATCTCGTGCCGGTTCCCGTTCAGTTCTGAATCAATGTGCAGCCTGGGAGCGTTTCACGCAACCGGTTCATGGCCTTCTCGCTGATGGTGGCCGGAAGCGCCAGCGTTTTCAAGCTCCTCAGCGGCGCGAGCGATTCGAGGGCGCGGTCGGTAATCTCGGTGTGGCGCAGCTCGAGCGTGCGCAGGCCGGTGAAGCGGGCCAGGTGCGCCAGGTCCTGGTCGCGGACGGGCGTGCGCGCCAGGTGCAGCCCGAACAGGTCGTCCGGGGCCAGTCGGCTCAGGCCGAAGAGCCGGCCGGCCGCGTCCGCGCCGACGACCAGGAGCAGTTCTTTGTCCCTCGGGGCGAACACCCGGCCGATCGCCTCGCCGAGGTCTTCCCATTCCCAGACGGTCGAGCCCGCCGGCCGCATCCGCAGCGTGCCCATCGAGTATTCGTACGGGAAATGTAGCGGCCGGACCGAGTCGTTGGGGCTGGTCGACGCATCCGCCGCGTGCTTCGGCGCGGCTTCACTGTGCTCGGTCAGGAGCGGGCCCTCGGTCGAGCCGTTGAGGACCTCGTAGGAGTAATCGAAATCGGTCAGGTGCCACGTGAACCGCTCGCGGCTCACCACGACGAACTCCTTGACGATGTTGCGCCACAGGTAGCTCTTGCCCTCGTGCACGGGCATGACGAGGACGTAGTTGCCGGGGTTCAGGTGGCAGTCGGCGATGCGCACGCGGCAGTGGACCTGGCCGTCGTGGATTTCCCTGACCAGGTCGCCGTTGAGCGTCGAGATCGCCGTCATCCACAGGCCGTCCTTGCGGATGAAGACGAGCGAGACGTTCAGGTCGGTGACGGGCTGGTTGAGCGTGAAGCGGTATTCGATCTGGAGCTCGTCGTGGGTGCGGACGACGTCGGTCTCGCCGCCGCCGGAGCTGAACGAGAACTCCAGGTCGGAGATCTTGTCGAACTCGTCGTAAATGGGGCCGTACAGGCCCTGGAGCGTGCGGCTGGTCGAGGGGCCGGCCTGGGCCTCGTTCAGGCGCTTGAGCTCGTCGACCTGCCGGGCCTCGAGGTGCTCCATGTAGGCCTTGGTGACGTCGCCGGCGGCGCCGGCCTGGACGAGCCGGCCGCGGTCGAGCCACAGCGCCTGGTCGCAGATCTGGTTGACGTGCGTGAAGCTGTGCGAGACGAGGACGATCGTGGCGCCGCGCTTCTTGATCTCGTGCATCTTGACGAAGCACTTGTTCTGGAACGCGAAGTCGCCGACCGACAGGATCTCGTCGATGAGGAGGATCTGCGGGTCGAGGTGGACGGCGACCGAGAAGCCGAGGCGCGCATACATGCCGGAGCTGTAGGTCGAGACCGGGCTGTCGATGAACTCGCCCAACTCGGCGAAGTCGACGATCTCGTCCATGATCGCGAGGGTGCGCTTGCGGCTGAGGCCCATGAGCGCCGCCCCGTTCATGATGTTCTCGCGCCCGGAAAGGCGCGGGCTGAACCCGGCGCCCAGGTTGATGAGCCCCTGGACGCGGCCGTTGATCTGGATCACGCCGTCGTCGGGCTTGATGAGGCCGGCCAGGAGCTTGAGCATGGTGCTCTTGCCCGAGCCGTTGCGGCCGACCAGCGCGATCGAGTCGCCGGGGTTGAGGTAGAACGAGATGCCGTCGACCGCCCAGAACTCGTCCGGGCGCAGCGCGTTGGACGAGCGCCGGCCGGTCAGCTCGCGGAACAGGTCGGCCACGCCGTAATGCCGGTTGGCGTCGGCATGCAGGGAATACTTTTTGCGGATTTGTTCGGCGATGACGATCGGCTTCATCAGGCGAATCGGCCCTTGTTGGGTTCAATACCGCTGAAAATTTATCATAGCGGTCGGTTTTTGCATCGGAAAAAGGGAAAGGCGGGGCCGTTCGGCACGCCAGGTGGTTCAAGTCCCCTCCACGGCGCGGCTCGCAATTCGTGCAAATCGTTCAATGTGCCATATTCATTTAGTATTATTTATGTCATGAAATCCGATTGATTCCCGGGCTTCGAAAGAAGGCTTTATTGTGTTGTATGGCACTGAGAATAAATAAGATCCGAGCAACACCGCTCCAGCATCAAATTACGACACAAAGATCAAATAGGGTATTTACAGACACGGCGGAAGGTGGTATAAATCGATCAATTCAATATGATCGACCGTAGAAAAGAGATCACCCCTATGATTAAACATCTTACGACACGGCAAGTGGCCATGGCGCTTGGCGTCAGCGACGCATCGCTCAAACGGTGGTGCGACAAGGGATTGATCCCGACGATCCGGACCGTGGGCGGCCACCGCCGGCTGCCGGTCAGCGGCGTCATCCAGTATCTGCTCAAAAGCGGCCACCCGCTGCTGAGGCCGGACCTGCTCGGCATGCCGCCGGCCACGGCCACCAGCAACCTGGCCATCGAGCGCTGCCGCAAGCTGATGCTGCGGGCCCTGCTCGAGGGCGACGAGGAGAGTTTCCGCCGGGTCGGCCTGAACCTGTTCATGGCCGGCATGAAGGCGCGCGATATTTTCGACAAGGCCCTCTCGCCGATCCTGCTCGATCTCGAGCAGTCCTTCGCGCAGGGGCGGATCAAGCCCTACCAGCAGATGCGCATGGTGCAGATGATCGAGCGCTGGATCGGGGAGTTGCGGCTGAGCCTGCAGCGCCCGGCCGAGACGGCCTCGCTGGCGATCGGCTGCGGCATGCATGGCGAGCGGTTGCTCGGCGTGACCACGGCGATGATGGACGTCTCGCTGCGCGAGATCGGGTGGCGGACGGAGTCGCTGGGGTGCGAGGCGCCGCTGGGTTCGCTCAGCGAGCTGCTGCGCGACCTGCGCCCGAGGCTCTTCTGGCTCGCGGTCGGGCAGGTCTCGGCCCCCCCGTCCTTCGTCAAGCAGTACGACACGCTGGCCGCCACGGCCGAGGAGACCGGGGTCGCGCTGGTCGTGGCCGGCCACGAGCTGACCCGCGAGATTCGCCAGCAAATGCGCTACGCGGCGTTTTGTGATACTCTGGGTCATCTGGTCGGATTCGCAAGAACGCTGCGCGGCGGTTCCGTCGCGCCGACGCCGGTCGGCGCGTAGGCCCGGCGCGCCCGGGGTGGCGCGATGAAAATTTTCATCAGCGGTTCGGGTGGTTTCATCGGCAATCGCCTGGTGGCGCACCTGCGCGCCGGGGGGCACGAGGTCGTGCGCATGGTGCGCTCGCAGCCGCCCGGCGATGAGGCGGTCTTCTGGCAGCCGGCCTCGGGGCGGTTCGACCGTTCGGTGCTGGAGGAGGCCGACGCGGTCATCAACCTGGCGGGCGAAAACATCGCCGCCGGCCGCTGGACCGAGGAGCGCAAGCGCTCGATGCGCGACAGCCGCGTCGTGAGCACCCAGCTCCTGGCCGAGGCGATCGCCGCGGTCGGGCGGCGGCCGCGGGTTCTCGTCAATGCGTCGGCGGTCGGGATTTACGGAAACCGCGGCGACGAGCCGCTCGACGAGTCGAGCGCGCCCGGGAGCGGCTACCTCGCCGACGTCTGCCGGGACTGGGAAGCGGCGACCGAGCCGGCCGAGCGCGCCGGGGTCCGCGTCGTGCGCGCGCGGTTCGGGGTGGTGCTCGACCCGCACGGCGGCGCGCTCGCGAAGATGCTGCCGTATTTTAAATCGGGCATTGGCGGTCGGATAGGGAGCGGGAAACAATACATCAGCTGGATCACGCTCGACGACGTGGTCTGGATGATGGACCACGTCCTGGCGAACGAGAGCGTCCGGGGGGCGATCAACGCCGTCGCGCCCAACCCGGTCCGGCAGGCCGAATTCGCGTCCGAGCTGGGCAAGGCGCTCGGGCGGCCGGCGCTCGTCCCGACGCCGGCGACCGCGCTGCGCCTGATGTTCGGGCAGATGGCCGAGGAGACGATCCTGGCCAGCGCCCGGGTCTTCCCCAGGAGCCTGTTGGCGGGCGGGTTCGAATTCCGCGACCCGGACATCGAGACGGCGTTCGAGCGTTTCTTTTCCAAAGACGCATCCGCGTGAAAATCTTTGCGCCTTGACGCTTTGCGTGATATTCCCAACCCACGATGATCGCTCGCCTGATCGCCATCACGCCGCCGGGTTTCTTTTCGCGACACGATTGCCAGTCGATCGTAATGCAGGCGCTCGGGGGCGGGCGGGCGGCGATCATGCTGCGCGAGAAATCGGCCGTGAGCGACGCCGATTTGTTCGAATCATGCCGCTGGCTGCGGCCGCTGACGACGGCTTGCGGCGCGCAGCTGATCGTCAATCGCCGGATCGGGCTGGCGCGGATGCTCGGCGCCGATGGGATCCACCTCGGCGCGAACGGCCCGGCGATCGCCGAGGCGCGCGCGGCCCTGGGCGAGGGCGCCGTCATCGGCTGGTCGGCGCATTCGGTCCGGGAGGCGCTCGACGCGTTCGCGGACGGCGCCGATTACGTGACGCTCAGCCCGATTTATGAGACGCCGGGCAAGGGCCGTCCGCTCGGGCTGGAGCCGCTGCGCGAGTTGACCGGGAAAACGCAATCGCCCGTGATCGCGCTCGGCGGGATCGGGCCCGAGCGGATCGGGGAAGTGATGCGGGCCGGGGCGTACGGCATCGCCGCGATCCGAAGCGTCTTCGGCCGGCCCGATCCCGCGGCGGCCGTCGCGCGCATCCTCGAGCGGATTGGCATGGATCATTTTTAAACCGCCAAGGCGCGGTCTTGATGATCAGCACTTGGCCAGGCTGCGGTCGAAGTCTTTCCAGACCGGTTCGAATCCGCGCGCGGCGATGGCCGCGGCGACTTCGGCGGCCGGGCGCGGGTCGCTGACGGCGAACTGCTCGCCGCTGTCCATCGCTTCGTCCATCTGGTAGCCGCCGGGGTTGGTCTTGCTGCCGGCGCTCGTGCGCGTGATGCCGAGGCCGATGAGCCGGTCGCGCAGCTTCGCGTTTTCGCGCGTCGACATGACCAGCTCGGCGTCGGGCAGCACCAGCCGCATCGCGCAGATCATCTGGACGAGGTCGGCGTCGGTCGGCAGGCGCTCGGGTCGGAACATGTGCGCGTTGCCGCGGATGCGCGGGAAGCTGATCGCCACGCGGCTGCGCCAGAACCGGCGCGCCAGGTGGCGGCCGTGCATGGCGACCATCACCGCCTCGAAGCGCCAGTCGCCGAGGCCCAGGAGCGCGCCGATGCCGAGGGCGCGCATGCCGGCGCGGCCGCCCGCCTCGATCGCCTCGAGCCGCCCCTTGTAATTGCGCTTGGGGCCGGCTGGGTGGAGCGTCTTGTAGAGTGCCTCGTCGTAGGTCTCCTGGTAGATCGCGAGGCCGTCGACGCCGGCCGCGACTAGCTCGCGGTATTCGTCTTCATTGAGCGGCTGGATCTCGATCGCGATCGCGGCGAACCTGTCGTTGAGTCGGCGCACGATCTCGGCGAGGTAGGGGACGCTGACATGGCGGCGGTCCTCGCCTGCGACGAGCAGGATGTGCCGGAAACCTTCGCGCGCGATCGCGTCGGCCTCGGCGACCGCCTGCTCGACCGTGAGCGTGAGGCGCGGGATCCCGACGTCGTGCGAAAATCCGCAGTAGACGCACTTGTTGACGCACTCGTTGGAGACGTAAAGCGGTGCGTAGAGCTGGATGACGCGGCCGAAGCGGCGCTCGGTGAGCGCGGCGCTGCGCTGGGCGAGCTCCTCGATGAAAGGGGCGGCCGCGGGCGAAAAGAGCGCGGCGAGATCGTGGATTTCGAGGTGCTCGCGGGCGAGCGCGCGCTCGACGTCCATCGAAGAAGCGCGCTCGATCCTCTCCCGGATTTCATTCAAGTTCAGGCTCTGAATCTGCTCGTAAAAATTCATTCTTCTCTGCGTCCTCTGCACAATACCGCATCTCTGCGACAAAAAATCGATTCCGTGTATTCCGTACTACTATCCGTCCGAATCTTGTTTTTCTGGCAAGATTTTGAACAGGAGGCAACGAAGGCAACCGAGAGATGATCCGCCAGGAAATCCTCCGTTTCCTCCGTTGCCTTCTGTTCATTCCTGTCTTCGAGTATTTCTCTGCATCTCTGCCTGACTCTGCCCCTCGGCGACAAGAATAGGTTTTCGTGGTTTTTCGTGTTTCCTTTCGTGTATTTCGTGACCCGCATTTCTGTCTTGTTGTTTGGTTGCGGCTCGCCGCGCCAGGCCTTCCGTGGTTGAACTATTCATTCTCCCTCAGAAACCCCGTCAGCGGGCTCGACGCCCTTGCGAGGCGGCTTTCGCCGCCGGGGCCGGCCTCGCGCGCTTTCTCGGCGGCGATGACGGCGAGCTTGAACGCCTCGGCCATGGCGACCGGGTCCTCGGCGATGGCGATGGCGGTGTTGACGAGCACGGCGTCGGCGCCGAGCTCGATCGCCTCCGCGGCGTGGCTCGGCATGCCGAGGCCGGCGTCGACGACGACCGGCACGCCCGCGTTTTCGATGATGATGGCGACCTGGTCGCGCGTCTTGAGGCCGCGGTTGGAGCCGATCGGCGCGGCCAGCGGCATGACGGTCGCGCAGCCGGCGTCCTCGAGGCGCTTGGCCAGGACCGGGTCGGCGTTGATGTAAGGCAGGACGACGAAGCCGAGCTTGACGAGTTCCTCGGCCGCGCGCAGCGTCTCGACCGGATCGGGGAGCAGATAATACGGATCGGGCGTCACCTCGAGCTTGACCCAGTTCGTTTTCGTCGCCGCCCGCGCCAGTTTCGCAAGCCGCACGGCCTCCTCGGCGTCGCGCGCGCCGGAGGTGTTCGGCAGCAGCCGGTACTTGCTGAAGTCGAGCGCCTCGAGCATCGGGTCGTGCGGATTCTTGAGGTCGACGCGGCGCAGCGCGACGGTGACGAGCTCGCTCCCGGAAGCCAGCACGGCATCGGCCATCGCCTGCGCCGAGGCGAACTTGCCCGTGCCGATAAACAGCCGCGACGTGAACTCGATCGAGTCAATGACCAGTTTTTTCTGCTGTCTCATTATCGCTATCCTTCTTCACATTATCATCGCCATAAATATCCCGGTCTGCGATCCCGACAATGAAATCAACGAGTTCGCCGGGATTAACACCTACGCGCACTGTGCCAACAAGTCCCCCAACCACTTCGATCTGGGTCAAGTACTGCAGGGCATGTTCATTGTTATGGATCAGAACGGGTTTATAAAATGGTCCCTCACCTCCGCACCATGCGGGTTTGCCTTCGTGGAAATTCGGTTCGGGGAGAGAAAACAAAGGAAAACAATGCGTCATCATACCCTGATCGCATGTTCTGCAGGGCAACGCGCTGAATCCGAAAATAGGCGGGTTGCGAAGGATTGCAGGGGCAATGGGGCCGAGCGGGAAGATGAAATCATCGATGTCGGAGGAGTCCTCCATGTTGTGGGGTATGATGACCCCATCTCGTATTCCATAAACATCACCGCAGCCCAGTAAACCAACATGAAAAGGGCCAACCATGACCTTTGCGCCGGCGCCTACCCCGACTGTCAGCGTAACGATGTCCGTGAGGTCATGGCCGCGGCTCCGCCAGTACGGTCCGTTGGATTTGCATCCTGCGGCGATGATGACAAGCAATGAGATTAAACCGATATTCTTCATTTCGTTCACCCGCCACCGACGAACCTGATGATCTCCAGCGTGTCGCCAGCTTTGAGGTCGATGCCGGCGATGGAGGTTTCATCGACGATGTCGCCGTTGTGTTCGATCGCGAGGTGGAGCGGCTCGAGGCCGAGCTCGCCGAGCAGTTGCACGATCGTCATCCCCGGCTCGATCCGGCGCGGCTCGCCGTTGACTTTAATTTCCATCAGGATTCCTCGCCCAATAAGATCCGCAAAATCACGCTGGCCTGGTGGCCGGCGGCGACCGCCACGCGCGGGGCGAGAAGGCCGCGGCCGGGCTCGGCGGCGGTCTCGCCGTCGCCCACGAGCCAGACGTTGTCCATGACCTTGCGGATGCGAATCGCCTCGGACGGTCCGGCTCCGGCGATCCCCGAAACGGTGACGAGCGGGACGGCCGGCAGGTCGCGGCGCATCGCGATCGTCATGTCGCGCTTGGCGGCGGGGTCGTCGAAGCACTCGGCCACCACGGCGCAGCCGGCGAACGTCGCGGCGATGTTGTCGCGCGTCAGGCGCGCCAGGATCGCCTCGGTTTTGACGTACGGATTGATCCGCTTCAGATTTTCGGCCAGCGCGTCGGTCTTCATCCGGCCGATCTGGTCGATGAAAAACTGCTGGCGATTGAGGTTGCTCGGCTCGACGACGTCGTGATCGACGAGCCGCAGCGCGCCGACGCCGAGCCGCGCGAGCGTGACGGCCACCGCGCTGCCGAGCCCGCCGCAGCCGGCGATGCCGATGGTGGCGTTCTTGATTTTTTCGTGGATCCCGGGGCCGTGGCGCGAGACCAGGAGCGCCTCGAGTTCGTCGGCGGGGGGGATTTCGCCGCGCCTGATCAGCACGACGCGGTCGCCCTCGGCGAGCTCGACGTCGGACTGCATGGGGTGGCCGTTGTGGATCATGATGTCGGCCGCCGGCTTGAACGCGTCGCGCAGTTCCATGAGCGAGAGGCCGCTCAAGATCCGCCGCGGCTGCTCGTTGATGTAAATCTGGATGGTGGCGTTGGCTGAGGCCAAACGAAAAACCTCCCGGCGTGGGAGGCTCGCTGAACGATCGGTGTGCGTCCCTACGCCGGCATTACCCGGATCAGGTTTTATGGGTCGGCGGCCTACCGCCCTCTCAGCCCCTACGTGGAGCTCCCCAGTCCCCATATATTAAAGTCCGGATTTGGAAACGTCAATGAATTGGAGCGGGGGGAGAGATGATGATTTCTTCGAGTTTCGATTACGATTACGAGCACGAAAGCCCTCGCTCACGCTCGGGCTACTGCATCGGCACGAGCACGAAAGGCTGGCGGTCAAACAGGTGACTCGATAAAATGCCAGTTCGGAGGGATTTGCACGCATGATGGAATATCGGATCATTGACGCCAATCTGGACCGGCTCGGCGAGGGGCTGCGGGTGATCGAGGATTTCTGCCGGTTCGGGCTGAACGACACGGCGCTTTCGACGCGGCTCAAGGGGCTGCGCCACGGCGTGAACGATTTGCGGAAACTGTTCCCGCGCGAGGTGCTCGACGCGCGCGACAGCGACGGCGACATCGGCCGCGTCCGCGTGAAGGAGCCGCTGCGCCGCACCGATCAGGCCGCGATCCTGGGGGCGTCGTTCGGGCGCGTGCAGGAATCGCTGCGCGTCCTTGAAGAGATGGCGAAGCTTGGATATCCCGAAGCCGTCGCGCGCGCCAAGGCGATGCGTTACGAGGCGTATCAGCTCGAGGCGCTGGTCGTGCCGCTGTTCGTCCGGACCGGAAATGCCGCGCGCCTCAAGGGCTTGTATCTGATCCTGACCGACCCCGCGATCGGCTACGAGAAGCTCGCCGGGATCGCGGTGCGGCTCAAGGTTGGCGCGGTCCAGCTCCGGGCCAAGAACATGGACGGCGGGCCGCTCCTGGAACTGGCGCGGCGCATCCGCGAGATCACGGGCGGCTCGCAGACGTTGTTCATCGTCAACGACCGCCCCGACATCGCGAAATTGGCCGGGGCCGACGGCGTTCACCTCGGCCAGAGCGACCTGCCGGTCGCCGACGCGCGCGAGATCGTCGGCGGGCGCGTGCTGGTCGGCAAGTCGACGCACAACCGGAGCCAGCTTGCGGCCGCGCTGCGCGAAAAGCCCGACTACATCGGGATTGGCCCGGTGTTCGCGACCGGATCCAAGGCCGACCACGCGCCGGTGCTCGGGGTCGAAAAAGCGGGGCGGATGCGCAAGGCCGCGCGGGGGATTCCGGCGGTGGCCGTCGGCGGGATCGCCGGCGACAACGTGGGCGAGCTGGTTGCGAACGGGTTCGAGTGCTACGCGATGATCGCGCACATCTGCAAGTCGCCCGACCCGGCCGGGGCGATTAAAAAGCTGATGAAAAATTCAAACACGAAACGCACGAAATAAAGATCACGAAAATACACGAAAAAGATTTTGTCGCCGAGATGCGGAGATAAGCAGAGAAGCAGAGAAATTCAAACACGAAACGCACGCAATAAAGATCACGAAAAAGCACGAAAATAATCAGAGATCATGATTTGTTTTCGTGTGCTTTCGTGGTTTCTTTTCGTGAGTTTCGTGTTTTGCTTTTTTGTTTCTATCCTATTCGCGTGATGCTGAAGAGCAGGATGATCAGGACGATAAGCGTGATGGCGGCGTAGACGCGGTCGTTTTCGAGCGCGAAGGCGAAGACGGAAAACAGCACCCGGGCGACGGGCGTGGCGATCAGGAGCAGCAGGCCCAATTGAATGATCCCGCGGCTGTGCAGCGCGGCGGCTTCGGTGAGGATCCCGCCGATCGTGCAGGTTTTGGCGTTCACGCCGCGGAATTCGTGGAAGTCGAATTTGTCGCCGCCGTGCTCGAACAGGAACATGATCGCGCCGACGAGCACGACCGAGGCCGACAGCATGACGCCGGCCCTGAGCAGGCCGCCCACGATCCGCTCGACGCGCCGATCGGTCCACTGGCCGCCCATGTCCATCATCACATCCCTCCCGTCAGGCCCTTGTAAATCAGCTGCAATCCGAGCAGCAGGATAATGATCGCGAAAACTTTCCGCAGGAGCCGCGTGCGGATTTTGAACAGGATCTTCGCGCCGACGAGCGAGCCGGTCAGCACGCCGAGCATGACGGGCATCGCCAGTGCCGGCTCGATGTAGCCGCGGCTGAGGTAGATCCCGGCGCTGGCGGCGGCCGTCACGCCGATCATGAAGTTGCTCGTCGCGGTCGAGACCTTGAACGGCACGCGCATGATCTGGTCCATGGCGAGGACCTTGACCGCGCCCGAGCCGATCCCGAGCAGCCCGGAGAGCACGCCGGCGACGCCCATGAGGCCGAACCCGCCGGCGATGTTCTTGACCCGGTAGGATTTCATCCCCTCGGCGGTGGGGTAGTCGCCGTTCAGTCGCAGCCGCGCCGCCCAGACGTCGGGCGGGCCGGTGAAGGGGTGGTCCGCCTGTTTGCGCGACGAGAGGTAGGCCGACTGAAGCAGGACCACCCCGAACACGACGGCGATGGCGGAGGTCGGGATGTGGAGGGCGAGCCCCGCGCCGATCAGCGCGCCGATCGTCGTGGCGACTTCCAGGAGCATGCCGATGCGGATGTTGGAGAAACCCTCGCGCACGAACGCCGCCGCCGCGCCGCTCGAGGTCGCGATGACCGATACCAGCGAGGCGCCGATGGCGTAGCGGATATCGACGCCGAAAAGGAGCGTGAGCATGGGCACGACGATGAACCCGCCGCCCAGCCCCGTCAGCGATCCCACGAACCCCGCGGCGATCGCGCCGAGCCAGATGACGAACGTGGATTCGAATAAATTCATGTCAGCCGATCACGCCCGGGCTAGGGGAGCGGGACGTTCGCCTCTTCGAAAGTGTACAGCGCGCGCCGCCGCAGCGGGTAATACTGCGCCTCCATCGAGACCGGCTTCGGCAGGGTCGTGAACGTATAGCGCCACAGGCTGCCCGCCGGGTGCCCCGGTTCGGGGTTGCTCGTGGTGTGCTCGGTCGTGAACGGCTCGAGCGCCTTGCCGTCGGGCCCGATGAACGTGAACGCGCCGAACTTGGCGTAGTCGCCGAAGGCCGCGATCGAGATCGAGTCGTCGCCGACCTCGTCGATGGCCAGCACGACGTCCGGGAAGCGATCCTTCGGCAGCAGGTTGCCGCCCTTGGAGCGGATGTTGTCGAAGCGCAGTGACTGCGGCAGCCCGACCGTCAGCGAGAACGTGGCGTTGATGAGGCCGAGCTTGTCGTCCTGGCGCGGCGGCAGGTCGCTCGTGAATTCGAGGATCGCGTATTCGGGCTTGAGGTCGAGCGCGATCGCCTGGCCCGCGGAGCCGATGGCCCCCTGCGCGCCGACGGCCGGCCGGGGGCGGACGATCTGGCCGCGCTTGTCCAGGATCTTCTTGATCGTGCCGTCGTCGACGCTCATGAGCCTCCACCCCTGCGGGATCCCGATGCGGAACTGGTAGATCATGCGCGGGTCCCACAGGCCGGATTGGGCCGGGGCGTTGGCGCCGAACCGGCGGCCGCGCACGGCGGTCACGCGCTCGAGCATGATCGCCACATGCGGCGGCGCGATTTCGGGCGTGGGGGTCGGGGCCGGGGTCGGCCGTGCCGTCGGCTGCCGCGTTGCGACGGGCGTCGCCCGGGCGGGCAGGGCCTGCGCCGGCTTTTTCGTCATGGACGGCACGGGCGTCGTGATCTGCCGGGGGGGCAGCTTCAGTTCCGGCACGGTGGATTTGGTCGAGGCAGCATCGGCCGATGCGCCGATCAGCAGCAACAACGTCAGGCTCGTCAGGATCCGGTTCATGGTTTGACCTCGGCGGCTCCGGCTCGAGCCGCATGGATAAAGGAAATGATCCGGGCATGGTCTTTGATGCCCGGTGCCGATTCGACACCGCTCGAAACATCGACGCCCCACGGGGCCAGCGCGGCGACGACCGCCCCGACGGTTTCCGGCGTCAGCCCGCCGGCGATCAGCACGCGCCGGCGCCTGATCAGGTCGCGCAACAATTCGTAGTCGTAGCCGCGCCCCGTGCCGCCCGGCAGCGCCGGGTCGAACGTGTCGGCGAGGAGGTCGAGGCCGGGGAATTCGTCGGCCGCGCGCAGCGAGGCGGCGTCGCGAATCTTGATGACCTTGATGGCCGGCCGGCTGAGCGCGCGCGCCGTCTCCAGGGATTCGTCGCCATGGAGCTGGACGCGGTCGAGGCCGAGCGCGTCGGCGTCGCGCTCGATTTCATCGGCCGAGGCATCGACGTAGACGCCCACGGCCTCGAACGGCCGTCCGGACTCGGCGCGGAGCCGGCCGATGAGCTCGCGCGCGGATTCGGCCGGGCGAAAGCGCGGCGATTTCGGCCAGCGGATCAGGCCGAGCCAGTCGGCGCCGGCGCGCACGGCGGCAAGGCCGTCTTCGGCCCTCGTGATCCCGCATACCTTGATGATCGGCTTCGGCATCGCGCTCACAGCTTGTCCGGGCGCTCCGCCTGCGCGTGGAAATTCGTGGCCTTGCCGCGCTGGGTCTCGAGCCGGTGGAATTGCTCGAGGTCGATCTGGTTGGAGTTGACCCGGTCGGTGCGGATCACGAAGTCGGGGCTCTTCAGGACGTCCTCGACGACGCGCTTGATCTGGATGCCGCTGAACGGCTTGGCCAGGAAGTGCACGACGCCGAGCTTGTCGACGTACTCCCGGTCGCGCGGCGTGGCCTTGCCCGAGATGAACACGATCGGGGCCTTGTAGAACTCGCGGTTCTTCTTGAGCATGACGGTCAGCTGGTAGCCGGTCAGGCGCGGCAGCATGCCGTCGACGATGAACAGGTCGGGCTTGTAGCGGACGGCGTAATCGATCGCGGTGACGCCGTCGCCGGCCTCGAGGATCTCGCAGTCGTCCTTGAGCGCGGTGTAGATGAGCTGGCGCGAGTCGGCGTCGTCCTCGACGACGAGGACGCGCGGCGGGCCGCTCGGCGCGCGCGACGGGGAGGCCGCACCGGCGGCGTACGACGGCGGCGGCGGCATCGGGATCGCCTGGCGCGGCGCGGCCGGTTTCTCGTGCTCGTGCGCCGGTTCGGGCGTTTGCGAGGCGACGTGCGGGAACAGGCCGAGCGCGCGGACGCGCTCGATGCTGAGCCGCTTGGGCCGCGTCTCGATGTTGTGGTCCTTGATGAACAGCTCGAGCAGGCGCTTGAAGCGCGGCGGGTCGATCGGCTTGGTCACGTAGAGCGCGGCCCCGAGCTGGTAGCCCTGCTGGATCTGGTCGCGCGAGTTCAGGGCCGACAGGATGATGACCGGCATCCACTCGTAGCCCTTCATCGCGCGCAGGCGCTTGATGAATTCCCAGCCGTCCATGACGGGCATCATGATGTCGCAGATGACGATGTCGGGTTCGCCGCGGATCGCCTGCTGCAGGCCCTCCATGCCGTTGGCGGCGGTGAAGCACTCGAACTGCGGCTCGAGCATCGAACGCATCAGATCGATGATGTCGACATCGTCCTCGATGATGAGGATCCTCATTGGACCCATGTTTATCAGCTCCGTTTCGCTTGATCGTGACTCGGGCCTCGGACGTGCTGCCTTTCCTCATTCTAGTCGTCGGTGAAACCGGCGCAACAAATAAAGCGCGTCGGGCGGCCCCCGGGGGCGCATTCAAAAAACCGGATATGGATTGCGCGTTTTCGAACGCCGCGCGGCCGTCCGGAGCCGGCGCGGCGCTCCGCCGGAAGCGGGCGCGAACCCCGGCAGGCGCCGTTTCCGGGGGGCGTTGCAAAAAAAAGAGCCAAAAGAGCGTTTATCCTATTGACTATTTCGAGGCCAATCACATAATGGCCGCTTGTATGCATGTGATTTTTCGAATGAAATATCGAAAGGGGAATGAAGAATGCCGACAGCGAACAAGAAAGCGATGAGCAAGTCACAGCTGATCGCTCACCTGGCCGAATCGGTCGGGATCAGCAAGAAGGAAGCGGCCGCCTACCTCGTCGCTTTGACCGAGCTCGCCTATAAGGAAGCCAAGCGTGGCTTCACGATCCCGGGCATCGGCAAGCTGGTCGTCGCCAAGCGCAAGGCGCGCATCGGCCGCAACCCGGCCACCGGCGAATCGATCAAGATCCCGGCCAAGACCGTCGTCCGTTTCCGCGTCTCCAAGGCTTGCAAAGAGGCCGTCGCGCCCGCCAAGTAAGTTCCTGGTTCACGCCGAGCAATTTGATCCGGAACGGCTCCCCAGCGGAGTCGTTCCGGATCTTTTGTTATTTCGGATTGCGGATTTCGGATTGCGGATTGCAATTCGAAACCCGCTCGGTGAGTTCCCTGCCTTGGCCCCGGTTCGGTTTTTAAAATCCGCAATCCGCAATCCGAAATTTCAGGACTCCGGGCTGGCGGCCGATAAGATCTTCGGGTAGTATTATCGGCGCCACGGAAGACAGCGCGCGCTCCACGGAGGGAATATTTGTATGGCCGAGACGGCCACTCAGTTCAAGGAACGGATCATCAAGCCCCGGCGCGGGCTGATCGGCATCGATTACGCGGAGCTGTGGCGCTACCGCGAGCTGTTCGGTTTCCTCACCTGGCGCGACATCATGGTCCGCTACAAGCAGACGGCCATCGGCATCGCCTGGGCCGTCGTGCAGCCGCTCCTCACCGTCATCGTCTTCACCTGGATCTTCAGCCGAATCGTGAAAGTGGACGTCAAGGGGCCGTATGCGATCATCGCGTTCGCCGGGCTGCTGCCGTGGTCGTTCTTCTCCAGCGCCCTGCAGGCCGGGAGCCAGTCGGTCGTGATGTCGTCGCAGATGATCAGCAAGATCTATTTCCCGCGTCTGATCATCCCGGCGTCGGCCACGCTCAGCGGCCTCGTCGACTTCCTGATCTCCATGCTCATGATGATGGTGCTGATGGTTCATTACGACGTGGCGTTCGGCGCGCGGATGCTGGCCCTGCCGCTGTTCTTCCTGATGGCGTTCGCGTCGGCGTTCGGCGCGAGCCTGTGGCTGGCCGCGCTCAACGTCAAGTATCGCGACATCAAGCACATCGTGCCGTTCATCATCCGGATCGGGATCTTCGTCTGCCCGGTGATGCTGACCAGCGGCCAGATGGCCGGCCACGCCACGCGCGCCGTCGCCGCGTGGGCGCCCGGGTGGCTGACGTGGCGGCTGGTGTTCAGCCTCAACCCTGTCGTCGGCCCGATCGACGGCTTCCGCTGGGCGATCCTCGGGCCGCAGGTCGACCCGCAATTCGCGATTTTCTGGCCGGGGATGCTGGCCAGCCTGTTCGTCACCGTCGCGCTGCTTGTCAGCGGCGCCTACTATTTCCGCCAATTCGAGCGCTCGTTCGCCGACGTGATCTGACCGGAGTTCCCGCATGAGTCGCCCCGCCATCTCCATTCACGACCTGGGCAAGCTTTACAAGCTCGGCGGCACGCTCCGTCACGACACGCTGCGCGACAAGATCGCCGATGGCGTGAACGCCCTGCTGCGCCGCGGCACCGCGGGCGAGAAAAAGGACGAGCGCGACTTCTGGGCGCTGCGCCACGTTTCGTTCGAGGTCGAAGAGGGGACGGCGGTCGCGCTCATCGGCCGCAACGGCGCCGGCAAGTCGACGCTCCTCAAGCTCCTCAGCCAGATCACCGAGCCGACCGAGGGCGAGGTGCGGCTGCGCGGCCGCGTGGCGAGCCTTCTCGAGGTCGGCACGGGCTTCCACCCCGAGCTGAGCGGCCGGGAAAACATCATGCTCAACGGCGCGATCCTCGGCATGACGCGCCGCGAGATCAAGAGCAAGTTCGACGAGATCGTCGCCTTCGCCGAGGTCGAGCGCTTCCTCGACACGCCGGTCAAGCGCTACAGCTCGGGCATGTACGTGCGCCTGGCGTTCGCCGTCGCGGCGCACCTCGAGCCCGAAATCCTCCTGATCGACGAGGTCCTCGCCGTCGGCGACGCCGCGTTCCAGAAGAAGTGCCTCGGCAAGATGAACAGCGTGGCGCGCGACGGCCGCACGGTCATCTTCGTCAGCCACAACATGGTCGCCGTGCGCAACCTGTGCCAGCGGGCCGTGATGCTCGAGGGCGGCGGCCTCGCCGTGGACGGCGAGGTCAACGACGTCGTCAGCCGCTACCTCGGCGGCGACCAGCACGACGACCGCCCCGAGCGCGTCTGGGAGGACCCGGCGCGCGCCCCCGGCGACCGCACCCTCCGGCTGCACCGCGTCTGCGTCTACGACAAGGACGGCCGGATCGACGGCGACATCCGCATCGAGGAGCCGTTCCGGATCGCGATCGAATACTGGGTCACGCGCGCGGGGATCCGCGCCGGCGCGACCGCCCACGTCTGGAACGAGGACAGCACGCTGGTCTTCAGCTCGATCAGCAACAACGACGAGTGGCACACGAAGATCAAGCCCGAGGGGCTGTACAGGACGTGGGTCAACGTGCCCGGCAATTTCCTGAACGCCGGCCGCCACAGCGTCTCCGTCGAGCTGTGGAAGGAAAACTACGACCGGTCGACGCGCGAGGACGAGGTCCTGCACTTCCACGTCAACGACACCGGCGGTGTGCGCGGCGATTTCATGGGCAAGTTCCGGTGCGCGACGCGCCCCGACTTCCAGTGGGAGACCCAGTGCCTCTCCGAGGAAAAAGTCATCGCCTGGCGCTGATCCAAATTCAAAAATCAAATCCCGGCGCCGGTGATCCAACCGGCGTGCGTGAATGGCCGGCGGGGGCGCCGGCCCCACATCGAAAACGGCTATTCGGTAGCGAATAGCTCATCGCACTGTGGCGCCGGCGCCCTCGTCGGCGATCCCTATTGCCGGAAAATATTTGGCGCTCGCACTCGCCCCACGCTCATCGATCTTCTCGCGTTTATTTCTCGTATTTACCGCAGCAGCGTCCAGCCGCGCGCGGCCGTTGTTCGGGGGATCGTGAACGTGAAATCCCTCGTGATCGACAGGCCGCTGCCGTCGGCGACGCGGGCCGTGATCGTGTAGGACGTCCGCGAGTCGGCCTTGATGAGCGTCGCGTCCGCGATGCGCAGCGTGTTGCCGGCGAGCTTGAACCGCCCGCCGTCGTCGCTGGTCAGCGTGTACGAGAGCGTATCGCCAGCGTCCGGGTCGGTGCCGATGAGCGTGCCGACGAGCGTGTCGGCGGCGATCATGGATTTGTTGATCGCCACCATCTCGAGGTCGATGTTGGCCGGCGGCTCGTTGACATCGAGGAGCCCCACCCGCACGGTCGTCGTGCAGCTCAGGCCGCGGTTGTCGGTCGACTTGATCGAGAGCGTCGCGGTCGTCAGCGCCTCGTGGTTGAGCGCGCCGGCGACCTTGAGCGTATTGCCGGAGAGCGAGAATTTCCCGGCCGCATTGTAGTTCGGCGAGGCGAATGAGTATGTGTGCGTGTCGAGCCGGTTCGGGTCGACCGTCGAGAACGTCCCGACCACGGTCCCGACCGGCGAGTTTTCCGCGACCGTCATCTTGTCCGGCGTCACGCGCGTCGGCTTGCGGTTGATCTGCACGATCGCGATCCTGGCCGCCGCCACGCCGCCGAGCCCCTCGGTGTCCCAGCCGGTCACGGTCAGCGTGCGCGTGGTCGGGTCGGGCAGGGCGGTCGTGTTGTTGTAGGCGACGGTGCGGAGGACGGTCTGGTAGCTCGACAGCGAGGCCTTGCCGCTCAGCTTCATGACGCCGGTCGAGGTGTTGTAGGAAGCCGTCACGCCGCCGCTTGCGGTGGCGGTCAGCGTTTCGGACGTCCCGCCGGGGTGGGTCGAAAGCGCCAGCGTCATCGACGTCAGCTGCGTGCCGTTCATGTCGGTGATCGCCGCGGCCGGCGCGATCTTCACGGCCGAGCCCCCCTCGGTGAACGTGACGGACCGGTCGAGGCCGGCGTCCGTGCCGTTGAGGTCGATGACCGGCGCGTTGGGGTTGGGCGGGAGCTCGATCGTGAAATTCTTCGAGAAATTCAGCCCGCCCTGGTCGGTCACGCGCACCGAGATCGGGTAGCTGCTCTGGGACTCGGACCGCAGGAGCGTGGCCTTCGCGACGCGCACCTGGTTGCTGTACATCTTGAACCGCCCGCCGTTGTCGCTATACGGCGAGCAGAACGTGTAGGTGAATTTCTGGTTGGCGTCCGGGTCGGAGGCGGTGAGCGTGCCGACGATCGTTTCCGTCGCGACGGCGTCCTTGTAAAGGCTCACCGGCGCCAGGTTGATGTTCGTCGGCGTCTCGTTGACGTTCAGGATGGCCACGGCGATGTTCTGCGCGCAGCTCAAGCCCCCCTTGTCGGTCGACTTGATGGAAAGCATCGCCGAGCTCGAGGTTTCGTAGTCGAGCGCCTTGGCGACCCGGAGCTGGTTGCCGCTGAGCGAGAACCGCCCCGCGCCGTTGCCGAACGGCGCCACGAACGCGTAGGTGTGCGTGTCGCCCACGTTGGGGTCCGAGGCCTGCAGGCTGGCGACGGTGGTGCCGATCGCGGTCCCTTCGGCCAGAGTCAGGCCGGTCGGGGCGATCGCCGTCGGCGCGTAGTTCCTGGGATGGATCGAGATCCTGGCGAACGCCGAGCCGCCGCGCCCGCCGGTGTCCCACCCCGTGACCGTCAGCGTGCGCGTGGTCGGGTCGGGGGGCGTCGCCGTGTTGTTGTACGTCGCCGTCTGAAGGACGGCCTGGTAGGCGCTGATTTGCGCCGTCCCGCTCAGCCGCATGACGCCGGTGGACGGGTCGTAGGCGGCCGTCACCCCGCCGCCGCCGGTGGCGGCGATGGTCTCGGCGCCCCCGTCCGGGTGCGAAGACAGCGCCAGCGTCATCGACGTCAGCTGGCCGCTGTCGGGATCGGTGACGGTGCCGGCCGGTGCGATCGGGAGCGCGCCGGCGCCCTCGTCGAACGCGAACGCCCGGTTGACGCCCGAGGACGTCCCGTTCAGGTCGATGACCGGCGGGTCGTTGGTCGGGACGATGTTGATCTGGATCGTGCACTGGTTGCTTTGATACGTGCCGGTCTTGGCGACGGCCGTCACGACGCGCGTCGTCACGGTCGGGGTGTTCGACGCGTTCCCGTAGGTCAGCGAGCGCAGGACTTCCTGGTAATTGCTCGCGGACGCCGTGCCGTTGATCAGCATTTCGCCGTTGCCCGAGTTGTACGTGACGGCCAGCCCGTCGCGCGGCACGGCATGGAGGGCTTCGGCAAGGTTCTCCGGGTGCGGGGTCATCGTCAGCAGGAGTTCGGTCATGGTCGTGCTGGCGTCGGCGATGACGGCGGCCGGGCACAGCAGGGCTTCGCCGGCGTCCTCGGTAAACGTCACGGTCACGTCGGTTCCGGATGCCGGGCCGTTCAGGTCGATCTGGAGGAGTGGCGGGATTGCAAATGAAGGCGCCGCGACGCACATCAGGATCAGGGGAAGGATCGCGGACATCCAACCGCGGTAGTTCGTGTTCATGCGCATGGGCAAGCGGACCTCGGCCTGGAGAAGTGGGGACATGATTGCCCTCATCGATATGCATCGACATCCCGGGTCCCCGACTTAAGCCCCCCGGCCAGGAAACAAGCCGCCTCAGCTCGCGGTTTGACGATCGACGTATTTCTGGATTTTTTCGATCATCGCTTCGATGTGGATCGGCCGCACCGCCAGGTCGTCGCAACCGGCGTCTTCGGCCTTGGAGCGTTCGTCGGGCGTGTCCTCGTCCAGGATCGCGATGACGGGCACCCCGCGCGCTCCCGAATCCGCCTTGATCTGGCGCGTGACCTCCCAGCCATCGGGCATGACAATGTTCATTGCGATGACCACGAGATTGGGCGATGCGTCACGGGCCTGCGTGAGGCCCTCGTCGCCGTCGGCGCAGGTTTTGACCTGCCAGCCTTTGCGCATCAATCGGCGCGCCAGCGCGTCGCGGCCGATGTCGTCATCATCGATCAATAAGATCCTGGGCATCACTCCAATCCGTCCGATCGGATTTTGAACCGCATGGTTCGAGACCGTGCGATGGTCCTCATTCCTCTTAAGTCACAGACCGATCCCGATGCAACCTTTTTTCCATATTCAAACGGAACAAATCGCAACCCCAGCCAAACCAACGGCATTAAGGACAGGATAAGGGATCGGCCGGGGGCGAACCAAGAAATATCATTCGCGTTTTTTGATCAGGTCGTCCGCCAGGCCGACCTTCTCGAGTTTTTCGTAGAGATTGCGCCGGCTGATGCCCGACAGCTGGGCGGCGCGGGTGATGTTGCCGCCGGCCAGGTCCACCAGGTTCAGGAGGTATTCGCGGTCGAAATGGTCGCGCGCCTGGCGGTAATCGATCGGCCAGCGATGGGCGCTCTCCTTGTGGGCGGAGCCCGCCCCGGCGCCGGGCTCGGCGCCCGGGCGCAGGTCGAGCGTCAGGTCGCCGACGTCGATCAGCGGCCCGCGCGACAGCACGACCGCCCGCTCGAGCACGTTCTCCAACTCGCGGATGTTGCCCGGCCAGTTGTAGGCCTTGAGGGCGTTCATCGCCGCGGGGGTGAGCGTGATATCCGGCCGCATCATCCGCCGGCCGATCCGGTTCATGAAATGCCGCGCCAGGGGCTCGATGTCCTCGACCCGGTCGGCCAGCGGCGGGATCTCGATCCGGATCACGTTGAGGCGGTAATAAAGGTCTTCGCGGAAATGGCCGGATTTCATCTCGGCGGTCAGGTCGCGGTTGGTCGCGGCGATGATCCGGATGTCGACCGGGATCTGCTTGAGGCCGCCGACGCGCTGGATCTCGCGCTCCTGCAGGACGCGCAGCAGTTTGACCTGCATCTCGGCCGGCAGCTCGGCGACTTCGTCCAGGAACAGCGTGCCGCCGTGGGCGAGCTCGATCAGCCCCATCTTGCTGCGGTCGGCGCCGGTGAACGCGCCGCGCTCGTGGCCGAACATCTCCGACTCGATCAGGCTCGGCGGGATGGACGGGCAGTTGATCGCCACGAAACGGTTGCGCGCGCGGCGGCTCTGGTCGTGGATGGCGCGCGCGACCAGCTCCTTGCCGACGCCGCTGCGGCCGGTGATGAGCACGGAGGAGTCGGTCGGCGCGGCCCGCGAGATCATCTCGCGGACGCGGCTCAGGCCGGGCGAGTCGCCGACGATTTCGCGCGGGGCGACCGCCTCGCCGAGGTGCTCGCTCAGCCGGGCGTTTTCCTGCAGCATGCGCCGGTGCTCGATGGCGCGGCTGATCTGCGCCAGCAGGTTGCCCGGCTCGAACGGCTTGGTGATGTAGTTGAACGCGCCGGCCTGCATCGCCTCGACCGCGCCCTCGACCGTGCCGTAGCCGGTCAGGACCAGGACCGGGACGTCGGGCCAGTCCGCGTGCATCCGGTGCAGCACCTGCTGGCCGCTCATTTCGGGCATGCGCATGTCGGTCAGCAGGACGTCGGGCTGGAGCCGGGCGAGCGCCTCGAGCCCCTCGATCGGGTTGGTGAACGCCTGGGCCTGGAAGCCTTCAAGGCCGAGCGTCTTGACGAGGATGCGGCCCATATTCGGCTCGTCGTCAAAAATAATGACGCAGCCTTTGATCGGATTGGTGGGCGCATGCCCCATGATTTCAGCCTTATTCTCAGTAAAGTGACCAGCCGCTGGATTTTATCGCGCCCAACAGCCAGGATGCAAGCCCCCGTTGGTCGTTACCCTGCTCGTAATCGTGCGTCGTGCGTCGTAATCGTGCTCGTGCTCGTGCTCGTAATCGTAATCGAGCGTCGTGCATCGTAATCGTAATCGAGAATCGCATCTCGATCCCCGCGAATCTCTACTCCACCCGCATCCAGCGAATTTCCCCCTCTTTGTGGGCCTTGCCGTTGTAGACGGGGGCGAGGAGCAGGTCCTTGCCGTCCGTGTTCATCCGGTAGGTGAACGCCATCCAGCCTTCCTGCGGGATGAAGATCGCCCACGTGAGCGCCTCGCCGGCCGGCGACTTCCAGAGTCGGTAAAACCCGGCCACCTTCTCCGGCTGGATGTCGAGCGTGCCGTTCGGCGCCAGCGTCGCCGTCGAGGAGGTGTCCTTGTCGGCGAAGCGATAGGTCCCCGCGATCGTGTTCGGCAGCAGCTTCGTGTCCCTGAGGTAGAGATACTCCACGCCGCTGCCTAGCCCTTCGGCTTCCATCAGGACGCTGTTGCCGGCGCCCGTGAACCGGTATTTGACGCGATTGATGACCGGCGCGTCGGCGTCGGGCGGCTGGAACGAAAACGTGAGCCTGCCCTGCGCGAGCGTGTAGGTGGCGTCGAGGTCGGCGCGCGCGGGGGTCATGTGGAGGCGCAGGTTGTGGTCGTCCTTGAATTCCATGATGTCGAACCGCGGCGGGGGAGGCGAGAACGGCGCCCGCTCGACGGCGACGAACACCCACGTCCCCTTGAACATCGACTTGTCCATCGCGGAGCAGCCGACGCCGGCCGCCAGCAGGGCGGCCGCGACGCACCAGACTGGAATGATTCGGGCAAAACGCATGAGACCACCTCGACGGTTAGGAACTGACCTGAACGGCGACGCGAGAAGTATATAACCCCGGCCGAATAATGAAAGATTTTTGTCGCCGCCGGATGAAGCATGGCGGTAATTACTTGCGCGCGATCTTGAGTTCTGTGTTGGGTTCGAACGTGATGCGGACGGGCACGACGCGGCCGTCGGCGGTCTGGAGCTTGTAGTCGCTCTCGAACGGTTCCCAACGCCACGGCACGCGGTAAAAGAAAAACAGGAAGGCGTTGACGAATTGCATCAGCCCGGCGTCGGAGATCGGGGCGTAGTCGATCCACTCACCGCCGCGATGGATCCGGCAACTGATGCGGGTCGGCCAGTCGTCACCGGGCAGGCCGGCGGCCGCGAGCGCTTCGTCGACGCGGCGCCGCCGGCCCTTGGTGAGCGTGTACGGCGGCCGTGAAACGCCCAGAATGCGCATGTGGATATCGCTGATTTTCTCGACCATCTCCAGCGTGTTCCGCCGGTTGAGCCGCGTGAGATCGAAGTGGAGTTCGTCCGCGCCGAGCATCGGCGCCCAGCGCGGGTGCTCGCCGAGGTCATCGATCTTCATGCCCGCGATCTGCGCGAGCGGAACGAGGGCCAGGATCGGCGAGGTGTCGCTTTGGATCGGGATCGGCCGGCTGAGGTCGGGTGGGGCCGGCAGCTCCGGCTTGAACGGCCCGCAGATCGTGTCGAGCGTGCACTGGCAATGCGCGAGAAACGAATCGAAGTCGACCGGCCGGGGCTGCCGGGCGAGCCATGCATCGAACGCGCGGCTGCGCCACGGGATCCGGAACAGCGTGCGTAGCTCCAGCATCGAGGCATGAATTCCGATGCCTTCGTGGTCGGAGATCAATTCGCCGAAGAAATAACGGAATGCCCGCGCTATCGGTGACAGGAACCGGAGCGAGCCGGCATTGATGGTTTCGAGAATCACGGCCGCGATGGCCCGCGGAGGGCAACCGACCGCAAATCCGAAAATCATCGTCCGATACAGCCGGAAGAGCCGTGGAAGAAAAAGCAGCGCATGGATGCTGAGCGGAACCAGCAAAACGCCGATGGCGAGGACGTGGGCGAATCCATCAGCGCGGAGCTTGGGGTCTTCACGCAATCCGGAAACGGCCGCGAGCACGGCCAGAAACGCAATGGCGAGCACCGGGCCTTTCAGGTAGCGGACGCGCCACGTCCAGCGGCGGCGGCGCGCCTCGGCCTCGAGTTCGCGCCGGAACTGCTCGTCGAGCTTTGCGGAAAAGTTCATGAGGGGACAATATGTCGGATGAGTTTTCGGATCAAGCGAAAGCGAATCGTGCCGCTTCGGGCCGAAGCGGGCTACTGGCGCTCGCACCACTCGCCGCGGGCCATCGTGAAGGCGTAGAGCGGGTGCTCGAGGAGGCGGTCGAGGAACAGGCGCAGCAGCGGCATGCGCTTGAAGAGCTGGTCGAATGTCGAGTGCAGGACGAAATATTTCTCGACGATCCGGACGGCCTCGGTGAGGTGTTCCCAGCCGACCTCGTGCGCGCCGCGGTCGGCCGCCAGCGCGGCCGCGTACCAGTGGATCAGCCCCCAGTGGAGCAGTTGCAATTGCAGCCCGAACTGGACCGAATCGGCCAGCAGCAGGTCCTTGCGCTGGATCCGGTGGCGGAAATAGCGCGTCAGCAGCTCGTCGAACTCCGGCCGCGCCGGGTCGAACCCGATCGTCTTCATTTTCCGGTAGGCGACCGGTTTGCCGAGCGCCGGCATGTCGATCGAGCCGTGGCCGAACCCGTGCGTGAAGTAGGTCTTCAGCACCATTGCGTAGCCGCTCAGCCGGCCGCTGCGGCGGCCGTACGTGTTGCGCAGCGCGTGGGCGAACCCAAGGATCATGCGGCGCAGCAGTCCGGATTTGGGGCGGCGGCCGGCGATGCCGCGCAGCAGCGCCCAGTCGCCCTCGCGGACGCGGTGGCGGAAGACCTCGATGGCCTGCGTGTTGGCCTCGGGCCCGTCGAACTGGCGCGAGGTGTTCTCGCGGTCGGCGCGCACGAGCTTGATCAGCAGGTGCAGGTAATGATACTGCATCAGCAGCCGCTCGCCGATCGGGGCGAGCGCCGGCTCGAGCAGGTCGGCGAGGTCCTGCTCGACCGCCTCGTACTGTTCCCACGTAAGCGGGATGCCGCTGGCCAGCTCGTTCGGCGCCTCGACCGCGCGGCGGCTGAGCGTCCAGCCGAAGAGGTCCTCGATCTCGCCGCGCTGATCGGCGACCGCCGGCCCCTGGTTGTTCAGGACGGCCGAGCAGGCGAACGTCAGCCCGCAATACGTCCCGCGCGGCGTCTCGATGAACCGATACGGGAACGTGCGGCAGCGGTTGGGCTTGGACGCGAACCCGAAAATCTTGTGGAGCGTGCACAGGCCGTCGGCGCCCTGCAGGCAGCAGTGGCCGTCCGGGCCGGGCCGCATCATGAGCGTGCCGGGCGTCCACGGGCTCGGGACGACGGGCGAGCTCGGGTCGGCGGCCCCCGCCTCGCGCAGCGCCTCGGCCGGGCGGTTCCGGATCGAGTCGGCGATCTCGGGCTCGACCTTGATCTCCCAGAACTCGCCGCACGACCGCCCGCACCGGGTGCATTCGTAGTTGATGCCGGATGGGAGGTGGAGGGGGGGCGTGGTCATAGCATGATGGTAGCAGAAGGAGCACAAATCCAAAATCCGAATATCGAAATCCGAAACAAATATAAAATTCAAATCGTTCAGAAATTCGAATCGGACAAAAAATCGAAACAATCGGATGGAATCGGAGAGAAATCGGATAAAATGGATAACTTTTGTCCTCAGTCCTCACCTTGATTCTTCATTCATTGAACCACGGAGACACGGAGGCCCGAAGAAACCAGATTTTTTCCGGCACCGGACTCGTGGTGCGATGAGCCAATGTGGCATCTATTATTTTGAAATCATCTCCGTGCCTCCGTGTCTCCGTGGTTCAATATTCGAATTTGATGAATGATCGAGGAGTCCTCATCACTCAAACAATTGCCTTTGGCGGAGGAATCTGAGAAAGTGCGGGTGGCCGTTGGAGGCGGCCCGGCCGATGCAAATTCATGCCGATTGGCACACAGCGCTTGCCGCCGCCCGCCGGGGCGATCTTGAGCCGGCCCGAGCCGCGCGAGCGATCGATTCGACCGGCGCCCTGCCAGATTTTTATTATGCGCGTTGCTTCGCCGAAGCCGGCGTGGAACTGGATCAGGCGATCGATCTGTTGCGGGTGCTCGCCGAGGCCCGGCCGGCCAACCCGCTGGTGCCGCAAGTGCTCGCGCTGGCGCTGGCGCGGACCGGCCGGCCCGACGACGCGCTCGGCGCCGCCCGGATATGGCGCCGGATCAACCTGCCGCATGCAACCGACTTGCTCGGCCAGGTGGCGCTGACGCTCGAGGCGCAGACCCGGCCGTGGCCGGCGCAGAACCCGGGCCTCGAGATCGCGTGGCCGGAGTTTCTGGGCACGCGCGAGTCGTTCACGGACCCGATTCCGCCCGAAAATCCCTGCGACAATTTGACGCCCGAACCTGCGACAAAAAAACCGGGTCTCATCGCCCGTCTCAAGGCATGGCTCCCGGAAAAAATCAAAAAGCAGCGGATCGAGCGCGTCGTCAGCCATGTCGAGGATTTCCTGATCGAGGGCAAGGGGGGCGAGGCTCTGGCGGTGGCGATGGAATCCATCGCGCGCGGCGACGAAAGCGCCGAGCTGAACACCGTCGCCGGGATGGCCGCCGACGAGATGGGCGACCCCGCCCGCGCGCGGGCGCACCTGGCCCGGGCGCTGGAGCTCGACGAGCAGTTGTTGATCGCCCGGACGCATCTGGGCCGGGTTTACTGGCGCGCGGGTTGGTTCGAGCCGGCGATGGCGTTGTGGCGCAGCCTGCCGGTCGAGGGGCCTTACGATTATGGACGTCATTATCATCTGGCGCTAGGGTACGACGCCCTCGGCCGGCGCGACGACGCCGAAAAGGCGATGGCCGTCGCTTTGAGCGACTTTTTTTACGATATGAGGCATTATTATATCAGCCAGGCGTTGCGGCGGTGGCTGGCGCTGAGGGGCGAAAAACCGTCCGAAACGACCGCCGCGCCGCCGCTTTCCGCTGGTCCGGAAAATGCTTAATCGGGTCAGGACCCAACGAGGCCTGAGTGGGGTGACCATGCGCGGGCGGATCATTCGAGCATCAACGGCGTTATTGGCGATGGGGTTGAGCCTTGTCCCGCCGGCGGCGCGCGCCGAGTCGGTCGACGCGCTCCTGCGCAAGGGGAACGGTCACTACGCCGCCGGCAACGCCAAGCAGGACCAGCAGCAGCTCAAGGCCGCCGTCGACACCTACAAAGAGGCCTTGAAGCGCGATCCCTCGCCGCTGATCAAATACAACCTCGGCACCGCGCAGGCCAGGCTCGGTCAATACAAGGACGCCCAGCAGACGCTTTCGGAGGCGACCGAGACCCAGTCCGCCACCCAGCGCCGCGACAGTTTCTTCAACCTCGGCATCGCCCAGGGCAAGCCGGCCGTCGAAAAGATCCGCACCGGCGGCGCTCGCATCCAGGCCGCGCCCGACCAGATCAACAACCAGATGGCGTCGCTCGAAAATTCGCTCAAGTCCTTCCGGCAGGCCATCGCCGAGGCCCCCGACGACACCGAGGCGATCTACAATTATGAAGTCGTTAAGAAGAACCTGAATCAACTTCGGCAGCAACAGGCGCGCCAGCAACAACAGCAGCAGCAGCAGCAGCAGCAAGAGCAGGGGCAGAAAAACGACCAGCAAGGTCAGTCCCAGGGTCAGGCTCAGAGCCAGCAGCAGCAGCAACAAGGACAAAACCAGCAACAACAGCAGGGCCAACAAGGCCAGCAGGGTCAGCAACAAAACCAGCAGAACCAGCAACAGCAGAACCAGCAACAACAGCAGGGCCAGCAGGGCCAGCAACAAAACCAGCAGAACCAGCAGCAGCAGAACCAGCAACAACAGCAGGGCCAGCAGGGCCAGCAACAAAACCAGCAGAACCAGCAAAACCAGAACCAGCAGGGCCGGCAAGGCCAGCAAGGTCAAAAAGACCCGCAACAGAACCAGGATCAACAGCAGCAGCAAGACCAGCAGGGCCAGCAGGATCAGCAGCAGCAGAACCAGCAAGACCAGCAGGGCCCGCAAGGTCAGCAGCAGCAGAATCAGCAGGACCAGAAGCAAACGGACTCCCAGCCGACGAACCCGAACGATGCCGGCGACCGGCAGGGGCAGGCCGGCCAGCAGAATCGGGGCGGCCTCGAGGGCCAAAAGCGGCAGAACCAGCCGCAGCAGGGTGGTTCCGCCATGGCCAAGGCCTCGTCCAGCGACGGCGAGGACGAGATCGACGGCGAGGACGGTTCACAGAAGAAACCGCAGTATACCCCCGAGCAGATGGATGCCATCCGTCTGCTCAACCTGCTCGAGAAGGAAAAGCCGAACCAGTACAAGCGGCTCTTCCAGTTCCGCGACAGCGAACGCAAACTCCAGAAGGATTGGTAAGCATTGAAGCCGGCTGTTCAGCGCATCCTGATCATGAGCGCGATTTTGTGCGCGATGGCATCGCTCGCGCCGGCGCAGGGGATCCAGTTGAACGCGTCGGTCGACCAGGCGCGCGTCGAAGTCGGCTCGGTCATCGTTTACAGCCTCGAGATCAGCTCGATCAGCCAGATGAACGCCAACCCGACGATGCCGGATTTCGGCGGGCTGCAGGTCGTCAACACCAACGGTCCCTTCCGCGAGAACCGCATGACGATCATCAACGGCTCGAGCAACGTCTCGACCATCCTGCGCTGGCAGCTGCGCGCGCCGACGCAGGGGACGTTCACGATCGGCTCTTCGCAGCTCGAATACGGCGGCCAGACCTACCGCAGCCGGCCGATCGCGGTCACCGTGACGATGCAGGCGCCGCCGATGATTCCCGACGACCTCAAGCACGAGGGGATCCTGCCGGCGCAAAGCAACAACGCCGCCGTGAACAAGCAGCTCAACGGCCGCCTGTTCCTGCGCGTCGAGGTGAGCGACAAGCGGCCCTACGTGAGCGAGCCGGTGCTGGTCACCTACAAGATTTACTGGGACAACATCCCGATCCGGGGCCTGCAATACCCGAACGAACAGCTCAAGGCCGGCGGCGGGCTTCTGGACGAGCGGTTCCGCGCCCAGGGCGACATCCAGCCCGCCACCGAGACCCACGGCGACCGCGCCTACCAGGTCGCGCCGATCCTGCAATACACCCTGACGCCGACCCAGCCGGGCGACGCCGAGATCGGCGCCTATTTCGTCGCGGTCCAGCTCCCGGTTCAGCGGCAATCCGGCCGCGGCCCGTTCGACGATTCGTTCTTCGGCGATCCGTTCGGCGCCAACACGATGCAGGTTCAGCTGCCGGCGGCGCCGGTCAAGCTGGAGGTGCGTCCCCTGCCGACCGACGGCCAGCCGGCGAACTTCAGCGCCACGGTCGGCAGCTTTACGCTCAAGGCCTCCGCCGACCGCTCCACGATGCGCCAGGACGAGCTGCTGACGCTCGACGTCACGCTCGAGGGGCGCGGCGCCGTCGAACTGGCGAGCCCGCCCCGGTTCCCCGACAACGACGCCTTCGAGGTCGTCGACCAGACGGCCCGGATGGACACGGCCAGGCCGAAGGATTACGTCGGCGGCACGAAGCATTTCCAGTACAGCCTGCGGCCGCGCAAGTTCGGCCGGATCCAGGTCCCGTCGATTTCGTATCCCGTTTTCGATTCCGAGCGCGAGGCGTACCGCGCGCTCAGGACCGAGCCGGTGCCGGTGACGGTTCAGCCGTTGCCGCAGGGGGTCGCCGCCGAACCGGCCGCGCCGGGCGGCGCGAGCGTCACGCGCAAGGTGGGCAACGGCCCGCAGCTCAATTTCGTGCAGGCGATCGGCTCGGTGCGGCACGGCCGCGTCGAGCCGGCCATGGAATCGCCGCTCATGTGGCTGTTCCTGGTCGGCGGGTCGATGCTGATCCTGGCCATGTGGTATCGCGACTGGAGGCGGGCCACGCTCGACCCGGCGGCGGCGCGCCGCAACGGCGCGTGGCGCGCGTTCGAGAAGCGCCTGCGCCGCATCAAGGCCAAGGGCGGCGACGGCCGCAACGCCGAGGTCGCCGGCGCGTTCGAGCACGCCGTGCGCAACCTGATCGCCGATCATTACAACACCTCGGCCGAGGGGATGACGCGCGACGAGATCGCGCGGCTCCTCGCCGGCAGCAACCTGACGCGCGAGCAGGTCGCGCGGCTTTTGGAGCGGCTCGACGCCTGCGCGTGGGCCAGCTACTCGCCGATCGACTCGCCGATCGACGTCCGCGCCTGGAGCGAGGAGACACGGGCCGTGTTGCGGGAGGGTTTGCGCGCATGAGGCGGCTGGCTGCAATGATCATGGCCTTGATGCTTTCGTCGGCCGCGTGGGCCGCGACCGGCGAGGAGCAGCTTCTCGAGCGCGCGAACAAGGCGTTCACGGCCCAGAACTACAAGGAATCGGCCGAAATCTACGAGCAGCTCATCGAGCAGGCGCCGCACGACCCGCGGCTTCTCTACAACCTGGGCACGGCCTATGCCCATCTCGGCGACCGCGGGCTCGCCCAGTGGCGCTACCTGCAGGCGCTCCAGTTCGCGCCCCGCGACCGGATGCTGCGCCAGAACCTTTCGATCATCGATCCCGAATACGAGACGCAGATCGCGCTGACGCCGCTGCCGCCGCTCAACATGGTCTACTGGCTCATGAGCGGCAACGAATGGACCGCGATCGCGGCGTGGGCGAGCGTGGCGGGGCTGTTTCTGGGCGCATGGGCGCTGTGGCGGCCGCGCGGGACGCGGCTGCGGCTGTCGCTGCGCAAGACGGCGATCGCGGCGGCGGTCGTCGCGGCGGTTGCGTGGCCGTTCGCGTTCGGTCATTATCATCAGGAATGCATGGTTCGGCGCGGCGTGATTGTTTCGCCCGAGGGGAGCGTGAGATCCGGCCCGAGCGAGAACTCGACCGAGACGTGGAAGCTCAAGGCCGGGACGGTCGTCGACATCACCGACGAGCGCACGCACCCGGACTGGCCGATGATCTCGTTCGGCGGTAAGGGCGCCGGGTTCATCAGCCGCGACCAGATCCGGCGTTTGTAAAAATGCGATGAGCTTTGAGACATGAGCGATGAGAATCTCTCTCATCGCTCATCTCTCAAAGCTCATCGCCCAAAAGGAGCCTGCCCGTGGGTTTCGACTATTTCGCCAAGACGCAGTGCCCGATCCAGGCCCCGCGCGACAACACGGAGTTCGTGCAGCGCGCCAAGGTCGGAGCCTATGCCGGGCAGATCGGTTACACGCTGAGCCGGCAGCAGGGGCCCGAGCGCGAGGCCATGCTGAGCAAGACGATGACGCTTCCGTTCCCGGTCAAGACGCTCATGGGCGCCAGCGCCGAGCTCACGTTTGCCGAGCTGGTGGAAACATGGCAGCGCATCGAGCGCAAGAGCAAGCCGATTTGCGAAAAATGCCCGGTGAACGTCAAGGGCGAGGCGCTGGGCTGCTGGGGGGCGATCAGCTACCCGATCAGCCAGGCGTGCGAGCATTGGATCATCGACCATTTCAACCCGCCCGAGCCCGGCCCGAGCTACCTGCTGCATCACATCCGCGAAGCCGGGATCACGGGTGAGCGGCTGGACAACGGTCGCGCCGAATTGAACGTCCACGAGGACGGTGGGTACATTCCGGTCCTGCTTCCGCCGGGTCCGGCAGAGAAAATCGTTGAAGGCGAGCGCATCACGAGCAGCATGATTCTTGAATACCTGATCGGATGCCAGCCGTACCTGATCAATCAAACCCTCCTCGGGCTCCTCACGGAGTTCAACGCCGTCGACCTCGACCCGGTATCAAGGATGCTGATGTTTGGCGGGATGTTCACAGGGGGGCAGGGCGCGGAAGAACTGAAGAACCTCCGGTTCATGCTGACGGATTCGCCCGAGGACGACCGGTCGATCGCGCAATTCAAGAGATTCCTGAAGACCTGCCACGCCGCCCTGGTCAATAAACGCAAGCTGTCGGTCGACGGCTGAGCGGCCGCCCGTTTCATGGCGCGTTCACGATCGCATCGGTTTCCCCCGCGTCGCCTAGCACCCATATTCGGCCAGGATGGCGCGGGCTTTGAGCGGGACGCCGCCGCCGCGGGCCTTGAAGGTTTCGCGGGCGCGGCGGAGCGCTTCGGCGCCCCTGTCCGCCTGGCCCGTGAGCATCATCAGCTTTCCCATCCATAGATAAATATGGCCGGCGAGGTCGTTGTTTTTCTCGCCGCGCTCGGCGCTCATCGCCCATGCGTTTTTGAGCGCGAGCCGGGCGCGGTCGTAATCCTTCTTGTTGATGCACACCGAGGCGAGGTCGATGAGGGCGTCGGCGTGGCGGGTGGTGTCGAGCAGATTTTCGTCGTCGAGTTTCTCGAGAATGTCGTCGGTGAGAATGGCTTCGGCTTCGTCGTTGCGGCCGAGGGCGGCCAGGATTTCCGCCTTGCTCGACAGGAGGTCCTGCTTCGTGTCGGGGAATTCGTCGTCGATGGAATCAGCGATCGTCGTGGCGCGGTCGATCACTTGAAGGGCCGTCTCCGGATTGCCTGCGTGAGAAAGCGCGCTTGCGATATGCACGAGCCCGTCGGCGACAATTTCCGCGATGTCGGATTCGCCGACATCGGTTTTTTCGGAGCGGCACGCCATGAGCCTGGCGGCGCACTCGAGGGTCGATGACTCGGCGCCGCGCAGGGCCGCGCAATAGCCCTTGATGCCGTGGAAAGTCATCTTCATCCGCGGATCGATCCGGCCCTTGACCGAGGCCATCGCCTGGTCGAGCGCCGACTCGACTTGTTCCGGATCGCGCTCCATCCGCAGCTCGATTTCGGCAAGCCTCGCGGCGACGAGAATCGCATTTTCCCCGGCGGCCGTGCCGGCCGTGCCGCGCAAGAGCTGATAGGCCTCGGCCGTGCGCCCCATCTTGTCGAGGATCTGGGCCTTGCGCACGAGCATGCATGCCTGGTCGGAGGGATCGAGTTTGGATTTCGCCATGATCGCCAGGATGCGGTCGACGGCTTCGAGGGCCAGCGCCTGATCATCGGCCGATTCCGAATCCATCAGGATCGGCGCGAAGTTGACGAGCATATTGGCGGTGGGGACGGCGTCGGCGCCGACCTTGGCGTCGAACGCGGCCACGGCTTGCTTGTAGATTCGAGGAATCCATGACTTGAGCTTGTAGCTGGTCAGCTCGTCGGTATATTTGTCGATGACCATGATCAGCCGCAGAAGCTGGTTCTTGTCCCCTTCGAGCGCAAGGCGGATCCCTTTTTCCAGCGCCTCGCGCCCTTCGTATTCGTAACCGGGCGCGGTCTCGCGCAGCAGGTGGGCATAGCTGCGGCAGACCATCGCGTAGAAGGCGGTGCGCTCGTGGCCGAGCCGTTCGGCGCGCGCGATGATCCGGCCCATCATGTTGACGGATTGGCCGACGTGGTTGATGACGAGCAGCTTCAACGCAAGGCCCTGTTGCGCGACGAGGAAATCCAGGCTGGTGTCCTTGTCGTTGTTGTCCACGAGCTCGAACGCTTTTTTAAACAGCTCGCCGAGGGCGCGTTGATCCTTTGCTTCGAGCGCCTTGTCGATCTGGGCGTTGAGCTTCGTCAGCTTTTTGGCTGGGCTGCCGAACATATTCGTGTTCCTTTGGGGTGTTACTGTTTCGAGCGCCAGATGTCGCCTGGGCTCATGGTGCCGTTGGTCGGGTCGTATGTCAGATTGATCAGCATCTCGGAGGCGGGCGAGCGCGGATCATAGGCCTCGCGGATGTTCAGGGCGTTCAGGTCGTAGCGCGCGTCCGGGCCCGGGCTCCACAGGATCCAGCCCGACGACTGCAAGTCGCCGCCCGGCGTGGAATAGAACGCGTACGTGGCGCCTTCGGCGGGGGCATAGGGATCGCCGACCATGCGGCTCATGTACTGGATCGGCGTCGTGAGCGACATCATTCCCGGCAACCCGCCCGGCCGGAACGTCGGCACCTTGGCCAACTCGGGCGACTGCGCGATGAACTTGCCATAAAAGTTCTGGCTTGGATCGCTGCTTGAGGCCGGGTATGCATTGGTGTCGATCCCGTACGACTCGATCGCGATGGAGATGCTGCGCATGTCGGCGTTCGCGCGCGACACCTTCGACCGCGTCTGCGCCTCGAGGAAGTTCGGCACCGCGATCGCCGCGAGGATCGCCATCGGCACCACCGCCGCCGTGCCGATGAACTGCTGGCCGCCCGTGCCCGAGCGGCTGATCATCATCACGCCGTCCATTTCCTGGCGGCGGATCGCGTAGGTTCCGTGCCTCGGCAGGTTGGAGTCGTCGAGCATCTGCGACCACGTGGCGGCCATCTGCCCCGGCATGTTGGGCTTGACCTGGTTGAAGCCCTTGCGCATGGTTTCGAACACCTGCGCGCTCACGAACATCATGCCGTTGCCGTCGGTGGGCAGCCCCGCGCTGAGCTGCTTGAATTCGGCCGTCTGGGCGAGGCCGCCCGATTGCGAGGCCCGGATCATCTCATTCAGCAGTCCGGCGTGGCTCGCCACGATGACCATGTTCTTGCCGCCGGCGACGACGGGCGAGACCGGCCAGATTTGATTGGGCGGGCAGTCGATCGCGGTCACGGCCAGGCCCTGCGTCGTCTGTTCGGCCCCGGCCACGCCGTTGGCCTTCGCTTTCTGGACGATCGCCTGATACAGGCTGTCATCCTTGACCGAGAGCAGGAGCGCGATGCGCGGCGCGTTCAGCTCGACGCCGTTGGGCACCCTCAGCATCTGGGCCGGGTCCTGGTCGGCGACGAACGCCACCCGGTCGCCGAGCGACTTGATGAGCAGTTCCGTGTTCAGTCCGAGTTTCATGTCGAGCGTGGAAAACAGCCGGTTGAATTCCATGACGGCCTCGGGCCCCTTGAACCGGTCGATCATGTCGCGGACGGTCGAAAGCGTCTGGTCGAACATGAAATCGGTCTGGAAGAAGACGACCGTGTCGGCGGGCGCATACGCCAGCGCCTCGATCGGGTGCGGCCCGTTGCCGAACAGCCCCGGCAGGCCCCGGATCCCGCCCGGCATCGCCAGGAAGAATTTGTTCAGGTAGAGGTCGCCTTCGGGCAGCGAGCTCATGGCGACGTCCTGGATGCCGTAGAACCCGAGCTGGTCGAGCGCCTGGTTCACGCAGTCGTACGCCTCGCGGTTCGCCGCCGGCCCGCCGGCCGCCATCGGCTCGAAGCTCCGGACGATGCTGCGCAGCACGTCCTTGAGGTCGGCATACATGTAGAACGAGCCGCCGGCGTCGATGCGCCGGGTCACGTCGTAGAACCTCGGGTTGGGAGCCTTGGGCGTCGGTTCCGCGGCCATCGGCGCGGCCTGGCCGGCCGATGTTTTCGGCGGCGGCTGCGGAGCGGGATTGCATGCCAGCAGGATGGCGAGGACGGCCGGTGCGATCAGGCAGCGGATTTTCATGGATACCTCCGGTCACTCGAAACGTGATGCGTTCTCATCTGATCAGGAGAAAATATGTCGCGGGAAGGGATTATGCAACAGATTTGGTTTTCAGGCGGGATTTGGCGTGGGCGCGGGGGCGGCAGGCGCGCCCGTATTTCTTAATCTTCTTATTGAACCTTATAAACCGCCCGTCTTGCGCGAGGCTTCCATTTCGATTGAAAACCCCCGCATCCAGCATGTGTCCTTGCGAAAAAAGCTATTCTCATCTTTAATGGCGTCAAGGATTGGCGTGGGGCGCGGGTATTGGACGACCAGCTACAGAACTCTCCGTCCGATGACGAGCTGATGGCACGCGTGGCGGCCGACGACGAAGGCGCGCTGGCCGAGCTCATGACGCGCTGGCAGCGACCGATTTACCGGTTTGTTTACCGCGGCGTCCGCGATGCCGATACGGCGGAAGAGCTGGCGCAGGAGACGTTCTGGCGCCTCTGGCGCGCCCGCGCAACGTATCGGCCCGAGGGCAAGTTCTCGGCGTTCCTGTTCAGGACGGCCGCGCGGCTGTGCCTCGATCACTACCGCCGGCGCCCGCGGCCGGCCATCGACGATTCGGAGACGGCCCTGGCCATGGCCCCCGCCCCGGTCGGGTTTCAGCCCGACGACCAGGCGCGCCAGGGCCAGCTTGCCGAGGCGCTCGAGCGCTCGCTCGACCAGTTGCCGGTCAACCAGCGGCTGGCGATGCAGATGGGCCGCCTCGAGGGGATGAGTTACCAGGAGATCGCCTCGGTCCTGGGCTGTTCGGTCGGCGCGGTCGAGCAGCTGATCTTCCGCGCGCGCGCCAGCCTGCGCGTTGCGCTGGGCGAATTTTTGACTCCCGACGGCGCGAGCCCCGCCGTCCCAGGCCGTCAAACCGTAAGGGCTCGGTCCCGGTTGCGTTGAGAATGGATAGGGGAGGAGACCCCGTGTTGACACATCGCGATGATCACCACAGCCGGCAGTCGCTTCAGGTCAGCAAATGGCTTGACCGGGAGCTGGACGCCGAAACCAGCCGCGAGCTGGAACACCGGATGGATGAGGACGCCGGGTTGCGCCGCGAAGCCGACGAGTTTCGCCGGCTCGACGAGGCGCTGGCCCAGTGGCCCGCGCCGGAACAGACTCCCGACCTGAGGCCCGCCGTCCTCGCGCGCATCCGCCGCGAGCGTTCGGCCTCGATCTGGCACAGGATGCTCGTCGGTTGGAGCGAGATCGCGGCGATGGCCGGCTGGGCCGCCGCCGGGATGATCGTCGGTTTTATCTGGCTCTCCCAGCTTCACGCCCCCGTCCACACCGCGGCCGATTCGGTCGACAGCGAAGTCGTCGTGACGATGATGATGCCGCAGGATGTCGTCGGCGCCGGTGACCCCATGCTGGAAGGGGTCGTTCGATGAAACATACGAGTTTGCTCGTCGGGGCCTTGATGTTCTCGCTGGGGCTCAACGTCGTGCTTGTGGGGATGGGCATCGCCGGCCGCAAGCCGGATGCGGCCAGGCCCGCGCCCGTCCCGGTCGTCCAATCCCGGACGTCATGGACCAACCTGTTCTCGCTGGACGACCAGAAGCTCAAGCTGACGCCGGAGCAGAAGGCGAATCTCGACCAGATCCGGCGGCGGATCGACCAGGAGGAGCTGCAGCTGAACGGCCGGACGGTCCAGCGCTGGGACCGCTGGACGCAGGTCCTGGTGAGCAACAACATCACCACCGGCACGATGACGGCGTGCGTCGATGAGATGACGGAGGGAACCGAAGCGCTGATGAAGCGGTCGGCCCAGTCGATCGCCGCGCAGCGCGCCGTCCTCGACCCCGGGCAGCAGAAGGTCTTCGACGAAATCCTGCGCTGCCGGATGAAGAAGCTGGTCAAGAACTACCAGGGCATTTACGACGGCACGCGCGAGCGCATGACGACGCAATACGGTCCCGATTACATGCGCTCGATCGGCGTCGAGCCCACGACCGGGACGCTCGCCGGCAAGTAGGCGATAAGAACGCGCCGTCCCCGCCATTTCCAAAGCTCTCACTCATGAGCGCCCATCCCACGAACCCCGCGATTCATCGCGGGGTTTTCAGCATGGATGTATTTCGGAAACCGTTTCAACGGTTTCCCTCCGCGCGATGGAACGAGAAACGAGAAACTTATGGAAATTGTAATTTTTTGAACTCGCCTCACGAGTCCCAGAATGTCCGACATCCTCCGGGTCCTGTGTTAAAATTTATATAAGGTGATCCGGATGGGCGCTGCTGCTTCGGAAACCGCGCTGGACATGCGGCGGGTCGAGGATATGACCCGGCGCATCGGGCGCGAGATTTTTGCCGAGCGGCGGCGGCTTCGCTCCGGCCTCACCGGGCTCGCCCACGAGCGCATGGGCGAGGGGGTGATGGAGCTCGTCATGGGCGACGAGGAGCTGCGCTACGGCCTGCTCCGATTCGTCGACGCGTTCCCGGCGTTCCATTCCTCGGACCAGATCGCGAGGCACCTCGAGGAGTATCTGGCCCCCGACGGCCGGACGGCCGCCCTGGCCGGCTTCGCGCGGCTTCTCGGCCGCACGCACAAGGTGTCGCGCTACCCGGTGGCGTGGTCGAGCCGGCGCGCGATCCGGCTCCTGGCGCGCCGATTCATCGCCGGCGAGACCCCGGAAAAGGCCGCCGTGCGCCTCGTCGAGCTGCAGCGCCACGGCTTCATGTTCTCGGTCGACCTGCTCGGCGAGCTCGTCGTGAGCGAGCGCGAGGCCGACGCCTATCACCGCCGTTACCAGGAGATGATCGAGCAGCTTGGCCGGTGGGTCGCGCCGCCGGCCGAAAACCCCGTTTCCGGCCCGCACATCAATATTTCCATGAAATTGAGCTCGCTCACGTCGCGCTTCGACCCGATGGACGCCGAGGGGACGGCGGCGGTTGTCCTGCGCCGGGTCGTGCCGCTCATGGAGGCCGCGCGCGAGCTCGGCGTGTTCGTCAACATCGACATGGAGCATTACGCCTGCCGCGACATGACGCTCGAGATCATCCGGCGGCTGCTGGGCATCGAGACGCTCAAGGGCTGGGACGGCCTCGGGTTTGTCGCGCAGGCGTATCTGCGCGACGCCGCGCCGGCGCTCGCCGCGATGCTCGACTGGCTGCGCGCGCGCGGCCAGCCGGCGACGGTGCGCCTTGTGAAGGGCGCCTACTGGGACAGCGAGGTCATGTGGGCGCGCCAGCGCGGCTGGCCGGTGCCGGTCCTCACCAACAAGCGCCACACCGACGCCCAGTTCGAGCGCATGACGCGGCGGCTCCTGGCCGGCCACGAGCTCGTGCGCACGGCGATCGCCAGCCACAACGTCCGCTCGATCGCGCACGCGCTCGCGCTCGCCGGGGAGATGCGCGTCCCTGCGCCGCGGCTCGAATTCCAGATGCTCTACGGCATGTCCGGCGCGCTCGGCCGCGCGATGGTCGCGCTCGGCCGGCGCGTGCGCATTTACACGCCGTGCGGCGAGCCGGTCGCCGGCATGGCCTACCTCGTGCGCCGCGTTCTCGAGAACACGTCCAACGAATCGTTCCTCAGGCAGGCCGCCCGCGCCGACGCCGACGTCGACCTGCTCCTTGCCGACCCGAAGGAGGCGCGCTGATGTTTGCGGCCCACGATCAGTTCGGTGACGACCTGCTCGGCGAGCACGAAACGATGCGCGGTTTCGCCAACGAGCCGCACATGGATTTCTCCCACGCCGAGGCCCGCGACGCCTTCGCCGAGGCGATCGCCGCCGTCCGCGCCCGGCTGCCCGTCTACGAGCCGCTGGTGATCGACGGCGGCCGCATCGACACCGGCGAGGGGATCCGCATCCAGTCGCCGTCGGACCTGTCAGTGACGGTGGGCGAGAGCGCGTGCGCCGCCGCGGCCGAGGCCTCGCACGCGACCGCGGCGGCGTGCCGCGCGTTCGGGTCGTGGAGCCTGGCGAGTCCCGCCGAGCGCGCCGAGATCCTCCTGCGCGCCGCCGAAATCGCGCGCCGGCGCCGGCTGGAGCTGGCCGCCATCGAGGTGTTCGAATGCGCCAAGCCGTGGCGCGAGGCCGACGCCGACGTCTGCGAGGCGATCGATTTCCTCGAGTATTACGCGCGCCGCATGCTTCTCCTCGCCGACCCCGTCCGGCTTCAGCCGAACGTCCTCGGCGAGTTGAACGAGCTGGTGCGGATGCCGCTGGGCGTCGTGGCGGTGATCGGGCCGTGGAATTTCCCGCTGGCGATCCCGGTCGGCATGATGGCGGCGGCGGTCGTGGCCGGCAACGCGGTCGTGTGGAAACCCGCCAGGCAGTCGCCGCTGATTCTCGGCGCGATGATGCGGATCCTCGAGGAGGCGGGGTTGCCGCCGGGGGTGGTCAATTACCTGCCGGGCCGCGGCGAGGTCGCCGGCCGCGCGCTGGTGGAGTCGCCGCGCGTCAACATGATCGCGTTCACCGGCTCGCGCGAAGTGGGGCTGTCGATCCTGCGCGCGGCGAGCGTCGTCCCCGACGGCCAGCGGTTCGTCAAGCGCCTCGTCCTCGAGATGGGGGGCAAGAACGCGATGATCGTCGACGCCAGCGCCGACCTCGACGCGGCGCTGACCGACATCCTCGTCAGCGCGTTCGGCTACAGCGGCCAGAAGTGCTCGGCGCTGTCGCGGCTGATCATCGACGATTCGGTTTACGAGGAGTTGATGGGCCGGCTCGGCGAGGCGGTCGCGAGCCTGCGGATCGCCCCGGCGTGGGAGCCGACCTGCCAGATCAACGCCCTGATCGACGCCGGCGCGCGCGCGCGCGTCGAGGGCGCGATCGAGCTGGCCTGCAGCGACGGCCGCGCGGTGTTTATGGGCGACGCCGGCGAATATTCGGGCCGCGGCCATTACGTCGCGCCCGCGCTGTTTGACGGCCTGCCGCGCTCGCACGAGCTCGTCCGCCAGGAAATCTTCGGGCCGGTGCTGATCGTGATGCGCGCCGGCTCGTTCGACGAGGCGCTCGACATCGCCAACGATTCCGATTACGGCCTGACCGGCGGCGTCTACTCGCGCACGCCGTCGCACCTGGAGCTGGCGCGCCGCAAAATGCAGTGCGGCAACCTCTACCTCAACCGCGCGATCACCGGCGCGATCGTCGGCCGCCAGCCGTTCGGCGGCATCAAGCTGAGCGGCATCGGCGACAAGGCCGGCGGCCCCGACTACCTATTGCAATTCATGGCGTCGCGCTCGGTCAGCGAAAACCTCATGCGCCACGGCTACGCCCCGATCAAGGCCCCGGCCAAACCACAGGCCCGAGGGCCTCGCGCAATAGGATAGATCATGGCCAATCGCCGCCCCGCACACCGTGCGATCATCAAACGCCCATCCCACTACCCACGCGATTGATCGATTGTCATCCTTATATTTTTCGGCCCCAGTGGGGCCGGCGCGAGTAGCCCCCGGCGAAGCGAAGCGCCGCCGGGGGGAAAGGATGCAACCAGCACGCGCCCCGGAGGGGCGCCCGCGACTTGGCTGGGGCTGCTTGCGAACATGCCTTCGGTGTGTCCAGATCGGATTTGACCTTTTTTCGTTAAACAATTTGAGGAATGACTGGCAATTCATCGCGGGGATTACGCGATCTTCCCTCTGCCCGAGAATTTGCAAGAGGCTCGCGTCACGCGGATCAATTCATGTTCTTGGGGACGATCCGGTGCGCGCCGGTGAGCCGCCACCGCGCCAGCGTCGGGCCGAGGTTGAGCAGGATCGCCAGCGAAATGGTCACCGCCAAGGGGTATACCCAGATGGCATGAACGCCGCATCGCGTCAGCAGCTTGGGAAGGAACAACATGGCCGCCACCGAAAGGATCGGCACGACGAAGATGACGTCGTAGGCGGGGACGATCCAGCGCCCGGTCAGGACGCGCCCCCAGAAGCTGATCGGCGGCAGGTTGCCGGTGGCATACACGGCCAGGCGAAACAGGGCGCACAAGACGAGCGCAATGGGGCAGATCAACAGGAGCGGATCGGCCTCCCTGAACCTCGCCCAGTCGCGCACGGCCTCGTCGGGGAAGGCGCCGAAGATGCGCGAAAGCACGTAGACGATCCAGCCGGCGAGCACGCTGAGCATCAGCCCGTGGCCGAGCGGAACCCGAAGGCGCGAGTCGAGCGGCACGAGCGCGTTTTGCGGCATCCCGACTTCGGTCTTGCCGATGATCGTCGAGTAGAATAATTCCCGCGTGAATTGTTGGGCGAGGTTCGCGTCGCTGACGCCGGCGGTGCCGAGCCACGGCTCGGCCCGCGGGTTTTTCCACGGGAAACCCGCGATCGCCCGGCCGAGGAAAATGTCCGCGGCCGCGTACATGACGCCCAGCGCGAGGAGCACCCAGCCCGGGTTCTGGTAGAAAAGCCCGATGAATCCCGCGCCGAACGCCAGGACGAAAAACCCCGTCCACTGCCCGGTCGGGATCAAGCTCAGCATGATCACAAAGATGTATGGGACAAGGATGGCGATGAGCGCGAGCGCCATGAAGCTGACCCGGTCGACGTCGCTGGACGGGAAGATCCATTGAATCGGCCAGGTGAGCAGCCACACGAGCGCGACGGCGATCGCGTCCTTCGGCACGAGTTGCGCCGGCCCCATCGGCAGCGGCTTGGCCGGATCCCACGGCATCGTGCCGAGCCACTCGCGGTACGACTTGTTGAAGACGGGATGAAGGAGCGACGCGCGCAGGATGCCATACAGCGCGCAGCCGGCCAGCAGCGCCGCGTTGACCGCGATAAAGTTCGTGTTCTCCTCGAGCGGCAGCGGCAGCATGAAGAAAACCACCACAAGCATGCATCCGAAGAATAACAAGAGCTGCGGCGCGGCCAGCGCGAGCAGCGGGATGAGCAGCGCCCCCAGCCGGGCGCGAATCCACCGGATGATTGCAACCGACCATCCATGCCGGACGCGGGCCGGCGCGAGCTTGTTGGGCGGCCGCCGCACAACGACCGCGGCCCGCACCCACAGCAGCACGATCGCGAGCGCAAACAGGAGGCGAACCGCGATCAGACCGAAATTGAGCCCCGGCTTGCGCCTGCTCACGACATCGACCGAGCCGCCGAACAACTTCGCCGCTTCGTTCCATTCCGCGTCGCGGGCGGCCGCGAGCCCCGCCCGCATCTGTTCGGCGCGCGCCACCGGGCCCGACTGCGCATCGAGCAGGATGGCGATTTTTTTAAGCGTCTCCCGATCTCTTTTGTCGTCGCTCGAGTGCTGTGCCGCGGCCAATTGGATCGCGCTCTTGCGCTCGTTCGTGACCGCGCTCGGGTTGGCGCCGCGGTCGATCAGGAGCTTGACGATCTCGCTCGGGATGTTCACGGCGGCGGACGCGGCGAGCAGCGGCGTGTAGCCATACTTGTCGGCAAGATCCAACTGGGCTCCGCGGTCCAGAAGGATCTTTGCGTTGTCGAGCCGCTCCCGCCGGATCGCCTGAAGCAGCGGCGTGGCGCCATAATCGTTGCCGGCGTCGATGATTGCTCCGTGATCGGCGAGAAAGGCGACCATTTCCGGGCGGCCCGTTTGAGCCGCGCAATGCAGGACCGTGTCGCTCGTGTTTTCATCCGGGTCTTTGGCATTGACGTCGGCGCCGTGCTCGACCAGCCATGCGGCAATCCGGATGCCGGCGCCATGCTTGGTTCGCAATCCCTCGACGGCCTGGTCTTCGGCGACGCCGTAGAGCGCCGCCGCGCCGGCCTTGGCCCGCGGGTCGAACTCCGGATAGATCGAAAGCATGAACTGGAACGTGTCCCAGTCGCCGCTCCGGCAGATCGAACGGATCGCATCAAAGTCTTCGCCGTCTTCGTCGTGCAGTTCTTCGTATGCCGGGCGTGACAGTTCCAGTTTTGCTCCGTAAGAGGTCAACAGCCGGGCCATTTCGAGGTTGCCTCGTCGCAGGGCGCATTCGAGTGGCGGGCCGGTTGTGGAATAACCGGCCCGAACGTCGGCCTTGGCGTCGATGAGGATTTTCGCGGCGGGAATGTTGCCGGTCAACGCGGCCAGCTGAAGCGGTGTGACGTTGTAATAATTGTCGAATTTCGTGTTTTGCATGCATATGGACGACTGAATGTTCACATCGGCGCCCAGCCTGATGAGCTCGGTCATCGTCTGCGTGTGCGACGTGAGGATCGCCAGATGAAGCGGGTTGTTGACCCCATAGTTCTGCACCGCCCCGTCCGAGACAAGGACCCAGATCGCCTTGTTGTCGCCTGCAAGCGTGGCGGTTTCCAGCGGCGTCAGGCCGGAGCCGGACGCGCGGTTTGGATTTGCCCCGAGCAGCAGCTGGAGCTTGAGCGCGCCGCTGCTGACGGTTGCCCGCCGGTCCGTTTTCGGTTGAATTCGTGGCGCGTTCTCATACAGCGCCGCGCAGATGCCGGCCAGGCACACGAACCCGAGCAGGTACATCAGGATCGCGTCATTGAACTGGATCGCCGGCTGGCCGGGCATCTGCGGGTATCTGAAACGCAGATGGCCGCGGCCGGTGAGCTTCCATTCGTCGGAAGAGATTCCCCACCGCTGGATGAGGCCGAAGTAAACGAACGTGGACAACGCGAGCGCCGGCGGCATCGAAACGCCGAGGTAAATCAGCGGCAGCGGCAGCAGGATGCCGAGAAGCAGGCCGGCCAGCGACGTCAACCACGATCGGTCGTAGCGCGTGACGAGCCAGCGCGGCCACAGGAGCCTTGTCCCAATGTTGACCAGTGGGAAGACCGATGCGCAGTAAATCGCCGTCCGGATCAGGTTTGCCCCGAATATGCAAAGGCTGTAGATGACCAGGGAGGCCTTGGGACCGTTGAACAGCGTATTTTCCATCGACGAGAAAACGAAAAATCCCCAGGCGATCATCGCGCTCGTGAGCAGCGCCCGCTCCGTGCGGCCGTTGCCGTCGACCTCGATCGGCGAGAGCGACTCGAGCAGCGGGCCCGCGAGTTCGTATTCGGGGCGCTTGTCGAACCGGAACGACTCCTTGATGAGACGCAGGCCGGGCAGTTCCAGAATGTCGGTCGTCGCGGCGCTGCGGCCGTCCGGATTCAGCATCGCGTTGCGCCCGGCGCCGATCCGGTTCGCGGAGAAGTCGTAATCTTCGGTGTATTTGCGGCGCATCCCCCACGGGAATTCCCGGTAGCCGCGGCGGATCCCCGCGACCGCGATCAAATACGCGATCAGCAGCAGGCCGAACGCCAGCCACGGCAGCCACCACGCGTACATCATCAGGATCATCACGAACAGCATGCCGTAACCGAAGCGGTCCATGTTCGTCGTGAACATCAGCGAAACCGCAACCGACACGTAAACCAACAGGAACAGCGAGACCCAGCACAGCGCGGCGTGGGGCGTCAACGCCAGCCGCAGCGGGAAAAATCCGACCGTGGCGAGCAGGATCATGACCGCGACGACGATCAGGTCCTGGGCGACGAGGTGGACGGGGCCGAACGGAAGCCGCGTCCCGTCCCACGGCATGAGCTCCAGCCAGTGGCGGTACTCCGCGTTCATGCGGGGGTGAAACGCCGCGATCCGGTAGACGGCGTACGCGACCAGCACCGCCCCCAGCAGGAACGGGCGCGCGTCGAACCACGGCAGAAAACCGAGCACGATCAGGTAGGCGAACCCGACGGCCATCAGCGCGAGCTCGCCCGGCAATGTGGCTCGCAGCCAGCCGATCATGACTTCATGCCTTCGAAATAGGTGTCGATGCGCTTTTGGGACTCGGGGTTCATGAGCGTCTCGAGGACTTCCTGGAGCGTTCCCTCGCAGCCGGCCTGCTTGCGCAGGCCATCGGGCGTGTCGAACGCGAGCACCTCGCCGTGGGCGAGGATCACGAGCCGGTGCGCGAGCCCCTCGACGAGCTCGGGGACGGGCGTCGCCATCACGATCGTCCGGTCGCGCTCGTGGGCGAGCCGCTCGAAGATCCGCCGCAGCGAGAGGAGCCCCGACGGATCGAGCCCGCCCGAGAACGGCTCGTCGAGGATCATGACGGGGGCTTCCGAGATCAGCGCGCCGCAGATCGCCAGCTTCTTGCGCTGGCCGGTCGAATACGACTGGATGATCGCGTCCCCCTTGTCGGCGAGGATGAACAGCTCGAGGAGCTGCTCGATGTGGCTCAGGAGCCGTTCGCTGTCGACCCCGTAAAGCTGGCCGATCGCCAGCAGGTATTCGCGCCCGGTCCGCAGCATCGGCAGCCACGGGTCGTCGGGCATGTAGAACACCCTGCGGCGGACGGCGTTTTCCTCGTCGGCCGTGCGGCGGCGGCGATGGCCGTCGATCTCCACGAACCCCTTTTGCGGGCTGAGGATCCCGGCGATCACGCGCAGCAGCGTTGTCTTGCCCATCCCGTTGGGGCCCATCACCGCGACGAGCTCGCCGCGCTCGATCTCGAGGCTGACGTTGCGCAGCACCGGCCGGATCCCGTAATGCTGAATGACATTGGATATTCGGATCATGGTCGTCTCCTCAATCGGGAGTATAGATCAGAAATCGGCCTCGTCTCGCAAAATGCTAATGCGTTGCGATTGATAACGGTCCGATCTTATTTAACTCTCGTTAAGAAATCGATGTATTTCCGGGCATGTTACAAAGCCGTTACCCAAAACGAAAGCTTTTCGGACGATAACATGCCTTGGGCGGAAAAGAGTTTGCAAAAGGGGATTCAAACATTAAGGATTTCTGAATCGCGGGCGATGGGATTTCATTTCGGGAGGATCGAACGATGCCGGGTCGCAAGACAGTGCTGATTATCGAGGATGACGTCGCCATCCGGCAGGGGCTGGCCGACGCGCTCGGAGGGGCGGGCTACGACGCCAGGACGTGCCGCGACGGCGACGAGGGGCTCGACGCCGCCATGAAGATCGATTGCGACCTCGTCCTGCTCGACCTGTCGCTCCCGAAGCGCGACGGTCTCGAAATCCTGGCCGAGGTCCGCCGCTCCCGGCCCACGCTGCCGTTCATCATCCTGACCGCGCGCTCGAGCGTCGAGCAGCGCATCGAGGGCCTGCGCCTCGGCTCGGACGACTACGTCGTCAAACCGTTCAGCATTCATGAATTACTGGCGCGTATCGAGGCTGTGCTGCGCAGGTCGCCCGAGCGCCCGCTCGACCTGCATTCCATTAACATTCCGGGCGGGACGGTCTGCCTCGACCGGCGCGAAGTCACGTTCGACGACGGCACGTCATCCGCCCTCTCCGACCGCGAGCTCGACCTGCTCCGCTACCTCGCCGAGAACCCGTCGCGGTTCGTGTCGCGCGAGGAGATCCTCTCGCGCGTCTGGCGGATCAACCCCCGCGCCATCGTCGGCACGCGCACGATCGACATGCTCGTCGCCCGGCTGCGCCTCAAGCTGCGCGACGACCCGGACAAGCCCGGCGTCATCCGGACAGTTCGCGGAAAGGGATATATGCTTTGCTCGGGCGAGGGGAGCGCGCAACCATGCTGAACCGCAACCGAAGCATCTGGGCCGCGTTTATCCTGTGGGCGATCGCGCTCGTCCTGGTGATGGCCGGTCTGACCTACGAGGCCAGCCCGATCTTCCGGAACAAGAAATCGGCCGTGCAGGTCGCGCCGGCAAAACCCAACGCCCAGGTCCCCGCCGCCCAGCCGCAGCCGTTCAAGGTCAAGAACGCCGTCCGGCTCGTCGTGCAGTGGATGATCGTCACGATGGCGATCGCGGCGGTGGGGCTGCTCCTTCACGTCGCGCTCGATCTCAGCGAGCGGCGCAAGGATTTCGTCTCCGCAGTGACGCACGAGCTGCGAACGCCGCTCACGACGATGCGCATGTATACGGAGATGCTCGAGGCCGGGCTCGTCCAGGGCGAGGACAAAAAACAGCAGTACCTGCGCACGCTGCGCATGGAAACGGCGCGCCTGCAGCAGCTCATCGACAACGTCCTGACGCACGCGCGGCTCGACGAGGACCGCATGCGGCAGAAGCTCGAGCCGGCCGCGCTCGGCGACCTGGTCGAATCGATCCGGCCCCGCCTCGAGGAGCGCTGCGCGCAGGCCGAGATGACGTTCTCGCACGCGTTCCATGGCGATTCCGACCGCGCGCTGATCAGCGTCGACGCCCTGGCGTTCGAGCGCATCCTCGTCAACCTCGTCGACAACGCCTGCAAGTACGCGGCCGGCGCCTCCGACCGCGCCATCGAGCTCGAGACGCGCGGCGAGGCCGACAGGCTGCTCGTTTCGGTAGCGGATCACGGCCCGGGGATCGCCCCGGCCGAGCGCGCCGAACTGTTCGCGCCGTTCCACCGCGGCGATAAAAACGGCGAGTTCCGCAAGTCCGGCATCGGCCTCGGGCTTTCGATCAGCCGCCGCCTCGCGCGCCAGATGGGCGGCGATCTGGATCACGACCCGTCGTACGTCGGCGGGTGCCGCATGGTCCTGGCTTTTCCGCAAACCCCCTTGGAAGGCGCCTCGCGAACCGGCCGTTAAAAGGAGGGCATCACCATGTCTTGCGCCATGCCGTCCGAACACGAAATGCAAACGAAGCCCGCCGGCGAGGACCTGCTCAGCAGGTTCGTCCGGGGTAACTACTTCTACTTCCTGAGCACGGCGTTCATGCTCCTCGGCTCGTACCTGTTCATGAACTCGGAATACGTCGTGGGGACCGTGTTCGCGCACACGCTCAAGACGCTCCTCATCCTGCAGGCCTACGAGCTCCTCGTCATCCTCACCGCGCTGGTGATCGTGCGGAAGCTCGGCGTCTTGGACGACGCGTTCTCGCTGCTGATCATCGAGCTCATTTTGCTGCTCGACCCGACGTTCTTCGGCAATTCGTTCGCGACGATGCTCAGGACGCAGGCCACGGCCGTGAACATCGCCTGTTTCCTGCTGGCGCCGCTCAAGCTCGCGATCCTGGCGCGGTATCTCAAGTTCCGCATCGCGCCGCGCGCGATCGCGGCGTTCATGTTCGCGGCCGCGTTCGTCTACCTCATCGAGAACCCGGTCAATCACGTCGTCCCGTTCGAGTGGATTTCGCGGCCCGGCTATTATTATTTCCTGACGTGGCTCCCGCTGGCGTTCATCGCGCTCCTTCCCCACGGCCGCATCCGTTTCGTCCAGGACCACGAATTCTGCGCCGAGCGGCGGCGCAAGGCGCTCGACACGCTCATCTGCATGATCCCGCTCGCCATCCTGTTCCTTCACCTGGTCGAGGACGCCGTCACGCACGAATTCAAATACTACATGTTTTACGCCGCGCCGCTGGTGATCGCCTGCGCCGCGCTGCTGGTCAAGAGCGCCGATCCGGTCCGCGTCAAGCTCCCGAACGCCCTGCACGCCGTCGACGCGCTTTGCGCGGTCGCGGCCGTCCTCGCCCTCGGCTGGTTCGACGATTTCTGGAAGAAGTCGGGGGTCATCTACAGCTGGGCGCGCGAGATCAAGCCGGATTTCGCGGTGGCCCACGTCCCCATCATTGCCTGCGGCGCGGGGATCGCCGCCACGTACTTCTATTTCTATCACCGCTTCCAATACCGCCCGGCGCTGAGGCGGCTCGTCGTGCTCATGCTCGCCGGCATCGGCCTGGCGCTGAAGCTCGACGCCGTCCAGGCGCGCGTCGCCTCGCTCCTGCGGTTTGCGCGGGGCTGTCTCGGCTGGCTCGATCAGCGTTCCGCCGATTTGACCATGGGCTTCCGCCACATCCGCGAGACGGTCCTCGCCTGGCTCGCGCCGGCCGCGGCGTTCTTCGCGGCGCATTTCGACGAACTGATCGGCGCGGCCGCTCTCCTCGCGCTCGTCGCGCTGCATCTGCGCAAAGCCAAGCCGAAACCGGGGCTCGTGTACTTCCTCGCCGGCCTCGGCGCCGCGTGCGGGGTTCACCGGTTCGTTTTCCAGCCCGAGTTTTGGAGCGCGGCGGTCGTCGGCATCGAAATCGCGCTTCTGCTGGCCGCTTCGTTCATTCCCGGCTATCGCGGCTACCGCGTGATCGCCGCCACTCAGGCCGCCATTTTCGCGCCGGTCATCCTGTATCGCGCCGGGCATCCGGCGGAGATCTTCTGGCTGGTCTTCGCCGTCATGGCCGCCGTCGCGATCGCCCGGCGCAACCTGTTGCTCGGTTACGCTGCCGGCTGCCTGCTGTTGTGGCTCATGTTCAGGCTGTTGCCGTTTGACAGCGAGAACTGGATCCCCGAGCGGCTTCAGGCCATCCTGATCCTGAGCATCGCCGTCAACCAGGTCGTCTCGCGCAACCCCGACGACCGCTGGGCCAGGTATTTCATGGCGATGTGGGTCGGCGTCCTGTCGCTCATCCGGTTTGCCGATTCGTTCCAGGTCTGGAGCGGCGCCGTCGTGTGCTTCGACGTGATCGGTCTCGTCATCGCCGGTTACTTCCTCTTCCACTTTGGCTACATCGTGATCGCCGCGATGCTCGCCGCCGCCTATGTCTACATCCTGGCCAACCTCTTCCACGTGCATCTCTCGGCCGGCGCAATCGCCGTCGCGGTCGCGTGCGTCCTCTACGCGATCGGCCTCGTCGTGACGTTTAACAAGCAGCGGTTCATCAGCTGGCTCAGCCACGGGCAAGCCGTCAAGGCCGCTGACCGCAAAGGGCCGGGCCAATAATGGGTTTCGTTCAAATCACGATGAATCTGGCCATTTTCACGCTGTTCGTGGCGGCCGGGATCCGCTTCCGCAAGAAGAGGAAGGTCGCCGTCGCGCTCATGGCCGCCTCTTTCCTGATCGCGCTGTACGGCTGGCTCGCCCAGGCGCGGCCGTACCTGCTGACGTGGTTCTTTCCGTTTGCGGACGTGATTTATTACTCAAATCTCTACCCGTTCGCCGTCGGGCTGTTCGCGCCGCCGGCGTATGCCCTGGCCCGCACGCGCGCGCAGCGGATCCGTTTTGCGATTCTTCTTTCGGCCCTCTTTTACGTGAGCCTGATGCCGTATTCGTATTTCTGGCTCCCTCCGGCCGAGGTTCAGGCCGAGACCAAAATCGATTCCGAGGGGATCTGCCGGCAGACCTGCTTCGACACCTGCGGCGCGGCCTCGGTGGTCACCTACCTGCGCATGCGCGGCGTGAGCGCGACCGAGCGGCAGGCGGCCGGGCTTGCCCTCACGAAAAAGAACCGCGGCACGCTCCTCCTTGGGCAATACCGCGCGCTCAAGAAACTCGCCGGCGGCAAGGTCCGGATCGCGAGGATGAGCGTCGACGATCTCGTCGCGCGAAACGAGCCGGCGCTGATCACGGTCGGATTGAGCCACGCTCCCCGAAACGACTACGAGGACACGCTCTACCGCAAGGCGAACTGGACGCCGGGCGTCATGCACGACGTCGTCTTCATGGGGGTCGATCCGGAGGACGCGCGCAAGGTGATCATCGGCGAGCCCGACTTCGGCGTCGAGCGCTGGTGGGTCGAAGAGTTCAAAATTCTGTATCAGGGCTACGCGGTGATCATGGATCAAAAGTAGTGTTGAATGATTTCTCCGCGCTCTCCGCCTGTCTCCGCGCCTCTGCGGCAAAGGGCCGTTCCATGTTCTTCTTCACATCTTCCGCGCGCTCAGGATCAACTCCGTCTTGAGAGCGTGGAACCGGCTTTCGAGCCCGACCGGGTAGGTATGCGGGTTGACGATCCGCTTGATGCTCGGGTGCAGGCCGGCCAGCTGGCGCTGCGCACGCTCGCGAATCGCGCGGATTTCCGGGCAAGAATACACCTGCCGCCCCCCGCGCCACACCGGCGCGAGAAGATCTTCCGAAGCCGTGTCGGCCGGGATCTTCCTCCGCCGCGTGGCGTCCATCGGGTCGATGATCAGGCATTCGCCCCCGGGCGGCTGCTGCGCGTCGTAGATCATGTCGGCGATGAACAGCGACTCGTCGCGGAACCGGCGAACGTTCTGGATGCCGGGGTTCGTGATCTTGGCCAGCTGCTCGGAGAGCTTGATGCGGTATTGCCACGGCCGGCCCGGCGCGCGCACCGCCGCAAGCTTGTAGACGCCGCCCAGCGCCGGGTCGTCATGGGCCGTCGCCAGCCGCGTCCCCACGCCCCACACGCCGATTTTCGCCCCCTGAAGCTTGAGGCTCGTGATGATGTTCTCGTCGAGCTCGTTGCTGGCCACGATGAACACGTCGTCGAATCCGGCCGCGTCGAGCATCCGGCGCGCCTCGATGCTCAGGTAGGCGAGGTCGCCCGAGTCGAGCCGGATCCCCGCCATGCGCTGGCCGCGCGCGCGCAGCCGGTCGCCGATCGCGATCGCGTTGCGCACGCCGTCGAGCGTGTTGTAGGTGTCGACGAGCAGCACGCAGTTGTTCGGCATCGCGTCGGCGTAGGCCTGGAACGCCTCCAGTTCGCTGTCGAACAGCATCACCCAGCTGTGCGCGTGCGTTCCCATCACCGGGATGTCGTGGATTTTTCCCGCCAGCACGTTCGAGGTCCCCGCGCAGCCGCCGATGTAGGCCGCGCGGCTTGCCGAGATCCCGCCGTCGATCCCCTGCGCGCGCCGCAGCCCGAATTCCATCACCGGGTCCCCCTGCGCCGCCTGGCAGATCCGCGCCGCCTTCGTCGCGATCAACGACTGGAAATTGATCATGTTCAAAAGCGGCGTCTCGAGCAGCTGGCACTGCGCGATCGGCCCCTGCGTGCGCAGCAGCGGCTCCTGCGGGAACACCACCGTCCCCTCGGCAATCGCGTCCACGTCGAGCGACAATTTCATCGCCGCGAGATACTCGAGGAATCCGGACTCGAACAGCGCCCGGCCGTCGTTCCCCTTGAGCCGCGCGAGGTAATCAACATCTTCCCGGGTGAACCCGAAGTTGTTCAGATAATCGATCGCCTGCTCGAGCCCGCACGCGACCGTGTAGCCGCCGCCGAACGGGTTCCGCCGAAAGAACAGGTTGAACGCGCCCTCATGGTCGGCGACCCCGGCCTTCCAATACCCATACGCCATCGTGATCTCGTACAGGTCGGTGAGCAACGCAAGCGATTCGCAATGGGAACCCATGCCATGACTCCGCAGGTTCCATTATATATGAAACATCTCGCGGTGGCGCAGCCATTGAAGCGGGACGCCGCCTTCCCCCGCCGAGAGCGCGACGATCCCGCCCACGATCGCGCAGTTGGTGTCCATGTCGCCGCCGCAGCCGGCGGTCTCCTCGATGGCCTTTTGGTAAGAACCAAAATTGCGCCGCGCAAGCCAGACCGCGAGCGGAACCGTGTCCTGAGCGAGAATATTGCTCCCATTGCCCAGTTTTTCGGCGGCTTCGGCCGGTTCGGCATCGCCGGGCAGAGCCGATGCCGCGATCAGTTTGTCCCGCGTCTCGGTTTCTGGCGTATGGTTCATGACAAATTCAAGAAATCCATTGGAATTGTCGTGAGTCGACGCAAACGCGGCCGCCAGAGCGACGGCGATGGCGCCGGCCTGCGCCTCGGCGTGGGCGTGCGTGACCTCGGCCGAAAGCCGCGCCTGCTCTACAAGCAACGCTGTTTCGTCTTGCGCGAAATACGCCCCGAGCGGCCCCACGCGCATCGCCCCGCCGTTGCCCATCGAGCCGTTCCCGCCGAACGACGCCCGCGACAGCAGCCGCCAGTCCTTGCCGCGCGCGATCGCAGCGAGCAGCTTGGACGCGCTGTGACCGTAACCGCGCCGCGGGTTGCTCATGTAACTCAGCGCGAATTCCTCGGCAAGCTGATTCTGGTCGATCCGCCCCAGCCGGCCGAGCACGCGCACGATGTTGATCGCCATCACAGTGTCGTCCGTGAACGGCCAGAGCGCCCCTTCAAGCTCGTGGAACCCATACAGCCAGACAGCCGTGCCGTAGGCGTCTCCGACCGACAGCCCCTCGATCGAACGATTCGCCCGCAGCATTCTTTCTTCGTGATCAACCGGCAAATGATCCATGTTCATTTTGCACCCCCATTAAACTCGAAAAATCACTCGCAACCTTCAGCACCTCATCGCGCTTCGCCAACTGGTTGATCCACTCGCTCGGAATGGCGCCGATCCCGTGCATGATCCCGGCGAGCCCGCCGGCCACGGCGCCGGTCGTATCGGAATCGCCGCCGAGGTTCACTGCGGCGAGAACCGCGCTTTTGAAATCAGCATGGTGTTCGCAGCACCACAGCGCGGCCTGCAAAGTGTGCATCACGTAACCGCTCGATGAGATTTGTCCCTCCGCCCGGTCCAGCACGCTGCAATCGATGATTGGTTGAAAATCCAGTTCTTCATCCGGCGGGATCTTGGGTCCGATTTCGTGAGAAGCCGCCTTCATGGCGTTTTTTAGCTCATTTCCATTAAGAATTCCGCGAACGACCAGGGAGAAGTATGCGCAGCACAGCTTTGACCGGACGTGCGCATGCGTGAGCCCGCTGATCTCGAACGATTTTTCAATGATTTCATCCGTCTCAAGCCGGTGAACATAAATGCTCAGCGGCAGGATCCGCATCAGCGACCCGTTGCCGTTTTCCGTCTCATCCGTCCCGCCGCACGAAATCGCCGGAATCCCCGCGCCGGCGCGCCGAATTGCGTTTTGCGTCGTGAACCCGATATCGAACACTCTTCCGTGCGGCGTCATGGATCCGTTTGTCAGCCAATCCTGAAACCGCTTCATGACATCCACGGGATCGTACCCGTTCAGCAGGCTTTCCGCCGTCGCGAGCGCCATTGAGCTATCGTCCGACCACGTCCCGGCCGGCTGCTGATGCGTCCCGTAGCCTGTCATCCCCCGAACCGGCTTTTTCCTGAGCTGCTCGCGCGGGACGAACTCGACCGGCACGCCCAGCGCATCTCCGACCACCAGCCCGGCGATCCCCCCCGCAATTCGTTCTTTGAGAGCAACCGTCATTTGAGCCCCTGTCTAATAAGGTGGAAAAAGCCTGCGGAAGCCGTGGAAAAGAATTATTATTAGAAAAAACAGATTTCTAACAGGAATTGCCGGCCAGAAATATTTAACAGGAATTCCCTTCATGCCATTTCGAGCATCGGCCAGGCGGCCGGCGAGATCGGAATATTGCTTGAGCCCCCGAGGCCATTCAAGCATTCCGCGCCGCCATTCGTCGGGAATTCCCCGCGCACCGACCACCACCCCCGCGAGCGCCCCGGCGATCGCCCCGACCGTGTCGGTGTCCCCGCCAAGCTCCAGAACCGATTCCAGCGTTGCGCGAAAATCCCCATGATGACGAAACCATGCGTAAATCGCGACGGGGACGGTCCGATAAATGTAACCGCTCACGCCGCGCGCGCCGCAGCCGATCGCCTCCGCATACTTGCCGACTGAATCCTGATTCCGAATGCTTTGCTCGAATTGATCGATCAGCGTCATCCATTCCTTGTCGCCGTCGCCGACTTCCCGCAGCCCTGCGAGAAACTCATCGACCCCCGGCGACTGGTTCGTTTGCGCCGAATGCGCCGCAACCATTGCGACCGCCATGGCTCCGATCGTCGCGCGGTGGTCGGTATGCGTGAGCCGCGTGGACCGCATCACGAACTCGCGTATTTTCTCCCGATCGTCCGCGAAAAACGCGCCGATCAGCGCCGAGCGCATCGCGGGCCCGTTGCCGGCGGAATGAACGCCGCTGTGTTTCGGCGAAAAGCCCATCCACAACTTGATGCACGCGCGCAGCGTCGCCAACCCGACCCCGGCCGGCAGCGCCGCCAGCCACCAGCGCAGTTTCCACGCGAGTGAACGCTCGAAGCGATCCGGATCGTCAGGATATTTCAGCAGCGCCTGGCCGACCATGAACGCGTGCTCGGAATCGTCGCTCAGCATGCCGCGTCCGAAAACAAGCCGCTGCCGCCACGGTCCGGGAAACAGCTTCGCAACTCTCCTCCGGCTCAATCCCTCCGCCGGCAACCCGACCGAATCCCCCACCGCAGTACCGATGAGAAGCCCTTCCAGGCGATCGCGCAGATCATGTGGTTGTCGACCCTTATTCATTGTGTTAAAACGCGGCAAATCGGGAATCGGCGGTATTGCCATTTCAGGAAACAAGCGAGCGACGTGATTGTAGTCCTGAAGGAGTCGCTCTTCCTCAACGGCAAGATCGGCAGCCTTCAATTTCGCGATCACGGCCTCGATCGCCTCGCGGCAGATGTCGATGATGAGTTGGCGTTTTTCGGATTCGGAGAGGTCTTCGTAACAAGATCGCGGCAGCGTCACGTCGGCGTAGATGCAAGGTTCATAGACTTGGACAAGACGCGGATCCCGGGCACAGACTTTTCTCGGCGCATCCGCATGATTTGCAAGGGTGATATCGATATGCATCTTTTCGATACCGGGGCAGTATTTTTCCTTAAGATGCTCGTCGAACAGCCTGCCGAAGTGGAGCAGAAGCCATCGCATCCCGAAATCATTGCCGCCCTCGTAGTGGTAATGGATAAAAATGCGCCTGTCATACCCGTATAAATCCAGCTCGGACGGATGGTTCAGGATTAATTCCGGCAGGCAACTGACAATTGCGTCGGTGACGCAAGGGGCGACTTCCCTGTTCAAGAGGAAGCTGTTACCTGCATACGCCCCCTCGAACATCGGATTCGGCAACAGCACCCGCATCGCGCAGATGTACTCGTCAAACGCGTAAAAGGAGCCAATATCCTGCATGTAGCGGGTGAATTCGCTTTGATCGAGGATTCCGAGTCCGACCTGCAAACCTTTATGATGCGGGCCGCCGCGGCTGGGATGCTCGTTCACGAAACTAATCATTTTCTGCCCGCTGCAACGAAAACAAATCGCAATATCGAGCGAGCACTCCGGGTAATCACGCATGATGTGAAATACCGGAGCCTCATGCTTGTTTTCGGCATGCAGAGTGTCCTCGAGGTAATCCTTCATCCCGCAGGGGAAGCAAAATTCATTCCGCAGATGCGCATGCGTATCGATCAACGATACTCTCGCTCCCTCGAGAAAATACGCCCAATTGCGAACACGCGGTTCGATAATCCGATAAAAGCTATTATTTGGCATTTCGAATATCTCGAAATTTGGCCGGAAAATAATCGTATTGCCCGACTCGTCGCCGGCTGGCTCGGCCTGCACGGGCGCTTCCGGCAGACCGAACCGGAAATTCTGATAATGAACATCGCTTCCGATCACAGCCCGGATCTGGAAGAATTCGCACCCGGCAATCACTTCCGGAAGATTGGAATCCGGTCGCACGGAATCCACCGGCCTTCCGACCCGGCTCGCGCGGTCTCGCTGCGCATGGGTCAGGAATCCCTCTATCGCATCAATCGCAAACGGCCGGCCATTGTCGTGGGTTGTGATCTTCATATCGGGGTCGATTGCGATCGAGATGGAATCGCCGTGGCCGCTTCGCGCTTCGAGTTCAAAATCGCGCAGCACGTATTCGAACATCGATATAAGGCCAAGCAAATATGTATTTGAAAAATACATGGCCGGCCGTTTTTTGACCGCCTCGACAAACGACAGCACTTCCGGTTTAGGTGGTTTCATCATCGCTCTTCCTCCACGTATTGCGGCGGGACTTTGTCGGTCAGCCAGACGTTGTTGTCGCTGCGATAGAAACAATATCCGTCGCGTTCCATTGCCCCGGAGTTTACGCGCAAAATCACGGGCTTGCCGCGCCGGCTCCCGACTTTGATCGCGGTCTCTCGATCCGGCGAAAGGTGCACGTGGTGGCGCTCGCCGCGCAGGATTCCTTCCCTGCGTATCGATTCCACGTTGCGCTCGACCGTTCCGTGAAACAGGAATTCAGGCGGTTTCGTCCGCTCATAGCCGAGTTCGACATCCACCGAGTGGCCCTGGCTGGCCCGGATCCGCCGGCCGTCGTCATGGATCGCGAACCGCTTCTTTGCGTTGGTGCGAACCACGTAATCGAGTTCCTCGCGCGTGATCGGGCGATCGTGTTTGGCCAGTGCGTCCAGAAGCCCGTCGATGTCGGTCCAGCCGGCCTCGTCGAGCGTGATGCCGATCTCACCCGGCTTGTGACGCAGCACGAGGCTCAAGAACTTGCTGATGTGCGTGGCGCGTTGGTCGTTCATGTCATTCCCGATCGATTCAAGCAGGGGCGTGGCCCAGCGGATGTGGTCCGGATCGCGCACGACAATGAGGCATTGCTCATAGAGGTCTTTTTTTCGGATCAGAGCAAGAAGCATTGCCTCGAGCGCTTTGCGGAAGTCGAAACGGCCGTTGCCGGTCGCGAAAACGGGCATCGCGATCGTCCGAAAATTCGGCAGTTCACATGCGATTTCAATCGCGCCCGCCGTGCACCGGGCGATGATTTCCACCGACGACTGATGAAACGGATCGATCGCCACGCACATCATGACGGCCATGCAGGGAAGTTTCCCCGCGCCGGTTCGCACGACGCTGCCCGGTTCGAGGTAACGCACGCCCCTTGTTTCATAGGCCTTCTGGATGATCGCGTTGCATTCTTCCTGGATTTCCCGGCCTCCGACGTCGCGCACCGCGCCCCCCGTTCCGGCCATCAGCTCCAGGTGCGGATTGGTCGAGACGCAAATCACGTCGGCCGGCGCCGCGCAGATGTCGCCTGTGTAAAGCTCGATCTTCATTTTTCATCAATCGCTTTATCCATGAAATACAACCCGACATAAACGCGCGGGTCGACCTGCACGCCCGACTCGATTCTCTTGCTCAGCCACTCGTGCGCCACGCTCGCCGGCACTTCGTGGACCGTGATTTTCTCGCCGGCAACGCCTCCGCCGTTGCCTTTCTTTTCAAGGCCGACGGCCATCACGTAGGTGATCTCCTCGCTCGTCACTCCCGTCGAGGACGGCCCCGTGATCAGCTCCACGATCTGCTCGGCCGCATAGCCGGTCTCCTCGAGCAGTTCGCGTTTGGCCGCCGTCTCGAGGCTTTCCTCCGGGTCTCCTTCGTCGCCGACCAGTCCCGCCGGCCATTCAATCACGTTCCCCTTGACCGCTGGCCGGAACTGCTCGACGAGCAGCACATGCCCCGACTTCGTCCTGTTCACGACCGCGACGACGCTCTTCGTGTTTTTCCGCTCGACGTATTCCCAGCCGTTGTCGTCGACGAGGCGCAGGTAACGCCCCTCGCCGATGATGCGTTTTCCGTTCTTATTCTCCATGACCGCGCAACTCCTCGAACGTCTGCCCCGCGTATTCGGTGCCGAAATGGGATTCAACAACCCGGATCGGGCCCTGAATATGGCGGTTGAATTCCTCCAGCCGCTCGGCCGGGATCCAGTATTCGTCATGAACGCGCGAGCCGACGCGATGGATTTCGAAATTCGACAAGTAATGCGCGTCGACATCGAACTCGGTCACAAACCCCGCGCCGTCGCCCCTGGCGTTCCACTGCCTCGCGATCTGGCGCGCGTATTCGATGTTCAGCACGGGATAAAAGATCGGCTGCCCCGGCAGGCGCGGCGGGAACGCGCGCATCCCCGAGTCGATGAGCTTTTGCAGTTCGTCAGCCCCGACCGGCCGCCAGAGCGTGATCGTGCCGTCCATCACTTGTCCTCCAGCAGTTCGCGGGTTGTGATCACGGTCACGCCGGCGGCTTTCATCTGTTCGATCGCGCGCGCCTCGTCGCCCGGCTCCAGGTTCACCGGCCGGCACGCGTCGGCGATCAGGTACACCCGGAATCCCATTTGCGCGGCGTCGAGCGCCGAGAACTTCACGCAGTAATCGGTCGTCAGCCCGCACAGATACAGGTCGGTCACGCCCTCTTCTTTCAGATACTCGCCGAGGCCGGTCGATTTCAGATGCCCGTTGTCGAACAGCCCGCTGTAGCTGTCGATCGCCGGATCGGTCCCCTTGTGGAACACCTTGTCGATGCCTGCCATGTTCAGGCCGTCGTGCAATTGGGCGCCGCGCGTGTCCTGGACGCAGTGGTCGGGCCAGAGGATCTGCGCCAGCCCGTTGAGCTCGATGACGTCGCCCGGTTTCTTGCCGGGATGATTCGAGGCAAAACTGCCATGGCCGGCCGGGTGCCAGTCCTGCGTGGCGATGACCAGGTCGAACTTCGGCATCAGCCCGTTCGCGACCGGCACAAGCAGATCGCCCTCGGCCACGGCCAAGGCCCCGCCCGGCATGAAATCGTATTGCAAATCGGTGATATTCAATGCCGTTTTCATTGTGATGGCCTTTTCCGCGCCTTCCGCGCCTTCCGTGGTCGAAGAATTCTCTAAATCTCGAAATTGAACCCCTTCCGCGCCAGCCGCCTGTATTTCGTCTCGTCGAACCTGTAAAGCCGCGCGGCCCGGTGGGCGACGTCCTTCTGCACCTCGTTCAATTCTATCAGCAAATTCATCCCCAGGATCTTTTTGCGGAAATTCCGTTTGTCGAGCGGCCGCTCCAGGATCGTCTCGTACATCTTCTGGATCTGCGTCAGCGTGAACTTGGGCGGCAGCAGCTCGAACCCGACCGGCTGCCAGCGCACCTTGTTCTTGAGCCGCTCCAGAGCGACGGCCAGGATTTTGGCGTGGTCGAAGGCGAGCGTCGGCGCGTCGCTGACCGGGAACCACGCCGCGTCGCTGGCGTCGCTGGCCGCCTGGACCTTGTAATCCGAAAGCCTGACGAGCGCGTAATACGCGACCGAGACGACGCGCTCGCGCGGGTCGCGGCCGACGTCGCCGAACGTGTAGAGCTGCTCCATGAAGACCTTTTCGAGGCCGGTTTCTTCCACCAGCTCGCGCCTCGCGGCGTCGTCGATCGTCTCGTCCACGCGCACGAACCCGCCCGGCAGCGCCCAGCGGCCCTTGAACGGCTCCAGGCCGCGCCGGATCAGCATGATCTTGAGGTCCTCGTCGTCGAGCCCGAACACGACGCAGTCGACCGTCAACGCCGGCCGCGGATATTCATAAGTAAACGCCATTCGCCCCGCCTCCATGTTGTCTTCCTGACACTATCAATAGTGTAAAGTAGACACCATGTCAAGGGTGAAAACGGCGCCCTGGGTGCCGCGCAAAGGAAAAGGTCCCATGGGTCTCAAAAGACCCATGGGACCCTTTTCTCCTTCAATAGCTAAGCCCGTATTTACCGGCGCAGCGTGAAGCCGTTCAAATTCTGGAGGATCTTGATCGAGTCGAGCGTCTTGCCGGTGCCCATGACGATGGCGGTCTCGGGGTTGTCGGCCAGCCGCACGTTGAGGCCCGTCTCCGAGGCGATCAGCGTGTCCAGGCCCTTGAGCTGGCTTCCGCCGCCGGCCATGGTGATGCCCGAGTCGACGAGGTCGGCCGCCAGTTCGGGCGGCGTTTTCTCCAGCGTCGACTTGACGGCGTTGATGATCGCCGAGACCGGCTCGCTCAGCGCCTCGCGGATTTCTTCGCTCGTAATGGTGATCGTGCGCGGCAGGCCGGCCACGAGGTCGCGCCCCTTGATGTCCATGGTGCGCTCTTCGGGCAGGGCGTCCGCCGAGCCGATCTTGATCTTGATGTCCTCGGCCGTGCGGTCGCCGATCAGCAGGTTGTATTTGCGCTTGATGTGCTGAACGATCGCCTCGTCCATCTTGTCGCCGGCCGTGCGCTCGCTGATGCAGACGACGATGCCGCCGAGCGAAATCACGGCCACCTCGGTCGTGCCGCCGCCGATGTCGATGATCATCGAGCCGGCCGGCTCGGTCACCGGCAGCCCCGCGCCGATCGCGGCGGCCATCGGCTCGTCGATCAGGAACTTGCTGTGCGCGCCCGCCTGTTCGGCCGATTCCAGGACGGCGCGTTTTTCGACCTCGGTGATGCCCGACGGGACGCTGACGACGACGCGGATCTTGGCGCCCGGCAGCGTGTGCCAGCGCTGGCGCGCCTTCTTGATGAAGTAGGCGAGCATGTTCTGCGTGATCGCGAAGTCGGCGATGACGCCGTCCTTCATGGGGCGGATGGCGACGATTTCGCTGGGCGTGCGGCCGAGCATCCGCTTGGCCTCGCTGCCGACCGCCAGCACGTCGCGCGAGCCGGTGCGGATCGCCACGACGGAGGGTTCGGCCAGGACGATTCCTTCGCCCTTGACGTAGACGAGCGTGGTGGCTGTCCCCAGATCGATGCCGATATCGAGCGAAAACATGTTGCGTAGTGACGAACCCATCCCGAACGCGCCTTTCGAATGCCATTTCCCTGGCTGTACTGCCGCCACCGACCCGATGGCATGTCCGTCCCCAGACGGCCCATCGCGGCCGGCCAGTCTGGCCCATGCTGACATTAAACCCCCCCACTGTCAACAGAACTGCGGCCCTGAAATGGGGACAGTATGTTTTGGTGTTGATTTTTGTCTTTTGGGCTGCAAATGATGACCTATTCTGGTTTTTCCAGCACAATTGCTGGGCGGGGTGTCATGGCGCATGGGGCTGACCCGAAATACGATGCAATTCCATAACCTGTCCCCAATGCCCCCATTGCCTTCCATCACACGGAAGACATTGATCGCGGTTTTTCTTCTGGCGCTTGCGCCCTGCGCGTTCGGGCAGAGCTGGCAGCAATTCGACCTCATCAACAAGCGACTGACGGTTTCGATGCCGCGTGGATCGACAATCGGTTCCCGCGCCCAAGGCATCATGGGCGCGGCCGAGCCGACTGAACAAGAGACCGTGATCATTTACGAGGACAGCGGCAACAAGCTCGTCCTCCTGGCCCGGGAGTTGTTCAAATTCGCAGGAAAGGATTTTGACGGCGAGACGTCGAGGGCCCTGAAGCGCTTGTCCGGGGACATGGGCAGCCATTTCGTCGCAACCGGCATCGGCGGCAACAAAATCATCGGCGTCCCGGACAAACCCAAACAGAAGGGCGATTCGATTCTCTATGGCGTCGCGTTTGTGCGCCACGCCGACGGCACGGTTCTGCGCGTCTCGGTTTATTTCAATCCCAGCTTCCACAAGGCGCCGAATCGCTGCCGCGAGCTGACCCAAAGGATCCTCGCGTCGATCGCCACCGGCCCGCGACGGCTCAACCTCGATGCCGGCGTGAAGAAACTGGATTTGCGCGCCGACGGCATCACGCTCTCCACGCCGCGCAATTGGGTTTACACGGTCCAGGATGGGATCGATTTTACGGTATATCATTTAACGGAGATGTCGGAGTTCGAACAGCTCTCGAAAAACATCAGCATCTATGTCGGATGGTGTCCGAGCTATTTTCATGAAAAAATCGACAAGGACTTGTTGTTCAAGGGTAAGCGAACGTCTCTGCTTTTCGGCCGGCAGCAGGAGTGGGTGGAATACTGGAACGCAGAAGAAGATCCCGCAAAAAACATCGAAATGATCGCAAAAATGCCTGAGACCGACGGCAATACGCTGATTCACATTTTCGGTTCGGCAGGGGACGACAAAGGGATTGCGGCCATTCTCGACATCATCGCAACCGCAAAGATCGAAAAGACGCCGGGGGCAAAATAAAGGCGCTTTATGCGGCTTTTGCTCTTTTGCGCTTTTGCGTGATGAATTCACGCCTTCAGCGTTTCATCTGCCGGCTGCGTGAGCGGAGCGAAATGCAGGATGAACCGCGCCCCGGCCTTCTCGCTGTTTTCGGCTGTGATCGGGCCGCAGTGCAGGTCTTGGACGACCACCACTGATTTTTTTCAAACAAAATTCATGATCGCACGTCATTTGTAGATGAAAGCCGACAGGGAGCCTGCAAGGGATTGAATTTTGTGGAATAGTCGGTTTCAAAGGCGATCACGAGTGATGGAGGCGTTAACATGAAATTCAGTTGTCACGGCGTGCATCGGGATCAATTAAAAACACATGCATTCACGTTGATTGAGGTTCTGTTTATTGTGGCGATCATTGGAATCCTGTCGGCGATAGCGATTTACAATTTTCGGGAGGCACATCAGCGGGCCAAGGTCGCGCGCGCTAAAAGCGATCTGGCGACCATCACAACCGCGCTGGAGGCCTATTCGACCGACCATCAATCCTATCCTTATCCAATCTCCGGTGCATCGCGTCCCGGCCTTCTCCAATATGTCTGGGAGCTATCGACGCCGATCGCATATCTGTCGAGCGTATCGTTGAGCGATTCCTTTCAGCCCGAATGGTATCCATTCGAGAAAATCGCCGGTGGCGGCACGAACCCTCCCAAACCCGACGACTATGCTGGCGGCTATCGATATGTCAGCTATTCAGGGTGGTTTGGGGATTTTGAGAAGAAACACGGACCGCCTCGGGGGCCATACCCCTTTCCGGGTTTTTGCATTGTAAGTTGCGGCCCTGACCGGCTATTTAACGGAGTTGAATTTTATCCACCGCTCCATGGTTTGCCCAATCAGAACGGGATGATTAATCTCATTTACGATCCAACAAATGGAACCGTTAGCAGAGGCGATATCGCCCGCATGGTCGGGAAGGCCATAGAATAACAATTTGTTAAGCTTTCAAATTGGCATCGACCGGCTGGGTGAGCGGGGTGAAGTGGATCGTGAATCTTGCGCCGGCGGACTCGCTGTTTTCGGCGGTGATCGTGCCGCTGTGCAGGTCCTGGACGATCGTCCGGACCCAGTTGAGCCCAAGCCCCTCGCCGCGCGAGTCGCTCGATCGGCGGTTCGTGTAGCCGAGCTCGAAGATTTTTTCGATCTCGTGCGGGGCGGCTTTTTTGCCGGCCGTGTTCAGAATCCCCGTCCCGCTGTCCTCGATGACGATTTCGAGGCCGCCGTCGCCGGCGCGCAGCGTCCGCACGCGGATCCACGGCTCGGCGTGGCGGCTGTCGAGCTTGCGCGTGGCGTCGAGCGCGTTCGTGAACAGATTGAACAGCGCCAGCTTGATCAGCCGCGGGTCGACGACGCAGCGCGGAGCGTCCTCGGCCAGCTCGGCCTTGAGCTCGATCCGCCCCGAGATCGACGCCTCGAACAGCTCGAGCGTCTCGCGCACGAGCGCGTTGCCGTCGGTCGTCTCCAGCACCGGCTGCTGCAGGTACGCGTAGGCGCGATATAAATTCACCGTCTCCTGCATGAACCGCACCGACCGCAGCAGCCCCTGCAGCGAATCGACGAGGATCGAGCGGCGCCGTTCGTCCTTGGGCGGCTCGCCGCTCTTCAGGAGCCGCTCCAGAGCCATCAGCTCGAGCTTGCTCGTGGCGATGATATTGGTCAAATCATGGCCCAGATTCCGCGACAGGCTGATGTTGGCGCGGCCGCGCTCCTGAACGAGCAGCCGGTTGCGCAGCGTCAGCGTCTGGAGCGCGCCGTCGACGAGCGACCCCAGCCGGTCCAGGATCCGCTCGAGCGACCCGCCCGGCACCGACTCGGTCCCGTTGAAGACTCCGAGCGCGAACAAATACCTGATCCCGCTGCGTTCTGGGTCGGCCTGCAGGCGCACGGTCCCGACGAGCGGCGCCGGCTGGTCGCTCCAGTCGAACGAGGCCTGGCTGCGGCCGTCGCGCGGCAGGGCGCGGTCGATCCTCTCGGCGAGGGCCGCGGCGTCGGTGGTTGCCTCGGGCCGGCCGGCAAGGACACGCTGGCCGGTCGGGCGCACGCGCCCCGGCCCCTCGCTGACCATCTCCAGCGCGGCGACCATCGGCATCCCGACCTGCTCGTGGAAGCTCGTGCAGACGAGCCGCACGATTTCCCAGCCGGTCAGCTCCGGGTGAAGCGCGATTCTGTCGCGCAGCTGCCCCTGCATCCTGGCGATCACCGCGTCCAGCGCCATGCGGTTGTAGAATGTCTCGAGCCGCCGCACCGGCCGCGCGATGAACGCGGTGTGCTCGGCCGTGGAGGCCTCGAGCGCGTTCATGACGTTGCGCATCGGGAAGAGCAGGCTGCGCGCGATCGCCCACGCCAGGATCGACAGCAGCGCCACCAGGAACAGCCCGTACCACCGGTAGCGCGCCGTCAGCTCCTCCATGGCGGGGTAGCCTTTGGGCGACGTGTAGTTGAGCATCAGCCGGCCCCACGTGACGCCGGTTGCGTCCTGGATCGGCTGGTCGATCGTGCCGCTGAAATTGCCCAGGAACAGCGAGTTGGAGTAGTTGTTTTGCGACTTGAATTTGCCGGGCGCGGACTCTTCGACCAGCACCGGCTCGCTCTGGGTCTGGGTGTTGATTTCCTCGCTGGCCGAGGCCGCCGTGCGGATCGCGATCCGGTAGACGAAATTCTGCCCGTTCAGGATCGCCTGCATTTTCTCCCTCAGCGCCTTGCGCGTCGGCGGCGTGCCTTGCTGCAGGTCCTTGAGCGCGAGGTTGTAGAGCTCGGTGATCGTCTCCTCCCCGACCTCGCGGTTGAGGAAATAATAGATGTTTTCGTGGATCAGGCTGCTTTTGTCGTTCTGGTAATACTGCCGGTCGAGCTCGATCAGGCCCAGCGCCACGACCAGCAGGTAAAGCCCCAGGAACGTCAGCAGGATGCTGTTGGTGCGGATGGTTCGGTCAAGCATACGCCGCTCGCGCCCCCCTACGGGCGTCAGGCCGATCATACCGCATGCGGGAAGCGGGAGAACACAGAAATTCAGTGAGAAATGGCTCTTTGTAAGAATTTGTGGGCTCTGAATCCATGCATTGTGCCCATGCCGCGCAGGACGTTGCCGCCGGGCGCACGCTCATGGACCGCGGACGACGCGGATCGGGCGGATTTGCACGGGTCATGCTCGAACCGCCAGGACGCCACGACCCGAAATCTGTCATTCTTTTGGTCTTTGCGCACTTGGCGTCTTGGCGTTTCAATTCCGTCCTTCGAAGAAACATGTTTTTAGCGTTTTTTGCACTTTTGCGATTTTGCGTGAACGCCTTTTCGTTTGAGCACCTTACCCATGTATTCTTCCGTGGAACCTGTGAAATGAGCAGTGAACAATTTGGATATCGGATTTGTTTCGGATTTCGATATTCGGATTCAGGATTTGGATTTGATGTTGCTTATTTCTCGTTTCTCATTTCTCATTGGATGGGTCGTCGAACCATACGGCGGCTTGGGGACTTGCGAATGCTCGACCGGGGACAGCGCGAATTTTTCTGGCTCCTGGTGCGGCGCGACCTCAAGGTCCGCTACGCCGGCTCCACCCTGGGCGGATTCTGGAACCTCATCCACCCGCTCATGATGATCGCCATCTACATGACGATCTTCTCGACGCTCATGCGCGACCGCCCGGGCGCCGGCGGTGTCAGCCTCGTCAATTTCGGCTCGCTCAACTACGGCGTTCACCTCGTCGCCGGCCTGATCCCGTGGATCCTCTTTTCGGACGTGCTGATCCGCTCGACCGGCGTCCTCATCGAAAACGGCAACCTCCTGCAAAAGGTCGCCTTCCCGCCGATCATCCTGTTCGGCCCCGTCCTGCTGAACGCATTCTTTATTCAGGGGATCGGCATGCTGATCCTGTTCGCGCTCCTGCTGGTGACGGGCTGCCCGGTCCCGTTCGCGGCCCTCGGCGGGTTGCTCGTGATGGCGCTCATGGGCGTCGCGGCGCTTGGGCTGGGACTGATCCTCTCGGGCCTGAACGTGTTTTTTCGCGACACCGCCCAATTCGTGCAGATCATCATGCAGGTTCTGTTCTGGTTCAACCCGGTCGTCTATTACAAGGATTTGATCTTCAGCAAGGCCGCCGCAGACCAGGACGGCGTCGTCGGCGTGCTCGTCGGCGTGGGCCAGGTGATCATGACGATCAATCCGTTCGAGCGCTTCATCACGGCGACGCAAAGCCTGTTCGGCGCGGTCCACCAGGACCCGAGCATGATCGACTGGGCGATCGTGCTGATCTTCCCATGGCTCTGCCTGGCCGCCGGCGTCTGGCTCTTCCGCCGCATGCTTCCCGACGTCCGGGACTGCCTGTGAGAAAAGAAAAAATCAGAAGCAAGAGAACAAATTCGAAACAAATGATAATGAAATATCATATAATATAAGCAAATTATGCATTGCTGTTTGGCGCGAAATATTTACGGGAAATATTTTGAATATTTTGAATGATTGTTTCGAATTTGTTTCTGATTCCGATTGATTATGCTTTTTTATAGTTTTGCGCGACGCGCGTGTATTTCGGAGCGAAGACCGCGTGGTGTTCGCGCTCTTCCTGCGTCAGTTCGCGCTTGACCTTGGCCGGCGAGCCGAGCACGAGGCTGTACGGCGGGATCACGGTGTCCTGCGTGACCAGCGCCCCGGCCCCGACCACCGACCCGCGCCCGATCACCGCGCGGTTGATGATGATCGCGCCCATCCCGATCATGCAATCGTCCTCGATCGTGCAGCCGTGCAGGACGCAGTTGTGGCCGACGACGACGTTGTCGCCGATGATGCACGGGTCGTTGTCGCCGACGTGGAGGACGCTGTTGTCCTGGACGTTGCTGCCGGCGCCGATCCGGACCGGCGCGATGTCGCCGCGCAACACGGCGCCGAACCAGATGCTCGAATTGTCGCCGAGCGTGACCTCGCCGATCACCGACGCGTGATGCGCGACGAACACGTTTTCGCCGATTGCGGGTTTTTTGTCGAGATACGGCAGGACGAGCCCGCCGCCGTAAAGGGACTCCGGGAGCGCAAGATTGGAGGGATTCTGAATGTCGGTGGGCATGGTTGAAACCTCATTAATGAGAAATGAGAAATGAGCCATGAGAAATGAGAAACCGGATTCCGTTAACCACGGAAGGCACGGAAAACACGGAATTCATTTCTCATTTTAAATTTCTCATTTCTCATTTCTCATTCAATTTGTTCCGGCTGAAGCCGGGACTGCGAACCGCTTATCAACCGAGCTTTTTGAGCTCCGCCATGTCGGCCTGGACCGCCTCGGCCGAGGCGCGCAGCGCCTTGAGCTCGTCGTCGGTCAGCTTGATCTCGTAGACCTTCTCGACGCCCTCGGCGCCGAGCTTGACCGGCACGCCGATGTAGCAGCCGTTGATCCCATACTGCCCCTCGAGGTAAACGGAGCAGGGGAGGACGCGCTTGCTGTCGAGCAGGATCGACTCGACCATTTCGACCGCCGAGGCCGCCGGCGAGTAGAACGCGCTGCCGGTCTTGAGGAGGTTGACGATTTCGCCGCCGCCCTTGCGCGTGCGGTCGACGATCGCGTCGATGCGCTCCTTGGGGAGCAGTTCGGTGATCGGGATGCCCGCCACCGACGTCATGCTGACGACCGGGACCATCGAGTCGCCGTGGCCGCCCAGGACCATCGTGACGACGTCGGCCGGGTAGACGTCGAGCTCGTCGGCGATGAACGCCCGCATGCGCGCGCTGTCGAGGACGCCCGCCATGCCGAAGACGCGGCCCGAGGCGAACCCGGTCCCCTGCTGGGCGACCCAGCACATGATGTCGAGCGGGTTGGAGACGACGACGACGATCGCCTCGGGGGCGTGCGTCTTGATTTCGTTGGCGACCGAGCCGACGATCTTCTGGTTGACGGCCAGCAGGTCGCTGCGGCTCATCCCCGGCTTGCGCGGCAGGCCGGCGGTGATCACCACGACCGACGAGCCCTCGATGTCCTTGTAGTCGTTCGTCCCCTTGATGCGGCCGGCATAGCCGTGCAGCGGGCCGCTCTCGAGCATGTCCAGGCCCTTGCCCTGCGGCATGCCTTCGACGATGTCGGTCACGACGACGTCGCCCAGACGCTTCTCGGCCAGGAACAACGCGGTCGTCGCGCCGACGTTTCCTGCCCCGATGACTGTGATTTTTTTCTTCATGTTCGTCCTGTTCCTTCCAGATCTAGAACTGCATTCAACTTCTCGCGGCACGGCTCAGCTTAGGACGTTTTGGCGGAAGGTGTCAAGAAATGCGGAGTGCGGATTCAATTCGTGGGGTGGCATGAAAAACACCCGCCGGGGGCCGGCGGGAGAAAGACGAAGGATCCGGGGCTTGGGCGCTTGGGGCCGAGGCGTCCTACTCGTACACCGCCCACGCCCCGCCCGGCACGGCGTTGGAGGCGGCAACCACGTCCAGCTTGGGCAGCGTGGCGCTATCGGTGGCGGCGAGGTCATAGAAGGCGATGTAATTGGCGGACTCCGTGCGCGCCTTGATGAAAAACCCGGCGTTCTTACCGCTTGCGATGTATTCGTTGACCAGCGTCGTCACGTCGAAGGTATAAAACGAATTCGTCGGCAGCTGCGACTTATTAAACGTAACCGATGCGTACGGCGTGCCGCCCTGGGCTTTGCCGGTCTTGTCATACCAGTCGCCGCCGGGGTTCGTCCAGGCCACGCCGCTGGTTTTGTAAGTCCAGCAGACGCCATTGTGATCCCAGCCCATGGCCGGCCGGTAGACGTCCACGACCGTGTCGTTGGTCCGGGTCGAGGTCGGTGGATGGTACCAATAGAGTGAAAGCGTCGCGCGCTTGACCGGCCGGGCATGCTGGCTCAGATCGAACCAGATCAGGTCGCGGTATTTCGAGTTGTTGCTGGTCAGGTGGCCGATGCCCAGGTAAGCGTTGTTCGGGTAGACCGTGGCCGGACTTGCCTCACGCAGCCAGTTGTCGTACGGCGCCGCGGTCCCGCCGCCGCCACCGCCACCGCCACCGCCGCCGGAAGTCGATTTGGATGCTTCCGCGGTGTTCCCGTAACGGCCGATGTTGATGCGGCCGCCGTTGGGCGCGGGTTCGTTGGAGAAGATCGACGCTTGGTCGCCCGTGTCGATGCATGGGGAGTCTTCGGTGTCCTGAACCCAGGCCGATCCGGTCCAGCGGCCGGCGGTTGACTTCAGGTGGTAGTCGGTCCCCGACGCGAATTTCGGATTGGCGGTGATGTTGCCGGTTCCGGAAAAAGCCGTGAAACCGTCGTAGAAACAATTGTAGGTCGCGGTGATGGCGCCGGTGCCGTTGTTCGGGGTGCCGCCCATCGGGTAATAGGTGTTGACGACGGTGTCGTAACTCTTGGGAATGGAGTTAATAATGCAATTTTTAAGCGTGATCGCCGTGTTGCTGAGGGTGATGCCGCTGAAGGTCGTCACGAAGCGGGCAAAATTGGGAACATTGTCGAAGACGCAGTTCTCGAATACGGTGTTGCTGCTGCCGCCGAAGACGATTCCGATGCTGTTGGCCTGGTCAATGCCCCTGAGCGTGCAGTTGATCCACTTGTTTCCCGATTTGTTGACGATGTTGCCGGTGCCCTCGCTGTAGTTGGACAGGCTGACGACGGCGTGGCGGCCGGTGCCGGTGCACTCACGGAACGTGTTGTCGTGGGCGCCGTTGCGCGCCTGGAAGACCGAGTTCCAGCCGCCCTTGCCGGTATTGTCCGCCGTGCACCGGAGGAACGTGTTGCCGTAGGCTTTATGCGCGGCGGAGAAGCACTCCTCGAAGGAGATCGCCGTGCAGTCCTGAACGACGTTGCCGGTGCTGTGCGGGGTGTACGTCAGGTCCTTGATGATGAAGCCGTGATTGCCCTTGGCCGAGTCGACGGTGTCCTCGGCGTAACTGTTCTTGATGACATTGTTGCTCGAGCACCTCAACGCGCAGTAATAGTCGGTGGCGTACGTGTTCGTGCCGGCCAGCGTGCCGAGCGTCCTGAGCCCGTCGATCGTGCAATAGTTCGAATAATTCAGGAACACGTTGTTACCGCCGCAGTCGGTCACCGTGCAATCCTTGATCGTCCCGTAATCCGACCATGTGAACACGATGCCGTCGCCCTCGTAGGTTTCGCCGCCGCATTTGTCGACGACGAGGTTTTCCAGGTTGACGTAATCGGACAATTCGACGTAGACGCATTCGTAATACCAGGTGAATTTGAGGTTCCGGAGCGTGATGTAGTTCTTCCGGGTCATCTTGAAGCCGATTTCGGTGTTGGCCGGCGTCGTCCGCGGGCTCGGCAACGTCCCCAGCACGGGCGTCCCCCCGTAGCCTTCGAACGTGATTCGGCCGCTGGCCGTGCCGGAGTTGGCCACGACCACGTGCTCGTTGCCGTAGTTGCCGGCCTTGATCTTGACGGTGTCGCCGGCCTTGGCCTTGGTCGCGGCGTAGGTAATGGTCCGCCACGGCGACGCTTCCGTGCCGGTGTTGCCGTTGCTGGCATCGGAGGCGGTCGAAACGTAATAGGTCGCGGCGCGGGCCGGCGTGGCGGCGGCCGCGGCCAGCGCGACCCACGTCAGCAGAAGCCTGAGGGTAAAAAACATCGATTATGACTCCGGGTTGAGTTCAAACGCGATGTCAATCCAAGATGAAGACGCTCCGCAAGATTGTAACAAGATGGTACGAACACCCGCAAGCTGCAAACAAGAGGCCGCCTCGGCAATCCGGCGATTCATTTGAAAAGCGCCCACGCCCCGCCCGGCACGGCGTTGGAGGCGGCAACCACGTCCAGCTTGGGCAGCGTGGCGCTGTCGGTGTTGGCCAGGCCGTAGAACGCGATGTAATTGTTGCTCTCCGTGCGCGCCTTGATGAGGAACCCCGCGTTGTTGCCGCTGGCGATGTATTCGTTGACGAGCGCGGTCACGTCGAACGAGTAATAGGAATTGGTCGGCAGCTGCGACCCCTTGAACGTGACGCTGGCGTACGGGGTGCCGCCCTGCGCCGTGCCGTTCTTGTCGTACCAGTTGCCCCCCGCGGTGGTCCACGCGGTGCCGGTGGATATGGAATTCCAGGAGACGAAATCGTGGTCCCAGCCCGTGGCGGGCCGGTAGATGTCGACGACCGTGTCGGCCGTGCGGGTCGAGGTCGGATAGTACCAATACAGCGACAGCGTCGCCTTCCTGACCGGCCTGTCATAGCGGCTCAGGTCGAACCAGATCAGGGCGCGGTACTTTTTGTCGGTGGTTGTGTAATGGCCGACGTCCAGGAATTTGTTGCTCGCATAGACGGTGGTCGGGTAGCGCTCGCACAGCCGGTTGTCGCAGGGCGTCGCCGCGCCGATGATCCCGGACGGCGACAGCGAGGCCTCGGCCGTGTTGCCGTAGCCCCCGATATTGTTTCGCCCGCCGTTGGGGTTGGTTTCCTTGGTGAAGCTCGACGCCGGGTCACCCATGTCGATGAGCGGCGAACTCTCGGCGTCCTTCACCCACGCCGATCCGCTCCACCGGCCGGCGGTTGATTTCAGGTGGTAGTCGCCGCCCGACTGGTTCGCGAACTTGGGGTCGGACGACATGTTGCCCGCGCCGCTGAACGCCGAGAAGCCGTTGTTCCAGAAATCCGTGTACGTCGCGCTGAGCGAACTCGTGCCGTCGTAGGGCGTTTCGGTGCCGTACGGGTAGGGATCGAGGTCGTACGGGTCGTAAGTGGCCTGCATGCCGGTCAGGATGCAGTTTTTGAACGCGTTGCCGGTGTTGGTCGTGTTTTTGACGAAGCGGGCCAGATACGTCACCTTGTCGAAGACGCAGTTCTCGAAGACGGAGTTGGTCGTCCCGCCGAACAGGACCGCCCGGCTGCCGGTCAGGTTCGTGCCGCGGAGCCGGCAGTTGACGAATCGGTTGCCGTCCTTGATCCCGGTGTTGCCTTCGGCGTAGCTCGTCAGGCTGACCAGGACCTTGCTGCCGACGCCCGTGCAATCCTTGAAGGTGTTGTTGTAGGCCCCGTTGCGCGCCTGCAGGACGGTGCTGAACCGGTTCGTCTTGCCCGAATTGTCGCCGTGGCACCGGAGGAACGTGTTGTTATAGGCCAGGTGTGCGGCGGAGAAGCACTCCTCGAAGGAGACGGCCGTGCAGTCCTTGAACAGATTGTCGTGGCTGTGGGGCGTTTTGCTCAAATCCTTGATGATGAAGCCGTGGTTGCCCTTGCCCGAGTCGGCCATGTCCTCGCAGTAGCTGTTCTGGACCACGTTCTCGTGGGCGCACCACATGAGGCAGTAATAGTCGGTGGCGAAGGTGCTGTCGGGCAGCGTGCCGAGGCTTTTGAGGTTGTCGATCAGGCAATGACTCGAGGCGGCCAGGTCCACGTTGTTGCCGCCGCAATCGATCACCGTGCAATCCAGGATTTTCCCGTAATCCGAGCTCGTATAAATAATCCCATGGCCCTTGGCGCCGTCCGCCCCGCACTTGTCGATGTAGAGATTCTCGCAGTCGACATAGTTCGAATCCTCGATATAGACGCAATCGAAATACCAGGTGAAGTTGAGGTTCCGGAGCGTGATGTAGCTCTTGTTCAGGATTTTGAAGCCGATCTCGCTCGCGGGGGGGAGCGTGCGCGGACTGGGCAGCACGCCCAGCTGCACCGTCCCGCCGTAGCCTTCGAACACGATCCGCTTGCTTTCGCCCGTGCCCGAGTTGGCCACGACCACGTGCTCGTTGCCGTAGTTGCCGGCCTTGATCTTGACGGTGTCGCCGGCCACGGCCTTCGACGCGGCGTAGGTGATCGTCCGCCACGGCTTGGCCTCCGTGCCGGCGTTGCCGTCGCTGGCGCCGGAGTCGGTCGAGACGTAATACGTCGCGGCTCGGG
>JBDKRG010000058.1:0-161575 GCA_039683515.1 Candidatus Sumerlaeia bacterium | reverse complement strand
GGCCGAAGCCCTTGGCGGCCTGGCAGAGCGTGATCGCCGCCGTCAGCGTGGTCTTGCCGTGGTCGATGTGGCCGATCGTCCCTACGTTGACGTGCGGCTTGGTCCGCTTGAAGGTTTCCTTCGCCATGTTCCAGAGCCTTTCCTCGAATAATTCCTCACCGCCGTCTGCGGCTTGGATGGGTCGTATGCTGTTTGCTCAACAGGACCGTCATAAAACACTCATTCTGTCAAAACCCGAAAACGAACGCAAGCCGAATGGATTTTCGGATTGCGGATTTCGGATTGCGGAATGAGGGAATGGACTTGATGGACCTGATGGACCGAATGCGGCATCCCGCTTCAAATGATTGATGCGCGCGGCAGATATGGCTATGTTGGTGTGTTGAGGTTTGATCCCGAAGCGGCGAGCGACCATGACGCAGCCTGAAAAACCACTCCCCGGCATCCCTGAAATCTGCGGCCTGCTCCAGGCATGCCACTGGACCGCCGCATCCCCCGCGCCGCTGGGCGACCAGGCGTGGTTCCAGACGTTTCAGGGCCGACACCTCGCCCCGTGCCGCCGCTTCGAGAACGAGGCCGGCCACGGCCTCCTGCTGATCGCCCTGCCCGCCATCCACCAGCCTCCCCGCGAGGAACTGTTCGCCCGCTTCCTGAACCTCTCGATGGAAACCCGGATGGCGCTGACGGCGGCGCGCTGGGGCGGCGACGCCGACTGGCTTCTGCTCCTGACGGCGGACCGGCTCGAGCTGTTCAGCCTGCCCGAGGAAAGCTGCCGGCTCGCCGTGACGGGCGAGAAGGATTTCACCGAGCAGCTCACCCCGATGCTGGCTTCGCTCGGCCACGGCCGCGACTGGATCGGCGGCGAGATCCCGCACCAGCCCGAGGCCGAATCGCTGCGCGGCTGGATCCGCCACTGGGCCCTTCAGCTCGGCTCGGAAATCGAGGAGCCCCCCGCCGCGGCCGCGCAGCTGCTGTGGAAATGGATCCTGATGCTGCAGCGCGCCCGCCACAGCCGCGCCGGCCAGCCCGACGCAGGCTGGGGGATCACCTGCGCGCGCGAGGACGACGCCCTGGTCGTCGCCTACGACGCGGTGGGCGCCACACAGGACCTCACGCGCAACCTCGCCCTGTTCGAACAGTGCTTCCAGACCACCCTGCTCGGCGGCGAAGTCGACCGGCAGCTGCGCCGGCTCCAGCGCCTCGACGAAACCGCGCTCGTCGACCGCCTCCGCGCCGAGCTGCTCATGAATTCCCAGAACCGGTTCGAGCCGGAGACGGTCGCGTGGCTTTACACCGACCTCGACCGCGAGCAGGAGGGGTGGCGCCGCGAGGTGCGCGGCGTCGAGCCGGTCCGCCGCCGCATCGGCCTGGACGGCTGGGCGGTCGAGCGCCCCCTCGTCTGCGACATCGGCCACTTCGGCCTGACCGCCGCGCTGCGCGACATGCAGGCGCTCGCATTATATATCCACGAGCTTCGCGAGCTGGCCCAGGCCGAAACCGGCATCCCGATGGTGCAGCCCGACCTGTTCCGGCCGATCCCCGTCGGCGTCAACTCCCGCGGCGAGCTCGTCGACCCGGTCAATTACCTGCTCGGCTGCGCGCTGCGCGTCGAGGGGGTCCCGCAGGCCGACCGGATGGGCGTCGGCCTCGTGCTGCTGCTCAAGGCGTTAACGCTGGCCTCGCGGCTCGGCTGGCCGATCGACAAGATCGACTCCATCGACCAGGTCTTCGAAAAGTAGAACGTGAATCCCACGGACCGAATGGACCGAATGGACTGACATGCCCGCTGCATTACTTGCCGACATCATCCTCGTCGTCCACTTCTCCATCGTCGCCTTTATCGTGATCGGCGAATTGCTGATCCTCGTCGGCTGGTGGCGCCGCTGGCAGTGGGCGCGCAACCCGTGGTTCCGCTGGCTGCACCTGTTCGCCATCTTCGCGGTCGTCATGCTCGGCTTTGTGATCGGTTACTGCCCGCTGACGGAATGGGAATACGAATTGCGCGAGTCGATCGGCCAGGCCCAGGAGCCGGGCTCGTTCGTCGGCCGGCTGATCCACCAAATCCTGTTCGTCGAGCTGCCCGAATGGGTCTTCCAGCCGCTCTACGTCGCGTTCGGGCTCCTCGTGCTGGCGACGATGTGGTTTTATCGGCCGAGGCGGTTCAAGTCCGCGACGAAACGCGATGAAATATGAGAGATGAGCACTGAGAATCGTTCCCGACGGATAGCCCGCGGAACGGATCCGAAAAGTTTTTTTACTGCGGGAAATAGACGAAGCCGAGGGCCATCAGCCACAGGACGACGCAGCCCAGGAGGGGGCCGTCGGTGACCAGCACGTGCTCGGGCGCCTCGCCTTCCTGCTTGTTGTAGACCAGGTGCAGGTAGCGGAAGATCCCGAACATCACGAACGGGATGGTCGTCAGCATCATCCACGGGTCGGCCGACGACGGCGCCTCGTGGTCCATCCCCGCCGCGTAAAGCGCATACGAAAGAATCGCCCCCGTCGCGCAGATCGAGATCACCCGGTCCATGAGCTGCACCGAATACATCGCCAGCACCGGCCGGAAATCGTGCGCGTCGACCTCGAGCGTCACGCGCTCGCTGCGCCGCTTGCAGAACGCCAGCAGCAGCGACAGGAACATCACGCAGATCACGAACCACGACGTCAGCGGCACCATCTGCTCGGGCGTGCGCAGCACGATCACGCCGGCCACGGCGCGGATCGTGAACCCCATCGCGATGATCATCGTATCGATCAGGAAAACGTTCTTGAGCGCCAGTGAGTAGGCCACGTTCATCAGCCCGTACGCGGCCGCGCACATGAAGAAGTAGGGCGAGATCAGCCACGCCCCGCCGAACGCCGCCGCCACGGCGACGGCCGCGGCCAGCAGCGCCGTCCGGACCGGCAACTGCCCCGAGGCGATCGGCCGGTGCTGCTTGCGCGGGTGGATCTTGTCGCGCTCGCGGTCGATCACGTCGTTCAAAATGTAAATGGACCCCGAAACCATGCAGAAACACAAGAACCCGAGCATGGCCAGCATCACCGAGTGGGGGTGGAAAATCTCGCGCGCGAAAAACAGCCCCGCAAACAGCAGCAGATTCTTCGTCCACTGGTGCGGCCGCATCGCCCGCAGTAAAAGCCATCCCGTGTGTATCGGTGTCATTTCGCGCTCTTGTGGGCCGGGCGCTGAGTCCCGGCATTTTGCATTCGCTCATGCCGCTCGGCGGCTACTGCAACATCCCGAGAAAGTTCTTCAGAATCGCGTGGCCGCTTTGGGTCAGGATCGACTCGGGGTGGAACTGAACGCCCCAGATAGGGCGCTCCCGGTGCCGCAGCCCCATGATCAGCCGGTGCGTCCCCTCGGTCCACGCGACTTCCTCGAGGCAGGCCGGCAAGCCCTCCCGCTCCACGATCAGCGAGTGATAGCGCGTGGCGTCGAACGGGTTATCCAGCCCGGCGAAGACCCCTTGGCCGCGGTGGTAAATCTTCGAAATCTTCCCGTGCATGATTTCCGGCGCGCGCACCACCTTGCCGCCGAACGCCTGCCCGATCGACTGGTGCCCGAGGCAGACGCCGAAAATCGGGACGCGGTCGCCGAGCCGCCGGACCAGCTCGACCGAGATCCCCGCCTGGTCGGGCGTGCACGGCCCCGGCGAGATTACGATCCCGCGCGGCGCCATCTCGGCCACCTCGTCGACGGTCACCTCGTCGTTGCGGCGCACGACCGGCGCCTCGCCCAGCTCGCTCAGGTACTGGGCCAGGTTGTAAGTGAAAGAGTCGTAATTGTCGATCAGCAGGATCATCCCATGCCACCTCGCGGTTTATATTGACCGGTTCCGCCCCGGAAATAAAGAGAGAATATCTGCATCGTCGGCCGGCGGCCCAATCTTTGGCCGCCGCGCTCGGGTCTTCTTGTCGGCGCGATTTCAGTGTTGTAGGATGTGCGCCGGGCCATCGCGCCCAACTGGAGAAACCAACCATGGCCACCGTCACCGCCGCCGAAGCCGTCGTCAAGAACGCCGAGATCACCGAGACGATCTCGGACGCCGGCTGGAGCGCCGTCCGATACGTCAAGTATGTCTGCGGACACAACCATCTGGAGAACTGGGTCCCCGCGGCGATCGCGTTCACGGTCGTCCTGGGGCTGGCCTTCATCCTGCGCGTCGTCGCCGAAAAGCGCCTGCGCTCGCTTGCCGCCCAGCACCACCGCGCGACCGAGTTCCTGATCCAGCGACTCATCCGCCGCACACACCCGATCTTCTACGTCGCGCTGGCGCTCTTCGCCGGCTCGCTGTTCCTGATCCAGCCGATGCGCGACTGGAGGCCCCGGCCGTTCCAGACGTTCGCGATCATCATGCTGCTCATCCAGTCGGTCTTCTGGTTCAACGAACTGATCGAGCACTTCGTGGCCGAATACCGGCGCAAGAACCTGCAGGAAGACGCCGCCGGCGTGATGACGATGGCCGCCCTGGGCTTCATCGCCAAGCTCGTCGTCGTCGTCGTGATCGGCCTGCTGCTGCTCGTGAACCTCGGCGTCGAGATCGGCCCCCTGCTGGCCACCGTCGGCGTGGCGTCGCTGGCGATCGGGCTGGCGCTGCAGAACATCCTCGGCGACCTGTTCGCCTCGCTGTCGATCGTCCTGGACAAGCCGTTCGTCCTGGGCGACTTCATCGTCGTCGACGACAAGATGGGCACGGTCGAGGACATCGGGCTCAAGACCACCCGCCTGCGCTCGATCTCCGGCGAGCAGCTCATCTTCGGCAACGGCGACCTGCTCAAGAGCCGCATCAGCAACTTCAAGCGCATGTGGGAGCGCCGCGTCCTCTTCCGCTTCGGGCTGGCCTACGCGACCCCGGCCGACAAGCTCGAGCGGGTCGGCCGGATGGTCCGCGACATCATCGAGGCCATCCCCGACACGCGCTTCGACCGCGCGCACTTCATCGACTTCGGCGACAGCGCGCTCCAGTTCGAGGTCGTCTACTTCGTGACACAATCGGACTACAACCTCTATCGCGACATCCATCAGAGGATCAACCTGGAGCTGATCAAGCGCTTCGAGGCCGAATCGATCGGGTTCGCGTTCCCGACGCGCACGGTCCAGATCGTCAACCCGCCGCAAGGATCGTAGGCGCGGCCCAAGGCCGGGCATCCTTTCGCGCTGGATTCCCCCGCCGCGTTTCAGTAGATTGAGATCGGGCCCTCGTAGCTCAGGGGATAGAGCAGCGGATTCCTAATCCGAAGGTCGCGCGTTCGATTCGCGCCGAGGGCACCACCCCCTGACAAGCCAAATCGGTTGACAAAAGTTTTCCGGCAATCAGCACGATCCCAATGGTTATCAGTTTCAAGAGTCGGTGATTGGTTCGATTACGATTACGACGCACGACGCACGAGCACGAACGGAAAATGATCGTCAAGCGCTCTAAAGCTCCCGGCATCACGGCCTTGTCCGCGCCGATAAAAAAAAGCGCAACGGGAATCCCCGCTGCGCTCCACGCCGCCCGGTGCCAGGCCGTCTCTTAGTACCTCAGGATCGCCCCCACGCCGCCGTGCCGCCTCAGCCATTCGTTCGGCTCGCCCTCGAGCGCCTCGATTTTCGCCCCGTCGATCAGGGCCTGCTCCATGGCCAGGTCGACGATGTTGTCGACCTGCCGGCCGGGCGCGCGGCAGACCGGGCAGTGGTCGAACGGCCGCGTGTCCAAATGGCCGCACTTGGTGCAGACCGTCCCGGCCAGGTCGGGCTGATCGGTCACGATGAGCCGGTCGATCCGGTGCTCGGACAGCCGGCGCAGGGTCTGGTCCAGCCCGACGACGCCGCGGCCGCCGGGGTGTTTCTCCTCGTCGAGCCGCTCGACGAGTTCCTGTTCCTTGCGCCGCTCGAATTCCTCGTTGATCGCGTGGGCGCGCTCGAGGATCCCGTCCTCGCTCATGTGCTTGAAATCGACCGCGAACGTGCCGATGACCTTGCGGCTCATCTCGTCGGGCAGAATCCGCAGCAGATCGTTGATGGTGTCGTCGGTGCCGCCGATCGCCAGCCGCGCGAACGGGCTCTGCCGCTGGACGCGCTCGAGCGACTCGATCACCTCCTTGAGGTGCGTCTGGACCTGGTATTCGATGTGGCGCCGGAACCGCGACTGCGACCACCCGCCCTGCTCGTGCCGGCCCTGGACCTCGGTTTCGACCCGGGCGCGCTCCTCGCCCGTGCGCAGCTCGGTCGTGTAGATCACGCCGTGATCCTTCTGCGCGACGAGCACGGCGAGGCGCGGGTACTGCTCCACGACCCGCAGCAGGAACGCCACCGAGGGCTTGTTCTCGACGTCGATCCGGCCCGGGACGAGGACGTCCAGGTGGAAGGTCTCCCAGATGTTGCCGGGCTCGCACGCGAACACCACGACGCTGCGGCCGGTCGGGCCGAGCGACTGCAGGTATCGCTCGATGCGCGGCCGCTCGCGCCCGAGCGCCTCGAGGCGCGGCTTGTCGCGCGCCGACTGCTCGAAGCGGCGCACCAGCCCCTTGAGCTGCGTGAGGGCGTTGCGCCGGTCGTAGGCCAGCTTCGGGTCGAGCCGGATGTAGGCCGAGACGATCAGCGCGTCATGCCTGAGGACGGCCAACTCTTCCAATTTTTTCGTGGAAATCATCGCCGGGGTCCTTTGCGCGATCCTTGTCGCGCGCGCCGTTGTCAAGGGATTGATAGGAGATTCCGCAGGACACCACCTCGCCGGCGTCCTCGCCGAGTTCGCGGGCAATCCGCCGGAACGCCTCCAGCGCCGCCCATCTCAACCGGGACGGGGCCTGATAGATCCTGACTCGCGTCATGGTGCTTGGATCACCTCCGGGACGGACGGACTCCCCTGCCGGCTCGCGGGCGGCCGGCAGGGGATGGCGCAAACGGCCGCCTGTCACTGGCGCCTCGATTCCTTCTTCACGCCGGCCTGCTTCAGACACCCCTCGGCGATCTTGGTCAGCTTCTTGTCGGTCTCCTTTTCCTCCGTGAGGGTCTGGTGGAGCGCCTCCAGCGCCTCGGTTTCGTTCAGGTGCTGGGCATAGTTGCAGACCGTCCCGTAGACGGCGATCTCGTAGTGATCGATGCGCTGGGCCATCGAGATCAGCAGCGCGTCGCGCGCCCACGACTCGGCCGGCTCGTTGATCATCGCCTCGCACTCGCGGACGAGCCCCTCCATGGCGTCGCATTTCTCGCCGAGCGGGCTTTCCCCGAGCGCATTGAAGATCTTGTCGAGCCGCCGGATCTGGTCGCGGGTCTCGTCGAGGTGGTCCTCGAACGCCTCCTGCAGGTCCGAGGACGAAGCGGCCTCGACGCAGCGCGGCAGCAGGGTCACGATCCTGTTTTCGGCGTCATAGACGTCGCGCAGTTCGGTCACGAACAAATCCCGCAATGAGTTGAGCGACATAAGCGGTTCCCTCCTTGGCGGTTACCGAAAATCTATGCAAATCCAACATTGTGTGATGCGTTGCCGCAGGCAAGCACGGGCTCCCATCTCGAATAGCTTGAACCATAAAGTCATGATATCAACGCCCTACGAAACGGGTCAAATAATAGACGCCGGGCGGCCGGCGCGCGGCGCCTCCGTGAAATGTTAATATTCAGGATTGCGGCATCTTATTGTCTTTTGACTATTATCAATATCATCCATTTATATTGATTTTTGGCCGGTGCTCAACAACTATGGAGGCGTGCGCCCCGGGCGCTGCATTCTGTTTTGCGAAAGACCTTGCCCCACCATGGCTAAAATCGAGACCCTTTGCCTGCACGCCGGCCAGACCCCCGACCCGGTGACCCTGGCCCGCGCCGTCCCGCTCCACCGCACGAGCTCCTACGTCTTCCGCGACACCGAGCACGCGGCCAACCTGTTCGGCCTCAAGGAGGCCGGCCACATGTACACGCGCCTGTCGAACCCGACGACCGACGTCCTCGAGGCGCGCATGGCCGCGCTCGAAGGCGGCGCCGGCGCCCTCGCCCTTTCGTCGGGCACCAGCGCGATCTTCTACACGATCATCAACGTGTGCGCCTCGGGCGACGAGGTCGTCTCGTCGGCGGGCCTCTACGGCGGCACGTACACGATGTTCGACAACATCCTGCCGCAGTTCGGCATCAAGGTGCGGCTCGTCGACGGGCGCGACCCGGCCAATTTCGAGCGCGCCATCACCGACCGGACGAAGCTGCTCTACTGCGAGACGATCGGCAACCCGGGCCTGGACGTGGCCGACATCGGCCGGATCGCGGCGATCGCGCACAGCCACGGCCTGCCGCTGGCCGTCGACTCCACGTTCACGACGCCGTTCCTGCTGCGGCCGATCGAGCACGGGGCCGACATCGTCGTCCACTCGCTGACCAAGTGGCTCGGCGGCCACGGCACGTCCATCGGCGGCGCCGTCGTCGACTCGGGCCGGTTCGACTGGACCAACGGCAAGTTCCCGCTCTACACCGAGCCCGACGACAGCTACCACGGCATGCGCTGGGCCCGCGACCTGGGGGCGATGAACAACCAGGCGTTCATCGTCCGGATGCGGCTCGTGCCGCTGCGCAACCTCGGCGCCTGCATCGCGCCGGACAACTCGTGGATCTTCCTGCAGGGGATCGAGACGCTCGCGCTGCGCATGGAGCGCCACTGCTCCAACGCCGCCGCGTTCGCCGATTACCTGTCGACGCACCATTACGTCGAGTGGGTGCGCTACCCGGGCCTGGCGGGCGATCCGTCGTACGCACTGGCCCGGAAATACCTGCCCAAGGGCTGCGGCGGCATGATCGTGTTCGGGATCCGCGGCGGCCGCGAGGCGGGGGGCAAGTTCATCAACTCGCTCAAGCTCGTCTCGCACCTGGCCAACGTCGGCGACGCCAAGAGCCTCGCGATCCACCCGGCGACGACGACCCACAGCCAGCTGAGCGAGAAACAGCTCGAGGAGGCCGGCGTCAAGCCCGAGCTCATCCGCTTCTCGGTCGGCCTGGAGCACATCGACGACATCATCGCCGACGTCGAGCAGGCGCTGGAAGCGTCGCAAAAGTAGAAGGGACTCAAGGGACCCGAGGGACCCAACATTGTGGGCCTGATGGGTCCACTGGGCCGTATGGGTCGGGGAGATTTTGGGGAGGCGCTTGATTGTAATCCGGAGCCGCCATCGCGGGATGGCGGCCCCGGATTTTTGTTTTACTTCGTCTCTTCGGCCACCCTCGCCATGCGGATTCCCTGGTGGTATTCCTGCAGCGAGCGGAGCGTGCCGCGGTTGCCGCGCCAGGCCTCGATCCCCTTGGCCGCGGCGACGGCCGCCGCCAGCGTGGTGATGTACGGGATCTTGTGCCGGATCGCCGCCTTGCGGATGTAGGAGTCGTCGTGCTGGCTGAGCTTGCCGCTCGGCGTGTTCACGATGAGCTGGATCTCCTTGTTCGTGATGGCGTCGAGGATGTTGGGCCGCCCCTCGTGGAGCTTGTCGATGCGCTCGCACGCGATGTTGTGCTCGCGCAGGAAGGCGTGCGTGCCGAGCGTGGCCAGGATCTTGAATCCGAGCGACTCGAAGCGGCGCGCGATTTCAAGCACGGCCGGCCGCTCGGTCTCGGCGACCGTGATGAGCACGGTCCCCTCGATCGGCAGCTCGCCGCCGGCCGCCTGCTGGGCCTTGTAGAAGGCCAGGCCGAAGCCGTCGGCCAGGCCGAGCACCTCGCCCGTCGAGCGCATCTCGGGCCCGAGCAGCGGGTCGACTTCCGGGAACATGTTGAACGGGAAGACCGATTCCTTCACGCCGAAGTGGCCGAAGCTCGGGGCGCCGAGGTTCAGCTCGCCGAGCTTCTTGCCGAGCATCAGCTCGGTCGCGATGCGGGCCATCTTGATGTTGCAGACCTTCGAGACCAGCGGCACGGTGCGCGAGGCGCGCGGGTTGGCCTCGAGCACGTAGACCGTGTCGTCGGCGATCGCATACTGCATGTTCATGAGGCCGACGACGCCCAGCTCGAGCGCGATCGCCCGCGTGTACTCGCAGATGGTTTCCAGGTGGCGCTGCGGGATCGAGATCGGCGGGATGACGCACGCCGAGTCGCCGGAGTGGATGCCGGCCAGCTCGATGTGCTCCATGACCGCCGGCACGAACGCGTCGACGCCGTCGCTGAGCGCGTCGGCCTCGGCCTCGATCGCGTTGGAGAGGAAGCGGTCGATGAGGATCGGGCGGTCGGGGGTGACGTCCACCGCGGCGGCGACGTAGTCGCGCAGCATCGCCTCGTCATAGACGACCTGCATGCCGCGCCCGCCGAGGACGTACGACGGCCGGACCATGACCGGGTAGCCGATCCGGCCGGCGACCTCGAGGGCCTCCCCGAGCGTCGCGGCCATCCCGCTGGCCGGCATCGGGATGCCGAGCTGGTCCATCATCCTGCGGAAGCGGTCGCGGTCCTCGGCCAGGTCGATCGTGTCGGGCGACGTGCCGAGGATCTTGACGCCGGCGGCTTCGAGCTCGCGCGCGATGTTGAGGGGCGTCTGGCCGCCGAACTGGACGACGACGCCGTCGGGCTTCTCCTTTTCATAGATGGCCAGGACGTCCTCGACCGTCAGCGGCTCGAAGTAGAGCTTGTTGGATGTGTCGTAATCGGTCGAGACCGTCTCGGGGTTGCAGTTGACCATGATCGATTCGTAGCCGGCCTCGCGCAGGGCGAAGGCGGCGTGGACGCAGCAGTAGTCGAACTCGATCCCCTGGCCGATGCGGTTGGGGCCGCCGCCGAGGACCATCACCTTGCGGTTGGGGCTGACCTCGACCTTGTCCGGCGCGTTGTAGCTCGAATAGTAGTAGGCCGCGTCCTTGACGCCGCTGACCGGGACGGGGTGCCAGCCCTGGACGATCCCCATTTTCCGGCGCCCGTCGCGGATGTCTTTTTCCTTGAGGCCGAGGAGGCGGGCCAGGTATTTGTCGGCGAAGCCCTTCTGCTTGGCGAGCCTGAGCAGCGGCTCGGGGGGGAGCTGGCCCTTGTGCTCGAGGATCCGCTCCTCGATCTCGACCAGCTCCTTCATCTGCTCGATGAAGTACGGCTTGATGTGCGTCTTCCTGTAGAGGTCGTCGACCGTCGCCCCCTTGCGCAGGGCCTCGTACATGAGGAACTGGCGCTCGCTGGTCGCCTCGACGAGCCGGTCCATCAGCTCGGGCAGGGTGAGCGCGTTGAAGTTCTTGGCGAAGCCCAGGCCGTGCCGGCCCGTCTCCAGCGAGCGGATCGACTTCTGGAGGGCTTCCTGGTAGGTCTTGCCGATGCTCATGACTTCGCCGACGGCGCGCATCTGCGTGCCGAGCTTGTCCTTGGCGTCGCGGAACTTCTCGAACGCCCAGCGGGCGAACTTGATGACGACGTAGTCGCCCCACGGCTCGTAATGGTCGAGCGTCTCCTTGCGCCAGTAGGGGATTTCCTTCAGGCGCATGCCGGCGGCCAGCTTCGAGCTGATGAGGGCGATCGGGAAGCCGGTGGCCTTCGACGCCAGCGCCGACGAGCGCGACGTGCGCGGGTTGATCTCGATCACCACCACGCGGCCGGTCCTGGGGTCGTGGGCGAACTGGATGTTGGTGCCGCCGATGACCTGGATCGCCTCGACGATGTCGTAGGAGTATTTCTGGAGGCGGGCCTGAAGCTCGGGCTTGATGGTGAGCATCGGGGCGGCGCAGAACGAGTCGCCGGTGTGGACGCCCATGGCGTCGATGTTCTCAATGAAGCAGACCGTGACCATTTTGTTGTCGGCGTCGCGGACGACTTCGAGCTCGAGCTCCTCCCAGCCCAGGACCGATTCCTCGATGAGGCACTGGCCGACGATGCTGACGGCCAGGCCGCGCGCCACGACCGTCCGCAGCTCCTCGATATTGTAAACAAGGCCGCCGCCGGTGCCGCCCATGGTGTAGGCCGGCCGCACGACGACGGGGTAGCCGAGCTCGGCGGCGATGGCCTCGGCCTCGGCGACGGTGAGGGCGATCTTGCTCTGGGGCATCTCGATGCCGAGGCTCGTCATGGTCTTCTTGAATTCCTGCCGGTCCTCGCCGCGCTCGATGGCGTCGACCTGAACGCCGATGACCTTGACGCCGTACTGGTCGAGGACGCCGGCCTTGGCGAGCTGGGAACTGAGGTTCAGGCCGGTCTGGCCGCCGAGGTTCGGCAGGAGGGCGTCGGGGCGCTCCTTGGCGATGATCGCGGTCAGGGACTCGATCGTCAGCGGCTCGATGTAGGTGACGTCGGCCATCCCCGGATCGGTCATGATCGTGGCCGGGTTGGAATTGACGAGCACGATCTTGTAGCCGAGCTCGCGCAGAGCCTTGCAGGCCTGGGTGCCGGAATAGTCGAACTCGCAGGCCTGGCCGATAATGATCGGGCCCGACCCAATGATCAGGACTTTGTGGATGGAGTCGATCCGGGGCATGACGTCAAACCTCCGATGCGAAAGTGAAATGTAAGAATCGAAAAAGCTGGCGGGCATCTTAAACCGAATCCGGGGCCAACACAACCGCCGAGTGCCCGGGGGGGCGTGAATCGCCCCCGCCCCCCCATGAGGCGGATGGCCGGTTGCGCCAGATTGCGGAAAAATTTCCTTTGCAATCGGCGGCGGGGCCGCTAAGATACCGGTTTTGGCTGCCCAGCCACCCCCGCCGGACTGTGTTCGGGCGGACCGTGAGCCTCAATCGGAGGCATCGGGATGGCGGGCCGAGTTAAGGAGCAGTGGGCGATGGAGCAGGTGACCATCAAGGGTGAAGTCCGCGAGAAAGTCCTCAAGGGCGACAATCGCCGTCTGCGTCGCGATGGCCGCGTCCCGGCCGTGCTTTACGGCGGCGAGGGCCAGAACGCGTCGATCAGCGTCGGCGATCACGAAATGGAAATGGTGCTGCGCGGCGCCCGTCGCACCAACGCGATTTTCAACCTGGCACTGGCCGGGGGCGAAGAGCCGGCTCTGCTGCGCGAAATCCAGCGCCACCCGGTGACCGAGAAACTGATGCACCTTGACTTCGTCCGCGTCGACCTGACCAAGGAAATCGAGGTCGAGGTCCCGATCCGCGCCACGGGCGAGACCCCGGCGGGCGTCAAGGAAGGCGGCATCCTCGAGCACGTCCAGCGCACGGTCACCGTCATGTGCCGCGCGCTCGACATCCCCAAGCACATCGACGCCAACCTCAGCGGCCTGCGCATGAACGACTCGTTCCACGTCAGCGACCTGAAGCTGCCCGAGGGCGTCCGGGTCATCGACGAGCCGGAAACGGCGCTGTTCTCGGTCCTTCCGCCGCGGAAGGAAGAGGAAGCGGCGCCGACCGCGGCCGCCGAGGGCGAAGCCGCCCAGCCCGAGCTGATCGGCAAGAAGAAGGAAGAGGAAGGCGAAGAGGAAGCCAAGCCGAAGAAGTAATCCGATTGCGGATTGCGGATTGCGGATTTCGGAGTGGTCGGATCGATTTACGAGCACGATTACGACGCACGATGCACGAGGACTTCCGACACCTGTTCGAGTGGTTCTTTGAATGAAACTGATCGTTGGACTCGGCAACCCTGGGCGGCGCTACGCCGCCACCGCGCACAACATGGGCTTCGAAGTCATCGATCGCCTGGCGCGGCGCTGGGGTCTTGCCCTCCGCATGAACGAGCGCTACGAGGCCGAGGTGGCCGACGGGCGGATTGCGAACGTGCCCGTCGTCCTCATGAAGCCGCAGACGTTCATGAACCTGTCGGGACGCTCGGTGGCGGCCTTCGCGCGCCAGCGCGAGCTCGGCGACGACGATCTTCTGGTGATCACCGACGATGTGAACCTGCCGATCGGGCGGCTTCGCATCCGGGCCGGCGGCCGCGCCGGCGGCCACAACGGGCTCAAGTCGGTGATCGAGTGCCTCGGCCACGACCGGTTTGCCCGGCTGCGGGTCGGCATCCACCCGGGCAGCGAGATCGAGGACCTCGTCCAGTTCGTGTTGTCGCGACTGGCCCCGGACGAGCGCGCCAGGCTCGGCCAGATGCTCGACCTGGCGGCCGATGCCGCCGAGCAATGGGCGGCCGAGGGAGTGGTTGCCGCCGCCGACCGCTACAACGGCATGAGGCCGTTTGCAGCCGAGGGCGAAAAAGAGTAAGATTTTGTCGGTCCGGACCGCTGAAAGCCGGGCCGATTTCGCACCGATCCAATCGGTACCCCCTGTTCCGGCCGTCGCGCCCAAGCGACGTGGACCGGGACTGCTTGAAACCAAAGGGAGGTCGTTACCATCCATGCCCGGTAAGGAAGTTCGTAACTACGAGGCCATGGTCATCCTCAACGCCCAGATGGGCGATGAGGAGATCAACGCCATGATCGCGCGCCTTGAGGGGATCCTCAACGCGGGCGGCGCCACTATCCGCGAGATCGCGCGCTGGGGCCGCCGGCGCCTGGCGTACGAGATCGCCCGCAAGAAGGACGGCTACTACGTCATCTTCTACTTCAACCTGAGCGGCAAGGGCCGCGAGCTTCTCGACAGCTTCGAGAAGGCTTGCCGGTTCGACGAAAACGTGCTGCGCCACATGGTCATCACGGTTCCGGTCAAGAAGCGCGACCGCGAAGTCGCCCAGCTTGTGCCTCAACCCGGCTACCTGGCCGATTTCCGGTTCGAGCCCCGCGGCGGCATGCGTCGGCGCTATGAGGACCGCCCGGCCCCGGCCCCGGCCCCCGCGCCCGCGGCTCCGGTCGCCGAAGCCCCGGCTGAAAGCGTCCCCGAGGCCCCGGCCGAAGGCGCGCCGGAAACCCCCGCTGAGTAACCGGCAAGGGAGACCACTTCAATGCTGGAACTGAACAAGGTATTGCTGATCGGCCGACTGACGCGCGATCCGGAGTACCGCAACACCACCACCGGCCGCCCCGTCGCCAACATGCGGATCGCCGTCAACCGCCGCCGCGCGTTCGACCGTGAGTCGGGCGAATCGGCCCAGGACGAGACGGTGTTCGTCGACATCACGGCGTGGGAACGCTGGGCCGACTTTTGCCACAACTACCTGTCCAAGGGCAAACTGATCTACGTCGAGGGTCGCCTGCGCCAGGAAAACTGGCAGGACCGCGAGACCGGGGCCAACCGCACCAAGATCAGCGTCGTGGCCGAGCGGATCCAGTTCGCCGAGCCGCGTGGGGATGGAGCCCAGGGTCAGCCGCCGCACCCGGGTGGCGATGTCGTGGACGAAGCCCCCGCAACCTGGTCGCCCGCCCCGCAGCAGCCGGCGGCGCCCAAGAGCCCAAGCACCGAGGATGATCTGCCGTTCTGACCGACTCGGGACGCAGGCCATTGGAACTGAAAACTTTTTTTAAAGGATACCAGGAGCAACTAATCTCATGAGCGAATCAAGCAACCAGGATCGCGACTTCCAGGGCGAACGCTCGTATGGGCGCGACCGTGGCGATCGTGGCGATCGCGGTGGTGATCGTGGCGACCGCGGCCCGCGCCGCGGCGGCCGTCGTCCGCACCGGGGCAAAACCTCCGAGTACGTGATCGAAAACGCCAACTACATCGACTACAAGGACATCGCCCGCCTGCGCTCGTACATGGGCGACAGCGGCAAGATCCTGCCGCGCCGGATGACGGGCAACACCGCCCGCCACCAGCGCATGGTCGCCCAGGCCATCAAGCGCGCCCGCTACATGGCCCTGCTGCCCTACGTCAGCCAGAAGTAACGGATCGGCGAAGGCAACCAATGCTCTCCGTCTCCCGGCAACGGGAGACGGAGACGTTTTATTTTCGTGCTCGTGCTCGTGCGTCGTTGAATCGATTTTCGATTACGATTACGATTACGACGCACGACGCACGAGCACGAACGGGGGGGGCGGAGCGGCGGAGAGATCTTCTATTGACAACCCCGTCCGAACGCATAAAGTGATTCAGATTTCTTATCTTCCCGGGAGCTACCAGCATGAAGGTCATATTTGAACGGCAATCGCTCGCCAGCGGGATCTCGCTGATCCAGAACATCGTCAACTCGGCCTCGACCATGCCGATCCTGGCCAACGTCCTCATCGAGGCCGGGGCGGCGGCCACGACGCTCTACGGCACCGACCTGGAGTCGTTCGGCCGGGTCGAGCTGAAGGCCCAGGTCGAGGAGGGCGGGCGCGTCACCGTCAACTCGCGCCTGCTCGCCGACATCGTCAAGCTCATGCCCGAGGGCGAGGTCGTGCTGGACGCCACCGGCAGCAAGCTGACGATCACGAGCGGCCGCAACACCTACGCGATGGGCACGATGCCGTCGGACGACTTCCCCGAGTGGCCGCGCATCGACGCCGAGACGACCCTCGTGCTGCGCCAGGCCGACCTGCGCCGCATCCTCCACAACACCATGTTCGCGATCCCGGTGCGCGACCCGCGCAAGGTCCTCATGGGCGTGCTGTTCGAGCTCAGCGGCGGGCGCCTGACGTGCGTCGCCACCGACGGCCGCAAGCTCGGCAAGACGACCATGGAACCGCTCGAGATCCGCGGGCGCGACTCGATCAACGCCATCCTGCCCAAGCGCATTCTGGAGGAGATCGACAAGGCCATCGGCGAGGAGGGCGAGATCGAGCTCGGCTTCAGCGACCGCCAGGTCAGCTTCACGCTCGACAACCTCAGCTACGTCTCCGCGCGGCTCGAGGGCACCTACCCCAAGTATGACGCCGTCATCCCGCAGTCGTTCAAGCGCACGATCCGGATCCAGAAGACGACGCTGGCCGACGCGATCAACCGCGCCGCGATCGTCGCCGAGCGCCGCCACCATTCGATCATGCTCAAGTTCTCCAAGGGCCAGATCGAGATCCAGGCCCAGTCCAGCGAGGACGGGACCTACGAGGGGGCGATCGAGACCGATTACGACGGCGAACCGTTCCGGCTGGCGTTCAACCACCAGTATCTGCAGGAGATCTTCAAGGTCACGCCCGACCCGCAGGTCGACCTCAAGATCAAGGACGTCAACGCCCCGATCGTGTTCGAATGCGAAAGCGACCCGCAGTCGCTGTTCCTGGTCATGCCGGTCCGCATCAGCGAGATCGAGGAAGCCGAGGCCAACGCCTGAGCGGCCGATCCCCATGGAGCCGGCGCAGCCGGCGTAGTATACTTTGAAACGAGGCGACCCGGCCGCGCGCCGGCCCGAGAAATACATGTCCAAACCCGACGCACAACAGCCCACTGAAACCCAAGCCCAGCCTTCAGGGACCCGGCGCCCCGCGGTCGACCAGTTGACGTTGATCATCCTGGGCTTCTTCCTGGTGGTTTCGCTCACGCTGACGGCCATCAACTACCCCTCCTACCTGCGCAGCAAAAATCGCGTCGCGGCGGATCGGGCCTTTCGCGCCGGGGACTACGCCAGGGCCGTCCCGTACCTGGAGAAGTTGACCCGGAACGACTGGGGAAAAAACGACTGGTGGTGGGCGCGCGAGCGGCTCGCGACCTGCTACCTCGTCCTCGAGAAACCCGACCTGGCGATCGAGAACGTGAAGAAATGGCAGGAATTCGCCCCGACCATTTCCGGCGACGAGTATCTCGGCGCCGCCTACTTCCAGAAGGGCGATTACGCCCAGGCGACCGAGTACCTGGGCCGGCTGCTCAAGGCCGATCCCCAGAACGCGGCGGCCAACTTCTATTTCGGCATCTTGAAGCTCAAGCAGGGCAACCTCCTCGAGGCCGGGCAGGGTTTTGCCCGCGCCTCGGTAAGCCCGATCTACGATAAAAAGGCCGTGCCCTACCGCCAGGAACTGGCCAAACGCCTGCAATCCAACGACGCCCCGACAACCGGGACCGCCAAGGCGAAGTGAGGCCGACGATGTCGATGCTGCGCAAAGATCCCGTCAGCGGCGGCTGGGTGATCATGGCCCGCGAGGTCATCCCGCGCCCGCCCGCCCTGCAGCCGATCAACGAAACCGAGACCACCAGCGAGGCCAGCTGCCCGTTCTGCGAGGGGAACGAGCGCATGACCCCGCCCGAAATCTGGGCCGACCGCGCCGGCGGCATGGGCAAGAACGGGCGCGGCTGGCAGCTGCGCGTCATCCCCAACAAGTTCGCGCTGCTGCGCATCGAGGGGGAGGTCACCCGCTCCGGCGAGGGGATCTACGACATGGTCAACGGCGTCGGCGCGCACGAGGTCATCATCGAGAGCCCGCGCCACAACGCCCGGATGGCGCACTACAAGCAGGCGCGCATGGAATCGGTCGTGCGCACGTGGCGCGACCGCATGAACGACCTCTACCGCGACCAACGTTTCCGCTACGTGCAGATCTTCCGCAACTACGGGCAGTCGGCCGGCTCGCGGATCTTCCACGCGCACTCGCAGATCATGGCGCTGCCGATCACGCCGCGCTGGATCGCCGACGAGATGCGCAGCACGCACGAATACTACGAATACAAGGAACGCTGCCTGTTCTGCGACATCATCCAGCAGGAGATCAAGGCCAACACGCGCGTCGTGGCCATCAACGAGGGGTTCATCGCCATCGAGCCGTTCGCGGCGCGGTTCCCGTTCGAGACGTGGATCCTGCCGCGCCGCCACAGCCACGACTTCCAGTTCCTGACCGACGGCGAGATCCCGGCGCTGGCCGCGATCATGAAGCAGGCTCTGGGCTCCATCGAACAGGCCCTGCAGAACCCGCCGTTCAACCTGGTCATCCACAGCGCCCCGCAGGCCAAGCCGACCGACTCGAGCGGCCTGAGCGCGCGCCAGTACCACTGGCACATGGAGATCATCCCGCGCCTGACGACCGTCGCCGGGTTCGAGTGGGGGACCGGTTTCCACGTCAACCCGACGCTCCCCGAAGAGGCCGCCGATTTCCTGAAGCAGGTCATCGACGAAGGACACCTGGTCGAGGAAGAGTAGTCCTGGGTCCTGAGTCCTGAGTCCTGAGTCCTGGGTTCTGAGTCCTGAGTCCTGGGTATCAATGCCAGTGACCATCGGCTCAAGCCGGTGGCAACCCATTCAGCCCGCTGGAGCGGGCATTTTTTATCGCGCTGGTAGTCTGACCACCCGCTTCAGCTGGGGCGGAAAAGGACCCAAGGGAAAGACCTATTCAATTTGTGATGAGGCTTGCGCTTATAATTTCCCGATCCGGACCTGGCCGTCGACGGCGACGAGGCGCATCGGTTTCTCGATCCGGATGGGCTGGGCGGTGGCGCCGGACTTGACGTTGAGCGTGCCGCCGGGCTTGACCTGCGTGGTGCCGCGCTCGAGGCTGTTGAAAGGCCGGTCGGCCGTGCCGCGGCCGGTCTGCTCGGCGGCGAAACTGACGTAGACCGACGAGGTCGCGTTGGTCGCGCGCCCGGTCGCGAACCACGAAAGCGCGATGATCGCCAGCGCGCACGCCGCCGTGAGCGCCACGGCCGGGCGCAGGCCGGAGATCAGCCAGCCCCAGTCCCAACCGCGGGCCGGGGCGACTTCGCCGGCGACGATCTTGTCGCGGACGCGACGGACGGCGGCGCGCGCGATCCGCTCGTCGCGCTGCCGATCGGCAGCAAACGCTGGTTTGAGTTTTTCGATCAGGTCGTCATGTTCAGTCGGCATAAGACACCAGCTTTCAAGATCCTTCGCTCACGCTCGGGCTACTGCATGGGATGGCCGGCGGGGGCGCCGGCCCCACACGCTCGGGCTACTGCAATGGGCCCAGATCCTTGCGCAGCATCTCGAGGCCGCGCTTGAGGCGCATCCGGGCCGCGCTCTCCTTGATCCCGAGCCGCCGGGCGATCTCGTGCGGCTCCTGGTCGGCGATGAGCCGCATGTAAAGGACCGTCCGGTATTTGTCGCCCATCGCGCCGATCGCGTCGCGGACCCGCCGGTGAAGCTCGCTTTCGGCGAGGGCCTCGCGCGGCCCGGGGCCCGGATCGGCCGGCTCGATGGGGAGCTCCTCGGGCGGGCCGCCCGTCTCGCGCCCGGCGTGACGCTGCCGGTGGCGCCAGAAGTCGAGCAGCTTGCTGCGCGCGATCCGCATCAGCCACGGCCCGAACCGCTCGGGCCGCCGCAGCCGCCCGAGCTGCCGGAACGCCTCGAGGAAGACCTCCTGGAGCAGGTCCTCGCGATCGGCGTCGACGCGCACCCGGCCGTAAAAATAACCGAGGACGACCGGCGAGTAGCGCGCCATCAGCGTGCCGAACGCCCCCGCCTCGCCCGCGGCGGCGCGGACGACGAGGCCGGCGTCGCCCGTTTCGGGCTCGGCCGCCTGGGGGGCATCGGAAGCGCTGTCCAGTCCGATCGCTGCGTTCATCGCTGACCTCACGGGGTTTGCCGATCTTCCAAACTTAATCGCCAACCCCGCGCAAGGCAAGCCCGAACGCACGCGCCCCTCACCGGTATAGACGCCGGCAAGGGGCGCAGCGTCACTTTTGGCCATACCCCGTGCCACACGGCCGGCCGGCGGCTTGGCATTTCAGCTCACGGGGAGAACCGGCGGGCGCAGGGGCCGGCGCGGCGGTAACGCTCCCACGCCGGCGGCGGCCAACGACGCCCGCGACGCGCGAAGCCCCCCACCAAGGATTTCCTCGATCGACGATCTCTATTTCTATGGGTGACAAGTGCATCATACTATACTGGCTATTGAAGATAAAGAAATGGACCGGCGCCCAAACCGGCAGGCCGGCCGCGGCCGCGCGAAGCGGCGACGGCGGCGGGATGCCAAGATGGAAAACATGAACCCCTTGAAGCTCAGGACACAATGCCCGCTGGTTGTGCGCTGGACGATCGGCAACGTGAGCCGTTACGGATTCGAGGCGCTGCGGCTGTCGATCTGGGGGGCGAAGAAACTGTTCCCCACGGCCACGCATGTCGTGTGCGTCAACTCGATTGCGACCGACGCCGCGCGCGAGCTGACCGGCGAAATCCCCGACGACATCATCTGGGTCGACTGCAACGGCGAGATGCCGGCGTTCATCCGCGACCGCATCGACGGGGCGATGGCGGAAGGAGTCGGCTGGAAGCTGGCGCCGATCCGGCTGATCCCGGGCGCGTACGAGCTGGCGCTGGACAACGACCTGATTTTATGGCGGCTGCCGGCGGCGTTGAAGGGTTGGGCGGGGAGCGGGAAATGGTGCGTGTACGCCGAGGACGTCGCGCCGTTCTTCGGCCGGTTCGCGCGCCTGTGCCCGCCCGAGCCGCGCAACAGCGGCATCCGCGGGATCACGCCGGAGTTCGATTTCGAGGGCGCGCTGCGCTCGGTGCTGGAGAGCGAAGAGGCGCGGCTGGGGTCGGAAGTCGACGAGCAGGGGCTGCAGACGGCGGCGATCCACCGCGGCGGCGCCCCGCGCGTCGTGAGCGTGGAGGAAGTGTCGATCTGCTCGCCGTTCCCGCCGCACGTTCCGGACCTGGGGCGCTGCGGCGCGCATTTCGTGGGGGTGAACGCCCGGAAATCGCCCTGGTCGATCCACGGCCGGCCCGCCATCCACTTCATCCACGAGCACTGGGCCAATCACCTCGAGGAAGTGAACCGCAAGGTGTTCGGCAAAGCCGGCAGGATCAAGGCATGAGCGCCGAACCAAAAGCTTCCGAACCGACCGGGATCGTCCGGCGAACGCAAGTCCATGGAACGCGGATGACACGGAGCGGACGGTCTTGCACGGATTCATTCCGCCCTTCAAAGAAACATGTTTTTGCGCCTTTTGCACTTTAGCGATTTTGCGTGAACGCCTTTTCGTTTGATCGCCTCGCCCACAAATTATTCCATGGAGTCCGGATCTTCCAGGCCCGCTTGCCAGTGCCGGGACAAAACGGCGGCATCAAGGGGCAAATACTTTCGAGAATCTTCAATACAATAAGATATTAACCATTAACTCATAAAGCAAATCGCGCTTGATGATAGATGAAATTCGGGAGTTTGAGAGGATTTTGTCTTATGATTCGGGGCATGGCCGGGTGGGGTGAAAATCAAAATACGAGGTGGCTTGGCATGACCTGGAGAATCTTGGCGATCCTGGCGCTGTGCATCTGGTCGGCGACGGCGACGGCGGCGGACCTGCTCGTGAGCGCGACGTGGAGCGAGGATTTCGAGAGCGGAACGATCAGCGGGTGGGAAAGCTACCCGGCATTCGAGGACACCGCCTACGATTTCACGATCCTGCCCGGCCATTACCATGATCGATACAAGCTGCAGGGCTACGTCGGCAGCGGCGAGTTCTTCTACCCGGTCGACCTCGCGGCGCCGACGGGGACCACGACCAACACGACGTATCTGCTCCGGTCGTACCGGCCCAACTCGGCGTCGGCGCAGCTGGTCGGGGCGACGATCAAGCTGAACATGAACACCTCGGCCGATTCGTACATCACGTTCGACTACTGGCTCAAGCAGATCTCCAAGCCCAAGGCGATCACGGTGCACATGGCGGGGGCGGACGGCAAGCGCTACACCTACACGCTCCCCTCGCTCGCGCTGGAGTCGTGGCAGCACGCGTCGGTGCCGGTCTCCGGCATGCGGGCGGGGACGACCGCGCCGGCCTCGGGCCTCAAGATCCAGGCGCTGGCGATCGTGGCGAGCTTCGACAAGGGTGACGCGAGCTCGTATATTTATTTTTGCCTCGACAACGTGACGGTCACCGGGCGCGCGCGGGCGGGGTTCGACGTGACGGCGCCCGCGACGCAGGCGTTCAAGCTGTGGCCAATGCTATTCGCCAAGCGGCATTACCACCCGGGCGACGCGGTGAGCGTGACGGCCAAGCCGGCGGCGACGCTGAGCTCGGCCAGCGCGCGGCTCGAGAATTTCGACGGGGCGGTCGTGCACGGGCCGGTCGCGCTCGCGCAGTCGAGCGGGCAGTGGAGCGGGACGCTCAACTTCGCGACGACCGACACGCCGGGGCCCTACATGATGGTGATCGAGGGGACCGACTCGACGGGGAAAACGGCGCGCAGCGACGTGCGCGTGTGGTGCATCAACAACGTGGCGGCGGGGACGCACCCGCGGCTGTGGTTCGGCGCGAGCGACATCCCGCGGCTCCAGGCGCGGCGCACGAGCGGCGACGGGGCGGCCGGCTGGAGCACGATCGGGAGCAAGGCGACGCAGCCGTTCGTCTACACGAATTCGATCAACCAGTATTTCCCGGAGGATTACCTCGTCCCGGACCAGACCGCCTACAACACGTGGGTCAGCGCGCTCAGCACGCCCGAGCAGGCGATTTTTTACAACGCGTTCGTGTATGCGATCAGCGGCTCCTCTTACAACGGGACGTACGCGAAGGACAGCCTCGTCAAGTTCGCCGGGTGGGACCAGTGGAACCACCCGTGGTTCCAGGGGCAGGGGCGTTACGCGTATTACCCGATCGGGCGCGCGACGCAGAGCGCGGCGTTCGCATATGACGCAGTGTACGGGCTGTTTTCGGCCCAGGAGCGCGCCGACGTCTGCCGCGGGATCATGAAGAACGGCGTGATCCCGGCGTGGACGGAGTGGTTCCGCGACGACCGCGTCGGCAACAACACCAGCAACTGGATCCACCACGCGACGGCCGGGGCGATCGAGGCGCTGATCGCGATGGAGGGCGAACTGACGGGCGACGACGCGGCCAACTGGGATATTTACTTCAGCGGGCTGATGGAGAAGGCGATCCAGCTGCCGCGCTACACGCTGCACCCCGACGGGGGCTGGGGCGAGGACTACAGCTACCAGGATTACGCCCAGCAGGGCGGCCAGCCGATGTTCGCCGCGCTCAAACAGGCCTACGGGGTGACGGGGCTGGCGCGGTCGCTCAATTACATGGCCGGCCACGCGTTCCCGCTCTACGCGTCGTTCGACGGGAGCAGGACGATGCTCCCGATGGGGGACTCGCACGAGGCCCGGTCGATCTCGAACGCGTGGGTTTGGTTCGCGCAGGAATCCAACGACCCGGTCTACCGCTGGTTCGTCAACCAGGTGATCTCGAGCAAGTGGGAGGACTTCCTGTGGCGCGACACCACCCTGCCGATGCAGTCGCCGGAGCAGGCGGGCTGGCCCAGGAGCAAGGCGTTCCCGGGCAAGGGCAACGTGGTGTTCCGCAGCGGGTGGGGAGCCAACGATATTGTCATGGTGTATCGAGGCGGCGCCAACTACAACCACACGCACGTCGACCAGGGCAACTTCATCATGTCCGTGGCCAACCAGCAGGTCCTCTGCGAGGCCGGCTGCTACAGCTATTACTACCAGGACCCGTATTTCTGGTCGTACTTCACGCAGGCGATGGGGCACAACGTCGTGCTCGTCGACGGCAATCCCGAAAGCCAGCAGTGCGGCGACTTCCTGGGGGACGCCACGGCGTTCCAGGACCGCGCGCGGATCGACCGCACGGTGCTCGGAGGGCCGGTCAACTTCCTGGCCTCGCAGCTGGAGCCGGTCTACCGCGGGGCGCTGAGCGAATACACGCGGAGGATCTACTTCGTCGATCCGGGATGCGCGGTGGTGTTCGACCGGATCAAGGCGCCCGCCACCCACCAGTACGTGTGGCAGCTTTACCCGGCATCCAAGAACGCCCTGACGCTCGACGGGCCCAAGCAGGCGACGTTTGGTTCGGTCAGCAACAAGGTGCAGGTCAACGTGGTCGGCGGCAGCGGGACCGAGCTTCGGGTCCAGGACATGCCGATCGCCATCCCGAAGCTGATGACCAGCACGCCGCAGGCCAGGGCAGCCCTTCAGTTGGCCAACACAGTAAAAAATACCACCCAGGATTATCTGGTGACGCTGGTCCCATATACCGGCGGGGCGCCGATCGCGTCGTCAATCAGCGAAGTCGGGGGGAGCGGGTACCGGGGGGTGCGGCTGACCATGTCGGACCGGGTCGGCACTGTAGTTTTTGCAGCCTCGACGGGCCAGATTAGCGGAGACATTGCCACCGACGGCCCGTCGGCGGGGGTCTCGAGCGCCTCCGGGACGATCCTGGGGGCGGCTTTTGAGCAGGCGACGCACGGGAGCGCGGGTGGGAAGGCGCTGTTCACGTCGACGGTCGCGCTGAGCGCCGGGCTGGACCGGACGGGGACGCGCGAGGTGTGGACGTTCCAGTCCCCATCGGCTGCAAGTGTAGTCGTCACAATGGCCAATGGCACACAGAAAGTCCTCTCGGTCCCGGCCGGGGACTCGACGTTCACGCTCGACAATTCGAGCGCGGCGGGGCCGGACGGGTTGAGTTTACAGTAAAAACGACCCCTTGGGGCAGTATGTTTTACTGCCTCCTTGTGGTTTGTCCCGGTCCCGGCATGGTTGCCGGCACCGGGACAAACTTTTTTGGTGCAAGATAAATCCTGAAAAATCAGTTGATTGGATGAAGTCGGGTAACGCCGTTCCCACGTGGCATGGCCGCCGTACCAATTCGCACGATCCTTGCATGGAGTAAATCCCATTCGGCGAAGGAGGGCATGATCATGAGAACGGTATTCCTCACCAAATCTCTCAGAGAAATCGACCATGCCATTAAGGCATCGGGGCGAAGAATGCGGGCCTACATCAAGAACGAAACTTCGCCGATCCCGCAGCTCTTCATATTCGACGAAAACATCGGGGCCGGGCCGCTCCTGATGTGCATGATCTCGGACGACGGGTTTATCCCGCTCGTGTCCTTTTCCGACCGGTTGCCGGTCGAGGTCCAGCGGCCGTTCGGGATGCGGAAGCTTCGGGCGATGATCTACGCCCTGCCCAAGCAGGACGAGAACGGCTCCCTGCCGATCGATTCGGCGGATGTGGTCCAGAGCCTGCGCGACTTCTGGAGGCGGCATCAAAGGCTTTAGGCGCGACGCAGGGGGGGTCTATCGATATAAACCGCCTTGGCAACTTCGTTGGATTTGGAACGGTGCCCGGATGGCCGGCAGGTTGTAGCCGGGGGTGTCCCCGCAAGGGGAATGCCCGGCGTCTCCGGAAGAATCCGACCTCGCCGGGGCGGCAGACTCCTCGGGAGGGGTGATTCTGCCGTCATCGGTGTTCGGATGACGACCGCCGCCGGGCGCGCGCAAGCGCTTACCCCCGGCTACCTGCCTGCCGGTCATTGCGGGCGGAAGAGACACGGACGCGCACGGACCTGCACGGACCGGCACGGACGTTGATCTGAAAGCCCCCTTTTTTTATCCCTTCATCTTGCGGGTCCACTCGACGAGGGCGGCGAGGAACTGCGCGACGAGCTTGCGGGTGGCCTCGTCGGCAAGGCGGCCTTGCTCGTCGAACTTCTTGTCGGCGGTCGGGACCATCACCTCGGGGCGGTTCATCAGAAGCAGGTTCAGGAAGACGCAGCACTGGCGCAGGTGATACTGCGCGCGGGCGGTGCCGAGCATCCCGATGGAGGCCCCCATGACGGCGGCCGGCTTGGAGTCGAAGGCGTTGTCGCCGTAGGGGCGCGACGCCCAGTCGATCGCGTTCTTGAGGACGCCGGGGATCGAGTAGTTGTATTCGGGCGTGACGATCAGGATGGCGTCGGCGGCGCGGATCTTCCGCTTGAAGTCGACGACGGCCTGCGGCGGCAGTTGCTCGTCGTCCTGGTTGTAGGGCGGGATGCCGTCGAGATCGAAGGTCTCGATGCGGGCGCCGGGGGGCGCGAGCTCGGCGGCGGCGCGAAGCAGCGCGCGGTTGAACGAGGCTTTGCGCAGGCTGCCGGCAAACCCCAGGATCGTGATCGGATCGGTCATGGAAGGGCTCCTTGGAAGCGGTTTGGCTGAAGGTTCAATCTTACAACAGCGGGAAGTGGTTGAACAAAATTTTGGGTCTTATGGGTCCTATGGGGATCAGGGGGATCAATCGTCGTCGGGGGAGAGTTCCTGTTCGACGGCCTCGTCGAGGAAGTGGGGGATGGAGGGCCATGCGCGCCTGATGAAATAGCCTTCGTGCGAAACCAGCAGGACGCGGCAGTCCTCTCGGGCCTCGTCGCAGGTCGCCAGATCGAGGACCCAATAGTCGCCGGCGGCGCTGTAGCCGAACGGGAGCCAGGCGCCGGGGGCGCGGCCGTTGCCGTAGCGCACAAGCTGGTCGCGGAATTCATCCAGGCCCTTCCTGTTCGGGATATCAGACGTGAAATCCATTTCGCAGAACTCGATCGGCGAGCTGAACCGCAGGATGCGGCGCCAGATGCCCGGGAACCGCATGCCGAGTTCCGCCTCGGCGCGATCGAGATCTTCAACGGTGATGCCTTCGTTGAAGCTGTCGGGCTCGTCGCGGCGCAGCTGCTTGAGCGAGGCGGCGATCCGGTTCAGATGCGGCTCCCAGCGCGGCTTGTGCTCGCCCCGGTGGCGGTGCAGGAATTCATCGGCGGAGGCGCGCAGACCGGCAAGGTGCTCGGGGCGCCAATGCAGGGGCGGCGGCATCGGGCCCAGACGGCCGTCGAGGGGCTCGGCGTCGGGCGGGAGTTCGTCGAGCACATCGACCGGTTCATCGGCCTGGATGGGGTCCCAGTCATTGTGCGACAGGATTCCCTGGCTCGTCAGGATTTCGTAGGCGCGCGGGCTCACGCAGAGCCATGGATCGGAGCCGTAATACGCGAAATCGGCGCGGGGGAGGTGGTCGCGCATGACGCGGCAGTGATGCCGCACAAGAACGCCGGGGGCCGAGCTGCCGAACGGGCGCAGCCGGATGGGGTCGAACAACAGAAAGAGACGGTCGTTGCTGATATCGCCGAAACCGGCGCCGGGGCGCATGCAGAGGGAATAGAATTCAAAGATGCCGGCGCGCCGGTCGGGGGGGATCGGCGCCGGCGGGGGCGCAACCGAGCCGCCCAGCAGGACTCTGACGTAGGCAAAGAGTCCCTTGCGCACGACGGGGATGGGGATCACGTTCGTGTACTGATAATAAGCGATCGGGTCGGCCCACGGGTGGTCGACGCCGCGGCCGAGGCTGTGCGTCGGGACGGCGACATACCACTGCCGAGCGGCATATTTGCCGACGTCCGGGATATAAATGAATTCGAGCCCCTCGAGCTTGTTGTCGCGGACGCAATCGACGAAGGATTGGGAGACGCAGATGTGGTTATGGAACCCATCGTCCCGGTTTTTAAAGTATTCGGGATTGGCCACGTAGAGGAAGTGGGAATCGGCCATCGCCCGGCAGGCGTTGCAGGAAATGGACGCCCCGCTGCTGTAATCGAGTTTGTCCCATGGAAGCATGCTCGGGGGGGAGACGCGGCGCCACTGCCCGGGATCGGGTTTGGACTCGGGCCGGAGCAAGCCCATGCAGAAATGCCCCAGGCCGGCCTGGGTCCATTTCTCGACGATGTTGAGGGCCTGGGTGTATTGCGGCGACGGGATGTCGACGTGGTACTGGCCGGCAATTTCCGAGAGGCCGGTCTCGCGTTCGAACTCCTGAACGAGGTTGTGCCACTGCTTGTGATCGAGCGGGCCGGTCCCGGCTCTACAGACGCTGAACGACAGGGTGTAACGATCCATCGAGGGGGCCTCCGTTATTTCCACAGTGGCTGCGGCAGCCCGGCCTGCACAACCGGATAGAGATCGAGGTTCTGGTAAATGGAATGGCGGGGCAGTTCGATCCAGACCGCGTTCGGATTGCGACGATTGCCCTTGCCCAGCCGGAATCGATAGTTCCGCGCCGGGGTCTCGATCAGGCAGGTCCAGGCGCGGTGAATGTCTTCTTTTTCGGGCGAATACGGGTAGGTATTCGCAAGCGCACGGCAGAACGCCCGAATGGTCGGCTGATCGGTGATCACGATCGTCCTGCCGTCCGCGTCGTCATTTGAAATGGTGATGGCCTTGACCGCCGCCGGGTCCAGGTGCGTCAGCTCGCGCACCCACGAAATCTGGCCAGCCTGCATGATCGAGATCGGAATCAAGATCAACAGCATGATCGAGATCACCGAAAACGTAAAAATGCGCTCGCCGCGCGACGTCTTGCGTATTTCATTGATGAACACGACCAGCCCGCAGAGGAGCGCAAAAACCATGTCGAATATTTTGATGTCGAAATACATCAGCAGTATTTCATACGCGATGGCGATGGGGACAAGAAGCAGCGCGATCCATCGCAGAGGGAACCCGTGGGACGCACAATAAAACACAACACCGCCGATCAGCAAACCCGCCCACCAGGCGGCGTAGGTCTCGCCCCCGCTCGGCGGGATGTTGAAATGCCTGTACAGCAGAACGCCGGCCATCGCGGCCAGGAAGACGATCCCCTCGCCCCACTTGATGAGGACCTGCTTTGCCCGGGTGCCGGCCACGTTCCCACTTTCCTGATTCCATCGGGTTGCGGATTTGCTAGTGTCATTCAGTAAGCCGAGCGTAAGTGAGGATCGCGGCATTCTCAATGAATATCTGGATGATCACAAGCATTGCGATGGAAACGGCGGGGGCGCCGCGGGCGAGCTCGATCCAGAACACGCGCACGGCGGCGGCACTGGCCGGGCTCGGGCATCGCGTGCTGCTGTGGCACACGCCGGGGAACGCGGCGCAGTGGTACCGGAAAAATTTCGGGGCGGAGCCGCCCGAGGGCTTGTTTTTTATCGGGTACGAGCCGCGCGGCGAAAAACTCGAAAAGAAAACGCCGTTCTTCGGCGCGACGCAGCGGGTAACGAACCTGACGCGCGGGTGGATGAGCCCGGCCGGGGCGCCGGAGCTGATCCTCACGCGGTCGCCGCTGGTGCTCGAACAGCTTCGGACGGGACGGCCGGCGCTGCCGTTCATGGGACGGGCGCGGCTCGTCCTCGAGTGGCAATACCCGGAGTCGGCGCAGCTGTGGCGCGGATGGCGGCGCCGGGCAAAGGGCGCGCCGCTGAAAGAAGCCGTCGACCGGCTGCGGAAGTGGCACCGGGAGGAGATGGCGCGGGTGGCGTATGCCGACGGGATCCTGTATGCCGCGCGCGATCACGAACGGCTGATCAAGGCGGCCGGGTATCAGGGGGCGGCGGAATTCTTCCCGTCGGGTTGCGTGGCGCCGGATGCGCCGGCGGATGCGCTGGCAGAGAGGCGCGTCGAGTTCGAGTTCGGCTATATCGGCGGGATCGCGCCGGAGAACGGCGTCGAGACCGCGCTCGAGGCGCTGGCGCGGGTCGGGACTGGCCGGATGCTGCTGCTCGGGCCTGGCGAACAGGCGTACGTGGAGAAAATGAAGCGGCGCGTCGAGGCACTGGGGCTGGCGGAGCGGGTCGAATTCGGCGGGCGGGTCGAGCCGGCGCGCGTGCGCGGCCAGATGCGGCGCTGCGGGATCGGGCTGGCGCCGATCAGCCGGCGATGCGGCCGGGAAAAACGGCAGTTCGCCTCGCCGCTCAAACTCATCGAGTGGATGGCGGCCGGGGTGCCGGCGATCGCGAGCGACGTGCCGAGCGTCACGGGGCTGGCGCGGGACGGGATCGAAACGCTGATCGTGAAGGCCGACGACGCGGCGGCGTTGGGCGAGGCCATGAAGCGGCTGACCGGGGATAAGGGGCTGAGGGAGAAGATCGCGGGCAACGGGCTGAAGATGGCGGAGGGGCTGGAATACGCGAAGCGAGCGCAGAGGGTGGCGAGGTTGGCGGAGAGGATGCACGGACGGGCACGGACGGGCACGGACTGACACTGGGAAAATTGATATTCCGCCTGAAGTCGGGACTCCCGAGCCAAACCATATGATTTTTCATTTCTCATTTGGGCGTTGAGCCCGTATTTTCTTTGATGGGGAATTTGCGATGACCAATGACGCTCCGGACATGAACCAGAAAATGAGGCGGCCGCGGGTGGCGTATCTGCTGCCCGACGCGGGGATCGGCCTGTGGGATTCGCGCAAGGGGTCGTCGATCCACGCCCGGAGCATGATCCGCGCGTTCGCGGCCGAGGGGTGCGACGTCGACATCTACACGATGCGCGCGGGCAAGGGCAAGCCCGAGACCGGGACGTTCAAGGCGCACGTCGTGCACCAGTCGGGGCTGACGAAATGGTGGCTCAGGCATTTCGTGACCGGGCACCCCGACGCGCCCAACTGGATGATCGCCGTCGGGTGGCTGCTGTGGCAGCGCGACTTTTACCGGCACGCGCGGCGCGGGTGCCGCAAGCGGCGGCCGGACCTGATTTACGCGCGCAGCTCGTGGTTCGCGTGGCCGGCGGCCAAGCTGAGCCGGCACCTGGGCGTGCCGATGTTCCTCGAGGTCAACGCGGTCTTCACGATCGAAAAGGCCGACCGCGGCGAGCTGGCGTTCGCGGGGCTCACGCGGCGGATCGAAAAGGGGATCTACGAGGCCGCGAGGAAGATCCTGCCGGTCTCGGCCGAGATCAAGGAACAGATCGTCGAGTACGGGATCGAGCCGGACAAAATCGTGGTGACGCCCAACGCGGTCGATTTGGATCTGTTCCACCCGGCCGAGCCGCAGCCGAACGGGCGGTTCACGGTCGGCGCGGTCAACTCGATGCGCGGCTACCATGGGATGGAGACGCTGCTGCGCGCGGCGAAGATCGCGCGCGAGCGGATCCCGAACTTCAAGCTGCTGCTGATCGGCGGCGGCCAGCGGCTCGAGGAAGTCAAGAGCTTCGCGGCCTCGCTCGACCTCGGCGACACGGTCGAGTTCACCGGGATCATCGACCACCAGAAGGTGCCCAAACGGCTGGCCGAGTGCGCCGCCTGCGCCGCGCCGTACGAGGGCGAAGTCAACCAGTACAACTGCCCGATGAAGCTCTACGAATACATGGCGATGAAGATCCCGATCGTCGCGTCGCGGTGGGGCGACATCCCGAACATCGTGACCGACGGCGAGACGGGGCTGCTGCACGCGGCGGCCGACCCGCAATCGCTCGCCGAGGCGATCTTCAAGATCCACGACGACCCCGAGGGGGCGCGCCGGAGGGCCGAGGCCGCCTACGCGCTCGCCGAAAAACACACGTGGCGGGCGACGGCGCGGCGCGTCCTCGATTGGAGCCGCGAGCGATGAGCGCCAAGACGGCCCGCACGGGACGCGAGATCGACGAGATCAGGAAGGCCAGGAAGGGGACGGCCTGGACCCGGCGCGTGTTCCGCGCGCTGCTGAGCGAGGACGAGTTGGCCGAATACGAGCGGACGATCGAGTCGGAGCTGCGCAAGGTCAAGATGTACACCGCGTACGATGAGCTCTCCGGCGTCGACGTCGCCCCCGAGGCGCTGATCAGGAAGCTCGATTTTTCGCATATACTTTGCCTGTGGGCGTACAAGGGGCTGTATTACGCCCTGAGCCCGCTGAAGCTGCCGATGAAGCGGCGGCGCGGGGCGGGCGAGCCGATCCGCGTGCTGCGGATCACGTCGTGGATCACGCAGGGGGGCGTCGCGAAAGTCTGCCTGCAGACGCTGCTGCGGATGTCGGGCGAGACCCGCAACGGGGTTTTGTTGTTCCAGGAAAAGATCGGCGAGCTTCCCGAAATCCAGCGCCGGCCGAACATCGAGCTGATCCCGCGCAGGCTGAACCTGTTCCCCAAGGTCCTGAACTACAAGATGCTCAAGGCGATCTTCAAGGCGGCGAAGACGGCGCGGCGGTTCAGGCCCGATATCATCCATTTGCACGAGCCGCAGCTGGCGCCGGTGGCGAGGATCATGTCGGCTTGGGCGGGGGGCGCGACGGTCTGCGTGCACCTGCACAACGACTACAACGAGCGCCAGCAGTCGATCTCCGTGCCGCTGGTCGAGGTGACGCGCCACGCGCTGCGGCGGTCGCGGCTGATCGCCTGCTCGCGGACGATCCTGGACGCCGGCGACGAGTGGCTCGGCGGGATGAAACACCCGATCGCGCTGATCGAGGACGGCTCGGACGACATCACGCCGCCGGTCTCCAACGCCGACCGGCTGCCGGAGCGATTGGTCGAGGCGGCCGGCGGGCGGCGCGTCGTCGCCATGCTGAGCCACATCGTGCCGCACAAGCGGATCATCGATTTCCTGAGCGCATGCCGCAGGCTCCTCGACGAGGGCGCGCCGATTTTTGTTTGCTTGATGGCCTACAGCGCCAAGCCGAAATACTCGAGCGCGATGCGGCGGCTGTTCAACGAAATGATCAAGCCGCATGAGGGCGAATTCCTGTTCAGCGTGCCGGACGCGCCGCGCATGCTCCCGCACGTGGACATCGGCGTGACGACGTCGGTGCTCGAAGGGCTCGGGCTCAACGTCCTCGAGTTCCAGGTCGAGGGGGTGCCGGTCGTCTGCACCGACATCAAGCCGCACCGGGAGATGGTCGAGGACGGCGCGAGCGGCGTGCTGTATCCGCCGCAGGACGTCGACGCCCTCGTCATGCGAATCAAGGAACTGCTGGCCGACCCCGGGCTGGCGCGGCGGATCGGCGAGGGCGGGCGCGAGGCCGCGGCGCGCCGCCGCTGGCAGAAGACCGCCGACAACATGCTTGCGTTCTACCGCGAGATTCTTTCGGACAAGGGCTGAGCGATGCGGCTTTGGCAACAGATCTCGCGTTGGATCTTCCCGCCAAACGAATCGCTCCGTTTGGACGACGGGAACGGCCCGCGCCACGTCTGGCGGTGGGCGGCGATCGTGGCCGTCGCCGCGTTCGTGTCCTGCATGAGCCTCGCGGACTGCCGGGGGCTGTGGCTCGACGAATACATCACGCTCAAATCCACGCAGTTCGATTACGGGGCGCTGGTCACGGAACGGCTCGACGCCGGCCATTCGCCGGTTTACTTCATCTACGCCAAGCTGCTGCTGTGGAACAAGGGCTCCGAACACGCGCTGAGGTTCACGTCGGCGCTGATGGCGGCGATCAACATCCTGACGCTCACCGGGTTCGCGCTGTCGCTGCGGCTGAGGCGGGCCCTGCCGGCGCTGTGGCTGGTGGCGCTGTTCATGCCGTACTGGCTGCTGATCGGGACCGAGTACCGCTACATGATGTTCCTGACGGCGGCGGTCAACGCCATGCTGTGGCTGGCCATGCGCTACATGGAGCGGCCCGGCGGGCGGCGCGGGTTGGCGCTGGCCGCGATGACGGCGTTCGTGGCGTGGATCCACGCCAGCGCCCACCTCGTGATCGTGCTGACCGCTATTTTTATCGCGGCCGAGGCGCGGCGTGAAAAACGGGAGTTCGGCGCGGCGATCGCCGCGTGGCCGATTCTCGCGGGTTGGGCGACGGCGATCCCGTTCCTGATCCGGATCGCCGGCCATAAAAGCATCTCGAAAACGTCGGAGCCGGAACTGGGCGGGATGCTCGCGAATTTCGCGGAAACCATCCTGGGCAACATGAACTCCCTCTCGATGCGCATCGGGTCGTTCCTGAACGTGCTGTTCGCGCTGCTGCTGGTCTTTCTCGTGATCGCGATCATCGGGAGCCGGCGGATCCTGATCGCGACCGGCCGCAAGCGCGCGTGGCGGCTGCTGGCCGTCCTGCTCGCCGGGATGCCGATCTGCTTCTTCGCGTTCTGCATCGGGTTCAAGAATCACCAGGGGCCGGTGCGGTACGTGGCGACGTACGCGATCCCGTGCGCCGTCTGCCTCGCGGTGTACGTGAGCGCGGCCTGGGACGATCGGCGGCTGCGGCCGCTGGCCACGGCCGGCGCGGCGCTATTGATGATTCAGGCCGTGCTGGTCGGCATCAGCCCGGGCGAGATGTTGAGGGAAACGATCCGCTGGATCGCCGCATCGAGCCGGCCGCAGGACACCGTGCTCATCTCGCAAATCCGCCTGCCCAAGTGGATGTTCGCGCGCGAGGGATTCAAGAACGAGATCGTCGGGATCAATCGCGACGAGATGGACAGGAACAAAATCGCAGCCGAGGTCAAAAAACACAGCAAACCCGGGGGGCGCGGCTTCTGCGTGCTGTATCACACGCGGGCGCCGGTGCGTGAGACGCTCAAGGATATGCGCAAGGTGGGCACGGTCCTGGATTTTCGGCGAGTCAAGGTTTCGGGTTCCGTCACGCTGCTCGTATGGATCAGTTCGCCCACGGACAGCGAATGGCTCGAGCAGGTCGGCGCGCCGTGATGGCGCCCCGGAGAATTTTAATAAATCATGGCTACAAGATGAAAGAGGGCTGAAGCCGGAATCATGAAGCGCGCTGAAGCGGGCAGAGCCGTTCGTGTTGGGTCGCAGGCAAGATTGCCAAAAACGCTTTAGTCGATTCCGCCGACAATCACCGGCGACGACAAGGCCCCGGCCTGAGCCGGGGCCTGTGGCTGTCTTGGGGGGGATGGCTGCGTTTACTCGTAGAGGGCCCACGCCTCGGCGGTGTTCTTGGGGTAGGTGGTGATGTCGACGAGGACCTGCGAGGTCTTGGCCGAGCTCGTCAGCTTGAGCATCCCGTTGCTCCAGCTCCAGGCCGTCGTCGTCGAGTTGTTGAACTTGACCGTCTTGACCCGGTTGGGGATGTAGACCGACAGCGAGATCGACTTGTCGGAGGTGAGCCGCATCCGGGCGCCGGTCTCGGAGAGCCTGCAGTAGAGCGAGACGGGGTTGGTGGAACTGACGTAGGTGCGGCCGTTGTATTGCAGCGTCTTGATGTCCCGGCCCCAGTAGGACGGGGCCACGAGGTCGAGGCCGCCCATCGCGCCGGTCATGGTCAGGCCGTACGAATTGGTGACGGCCCCGTTGTCGGGCCACAGGCCGAGCGCCCGGACCGTGCTGCCCGACTTGATCATGAAGCCGTTGCCGACCGACCATGTGGGCCACATCGAGACGGTGCGGTTGCCGTCGAGCGGGAAATAACACGCGACGAACAGGTCGGCCGAGTTGCCGCTGGTGTTGAGCGTCAGCCGGTAGCCGCGCTGCACCCAGTCGTCACTGTCATTGTTGACGACGGACTTGGCGATGGTCGGCGTCCAGGTCTGGCGGGAGAGGTCCTGCACCGTCATGGAGCCGGTGTACGGGCCGCTCTTGCGCGGGGTGATCTTGTGGGTGCGGCCGGTCCCGGTCCATGGGTTCATCGTGGGGCTGCTGTCGATATCGAGCGAGTTGTAGGAGCTCAGCCGGAGCGGCGGGTGGTTCGTGGAATAGGCGTTCAGGATGCTCTGGTACGTGGCCGCGGGGCTGCCGGTCTTGACGCGGGTCTTGTCGGCGACGAAGAAGACGCCCTGGACCTGCACGAACTCGCGGGTGTAGCTCGTGATGGTCGTGTCGCGCTGGATCGGCGTCAGGTTGCAGAGCACGTCGAAGTAGTCGTCGTCGGCGACGACGCGATAGATCGAGGCCCATTTCGACGAGGGCATCGGCTGGGTGGTGCCGCCGCCGTCGTCGTCGCGGTCGCCCCACTGCCCCAGGCCGTTGATCAGCATCAGGTTGTAGTCCTCGCAGCGGCGGCTGCGGCTGTAGCCGTGGCTGGCGATGAACGGCGCGCCCCCCTTGTGGATGACGAAGTTGCCCATCTCGGGATGCTGGTGGCCGCCGATGGTCGGCCCGCACATCATCGTGAAATAGGTCGCCATGTTGTCCCAGCTCGAGCGCCACACGAAATGGCCGCGCTCGGGGAAGTAGCGGAACAGCGGCAGCTCGATTTCGGCCGGCGACTTCCTGGAGATCGAGCTGTCGGCCCAGATGATCTGCGGCGGCTCGACGCGGTAGAAGCCGCAGTTGGGAACGCCGCCGGCCGGCTTGTACTGCATCCAGTTGGCGAGGTGATCCAGCTTGTTGCCGTCGTCCTTGAGCATCCGCGCGATCAGCGCCAGGTTGGTCGGGACGGGAGACGGGGGGCCGGTGTCGCAGTCGGCGAACGGGACCGACTGGATGAAGCTGCGGTCGCCGCCGGGGACCCACGAGTAGATCGAGTAGAGGACGTGGTTCTTGAAGTACGCGTACTTGGTGAACTGGTTGACGCCGGTGCGGCGCGAGCGCGCGTAGAGCATCGGGAACATGCTGCGGATCATGTATTCGTGGTAGCTGTAGCCCTCGTGGGAGACGCCGTCGTGGGAAACCATCTTGTCCCACGTGCCGAGGATCTCGTCGATCTTGGCCAGCCACACCTGGCGGCGCGTTTCGGAGACCTCGCCCTCGAGCGTGTAGGCGATCATGCCGAGCGCGCCGAGCGGGATGAGGTTCTGGTTCTTGAGGACCTGGTAATCCCACTTGTAGCCGATATCGGTGCCGACCTGTTCGGGGATGCAGCAGAAGTCGGCGCTGATGATGTAGTCGGCGCGGGCGGCGAGCTTGTTGACGATGTCGGCGCGCTGGGTGGACGTGAACTTGGCATAGTGGATGTCGTAGCCGTAGCACAGGGCGATGAGCAGGAAGCTGGAATCGAGGCAGTTGTTGTTGAAGAAATTGCTCCAGCCGCTCATGTTGAGCGTGGCGTTGAAGTAGTCGAAGAAGCGGACGTTCGACTGGTAGTTGGTGTGGATCGCCTTGCCGAGGGGGTCGACCAGCAGGAGCGTGCCGTGGCTCATGATCGCGCGGGCGTTCTTGACGCGCGACGTGTCCGGGACGGGTTGGCCGGGGCCGAAGTCGAACCGGCAGTCGCTGATGATCTCTTCGTAAATGTGCTGGTAGAAGGGATCGGAGATGCGGGATTGCAGCGACGCGACCTCCGAGGCCGTGTAGAAGAGATGCGGATGCGCCGGAGCGGCCGCAGCAGCCCGACCGAGAAGCAAAACCAGGCAGATCGCCGGCACGAAGACGTATTGAAAAATACTCGGATGCTGCTTCATGCTGCAAATAACCTCTTAAATATGATTTCGGTCGGCGCGATCGATCAGCCCCCGGCCATGTCCACTGGTTAGTATATCGGTTTTGCATCTTTGGCAGGATAATGTCGAATCAAAAAAAATATACGCACGGACCGGGGGGGGCGGGAGCACGGACGCCCGCAACAACGATTGACGTGCGTAACCGCATATTCCGCAATGGCCTACCGGCGCGGATTCTGATAAAAAAACACGATTGGCGCATCGCGCCCCGTCGCGGGGATGCGCCCCCAGATCCCATCGCGTTCGGAGACACCCGATGAGCATTCATCGTCTGGCAGCGTTGACCGGATTCATCGCGCTCACGGCCCTGGCGGCCGGCTGCGGGGTCAAGGCCGCCAAATCGGCGGGCCCGGCCGCCGCGACGCCGGCCGTCCCCATCCTGGCCGCCGACGTTCAGCGCCGGGACATCCCGGTCGAGCTCAGCGCCGTCGGCGTGGTGGAGTCGATCCACACCGTCACGGTCAAGCCCCAGATCGAGGGGCAGCTGGCGACCGTCCACATCAAGGACGGCGATGAGGTCGCGCAGGGGCAGTTGCTGTTCACGATCGACCCGCGGCCGTTCCAGGCGCTTCTGAACCAGACGATCGCGAACCTCGCCGCCGACAGGGCCAAGGCCGAGCAGGCCGACTCCGACAACCGCCGTTACACGGAACTGATCAAGACCGGGGCGGTGGCGCACTCCGAGGCCGAATCCAAGCGCACGACCGCCGAGGCGCTGTCGGCGCAGCTCAAGGCCGACCAGGCGGCGATCGAGGCGACGCAGCTGCGGCTGGCGTACACCACGATCAAGTCGCCGATCGCGGGGCGCGCGGGTCAGGTTCTGGTCGACGCCGGCAACACGGTCAAGACCAACGACACCGAGCTCGTGGTCATCAACCAGCTCCAGCCGATCGACGTGGCGTTCAACATCCCGGAGAGCCGGCTGGCGGCGCTGCGCCGGGCCCGGGACGCGGGCCAGCAGCTGGTCGCGACGGCCGCCCCGGCCGACAAGTCGGTCCAGCCCAGCACCGGCAGGCTGACGTTCGTCGACAACCAGGTCGACGCGCAGACGGGGACGATCAAGCTGCGCGCGACGTTCCCGAACGAGGACCGCCGGCTGTGGCCGGGCGAGTTCGTGCAGGTCCGGCTGACGCTGGCGATCGAGCGCGGCGCGCTGCTGATCCCGTCGCAGGCGGTCCAGACCGGGCAGCAGGGAAGTTTCGTTTACATCATCAAGCCGGACATGACCGTCGCGGCCAGGCCGGTGACCACGGAGCGCTACGGCGAGGAATTCCACATCGTGCGCGGCGGCCTGACCGCGGGCGAGCGCGTCGTCAGCGACGGGCAGCTGCGGCTCACGCCGGGGGTCAAGGTCGAAATCAAGACGAGCCTGGATGCCGATGCGCCCGTCGCGGGAACCCCGGGCGAGGCGAAGCCCGCGCCGACCGGAGCCGCCCGATGAACCTGTCGCTGGTTTTCATCAAGCGCCCGGTCATGACGACGCTGGTCATGCTGGCCGTCATGATCTTCGGCGCGATGGCCTACCGGCTGTTGCCGGTCAACGACCTGCCCAACGTCGATTTCCCGACGATCCAGGTCACGGCGAACCTGGCGGGGGCCAGTCCCGAGACGATGGCGTCGTCGGTGGCGACGCCGCTGGAGCGGCAGTTCTCGAACATCGCCGGCGTGAGCTCGATGACCTCGACGAACTCCCAGGGGATCACGCAGGTGACGCTCCAGTTCGACCTGGACCGGGACATCGACGCGGCGGCCCAGGACGTTCAGTCCGCGATCAGCCAGGCCGTGCGGCGGCTGCCGTCGGACATGCCGAACCCGCCGTCGTACCGCAAGGTCAACCCGGCCGACCAGCCGATCCTCTACATCGTTCTGTCGTCGCCGTACCTGCCGCTGTCGACCGTCAACCGCTACGCCGAGGAATACCTGGCGCAGCGCATCTCGATGGTCAGCGGCGTGGCGCAGGTCCAGGTCATGGGGAGCCAGAAGTACGCGGTGCGGATCCAGGTCGACCCGCGCGCGCTGACGACGAAGGGGATCGGGATCGACGAGGTCGCCGACGCGATCGACGAGGGGAACGTCAACCTGCCGACCGGGACGCTCAACGGCCGCTGGCAGAACTTCACCGTGCAGGCCAACGGCCAGCTCACCGAGGCCAAGCAGTACGAGCCGCTGATCGTGGCGTGGCGCAACGGCGCGCCGGTCCGCCTGAGCGAGATCGGGCGGCCGATCGACAGCGTCGAGAACGACAAGATCGCGAGCTGGTTCAACGGCGACCGCGCCATCTCGCTCAGCATCATGCGCCAGCCCGGCACCAACACGATCCAGGTCGTCGACTCGATCAAGGAGCTGCTGGGGACGTTCCGGGCGCAGCTGCCCCCCTCGATCAAGATGGACATCATGTACGACCGGACCGAGACGATCCGCGCGTCGGTGCACGAGGTCAAGATGACGCTGCTGCTGACGATGGGGCTCGTCATCAGCGTCATCTTCCTGTTCCTGCGCAGCTTCCGGGCGACGCTGATCCCGAGCCTGGCGCTGCCGCTGTCGGTCGTCGGGACGTTCGGGGTGATTTACGCGCTGGGGTTCAGCCTGAACAACCTGTCGATCGTGGCGCTGATCCTGGCCGTGGGGTTCGTCGTCGACGACGCCATCGTCATGCTGGAGAACATCGTGCGCCACGTCGAGCGCGGCGAGCAGCCGATGGAAGCCGCGCTCAAGGGCAGCGGCGAGATCGGCTTCACGATCCTGTCGATGACGCTGTCGCTCGTGGCGGTGTTCATCCCGGTCCTGTTCATGGGGGGGATCATCGGCCGGCTGCTGCACGAGTTCGCGATCACGATCGCCGTGGCGATCCTGGCCTCGGGCCTCGTGTCGCTGACGCTGACGCCGATGATGTGCAGCCGGTTCCTGCGGCCGCCGGGCCAGGAGCATCACGGCGCGCTGTTCATGGCGACGGAGCGGGTGTTCACGGGGATGCTGGCGTTCTACCGGCACTCGCTCGACTTCACGCTGCGCCACCGGATGTTCATGATGCTCGTCTTCGCAGCGACGCTGGCGGCCACGGTCGTGCTGTTCCGGCAGATCCCCAAGGGGTTCCTGCCGAGCGAGGACCTGGGGCGGCTCTCGGTCCAGACCGAGGCGGCCCAGGGGATCTCGTACGAGGCCATCACCGAGCACCAGCAGGCCGCGGCGAAAATCATCGCGCGGGACACGGACAACATCGCCGGGTTCTCGTCGAGCGTCGGGCCGGGCGGCATGGGCGGCACCAACAACACCGGGCGCATGTTCCTGAACCTGAAGCCGCGCTCCGAGCGCAAGCTCGGCGCCGACCAGATCATCCAGAAATTCCGGCCGGAACTGTCCAGGATCCCCGGCCTGAAAGTGGTCATGCAGAACCCGCCGGCGATCAACTTCTCGGGCCGGATGTCGCGCGCGCAATACCAGTACACGCTGCAGAGCCCCGACAGCGCGGAGCTGTTCCGCTGGGCGCCGCTCCTCGAGGCGCGGCTCAGGCAGCTCGACATCCTGCAGGACGTCTCGAGCGACCTGCAGATCACGAACCCGCAGCTCAACGTGCGGATCGACCGCGACAAGGCGTCGTCGCTGGGGGTGTCGGCCAACCGGATCGAGACGGCGCTGTTCAACTCGTACGGCTCGCGGCAGGTCTCGACGATCTTCGCCCCGACCAACGAATACGATGTCATCCTGGAGCTGGCGCCCGAGTTCCAGCGCGACCCGATGTCGCTCAAGCTGCTCTACGTCCGCGGCAAGGACAACCAGCTGATCCCGCTCGAGACGATCGCCCGGTTCGAACCGAGCGTGGGGCCGCTCACGGTCAACCACCAGGGGCAGCTGCCGGCCGTGACGCTGTCGTTCAACCTAGCGCCGGGAACGGCCCTGGGCACGGCGGTCAACGCCGTCGAGGCCGAGGCGCGCCGGACGCTCCCCGACACGATCACGGCGAGCTTCCAGGGGACCGCGCAGGCGTTCACGAGCTCGCTGCGCGGGCTGGGGCTTCTGCTCGTCATGGCGATCCTCGTCATCTACCTCGTGCTCGGGATCCTGTACGAGAGTTTCATCCACCCGCTGACGATCCTGTCGGGCCTTCCGTCGGCGGGCGTCGGTGCCCTCGCCGCCCTCATGCTGATGGGGATGCCGCTCGACATGTACGGCTTCGTCGGCGTGATCATGCTCGTCGGCATCGTCAAGAAGAACGCGATCATGATGATCGACTTCGCGCTCGACGCGCAGCGCACCGAGGGGCTCACGCCGGCCGAGGCGATCCGCCAGGGCTGCCTCATCCGGTTCCGGCCGATCATGATGACGACGGTGGCGGCCCTGGTGGGCGTCCTGCCGATCGCGATCGGCGCGGGAGCGGGCTCCGAGGCGCGGCGGCCGCTGGGGATCGCGGTGGTGGGCGGCCTGCTCCTGTCGCAGCTGCTGACGCTCTACATCACGCCGGTGTTCTACATCTACATGGAGAAGCTGCGGGGGAAACACGGATAGGGCCGATGGGAAGCATGCGATAGGTCAAATCGGCCGGCTCAACGAACAGCATCATGGCCGGCGGTCCTGGAGGGCCGCCGGCCGCTTGCATTGGGGGCGTTTACCGCATTGTTTTTTCTTGTATAAACCTTGTTCATTGACGTAGAGATATCCCATTGCGTGAAAGCAAGGAGCAAACCCCATGAGGCTGAGAACGCTGATCGTGGCCGCGTTGTGCATGGCGCGGGTGGCGTGGGCCGGGGCGCCGGCGACCAATGCCGGATTCAATCCCGGCGTGAACGGCACGGTGCGGGCCGTGGCCGCGCAGTCCGACGGCAAACTGCTGCTCGGCGGCGATTTCAGCCAGGTGGGGGGACTGGAGCGCAGCCGCATGGCGCGACTGTTTGCCGACGGGACGACCGACACGACGTTTCGCGCCGACGCCGACGGGGCGGTCCTCGCGATCTTGCCGCAGGGGGGCGGCAAAAAGCTGGTGGCGGGGGAATTCCATTCGATCAACGGCCAGGGGCGCAATCACATCGCGCGAATCAATTCGGACGGGTCGGTCGACGCGTCGTTCGCCCCCGGCGAAGGGCCCAACGGGGCGGTCAACGCGGTGGCGGCCCAGGCCGACGGCAAGGCGCTGATCGGCGGGAGTTTCACGGAATTCAACGGGACGGCGCGGGTCGCGGTCGCGCGGCTCAACGCCAACGGGTCGCTCGACACGTCGTTCAATCCGGCAGACACGGGAACGAACAGCTCGGTCAACGCCATCGCGGTGCAGCGCGACGGAAAAATCGTGCTGGGCGGCTATTTCGAGCGGGTCGGGGGGAAGATCCACAATCGGGTCGTGCGCCTGAACGCCGACGGCACGGTCGACGACAACTTCAACCCCGGAACCGACGCGAACAGCTACGTGAACGCCCTGATCATTCAGCCCGACGGCCGGATGGTCATCGGCGGGACGTTCGTCGCGGTCAACGGCGTGTATCGGCGCGCCGTCGCGCGGATCAATGAGAACGGCTCGCTCGACGCGACGTTCGACCCGGGCGAGGCGGCCGACAACTTCGTTTACGCGCTGGCGCTGCAGGCCGACGGCAAAGTGATCGTGGGCGGGGGGTTTTCGACGATGGGCGGAGAGGCCCGTCGCGGGATCGCGCGGCTGAACGTAGACGGCTCGGTCGACCCCGGGTTCAGGGCGGACGTGGGGGAAAACGGCAGCGTCTATGCCGTCGCCGTGCAACCGGACGGCAACGCCCTGATGGGCGGCGATTTCACAAGCGTCAGCGGAACCGGCCGCAACCGCCTCGCGCGAATCCTTGAGGCGGGGGCGCTGGAAGTCGCGTTCAGCAAGCCGTCGCGCTTTTATCCATTGGCGCTTCAGGATGACGGCAAGATCCTGGGCAGCGCGACAGACGCCAGCATGGCCTTCGTCTCCAATAAACTGAATCGAGCAAATCCCGACGGCACGCCGGATGTCGAGTTTATCAATCATGCCGCATCCAACACAATGGCCGGCGTCATTGCCATCCAGCCGGACGGGAAAATGATCGTCACCGGAAGCACCCTCAAAAAAATCCTGCGGCTGAACGCCGACGGCACAACCGATACAACATTCCAGATCGGCACGATCACGGGGTCCGGCGTGCGTGTGTTGGCCCTTCAGCCCGACGGAAAGATCCTTGCCGGCGGCGAAATCGATTCATTCAATGGAGTCACGATAAAAAAGCTCATCAGACTTAACCCAGACGGGACGCTCGATCCGAGTTTCAACACCGGCTCGGAAACACCACGCTGCATTACAATCGCATTGCAGCGGGATGGCAAGATCCTGGTGAGCGGCGGAACCGCCGATAACGGCTGTGGCCTGATCAGGCTCAATTCGGACGGATCGCTTGATACAGGTTTCAGCCAGAGTTACCCGAGCGGTGGACCCATTTATTGCTTTGCAATCCAACCCGACGGCAAAATCCTGGCCGCCGGCCAATTCGACAGCATGCGGAACGTGTCCTGTTTCGGGATCATGCGATTGCACGAGAACGGCAGGAGGGACCCCAGCTTCGATCTGAACCAATCCTACCTGAACTTCAATACCGGCGGCTCAATCGCGCTGCAGGCGGACGGCAAGATTATCTTTAAAGGAATGCATCAGTGGAGTAGCCAGGGGTTCAATTGGTATTATTACACCGTGCGGCTGAACGCCGACGGCACACAGGACACCCAGTTCGGCTACATTCGTGAATTCGAGGGTGGGATGGGATTGCTCTTGCAGCCCGACGGGAAGATGCTGGTGACCAACGGGCATCCGTGCGATACGCTCCGCTATACCAATCCCGACGCGGCGACCCAAAAACTGGTCGTCAACTCCTCGACCGTGACGTGGGCGCTGGGGGGGAGTTATCCTGTGCCGAACATGGTGAATTTCGAGGAATCAGGCGACGGTGAACACTGGACTTCGCTCGGCTGGGGAGAGGCCGTGGCGGGGGTGGGCTTCCGGCTGACCGGGCTTAAGCTGCCGGCCAACAAGAATCATTATGTCCGCGCGACCGGCTACTACCAGGGCAACTTTCGTAACGCGAACACATGGTTGCTGCGCTCGACGGCGAGATATTACGATCACGTGCAAGGCGCCGCCGGGAGCGAATGGCTGCTCGCGGAGTAGATTGCCGGCCGCGGCGCACGGACGGGCACGGATCCGCACGGACGGGCACGGACATGCCGTGATAAAAAAGGCCGGCAGCGCTTGGGTGGGCTGCCGGCCTTTGGTTGAGTCCCTTGCTGACGCTCGGGCGGCTGTCAGGCGCTTTCGCGCTTGGCGGTTTGGATGAATGTCGGCTCTTTTTCGCCGCGGATGACCTCGGCGCCGATCTGGCATTCGCCGTACTGCTCGCTCTTCTCGGGGAGGCTGTACATGATCTCGAGCATGATCTCCTCGAGGATGCGGCGCAGGCCGCGGGCGCCGGTCTTCATCTTCGTCGCCTTGCGGGCGACCTCGGCCAGGGCGTCGTCGGTGAAGTGCAGCTCGACGTTGTCCAGCTCGAAGAGCTTCTGATACTGCTTGACGATCGAGTTGCGCGGCTCGACGAGGATCTGGATCAGCTCGGGCTCGTCGAGCTGGTCGAGCGTGGCGACGATCGGGAAGCGGCCGAGGAACTCGGGGATCATGCCGTACTTGAGCAGGTCGTCGAAGGCGACTTGTTCGAGGAGCTCGCCGATGCGGCGCTCCTGGCGGCTCTTGACGTCGGCGCCGAAGCCCATCGAGCGCTGGCTGACGCGGTGGTCGATGATGCTGTCCAGCCCGCTGAACGCGCCGCCGCAGATGAACAGGATGTTGCGCGTGTCGATCTGGATGTATTCCTGGTGCGGGTGCTTGCGGCCGCCGGTCGGCGGGACGTTGGCGATGGTGCCCTCGAGGATCTTGAGGAGGGCCTGCTGAACGCCCTCGCCGCTGACGTCGCGGGTGATCGAGACGTTCTGGGTCGTGCGGGCGATCTTGTCGATTTCGTCGATGTAGATGATGCCGCGCTCGGCCTTTTCCTTGTCCCCCTCGGCGTTCTGGAGAAGGCGCAGGAGGATGTTCTCGACGTCCTCGCCGACGTAGCCGGCCTGGGTCAGCGTCGTGGCGTCGGCGATGGCGAACGGCACGTCCAGGATGCGGGCGAGGGTCTGGGCGATGAGCGTCTTGCCCGAGCCGGTCGGGCCGATCAGCAGGATGTTGCTCTTCTCGAGCTCGATGTCCTGGCTCGAATAGTTGTGCATCAGGCGCTTGTAGTGGTTGTAGACCGCCACCGAGACGATCTTCTTGGTCTTGTCCTGGCTGATGACGTACTGGTCGATGGAGCTCTTGATCTCCGACGGGGTCGGGAGGCTTTTGAGCGACTGCATGGCGCGCTCCTCGGTGGCGACCATCTGGTCGCGCTGGAGGCGCTCATGGCACTGCCGGACGCAATCGTCACAGATGTAGACCGTCATCATGCTCTCTTTTTGGGTCAGCCCCTTGAAGAGAGTCCGGACGGCGTGTTGGTCTTTTCCGCAAAACGAGCAACGAAGTTTCATTGATGTAAATCCATATCCGATAATGGTTCCACTCCGACCTAGGTTATACCCCCGGCGGTGGCGCCACGGCAAGGCAAAAGGCCGGCGGGGGCCGGCCAACCTGCCCTGCATACCGTTTCGACAGGCAACATCATGAAACTTTAGTTTATGTTCCGCGAGCCGGGCGTCCTAGCGCCAGCGGCCGCGGTTGCCGGTCATCAGTTCGCCGGATTCCTCATAGGCGCTCAGGCGGGCCCGCATGCACTCGGACGAGTCCGTCGAGGCAAAGCTGGCCAACGACGTGTGGGTCCACCAGTCGTCGATCTGACGGCGGATCCGGCACCAATCGTCATGGACGGGGCACTTGTGATCGCCCCCCTGGCAACCCGGCAGACCCAGGGCGCACTCCTCGAACAGGACCTTGCCGTCGAAGCAGGCGACGATCTCCATCAGGGAGACGTCCTCGGGCTTGCGGCCCAGACGCAGGCCGCCGCCGGGACCGCGGCGAGCATCGACCATGCCCGTGTCGGCGAGCATCATGATGATGCGGGCAAGATAGGGTTGTGGGGCGCCAACGGACTTGGCCAGTTGTCGAACGGTCATCCGCCCATCTTGTGACGCAAGTAGTGTCATCGCGCGCAAGGCATATTGCGCGGTTCTAGAAATGAGGCTCATGCTGTTACCTCGCACAGAGACGTTGTTGTAACCGTCCCACCCACTATTACAGCAATGGTAAAATTATGGCCCAAGTGTCGGTTCTGTCAATCGAAAAGGATACAAAAAGATGTATAAATATAAATTATATCTAGTTAGTTTACTTATTTTCTCTTAACGATGTAATAAATATAAATTACGGTATCAACAAGAGATACAATCCCGGAATTTACGCGCGGCCAAAACTTTGTTAAGCACTGAACCGTGACAAGATTCACAGAGCGTTCCGCCCGGCGATGCGATGAATCCCGCACCCGGCGGCCCATCCCGAACCGAACTTCTACCATTGACGACAACATGGAGGCGGGTTAAAAGTATTGGGTTTTTGCGCTTAGTAAACTGGGGGAGCAGGTCATGAACATCGACGACAAAAAAATTCTTCAGCGGGTGGCCGACACCGTCCGCGTCATCTCGGCCGAGGCGATCGAGGCCGCCAAATCGGGCCATCCGGGGCTGCCGCTGGGCTGCGCCGAGCTGGGGGCGTATCTATACAGCCACGTGCTGCGGCACAACCCGGCCAACCCGAAATGGGTGGGGCGCGACCGGTTCGTCCTGTCGGCCGGCCACGGCTCGATGTTCCTTTACTCGCTGCTGAACCTGTCGGGCTACAACCTGCCGATGGACCAGGTCAAGCGGTTCCGGCGGCTCGGCTCGGAGACGCCGGGGCACCCGGAACTGAACGAGACGCCGGGCGTCGAAGTCACAACCGGCCCGCTCGGCCAGGGCGTCGGGATGGGGACCGGCATGGCGATCGCGCAGAAGTGGCTCGCGGCGCGGTTCGGCGAGGAGCTGTTCTCGAACAAGATTTTCGTGCTCTGCTCCGACGGCGACATCATGGAGGGGATCAGCCACGAGTCCGGGGCGCTGGCCGGCCACCTCGGCCTGCACCACCTCGTCATGATGTATGACTCCAACTACATTTCGCTCGACGGCCCGACCTCCGAGAACATGAGCGAGGACACGGCGGCGCGCTACCGCGCCTACGGCTGGGCCGTCAGCGAGATCGACGGCCACGACTTCGAGCAGATCGAAGGGGCGCTGGCCAAGGCGCGCGCCGAAAAGGAACGCCCGAGCATGATCATCGTGCACACGATGATCGGCAAGGGCGCCCCCAAGAAGCAGGGGACGAACGAAGTCCACGGCGCGGCGCTCGGGGCCGAGGAGCTCAAGGGCCTCAAGGCGGGCCTGGGCTGGCCCGACGAGCCGTTCCACGTCCCGGCCGAGGTGACCGAATACTTCAAGGCCCTCCAACCGACGTTCGCCGCCCACGAGGCCCGGTGGAACGAGTTGCTGGAGAAGACGCTCGCGGCCGACCCCGAAAAGAAGCGGTTGTGGGCCGTCTGCCTGAACAAGGAGAAGCCGGCCGACTTCGACGAGCAGATCTGGAACATGCCGCTCGACCCGGGCAAGGCCACCCGCGTGACCTCGGGCCAGGTCCTGAACAAGGTCGCCGAGCTGCTCCCCTACTTCGTGTCGGGCTCGGCCGACCTGGCGACCTCGGACAACTCCGCGATCAAGAAGATGGGCGTGATCTCGCGGCACGACTTCGGCGGCCGCACGTTCAAGTTCGGCGTCCGCGAGTTCATGATGGCGGCCGCCTGCAACGGCATGTCCGCCCACGGCATGATGCAGCCGCTGTGCGCGACGTTCTTCACGTTCTCCGACTACATGCGCAACGCGATCCGTCTCGGCTCGATCATGAAGCAGCACGTGCTCTACCAGTTCACGCACGACACGATCCTGCTGGGCGAGGACGGCCCGACCCACCAGCCGGTCGAGCAGCTGGCCGGCCTGCGCGCCATGCCGGGGGTGACCGTGTTCCGCCCCTGCGACGAGAACGAGGTCAAGGCGGCGTGGATCGAGGCGTTCAAGGCAGAAGGGCCTGTGGCGTTCATCCTGTCGCGCCAGGGGATCGCGAGCCAGGGCGACCTGAGCCGCTCCAAGGCGCGCGAAGGCGTCGCCAAGGGCGGCTACATCCTCTACGGCGAGCCGGGCGACTGCGACGTCATCATCGTCTCGGCCGGCTCCGAGGTCGGCACGTCGATGGGCGCGGCCAAGCTGCTCGAAGCCGAGGGCAAAAAGGTCCGCGTCGTCTCGCTGCCGTGCTGGGAGCGGTTCGACGCCCAGCCCGAGTCGTACCGCATGGCCGTCCTCGGCGGCAAGGCGGCCCTGCGCGTCAGCGTCGAGGCCGCCTCGCCGATGGGCTGGCACAAATACATCGGCTACGACGGCCTGACGATCGCCATGGACACGTTCGGCGTCTCGGCCCCGCTCAAGGAAGTGGCCGACTACTTCGGGTTCACGCCCGAGAAGGTCGCCGCGAAGATCAAGGCGGCGCTGAAGTAAGAGAGCCGAAAACAAAAACAAGCATGACGCAAGAAAGCCACCGGTTGAGGCCGGTGGCTTTCTGGTTTAATTGGCGGGCACGGACTGACACGGACCGACACTGACGGACACATGCTTTAACGAATCGTCACGGGGGTCCAGTAGGCGGTGGCGACCCAGATCTCCTCGATTGAGGAGTTATCGAAGGCGATGCAGCCGGCCGTCCAGTCGCGGACGGTGCCGCCGCCGTGCAGGCCGACCTCGCCGCCGAGCGGGGTCTTCCAATTGGGCGGCGACTGGCGGGATTCGGCCGCGGCCAACGCCAGGCTCAGGTCCTGCGAGATGGCACCGGCCTTGAAGGCCGCCTGCGCGTCGACCGTGTTGGGGTAGTTCAGGCCGAGAAAGAGATGGAACCGGGATTGGGCGTTGCGCGTGCAGATGCGGTAGTCGCCTTCGGGGGTGCGGCCGTCACCCTCGGCGCGCTTGTGGCCGGTCGGGCTGCCGCCGAGAACGATCGCGTAGGTTTTGATCCGGCGATCGCCGGAAAAAAGCGTCGCGCGGCGGGCCTGCTTGTCGATCTCGATGCGGGCGCCGGGGAGCGGCAACGCGGCGCCCGGCGGCAGGAGCGGGGCGAGCCTTGCGCGCGCGGCGTTGAGGACGGCTTGGGCCGGCGGGTTCATTTTCACACCATAGCGGCTTTTGATACGTTCCAGCAACGCCGCGGGGTCCCACAGGATCGCGCACACGGCCAGAAGCCCCGCGATGGCGCAAAGAGCGACGAGCGCGAATTTCCTCATGGCGGGCGGCTCCCTGGGGATCGAGATTAACCGCGCTCCTCTTTGAGCGCAACATCGCGTGGGCGGCGCCGAGGGGCTTTTCCTTTGACTCATCACCGCCCCCTGCTATCATCTGTTCGTATTCATGCCCACCGGGTGGGTAGCTCAGTTGGTTAGAGCACCAGCCTTACAAGCTGGGGGTCCAGGGTTCGAGTCCCTGCCCACCCACCATCACGACCTGTCCATCCAGCGCTTCAGTCGAACCGCGACGCCGGCTTTGTCCAGTTTGCCGGCGGCGACGGAGATGACCATGTTCGCAAAATCGTTTTCGGGCGCGGTCAGTTCGATTCCGTTCAGTTCCAGAAAGACCAGACTCGCCACGGCGCCGACGCGTTTGTTGCCGTCGATGAACGGGTGGCTGCGAACGATGTGGAACAGGTAAGCGGAGGCCATTTCGTGGAGCGAGGCGTGCAGGAACTGGCCGCCGAACTCGGCGGAGGGCATGGCGAGGGCGGATTGGAGCAAATCGAGATCGCGAATGCCCGGGTGGCCGCCATAGCGGGCGATCTGGTCCTGGTGGATCTCGAGGACCTCGGACAGGCTCAGGAAACGCGGCTTCATGGAGGATTATTCCGCGAGTTTCTTGAGCGCGTTCGGATATTTGCGATTTGTCTTCTCGAGCGCGGCCTTGAACGTGGCGCGGGTCTTTTTGCCCAGGATCGGGGTGAGCACCAGGGCATGGCCGTCGGTCGTGACCTCGAACTTCGTTTCGGGATCGGCACCGAGCAGGTCCAGAATCGGCTTCTCGATCACCAGCGCCAGGCTGTTGCCGTGTTTGGTGAGGGTCTTGACCATGTGACGCGAACCTCGTGTAAACATTGTGAGTACAATGTATCATCATGGCGAACCGGTGTCAAGGCGGCGCGGAAAATCATGGGCCTGATGGGTCCTGCGGGTCGTATGGGACATGGAAAGGACTTTTCATCGTGGGGGTGAATAGGGATAATTCGCAGTGACCGAACAGGAAGAGAAGCAAAGAGAGCCATGAAGATTCGGGTGGACCAGGCGTTGGTGGAGCGGGGGCTGGCGGAGTCGCGGGAGCGGGCGCAGGCGCTCGTGCGCGCGGGGCTGGTCGTCGTCGGCGAACACCGCGTCGACAAGCCCGGCCACAAGATCGACGCCGAGGCGCCGATCCGGCTCAAGGGCGAGGTCTGCCCGTACGTCAGCCGCGGCGGGCTCAAGCTCGAAGGCGCGCTCGAGCGGTTCGGCCTGACCGAGCTGGGCGGCGCGGTCGGCCTGGACGTCGGCGCGTCGACGGGCGGGTTCAGCGACTGCCTGCTGCAGCACGGGGCCTCGAAGGTCTGGGCGGTCGACACCGGGCGCGGGCAGCTCCACGAGAAGCTGCGCCAGGACGGGCGCGTCACCCTGCGCGAACAGGCCAACGCCCGCGAACTGGACCTGTCGTGGGTCGGCGGCCGGCCGGTCGACGCCGTGGCGATCGACGTGTCGTTCATCTCGCTCAGGCTGATCCTGCCGCCGCTGGCGGGGGTGGTCGCGGCGGGGGGGTGGGTGCTGGCGCTCGTCAAGCCGCAGTTCGAGGCCGGGCGCGAGCAGGTCGGCAGCGGCGGCGTGGTGCGCGACCCGAAGGTTCACCGGCGAGTGCTGAGGGAAATGGCCGAATTCGCGCGCGAGGGGGGGTGGCGCCTCCTCGGGATTTACCGCGCCGAGCCGCCGGGGCCGGCGGGCAACCGCGAGTTCTTTTTCTGGATGGACCGGGGATCGGAGCGGCCGGAGCTGGGGCCGGAGGCGATCGAAATGGCGATTGAAAACGCGCTGCGATATCATGTTAATTGATCTTGCGTCCCGAGGCGCTGTCGCGTGAGTTCCAACAATTTGTCCGCACCGTCACCCGAGCCATCGTCGAACCATCACCTGGAACGGCTGGTCATCTATGCGAATCCCGCCAAGGCGGGGGTCGGCGACGTCGTCCAGCGGCTGGGCCGCTGGGCGTCGGGGCGCGGCCTCGGCATCTGCCTGACCGAGGACCTCGCGCCGCTTTCGGCCGACTGGCCGCGCAAGCCCGAGATTTACCCGTGCGCCAACCATACGCCGTCGCCGCTCAGACCGGCCGGCTCGGAGCTGCTCGTGTGCCTGGGCGGGGACGGGACGCTGCTGCACGGGGCGCGGCGGTTCTGGCCGCTGCACGCGCCGGTGCTGGCGGTCAACCTGGGGTCGCTGAGTTTCAACGCCACGGTCGACGTGGAGCGGGTCGTCGAGGCGATCGAGGAGTGGGAAGCCGGGCGCGCCAAGATCAGCGAGCGGATGGCGCTCAAGGTCAGGATGCTTCGCGACGGCGCGGTGACCCGCGAGACCGCCGTGCTGAACGACGTGGTGCTGTCCAAGCAGATCGACGCGCGGCTGATTCACGTCGAGCTGCGGCAGGGGGGCGAGCTCGTGAGCGGGTTCGCGGCCGACGGGCTGATCGTCGCGACGCCGACCGGCTCGACGGCCTACAACCTGTCGGCGGGCGGGCCGATCGTGATGCCGACGCTGAAGGTCATGGTCGTGACGGCGATCTGCCCGCACACGCTGGCGGCGCGGCCGGTCGTGCTGCCGCCGCACCCGGCCGTGCAGATGCAGTTCATGCCGCATCACGGCCGGAAACAGGCGGTCGTGTGGCTGGACGGCCAGGAAGAGTGGCCGCTCGACCCCGACGACCGGATCGATATCGAGGCCGACCCGCTCAGCCTGAAGCTGGTCATGCTGGAGTCGTTCCAGTATTTCAGCCGGCTGCGGCAGAAACTGAGCTGGAGCGGGAAGCTGGGCGATACGCCGGGGCCGGAGAAGTAAGGTTTATTTTCGATTTGCGATTTTCGATTACGAGCACGACGCACGAGTTATGAGGTGAACGATGCAATATAGAGTCGAGCGGGCATGCGGGTTCGGGCTGCTGATCATGATGCTGGCGGTGGCGGTGGCGGGGTGCGCGTGGCTGTCGGCGGAGCGCGCCGCGGCCGCCGGTGTTTCCGCGCCGAGCCAGAAGATCGACGCCCTTTACCTCGAAGCGCGGCTGGAGATGGCCGAGGGGGACAATCAAACAGCCGCCGCCCGGCTCGACGAGGCGCTTCGGATTTCGGGGTGCCCGCCGGAGGTTTATGTCGCGCGCGCGGAGATTTACGCGCGGTCGGAAAACGGCCGGAAGCCGGCGCGCGCGCTGCTCGACAAGGGGCTGCGGGCCTACCCCGACCATCCGGACCTGCTGATCGCGAAGGCGCAGATCGCGGAGCAGGACGGCCGGATCGACGACGCGATCGGGCTGCTCGAACAGGCGCTCAAGGCGCAGCCGGACCGGCGCAGCGTGCTCGAGCGGCTCAGCCAGCTTCACCTCAAGCGGTTCCGGCAGATCAGCAGCGCCGACCAGCTCAAGGACGAAATCAACGCGCTCGTGGACATCTACCAGCGCATCCTGGCGAACTCGCGCGGCGTCGAGAGGATCGGGCCGCTGCTCGTGCTCTCGTCGCTTTACCTGCGCATCGACCGGCAGGAGGAAGCGCTGGAGCTGGCCAAGGAAGCGGTGGCGATCCGGCCGCGCGACCCGCGCACGCTGCTGGCGCTGGGGTCGGTCAACCAGGTGCTCAAGCGCCGCGACGACGCCCTTGCCGCCTACCGCAAGGCCCTGCTGATCAACCCGGAGCTGGAGGACGCGAACAAGAGCGTCGGCGAGCTGCTCGGCGGCGACAAGAACCGGCTGATCGATTTCTACCGCGGGATGGCCGAGGAACTGCCGCATTCGGCGGCGATGCAGCTCCAGTACGCGCAGGTCCTGATCGACGCGCACCGCTGGGCGGACGCCGAAAAGCCCCTGCGCGGCGTGCTGAAGGACAACCCCGGCGTGACGCCGGCGAGCATCGGGCTGATGGCCGTGCTGCAGGCGCAGAAGAAGACCCCGCAGGCGCTCGAAGTCGGCATCGCCGCGTTGCATGAGGACCCCAGGAACCAGGAAGTGCTCGGCTCGGTCGGGGAACTGCTGCGGGGATTGCCGGACAAGACCGCGCGCGCGAAGTGGTACCGGAAGCTCACGGCCGAATTCGAGCCGTACAAGGAAGTGCAGACGCTGGTGGCGCGGGAACTGGTCCGCGACGAGAACTGGCCGGAAGCCGACAAGCAGCTCGAAACGATCATCCGGAAGTGGCCGGGCGACGCGCCGACGCGGCTGGCGCGCGTGCGGGCGTGGCTGGGCCTGGGCCGCTACGAGGAGGCGATGGCCGAGGCGCGCAAGCTCGCCGCAGAAAAAAGCGATATGACGACGGTCGTCACGCTCGCGATCGCCGAGAACATGCACAACCGCAAAAAAACCGGCGAGGCGATCCGGTTCGTCGAGGAAATCCGCCGGGTCCGGCCCGACGACGAGGGGCTGACGGTGTGGTACGGCTGGCTGCTGCTGAGCCTGAAGCGCAACCAGGACGCGTTCGCGATGCTCGAGAAATTCCGCGCGGCGCACCCGGACAGCTACGACGTCACGGCGCTGCTGGTCGAGGCATACGCCGACGAGGGCAAGTACCAGCAGGCGCTGGCGCTCGTCGACGGGCTGCCCAAATCGGTGGCCGATCAGAAATCGAACGAGATCCTGCTGCTCAAGGCGACGCTCAGCCGGCGCCAGCACAAGCTGGACACGGCGCTCAAGCTGATGCAGGAGCTGATCGGGCGCGACACGAAGAACGCCGGATACCACCAGGAACTCGGCATGATCTTCCAGGAAATGGGCCGCAACTCGGACGCGGAGAAGGCCTACAAGCGCGCGATCGAACTCGACCCGAACGACCCGGAGAGCTACAACACGCTCGGCTACTTCTACGCCGAGACGGGCCAGAAGCTCGACGAGGCGCTCAACCTGGTCACGCGCGCGCTCGATCTCAAGCCCGACGCCGGTCACATCCTCGACAGCCTGGGGTGGGTGTATTACCAGCGCGGCGACTACAAGAAGGCGGTCGATATGCTCCAGCGCGCGGCCAAGATCATGGCCGACAAGCCCGACCCGGTCATCCTGGACCACCTCGGCGACGCGCAGGCCAAGACGGGCAACGCGGAGCTGGCGCGCGATGCGTGGCGCAAGGCGCTGGAGCTCAAGCCGGACAAACCGGAACTGATCCAGCGCAAACTCGAGGGCGCGCAGTAAGGCGCGCTGCCGGCCTGGTCGCGCATTCCGTCGCAGAGACGCGGAAAAGCGCAGCGAGCGCGGAGTTTTCGCTTGCCCGCAGATATTTTTTTGGTATGATTAATTACCATTAGGTTTGCGGCTGGGACACATGGACTTTCGGCAGCAATTGACGCTCATCCTGGCGCGGGGACTCTCGGCCGAGGCGGCGGCCCTGGCGGCAAGCGGCGCCGTCGAGGGCGGGGTGGACGACGCCCGCCGGCGGCGGGAACTGCTGGGCGGGCTCGAGGCGCGCGGGATGCTGCGACGCGGGGCGGCGGTCGCCTGGCCGGATGAACATTGCGTCGCCCAGCTGGAGAAGCGGCTTCGCCACGACGAGGCGCGGCTGGCGTGGAGGGGGTCGGTCGACTACCCGGCGCGGCTGGCCGAGTCGCTCGGGGCCGAAGCGCCGGCGTGGGTCTGGATCGCCGGGGCCGGCGAGCGCCTGTCGGGGCCGGCGTGGGCGTTCGTCGGGTCGAGACAGACGGAACCGCCGCTGCTCGACGCGGCCAGGCGCCTCGCCAAGGCGGTTGCGGACGCGGGGATCACGGTGGCGAGCGGCATGGCCTCGGGCGCGGACGCGGCGGCGCATGACGGGGCGCGCCTGGGCCGCGCCGGAACGATCGCCATCCCGGCGCGCGGGATTCTGGAAGCGGGCCTGAGCCGGCGGATCTGCCGGTCGCTCAACATGACGGCGCTGGCGCTCGGGCGGCCCGAGGAGCCGTTCAGCGCGGGGCTGGCGATCCGGCGCAACGCCGCGATCGCCGCCATGGGGGACGGGCTGCTGCTGGTCGCGGGAGGGCTGCGCGGCGGGTCGTCGCACGCGGTGCGCTGGGCCATCGCATGGGGCCGGCCGCTGTGGTGCTTCGACGCCGGGCCGGGGAAGACCCCGGCGGCCAACCGGCACCTGCTGCGCGAAGGGCTGGCCGAGCCCCTGCCGGTGGGCGAGAAACCGGAGCAGTGGTTGGCGCGGATGCAGGAGTCGCTGGCGCGAAACCCGGCGCGGGGAAAAAAGAGCGCGGGGAAGCAGCTGGATTTGCTGGAATGACCCAACGGCACGGACAGAGACGGACGGGCCCGGATCAGCGGACGCAGAAAACAATCCACATAAATTTTTATTAATGCCCCATTCGCCGGGGGGTTCATGTTGGGTTGATATCCTTTGGCGTGATGCACCCGTGCGGGTGCGTGCGGGAGCCCGAGCGAAGTCGTCGACGTCCTGGATAACAGGTTTCACCGCATCAACGCGTAAGCGCCGCCTCCATTGCCAAGAAGGACCTCATGAAAAAATTAGTTGTCGTGCTGATCGCGATTGCGCTCCAGGCGGGCGCCTGGGCCGGGACTGAAGTCCAGAAGATCGAGCAGATCAAAAGCTACCTGCTTGGGAAAACGAGCAGCTCGACCGGGCTCGACATCAACGCCGATTCCAAGGTCAACGTCGCCGACCTCGTCTACACGATCCAGCACCCCGCGCCGACGGTCAAGACGTTCACGATCGCGGGCGGGGCGTCGAGCACGTCCAGCCGGACGGTCGCGCTGAACAACACATGCTCGACGACGCCGACCCAGTACATGGCCAGCGAGAGCTCGAGCTTCAGCGGGGCGTCCTGGGCGACGTGGTCGAAGGCGCCCTCGTTCAAGCTCAGCGATGGGAACGTGACCAAGCGCGTCTACTTCAAGGTGCGCAACGCGCAGGGGTTCGAGTCCGACGCGGTGAACGACTCGATCGGGCTGCTCGAGATCACGAGCCTGACCGTCGGGGCGTCGGCCGTGACGGCGCAGATTTCGCCCGCCTACGACGTCGACTGGTTCAAGTTCACCGTGTCCTCGACGAGCACGTACGTGATCGAGACTTGGGGCGGGACGCTTTCCGACAACAAGATGACGCTGTACGGGCCGGATTCGTCGACCACGCAGATCGCGTCGGACGACAACTCGGGCTCCGGCAACGCGGCCAGGATCGCGATGACGCTCAAGAGCGGGACGTATTACGCGAAGATCCAGGCGGTGGTCACCGGCGGGACGGGCGACTACACGATCAAGGTGAGCAATGCGGGCGCGCTCAAGGTCAGCTCGTTCAAGCTCAACGGCGGCGACGACCTGACGACGACGCGGACGGTGACGCTCAACAACTCGTGCGTGGGCGCGCCGACGCATTACATGGCGAGCGAGTCGTCGAGCTTCAGCGGGGCGTCGTGGAAAACGTATTCGTCGGCGCCGACGTTCACGCTGTCGTCCGGGAACGACGACAAGAAGGTTTACTTCAAGGTCAAGGACCTGAGCGGGACGCAATCGTCGTCCGTCAACGACAGCATCGAGCTCAAGGTGATGACCGAGCTGCCGTGCGACGGCGAGATCGTGGCCGGCAACATCGCCAAATCGAGCGAGGAGGACTGGTATATCCTCACGATCGACACGGCGGCCATCTACTCCATCCAGACCTACGAGGGATCGCTCGTCGACACCTCGATGGGGCTGGCCGACGAGCCGTCACCGGACGACGACGAGTGGCTGGCCGAAAGCGGCGACATCGGCGACGACGACCTGATGTCGCAGGTCATGATGTGGATCGAGCCGGGGACGTATTACGTGCGCGTCAGCAGCGGCGACGGCTCAACCGGTTCCTACTCGATCCGCGCGTGGCCGGCGACGAACACGAAACTGACGCTCAACGGCTCGACGCTGACGGGCTACATCAGCTCCTCGAGCGACGTCGACTGGTACCGGATGACGGTCAGCTCGTCGGGGACGTACTCGATCCAGACCGAGGCCGACGACCTCGAATACGGGCAGTTGGAGCTGTATTCGGGCAGTTTCGAGAAGGTCGCGATCGCGGGCCCGGATATCGGGCCGACGAGCGCCGACATGCCGGTGATCACCGCGTGCCTGTCGGCGGGGACCTACATCGTGAAGTTCACCGGGGCGAGCTCGGACGACGTGGGCAATTACACGATCAAGGCGTTCAGTGGAGCCGTCAGCGGCGTCACGGTGTCGCTGATGATCGACGGCCCGACGGCGGGGGGCTCGATCACCACGACGGACACGTCGGCGGACTGGTATCAATTCATCGTGACGGACGACGACGAGTACACGATCGCGACCACGGCGGGGACGCTGACGGCGGGGTATCTGACCCTCCGCGACGAGGACCTGGGCGTGCTCGCGACGAGCACGTCGAGCTACTCGGGCCAGATGCCGGGGTTCTCGGACAAGAGCCTGGATGCGGGCATCTACTACCTCGGGATGAGCGGCTACGGTTCATACGGGACATACAAGATCCGGGTGGAAGACTAGGGAACACCCCGAAACGGTTTGGGGCAGGAGCCTGGGCGAGGAGCGCCACGGCCCCGCGGAAACGCGGGGCCGTGGTATTTCTGGCGTGAGCCGCAAAGAAAATCCCCCTGGCCGGGGAGAATCCAGGGGGATCTTGCGATTACCTGGATGAGAGCGCGGACGTGAGCTGGTCGTTGAGCTCGTCGAAGAGGCTCCGGATCGTGTCGCGCACGTCGGTTTCGGACTCGGTCGCATCGGTCGTCGACGTGGAGTCGGAGCCCGAGGCGTCGGCGGCATCGGGCGGAGGCGGCGGGGGCGGGCCTTGCGGGCCCATCATCTCGCCCATCTGATCGGTCTGGCTGGCCTGGTTGTAAGCGTCGATGCCGGTGGCCGTCATCGACGGCGGCTTCGGCGGCTCCAGTTCCGAGAGGTCGCCGCTCTCGGCCACGCTGGAGAACTTCTCGGCCAGCGACGTGAGCATTTCCTTGTCCTTCTCGTCGGTCGCCTCTTCGGCGGCGTCCTTCAGCTTGTCGGACATGGACTGCAGGAGTTCCTTGAACGCCTCCGGGTCCTGCTCCTTAAGTTGCTGAAGCTTGCTGAGGAACTCGGCCGGGCCGGAAATCCGGGTCGAGTCGGCGCTCGTCGAAGTTGTGCCGTCGGTCGCCTCGACGCTCGACGTGGACGAGCTGAGCGATTGCGAAATGGCCGAAATGCCGGCCGTCGCGGCGCTGGTGATCCCCGAAATACTCATGTGAATGCCTCCATCGAAAAATTCGGTTTCATCGAAACCACTATGGGTATCGTCGGGGATCGGTTGAGCGATGAGTTAACAAACGGCCAATACGGGATGAATAAACGTTCATGATTCGCGAGAGATCCAACGCCATGGCGCCGTGGCGGAGGGGATGCCCGTTGACGGGCGCGGTCAGGGTTTATTCATAGGGCAGCAGGGGCGCCGCCGTCGGCGTCATCAGGTAACCCATGCGGGCCGTGGCGGAATAGCTGACCAGCGTTCCCGTGTCCTGGCGGGCAAGGTCGCGGATGTTCAAGGACCAGGTTCCCTCGGGGTCCTCGCCCCAGAACGCGTTGCTGAGCAGCGTCCACGACAGGTTCTTCGTGGCATCCTGGGCGTTGGCGATGAACAGCCGGCTCGTCGTCCCGCGGGGCGAGGTCAGGTACGCCTCGAGATCGCCGATGTAGGTGTGCGTGATGTTCAGCGTGACCACCATCTCCTCGAGCGGGGCGGCCTGGCCGATCGCGAAGTGAACCGTCAGGCCCGTGCTCGAATTGTCCGGGATCGATGCCCCGGACGCGATCGTCCCCGTGCTTTCGGTCCTGAGCATGGAGGCGCCGGTGCACTCCTGGGCCATGGCCACGAGCTTCTTGGCGTTGATGAGGCCAAAGCCGTAGTTCTCGTTGAACTTGAAGCCGGCCGCGTTCGTCTTCCAGCCGCCGCCGCTTTCGGTCGTCGCGTCGTTCGGATCGACGACGTCCGAGCAGCGGACGATCAGATGCTTGGCGAAGCGGACGTCGAGGGCGGGCTGCGCCTGCTTGACGAGGGCGAGCACGCCGCTCACGATCGGCGCGCTGAACGACGTGCCTTCGGCTCCGTCGATGTAATTGGAGTCGGGGAAATACAAGCCGGCGTTGTCGCCGGCCGAACCGGTGCGGTCGGTCGTGAGGATGCCCGCGGGCGCCGAGACGAAGACGCACGCCCCGAAGCTGCTGTAGTTCTTGACGATGCCGTCCTGGTCGACGGCGGCGACGGCAATCACCTCGGGGAGGTTCTGATACATCGCCTTGTTGGCGTCGGCGGTGACGGCCGGGTCGGACGGGTAGCGGCCGTTGCCGGCGGAAAAGACGTGGATCGTGCCGGCGGCCGCCGACGTGGCCAGCGCCGTCCGCTCGAGCGGCAGATCGTACCACGGTTCCGAATAGCCGTAGCTGTGGTTCTTGATCTTGATCGACTTGTTGGCGCCGCTGCTGTGATACATGTCGGCGTCGGCGACGTCGGCCTCGGTCGAGGGATTGGTGTTGAAGTCCAGGCGCAGGCACGAAAGCGACGCGAGCGGGGCGGCGCCGCAGATGCCGACGCTGTTGCCGCCGGCGGCCGCGGCGGCGCCGGCCGTCATCGTGCCGTGCGTGTCGACGCTGGTGGCCGGGCTGGGATCGGCGATATTGGCGCCGAAATTCCAGCTGTCGGCGGCGCGGTAGTGCGGGCTGAGGTCGGGGTGATCGATCTGCAGGCCGTCGTCGACGGTCGCGAGCACGACGCCCGAGCCGGTGAAGTCGGCATCCCATGCATCCTCGACGCGCACGTCGATGCCGGTGCCGATCTCGTTGATGAGGTGCCATTCGCCGTCGTAGCTGCTCGTCGGCGTGTTGTGATGGAAGTAGGGATCGTTGGGCGTGAACCCGTATTTCACGAGCTTGAGGCGATGGTTCACAAATGCCTTGCGGACCCGCTTGTCCGTTTCGATCTTCGCCTTGCGCTCGGCCTGCGTGAGCTGGGGCGAGGGCGCCTTCGTTGTGTTGAAGACGCAGGCATTCGGGTTGCTGCGCATCCGGCGGACAAGCGTGAAGCCGTTGTCGGCGGCGAACTGCTCGGGATCGGCGCCCGGCTCGAGCTCGACGACCATCTCGGGCAACTCGGTGGCGGCGGCCTTCTCCTGCTGCGACAGGCGCGTCAAAGCGGCCTTGTTCGGGCCGGCCGCGACGGCGCCGCGCGCGCAAAGCAACGCGCCGGTAAAAATAAGGAGACCCACGGCGGTTGCCCGCATATAGTTTATTAAATGTAACATCAATCCCCACCCCAATTTGAATCGATGCAAACCGACATTAAGGTTTATTTAGCCAGAAGTCGCTGAAACAACTTGATTTGAAAAAACCACCCGATACGGATCAACCGGTCCGAATGGACCGATTGGGATGTCATTATAAATGCTTATTGATAAAAAGACCAGTTCCGCGCCGCGTTGGGGTTTCTGATTGTGTAGAACGCATCGTATTTGCCCGAACCTTGATAGCTGCTGACAATCAGATAATACTTTCCGGCCTTGCCGGTCGGGACCGTGTAGCTGAACGTCTCGGGATAATAGGCGGTCGAGGCTTCGGCGACCTGCCCGTCGGCGGCCGAATCGACCGTGCCGGGCGGGAAGAGCGCCACGTCGAAATCGGATCCGTCCCCGCCGGTGAGCGTCACCTGGATGTTCTGGCCCGCCGCCAGGCTGACGTAGTAGATGTCCTGGTAATCCGAATCGACATTGAGGCTGCCCGACGCGACCGCCGCCGGAAGGGCTTTGCCGGGGAAGATGTCGTCGGTCCCCCCCTGCACGACCTTGTAGGTGATCGCATAGGACCCGCTGCCGGCGGAGGTGAAGGCGTTGAGCGAATAGGTTCCGCCCTGGCCGGCCGGCGCGGTGTAGTGAAGCCGGTACGGATAAGTCGTGCCGAAATCGTTGGCGACGGTGTCGTCGAAGTTGTAGTCGGTCGCCGAGGGCGGGAAGAGCAGAAGGCCGAAGTCGGTTCCGCTGGCGCCGCTGATCGAGGCGTAGAGGACCTGGCCGGCCGCGAGGCTGACCTTGTAGAAATCGTCGGTGTCGTTGTTGATGTTCAGGCTGCCGGCCGCTGGAGACGACGGCAGGGTCGCGCCGGGGATCTTATCGTCGGTCTCGGCGGTCTTCTTGGTGTAGGTGACCGTGTAGTTGCCGCTGCCCGAGGCGCAATACACGTCCAGGTAGTAGGTGCCGGTCACGGGGACGACGTAACTGAGCCGGTACGGGTAAGTGGAACCGAAGTCGACGGCGACGGGGTATTCCCAATCCACGTTGATGTCGGTGGCGTCGGAGTTGAAAAGGGAGATGTAGAACTGGGTCCCGCTCGCGGCGTTGACCGAGGCGTAGATAACCTGGCCCGCGGTCAGGGTGACGCGGTAGATGTCGTCGATGTCGGTGTTGAAGTTCAGGCTGCCGGCGATCGGCGAAGACGGGATGCTCGTGCCGGGGAAGTTGTCGTCGCTGCCGACGGACCGAACGGTGTAGGTGATCGTGTAGCTGCCCGAGCCCGATTCGGCATAGGCGTCGAGGTAATACGTTCCGCCCTCGCCGGTCGGGACGATGTAGCTCAACCGGCTGGGATAGGTTGTGGCCGTCGCCGACGCCACGTAACTATCATCGAGGTTCGTCTGGCCGGGCGCGTAGAGGAACAGGTCGAACTGGGCGTTGGACGGGCCGGTGATCGAGGCGATGATCATCTGGCCGGCCTGGACGTTGACGGCATAGATATCGTCGGTGTCGGTGGAGCTGTTGAGCGATCCGGAAATCGGCGACGACGGGATGGAAACGCCGGGGAATTCGTCGTCGCCGGCCGCGAGCGCCGCGCCGGCAGGCGCCAGCATCGCCGCCAGGGCGAGAAGCATGAGTGACCTGCAAAAGCCGAAGGGGTGCATCATAGCGCTCCAGATGCGATCTTACCGGATGCTCCCGACCTGAAACGAGCGAAAAAATTGACGGGTGGTTTTTTTGAGGCCGGCCCCGGTTGGAACCGGCCTCGTCGACAACACGGGATTGAGCGCGGCTCAGCCGCCCCAGCCGGGCTGGGTCGAGCCGCCGTTGTGGTAGTAATGCTCCATCTCGATTTTCTGGAGCAGAGCCTGCCACGCGAGGACCAGTTCGAGAACTTCCTGGCCTTCGGCTTTCATCCCCTCGGCAAAGACGATCAGTTCGGGATGGCAAGCCCAGGACGCGGGGAACCTGGCCGCGTTGATCGTCCAGTGCTCGTAGCCGATCACCTGGGCGATGAAGACCTGATCCAGGTTGCAGTTGAGCAGCCCGATCGGTCCCGGGGCGGTCCGGCTGACGTGCCTGGGCGTGTAATCGATCCCGTACCACGCCTCGAGCCAATCCTGCATCTGCGTCATTTCGAGCGTCAGCGACGTGATCAGCTCGTCGCTGAACGCCTTGATCTCGGTGCTGGTGGTCTGCTCCGACTCGGCCTTCGCCAGCACGAGCATGCGGTTGTGCTGGTCGATGCCGGACTCGAGCCAGCGGACTTCGAACTTCCCGCACAACGTCTGGGACGTAACCAGCGTACAGGACGTCACGCGATCGATGGGGCCGCGCGTATGAGTCTGGGATGTGATGAAATCGTGATGGTCGTGGCGGGGCCGGGGTTGGCGGTCTTGACGGGTCGTGCCCGTCGTTGTCGAATCCGACGTGGGGCAACATGCTGTGCTGACGGTTTGACCGCTCGCCCTGGTGTTGTGGACGACGTCCCTGGCCTGCGCCGAGACGGCGGCAAACAGGACGCAGACCGCAAACAATATCACGAGCGGACGCCAGCAAATCGGCGTGCCTCGAAACATACAATGACCTCCGTGAACGGATCTCGCCCTCCACCCGCGAAAGGATGGCCGGGACCGGTCGAGCAACCCTGCGCGTCCTCGTTCGTGTTTCACCCCCTCCCGAATGGACACGCTTCGACAAGGGTTCATCATATACCGGAGGAGATTAAAGTCCGATTATCGGAATAATTAATAAAAGTTCATGTATTTGGCGGTGGTTGGCGCTTGACCCGGCGCTTGGACATAATGGTAAATGATGGGATGAAAGTTCTTGTTGTCGAAGACGAAACCAGAATAGCCCAGTTCATCGAGATGGGACTGCGCGAGCAAGGCTGGGCGGTCGACGTCCGGCACCGCGGCGACGACGCGCTGGCCACGGTCGAAAGCCACGCCTACGACCTGATCGTGCTCGATATCATGCTGCCCGGGCGCGACGGCCTGAGCATCCTGCGCCAGCTGCGCGAGCAGGGCAACCACGTGCCGGTCATCCTGCTGACGGCGCGCAACGCGCTCAACGAGCGGGTCGAGGGGCTTCAGCTCGGCGCCGACGACTACATCACCAAGCCGTTCTACGTCGAGGAGCTGATCGCGCGCATCCAGGCGGTGATCCGGCGCTCCAGCGGCCACGAGCAGTCGATGCGCGAACTGGGGCCGCTCGTGCTGAACCTGCCGCGCCGCGAGGTGCGGATGGAAGGGCGCGAGATCGAGCTGACGGCGCGCGAATTCAACCTGCTCGAGTACCTGACCCGCTCGCCGGGCCGGGTCTACACGCGCACCCAGATCCTCGAGCGCGTGTGGGACCTGCATTTCGATCCCAGCACCAATATCGTTGACGTTTACATCCAGAGATTGCGCAAAAAGCTCGGCAACGAGAAGGACACGCTGATCGAAACCGTGCGCGGCGTCGGCTACCGCATTCGACCGGATGTGGCCGAAGGGCATGCCTCGCCATGAGGATCAAAACGTTCCGTTCGCGGATCGCGCTGCTATCGGTCTTGTGCTCCAGCCTCGTCCTGGTCATTTCCGCGCTCGTAGCCCTCGATATCACCTGGAATGCCGAAATCCAACGCGTCGACGGATTCGTTTCGTCCGTCGTGCAGGGATTCCTCAGCCGGGATTCCATGCCGCGGCCGCTGGAGCCGTTTCACCGCAAGCCGGGACGGGATCGGGGGCCGCACGGACCGGGGCCGGATGAAAACGGTCCCGGGCCCGGCATCGGCGGTCCGGACGGCCTGTGGGGCGGGCCCGACCGCGGTCCGGACGGCGGGCGGGGGCCCAAGTGGATGCCGCCGGAGTGGAACGAGCCGCCGTGGCGGCGCGGGCGGGGAACGCGGTTCAACGACGACATGGCGTCGGCGCCGCTTTCGCTCTACCTGTTCCGCGACCTCGAGGAGATGCGCGAGGACAAATCGGACGACTGGCCCGTGTCGCTCAGGGAGAAGGACCTGAAGATCTCGGCGGACGCGACGATCAAGGTCCGGACAATCAAGGCCGACGGGCGGCTGTGGCGGGTCGCGGCCGGCGGGACGCTCACGCGGATCGCGGTGTTCGGGGTCGACCTCGAGCCGGCGGTGGCGAGCATCAAACAGGTTGCCAGCGCGTTCCTGCTGACGATCCCGGCGGCGCTGGCGCTCATCGCCCTGGGCGCGGTGTTCATGGCGCGGCGCGCGCTGCGGCCGGTCGAGGACCTGACGCGGCTGGTCGAGCGCATCACGGCCAGCGGCCTGGGCGAGCGCGTCACGTCGCCGGTCAAGGACGCCGAATTCGAAAAGCTGATCCTGGTCTTCAACCAGATGATGGACCGCCTCGAGCGCAGCTTCATGCAGGCCAACCGCTTCAGCGCCGACGCGGCCCACGAACTGCGCACGCCGATCTCGATCCTGCAGGGCTACCTCGAGCAGATGCTGCGGGTCGCCGAGCCGGGCTCGGACATGCAGCGCAACTTGGGCGAGATGATCGACGAGATCCACCGCATCAAGTCGATCCTCGAGAAACTGCTGCTGCTGGCGCGGATGGACGCCGGCCAGGTCGAGCTCAAAATGTCGCCGGTGGACCTGAGCTCGATGGTCCAGGGGGTCGTCGAGGACATCCAGGCCCTCGCCTCCTCGATCACGGTCGAGTCGCGGATCGAGCCCGGGATCCAAGTCAACGCCGACGGGGCGCTGCTCGAGACCGCGATCCAGAACCTCGGCACGAACGCGATCAAGTACAACCGCGCCCGCGACGGCAGGATCGTCGTGGAGCTGGCGACCCGCGGCGACGCGGCCGTGTTGAGCGTCACGAACACCGGCCACAAAATTCCGGGCGAGGATGTGGAGAAGATCTTCGACCGGTTTTACCGCGCCGACAAGTCGCGGTCGCGCGACGTCGACGGCCTGGGGCTGGGCCTGAGCCTCGCGCGCGAGATCGTCCAGGCCCACCACGGCCGGCTGGAGCTGGCCGAGGCCGACGGCGACGTGAACCGGTTCGTGATCACGCTGCCGCGCTGCGACGAAAAGGGGCCAAGGGACCAAAGGGACGATAAGAAGCTATGAGCGCGCCTTGCCGCGGATCAGCTTGACGCCGGTGAGGAAAAACCAGACGCCGAGGAGCAGCAGGACGGAGCCGCAGAAGAGGATCAGTCCGCGGTAGATGCCGTCGGTCAGCCAGCGGGCGCCGGTGGTCAGCAACACCCCCACGAAGCCGTACCAAGAAAAATCGGCCAGCTCGTGGCCGAAATAAAAGCCAAAATATTCGGTTCTGGTCCGCGGCGACATGTGCGCCATCTGGCCGACGCCGATCGTCGTCCACCAGCCGATGAAATACGGGTAGGCCCCGCTGATGACCACGCCCATCAGCATCAGCCTGGGCCATGAATAGGCGGCCGCCTGCGCGCCAAGGCTCAGCGGCAGCGCGCATTCGTGCGCGAGCATGTCGTAGCCCATGTAGATCATCGCCGCGCCGCCGATCAGGCCGACGGCGGCGCGAAACCGGACCTTCGCGATGATCGGCCTCAAGCCGAGAACGAGCAGGACGACGATCGCCAGCTCGAGCAGCGCGTGGCCGACCATCATGATCATCGGCGCTTCCATCCCCTGCACGGGGGTCTGCTTGATGACCGCGACGAGGAACGGGCCGGGCATCATCGCGCCGGAAAACCCGGTAAAGAACGCAAGCAGGACGATCTTCCACAGACGGGAAAAAGTGACGGAAGGCTTGATGTCGTTGGGTCGTGGCATGGGGCTGCTGACGCATGCCGGTTTCGGCGAAACCGGCCTACGCGGATTGCTCCTCTTCCTTGTTGATCATGATCATGATCTTGGTCTGCTTGCCCTCGGCCGAGGCGTTGACGATGACGGTCCGCGAATCCTTCGCGTATTCGATCATCGAGTTGTCGGCGGTCTGGGTGACGGTCTTTTCCTCCCAGCCCTCCTTCTTGAGCTGCGCCTGGTACTGCTCGATCACCTTGGCGACGGGATCGGCCGTGCTGAGGTGAAGCTGGACGTTGTCGTTGCTCTTGAACGAGGCTTCGACCTTGGCGCCGGGGTAGACGTAGATGTCCTTGGGGAAATCGGCAGGGACCTTGAGCCCCTCCTCGCCGCCGGCGACCTGCATCTTGTCGCCTTCCCTGGTCTCGATCGTCATCTGCTGCTTGTCGAGGTTCACGTCGGCCTGGCCGCCGGTCTGGGTCTCGATCGCCTTCTCGGCCATTTTTTCCTGGCGGCTCTTGCCGCAGCCGCTCACGGCCAGCATCGAAACGAGCATGAGGATGAAAAAGTATCGGGTCATCGCCGGATCCTTTGCGAGTCAAGTGCATCCGTGCCGGACAAAGGCAACAGCATGGACCATTGTTAACGCTTCATCGAGGGGCCGTCAACCGTTCTGCCGGAAAATAAAAAAGGCGGCCGTGAAGCCGCCGTTTTGTTTTTGATTGATCTTTGCACTGGGCACCAGCCGGGGCAACGGGCGAATCTCCCGCCGCCTTGCGCCATGCCGACTCGACTAGTAATCCATCGGAAGGCTCTTGAGCTGCTCGAGCGTGAAGACCGGGCCGTCCTTGCAAACGTAGACCGAGCCGGCGTTGCAGCGGCCGCACTTGCCCACGCCGCACTTCATGCGGTTCTCGAGGCTGGTGTAGATGTCGCCGGCGGCCATGCCGAGCTTGTCGAGGACGGGCAGCGTGAACTTGATCATGATGGGCGGGCCGACCACGAGCGCGACGGCGTTGCTGCCGTCCAGGCCTGCATTCCCGGCCACCGTCGGCACGAATCCGACTTCGCCCTTCCAGTCGGCCGTCTCGCCGCCGGGGTCGACCGTGCGGACGACGCGCACGCGTTCGCGCGCGGCCCACTCGTCGAGCTCGTCGGTGAAGACGAGGTCGCCCACCGTCCGCGCGCCGTAGACGATCGTGATGTTGCCGAACTTCTCGCGGTTCTCGAGGGCGTACCAGATCGCGCAGCGGATGGGCGGCATCGCGATCCCGCCGCCGATGAAGATCAGGTCCTTGCCTTCCCACGCCTCGGTCGGGTAGCTGTTGCCGTACGGGCCGCGGAATCCCATCGTGTCGCCCTCGTCGAGCTGCCAGAGGGCGTCGGTCACCTTGCCCGTGCGGCGGAAACAGAACTCGATGAAGTCCGTCCAGTTCGAGCTCGAGCAGATGTTGAAGGTCGACTCGCCGTAGCCGAAGACGGAGAAAATCCCGAACTGCCCGACGCGGAATGAGAAATCGCGCGCGCGATCGGGATCCAGGAACCGCAGCCGCACCGATTTGACGTCGGCGGTCTGCCGGCGCACTTGCACGATTTCCATCAGGTCGGGTTTATAGATGTTGTCCATAATCATTTAAGCCCCTCGAGCACGCCGGCGACGCCGAGGCTGACCGGGCACGCGCGCGTGCAATTGCCGCAGCCGGTGCACAGGATCGCCCCGAACCGTTCGGGATAGACACGGAATTTGTGCATGAGCCGCTGGCGCTGGCGCTGGGCCTGGTTGGCGCGCGGATTGTGGCCCGAGGCGTGCTGCGTGAACATCCGGAACTGGCACGAATCCCAGTTTTTGACGCGCACGCCGGCGCTGGTGGTGGCACTTTCGGCGCGGGCGCCCTCGTCCTCGATGTCGAAACAGTGACACGTGGGGCAAACGTAGGCGCACGAGCCGCAGCCCAGGCAGCGCATCGTCAGTTCGGCCCAGACGGGGCTCTCGAAATTCGCGCTCAGGAATTCGCGCACGCGCCCGGCATCGAACCGCACCGGCGGGCCGTCGCAGGCCCGGCCCGCGTCCGTGGCCGACTCGGTCCGGCCGGCGAACAGGGCGCGGCCTTTGTCGGTCAGGGCTCGCACTTCGTAACGCCTCTCGCCCGCGGGGACGAGGATCGCGTCGGCACCCTCGGTCGCATCAGGCGCCAAACCAACTGACGTACAGAAGCAGGCCTGGTCGTGCGTGGCGCAGGCCAGCGTCACGACGGTCGTGGCCGCCCGGCGGCGGTTATAGAAATCGTCGCGCGAGTCCCAGTTGAAAAGCCGGTCCAGGATCGGCAGCGCGGCGGCATCGCAGGGCCGCGCGCCGAGAATGATCTGTTCGGTATCAGGCGCGGGCGGGTCGGTCAGCTCAATCTTTCGGCCCTCGATGCGGTAGCCGTAGAGCCGCTCGCAGCGCGGGAAGAAAAATTCCTTGATCGAGTTGGATGGATGAACGAAGCCGTCGAGGATAAGATCGTCGGACTTGGCTATGGCGGCGTAGGCCACGAGGCCCGGCTTGACCCGGCTGGGACCGGCGACGGGCCGGCCTTTGGCGAGCCACTCGCCGACGAGCGCGCGCAGGGCCTGGGCTGTGATTATCTCGCTCATCGGATGAAATTCTCCTCGTCCTGCCGGGCATAGGCGCCGATGATCGGCTCGGCCGCCGGGTCCACGCCGGCGCGGTAGTCGAACGACTCCTCGGCGGCGCGCGCCAGCGACAGGTTGAGCAGCCGCAAGTCGATGCCGGCGGGGCAGGCGCGGGTGCATTCGTCGCAGCCGACGCAGCGGCCCGCCAGGTGGAACGCGCGCGTGATCGCCCAGGCGAAATTGCCCTTGAGCGTCGAGGCCGTGTCGATGACGGTCGGGCGGTTCTTGTCGACGATGCAGCGCTCGCAGTAGCAGAGCGGGCAGACCTGCCGGCAGGCGTAACATTTCACGCAGCGCGACAGCTCGTTCTGCCAGAAAGCCATCCGCTCGGCGGGCGGGCGCTTCATGAAGGCCGCGAGCTCGGCGTAGCGCGCATCCGGGGCGCTCTCGGCGGCTTGTCCAATGGCTTCATCGCATCCTGCCGGAACGTGCGCATCGCAGGCCGCGCACTTGGCCGCGGTCGGGTCGCCCATGCCGTCGCACGCCATCCCGATCACGTAGAGCTGCTCGCGCGCGAGCTGGGACTCCTTTTCGAGCACGACCAGGGCCCGGGCGTCGCAGCCCTTGACAACGATGGCCGCCCGCCCCAGGGCGCGCACTTCGGGCCGCTTGAGGTAGGTCGTCAGATTGGCCAGGCAGCGGTTGTTCCAGATGAGCCGGTCCGCGTCCGCGGCCTGGCGGATGAATACCGGAATGGCCGCGCCGCCGACGGGCCCCTCGCCGTAGCCGATGACGACGTCGACGCGTTTTTCGTCGAGCAGGCGGCGGCAGGTCTGGCGCAGTTGGTCGATCATGATGCGGACGCCTCGGCAATCTTGCGGTAATCCGTGTAGGGTCCCTTGGCGCGCGTGGCCTCGGTGATCTCGGTGATGACCTGCTGGAACTTGCGCCCTTCGGCCGCCGAGATCCAGGTGAAGTGAATGCGGTCCAGGTCGACGCCGAGCGTATCGAGGAGCGACCGGAACAGGATCCAGCGCCGCCGCGCGTGGAAGTTGCCCGCCGTGTAATGGCAATCGCCCGGATGGCAGCCCGAGACGAGCACGGCGTCGGCCCCGGTCTCGAAGGCCTTGATGATGAGGTTGAAATCGATCCGCCCGGTGCACGGCAGCCGGATGATGCGCACATTGGCGGGATATTCCAGCCGGTTGGTCCCGGCCAGGTCGGCGCCCAGGTAGGTGCACCAGTTGCAGACGAAGGCGACGATCTTGGGTTCGAAGGTTTGCTCGGTCATTTCAGGGCCTTACTGTTGCTCTCAGTCGAAAATACATTCAGGCAAAAACGCAAAAGAGCAAAAAACGCGAAAAATAACTCGACCTAGTCGGCTTGAGCCGACTCCTCTTTGCACCCGGCTTCAGCCGGGGTGTGTGCGAAGATGAAAAGGGTTTTGAGCCGGCTTCAAGCCGGCTTGAAACTGATGCGCAGAACCGATGTGAAAGCCGGCTTAAAGCCGGCTGCCAAGGATTTAGGGAAGCCGCTTTCACCCCGGCTGAAGCCGGGTGCAAAGAGGCGTCAGCTGAAGCTGACGATTCCATTCCGCGCCGATGGTCTTGGAAGTTTATGCGCATTTACATTCAATCTGAGATCGAAATTGCATCCGTTCTGCGGTTCATTTTTACGTCAGGTTCGTCACCATCGAATAGATCTGCTCGTCGGTAAACCCGTCGAGCTGGGGGCACTTGGAGGGGCAGACGGCCACGCAGGTGCCGCAGCCCATGCACAGGCCCGGGTTGACCCGCGCCGTGCGCTTGATCAAAACGCCCTTCGCGTTGCGCACTTCGGCCTTATCGATCGCCGTGTAGGGGCAGGCGCGCACGCAGGCGAAGCAGGCCGCGCAGCCGGCCTCGTCGATCCGGGCGATCTCGGGTTCGCGCGTCAGCTCGCCCCGGCCGAACAGGACCTGAACCTTGCCGGCCGCGGCCGAGGCCTGCGCCACCGCCTCGGGAATGTCCTTGGGCGCCTGGCAGGCGCCGCACACGAACACCCCGGCGGCGGTGGTCTCGACCGGCCGCAGCTTGGGGTGGGACTCGCTCAGGAAACCGTTTTCGTCGTAGCCGACGTTGAGCATCTGGGCCAGCCGGCGCACGCCGTCGGCCGGGCGCATCGCGGCGGCCAGCACGACCAGGTCGGCCTCGACGGTCATCGGCACGCCGGCCAGCGTGTCGGCGCCGCGCACGATCAGCTTGCCGTTCTCCTCGGTGATTTTCGAGACCCGACCGCGATGATACTGCGCCCCGTTCTGCTCGATCGCGCGCCGGACGAACTCGTCGTAGTTCTTGCCGCCGGCGCGGATGTCCATGTAGAAGACATGCGCCTGGCCGTCGTGAACCTTGTGCCGGTAGAGGATCGTGTGCTTGGCGGTGTACATGCAGCAGATCTTGGAGCAGTAGTTCATCCCCTTGGCGTTGTCGCGCGAGCCGACGCAGCTGATGAAAACGACCGTCTTGGGCGTCGCCCCGTCGGAGGGGCGCTTGAGTTCGCCGCCGGTCGGCCCCGATGCCGAGACCAGCCGCTCGAACTGGAGCGAATCGATGACGTCCTTGTATTTGCCGTAGCCGTATTCGCCGTAGCCGGAGAGCTCGCCTTCCTGCTCGCGGCCGATCTGGTAGAGCTTGTAGCCGGTGGCGACGATCACCGCGCCGACCTCTTCCTCGATCAATCGGTCCTCGTCGTCGAAGCGGATCGCGCCGGCCTGGCATTTCTTTTCGCACAGGCCGCATCCCTTGCCGCGCTTGAGGCGGACGCAGGCGTCCTTGTCGATCACGGGCCGCGCCGGCACCGCCTGCGGGAAGGGGATGTAGATGGCGGTGCGCGGGCCCATGCCGTAGTCGAACTCGCTGGGAATCTTCTTTGTCGGGCAATTCGTCCAGCACTCGCCGCAGCCGGTGCACTTGTCGGTGTCGACGTAGCGCGCCTTGCGTCGGATCGTCACGCGGAAGTTGCCGACGAAGCCCTGGACGCTCTCGACTTCGGACCAGGTGTAGAGCTTGATGCGCGGGTGCTGGCCGACCTCAACCATCCGCGGCGTCAGGATGCACTGCGAACAATCGAGCGTCGGGAAGGTTTCGGACAGCCCCGCCATCCGCCCCCCGACCGAGGGCGCGCGCTCCACCAGGACGACCTCGTGGCCGCCGTCGGCCAGGTCCAGCGCGGCCTGGATCCCGGCCACCCCGCCGCCGATCACGAGCGCCCGCCGCGTGAGCGGCACCTTGATCGGCTCCAGGGCGTGGTTGCGCCGCACCTTCTCGACGCTCATTCGGATGAGCGCCACCGCCTTGGCCGTGGCCTGGTCGCGGTCATGGTGCACCCACGAGCATTGCTCGCGGATGTTGGCCATTTCGACGAGGTAGGGGTTGAGCCCGGCATCCTGCGCGGCTTTGCGGAACGTCTTGAGGTGCATATGCGGCGAGCACGACGCAACGACGATCCCCGTCAGGCGCTCCTGGGCGATCTTGTCGCGGATCGACGCCTGGCCCGGGTCCGAGCACATGTACTTGTAATTGACGGCGCAGGCGACGCCGGGCAGCATGCCGACCGCCTCGGTCGCGCGCGTCACGTCGACCGTCCGCGCGATGTTCTCGCCGCACCAGCAGATGAAGACTCCGATTCGTGCCATGGTCCAGCCCCTACCGCTTGCCGGCGAAATGCCGGTCGATGCCCAGCGCGCGCGGCTCGATCCCCAGCGCCAGCCCAACGAGATCCGAAAGATAATAGATCGGCATGTCGAGCCGCACGCCGTGGCGAGCCTCGACGGCGGCCTGCTTCATGTCCAGGTTGACGTGGCACATCGGGCAGGCGACGACGACGCAGTTGGCGCCGTGCGCGGCCGCGTTGGCGAGGATCTTGTGCCCCAGGTCGAGCACCGTCTCCTCGTTGGCCATCGTCATCCCCGCGCCGCAGCACTCGGTCTTGAAGTTCCAGTCGACCGTCGTGACGCCGATCGCGCCGAGAATCTCCTCCATCGAGCCGGGCTGCTCGGGGTCGTCGAATTGCAGAAGCTTCGGCGGACGCGTGAGCAGGCAGCCGTAATAGCACGCGGCCTTGTAGCCGCCCACCCGTTCGGCGCTGTCCGGTTTGATGGCCACCCGGATGGCGTCCAGGCCGACTTTCTGGAAAACCTGGATGAGGTTGAGAACGCTCGTGCGGCCGCTGACCGGCAGTTCGACGATCTCGGACATTTCGCGCCCGAGCGCCGCGTCGTCGCGCATCGCCTGAGCCGCCTTGATCAGTTCCATCGAGCACATCGGGCAGGGGGCGAGCAGTTCGCCCAGGCCGTCGCGCTCGGCCAGGGCCAGGTTGCGAGCCGGCAGGGCCTGCGACAGTTTATGATTGATCGAGTGGGCCGCCGACGCGCCGCAGCAGATCCAGTCGTCGAGTTCGCGCAGCCCCACGCCCAGCGCCTTCATGCAGGCGCCGACTGAGGCCTGGTAGTCGTTGGACGAGCCATGCAGCGCGCAGCCGGGGTAGTAACCAAACTCCATCGCTTACCCCTCCATGCAGCGCTGGAAGATGCGGCCGACGACGCCGCGGTCGCGGACGCGCTCGCCCACGAGATGCAGCTTGCCGTGCTGGGCCAGGCGCGGCGCCAGCAGGGCGTCCTTCATGAGCAGCGGCACGCTCAAGTCGCCCAGGAAACCGCGTATTTTGAATTCTCCGACCAGTTCGAGCTCATTGATCCGACCGTTGCGGCGGATGTTCTGCAGGAACGCCTTCTGGAAGATGACCGTCCGCCGCTGCGCCGGCGCCGGCACGGACTTGCGGGCGGATTGATCCGCCGAAGTCTTGGCGGAGGCGGACAGCTCGCGCAGGGCGTCCATCACCCCGGCGCAATCGACCGACTTCGGGCAGCGCGCCGAACAGGTCTGGCATGCCACGCATAGCCAGATGGCTTCGCTTTCCATCGCCCGTTCTTGTAACCCAAGCTGCACGAGGCGCATGAGCTGGTTGGGCGGCCGATCCATCCGCTCGGCCACGGGGCAACCGGCCGTGCATTTGCCGCACTGGTAGCATTCGGTTACGCGGGTGTGGGCGAGAGAATCGATGGGCGAGGGAAACTGTTGCATCTACGATGACCGATGCCGAAGAGCACAGCCTCTTCAGCCAATATAATCCGATTTGCAGTCAAATAAAGGCCACCCGCCCGGCGTATCCGTCTGTGCGGGCAGCCAGACTGGATTGACTTTAAATAGCACACTTTCCGGGCACGGTCCATGGGATTCGGCCGAAATTCAGGATTTCCTCAATCCTTCATCAAGTTCCAACGATGAACCACGGAGGTGCGAGGGCGCGGAGAGAATTGAGAAAACACGAGATGCCACCTTGGCCCATCGCCCCTTGCAAGTCCGATGCCACCCCCCCGGTTTCTCAGCGCCTCCGCGTCCCCGTGGTTCAATGCATGAAGGATCAAAGAGGATTTTTTTGGACAACGTTTGAATTCATCCCACCTCGATCATTCCGCGTCGAAATCCGGATATGCGCCCTGTCTCTGAAGGAGGGTATGCCGGCTGGTGAAATTGCAGTTGGTCGGCCTTGCCGTCGGCTCCCCGGATTACGTCCGCGGGACGCCTGGGAGGTTGAAAGATTCAGCGATATTGGGCATCTTGTAACCCAGACGGTTATCCGGTATCGGCTTTGGAGGGATAGATGGCGTCAGTTCGGCAAGCCGAAGTCTCGGCCGAGTACGCCGTGAGACTGTGCTGCGTGAGAAAAGATTACTCGCGCAGGAACGGCCGAGCCGACACGATCAAGGGGGCGATGCTGAACGTTCTGTCCCGGCGCGTGCACAGCGACCTCATCAACGCCGTCGACGGCGTTGACCTGAATATCGCCCGAGGCGAAGCCGTCGGCCTGATCGGCCCCAACGGGTCGGGCAAGTCGACGCTGCTCAAGATCATTGCCGGGATCACGACGCCGACCGCCGGCACGGTCCACGCACGGGAGCGCGTGGTCGGGATGATCGAGTTGGGCGCCGGCTTTCACGCGGATCTTTCCGGCGAGGAAAACATCCGGCTCCAGGGCGCCATCTACGGCCTCGACGCCGCGCAGATCGAAGAGCGCATTGAGCCGATCCTGGATTTCGCCGAACTGGGCGACTTCCGTCACATGCCGGTTAAACACTACTCGTCGGGCATGTTCGTGCGCCTGGGCTTCGCCATTGCCATCCACACCGAGCCGGAGGTGCTGCTGGTCGATGAAGTGCTGGCCGTCGGCGACCTGGCGTATCAGGAGCGGTGCATCAGGCGCATCCGCCAGATGCTCGCGGGGGGCATGACGCTGGTTTTTGTGACGCATTATCCCGAACTGGCCGAGCGCGTGTGCGACAGGGTGGCCTGGCTTGAAACGGGGCGCGTCCGCCGCATCGGCCCGGCCGCCGCCGTGCTGGCCGACTATCGCAACGACCTGATCGCGCGCCACTACGCGACCCGGTCGGGCCGATTCACTGAACGCACCGTGGCCGCCGGCGTGCCCGGCCGCTTCGGCAGCGGCGAAGCCCGCATGACTGAAGTCCGCCTGCTGGACGCATCCAACCGGCCGTGCTCGCACTTCCGGCGCGGCCAGGGAATGGCCATTGAAGTGGATTACACCGCCGAGCCCGGCGTCGAATCGGTCGATTGCGTGGTAAGTTTGGAAGAAACGGCATCCGGCACCGTGCTGAGCCTGTGGCGCGCCTATCGCGAGGCGCAACCCAGCCGCCCGCGGAACGGCAAAGGCGGGTTTCGCATCGACATCGAGCGCCTGCCGCTTCTTTCGGGACGATACGGCCTCACGCTGGCGCTCCATCCGGCCGGGGACGTCGAAGTGGAATACGACGTGCTCTACAAGATTTTCTATTTCACGATGGAGACGGAACCCGACTGGGATACCGTCGCGCCGGTGGAGATCGTTTCCAAAGTCGTCTCTTGAAAGGAAGATTGAATGAGCGACGAAATAGCATCGACCACCGTTGAGCCTGCCGAACAATTGGAACCAGTCCGGGATTATGAACTGAATCCCAATATTCACCCGTCGGAGATCATCAAGGCTTACGGAGGGCACATCGTCGACAAGCAGGGGCGGGATTTCATCGATCTTTACGGGGGGGCCGGCTCGAACATCCTGGGGCATGGCTACCGTTGCGTCGTCAAAGCCATTGAGCGCCAGGCCCGGCAGTTCACGAATCCGGCCATCTCTTTTCCCGGAGGCTGGGAATTATATTCGCTTCTGCACGAGATGATGCCCTGCGTCGAGAACATCCGGTTGGGCAAGAACGGATCGGACGCGACGGCGGGGGCCGTGCGCCTGGCGCGAGAGATCGCGCGCCGGGAGCGGGTCATGCACCATGGCTATCATGGTTTCCACGACTGGTGGGTGGCTTCGACGCCGTGCGAAGGGATTCCCGAAGCGCTTCGGCCGTTGGTGATCACGCTCGCCGAACTCACGCCCGAGGCCGTGGATGGCGCGTTCCGTAGGCATCCGGGAGAGATCGCCTGCCTGATCCTCGATCCGATGGTTCCGCCATGGGCCAGGGTCGAGACAGTGCGCGAGATCGTCGAGATCGTTCATCGCCATGGAGCGCTGGTGATCTTCGATGAAGTCTTCAGCGGGTTTCGTGTCGCGCTCGGCGGCGCGCAGGAGGTGTGGGGGGTGGCGCCGGACTTGTGCTGCTTCGGCAAGGCGATCGCCAATGGCATGCCGCTGTCGGTTCTGGCCGGAAGCGAACGCTGGATGCGCCACATGCCCAAAATCAATTTTGGCATGACGTTCGAAGGCGAGGCGGTGTCGATCGCCGCGGCGCTGGCCACGCTGCGGGAACTGCGCAAGCGAGACGTCCCCACGGCGCTGGCGGCAAAGGGCCGCGCCTTGCGCGAGGCCTACGCCGGATCCGCGCGCGAACACGGCTTGAATACGGCGCTCGTCGGCGCGGACGCCCGGCCCATGTTGTCGTTCGAGAGCCATGGCGCGGTCGCCGCGCGCGAACTGCGCTGGCTGTGCCTTCAGGAGCTGGCGCGCGCCGGGATCCTGACCCAGGGTTTCTTCAATCTGTGCTACAGCCACACGGACCGCGACGTGCGAGCCGTCGCGGCGGCGCTGGCGAATGCGCTTGGCGTCATGCGCGACGCCGTCGACCGGGGCTCCGTGCGGGGAATGCTCGACGAAAGGATCCGCCAGGCGCTATGAAATCGCAGCCGGTCATCCTCATCGGTTTTTACCAGATTCAGTCGATGGCCATTCGGACACTCGATGCGGTGTTGCGCCGCGCGGACATCCCCGTGCATTCCATCTTCTTCAAAGAGATGGGGCCCAATTGCATTCTCGAGCCACCCGAAGCGGCTGACATCGAGGCGCTTGTGAAGCTGGTCAAGGAGCTGGATCCGCTGTTTGTCGGCCTGAATGTGTTCTCGGTGCACGCGCAACTTGCCGCGCAAATCTCGGATCGGATCCGCCGCGAAACGGGGACGTTGATCGTGTGGGGCGGCCCTCACCCGACCGTCTCCCCGGAATCGTGCCTGACGCATGCCGATGCGGTCTGCATCGGCGAAGGAGAGGACGCGCTCATCGAGCTGGCGGTCGCGCTGAGGGAAGAACGTCCCTTTCAACACGTGCGCAATTTGTGGTTCAAGCACGGCGCCGAGGTGGTCAGAAACCAGCTGCGGCCGCTGATCAGCGACCTCGACACAATCCCGTTTCCGACACTGGCCGACGATCAGATGCACTACATCGACCACGGGCGCGCGCAATCCCCGCCGCCACCCGGGCAGACCTACGCCTACCCGATCATGAGCTCGCGGGGATGCCCGTTCCGATGTACATTTTGCCTGCATCAACCGCTGCGCGAACTGTACAAGGGGCTTGGGCCCTACCTTCGCCGGCACTCGGCGGGCTACGTGATCGAGGAACTGCGCCGCGGCCGGGGCCGCTATCCCAATCTCGTGGATGTTCATTTCTGGGATGACATCTTCACGCTGGATGAGCGGTGGCTGCGTGAATTCACCGAAATCTACCGCGCCGAAATCGGCGTCCCGTTCATATGCTACTGCCACCCGCTCGTGGCGCAGCGCCCGGCTCTCGAAATGCTCAAACGGGCCGGCGTGAAGGTCATGACCATGGGCGTCCAAACCGGCTCGGCGCGAATTCGCAAGGAGTTCTACCACCGTCGCGAGAGCAATGAGGACGTGATCGCCGCGGCGAGCGCCCTGCGGCGCCACGGCATCGAGTACTGCATCGATCTGATCCTCGACAATCCATTGGAAACTTTCGAGGATCACCAAGTGACCCTGGAACTGCTGCTGCGGCTGCCGCGGCCGTTTCTGTTGAGCTGCGAATCGCTGGCATACTACCCGGGCTACGCGCTGACCCGGACCCTTCTGGAACGGGGCGCCATCGGGCGCGACGACATCGAGGATGTCAGGCTCATGAACCTGCATCGTTCCTCGTTCGTGCTGGACCTGCGTCGCACGGACGAAGCCTTGTTCTGGGAATGCATTTATTACATGGCCAGCAAGCGCAGTTTCCCGGAGTCGATCATCCGCCGCCTGAGCCGCAGCCGGCCCGCGCAGCGGCACCCGCGAGCGCTCGCCCGCGCGCTGCGCCTGACGACCGACTACGTGCAGACGGCGGACAATCGATCGGGCCTAAGCCGGCTGCGCATCATCGTGGTCGGCCGTCTGCTGAGAATGTATCACGGGCTCCAGAATCTCATGCGACGTGTCCGTTCGGGCCGCGGGAGTGTTTTCTCGCGATGACCAGCATGCGGCCGGCATCGCGGGGATCGAAACGCCGGCCGTCGAAACCGCCGAACATGTTCTCCACTTCAAGCCCGTTGCGGTTGAGCATTCGTTCGATCTGCGCCGGCGTGTAAAGCCGCATCATGTAGCACGCGCGCTCGCGGCCGCCCGGCCAGCGCCAGACCGTCTCGTTGTGCAACAGTTCGCTTGCCTGGTCCCAGACGAACCGCTCCAGCAATTCGTAGGCTCCACCGGCGTGGCGGATGATCGGATCGCGCCGCACCCGCTCGATCATTGCGGGCCTGTTGATCAGGTCCAGCGCCAGGCGCCCGCCCGGCTTGAGCACGCGCGCAAACTCGGCCAGCACGGCGCGGTCATCGGGGTTGGCGATGCCGGGCGGGTAATAACCGAAGCTGTTGAGCATGTTGAGCACGGCGTCGAACGAAGAGTCGGCGAATGGCAGCCGGCGCATGTCGCAGGCGGAGACGGCGGCTGGACGGAGGTCGCCGTGGCGCAGGTAATCGCGGCATAAATCGCCGCCAAGCAGACAAAGGCCGCGTTGCGCCTCGGCGAGCGCCGCCATGTGCCGGCCATAGCCGCACGGCATGTCGAGCCAGCGCTCGCCGCGCCGCGGTTTCAGCTCGCGGATCAGGAAATCGACCTCGAAACGGGTATTTTCGGGCGGCAGCAGAAAGTCGTGATAAACGCGGTAATAACCCCGCCCGAAGTAAGACGATACCGTTTCGGGGCGTTGAAGATTCTCCTGGCCGGGAAAATTGCGGGCTTCATCTCCAGTCGAGGCCCGGGCGAGAGCCCGGCGAACGGAGTCGGCGGAACCTTCGCCGAGTGATTCTCCCATGGCCTTCCAATGCGCGGGCAGGGCCGCGTACACATCCGCGAGGCGCAGGGCCGCGGCATCGTTGCGCGCATACGTGATCAGGCCGCGCAGCACGTCGGCCCGCTCGGCCTGCGGGAAGTCCAGAAGGTTGCATGCGTGCGGCGAACCCTGGCCGGGGTTCACCATGAAGTCCAGCGGCTGCACGCCCATCCAGCGCTTCATCAGCCATTCGAGTTTGCGCCCGGTGAGCTGTTCGGCTTGGATGCCGACGCCATCGGCCCACTGCCTGAACGGCGCAAAATCCGGTTGGATGCGGTGTTTGAAATGACAGTAACGCGGCTCCGGGGGGCCTTCGTCGACAATGGCGACGCTCCATTGGCGTGAACGGCTGAACGGCATCTCGAGCGGCTCGCCGGTGAAATCGCTTTCGCCCAACCGCCTCCGTTTGAAGCGTTCCGGAACGAGCACGGTGAAAATATCGCGATCGCCGGAGGGAACCACGTCCAGCAAGCGAACGCGCCGACCGGGATGCGCGACGACTGCGGACATATCGCGCGTGAAGCAGCCGGGAAAATCGGCCGCGTCATAGGGCCGAGTCCATTCAATGGCCACCTGATCCATGGGCACGTTCAAGTCGGCGGTGCAAAAGACGGTCAGCACCGGAGCCGTGACGTACTCGACCAGTCGCGCCGGCGACAGCTCGAAATATGCGGGCGCCTCCCAATCGTCGCCGAAACGCTGCGCGGCCTGTTCGAGGAGCGCGGCCTGGGCGGCCACGCTCGGGAGCCAGGGCCTGTTGGAACCCGACCGGCATGATGTCGCCAGGGTCATGTTTTCTTCCAAATACGAGAAATTGTAGGTCACGTTGACGAGCGGGACGATCGGCATGGCGCAAAGAAGCGGGAAAGTTTCAACCGCCGACAAGATCGCCTGATTGCCGCCCGTGCAAATCCCTTTGACCATCACGCGGGCGTCGTCGACAAACGGGAGACGGCGCACCGCGTGCATCAGCGCCCATTCCAGCTTGGGGCCGCGCGACAACACATTGAGCGGATGGTTGTGAACCGTCGAAACCGCGAGCCCTTCGCCGACATAGTCCAGCGCTTCGTCATCGCCGATCTCGTAGCCGGCGTTGTGCAACAGCGGCACGCGCCGGACCGGGTGCTCCTTGAGCGCGATCGGAAGAAAGAATTTTACGGCGCCGGTCTGGATGCTGCCGTCGACTTCGGGATAAATGAAATTGCAGATCACCAAACCCGCCCGCCGGCCATCGATGTCAATCATGGCCGCGTGCATGCGCTGAAGCCGGTGCGCGAACCGATCAGGCGGGCCGGCATGGGGAAAAAGTTTTCTCAGCCAGGCCGTGCTGACGCAGTGCCTGATTTTTCTGCCGGCGGAGGACAATCGGTTCAATAGACGGCGCATCATAAGAATCACAAATCCGGCTTCAGCGTTCAGGGACGTCAGGAAACGAAACATTAGAATATATTTTTTATGTTTCGAGTTTCCAGTTTCGTGTTTTTGGTTTGTCAGTTACAGTTTGCGACAGCGAGGTAACCGACAAGGAGATCCGGTGCTCATGGGCGGCATGCGCAGTTTTCCAAGGCGGCTGATCGGCTGGATGCGCCGGCGTCTGACGCGAGTTCCGGCCGCCGAGCCGCCCACAATATACGATTGGGACCTGAGCCCGCATCTGCATCCGATGCAGGGGGCGGCGGGGCGCGGCGGGCGCCTCGTCGATCATCAGGGGCGCGAGTTCATCGACCTCAATTCGGCCTGGGGCACCAACCTTCTCGGCTACGGCTACCCGGCGGTGAGCTGGGCCATTCGGCGCCAGGCGCGGCAGTTCGCCAACCTGGGCGTGCCCGACCCCAACTTCTTCCCGCTGATGAGCCTGCTCCGCGAGATCGTCCCCGGCGCCGAACAGATCCGCTATGGCAAGAACGGCTCGGACGTGACGGCGGGAGCGGTGCGGCTCGCGCGGGCGGTGACCGGGCGCGAGCATATTATTCATTTCGGATATCATGGATTTCATGACTGGTGGATGGCGTCATCGGATTGTTTGGGAATCCCGAAGGCATTGCGAGGGTTGATCCACACGCTGCCCGAGCTGACGCCGGCCGCCGTTGACGCCGAGTTCCGCCGGCGGCGGGATGGGATCGCGTGCCTGATCCTCGACCCGATGGCGCCGCCCCGGGCCGGGGCCGAAGCGATCCGGGAAATCGCCGAGATCGTCCGCCGACACGGGGCGCTCGTCATTTTCGACGAGATGATCAGCGGATTCAGGGTCGCACCGGGCGGGGCTCAGGAGGTCTGGGCGGTGACGCCCGACCTGAGCTGTTACGGCAAGTCAATTGCCAATGGGATGCCGCTGTCGGTGCTGGCCGGCAGCGAGCGGTTCATGCGCCTGCTCCCGCAGGCCCGCTACGGGATGACGTTCGAGGCCGAGTCGGTCTCGATCGCGGCCGCGCTGGCCACGCTCGGCGAACTGCGCAAAAAAAACGTTTGCGCCGAACTGGCGAGGAAAGGGCGCTTCCTGCGGGAGGCATACGCGGCGGCGGCGAAACAATGCGGGTTGAACACGGGGTTTGAGGGATGGGAGGCGCGCCTTTGCCTTCAGTTCGAGGATCACGGCCAAGTCGGCGCGCGGCAGCTGCGCTGGCTGCTCATCCAGGAACTCGCCCGCGCCGGGATCATCACGCAGGGCAGCCTGACCATGTGTTACAGCCACACGGACCAGGATTTGAACGCGGTGGCGGCGGCGTTCGGCGAAGCGCTGCGGACGGTCGCCGGCGCCGTCGAACGCGGAACGACGCAGGGATTGCTCGACGAGCGCATCCGCGGCTGCCTGGTGTAGCGGCAAGGGTCGGCGCAGGTCGATTATGATTACGATGACGACGCACGGCGCACGATCATTCCCTACATCATTTGGACTGGCGACGATTCAGCACATGCGGCCGCCGTCGAGCGTCAGGACCTGGCCCGTCATGTAGCTGGACGCCTGGCTGGCGAGGAACACGGCGGCGCCGTGGAGTTCGCACGGCTCGCCGGGCCGGCCCATCGGGACGCGCCCGATGAGTTGCCGATACAGGTCGGGCTGGCCGTCGCGCATGGCCAGCATCGGCGGCGTGGCCATGAATCCGGGGGCGATGGCGTTGACGCGGATGTTGTGGGGCGCCCATTCCACGGCCAGCGACTTCGTCAACTGGATCACGGCGGCCTTGGCCGAGTTGTAGCAGGCGTGCTCGAGCGGGGAGAGGACGGTCATGGCGGCGATGCTCACCATGTTGATGATCGAGCCGCCCCCCGCGCGCGACATCGGCCCAAACGCAAGCCGCGAGCAATTGAACAGGCCGACGACGCACACCTCGAAAAGCCAGCGGAATTCCTCGAGAGTCGTCTCCTCGGCCGGTTTGATGAAGGCACAGGCGGCGTTGTTGACGAGCACGTCGAGGCGGCCCCATTGGTCGACGATCGAGTCGATCGCCTGTGAAACATTCGCCTCGCTCGTGACGTCGCCGTGGATCGCCATCGACTTGACCCCGAGTTGCTCGATTTCAGCGGCCGTGGCCTGGGCCGATGCCGGATTCAGGTCGATGATGGCCACGTTGGCGCCATGGGCGGCAAACGCCAGGGCGTTCGACTTGCCGAGCCCCTGCCCGCCACCGGTCAACAACACGTTCTGGCCGGCAAGACCGAAGAGACTCCGGTTTGTGGCATCATGCTTGGGAATCGGTGTTCCAGGTGACTTCCTTTTAAAAAGCGCCTCAAGCATTCAACCATGTCCCTTCCGTGCTGATATGGCTCATTCTCGAGCCATTGAGACTGTTGCAGATAATTACTCATATTTCAAGGAACGTATCTTTTAATCAAGTCATCCATGAGCTCCCAAAGGGTATCGTCCGCAGCCGCCTTTGCTTTTCTTTTTGTGACGGGGCACAATCCTTTTGTCCCACTCTTGTTGACAAGCCTCTGAAGATTCCGGGCCTGCTATGCCGGTGAAATTCTGTATCACCTTGCCCGCCTATGCCAGACGACATAATCATCGATTTACATTGGTCGATTCACTTGGTTGAAAACGGCCCAGAAGGGCAAGGATCGGCCTTGCTGAAGCGACAGGCAGGATAAAAAGAAAAGGGGAAGCCCGAAAAGCGCTTCCCCTTCTATCTTTGTATTTCCAAGAAAAAATGAAAGAAAAGGTTACGTTTGGTTACGTTTCCGATTCCTTTTCTTTTCCATGATCCCTGAATCTACCGGGTTTTAAGATGGTCGGGGCGACTGGACTTGAACCAGCGACCTCTTGCACCCCAAGCAAGCGCGCTACCAGACTGCGCCACGCCCCGACACACGGCCGAAACTAGAATCTACCACAGGAACGGCTGAATGCAAGGAAAAGTCCTGCGGGGGGACACGTCCCCTCGATCCTTCATGAAATTGCACCGCAAAGACGCGAAACCGCGAAGCCTATAGAACAGCCTTTGGTAGGGACATGGCGCCGGGATCTTGCCCTGGTCGGGCGCGGCATGGGGAATCCAGCCCCATAAACCTTCCCTAATCGGCCGCTCTCGTTTAAATTGGCAATGCGATGACTCAAACCGCCCACACCCCCGAACCATTCGACCTCGTGATCGTCGGCGCGGGCGCGGCCGGGATGGCCGCCGCGATCTTTGCCGGCGAGGCGGCGGCGGACCGCCCCGTCCGCATCCTGCTGGTCGACGGCGCGGCCAGGCCCGGGGCCAAGATCCTGGCCAGCGGCGGCGGCCGCTGCAACGTCACGCACGACCGCGTCACGGCCGACGACTACTGCGGCGGACCGCGCCCGCTCATCCGCAACGTCCTCAAGGCGTTCGACGAGCGCGCCACCGTCGCGTGGATGCGCCGGCTCGGCGTCGAGCTCAAGGTCGAGCCGACCGGCAAGCTCTTCCCCGTCACCGACCAGGCCAGAACCGTTCTGGGCGCGCTGCAGGGGCGGATCCGCGAGCTCGGCGTGGCCATCCGGGCCGGCGCGCGCGTCGCGTCGATCCGCAAAGACGATGAGCTGTTTGTCATTGCGATTTCCGGCGGCGAATCGATCGCGGCGCGGCGCGTGATCGTCGCCACCGGCGGCCGCTCGCTCCCCCAATCGGGCAGCGACGGCGCCGGCATCGAGCTCATGCGCGAGCTCGGCCACGACATCGTGCCGATCACCCCCGCGCTCGTGCCGCTGGTCTTGAAAGCAGGGAGCGAGCCCGGCGGCCGGTTCGAGGAGCTCGCCGGCGTGACGATCGACGCGCGGCTCGGGCTCTACGACGGCCGCGGCCGGCGCCACGCCGAGATCGTCGACTCGATGCTGTTCACGCATTTCGGGGTGAGCGGCCCGGCGCCGATGAACCTGTCGCGCCACTGGCTCCAGGCAAAACTGCAGAATCCCAATGAGAACTGGTCGATCTGCATGGGCCACCCGAGCCTCGCCACGCCCGAGGCGGCCGACTCATGGCTGCAGGACGCCGCCGCGCGCGGGCCGCGCCGGGCCGCGTTCCAGCTCGTCAGGCAACTCTACCCCGAGCGCCTCGCGTCGATCCTGTGCGAGGGGACGGACCGGCTCGGCGCGCTCACGCGCGCGCAGCGGCTCGAGCTCGCCCGCCGGCTCACGCGCCTGCCGCTGCCGGTCGAAAGCGACCGCGGCTGGGCCTGCGCCGAGACGACCGCCGGCGGCGTCAGCCTGCGCGACATCGACGTGCGCACGATGGAGTCGCGCCGCGTCCCGGGCCTGCACATCGTCGGCGAAATGCTCGACGTCGACGGCAAGATCGGCGGCTACTGCTTCCAATGGGCCTGGGCCACCGGCTTCATCGCCGGCAAAGCGGCCGCACAACCTTAGTACGTGTGTATTCCTCGTGCGTCGTGCTCGTAATCGTAATCGAAAATCGAAGCCGCTTTTTTTGTCGCAAAGATGCAGAGTTGAGCAGAGAGGCCGAGATCAATTCCATATCCCATCCGGGCATTTTCGCGTGAGAATCCGGTTCGCATCCGGTTTTTAAATTCTGGTTAAGACTGATCTGCCACTCCGTATGATCAGCTTTCTTTTTGCGCTGAAGGCGCAAGATAAAAAAGCCTGGGGCGGAGCGCAGCGCAGCCCCAGGACACGAACCGAATCAAACCGGAGCTCTGAAAGAGCGAGAGAAATCGGTTTCTCCCGCGCCTTCAGCGCTCCAATGCTATGGCGTCTTTTACCTGGGGCTGCGCTTCGCTCCGCCCCAGGCTTTATGCTTCCGCGCTTTCAGCGCTTGGGATCGCTTGCATCCCAAAACATATGACATATGGCAGAGTAGTATTAAGACTGATCTGACCCGGAAATCCTCACTGCGTCCTCGGCCCATCTCTGCCTCTCTGCGACAAAGATATTGGATATCACGCCCCATCATCTTCCGCGCAGCCAATTTTTCACGTGGTGGATTTCCAATAGGAAATCGCTCCACGGCATCCCCGCGCCGATGCCGTAGCGCCTTAATTCCAATGGGGGGGTCGCGCGCATGTTCGGCCCGCCGATCGTCGTCACCGCGGCGGAGATCCCGCGCTGCCGCAACAGGTCGATCGCGCGCCGGTCGAAATCCCCGTCGCGGCCGTTGGGGTAGGCAAACGTGCGGCACGGCCGGCCCGTGATCGCCTCGACGTCGTCGATCGACCCCTCGATCTCCTCGCGCAGGCGCTCGTCGGGAAGCGGCGCGAGGATGGCGTGCGTCCTGGTGTGCGCGCCGAACTCGATCAGCCCGCCGCGGGCCATCTCCGCGACCTGCGCCGGCGCAAGCATCCGGTACGGCGAGCCCGGCTCGACCGGCCGGCCCGGCATGGCGCCCAGTTCGCGGATGATCCTGTCGCATTCGGCCGCCATCTTTTCCGGGGCGAGTTTTTTCAGCGATTCCTGAAGAAAATCCCCGGCCGCGGCCTTCTCGCCGGCCGTGGCGATCGACACTGGCCGGCCCTGCCAGCCGATCTCGCGGCGCACCGACCGCGCCAGGGCGTCGTTCAGCCGGCAGAACCAGACCGTGTCGTCGCCGCCGACGAGGGCGGTGTTCAGGAAGATCGTCGCGGGCAGTCCATACTTCCTTAATACCGGCCAGGCCAGCGCGTAATTGCTCTCATAGCCGTCGTCGAACGTGATGGCGGCGAGCGGCCGCTGCGGCGCCGGGCGCTGGAGCCGCTCGGGCAGGTCGGCCAGCGCGACCACCTCGAAATGGCGCGCGAGGTACTTGATCTGTTTTCCGAAATCGGCCTCGCCCACGAAGCACCAGTCGCCCACGGCCAGCGGGTCGCGCACGATGCCGTGGTACATCAGGACCGACGCCCGCCCGCGGCCAAGCATGCCGTGGATGACCCGCGGCGCCCCCCCGGACGCCAGCGCCAGAAATGCCAATGACTTAATTCCCATTATCAATCCGCAATCGGCTCACTCCGCGACGACGCCGCCGAGCTTGTCCGGCTCGATCGCGTAGAGGCGGCGCACGCCCGGGTCCTCGTGGACGTGGGCCATCAGGATCCTGCCGACGTAGATCCGGTGGTCGCCGCTGTCGAGCTTGCCGGCCAGCTCGCACTCGAAGTTGACCACCGCCTCGCGCAGCAGCACGCCGTCGATCTTGATCGCGGGCTCGGTCGCCGTGCCGTAATAGGAGAGCTTGTCCATCTCGCGCCCCGAGTGGGTGCCGAAAAACACGGCGTCGCCGGCCATGGTCGTCGACGGGTAAGCGACCGTGAACTGGTGCTGCGACTCGAAGCCCTCGAACGAATACTTCATCCGCCCGACCGAAATCGCAAGCATCGGCGGCTCCTTCGACGAGTTCATGACCCACGCCAGCGAGATCGGGTTGTACTTGCCGGACGGGTCCTTGACGATCGCAATCGCCAGCGGCAGCGGAAGGCTGCGCGCCATCGCCTCCTCGATATCGACTTGTCTCTGCATGGGCCCCTCCTGAAACGCGTTCAGTCATGATAAGTAACACCTTGCCACGATATCAATTATAATAAACCAAATCCCGCGGAGGCATGGCGATGGACGCGCGCGACGACGAAAAATTCACCCTCAACGCGACGCTCGGGCGGCTGTGCATCGACTACGGCGACCCGCGCTCGCCGCTGAACCACCACGAGGCCTACGACCTGCCGCGCCGGGCGGCCACGCTCGAGATCCTGTCCAGCGTCCTTGACGTGATTTTCCCCGATCACCGGCTCGAGCAGCGCATCCGCTCGTGCCAGGCCGACCTCGTCATCGGCGGCCTGCTCGAAAAGATCCATCTCGACCTGACGCGCCAGGTCGCCCGCTCGCTCGAGCACGCCGGCCCGCCGACGCAGGGCATGGACGCCAACGCGATCGCGCTCCGCTTCATCGAAACGCTGCCGGCCCTGCGCGGCCGGCTCGCGCTCGACGCCGAGGCCGCGATGGAAGGCGACCCCGCCGCCAAGAGCCACGACGAAATCATCCTCAGCTACCCGGGCTTCGAGGCGGTCGCCACCTACCGCATCGCCCACGAGCTGCACCGGCTCGGCGTGCCCCTCCTGCCGCGCATCATGACCGAGCACGCCCACACCCGCACCGGCTGCGACATCCACCCCGGCGCCGAGATCGGCCGCTCGTTCTTCATCGACCACGCCACCGGCGTCGTCATCGGCGAGACCACCACGATCGGCGACCGCGTGAAGCTCTACCAGGGGGTCACGCTCGGGGCGCTCAGCTTCCAGGTCGACGCGCAGGGCAAGCTCGTGCGCGGCCTCAAGCGCCACCCCACGATCGAGGACGACGTTGTGATTTACGCCGGCGCGACGATCCTCGGCGGCAAGACGGTCATCGGAAAGGGCTCGGTGATCGGCGGCTCGTGCTGGATCACCCGCTCGATCCCGCCCGGCACCAAGGTCACGCTCCAGGACCCCAAGATGACGATCAAAGTGCCCGGCGAGAGAACGGGGTTCGGAGAAGGGATTTGAACGACAAATTGCCGCTTGATCCGCCATTTACCCGCTGCCATGATTGGCAAGGTTTGATCATTCCAATCGAGGTGGCAGGCCATGCGGTCTGAACCAGCGAAACCCGAATCGCAACCCGCGGCGAATCGCCGCCCCGTTTCCATTCTTCTCGCCTCGATCCTGTGCTGGGCGTGGGGGGCGTTGACCCTTGTCGCCGCGAGCTTCCTCATGCGAACCGGCGGCGGCCAGCATTTTCTGGAATATTTCATCATAATGCTATTGGCGGGCGCCGGGCTTGTCTATGCCGGTTGGGCCGCGCTGAAAATGCGCCCATGGTCCGGCTGGTTCGGGATCGCCGTCAGCATCCTCGCCGCCGCGCTTTATTGCCTGTTCCCATATGCGTTTCTCCTGCTTCCCTGGATCCCGGCCGTCCCCGTCTTTGGCCCGCTGACGATCATCAGCATCCTTGCATCCAACCTGAGCCGCATTCAAAACCCCGCCGCGCCCGCCAGGAACGCGCTCGCTCGTTTCGCGCTGTTTGAACTCGCCGCGATCGGCATCATGGCCGCCGTCTGGTTCTGGACTGCACCGCGCACGGCAACCCACGCCGACGAACCCGGCCGGTTCAGCCGGAATCCCAACGGCATCGTGGTCGACACCATCACCGGGCTGGAATGGTATCTCGATCCCGGCCCGATCACGGAGTGGGAAAGCGCCATGAAATGGGCTTCCGCACTCAATCTCGACGGCGGGGGCTTCCGCCTTCCGACGTCAAGCGAACTGGCCGGCCTCTACCAGAACAATCCAACCGGCAGCCACATCGACCCGGCATTCGCGGCGCCCGAAAAATTCAATTATGTTTGGACGTCCACCCGCCACGACGGCCGCCTTATCAAATTACTTGGCGGCAGCAGCGACATTGTCTCGATGGCCGGCATTTATTATTTCCACAGCGGAGGGAAAGGCTGGAACCACATCGGCCCGGGCCACAAATGCTACGCCATGGCCGTCCGCCCCCCGAAAGCAACGATTAAATGACTCTTTTTCGTGCCATTTCGTGATTAATTTTCGTGCATTTCGTGATTGGATTTATTTTGAATTTGTATTTCTTATTTGTATTTCAAATTTGTTTCGGATTTCGATATTAGAATTTAGGATTTGTCTTTGTCGATCCTTCTTTTCGCGGTTTCGCCCTCGGCGTCCCATGGGTGCATCCATTCGCCCATCGGCATGATCTTGCGCAGGCGGCGGCGGGTCTTGGCCTGGATGATGTCAGTGAGCGCCACTTTCTCCGCGATCGACTCGGGGCGGCACAGGTCGCGTTCGCGGCGCTCGCCCGCCTCGCGCACGTCGTGGAAGCTCCACACGGCGCGCGCCAGCGCGTGGCCCATCTGCAGATACGCGTAGAATTCCTCGCGCGAGATGTTCGCCTCGTTCAGGTACGGCCAGCGGGTCATGTAGAAGTCGCGCTCGCTGGCGAGATCCTCGGGCTCGATCACGATGCCGGCCATGTTGTTCTCGTCGCGCAGCCCCATTTCCTTGACGCGCCGCCACATGTCCGTGCCCGGGAAGATCTGGAGCGGCGAGAACTCGACGTAGCGCAGCTGCGCAATGTTGGACGCGATGAAATCGAACGTCGCCACGATATCCTCGCGGCGCTCGCCGGGGCCGCCCATGATGAAGCACGACGAGTAGCGCACGCCGTGCTTGCGGCCGATGTCGATGACCTGCTGGTTCTTGCCCGCGTTGGCCGATTTCTTGTTGTAAACTTTGAGCATTTCGTCCGACGCCGACTCGAACCCGATGTTCAGAACGTCGAAACCGGTCCGGGCGAAGGCCTCCATGACCTCGTCGTCGAGCAGGTTCGAGCGCACGAAGCACGTGAAGCGCACACCCTCGCTGAGCCCGCGCTCGCGAATCATGCGCAACAAACCGATGACGCGATCCTTCCGCACCGTGAACAGGTCGTCGTAAATGTGGATGATTTTCGGGTCGTATTCGCGGCGCAGTTGCTCGATTTCACCCACGACGTATTCGATCGACGGGCAGCGGTAGGCCGTCCCCCAGAACGCGACCGTGCTGCAGAACGCGCAGTCGTAGGGGCAGCCGCGGCTCGTCATGATCTGCGCCTCGCGGCCGGGCCGGTTCCAGCGCTCGTGCATCAACGCGCGGTCGGGGTACGGGATCGAGTCCAGGTCCTTGATCATCGGCCGCGGGGGAGTCGTCACCGCCGCACCGCTCTCGTCGCGGTAAATGATCCCGCTTACCTTCGCCAGCGAGCCCGGCTCGAATCTCTTCTCAGCGATAAACAACCGCACCAGTTCGGCAAACGTCTCTTCGCCCTCGCCCAGGACCGCGACGTCGAATGCCGGATCCAGGATCGGCAGCGTCGAGACGTGCGGCCCGCCGCAGAGGACCGGCACGCCGAGCGCTTCCTTGATCTTTTTTGCGTGGCGCGCCGCGATCGAGGCGTTGTACGTCACGAACGAAATCCCAACCAGGTCGGGCCGCGCCGCGATCAGCTCGTCCACGTCGCGCGCGATGACGAACTCCACCCCGCCGACGTATTTCTTCACGTACGACGCCAGGTAACCCAGCCCCAGCGGCGGCAGGGTGTAATTCCAATCGTCAATCAGTTCGGGATAACACGCGAGGTAAAGGCCGATTTTCATGAGCGAAGTTGGGTGTCCTTTATGCCGTCCGGCTCGCCGCCGGCGGCCTTAAGCTCTTTTATCATTCGGCCCAACCCCGATCAAGTCTATTGCGGATTTCGGATTGCGGATTGAAGCTTCAATGGGATGGATCCGGATTTGGATTTCGGACTTTGGATTTGTTTCGGATTAAGATATTCGGATTTCGAATTTAGTTTTTCATTTCTCATTGCTCATTTCTCATTTCTCATTCAATTTTGGTCTTATGGGTCCGTTGCGAAACCAGTCCCCCTCTCTCGAGCGCTCCTTTGCGGCCGCATGCGGCCGTCTGAGTGAGAATCTTGCTCTGCACCGCATTTTGCTCGGCTGCTCGGCCGGCGGCGACTCGATGGCGCTCTTGGAATTGGCGGCGGCGATCGCGCCAAAGCTCGGCTGGGAGCTGGCCGTCGTCCACGTCGATCACGGCCAGCGGGCCGAAAGCGCCGACGAGGCCCGGTTCGTCGCGGACCGCGCCGCCGCGCACGGCCTCCCGTTTTTCCTCGAGCGCCTGGGCGACGAGCTGATCGCCAAGGGACCGCTCAGCGAGGACGCGATGCGCCAGGGGCGCCACGCGTGCTTCCGGCGCGCCGCCGCGGCGTTCAAGGCCGACGCCCTCATGCTCGCCCACCAGGCCGACGACCGCGCCGAAACGTTCCTCATCCGGCTCCTGGCCGGGAGCGGCCCGACCGGCCTGGCCGCGATCCGCCCCGTCGAGCGCGTCGGCGGCCTGACGATCGTCCGGCCGCTCCTGCGGATCCGGCGCGAGGCCCTGCGCCGGTGGCTCGCCGCGCGCGGGCTCGACTGGCGCGACGACCCGACCAACACCAACCTCGCCACCAAGCGCGGCTGGGTCCGCCACGAGCTCCTGCCGGCGATCACGCGCCACATCGGCCTCGACCCGACCGAGCGGATCGCGCACGCCGCCGAACTGATCGAGCAGGAAGCCGCCGCGCTCACCGAAGGCGCGACGCTGATGCTGAATCAACTCGCCCGGCCCGCCGAGCCGCCCGCCGCCGCGCGCCTCGCGCTCGACAACCCGCTGTGGCGCGAGGCATCGCCGCCGCTGCGCCGCCAGCTCATCCGCGAGTGGCTCTGGTCGCTGCGCAAGCGGCCGCACCCGCCCGGCCAGGCCGCGCTCGCCGAGGCCTTCGCCTTCGTCGAGAACGCCCGCCCCGGCGCCGAGCTGCGCACGATCGAACACATCCACATCGTTCATTTGAAGACCGGCCTGCTGGCGTTTGCGCCGGAGGTCGAACCCGCCGCGCGCCGCGCCGCCGCCGCACCGCTCCTGCCCGCGCCCAAACCCAAAAAGCGCCGCAAAGAATGAAGCACTGGCTCCGCAAGTACTTCTACCGACGCCCGCGCGCCATCCCACGCTGGTGGCGGATGCCCGAGCAGTTCCTTCTGCGCTATGAAGTCCGCTGGTCCATCCGCTGGCTCACGCGCTGGCCGGGGATTGTGTGGTTGTTGTTTCCAATCGTCTTCATCTCCACCGCAAAGCTGTGCCGCATCATGTCGACAACCGCCGGGCTCGTGGGAGAGGTCGCCATGCGCTTATCCGCGAATCGGCTTTGGGTCTTCTTTTTCGTTATGTTTTTACTGTGGCTATGGCTGTTACAACACCGGACGTTCGTGATGTTTTCGCGGCATCGGCTTGAGGACCTGGTCCTGACGTGCTTTTCAGGCAGGCATTTCTGGCCTGCATTTCTGGTTGCCCCCGTCCTGATTCCTGGATTTGTCGTATTCCAGTTCATAGCCGGCTTAGTCGCTGTTGATATCGCGGCAAATGCATCAAAGGCGTTTTCATTGGAATACTTGAACAGAATAACGGCGCCCGATGTTGTTCTCTACAATGTCCTGTTGAATCATGCCTTCGCCGCGATGATCTTGCTGGCTCTCACGTGGGTGTTGCTGCTTTGCATCTACGCATTGACCGCGCGTATGGCGGTCAAATGTCAGAAAGAGCCTTCGATACCGACCCTGACAATGTCCTTCATCGGCGCAATGCTCCGGGTGGTGATATATGGATCGCTCGGCGGTTGTTTTGCAATCGTTGCGGCAATCATTGAGAACTTTTTTCTGCCCATAACGCTCTATTTCTTCATTGTCGTCGTTGCCCTGATGAAATCGATCTCAAGGAACGTGGCGCACCTCCGGGCGCTTGACACGCTCGAAATACTGCGCGGCCGGATTGAAACAGGCCAGGATCGATCATAAGCCGTTTTTGCATTTGCCCTGAAAACGTATAGAATGCCATGACTGAGACCGAGGAGAGCGGCTTGGCGGCGTCCCAACAGGTCAATACCCGATCCGGCGGCGGGCTCGCGCGCGGCGCGGCGTGCTTCGCCGCGTCGTACGCCGTGATGGTCGCGCTCTTCTGGCCCGACCTCGCCTCGTTCTTCGTCGGCGACGACATCGCGAGCCTCGCCATGGCCGCGCCGCAGGCGGGCGGCGGCGGGCTCGGCATGTTCGCGCCGCAGGGCAACGGTTTCTGGCGGCCGGCCTACCTGCTTCTGGAGCGGCTGGTCACGACGTTTTTCGGCCTGAGCCCGCTCGCGTTTCACCTGGCCGCGCTCGTGCCGCCGGCGCTGGCCGCGGTCCTGACCGGAGCGCTCGCGCGCCGCGTCTGGCCCCGCTCGCGCTGGGCGGCTCCCCTCGCCTGCATGCTGCTGACGGCCCATATCGTCACGTGGTTCGTCGGCATCACCATTTCGAATTCCTGCGACTCGCTGCTGGCCGTCGGGCTCCTTGCCGGACTGCTCTGCTGGGACGAATGGCTCGCCTCGCAAAAATTCCGCTGGGCCGCCGGCGCCGCCCTGGCCTGGGTCCTTGCCGTCATGGCCAAGGAAACCGGCGTGATCTTCCCGGTCCTGCTGACGCTGTGGACGATCGGGCTCGATCGCGGCTCGAGACGCCCCTGGCGCGCGCTCGCCTGTTTCTGGGGCGCGTCGTTCATCCACGGCGGCGCGATCGCGTTCCTGCAGATCCATACCGCCTCATCCTACACGACCGGCGGCGCGTTCACGCCCTCGCCCAAAAACTTCCTGCGCCAGCTGACCGACTACTACGATTCGCTGTTCATCCCGTATCTGCACCTCATCGACTGGCCGCTGATTTCGGTCGCGCTGCCGTCGGCGGCGTATTGGGCGCTGCGGCTGACAACGGCGATCGCGCTCGTGGCGATTGTGTGGAGGTTTGTGAAGACGCGCGGGCCGCGGCCGATGCTCACGCTGCTCGTCATGGCGGCCGTCCCGCTCCTGCTCGCCTCGCTCATGCGCGACAAGCCGCAGGGGCGGTTCGCCTACCCGTCGATGCCGTTCATCGTGCTGGCGCTGGTCGGCGTCCTCGTCAACTCGCGCTTCCGGCGCCCGGTTGCGGCCGTGATCGCAATGCTCTGGATGGCGTTCATCGCGAGCTTCTTCGTGTCGCGCGACATCGCGTCGCGCCGCGAACTGACCGCGCCGATCGGGCGGTTCACGGCCGCGATCGAGGCCGAATCCGCGCACTGGAAACCCGGCGCGACGGTCGCGATCTACGACCACCCGCACCCGGGCGGCGAGCCGTGGCGCCGCATCTACGCCCAGCTCCACGCCGACGTGTTCCTGCACGGCAAGCGCGCGAAGATCGTCCTGGACCAGACGCCGGCGGGGACCGATTACGCGTATCGTTTTGAGGATCCAAAGCTGGTAAGGATCGAGTGGCCGGCGAGGCCGCCGGCCCCACGGTAACGGAGATTCAATTTCGGTTCGGAGTTCAAGCTTCAGCGTGCTTACTGAAATTGGCAAACTCAAGTTTGAACTCCAAACTGAAATTCCAACATGGAACGTGAATTGGTGATCATCGACTTGCTCCACTCCCTGGCTTCGCCGCTGGCGCGGGCTTACGACGCGACGCGCGTGCGGACGTGGCCGATCGGCGAGGCGATGACCGTCCAAGTGTGGGCCGATGGCCGCGACCTCGAGCATGTCAATTGCTTTATCGATGCGGTCGAGACGTTTCATCCCGGATCGCGCGTGAACGTGTGGCTCGACCGCCCGATGCCGAAAATGAAGATCGAAGAGGCGGTGGCGGCCGCGCCCGGATTGGAAGTCGAATTTTATTGCGAGAGCAAGCCGCACAAACGCCTCTCCATGTTCCCGACGGATTTGCTGAAAGCTCATCCACCGGACCTGTCGGTGCTGATGCATCCGTATCCATTCATGGAAGGAGCCGATCAGGGCGCGCTCGAATCGCGGCGACAGGCGTACCGCAAATTTCCGGCGCGGCGGAAGTGGACGTACTACCGCGACCTCGAACTGTGGGACGGTTCAAAGGCGGCGCGGATGAGTCGGCGGGCCTTGAGCGTGCTGCTGCGACCGCTCGATGCGTATATCAACCGCCTGATCGATAAACGATTGAACGAGCGGGTGAGGCCGAGGCTGGACGCGGCGCGCGAATGGGCGGGGAACGCGCCGTGCGAACACACGCATGCGTTTCGCGTCTTGAACCGGCCGCGGCCGATCGATTTCTGCCCGGAGTGCGGCATGGGGCTCACCTCGCCCGACGCGATCCCGCCGGCGGCGAAGCTGGCTGGGATTTACGGCGAGCATTACGCGCTCGGCTACCGCTACGTCGGCCGGCGCGAATACGCCCGCTTCCAGCGCGAGCAGGTGGCGCGGGTCGCGGTCTACATCGAGAAGCTCGGCTTCGAACCGCCGCAAAAAGAGGGCCCCTCGATCCTCGATTTCGGCTGCGGGGGCGGCCTCTACGCGCCGCTGTGGCTCGAGCGCGGCTGGCGCTATCTCGGCGTCGATTTCGCGGCCGGGGCGATCGAGAACGCGCGGCGCAACAACCCGTCGGCACGGTTTGCCGTCGGCGGCCTCGACGCGCCGGAAGTCGCTGCGGGCGCGCCCTACGACATGATCTACCTGAGCCACGTCCTCGAGCACGTCCCCGACCCGGTCAAGCTCCTGCGCGAGCTGCGCGAGCGGTCGGCCCCCGGCGGGTGGATCTACGTCGAGGTCCCGAACGCGCTCAGGGCGACATGGGATTTGAAGCACCGCGGCTTCGCCAACTGCGAACACCTGTGGGACTTCACCCCGCACGCGCTCGAGGCCATCGCCGCGGCCGCCGGCTGGCAGGAAATCCGCACCCGCCCCGACCCGAGCGACGCCTATCCGAATTTGTCTTTGCTGGGGCGGAATGTTAGCGTGTGATGGGTTCGAGTCTCGATTACGATTACGAGCACGAGCACGAGCACGAACTGGAGATGAAACATGGATAGGACCGAACAGCTCAAGGAATACCTCGCCTTCGCTTCGCGACTGGCGCGCGAGGCGGGCAAGATCACGCTCAAGTATTACCGCTCGGCGATCGAGGTCGAGCGCAAGAGCGACCAGTCGCCGGTGACGATCGCCGACCGCGAGACCGAAAAATACCTCGTCGACCAGATTCGCGCGAAATACCCCGACCACGGCATCCTCGGCGAGGAACTCGGCCGGGTCAACCCCGATGCCGAGTGGAAGTGGGTGCTCGACCCGATCGACGGCACTCAGGCGTTCATCCACGGCGTGCCACTCTACACGATCCTGATCGCGCTCATGCACAAGGGCAAGTCGCTCGTCGGCGTCATCTACAACCCGCCGCAGGACGAGCTGTGCGCGGCGGCCGCCGGCCTCGGCTGCACGTATAACGGCGCGCCGTGCCGCGTGAGCGGGGTCGCTGACCTGGAGCGGGCGCGCGTGCATTGCACGGACTATGCGCATTTGGCGTCGGAGCGGCCGCGGCTGGTCGGCGCGATCTTGCGGAAGGTTCATTTCGCGCGGACGTGGGCCGACGGCTACGGCTACATGATGGTCGCGACCGGCCGCGCCGACGCGATGCTCGACCCGGCGCTCAACCCGTGGGACGTGGCGCCGCTCATCCCGGTCATCACCGAGGCCGGCGGCGTGTTCACCGACATGGACGGCAACCCCGGCGACGAGGCGCCGCAAGGGCTCGCCACCCACGGCGTCGCCAGCAACGGCCTCCTCCAGGAACAACTCCTGGCCCTGACGAAGTTGGACACGTTTCAGATTGCCGAGGAGTAAATGCCTTTACAGGACCTTATCGACGAAGCGCGAGCGCTGGCCGACCCGGTTCGGGCCGAGGCCGTTCGGCGCTATTTCAAGACGGGCGACGGCGAATACGGCGAAGGGGATCAATTCCTGGGCCTCACGGCGCCCGCCTGCCGGGCGGTTTGTAAAAAATATGCCGATCTGAAACTGCCGGACATCGGCCGGCTGATCAAGTCGGCGTATCACGAGGAACGAGCGATCGCACTGCTTATTCTCGTCATCAAATTCGGCCGCGCCGACGCATCGGAACAGACAACCATCTTCAACTTCTACGTGAAGCATAAGCGATGGATCAACAACTGGGACCTCGTGGACATCTCGGCGCCGAAGATCATGGGCGCGTATCTGTTTGAGCGCGCCCCCGAGCCCCTGTTCGAATTCGCCAAGTCGCCGAACCTCTGGGAGCGGCGCATGGCGATCGTCGCCTCGCTGTATTTCATTAAGCACCACGACTGCGACACGACGCTTCGGCTGGCCGAAATCCTGATGGCCGATCGGCACGACCTCATCCACAAGGCGACCGGCTGGATGCTGCGCGAAGTCGGCAAGGAATCGACCACCGCGCTGATCCCGTTCCTCAACAAGCACGCGGCAGGCATGCCGCGCACGATGCTCCGCTACGCGATCGAGAAATTCCCCGCCGCAGCCAGAAAACAATACCTCGCAATCCGGCCAACGAGGCATTCGGATTAGCTTTCCGCAAGCAGGCAGGTCGGGTCTCCGGCCCGACACTCCGTGTCCCGTTCGGGCCCCAATAAAAAAGCCCCTATTCGGGGCCGTTATCATGTGAAATATAATATTAGGATTTGTTTCTAATTTAGATATTCGAATTTCGGGTTTTATTTCTTGGGCGCCGCGGCCGGCAGTTCCTCGGGCAGGACCTCGAATTCCTTCTGCAGGCGGTAGACGGCTTCGTTGCGTTCCGAGATTTTCCACTGAAGGGCCACGAGGCGCTGCTGGACGAGGTCGAGCGAGCCAGTCTGGACGAACAGCTCGCGGGCGACGGCGTACTGCTCGTCGGACAGGTAGCAGCGGTCGTTGCGGTAGAGCGAGCAGCCGGCCGCCGTCAGCGCGGCGGCAAGGATCACAACAGCCATGAAGCAGCGGAGCGATTTGAGCATCGGGATTGCCTTACCAGCGCCAGATACTGGCGGCGTAGGTCAGCCCGCCGCCGAACGCGACCACGGCGAACAACGTGCCGGGCTTGAGCCGGCCCTCCCGGCGCGCGTCCTGCATCGCCAGCGGGACCGTGCCGGCCGAGGTGTTGCCGAACTTGTCGATGTTGATCACGAACCGGTCCATCGGGAGCTTCAGCTTCTTGGCGGCCGACTCGATGATCCGGACGTTGGCCTGGTGCGGGATGATCAGGTCGAGGTCGGCGGCCTTGAGCCCGCCGCCGGCGTTGGCGAGCGCCTCCTCGACCGCGGTCCCGAGGATCCGCGTCGCGAACTTGAAGACGTCGTGGCCGTTCATGCTGATCGTGTGGCGGTGGCCGTTGAGCGCGGTCAGGTTGAACGGATCCGAGACGCCCGAGGACATGAGCTTGATGGCGTCGGCGCCCGTGCCGTCCGCGCCGAGGCTCTGGCCGAGGAGGCCGCGGCCCTTCTCGACCGGGCCGATGACCGCCGCGCCGCCGCCGTCGGCGAACAGCACGCACGTGTTGCGGTCGGTCCAGTCGATAAACTTGCTGACGGCGTCGACGCCGATGACCAGCACACGCCGGTAGACGCCCGAGCGCACGAAGCTGGCGGCCACCGAGCAGCCGTAAATGAAGCCCGAGCACGCGGCGACGAGGTCGAAGGCCGGGATCGGGCGGGTGACGCCGAGATCCCTCTGGACCTGGCAGGCGGCCGACGGGCAGAGGGTTTCGGAGGTGAAGGTGCAGCAGATGATCAGGTCGATGTCGTCGGCGGTCAGGCCGGCGTCCTCGAGGGCGCGGCGGGCGGATTCGGTGGCGATCGCCACGGTCCCCTGGCCCGGGGCGCAAATCCGGCGCTCGACGATGCCGGTGCGCGTCACGATCCAGTCATGGCTGGTATCGACCATCTTTTCCAGGTCGTGATTGGTCAAAACACGTTCGGGAGCATAGGCGCCGAGGCCAAGGAAACCAATCGATTGCTTATCCACCACGCACTTATCCTGCCAGAGTCTGTCTGCCGCGGCCCAACGCCCATGGCACCGCACACAGCAGATTGCCAATTTGACACGGCAAAAACAAGAACTAATCAACGTGCGCGGGGGCGGGGGCGGGCCGGGCGGAGAAAAATGCGCCCGCCGCGCGCGCGCCGCATGATGTGTAGTATATTGTAAATAGAGAGGTTGCGGCCCGCAAGGGGATAATCGGAGGCGGTCGTCCGATCTTTTTTTCGTGATTTTCAGCCCATGCGCCCTTATGATGCAGCCAGTGAGTGGCTTGCAGGGTTTTGCCCGAATCGGCCACATACCCCAAAAATATCATCGAGAGCGGTCTGACCATGGCAAAGAAGAACTACCTGTTTACCTCCGAATCGGTTTCGGAAGGCCATCCCGATAAAGTTTGCGACCAGATTTCCGACGCGATCCTGGACGCGCTGATCGAGAAGGACCCGCACTCGCGCGTGGCGTGCGAATGCCTCACGACGACCGACCTGATCGTGGTCTCGGGCGAGATCACCAGCCGCGGGATCATCGACTACCAGGAAGTCGCCCGCCGCACGATCGAGGAGATCGGCTACACAAAAGAGGAGATGGGGTTCACGGCCCGCGGCGCCAAGTATTTCCAGTCGATCCACCGCCAGTCGCCCGACATCGCGATGGGCGTCGACGAGTCGACCAGCGCCAGCAAGGACCAGGGCGCCGGCGACCAGGGGATGATGTTCGGCTACGCCTGCAACGAGACCCCCGAGCTGATGCCGCTGCCGATCCAGCTGGCCCAGCAGCTCGTCCTGCGCCAGTCGCAGGTGCGCAAGGCTGGCAAGCTGGCCTGGCTGCGCCCGGACGCCAAGAGCCAGGTCACGATCGAATACGACGCCGACGACAAGCCGGTCCGGATCCACACGGTCGTCCTCTCGACCCAGCACGACCCGCTGGCCGGCGGCGACAACCCGACGGCGGCCGAGCTCAAGAAAGAGCACGACCAGATCGAGGCCGAGGTCATCGAGCACATCATCAAGCCTGTCCTGCCGGCCGGGATGATCGACAAGGACCTGATCATCCACGTCAACCCGACCGGCCGGTTCGTCATCGGCGGCCCGCACGGCGACACCGGCCTGACCGGCCGCAAGATCATCGTCGACACCTACGGCGGCATGGGCCGCCACGGCGGCGGCGCGTTCAGCGGCAAGGACCCGAGCAAGGTCGACCGCTCGGCGGCCTACGCGGCGCGCTGGATCGCCAAGAACATCGTGGCCGGCGGCGCCGCCACCCGCTGCGAAGTCCAGATCAGCTACGCCATCGGCGTCGCCCAGCCGACCTCGATCCACATCAACACGTTCGGCACGGGCCGCGTCGCCGAGGAGAGGATCGAGCAGGCCGTCCGCGAGACCTTCGACCTGCGGCCGCGCGCGATCATCGAGGCGCTCGACCTCAAGCGCCCGATCTACCGCAACTCGGCCGCCTACGGCCACTTCGGCCGCGAAAACTGCGGCTTCACATGGGAAGACACCCCGTACGCCGGCGTCTTCGCCGAGCTGGCCGGCTGCAGCAAGGGCTGCGCGAGCGTCAAGTAAGGACCGAGTGCCGAGGACTGAGTTGTCGCCCCGGCGAGCCAAACGGCCGCCGGGGCGAAACAGTATCCGGAGGATCGGAACATGCTCACCTGGCTTGGCATCCTGGTCGTCTGCGTTGTGATCCTGGAAGTCTTCCGGCATCGGTAAGCGAGCGCGCCATGTTTTTGTTTATGCTTCCACTGAAACTCGCCGGGGCGATCTGCGCGATTGGGGTGTTGTGGATCGCCGAGGTGCTCAACCGCCTGCCCCAGGACATCGATGAATTCCGGAGCGCCGACAGCCATCTCGACCGCCTCGTGATCGGGATCATCTGGGCGATCACGATCGGCATGCTGGCGTTCATTTCAATCCCATTTTTCCGCGCCGTCAGGTATATATGGGGACTCATGTAGGCATCCCGTTCCCGAAGCATTGCAAAATCCACAAGGGCGAGTCTGCCGATGAGCGCCGCAGAAAAACCGATCCCGATCGACGATTACCCAGCCGCGCACAGCATGGACACGATCTGGTACGGGGTGGATGAGGACGGGGAAGTTGGCGCGTTTGATTCGGGGCCGTACGGTGAGGTTCCGCAGCTCGAAGGGCAAAAGCCGATCGAGCCCCAAAGAACCGAATCTCACTTCTTCAGGCCCAACTATTACGATGAATACGATGACGTTAGAGATCGCGTGGGTGAGGAGCGCGCGCATTCCTACACCCTCGATGAAGAAATCTTCGTCAAGTATTACATATGGCAAAACTCGCCTGAAAATCCGTTGCGGATCGAAGAGATCCCCGAAGAATTCCGCAACCGGCGTTACCTCGTGTTTCTCAAGGGCTTTCGCTTCAGTTCGCGCGAACCGATCAACCCGTACGATTACGCGCCGTGCTACAGCTGCGATGATGTCGAGTATTTCCCCTCCCAGGGCGATACGACGCGATTTCCCCTGCCCGGGCGCGCTCATCCGTGGTCGATTGAACTCTTCAATAAATTGCACGTCGATTCCGAACAGAACATTGTTTATTTCGCGAGCGACGACGACGGCTGCCTGGCGCTGTTCCGCACCGACATGTTCGGCGCCATACCTGCCGAAAAAAGTGGAACGAACGATATCATGCTGTGGGACGAAATTGTCCGGGCCGGCCCCGATTCGTTCCCGGTTCCGTATCGGCTCGAGGAACTCGGCGCTCCGACGCCGATCGAAGAGATCTATGATCTTGAAAACGACGGCTGGCTCTGCGGGGAGCCGGTGGTCTTCCTGATGAACTCGAATGAACCTCCCGACGGGGACGAGAGAAACACCATGATTCGCACCAGGCATGGATCGGTGGTGATATTTTCCAATTGCCTCCGGCCGCGCTGGTTCGCGGAGGCGATCAAGTCCGGGCTGTGCAAGGGAGCGTGGCGCGAGTGGCCGCGGCACTGGCTCGAACATCCTTTCGGGCCGGCCTCGCCACGCATGTGGGGGATCTATCATTACGACGCATCGTGGCTTTATCCGACCCCGTATCTGCGGATCGCCGCGCCGCGGGATCCGCTGCGGGTCGAGCAACTGCCGGCGGCATGGCGCGAACGGATGAAACCGGTGCGGCTGCCTGGGGTGAGATTCAAAGACTCCACCCGGGTGCAACCGTTCGAATCGGTTCCGTGCGTGATCCGACCATTTTCAGGGATCCTCAATACTTATCATTTCCCAGACGTCTGGATCGACTCAAGACTCGAGCGCACGCACCCGTGCCATGAATTTTCGCTAAAGCCGCGCGACGAGGAATACGTGCTGGCGCAGGCCAGAAAGCACGTCGCGTTCGCGGAAAGCCTCGCGCGGGGATAGTATCATTTACGGAACGCCACGCTAGCGAACCCATGCGATTTCGGCGAGGGCAGCTTTGGCTGTACCCTGGACCGCCCCGTTGCGTGTCTCCTGGGCGATGCGCATCAGGAGCGGGGCGGCCGCGCGGGCTTTCGGGCCGATTTGGCCGATGGCGCGAATCGGTTCGGCCAATTTTTCGTCGTTCCAACTATCCGGCGAGCTCAGTTTGGAAAGGAGTTCGGGCAGGTCCGCTTCGCTGGGCTCGGGCTCCTTGTTCTTCTCGCGCATGGCAGCGTAATGGGCGTCGAGCTCGACGCGGGTTGCTTTCCAGCGGGTTTCGATGTCGGGCGGAAGGCCAAACCGTTCCTTGGCATACGAAAAGACACTGTCTTCATCGAGGGTGCTATTCTTTGAGGGGTCGCGGCGGCTGAGCCGGTTCAGCAAGAATTCATAAAACGGCTCGGGATTATTTACCCGCGCGAACCTATCCAATGCCTTGACGACGCATCTGGCGATCGCGTCGTTATCATCATCCATGAGGCGCAGGAGCGTTTCCTGCGCGGGCGCGCCAATATCACCAATCAGATCGGCCGCGGTTTCAGCCTTCATTCGTTCGATGCGATTGCCGGAGGGGGCGTATTGGCGCACCCAGCGCTCGAGCGTGGGCAACGCGCAGACGAGCGACTCATCGAGTTTGCGCTGTCCCATGGTCCACAATATGGTTTGCGTCTGTTCCTCATTGCCGCGCTCGAGAAAATCCAGGACGACGCTCTCCACGGCATCGGCCGGCGGATTGATGGATATGAGCGCTTGCGCAATGGAGCACCGAACATCCATTTGTTCGGGCGGATATGAGTGATAGAGCGAAACGAGAGCCGGGGCGACGCGACGCGCCTTGTATCCGAATGAGTTGAAAACGAGCAGGATCTCCCGACACGTCGGCGGATCGGCCTCGCGCAGCCATTCGACGAGCGCCTCGGCGGCGTCGCCGGCGTGTGGAGCCATTTGGATTTCGAACCACTGCATCGTGTAGAGCGTCATCAGCGCGTTCATGCGCGTGACGGCGCGCGAGTCGCGCAGGAGCATGACGATCATCTTCATCGCCGGCGGACCGATCGACGCCAGCGCATCGGTCACGTCCTGCGATTTGCGGCGCAGCAGGGCGGGACCTTCCCGGGGCTCCTCAGCGTTGCGGCTATAGAAAGTTTCGCCCGGCCTCGGCGCGGGGAGCCATGGGTATTCCTGCAGGGCGCGAGCCAGCGTGCGCGCGCCTTCCTCGCCCATTTGCGCCAAAGCCTGCGCGGCGGCCCGGCGTTCGGCCGCGTCGTCACTGTCGAGTTTTGCGAATAGTTCATCCAAATTCATTGTTGTTCGCCGCAGCAGGATTTCAACTCAAGGCCGCGCAGCGCGGCCATGAGGCCATTAAACGACAACTCGGGCAGTTTGTGGCGTGAAATCGTATACGAGCACCATGCCGCCTGCTTCAGGGCATCGATCGAAACGAACCGAGGGCTCTTCGCGCACCCTTTGAGGCACGACGTCGACTGGAACGGCTTGCCGCCGGCGGCCTCGCCGACCTCCTCCGGCGTCGGCGTGTCGTAAATCCGCATCGGCAGCAGGATCACGCGTTCCGGCCCGATCCCCGCCGCGTGAACCTTCTCGAGCGCGCGCCGCGCCGACTCGAAATGCTTCTTCGCAATGAGCAGATTCACGCCGGCGCGAATGCCGGCGGCCTCGAGCCCGCGCACATTGCCAATCACGCGCTCGACCTCGCCGTCATGCTCGGGGAAATGGATCGACACGTGAACCTTTTCGATCCCGGTTCGCGCAAGTTCCCTGATGACGCCGCCGTCGAGCCCGAGGCCGTTCGTCGTGATTGATCGATGAAGCAACCCGCGAAGGCCGTCCAGCAGATCGAACAGACCCCGATACTCCAGCGGCTCGCCGCCGCCGAACGAGACATCGCGCACTCCATGCGCCGTGCAATCGCGGACGAAGCCCAGGGCCTCGTCCGCCGCCCATTCAGCAATCGCGCCGCGGCCGGCGCGGTTATAACAAAACCAGCACGCCTTGGCGCACCGGTTCGTCAGCTCGATCGAAAGCCTCTCGATTTGTTTGACCAAATTTCGCGCCCTTCTCGCTCATCATCCTCATCGTCAACTGCCAACACGGGTTTGGGCGAAATGCATCAATACCCGGTGAGGAACGGCTGGTTGTCGGGGTGGCGGGATTCGTTGGCGCTGGTGACGTAGATGCCCGGGCGGTCCTTGAGCGGGCACATGTTGACGCAGGCCCCGCAGCCGATGCATTTGTCCGGGTCGACGTGCGGGCGCTTGATCGTCGTCCGGACGCCGGCGACCTGGACCTCGTCGTCGGTCGTGTAGATCGCCTTCTCGGGGATCGGGCAGCATTCCTCGCAGACCGTGCAGTCGCGGCCGTAGGCGTACGGGATGCAGCGGGTGACGTCGAAGGCGGCCACGCCGATTTTCGTTTTCTGCTTTTCCTCGACCGTGAGCGGCCGGATCGCCTCGGTCGGGCAGACCTGGCCGCACAGGGTGCAGTTGTAGTCGCACGCGCCGATGCGCGGCTCGAGCCGCGGCGTCCACAGCCCCTCCAGGCCGGCCTCGGTGAGCGCCGGCTGGAGGCCGCCCGTCACGCAGATCTTCATGCACAGGCCGCAGGCGGTGCAGCGCTGCAAGAATTCCCGCTCGGCCCGCGACCCCGGCGGCCGCACGAGCCGCGCCTCGTAGACCTTGCCGCGCGACTGCGGGCTGATGCGCAGCGCGGCGAGCGCGACGAGGCCGCCCGCCGCCGACGCAAACAACGCCCGCCTCGAAAGATCCAGCGGCGCCGTTTCCGGGTCGTTGCGCAGCGGGCTGGCCCACACAAACCCGAGTCCCGAGCGGCGGCACGACTCCGAGCAGTTCAGGCAGCCGAGGCATTCGGAGGCGATCCACTTGTCGCCGGCGGCGCCGGCCGCCGCGCCGTGGCAGGACCTGGCGCACAGGTCGCACTCGTTGCACGAGGCGCGATCGGCCGCGCGGCGCAGCAGCGGCCTGAGCGAAAAGACGCCGAGCAGCGCCCCGAGCGGGCAGACGTAGCGGCACCAGAACCGCCGCCGCCAGGCGTTGAGCAACAGCAACCCGATAAAGATCGCCAGGATCAGGCCGCCGCCCAGGAACGCCTGGCGCGACGCGACGAAGACGTGGTCGCGCACAAAAGCGTAGGCCGGCTCCGTGGCGTACCTGGAGACGGCGTGGATCGCCTTGTTCTCGGACTGGGCCAGCGGCGTCGTGCTTTCCTCGACGGCCCACTGCGCCGCCGGCAGGACGCCCGTCGCGAAGCTGCGATAGGAGAGGACGAGCGGGTCGAAGACGGTGACCCAGTGGCCGCCGAAGACGGCCATCGCGAGGAAACCGGCCAGAACGTAATACTTGATCCGCTGCCGGGGCGAGAAATGGTGGCGCAGCTTTTTGTCGGGCTTGAAACGATCGATGAGGCGGCCGGCGATGTCGTGAAGCGTCCCGAACGGGCAGAACCAGCCGCAGAAGACGCGGCCGAAGAGGAGCGTGACCGCGATCGTGATAAGCGCCAGAAAGGCCCCGGCCGCGAACGCGTGGGCGGCCAGGGCGGTCGCGATCGTGACGAGCGGGTCGAGCAGGAAGAAAATTTTCAGGATCGGGCCCGGCCGCACGCCGGAGTGGAAACGCGCCGCCAGGATCAAGGCGATAAACACCAGCAGGACGACGACCTGCACCGTCCGGCGGATGCGCGTTCCACTCCAGGATGCGGCGCGACGGGTCATGATACGGCGACTTCCTTCGGCGAGAGCGAACGGTAGTCCATCCTGCCGACGCCGCGCTCCTGGCACGTGGGGATGAAGGCGATGTCGGCCGGCTTGTAGCCCGCGAGCTCGGCGCCCCAGGCGTCGATGGCGACGGGGTCGGTCCCGGCGGCCACGGACCATTTCAGGGCGACATCGTTCGGGTTGCCGCCGGTGGGGCCGTGGGCCGTCAGGATGCGGACGGCGTCGAGGATGTGCAGGCGGATTTTGGGCTGCATGTACAGGTTGAGGTCGGCCAGGCCGGCGGGGATGTCCTGGTGGATCAGGCCGCGCTTGTCCATCATCCCCATCAGGTTCTTCATGCACATCGTCATCTGGGACTGGCCGTGATGCTTCAGGATGGCCACGTTGACGATGCCGTCGCACTCGAGCATCTCGGGGTAGACGGGGATGTCCTTGAGGGCCTTGCCGTTGATGGGCGTGCTTTTGAAGCGGGTCTTGTCGACGAAGACGACCTGGGCGCCGGCCTTCTCGGCGGCGGCGGCGATGCCGCTGGTGACGTAGGTCTTCTGCGCGGGGTTGCAGGTGTTGTCGCCGACCTTGACGGTTTTGGCGCCGGCCTCGAGGCACATCTTGACGACCTCGGCGACGATCCGCGGGTTGGTGTTGCCGGCCAGTTCCGGCGCGCGGTCCCAGGCGATGTTGGGCTTGACCCAGATCGTTTCGCCGGCCTTGACGAAGCTTTTCATCCCGCCGAGGGCGTCGACGGCCTGCCGCACCAGCTTGCCGGCGGCCTGATTGATCTGGTCGGCCGTCGCGCCGTCGGTCTTGCCCGACCATTTGGCGATGGCCATTTGGGCCGAGCCGCCGTCGGCGAAAACATCCGTCGCCTTGAAAAGGCCGCCCTGCAAGGCAGCCAGCCCGGCTGCCGTCCTGACGAGGAACTGCCTGCGAGATTCCATGGAACTGCCTTTCGTCATGAAAATGGGTGTGGGGAGGTTGCCTGATGCATCACATCGGAATACGGCCCCGGCCGGGAAGTTGCGCGCGGGCCGGGCCGTCCCTCAGAGTTCACCATCCGGTTCGGATTCTCAAGGAGAAATGGGGCGCATGGGACGCCCTGAGGCCCACGGGTCCTGTGGGACCGATCGAGCTGAAGGTCGGATTGTGCCTCGGGCCGTCTCATTTTTCTTTTATCCCCACAGGGAACATGGCGGGCGGCCGGTTGTCATCAATAACAGGAAATGGTAGGCTGGAGATGATCTCTGGCTCGCCACTACGGAAATCAACGAAGTGGGGCAGCAAACCTTTCATTCGAATTCCTCAGAGGTAAGAACCATGAAGTCCCGGTATGCAAAATTGCTGAGCCTTGCCACCCTTGGGGCGGTCTGGGTCTTCGGGCCGGCCTGCAAGCCGGCCGGCGCGCAGGTCCAACCCGCGGTTCCCATCCCCGCCGCCGACGGCGGCGTCCAGACCCTGACGCAGGGCCCGATTCACGAGGCGTTCGCCGAACCGATCAATTACACCCCGACGGCCGGCGACGTGATCCCCAAGGCGCCGCCCGCGGACATCAACGAGATCCCGCCCGACGAGCGTCCCGACGGCGACCCGCTGTGGATCCCGGGCTACTGGTATTGGGACGCCGACCGCAACGATTTCATCTGGGTCAGCGGCATCTGGCGCATCCCGCCCCCCGATTGCACGTGGATCCCGGGCTACTGGACGGCCGTGACCGGCGGCTGGACGTGGTCGCCGGGCTTCTGGATGATCAACGCCGTCCAGGAAGTTCAATACCTGCCGACGGCGCCGCCGGAGAGCCTTGAAGTCGGGCCGTCGAGCCCCGCCCCCGGCGTCGATTACCTCTGGACCCCGGGGCTGTGGGTGTGGACCGGCGGCAACTACGGGTGGCGGCCGGGCTACTGGGTCCAGGCGCGGACCGACTGGGTGTGGGTCCCGGCCTGCTACATCTGGACCCCGCGCGGCTACATCTTCGTCGAGGGCTACTGGGACTACGTCGTCGACCGCCGCGGCGTGATCTTCGCGCCGGTTTACATCCCGACGACCGTCTACGTGCAGCCCGCATACGTCTATACGCCGACCATCGTGATCGAGACGAACGTGTTCATCGACTGCCTGTGGGTGAGCCCACATCATCGCCACTACTATTTCGGCGATTACTATGACGCCCGTTATGCCCGGCGCGGGTTCGTCCCGTGGTTCGACTACCACCACCGCCGCCACTGCTACGACCCGATCTACGTCCACGAGCGTTGGCGCCGGCACGACGACGCCGACCGGTGGGAGCGCCGCATGCGCGACGACCATCACCGCCGCGAGACCAACGTCGACGCCCGCCCGCCGCGGGTGTATTCGGAGCGGAACATGGCCGTCTCGCGCGACGCCGACCACCGCGAATACCGGATGGCGACGCGGCTTTCGGACACCGCCAAGCGTGACGATCGCCGCTTCCAGCGGATCAACGAGGAACAGCGCAATGTGGCGCGCGACCGGGCTCGTGAAATGACCACGTTCCGCGACCAGCGCAACAAGGTCGAGTCGCGCCGCGACAAGAACAATACCGGCTCGCTGGCGATCCCGAGGTTCCAGGAGCAGGAACGCAAGGCCGCGGTCGACGTGCCGAGCCGGCCCGAAGGCAGCCGGCACGGCCGGACCGACCGGGATCGGCAACGCGACGTGGAACGCGATCGGGACCAGCAACGCCAACGCAGCGAAGGCGAGCGCCAGCAGCTGCAGCAACAGCAGGAACGCCAGCGGATCGATCGCGATGCCCAGCAACGTGACCAGGAACGCCAGCGCGTCGAGCGCGACAACCAGCAGCGCGAAGAGCAACGCCAGCGTGTTGAACGCGACAACCAGCAGCGCGAAGAGCAACGCCAGCGCGTCGAGCGTGACACCAAGCAGCGCGAAGAGCAACGCCAGCGCGTCGAGCGTGAGAACCAAGAACGCCAGCGCGACCAGGAACGCCAGCGCGTCGAGCGTGACAACCAGCAGCGCCAGCGCGATCAGGAACGCCAACGTGTCGAGCGTGAGAACCAGGAGCGCCAGCGCGATCAGGAACGTCAGCGCGTCGAGCGTGAGAACCAGGAGCGCCAGCGCGATCAGGACCGCCAGCGCGTCGAACGCGAGAACCAGCAGCGGCAGGAACAGGATCGCCAGCGCGATCAGGATCGCCAGAAGCAGGAACAGGACCGCCAGGAGCGCGACCGCGGCGGTCGTAACCGCTAACCATCAACCTTCATGAAGCACAAAGCGCCGGCCTGAAAAAAGGCCGGCGCTTGATTTGTACCCGGGAACGCCAATCTCCTGATTGGCGATTTTTCGATGCCGATCGGGAGACCGGCGTTCCCGGCGTCAGTTTTTTCCGACCACAACCTTGGCGTCGGCGCGGAGGGCGGTGTTGTTGGTGATAACGACCGAGTCGACGCCGTCGAGCCCGGACATGATCGGGACTTCGCCGGCGATCGCATCGCCGGCCTGGACGATGTGCTCGGCGGCCTTGCCGTCCTTGACGCTGAACACGCGGTCGATGCCGGCGAAGGAAACGATCGCGGAGGACGGGACGAACGGGACGTTGTCGGCCCGGCCCACGATCAGGTCGCCGCGGGCGAAGGCGCCGGGGTGAAGCTTGCGCTCGGGGTTGGCGACCGCGACTTCGACCTCGAACGTGCGGCTGACGCGGTCGATCGCGGGATTGATGCGGCTGACGGAACCCTTGAAGAGCCGGCCGGGGTAGCTTTCGACGGTGACGTTCACGGCCTGCCCCGCGCGCACCTTGGCGAGGTACAGCTCGGGGACGGTGGCGCGGTATTTGATCGGATCGTCGAGGATGAGGTCGAACAGGGGGGAGCCGGCGTCGACGTAGGCGTTGATCGAGACGTAGCGCTTGCTGACGGCGAAGTGGTCGCGCGGGCCAAGCTTCATCGATTCGGCGCCGGGAGCCTTGACGCCCGTGTCGGCAAGGCGCTGGCGCGCGGTGTTGAGGACCATCTGCTTCGTGCGCGCGGCGGCCAGTTGCGCCCGCGCGTCGAGCTGGGCGACCTCGTAGTCGCTGCGGGCGACCGAATACGCGGTCTCGAGGTCGCGGAACTCCTGGTCGCTCATGACGGGCGGCTTCTGCATGTTCAGCTTGCGGCCGCGCTCATACTTGGCGCGGGCGTTTTCGACCTGGTAGCGGGCGCGCTCGACGGTGCTGACCTGCTCGACCTTGAACGCCTCGGCCGGGATCTCGCCCAGGCCGAGCTTGGAGAGCGACTCGCTGACAGCCATCTCGGCCTCGTTGACGGCAAGCTGGTAATTGGTGGGGTCGATCTCGCACAGCATGCCGCCGGGCGGGACGCGGTCGCCGATGTCGGCGGGCATGCGGACGATCTGCCCCTCGACCTTGGCGCTGATGGTGATTTCCTCGCGGCCGTAGAGCGTGCCGACGATCTTGATGGTTTCATCGAGCGGGCCGAGCCGGACCGGCGCCAGGCTCACGAGGGTCGCCACCTCGGCCGAGGCTCCTTTTTCCGCGCTCGACGCGGCCTTGCGGCAGGCGGGGGTTGAAAGCAGGAGCGCGGCGGCCGTCAGCCAGACGAGAGCACCATGGCGCGAGCCGGGGAGAAGACGTGAAAGCACGTGGGGGAACTCTTTCGGAATGCTTGCGTCGGCGCCGGTTGGCCGATCGGGCCGGATCTGGCGCCGCCCGCGCCGAAGGCTCGACCTTCATTCCATGCAAACGCCGGATCGCGCCCGAGCCTACGGTCCGCGCCGAATTCCGGCCCGGGGCATAAATTTTTCGGAAATGTTACGTTTGACAGGCATGAGGCCCATGGGACCCGTGGGACCCGTGGGACCCAGACGACTTGTGGAACGGGGAGCGCATGCGCAGGATCATAGATTTGTTCATCGACCGGCCGGTGTTTGCCAGCATGATCATCCTGGCGCTGGTGGTCATCGGCGGGGCGGCGCTCCGGGGGCTGGGCGTCGACCGGCTGCCCTCGATCGACATGCCGACCGTCTCCGTGCGGACGTCGCTGCCGGGGGCCTCGCCGGAGGAAATCGAGATGGAGTGCGCCGAGCCGATCGAGGAGGCGGTCAACACGGTCGACGGCATCGACGAGCTGCGTTCGACGTCGCGCGCCGGGTCGACGTTCGTTTCGGCGACGTTCAAGCTCGAGCGCGACATCGAGACGGCGGCCCAGGACGTCCGCGACCGCGTCAGCCAGGCCGGCCGGGACCTGCCCGACGACGCCACGCCGCCGGCGATCAGCAAGTTCGACAACGACTCGCGGCCGGTGCTGACGCTGGCGCTCTACGGCAAGCGCACCAAGCGCGAACTGACCGAGATCGCCGACAAGATCGTCCGCATCCAGCTCGAGCGCTGCGCCGGCGTCGGCGAGGTCGAGATCGTCGGCGGGACGGTGCGCACGATCAACATCGACATCGACGCCGACCGGCTCGCCGCCTACGGCCTGCCGATCACCAGGGTGCGCGAGGCCGTCGCCAACCAGAACAGCGAGGTCCCGGGCGGCAACGTCACCGGCCTCAAGAACGAATTCAGCCTGCGGACGCTGGGACGGATGACGTCGGCCGGCGAGTTCGGCGCGATGACGGTGGCCCTGGCGGGGACCTCGCCGATCCGGCTGCGCGACCTGGCGCGCGTCGAGGACGGCCTGGCCGAGGAACGCACCACCGCGCGCGTCAACGGCGTGCCGACCGTGCAGCTCGACATCCGCCGCCAGAGCGGCGCCAACGTCGTCGCGGTGATCGAGGGCGTCAAGGAAAACCTCGAGCGCGTGCGCGGGCAGCTGCCCCCGGGCGTCACGGTCGAAGTCGTGCGCGACCAGTCGCAGTACATCTACCAGGCCATGCACGAGATCGAGGTTCACCTGATCGCCGGCTCGATCCTCGCCTGCCTCGTCGTGCTGATCTTCACGCGGTCGTGGCGCAGCACGATCATCACCGGCATCGCCATCCCGGTCTCGGTGATCTCGACGTTCGGCATGATGTGGCTGCTCGATTTCACGCTCAATAGCGTGACGATGCTGGCCCTCGTGCTGATGATCGGCATCGTGATCGACGACGCGATCGTCGTGCTCGAGAACATCTTCCGGTTTATCGAAGAGAAGAGGATGGCGCCGCTCGAGGCCGCGCGCAAGGGAACCGCCGAGATCGCCCTGGCCGTCCTCGCGACGACGCTGTCGCTGGCGGTCATCTTCGTGCCGGTCTCGTTCATGAGCAGCATCAGCGGGCGGTTCCTGTTCCAGTTCGGCATCACGGCGGCGGTCGCCGTGCTCATCAGCCTCGTGATCAGCATCGTGCTGACGCCGACGCTGTCGGGGCGGATGCTCGGCTCCGAGGCGGCGCGCGCCGCCGGCTCCCACCACGGCGGCGGCAGCCGCGGCGGTTTCTACGCCCGCATCGACCGGGCCTACACGGCCATGCTCGCGTTCGTGCTCGGGCACCGGCTCGCGACGTCAATGCTGGCCGTGGGGGTCATGCTCTCGTCGATCCCGCTCTCCTCGATCGTGCAGCTCGGCTACCTGCCGCAGGGGGTCGACGAGGCCGAGTTCCAGGTCGACGTCGAGGGCCCGCAGGAGGCCAGCGTCAAGGCCATGGACGCGGTGATGAAGGACATCGAGAGACTGATCATGGCGATGCCCGAGGTGCGCATGGTCCTGTCGACCGTCGGCGCGAGCCGCGGCACCAGCCAGGGGCGCATGTACGTGCGCATCGCGCCGCACGAGGAGCGCTACTGGTCGTTCAGGCGCATCTGGCGGGGGCTGCTCAAGGGCCATCCCCTCGACGCGTTCCGCGGCAACTACACGCAGGAGGACGTGATGGCGAAGCTGCGGGCGATGACGCGCCACTACCGCAGCCGCAACGTCCAGGTGCGCATCGACAACATCCAGACGTTCAGCCTCGGCGGCGGCAGCTCGCCGATCGACCTGTCGGTCTCCGGGCCCGAGCTCAACCAGCTCGCCGCCTACAGCAAGGAGCTCGTGGCGCGCGGCGAAAAGATCGGCGGGCTGCTCAACATGACCACGACGCTGCGGCTCGACAAGCCCGAGCTCAACGTCAGGATCGACCGCGACCGCGCGGCGGCGCTCGGCATCGGCAGCGACGACATCGGCGCGGCGCTGTCGCTGATGGTCGGCGGCGCGCAGGAAGTCACGCGTTACCGCGACCCGGCCACCAACGAGTATTACGACGTGCGGCTGCGGCTGACGGAACAGTACCGCGACGACCCGAGCAAGGTCCCGCAGCTGCTGCTGGCCGGCAGCGACGGCCGGCTCGTTCAGCTTTCCAACCTGGCCGCGATGAAGCGGACCGTCACCCCGTCGCGCATCGACCGCGTCGACCGGCGGCGCGACTCGCGCGTGCGCGGCTCGGTCGCCCCGGGCTACTCGCTGACCGAGCGCATCGACGCCCTCCTCGAGCAGGCGCGCCAGATGAACATGCAGCCGGGCTACTACGTCAGCGTGCGCGGCCAGGGGCGCGAGTTCGCCCGCACCTACAACGAGTTCATCTTCGCCTTCATCCTGTCGATCGTCTTCATGTACATGATCCTCGCCAGCCAGTTCGAGAACCTCATCCACCCGGTGACGATCCTGCTGTCGCTGCCGCTGGCCGTGCCGTTCGCGCTCCTGTCGCTGTGGCTGTCGGGCGAGCAGCTGAACCTGTATTCGGCGCTCGGGATCCTCGTGCTGTTCGGCGTCGTGAAGAAAAACGCGATCCTGCAGATCGACCACATGAACCAGCTGCGCGCGGCCGGGATGGCCCGCCACGACGCGATGATGCAGGGCTGCCGCGACCGCCTGCGCCCGATCCTGATGACGACGCTGTGCCTGGTGATGAGCATGCTGCCGCTGTGGCTCGGGACGGGGCCGGGCGCCGAGGAGCGCCGCGCGGTGGCGGTCGTCGTCATCGGCGGCCAGACGCTGTCGCTGCTGCTGACGCTGCTGGTGACGCCGGTTGCCTACAGCCTGCTGGATGACTTCGGAAGGGCCCTGACAAAGAAGCAATCAATGCAGTAGACCGAGCGCGAGCGAGGGACTCCACCCCCATTTCCATGGCTTCGCAACCCTGTTTATACGAAAATTGATTGAATGTGCCTGAGGGGCATGGTCATGTGGCGTCTCGTTCTCAAGAACCTCCTTCGCAACAAGAAGCGCACCGGGCTGACCGTGTTGTCGTTCGGGTTCTCGCTGTTCCTCCTCGTCGCGCTCTCGACGTTCCTCAACGCGCTGATCAACCCGCCCGAGACGGACGCCTCGATCCTGAGGCTCGCCGTGCGGCGGTCGACGTCGCTGGCCGAGCAGATGCCGCTGGCCTACGGCGAGCGGCTCAAGCGCATCCCGCACGTCGCGGCCGTCATGCCGCTCCAGTGGTTCGGCGGATATTACAAGGAACAGCGCAACCGGCTCGCCACGCTCGCCGTCGACCCCAGCCTCTATTTCGACATGTTCCCCGAGCTCGTGGTCTCGGAGGAAACCCGGGCGGCGTTCAAGGCCAACCGGCGCGGCGTGCTCGTCGGCGAGATGACGCTCAACCAGTGGGGGTGGAAGGTCGGCCAGCTGATCACGATCAAGGGCGACATCTTCCCGGTCGACCTCGAGCTGCAGATCGTCGGCACCTACACCTACGTCGAGGAGGAAAACGCGCTCTATATCAATTGGGATTATCTGCACGAGGCGCTGGGCAAGCCCGGCAAGATCGGGGCGTTCTGGCTCAAGGCCGACGCCAAGGAGAACGTCCCCGGGATCATCGACGCGGTCGACGCGGCGTTCCGCAACAGCCCGGCCGAGACCAAGACCGAAACCGAGCGGGCGTTCCGGCTCGGGTTCGTCTCGATGCTCGGCAACGTGCGGTTGATCATCGGCTCGATCGCGATCGTCGTGATCTTCACGATGCTGCTGGTCGTCACCAGCACGATGGCGATGACGATCCGCGAGCGGATGCGCGAGGTGGCGATCCTCAAGACGATCGGCTGCCGGCGCGTCCACATCCTCATGATGATCGTCGGCGAGGGGCTGGCGATCGCCCTGCTGGGGTGGGTCGTGGGGTATTTGTTTTCGGTCGGCCTCGGCCACACCGACACCAACCAGATGACGCAGGGATTCGTCCCCAAATTCCAGCCGCCGCCGGCGATTTACGCGATGACGCTCGGCGTCGGGATGCTGATCGGCCTGATCGCGGGGCTGATCCCCGGCTTGCAGGCCTCGGGCCTGACGATCAGCGAGGCGATGAGGAAATTGGAGTAGCGATTTTCGATGACTGTTTAAGAGGTAAATTTGAATGCAAGTCGCTAACGTTTTTTTCGCACAGAGATCGCAGGGAAACGGAGGACGCAGAGAAAATCCAATGATTATGGAACCGCGTCAGCGGTTCGACGTTCAAAGCCGTGGGTTGCCGAATCTGTTTTCGAATCGGCAACCCACGGTAGCGGAAACAACCGCGCAGAACCGATTGATCGGTTCGACAATTACACGCGATGGTTTTGTCGAACCGGTAAACCGGTTCGGGCTGATGCGACCCTGACCGTGGGTTGAATCGCGAAAACGGGGATTCAACCCACGGCTTTGGAGGTCGAACCGCTGACGCGGTTCCTGCGCAACTGCAATTTATTTCTGGCTGTGCCAGCCAAGGATTACGGGCACGATTCGACATGGCGCGGATACCGATCAAATACAACCTCAGGTACCTTGTCACGCGCTGGACGAGCACGCTGACGACGGCGCTGACGTTCGGGCTGGTCGTCGGGGTGTTCGTGCTGGTCATGGCGATGGTCGGCGGCATCGAGCGGGCGCTCGGCACGTCGGGCGACCCGATGAACGTCATCATCCTGCGCAAGGGCGTGCAGGCCGAGGGCCAGAGCGTCGTCCAGATCAGCCAGTTCCAGGTGATCCGCAATTTCAACGGCATCGCGAAGGACTCGAAAAGCCAGCCGATCGTCGGGCCCGAGGTCGTCGTCCTCGTCAACAAACCGCGCGCCAGGACCGGCGCCCCCAGCAACATCCAGGTGCGCGGCGTCACGCCCGTGAGCTACGAGCTGCGCCCGATGGTGCGGATCGTCGAGGGGCGCCGCCCCAATTCCGGCATGCGCGAAATCATCGTCGCCCGCTCGATCGCGCAGCGTTTCGCCCTCGGCCTGGGCGAGCACGTCCGGCTCGGCAAGGGCGACTGGAAGGTCGTGGGGCTGTTCGAGGCCGGCCAGTCGGCGTTCAACTCGGAGGTCTGGGCCGACTACCGCGAGCTCATGCAGGAATTCGACCGCAACGAATACAACACGGTGATCATGCGCGCGGCGGACGCGGCGGCGATCGCGGCCTTGAAATACCAGGCCGAAAACGACCCGCGCATCCGGCTGCGCGGCCTGACGGAGGAGGAATACTACAATCTGCAGACCTCGAGCTCCAAGCCGATCAAGGCGCTCGGGATGTTCCTGGCCGTCATCATGTCGATCGGCGCGTGCTTCGCGGGGATGAACACGATGTACGCGAGCGTCTCGAGCCGGGTGCGCGAGATCGGCACGCTGCGCATCCTCGGCTTTACGCCCCTTGCGATCATGGCCAGCTTTCTGATTGAATCGATGGCGCTCGCGTTGATTGGAGGCGCGGTCGGCTGCGCCGTCGGTTCGTTCGTCGTATCGATGCTGGGCCACGCGCCGACCGGCACGATGAACATCGATACGTTCAGCGAAGTCGTGTTTTACTTCACCGTGACGCCGGCGCTGTTGTTGCGCGCGATGATCTTCGCCCTCGTCATGGGAATCATCGGCGGGCTGCTGCCGGCACGGAACGCGGCGAAACAGCCGATCCTGGAAGCGCTGCGGCAGAGTTGACCGATTTCGGATTTCGGATTGCGGAATGGGGAAAATGGCTGACTCGATCAAACACGAACTCGACAAGCTGCGGATCGACAAGAGGCGGCGGCGCAACGGACGCGGCGTGCGGCCGCTGTGGATTGTCGCGCTGATCGCGGCAGCCGTGGTCGGCGCATGGTATTGGCACAAGGCCAACGCGGCGGTCGCCGTCAAGGTCGCCAAGGCCGAAGCGATCGCGGCGGCGCGGGCGGCCGAGGGGACGCCGGTCCTCACGGCCAGCGGCTACGTCATCCCGCGCCACGTGATCGAGGTCTCGTCCAAGATCATCGGGCGCGTCAAGGACATGCTGGTGGCGCGCGGCGACCGGGTCAAGGCGGGCGACGTGCTGATCCGGCTCGAGGACGGCGACCTGCAGGCGCAGCTGCGCGCGGCCGAGGCGCGGCTGGCCTCCGCCGACGCCAAGCTCGCCGAGATGCGCGCCGGCTCGCGGCCGCAGGAGGTCCAGGCCGCGCGCGCGGCGGTCAACTCGGCCGAGGCGACGCTCGAAAACACGAAGCTCGAATTCGAGCGCAAGCAGAAACTCGCCGGCTCGCGCGTGATCTCGCAGCAGGAATTAGACCTGGCGCGCATGGCGTTTCGCGTCGCGGAGGCCAACCTGCGCTCGGCGCGCGAAAACCTCAACCTCATCGAGACCTGGCCGCGCCGCGAGCAGCTCGACGCCGCCGAGGCCGATCAGCGCCAGGCCGTCGCCAATCTCGAATACGCCAAGACCCAGATCGACGAAGCCGTCATCCGCGCGCCGGTCGACGGGACGATCCTCGAAAAACTCGCCGACAAGGGCGAGCTCGTCACCAACGTCAACTACGGCGGCGAACGCGGCGCCAAGAGCTCGGTCGTCTCGATGGCCAACCTCAAGGATCTGCAGGTCGAGCTCGACGTCAACGAAAACGACCTGCCGCACGTGCGCATGGGGCAGGCCTGCGAGGTGCGCGTCGACAGCGCCCCCGGCCGGCTGTTCACGGGCGAGGTCGACGAGATCGCCCCGCAGGCCGACCGCCAGAAGGGGACCGTGCAGGTCAAGGTCAGGCTCATCAACCCGAGCGACCAGGTCCTGCCCGACGTCAGCGCGCACGTGACGTTCCTCAAGAAAAACGACGGCAAAAACAGCCCCGGCGGCGCGCGCGTGCTCGTCCCGGCGTCGGCGATCGTGCGCGGCAGCGGGACGTCGGTGTGGATCGCGGCGGGTGGCCGGGCGGTCTCGCGCGCGGTCAAGGTCGGCGCCGAAACCCCGCGCGGCGCCGAGGTGATCGAGGGCCTCTCCGGAGGCGAACTGGTCATCACGTCGCCGCTCGACCAGATGACGACGGGAACGAAAGTAAAAATGCAGTAGCCCGAGCGTGAGCGAGGGACTATTCCGATTACGATTACGATTACGAGCACGAGCACGAGCACGAAATGAGCGGACGAGCGGTAGCGCAATTCAGAAATCTGTCGCGCGTTTACATGCACGGCGGGTCGGAGGTCGTTGCGCTCGACCATATCAATCTCGACATCCATGAGGGCGAGTTCGTCTCGCTCATGGGGCCGTCGGGATCGGGCAAGTCGACGCTGCTGCACATCATCGCCGGCATCGACCGGCCCACCGGCGGCGACTGCCTCGTCCTGGACGAGGACATCTGCGGCATGACCGAGAACGAGCTCGCGCAGTGGCGCAACGAGCACATCGGGTTCATCTTCCAGTCGTTCAATTTATTGCCCGTGCTGACCGCGTGGGAGAACGTCGAGATGCCGCTCTTGCTGACGCCGCTCACCCGCGCCGAGCGCCGCGAGCACGTCCGCACCGCCCTGCGCATCGTCGGCCTCGAGGACCGCATGGACCACTACCCGCGCCAGCTTTCCGGCGGCCAGGAGCAGCGCGTCGCCATCGCCCGGGCGCTCATCACCGACCCCGAGCTGATCCTCGCCGACGAGCCGACCGGCAACCTCGACCACCACGCCGCCGAGGAAGTCCTCACCATCCTGCGCACGCTCAACCAGGATTTCGGCAAGACCATCATCATGGTCACGCACGACCCGAAGGCCTCGCAATACGGCACCGTCACCCGCCACCTCGACAAAGGCGAACTGCTGCCGCTCGCCAATTCAGAAAAGTTCTGAATTCCTTCAAAAGCTAATTATGGTTAACCATGATCATTTTCTTGATCTTCTGAATCTTTTTCAAAACGGCTTTTGTTTTGATTTCATGTTCCCAGACACGAATAACGCTCCAACCATTTGATCGTAATTTACGCCTGATCTTTGTGTCTCGCTTTTTGTTTACGACTATTTTATTAAGCCAATAATCACGATTCGATTGTGGAATACGACAGTGATCCGGGCACCCATGCCAGAAACAACCATCCACGAATAAGGCGATTCGTTCCTTACGAAACACAAAATCCGGTTTGCCCACTATTGGATAATGCCTTCTCCAACCGACGACATGCATTTTCCTGAAAATCAACACGATTGCTGCCTCTGTTGATTTATTACCACGCCCCTTGACCGAAGCCATGATACTAGAGCGCTTAGCGCGTGAAACCGTATCCATTCCTATGAAATAACCTCGACCCAACTTTCATCAAATTTCAGGGTATTTAAAACATCGTTTCTATCCAACACCGGAGGCTTTCTAATTCGAATTGATAATCGTTGATCCGGAACCTTCTCAATAATGGTGAACTGTGAACCATGCGGCTGCCATGTAAAGACATGCACATCACCATCGTGATCATATCCCTCAAGATTTTCTTTTTCGTTCCATTGCCATCGATAATCTTTCTCATTATACATTATAGTATCATATTCAAAGACCGAGAGATTCAAGAGATCATCCGACTTAACCAAAACAACCGTTCTCAAATGCCGAAATTTCTTTCTGATAGCTGCTACTCTTTCGTTGTATATGGAAAGAACTTTTCCGCCCATCTCGTCTGGGTCTACATTTTTCACCTTGTCCAAACCATAGGAAAATGCCACCGAGTTTCGACCAGAAATAAGTCTAACTTTGGTCACTTTAAAAGGATTTTTATTTTTGACGGTTTTTGCGCCCCATGCGCATTGCTGGAGCACGATGTCATCAAGTCCCACGTTCGATGGCGTATGGGCTGCGCCAATAAGTCTAGCGAAAATCTCTTCCCAGTCTATACCTTCAAGTCTTGGGGTTCCTCTCGATGCCAATAGGTAAATGATTTCTTTACCCAGGTTTAAGGCAAACCCCGCAGGAAAATTGTTGAGGGGATAGGGCGGTCTATACTTTTCTACCGTTCTTAATCTTGGCTCGTTTGGCATAAGAAACTTCTTTCTCGAATAAGACTGTCTGCCCATCGAAAGATTGATTGATGGAACAATACGAATTACCATTCACCCACCCACATGCCGCAAATACATTTTCCAAAACGGCGCCTGCAACCGGCACGGGAAGGCTATTACCCGCTTGCTTTCGGATTTGGCCATAATTGCAAACAATTTTAAATGTATCGGGAAAACCTTGAAGTCGAAGCATCTCTCTAGGAGTCAGGCGCCTTTCGCCATTAACAAGCAAATAGTTGTACGACGCGCCTGCTCTAAGAGCGCAAGAATAGGGATATACGCTGATGTGTCCGGCCTTATTTTCGTGCCAAATCGTTGGTTCGGTGGTCGGCTGATGATGTGAAAAACGCTTTCCTTTAATATATTCTGACGCAAAATAATGTGACGGAACGTTTTTTTCAAGTATCTTGCCAAGCGGCTTCATAACCAAGCCACCCTTTGGCCACTCAAAGTCACACGCCGACTTGAATGCCACGATGAAAATTCGCTCGCGTTTTTGTGGCAATCCAAAATCAAGCGCGTTCAAAATCTTATAATCGGTTTTGTATCCTAGATCAGTCAAAACCTCCAAAATTCGCGAGAGCGTTTTCCCTCCGTTATGGCCCGCCAGAAGTTTCACATTTTCCAATACCACAGCCTGTGGCCTCTTTGCTTGAACAATCCTTGCAACTTCAAAAAACAACGTTCCTCGGGCATCTTCAAACCCTTTTCGTTTCCCAATTATACTGAATGGCTGACACGGAAATCCCGCTAATAACACATCGTGTTCAGGAATAGACTCATCAGCGATCGCATGAATGTCACCTGTTGGTTTTTCTCCAAAATTTGCTTCATATTCCTTTTGGCAGTCTAAATCGATATCACTCGATAAGAGACATTTGACCTTTATTCCAATTTTTTTCGCAACGCCTTCTACTGCATAGCGAAAGCCGCCTATCCCACAAAAAAGGTCGACAAATTTGATCGTTTTCATATCTGGAACCATTCCAAGGCTTTGTCACGAGTTCTTTAACCCGCCCATTTCCAACCACAAGCAATTTTTCAAATCTGTGCCAGATTCACAAGCGGATTCATACATGGTTGGATCGTTGATCGGTTGACGATAAGAGAGGCGGGCGAGTGAACGATATGGTACATGTCGTGTGCGCTTAGGTTAGTTTGGGAACCCATCTATTACGTATGATTAGTAACATTCACTAATTAAACTACCTATATTCTCAAACCCAGCCGGGGCTTAGAAGATGATAGAATGGGCTGGTATGTTCTTTGCATCCGGCTTAATATCTGAGCCACGCTTTGGGGCCAGGGAGGCTTTCTGCAATGCTTTTGCAACGTCTGGCACTGGGGTTGATTTGTCTTTTCTTCGCGGTTGGTTCGGGTTTCGCGCAGGTGACTCCGTTCGAGACCGGGCAGGCCGGGCCGGCGACGCCGCTCGACCAGATCGTCCGCGACGGCCTCGCCAGGCGCGGGATCGAGCCGGCTCTGGGCTGTTCGGACTCGGTCTTCGTCCGGCGCGTCTTCCTGGACGTAACCGGCACGATCCCCACCCCCGAAGAAACGCTGGCTTTCCTGAACGACCGCGCGCCCAACAAGCGCGCAATCCTGATCGACCATTTGATGACGCGGCCCGAGTTCGCCGACTACTGGGCGATGAAGTGGTGCGACGTCCTGCGGGTCAAGTCGGAGTACCCGATCAACCTGTGGCCCAACGCCGTGCAGGCGTATCACCGCTGGATCCGCGACGCGGTCGCCCGCAACATGCCCTACGACCAGTTCGCGCGCGCGCTGCTGACGTCGAGCGGCAGCAACTTCCGCGTGCCGCCGGTCAATTTCTACCGAGCGATCCAGGGGCGGCAGGCGCAGCCGATCGCCGCGGCCGTCGCGGTCACCTTCATGGGAACGCGCCTGGACCGCTGGCCGGCCGACCAGCGCAAGGCGATGGAGGCGTTCTTTTCGCGCGTCGGCTACAAATCGACGCAGGAGTGGAAGGAAGAGATCGTCTTCCTCAACCCGGCCTCGACGCAGACGCTTCAGACGACGTTCCCGGGCGGCCGCGCGATCTCGATCCCGGTCGGGCAGGACCCGCGGCTCGTCTTCGCCGACTGGCTGATCCAGAAGGACAACCCGTGGTTCGCGCGCGCGATCGTCAACCGGGTCTGGGCGTGGTTGATGGGCCGCGGGATCGTCCACGAGCCCGACGACATCCGCCCGGACAACCTCGCCGTCTACCCCGAGCTGCTCGATTATTTGTCGAAGCAGCTCGTCGATTCGAACTACGACCTGCGGCACGTCTATCGGCTGATCCTGAATTCGAGCACCTATCAGCAGTCCTCGATCCCGCGCAGCGGCAAGCCGGAGGCCGAGGCGCTGTTCGCGTTTTACCCGACGCGGCGGCTCGAGGCCGAGGTCCTGATCGACGCGCTCAACTCGATCGCCGGCGACAACGGCGAAGGCTACGAAAGCCCGATCCCCGAACCGTTCACGTATATCCCGGACACGATGCGCGCCGTGCAGCTCGCCGACGCCAGCATCAGCAGCTCGTTCCTCGACATGTTCGGCCGGTCGGCGCGCGACACCGGGCTGGAGTCGGAGCGCAACAACAACCTCTCCGACGCGCAGCGGCTGCACCTGATCAACTCCAGCAGCGTCCAGCGCAAAATCGAGACGAGCCCGCGGCTCAGGAAGATCATGATGGCCGGGCGCGAAAGCGGCGATCGCGGCGCGGTCCTCGACGGGATCTATCTGATGATCCTGTCGCGCTACCCGACCCAGCAGGAGCGGATGGCGGTGGGCCGCTACACGCAGCGCCCGAAGAACATCCCGCGCCTGGCGCTGGCCGACGTGGCATGGGCGCTGATCAACTCGAAGGAATTCTTATACAGGCACTGACGATTGCGGATTGCGGAAAGACGGATTCGATTTTCGATTACGAGCACGACGCACGAAATGAGGGGCGATGATGCACGATAGATTCAATCGGCGTGAAATGCTCAGGCTTCTGGCCACGGGCGCGGCGACGCTCGCCTTCGGCGACCCGCTGCGCGCGCTCGCGCTGGGCGGACCCAAGGCGAAGGCGAAATCCGTCATCCAGATCTGGATGTGGGGCGGGCCGGCGCACGTCGACACGTTTGACCCCAAGCCCGACGCCGGCTACGACTACTGCGGCCCGCTCAAGGCCCCGATCGGCACCAACGTCGCCGGGATCCGCATCGGCGAGCTCCTCCCCAAGCTCGCCAGGCACGCCGACAAGTACTCGATCATCCGCAGCATGACCCACGGCTCGAACGCGCACGAGACCGCCACCTACATCATCCAGACCGGCCGTGTGCCCGACCGCATCGTCTACCCGTCGGCCGGCGCGGTCGTGTCGATGTTCAAGGGTTACGACCACGGCTACAAGGGGATCGCGCCCCCCTACGTCGTCATGACCGACCTGCTCGGGCGCTTCTCCGAGTCGGGCTTCCTCGGCCCCAAATACAAGCCGTTCGCGACCGGCGGCGACCCGAACGCGGCCAAGTTCGCCGTCGAGGGAATCGTCGCCCAGAACGTCACCGACGAGCGCCAGCAGGCCCGCCGCGAGCTCATGCACACCCTCGACACGCTCGGCCGCGCCATGCCGGCCGACCCCAACTTCCAGAAAATGGACCAGGCCGAGACCGCCGCCTACGAGATGATCCTCGGCGACGCGCGCAAGCTGTTCGACCTGGCCCAGGAAGACCCCAAAACCCGCGAGGCCTACGGCAAGAACAAGTTCGGCCAGTCGTGCCTGATGGCGCGGCGGCTCGTCGAGCAGGGCGTCCCCTTCGTCCAGATCAACTACAGCGGCTGGGACACGCACAAGCAGCACTTCGAAACGATGCGCCGCCGCCTGCCGGAAATGGACCAGGGGATGGCGGCGCTGCTCGAGGACCTTTCCCAGCGCGGCCTGCTCGACTCCACGATCGTCTGGTGGACCGGCGAGTTCGGCCGCACGCCGAAGGTGCAATGGGAAGCCCCCTGGAACGGCGGGCGCGGCCATTACGGCAACTGCTTCAGCGCGGTCGTCGCCGGCGGCGGGTTCAAGGGCGGCCACGTCATCGGAGCCTCCGACGCCACCGGCGCCGAGGTCGCCGAGCGCCCCGTCCGTCCCCAGGACCTCAACGGCAGCATCTACGAGCTGCTCGGGATCGACCCCGAAGGCCCGATGCCCAACCCGCGCGGCATGGAGGTCAAGGTCATGCCGTCGGACGCCGACGGCGAACAGGGCGCGGGGCGGCTGAGAGAGATTATGTGAAATGATGAATGATGAATGAAATGCGAGATGAGATATGAGAGATGAGCGATGAGAGTTCAAGAAATATTGACATCGGTCGATTTGGGGACCACCCAACCCCGGCAAGGGCGGAACCGCAAAGCGGTTCGACCTTCAAAGCCGTGGGTTGAATCGCCGCTGTCGCGATTCAACCCACGGGAAGCAACCGAATCTAACCGAACCGGTTTAGCGGTTCGACAAAAGCATTGTACCCCTTTTGTCGAATCGGACTCGGTGCAACGTGTCATCAATTTTGTTCTCCTTCTGATCGGGCTGGTTGCGTCGGCTCATGCCCAGGGGCCGCGGCCGGCGCACATTGGCTACATCTATCCGGCCGGCGGGCGCGTCGGGACGAAACTCGAGGTGCTCATCGGCGGGCAGGCAATCAGTGGCGCCGACGAGGTGCTCGTCTCCGACGCCGGCGTCACGGCGAAAGTCATTAAGATTTACCCGCCCACCCGGCCGCTCGACCGCGACCAGCGCGTCGAGCTCGTCGAAAAGCTTTGGAACCTGCGCCAGAAACGGTTCGCCGAGATCCCCAACGGCGCGCAGATCGAGCAGCAGATGCGCGAGATGGGGCGCAAGGCCGGGCTCATCCCGCCGCGCGTGCTGCAGCAGATGCAGGCCGCGCAGCAGGCCAAGGCCACCCCCGCCGCCAATGCGAATAAACAGGGCGCGGCGCCGGCGGCGCGCCGCCCCGGAGCCCGCGCGCGCCAACAGGGGCGTCAGGCCGCCGCCCGCCCGGCGGCGCAAAAACAGCCCGAATACAAGGGACCGGCCGCGGACGTCGAGCCGCTCCCCGAGCACCCGCTCCTTCGCGACCTCGAAAAGAAAAGCCTCCGCCAGCTTCAGGAAGTCGCCGAGGTGTTCCTCATCCAGGCGCGCCGCCAGCCGAACATCCAGCTCAGCGAGACGGTCCTCGTCGAGATCACGATCGACGGCAACGCCATCCCCGGCGAGCGGCAGATCCGGCTTTCCTCGCCGACGGGGCTCACGAACCCGCTCACGTTCCAGGTCGGCACGTGGCCCGAAGTCACCGAGCAGGAGCCCAACGACCCGGGCGAATACGAGATGCTCCCGCCCGAGTCGGCCGTCAGCGTGCCGTTCATGCTCAACGGCCAGGTCAAGCCCGGCGACGTCGACCGCTTCAAGTTCTTCGCGCAAAGAAACCAGCAGATCGTCATCGAGGCGCACGCGCGCGACCTGATGCCGTACCTGGCCGACGCCGTGCCGGGCTGGTTCCAGCCGGTCATGGCGCTTTACGACAGCAAGGGCGAGGAGGTCGCCTACGCCGACGACTACCAGTTCAACCCCGACCCCGTGCTGTTCTATAAAATTTCCGCCGACGGCGAATACGAGCTCGAAATCCGCGACAGCATCTACCGCGGCCGCGAGGATTTCGTCTACCGCATCAGCGTCGGCGAGCAGCCGTTCATCACGACGATGTTCCCGCTCGGGGGCCGCCAGGGCTCCGACGCGATCGCCGACATCGCCGGCTGGAACCTGCGCGAGAACAAGGCGCGGCTCAACACCGTCATCCCGGGCATCTTCCAGGCCGTCATGCGCAACAAGTTCGGCAACTCCAACAAGGTCGCCTACGAGGTCGACACCGTCCCCGAGGCCATGGAGAACGAGCCGAACGATTCGCCCGAAAGCGCGCAGTCGGTCGGCTTCCCGTCGCTCGTCAACGGCCGGATCGGCAAGCCGGGCGACATCGACGAATACCGCTTCCACGGCCGCGCCGGCGAGGCGGTCGTGGCCGAAGTCTATGGCCGGCGGCTCGAGACGCCGATCGATTCGTTGCTGCGCATCATCGACGCGCAGGGCCGGATCATTGCGTGGAACGACGACCACGCCGACAAGTCCCAGGGGCTCAAGACGCATTACGCCGACTCCTACCTGATGACGCGGCTGCCGGCCGACGGCGATTACATCGCGCAGGTCAGCGACGCGCAGGGCCACGGCGGCGACGCGTTCGGCTACCGGCTCTGCCTCGCGCCGCCGCGCCCCGACTTCGAGCTGCGCATGACGCCGTCGAGCATGAACATCACGCCGGGCCGCTCGGCGATCGTGACCGCCTACGTCCTGCGCAAGGACGGCTTCGACGGCGACGTCGACATCGCGCTGAAAAACAAGGCCGAGGGGTTCTACCTCGGCGGCGGGCGCATCCCGCGCGGCAAGGACAGCATGCGCATGACGATCACCGCGCCCGACGCCCCCGGCTCCGAGTCGGCCTACCTCGAACTCGAGGGAAGCGCGAAAATCGGCGGGCAAACGGTCACGCGCATGGTCGCCCCTGCCGAAGACATGGAACAGGCGTTCGCGTACCACCACCTCGTCACGACGCGCGACATGGTGGCCACCGTCCGCGGCCGGAAGGGGGCGCCGATACGGATCGAAGCGACGGCGCTGCCGGTCCGGATCCGCGCGGGCGGAACGGCGCAGTTCCGGCTCACGCTGCCGCCGTGGCTGGTCAAGCAGGGGATGACGCTGGAGCTCAACAAGCCCCCCGCCGGCATCAGGCTGACCGACCTGAACAGGGTGCGCGAGGGCGAGCTGCTGGCGACGGTCAAGGCCGACGGCGCAAAGATCGGGCTCGCCGACAACCTGATCTTCGAGGTGTTCACGGAAGTCGCGCCCAGGCAGCCGGCGCAAAGACCAGGCGCGAGGCCGGCGGCAAACGCCAAGGCGGCGGCCACGCCCGCCCCCGCCGCCCAGCCGGCGCAGAAGCGAAAGGTTTCGGCGGGCATCCTGCCGGCCGTCTCGATCGAGGTGGTGCGGTAGCCCGAGCGTGAGCGAGGGATTCGATGACGATGGCGATTACGAGCACGAGCACGAAATGATGTGAAGGATGTACCATGAAGATTGAGCAAACAGTCGGGCGGGCGGTGTTTGAATCGGCGGCGTTTCACGGCCGGACGGGTGAGTTCCACATCATCGTTCGCCCCACCGAGCCCGGCTCGTTCGAGCAGCAGCTCGACTGGGTGATCCAGGCCTATCGCGACGGCGTCGAGGATCTCGGCATCGGGATGAACAGCGCCGTGCTGCGGCGGTTCTTCGTGAGCGATCCGGCCAACCAGGCGCGGGCGCTCGAGGCGCGCGCCGAGTCCAACCCGGAGAGCCCCGACACCCCGTGCGCGATCTCATGGATCGGTCAGCCGCCCGCGCCGCCGGCCCGCGTCGCGCTGTGGGCATACCACGTCAGCGATCCGCGCGGGCTCGATAAAGAACTCTCAAACGGTACGCTGACGCTCACGCGCGGCGAGATGGCGCACCGCTGGACGGTCGGGCTGACGAGCTGCGAGAGCGGCCCCGGCGAGCAGACGCGGGAAATTCTCGGCCAATACGATGACGAGCTGGGCGCGTGGGGATCGACGCTCGCCGACAACGTGCTGCGCACATGGTTTTTCGTGCGCGACATCGACGTCAACTACCACGAATTCGTCGCCGCGCGGCGCGAGTTTTTCGCCGCCCACGGCCTGACCGCGCAGACGCATTACATCGCAAGCTCCGGGATCGAGGGGCGCGCCCCCGACCCGCGCGCGTCGATCACGCTCGACGCGTGGGCGGTCTCCGGGATCCGGCCCGAGCAGATCAAATATCTCGCCGCGCTCGACCACCTGAGCCCGACCCACCGCTACGGCGTGACGTTCGAGCGCGGCACCGCCGTCGGCTGGCGCGACCGCCGGCACGTGATCATCTCCGGCACGGCGAGCATCGACGCCGGCGGCAACATCCTTCACCCCGGCGACGTCGAGAAGCAGTGCGGCCGCACGCTCGAGAACATCGAGGCGCTTCTTAAGCAGGCCGGCGCGGCGATGGCCGACATGAAGATGATGGTCGTCTACGTGCGCGACACGGCCGATTTCGAGCTGGCGCGAAAGCTGGTCGGTGAGCGCGTCGGCGACACCCCGTTCGTGGTCGTCCTCGCCCCCGTCTGCCGCCCCGGCTGGCTGATCGAGATCGAGGGCCTGGCCATCGTCGCGGCTGACAACCCGGGCATGGCGGAGTTTTAGCAGGCCGGCGCCGCCGACGGCGGCATTTCTTTTGATTCAGATGCCGGGTTCGCGGCGAACCCGGCCTACAGGAATGTCGGTTGAATCACGTTCGATGGAGGCTGCGGCCTGCGGCGGCGCGGGAGCGGCTTGAGCTCGAGGATTTTGCCGATCGGCTCGCCGAGGAGCGGCTCCAGCACCGTCGCGGCGGCGTTTTGGAGTTGCTTGATGTAGTAATCTAAATCGTAGGTTTCGCCGGCGCGCAGGAGCGGCAGGATCCGCACCCGCGAGTCGATATCCCTGTCGCCGGCCGACGTCACGATGAACCGCACCGCCTCGCCGGCGTGGAGCGGGATGCCTGCTCTTCTTGCCTGCCGCGCGGCGACGGCGGTCATCTGGTTGCCGGCGTAGTCCTCGGCCTCGCGCGAGGTCTTGCGCTTGAGCAGCAGCTGCTCGATCGGGACGTGGTGCTCGCGCAGCGCGCGCTCGGTTTCGTTCACGACTTCAATCAGGCGCGGCCGCAGCGCCCGGCACGCCTCGACGCTCCTCGCCTCGCTCAATATCTCCAATAGCCGCGCCTGCATCGCCTGGACGAACGGCGCCTGGTCGTGGCGGCGCACCTCGATGCCGCGGAACTTGAGCTTGCCCGTATTGAATCGGCCGAAATAACGCGCCGGCACCGGGATCTCGGGGTCCTGCCGCGACGGCAGGAACACGACCCAGTCGTAGCGCCCCTCGACGGCGATCGTGAGGCCGGTCGCGGCGTCGATCGCCGCGCAGAGTTCCTTGATTTCCTCGTCGGTCGCGCCCGGCTTGCGGATCCAGACGCAGTCGACGATCGAGTGCAGGATCTCGAAGCCGCGCGCCTCGCAGGCCTCGCGCGCCTGCAGCAGCTTTTCGCGCGAGAGGGCGGTCGTCGCCTCGTGCGCCTCGATCCGCCCGAACCGGGCGTTGCGGTAGCCGAGGTAGCCGAAGCAGCAGACAAGGAGCCACTTGAGGGCCTCCTGGCGGCGGTCCATCGCGGCGCGCAGCGGCTCGTCGCAGGCCTCCTCCGCCGCCTTGCGCAGCGCCTTATACTTGATCCGCTTGGCGATCACCGGCTCGATCGACGCCGGCACAAGCCCGCGCCGCCGCTGCGAGAGGCGATAGTCGAGTTCGGGGACGATGACATCGGTCGGATCGGTTTGGCCGCTCAGGAAATCGGCGTTCCCAGGAAAATTCGTCGTCAGCGTCTCGGGCGAGACGTTGCACGTCACCATGATCGACGGATACATCGAGACGAAATCGAGCTCGACGACGTCCTCGTAGACGCCGGTGCGCGGCTGGTAGGTCAGGCCGCCGCGGTCGGACTTGAGCAGCAGCGCGGCCGTCTTCCACGCCTCGGGCCGGCTCTTTTGATACGGGATCAAATAACCCTGGCGATACGCCAGGTCGAGCTGGATCGACGTGATGCCGGTCCCGATCGAGCGCCGCGCGGCGCGCTGGACGGGCATGCGCGCCATGCGCGCGACCTCGATCAGGCCGTCGAGGCCGGTCTGGCTCGCCCAGAACGAATTGGCGCGGTCGATGTGCCAGCGCCCGAGGAGCGGGTAGTCGGGGGCGTGGTAAAGGACCTGGCCGTACGACATGTACGTGCGGCCGGCCATCGCGATCCGGCGCCGGATGTTTTTTTCGCGGTCGAGGCCGAGGTCGATTTTGTATTGCGCGGCCAGGGCGAGCAGGACCGGCATCAGCGCGGAGTCGCCGCCGGAGGTCCAGATGAGGTCCGGGTCGATCTCGCGGATGGCGTCGCGCAGCGAGGCGAGCATCGCGCGCGCATCGTCGGCGTCCCAGTGGATCGCGCGGCCTTCGTGGGCGAGGCTGATCGAGCGCAGGCGCGGGCGCTCGCCGGGGAAAAGCCCTTCGGCCGCGAGCTCGACCTCGCGCAGGCCGGGCAGCTCGAAGACGGTGGCGAACGGGTCGTCGAGGACTTCGTAATTGAGCAGGCGGCCGCCGTCGCCCAACTCGACGCGCATCCGCGCGGTCGGGAACAGCCCGCGGTCGTAGCAGTAATGGACCTCCGGCGCGATGTCGCAGTTGAACAGCGACGCCCCGGGGAAAACTTTCGACAGCCGGCGCAGGTTGGCGTCGGCGCGCTCGAGGTCGGTGAAGGCGACGGCGTCGACGTCGACCGGCTCGTCGCTCCAGAAGTCGCGCGAGCGGGCCGGGCCGAGCCACTCGAGGCCGGCCGTGCGCTGGATGAAGGCTTGCAGCCGGCGGCGGGCGTCGCCGCTCGGGCGGTCGCGCCCCACGTAAAAGAGCGGACGGAAATCGTCGAAAAAGCGCACGCGGCGGCCGTCGTCGGCGACCAACCAAAGAATGACGCCGCCGCCGCTCGGATACACGTCCAGAAGCCAACCGGTTATCGATTGCGGATTTCGGATTTCGGATTGCGGATTGAAAATCATGGGATGATATCCTGTGCATCGCGATCGCCATCCGGATTCTGGTGTTTTTCTTCATTCCGCAATCCGCGATCCGCAATCCGCAATTCTTCACTCAGCCGGTCGATTTCCTTCTGCTGCTCGAGGAGGATCGTCATCACGAGGGCGTCGAAGGGAACGGGGCGGGCGGCGTTGGCGGCCTCGGCGATATGGCGCCTGGCCAGGGCGAACATCCGGTCGAACGCGGCGCGGTCGCCGGCCGCCAGCGCCCGCCGGAACGGCCGCCACAGCTCCATCTCCTGGTTGAGATGCATGGTGAAAGTGGGGAGCGTGCGGCCCAACGTTGCTCATCCTAATCATTCATAATCGCCCAAAATCAGCCAAAAATTCGAAACAATCATCCCAAAAAATCAAATCCGAAATCCCAATATCGAAATCCTAAACAAATTCAAATCATCCAAAATCAAATCCGAAATCCTGAACAAATTCGAAATCAGGCCGGAAATTCGAAACGATCGTTCATTCAATCCGTACTGCGATCCATCCGAATCTTTTTTTCCTCGCAAGACGTTTGAACAGGAGGCAACGCAGGCAACACAGACATGATCCGCCAAAAGAATCTCCGTTCCCTCCGTTGCCTCCTGTTCATTCCGGTCTTCAAGAATTTCTCCGCATCTCCGCCTGACTCTGCACCTCTGCGACAAAAATAGGGGTTTCGTGCTTTTCTTTCGTGTATTTCGTGGCCCGCATTTCTGTCTTGTTGTTTGGTTGCGGCTCGCCGCGCCGTGCCCATCCGCTCCGATTCGCGTCAGTCCGCGTCCCGTATTGAATTTTCAGAGTCGGGCCGAAGACCCGACCCGCCTCAAGATCCCTCCGCAATGCGGATCTGCCGGTTCTGCGAGTAGTTCCTCGCGATCCCGCGAACGCGGCGGCCTTCGAAGCCGAGGCGCTTGACCCAGGGGCTGTCGCCGGCGCCGACGAACGTGATCAGCAGCGGCATGCCGGAGCGGGCCAGGCGCACGGCTTCGTCGAGGATCCGACCGTAGAGATGCGCGCGCTCCTCGATCGGGATGTCCTCGTTCATGAAGAGCAGGTCGACGCCGAGGATCGCGCCGGCGGCGTCGGGGTCGCGGCGGGCGGCGTCGGCCAGGAGCTCCTCGACCGCGGCGACGAGCTGATGGCACGTGTAGGCGCGACTCACGAGGATCCGCTCGAGCAGGCCGGCGGGGTCGAGGCCGCGGGCGCGCGCGGCAGTGGCGAGCTGATACGGGTTGAACAGGTTGCCGCCGTCGACGCAGTAGAGCCGCTTGCCGGCCGCGAGGCGCGGGAGCATGGCGGCCAGCAGCCGGCCGGCCGAAAGCTCGGAGGCCGGCACGGCCCGCGGCAGGGCAGGGCGATCCGGCCCCGGATGGCCGCGGCCGGGGATCAAGTCCGATTCGTTGCGTTTCGCGTTCATAATATGAGTAAAATCAGTCCTGCGACATCTTCCCACGACACTAACAGGATACACCCGGCAGGGTCCCAAGTCAAACACGAAAGCAAAGAAAAGGCGAAGACAGGATGAGGGATGATTCATGGCGTTGACAGGAAATTCGTCAAAAAAACGACGCATGGCCTGCGGGAAATTTTTCCCGGCGTCAAAAAAACGATCAAAATTTTCCCAGTCGGGGGCGGAAAAATTGGCAGGGCGGGGGTGGCGGGTGGGTGGTGGGAAAGATTTTCAGGCATCCCCAATCAGGACGCAACAGATTCGTTGAGCGTTCATTCGATTATGATTACGATCACGATTACAAGCACGAGCACGAAAATCGGAGGGATTGGCACGGAAGAAAATCGGCGATTGGCGCGGGGATTGCTCAATAGGCCTTTCCGTCAGGCCGGGATCAGAAGATCGTTAAACCGGCCGACAAAAATTCAACGCTCTCCCTGCGGAGAATTGCGACCCGTTCAGAACACCAGGGCGGCTCGCCCCGAGACCACCACGAAGGAGATGGAGGACCATGTCTCTCTCGGTCAATACCAACATCGCGAGTATCAACGCGCAACGGCAGTTGCAGACCTCAACGAGCCAGCTCAATACGACGCTGGAGCGCCTGTCTTCCGGCTTGCGCATCAATCGCGCCGGTGACGACGCGGCAGGCATGGCCATCTCCGTGGGACTCGAAGCCCAGATCAAGGGCATGAACCAGGCGGTCCGCAACGCCAACGACGGCCTGAGCCTGATCGGCACGGCCGAGGGCTCGATGGACTCCTACACCAACATGCTGCAACGCATCCGCGAGCTGGCGGTGCAGTCGGCCAACGACACCAACTCGTCGTCCAACCGCGCGGCGATCAACCAGGAAGCCAACCAGCTGCTCGATGAAATGCAGCGCATCGCGACCACCGTCGCGTTCAACGGAACCAAGCTTTTCGACGGAACATTCGTCAATAAACAGCTCCAGGTCGGCTCGGACCCGAACCAGACGATCTCGATTACGGCCGGCGACCTGCGGACCAACTCGATCGGCATGGTCGCACAGGTGACCGGCACCGCCGTTCCGGCCTCGGGGCCGCTGTCGGACGGCGCGCTGGTCATCAACGGGATCAACATCGGCGCGGGCTCAAGCGACGGCGTCTCGTATGCCAACCCGTCGGGGTCGGCCATCGCGATCGCCAACGCGATCAACGCCAAGACGGCCGAGCACAACGTGCGGGCCGAGATCATGGACGCCAGGGTCACCAGCGTGGCCAACGTTGTCGGCGGCACGTTCGACGGCACGACCCAGCAACTGACCATCAACGGCATCGACATCTTCGACACGTCCACCACGGTCGCGGCCGGCGACGGCACCGGCGCCCTGTGCGACGCGATCAACGCCAAATCCAACCAGACGGGCGTCTCGGCGACGATCACCAGCGGCAAACTCGTGCTGACGGCCGAGGATGGCCGCAACATCACCGCGACGACCACGGGCTCCATCGGCGACGAACTCGGGCTTCTGGCGGCCAACGGCGACTACACCGCCACGACCGGCGGCCAGATCAAGCTGATCTCCAACGATGAGATCGTGGTGGCGGGGACTTCGCCCGCCGTCGCCGGCCTGACCGCGACGACCTACGCCAAGGACCCGAACTCGGCGATCAACATGATTTCGCTGGCCACAGTCGACGGGGCCAACCTCGCCATCACCCAGATCGACAACGCCCTGGAACAGGTCAACAGCATCCGGTCGGGGCTGGGCGCCATCACCAACCGCCTCAACCAGACGATCTCGAACCTGCAATCGGTTTCGGAGAACCTGTCGGCGTCCAAGTCCCGCATCTGCGACGCGGACTTCGCGACGGAAACGGCGACCCTGACGAGGGCGCAGATCCTGCAGCAGGCGGGCGTCTCGATCCTGGCTCAGGCAAACACGACGACCCAGTCGGCGCTGAAGCTGCTCCAGTCCTAATCAATGGTTTACATAAGTCTGCGACACGCCCGGTTAGGGCCAATCCGCAGGGGAGAGAGGGCCGGGTCCGAACAGGACCCGGTTCCTTTTTTTAGCCGACAAGCCCTCAAACGGCCCTCTTCCCGGAACATTCAAGACTCCAAGATCTTTTGATTGCAATCTGTACCGTCCAGACGGTATACTTCATGGTATACCGTCTGGACGGTATAGTCCGGCCGACGAAGCAAAGGGGCCAACGGGGCATGACAACACCTGAAACCAGCGCACAAAACTCGTACGAGTCGATCCTGGCCGCCGCCGAGGAGGTCGTCCGCGAATCGGGAGCGGTGCACCTGACGCTCGACGCGGTGGCCGCCCGGGCGGGCGTCAGCAAGGGCGGGCTCCTCTACCATTTCCGCAACAAGGAAGCGTTGATCCGGGCGATGCTGACGCGGATGCCGATGACCGTGCTCGATCACGCCAAGGATATTGTGCCGACGCTCCCGCAGGGACCCGGCCGGGACCTGAGGAGCGCTATCCTCGCCACCCGAGACGTCCTGGCGACCGGCAAGATGCAGGGGCTGTCGTCGTCGCTGCTGGCGGCGGCCTACGACCCGTCGCTGTTTGCCCCGATCCGGGATCAACGCTACGAGTTTATCGAGAAATACAGCGCCCAGGGGTTGCCGAAGCCGTTCATCAACGCGATCCTGCTCGCGATCGAGGGCTTGTGGATCATGGAGTCGCTCAGCATCGCGACCGACGCGCGGGAGCGCGAAGAGGTGATCGCGCAGCTCGTCGGGATGGTCGAAGCCGAGGAACGCCGTTTGACGCCGACCGGCGGGAGCGGGGGGCAACATGAATAGGGTCTCTTTCATCGGGGCGTGGGTTGGGGCCGCCGTGGCCGTTTCGGTCGCTGCGGGTTGCGGCAACGGGGGGAAGCAATCGCTCGGCTTCACGGATTCGGCGCACGCGACGCAGGCGCCGGCGCCGGCCGCCGGAGGGAATGTCGCTTCGAGCCGAAGCGACCTGCTGACGACGGCCGTCACGGTGGTGAACCGTGGCCAGACCGTCGGGCTTACAGGGACGCTGGCGCCGGACGAGGAGACGCGTGTCGCGGCGAGGGTCTCGGGGATCGTCCAGACGTTTTACGTCGACCGCGGCAGCATGGTCCGAAAGGGCGACCCGCTCGTGCAGCTCGACCCGACCAACGCGCGCAACAGCCTGGCCGAGGGCGAAGCCTCTGCCGAGGAACTGCGCGTCAAGCTCGGCATGAAGAACGAGAACGAACCGTTCGACCCGAAGAACATGCCCGACGTCAAGGTGGTCAAGGCCAAGCTCGACCTGGCCGAGCGCAATTACCGCCGCTACAAGGCTCTGGACGCGGGCAACGCGATCGCCAAGTCGGAGTTCGACCGGGTGAGCTCGGAGCTGGAGGCCGCGCGCAGCACGTACGACCAGACCGTCCGCCAGGCGCTGGAAACCTACCAGGGCTACAAGACGGCGATGGCCAAGGTCGTGACGCTGCGCCAGACGCTGGCCGACACGCTGATCGTCGCCCCGTTCGACGGCATGGTCGTCGAGAAACTGACGTCGGTCGGGGAGTGGCTCGAGGTGATGATGGGGACCGGCAATGTCGTGCGCCTCGTCAAGGTCAGCCCGCTGCGGCTCAAGGTGACCGTTCCGCAGCAGTACGTCGGGCAGATCCGGCCCGGCCAGGTCATTTCGTTCACGGTCGAGGGATTCCCGGGCGAAACGTTCCACGGCCGGGTCAACCTGATCAGCCCGGCGCTCGACACCGCGACGCGCTCGCTGACGGTCGAGGCGCTCGTCGACAACGCGGATTTCAAGCTGCGCCCGGGCCTGTTCGCGACGGCTCGGCTGGACACCGGCGCCAGCTCGGTGGCGATGTTCGTCCCAGCCTCCGCGCTGACGCACGGCGGCGACGTGACGCGCCTGTTCGTGGTCAGCGGCGGCGTCGCCCGGCAGAAGATCGTGACCGTCGGCGAAACCACCCCGCAGGGGACCCAGATCATCGCCGGCCTTGATAAGGCCGAACGCGTCATCCTCAACCCCGCCGGCGTGAGCGACGGGTCAGCAGTGAATTGAATACGCCGCGTGAGACCGCTACGACCCATTAGTCCGTTCCACGAAATGAGACGTCTCCATGCATAAGCTGGCTGAGATTTGCGTCAAGCGGCCGATCTTTGCCTCGGTGCTGATCCTGGTCCTCGCCGTTTTCGGGCTGTTCTCGTATCAGCGGCTCGGCGTCGACCGCTTCCCGAAGGTCGACATCCCGGTCATCACCGTGACGACCGTACTGACCGGCGCCGCGCCCGACGAGATCGAGACCGAGGTGACCGACAAGATCGAAGAGGCGGTCAACTCGGTCAGCGGCATCGACGAGCTGCGCTCGGTGTCGGTCGAGGGGGTCTCGCAGGTGTTCCTGATTTTTCATCTCGAGAAAAACCTCGACGTTGCGGCGCAAGAAGTCCGCGACAAGATCAATGGCGCGCTCAACGAATTGCCGAAGGACATTGAGCAGCCGCTCATCGAAAAGATGGAGACGGATTCGGCTCCGGTGCTTACGCTGGCGGTCACCGCGCCCGCATCGATCCGCGAGATCACGGAGTATACCGACAAAACGCTCAAGCGCCGCCTCGAATCGGTCAAGGGCGTTGGCAAGGTTTCGATCGTCGGCGGGCAGAAACGCCAGATTAACGTGCAGCTCGATCCGCTTCGGCTCAAGGCGCTCAATCTCACCGTCACGGATGTGCAACGGGCGCTCTCGCGGCAAAATCTGCAGGTCCCTGGCGGCAGCGTGAAACAGGGGGAACGCGAGTTCACGGTGCGCACGCTCGGACGCGTCACCAAACCCGCGGACCTCGGCGCGATCGCAGTCGCCAACAGGGACGGCCACTCGATCACGATCAATGACCTCGGCATTGTCGTCGACGGCACCGAGGAGGCCGAAAGCCTCGCGCAGTTCAACGAGACGCCGTCGGTGCTGCTCGAGATCCGGAAGCAATCGGGGACAAACACCGTCCAGGTGGTGAAGGACGTCAAGGAGCGGCTTGCCGATTTGAGGCGGACCCTCCCGGGCGACTACCGGCTCGAGGTCGCGCGCGACCAGTCGACATATATCCAGGCCTCGGTCGACGCGGTGCAGGAGCACCTGATTCTGGGCGCGATCCTGGCGGCCGTGATCGTATATTTCTTCCTCGCCAACTCGCGCACGACGATCATTGCGGCGCTCGCCATCCCGACGTCGATCATCGGCGCGTTCTTCGTGATCGACACGATGGGCTACACGCTCAACATGCTCACGCTCCTTGCGCTGACGCTGTCGGTCGGCATCGTCATCGACGACGCGATCGTGGTGCTCGAAAATATTTTCAGGTATATCGAGGAGAAGAAATACAGCCCATTCGAAGCGGCGATCGGCGCGACGCGAGAGATCGGCCTTGCCGTCCTGGCGATTACGCTGTCGCTCGTTGCGGTCTTCGTGCCGGTGGCGATGATGAGCGGGATCGTCGGCCGCTTCATGAGCAGCTTCGGCATCACGATGTCGGGCGCGATCGTCATCAGCATGCTCGTCAGTTTCATCCTGACGCCGATGCTCGCGTCCAGGTGGCTGCGCAGATCGAACGAAAAAGCCGCGCCCGCCAGCAAGAGCCGGGGATTTTATCGCTGGATCGAGGCGGGCTACGCGGCCCTGCTGCGCTTTTCAATGCGGCGCCGCTGGGTGATCGTCGCGATGGCGTTCGGGTCACTCGCGATCTGCCCGCTCCTTGTCGCGCACATCCCGAAGAACTTCATGCCTGACGATGACGAGTCGCAGTTCCAGGTCGACATCCGCGCGCCGGAGGGAACCTCGCTCGAGGCAACACAGCTGATCGTGGCACGAATCGCGCGCGACATCCGCACGCTCAACGGCGTCCACTACACAATCGCGAGCACGGCCGATACCGACCAGCATATTGCCAACAAAGGCTCGATCTATGTGAAGCTGATCGACCCGACCGCGCGCGATTTCCGACAGATCGACATCATGAACTTCATCCGCAAAAAACTACTGCCACGCTACGCAGGCCAGAGCCTCCGCATGAATGTCAGCGTGATCCCGCCGTTCTCTGGAGGCGGCTTCGGCAACACCGCCGTCCAGTACCTCGTCGCCGGCCCGGACATGAAAAAGCTCACCGGGTATGCGTCGAGCATGGCCGACGCGCTGCGGAAGACCCCGGGGTCGGTCGACGTCGACACCTCGCTCGTCGTCGGCAAGCCCGAGCTGGGCGTGAGCATCGACCGGGCCAAGGCCGACGACCTCGGCGTGGCGGTCGAGGACGTGGCCGGCGCGCTGCGGCTGCTCGTGGCCGGCGACAAGGTCTCGGACTACTACGAAAACGGCGAGCAATACGAGATCCACGTGCGCGCGCAGGCCGACCGCCGCGCCAGCGTCGAGCACCTGCGCGAGATGACCGTCCCGTCGAGCAAGCTGGGGTCGGTCTCGCTCGCCGACGTCGTGAGGGTCGACGAGGGGACCGGCCCGTCCCAGATCGACCGCATGAACCGCCAGCGCCAGATCACGATCACCTGCAACATGACCCCTGGCGCCTCGCAGCGCGCGCTTCTGGACGCGCTTGAAAACGAAGGCAACCGGCTCAACATGGGGCCTGAATACACGCGCACGGCAGTCGGCCAGTCGAAGGAAATGAACCGCGCGTTCAAGGCGTTCCTCATGGCGTTCGTCCTGGCGTTCATCTTCATCTACCTGGTTCTTGCGGCGCAGTTCGAGTCGTGGCTGCATCCGATCACGATCCTGCTGTCGCTGCCGCTCACGATCCCGTTCATGCTGATCGCGCTGCTGATTTTCGGCGAGTCGCTTAACATCCTTTCACTGCTGGGCGTGATGGTGCTGTTCGCGGTCGTGAAGAAAAACGCCATCCTGCAGATCGACCACACGAACCAGCTGCGCGCGAAAGGGATGGAGCGCGACGAGGCGATCTTCGCGGCGAACATGGACCGGTTGCGGCCGATCCTGATGACGACGGTGGCGTTCGTGGCCGGCATGGGGCCGCTGCTCTTCTCGCAGGGCGCGGGCGCGGCGACCAACCGCACGATCTCGAGCGTGGTCGTCGGCGGCCAGACGCTTTCGCTGCTGCTGACGCTGGTGGCGACCCCGGTGGCGTATTCGATCTTCGACGACGTCGGCCGGTTCTTCGCGCGGCGCATCGCGCGCGGGGCGCGGGCGGCCGAGGTGCGCCAGGAGGCCTGATGAAGGTTTTTCCTTGTCGGTCAGGACTGGTTTTGACATTGTGTTGACCGGTCGCGCCTTGTTGTTGAGTGCAGCGCGGCACACCTACGTAAGGAGCGGATACGACACATGGACGCGATGCTGAAAGATCAAGTTGCGATCGTCACGGGCGGGGCGCGCGGCATCGGCCGCTGCATCAGCCAGGCGCTGGCTAAACAGGGCGCGACGGTCGTCGTCGCCGACCTGAACCTGGAGGGGGCGCAGGCGACGGCCAACGAACTGGCCGCGGCCACCGGCGCGCGCGTCGAGGCGGCCGGCTGCGACGTTTCGAACGTCGAGGCGTGCGCCAAGCTGGTCGACGAGACGGTCGCCAGGCTCGGCAAGATCGACATCCTCGTGAATAACGCCGGGATCACGCGCGACAAGCTGCTGGCGCGCATGACGCCCGAGGACTGGGACCTGGTCCTGAAGATCAACCTGACGTCGGTGTTCGCGTGCTCGAAGGCCGCGGCGCGCCACATGGCGAAGCAGCGCTCGGGGCGCATCGTGTCGATCGCCTCGGTCGTCGGCGTCATCGGCAACGCCGGCCAGTGCAACTACTCGGCGAGCAAGGCCGGCATCATCGGCTTCAGCAAGTCGCTGGCGCGCGAGCTGGGCGGCCGCGGCGTGACCGTCAACGCCGTCGCGCCGGGGTTCATCCAGACCGCGATGACCGACGTCCTGAGCGACGAGGTCAAGGAACAGCTCCTCAAGGCCGTCCCGATGGGCCGCCTCGGCCAGCCCGAGGAAGTCGCCGACGCGGTGCTGTTCCTGGCGAGCCCGATGGCCACCTACATCACCGGCCAGGTGCTCAACGTCAACGGCGGCATGGCGATGCAGTAAAAAGTCCCGCGCAAGCAGGGGGACCATTTTGAGAACGCCGGAGCTTCAGGGCTCCGGCGCTCTTTATTTCGTGCTCGTGCATGTCATCACAATACGGCATTGCCAAATCGGCTGATCCCGAAAGCGCCAAAGGCGCGCAGTCATACCAGCCTGGGGCGAAGCGAAGCGGAGCCCCAGGTCAGCGACGCATCCAACCGAGCGCTGAAAGCGCGACTCATTGCCACACGATGCACGGATAATGCGCTCATCCGGATTTCCGAACCTCTGCTTGACTAGCGCTAACAAATGGCCGGCGGGGGCGCCGGCCCCACAGTTTTTCTTCGTCCTCGTGCGTCGTGCGTCGTAATCGTAATCGAACCGGCGATTGACTGGCGCGGCCCCACCGTGATGATGCCCCACGTTGACCAGGCATGCCGCTTCGGGCCGAAGCGGCCTACGGACTTACGGTCATGATCAGGTCGCCGTCGGAGTTGGTGCCGTTGGTCGGGTCGTACTGGATCTCGGGGACGGCGCGCGGCGGAGCTTTTCGAGACGGCGGCATGGCGCGCTCGTCCATGTCCGGCCCCCAGCTGAAGATCGTCAGCGGGCGCGTCTGGCCGATGTTGAGCGGCCGCCCCTTGGTGGTGGCAAACACGTCGGCGGGGAGGCCGTTCGGCATCTGGCGGCGGACGTCCTCGGCCGTGGCCGCGTGAAGCCCGCCGGCGGGGATGGGGTATTTGCGCGCGCGCGGGACCGCGCAGACGATATCGCCGTCGCTGAGCGTGCCGTTGGTGGGGTCATAGGTCACCTGGGCGCGGTCGTCGTCGCGATCGGGGCCGGTGCTGTAGGCGGTGAATTTGTCGGCGGTCGAAATCATCAGCAGCGTGGCCGAGGTGAACGGGTCGATCGGGGGCGTGGTCAGATACGGCGCGAACTGGTCGTTGCCGGATGGGAACGATCCGGCCGCGAGCAGCCGGCCGCGCGCGGCGGTCGCCATGCGCAGCAGCGCGAAATTGGCGTCGGCGGTCTTGAGGCGCGTCACGGCCTCCTGGCGATTGAGCTCCCGGTAGCCCTGATAAAGCGTGGCCATGGGGGATTCCATCGAGAACAGGCTCGCCTGGTTGGGCGAGGCATACGCGGCGTTGAGTTTTTCGAGCCCGGCCCACGCCTCGTCCAGATCGCGCGCCGAATCGCTGACGTTCAGGACGTAAAACTTCATCCCCTCGGTCGCGATCTGGGTGGTGGCGATGCCAATCAGCCGGTTGATCAGCGGGCCGTCCTCGATCATTGCGTGGCCGATCCGGATGAGCGAGGTCAGGGCGAGCAAGGCATCATGCGGCCGGCCGAGGAGCATGGCATAAATCGTTTCGACGCGCATCGTCCTGAAGAACGTCTGAACCCCGAGCAGGTTCGGCACGGCCTGCCCGGCGAATTTATCGATAAAATAGATGTCGGGGTTCATGACGATCGCGTCGTCGGGGAGAGCCTGCATCAGCATCCATTGGGCGTTCAGGTCGGTTGATGCGTTCAGGTTGCGCCAGGCGTTGCGGCCGTTGATCTCGGCCTTGATGACCTTGAGATTGCGCGCGGCCATCCGCGCGGCATAGGCGAGCGAGAAATTGCCCGAGTTCTTCAAGGGCTCGGCGTATTTCGCCAGTTCCGACTCGAGCCGGGCGGCGTCGCGGTTGCGCTGGAGGGCGTCAAGAAGCAGGACGCGCAGGAAAACATCGTCGGGGCTCTTGTCGACGATGGACCGGGCGATCTCGAGAAGCCGCTTGTTGTCGGCCTTGCGCTGCTCGGGGTCGACCGGCCCGGGCGCGGCCATGTTGTCGAGAAGCGCGTAATACTGGAGGGCCGCGCGGTCGGCACGGTGAAGGGATGAGGGCATCGGCCGGGTCAGGGTCGATTGCCCCGAGTTGCTCCCCTGCGAGACCGTGATCACGTGCTCGACGAGGTCCCAGTCGCCGGGGACGGTCGCGGACGGCTTGAACCGCTTCGTGCTGGACATCTCGGCCGACGGGCCCATGGAGATGGACTCTTCCAGAACGAACCGGTCGGGCTCGATCTTGAGCGTGATCATCTGGCCGGGGGCGGAAGGCGCGACGATAAAGTCGCCGCTTTCGCCGCGATGGATTTCAAGATACGTGCGGCCGCCCTGGGCAAGGTAAAAACCCGAGGGGTCGAGGGCTGGCTTCTTGGAACAGGAGGCGAGCGAAAGCATGGCGAGGGAGAGAACGAGGATCCTGAACGTCATGGCCGGCCTCCGAGTCCGATAACTGTGTGGGGACATCGCGCAAGGGAAGGTATATAACATTCTGGGGCAGAAAACAAACCACGAAAATGAGACGCCGACAGGCGCGGGATTTCCCGGGATCACCCGGCTCCCGCTCCACGCCCGGGCCGCCGGCCACGCATCGAAAACCGCTATTCGGTATCGAATCGCCAAACGCACTGTGGCGCCGGCGCCCTCGCCGGCGATCCCTATTGCCGCAGAACTTCCGTCGCTCTAATCCAGCCGCTGGATGAACTCGGGGTGGAGAATGTGCTTTGCCGCCCGGGCGCGGCCGGTCTCGGCGTCCAGGTCGATGAGCAGCGCGCTGATGCGCGCCCCTTCGGTCGCGGGCTTGTGGCGGACGGGAAGGCCGCGGATGAGCTGTTCCATGATGATGCCCGTTTCCACGCCGATCACCGATTCGTAGGGGCCGCACATGCCGACGTCGCTGATGGCCGCGGTGCCGCGGTCGGTGACGCGGCCGTCGGCCGTCGGGATGTGGGTGTGCGTGCCGATCACGGCGGTCACGCGGCCGTCGAGGTAATGGACCATCGCCATCTTCTCGCTCGTGGCCTCGGCGTGCAGGTCGACGACGATGATGTTGGTCTGGCGCATCGCCTCGTCGAGCAGCTCGTCGGCCTTGCGGAACGGGCAGTCGACCGGCGCCATGAACGCGCGGCCCTGAAGGTTGATGACGGCGATGCGGCGGCCCGCGCATTCGTAGACGCCCAGACCGCGGCCCGGGATGCCGGGGGCGAGGTTGGCCGGGCGCAGGACGCGGGGATTCTCATCGAACACCGGGAGCGAATCGCGCTGCGCGAACGAATGGTTGCCGCCCGTGAAAACGTCGATCTTCGATTCGGCGAGCTCGTTGATGACCTCGCGCGTGATCCCCTTGCCGCCGGCCGAGTTCTCGGCGTTGGCGATCACGAAATCGACGTTGTTGTCGGCGCGGTACTGCGGCAGCCATTCGGCGATCAGGCTGCGGCCGGGCCGGGCAAAGATGTCACCGAGGAAGAGGATGCGCATGGGATTGGGCCTTCATGAAAAGTGAGCGCGTTTGATAAATCGATTTTCGATTACGATTACGAGCACGAGCACGAGCACGAAGATTGCAATTAACCTTTCAATTGCTTCATGACCTGGATCAATTCGGCCAGCTTCGCCAGCGCCTGCATCGGCGTGAGTTTATTGACATCCAGGCTCGCGAGCTCTTCGAACTCGGGCGGCAGCGCGGGGGCGAACAGGTCCAGCTGCATCACGTCGACGTCGTGCTGCTGGCCGATCCTCGGCGCCGGCTTGGCCTCGCCGCCGTCGTCGGGCGAGCGGTGCTGGCATTCCAATTCAAACAAAATTTCGCGCGCGCGCTCGAGCGTCGCCTCGGGCATGCCGGCCAGCTGCGCGGCGTAGATGCCGTAGCTCCTGTCGGCGCCGCCGGGGACGATCTGGTAGAGGAACGTGATCTCGCTGGCGGCCTCGCGGACGGCGACGTTGTAGTTCTTGACGCCGCGCAGGCGGCCCTCGAGGTCGGTCAGCTCGTGGTAGTGCGTGGCGAACAGCGTCCGCGCGCGGCGGCGCGGCGTCGCGCTCAGGTATTCGATCACCGCCCACGCGATCGAGATGCCGTCGTAGGTCGACGTGCCGCGCCCGATCTCATCCAGAATCACCAATGACCGCTCGGTCGCGTTGTTCAGGATGTTCGCGGTCTCGGTCATCTCGACGAGAAACGTCGAGAGCCCCCGGGCGAGGTAATCGGTCGCGCCGACGCGCGTGAAGATCCGGTCGACGAGGCCGATCCGCGCACGCCGGGCCGGAATGAACGAACCCACATGCGCGAGCAGCGTCAGCAGCGCGACCTGCCGGATGAACGTCGACTTGCCGGCCATGTTCGGGCCGGTGATGATCCAGATCTGCTCGTCCTTGCCGTCGAGCCGGACGCTGTTGGCGACGAACGGACGGTCGGTCATGAGCGCCTCGATGACGGGGTGGCGGCCGCCTTCGATCTCGACGAGGTCCGAGCCGTCGACCTCGGGCCGGACCCAGCCGCCGCGCAGCGCGGCCTCGGCGAGGCTCGCCAGGGCGTCGGCCTCGGCGATGTGGTCGGCGAGGCGCTGGATCGCGGCGGTCGCGTCGAGGACCGCGCCGCGCAGCTCCTCAAAAATGCGGTATTCGATCTCCTGGATCTTGTCCTGCGCGCCAAGGATCTGCTCCTCTTTTTCCTTGAGGGCCGGCGTGACGTAGCGCTCGCCGGTCGAGAGCGTCTGGCGCCGGATGTAGTCGCCGGGGACCTTGTCGAGGTTGGCGCGGCTGATTTCGATGTAGTAGCCGAAGACCTTGTTGTAGCCGATTTTCAAGGAGGAGATGCCGGTGCGCTGGACCTCGTCGGCGCGCATCTTCGCGATCCAGCCCTTGCCGTCGCGCGAGACGGCGCGCAGGCCGTCGAGCTCGGCGTCGAAGCCGTCGCGGATCATGCCCCCCTCGCGGACGCTCACCGGCGGCTCGGGGACGAGCGCCCCCTCGAGGCGGTCGGCCAGGGTGGCGAGCGTTTCGATCCGGTCGCCGATCTCGCCGAGCCGGCCGCCCTTGAGCGACATGAGCGCGGACTTGATGGCGGGGACCTCGCGCAGCGAGGCGGTCAGCTGAACCAGGTCGCGGCCGTTGGCCGTGCCGCAGTGGACCCGGCCCAAAATGCGCTCCAGGTCACGCACGCCGCGCAGGCCGTCGGCGAGCTGGCCGCGCAGCGGGGCGCTGGCGTGCAGGGCGGCGATCGAGGCCTGGCGCGCGGCGATCGTCTCGAGATCCTGAAGCGGTTCCAAAAGCCAGCGGCGCAACCTGCGCCCCCCCATCGGCGTGCGCGTGTGGTCGAGGACGTCGATGAGCGTGGCGGCGCGGCCGCCGTCGATCAGGTTTCTGACGAGTTCCAGCGAGCGCTGCGTCACCGGGTCGAGCATCATCGTGTCGCGCACGGAGTAGACGCGCAGCCGGCTGATGTGGCCGAGCTGGCGGCGCTGGGTCTCGTGCAGGTACGTGAGCAGGGCGCCGGCCGCGCAGATCGCCGCCGGCGAGTCCTCGGCCCCGTAGCCGGCCAGCGAGGCGACGCCGAGCTGGTCCATCGCGGCGCGGCGGGCGGCCTCGATTTTCACCATCCCCTTGTCGACGCGCGTGCGCAGCGGGCTGCCGCCCAGCTCGCGCAGCGGGGCGTCGATCAGTTCCCAGTCCTCTTCGCAGGCCAAGATCTCGGCCGCGCCGATGCGGGCCAGCTCGGCCAGGAGCGCCGGCCGCGAGTCGTCGCCGGCCAGCTCGGTCGCGGCCAGCTCGCCCGTCGAGAGGTCGGCGTAGGCCAGCCCCCAGTTGCCCTGGTGGCGCGCGACGGCGGCGAGGTAATTGGCGGCCTTGTCGTCCAATAACCCGGCCTCGATCACCGTCCCCGGCGTGACGACGCGCGTCACCTCGCGGCGGACGACCCCCTTGGCCTGGGCCGGGTCCTCGACCTGGTCGCAGATGGCGACGCGGCGGCCGGCCTGGATCATCTTGCGCAGGTAGCTGTCGAGGGCGTGGTAGGGGATGCCGGCCAGCGGCAGGGTCTGGCCCTTGCCGACGTGCTTGCGGGTCAGGGTGATGCCGAGCAGCGCGGCCGTCTGGCGCGCGTCCTCGCCGAAGGTTTCGTAGAAATCTCCGATGCGGAAAAACAGAATATCGTCCGGGTGATTCGCCTTGATCTGCTGATACTGGCGAATCATGGGGGTCAGAGAAAGCTCTCGGGCCATCGTGGGCGCGTCGTTTCTAGCTGTGCGAGACAGGGGATGGCGGCGTCCGAGCCCCGGCCGCCGCAGACAAGGAAAGCACACCGGCGCGGGAAGGGCAAGCAGGAACGGGCCGACAAGAAATTCTTTGCATTCCTCGTGTCTTTGTGGCCTTGCGGTTCAATCCCGTGCTGGGGACGCCGAGCCGAACAAGCCCTCGCGCGATCTTTTCGGACGGCCGCATTCTGTTGATTTTGGGGGGATGGAAAAGTAATCTAGGGGCTCGTGCCGGGTGGCACCGAATTACAGAGGCGTGGAGTGAGGTTCATATGAGAAGCGCGATCGTCGCCGGTCTGATCCTGATGACACTTTCCGGGTGCCTGAGCTCGCCCAAGCCGCCCGCCAACCAGTTCAAGTCCGAACAGACCGCCAAGCTCCTCGCCGAGGGGCCGCCGAAACCGGCCGCGACCGCTGGGATCTCTTCCTCGCCGGTGGTGCCGGACCCCGTGCGGATCGAGCCGGAAAAGGCCGTCGGCTACCAGGACCTGCCGACGACGATCACGCAGCTGTACACGACCGACCCGCTCAAGCTGGGGATGGCCGAAGTCGTCACGCAGACGCTCGCCAACAACCGCGGCCTCAAGATCAGCGGCTACACCTACCGGCTCGCCGAGTTCGACGTGCCGATCAGCCGGTCGATCTACGACCTGCTGATCTCGGGCAGCGCGCAATATTCGAAGGACGAGACGCAGTCGCTGAGCGGCGGCAAGACCGAGTCGCGCTCGCGGTCGGCGACGCTGTCGCTGGCGCAGCTGACGCCGACCGGGGCCACGATCAGCGCGACCTACGACGCGCTGTATAACGCCTCCAACGTGTTCTCGCGGATCTCCGGCGTGCCGGACGTGACGCTGACCGGCACGAGCCGCGGCTACGCGCAGGACGCCCTGATCGGCATCACGCAACCGCTGCTGCGCGGGTTCGGCCCGTACGTCACCAACGCCGGGATCATGGTCGCGCAGCTCGAGCGGCAGGGTGCGGCCGCCGACTTCCAGACGCAGATCGAGCAGACGATCGCGTCGGTGCTGGCGACCTACTGGCAGCTCATCGGCGACATCGAAATCTACAAGATCAACATCATCAGCTACGCCGCGGCGCTGGACCTGCAGCGCGTCAACCAGGCCAAGTACGAGGCCGGCGTTCTGGCGCGCGTCGAAGTCGTGCAGGCCGAGGCTTCCGCCGAAGATCGCCGCGCCCAGCTCATCACCGCGCGCCAGAACGTGCGCGACACCGAGGACCTGCTCAAGCGCCAGCTGTTCCTGAACGGCGGGACGCCGCTGTGGCCGGCGCAGATCCTGCCGACCCAGCCGTTCGTGTGGCGCGAAATCGACCTCGACCTGGACAAGACGATCAGCCTGGCCCTGGCCGAGCGCTCCGAGATGCGGCGCGCCAACAGCAACGTCGAGCAGGCCCAGGTCAACGAGCGCGTCGCGCGCAACAGCATGCTGCCGGACGTCTCGCTGTTCGCCAACGCCGGCGTCAACGGCACCGACCGCCACTTCGACGCCTCTGGCGACAACATGCGCGACGGCGATTACAACAGCTACACGGCCGGCATCGGCTTCAGCTACCCGCTGCAGAACCGGGCGGCGCGCTACCGCTACGCGCAGGCGCAGACCCGCTCGGCGCAGGCGAAGGAATCGTTCAAGGACGAGACCGACCAGATCACGTATGAAGTCCGCCGGGCGGTGCGCAACCTCAAGACCGCCCGCGAGCGGATCGACGCGACGGCCTCGGCGGTCGCGGCCCAGGAACGTAAGCTGCAGGACGAGCGCCAGCGCTACGACGTCGGCGCGGCGACGGCGTTCGAAATCCTGACCTTCCAGAGCGACCTCGCCAACTCCCAGGAGCAGCACCTGCAGGCCGTCGTCGACTACAACGTCGCCGCGATCCAGGTCGAGCGGGCGCGCGGCACGCTGCTCAAGACGTTCGGCGTCGAGGTCGCCGATCCCGATCTCATGCCGCCCAATCCGCCGGTCAGGTTCCCCGTCGGCCTGAAGTGAGTGATGGTCGCAGCCGCCACGCCGCCACCGACAATCGCGCCGCTTCGTCCACAACGCAGGGGGTTCTGGACGCCAGCCCGCGCGATCTTCATCTCGTACCTGGCCACGATCAGCCTGGGATCCGTCGTCCTGATGCTCCCGGCCTGCAACACCGCGCCGATCGGTTTCCTTGACGCGCTGTTCACGGTGACCTCGGCCGTGTGCGTGACGGGCCTGGTCGTCGTCGACACGGCCGCGCACTTCACGCGGGCCGGCCAGTGGGTCATCGTCGCGCTGATCCAGATGGGCGGGCTCGGCATCATGACGTTCGCCACGTGGATCCTGATGATCGGCGGCCAGCGGCCCGGGCTGCTGTACCAGTCGGCCGCCGCGATGAGTTACGGCTCGGCCCGTGGCGTCCCGGTGCGCCGCATCCTGCTCTACGTTTTCCTCTTCACCCTGGCGATCGAGGGGACGGGGGCGCTTGGCTACTGGCTGCGCTGGCGCGGCGCGATGAGCGGCGACGAGGCGGCGTTCAACGCAATCTTCCATTCGGTGTCGGCCTTCGCCAACGCCGGCTTCTCGACGCTCGCCACGGGCCTGACGCCGTACGTCGGCGACTGGGCGGTCAACCTGACGACGTGCGCCCTGATCGTCAGCGGCGGGCTGGGCTTCATCGTCCTGAGCGACATCCTGCTGTGGGCGGCCAGCGGCGGGCGCAAGCGCCTGTCGCTGAACAGCCGGGTCGCCATCTCGACGAGCCTGTGGCTGATCCTCGTCGGCGCGGCGCTGATCCTGGCCATCGAGTGGAGCCGGGCGTTGGGGACGCTTCCCGCCGGCAGCCGGATCCAGGCCGCCCTGTTCCAATCGGTGACGGCGCGCACGGCCGGCTTCAACACCGTCGAGATCGGAGACTTGACCGCGCCGGTGGTGTTCGTGATCATATTGCTGATGATCGTGGGGGCGTCGCCGGGCTCGACCGGCGGCGGGATGAAGACCACGACCCTGGCGATCCTGCTGGCCCTCGTGCGGTCGCACGCCTACGGCCGCTCCGCGGTCGAGCTCGGCGAGCGGCGCATCCCGCACACCGACGTGGCGCGCGCGCTGGCCACGTTCTCGATTTACATCCTGACGCTCCTTGTCGGGATCTTCCTGCTGTTGGTCGCGGAGGGATGGGGCGGCCCGGCCGCCGAGGGACAAAGCCGTTTCATGCGCCTGGCGTTCGAATGCGCCTCGGCGCTGGGCACGGTGGGGCTCTCGATGAACTGGACCACGGCCGGCGTGTGCGCGGCGTCCAAGCTCATCCTGATCGGGCTGATGATCATCGGCCGCCTGGGGCCCCTGGCCATCGCCCTGACGCTGATCGGCCGCGTCAGCACGCGGCAATTCCAATACCCGGAGGAGTCGGTCACGACCGGCTGAGCACCGCCGCATGGCAAAACGCAGAAAAGTGACCGTGATCGGCCTGACCCGTTTCGGCCGCGAGATCGCCCTGAGGCTGGCCCAGGCCGGCGCCGAGGTGATCGCGCTGGACAACAACCCGGCCGAGGTTCAGGACATCAGCGATCAGGTCGCCCACGCCGCGACCGTGGACGCGCGCAACCAGAAGAGCCTCATCGAGCTCGAGGTGGACAAGAGCGACATCGCCGTCATCGGCATCCGCGACAACCTCGAGATGAGCGTCCTGATCCTGCTGGCGCTCAAGGAGATCGCCGTGCCGCACATCATCGCGCTGGCCTCGGGCGAGGACTCGGCCAAGGTGCTCGAGCGCATGGGCGCCGACAAGATCATCTTCCCCGAGCGCGACATCGCGCGACGCGAGGCCGAGCTGATCCTGCACCCGGGGATGACCGGCTACATGGCGCTGGCCGACGAATACAGCATGATCGAGATCGGGCCGCCGCGCGGCTGGGCGGGCCACACGATCCTCGATCTGGACGTTCGCAGAAAATTCGGCGTCAACGTCGTCGCCGTCCGCAAGGCCGGCAACGAGGCCGTCAAGCTCAGCATGCCCGGCCCCGATTACACCATCGGGCCCGACGATCTGCTCCTGATCCTCGGGCCGTCCAAACGGATTGAAACACTCGCCAGGGAAGTCGCATGATCGCTCGCTCGCGCACGTTACGCTGGATGTTCATCGGCCTGGCGGCCTTCGCGCTGCTGGCGCCGGCCGCCGAAGCCAGGAAAAAGACCCGCCGGGCCCGCCCGGCGACCGCCAGGCCCGCGGCCCCCGCCACGACCGAGGACTGGCTCGCCCGCACCCAAAACGCCGAGAACAAGCTGCACGAGCGCTGGAGCGTCCTCGTGCGCGACATCGACACATCGACCGTCGTGTTCTCGTACCACCCCGACCTGCGGCTGACGCCCGCCTCCAACCGCAAGATCGCCACGTTCGCGATGGCGCTGGACCTGCTCGGACCCGACCACAAGTTCCGCACCGAGCTGGGCCTGAAGAGCCCGCACGCCGTCGGCGACCCCCACTACCACGGCGACGTGCTGCTGCGCTCGACGGGCGACCCCTCGCTCGACAACCCGTTCCTCAACATCCGCCTCAACCCCTCGGAGCTGTTCCGGGAGTGGGCCACCAAGCTGCGCCAGGATGAGGGCGTCGTTTACGTCCACGGCGACCTGGTGATCGACGCCACCGAGTTCGGCACCGACCAGAACGCCTACCCGTCGGTCTGGGACAAGCGCCACCGGGACACCTCCTACGCGGTGGTGCCGTCGGCGCTGGCGGTGAGCCAGAACCTGCTGTCGGCGACGGTCCAGCCGTCGCGGGTCGGGCGCGCCGGCCGGATCGAGCTCACGCCGTCGGGGCTGGGGCTCAAGACCGTCAACCGGACGCTGACGATGTCGAAGTCGCGGCCGGGCGTCTCGATCGCGTTCAACGAGGATTTCTCGGAGCTGACGCTCACGGGCGGGGTCTGCGTCCGCGACAACGCCGAGGTGGCGACCGTCCCGATGCCCAGGCCGCTCGAGGCGGTCGGGTCGATGATGCGCCAGGCGCTCAACGACGCCGGCATCCGGCTGGTCGGCGGCGTGCGGATCGTGTGCAACCCGGCCGACGCGCCGGGCCCGATGAACAAGTTGATCGCCTCCCGCGAGTCGCCGACGCTCAACGCGATCCTCGAGCCGATGATGCTGCACAGCAACAATTTCATCGCCGAGCAGGTCTGGCGCGCCTCGGCCGCGCGCGTCCGGCGCGGGGCCGGCGTCGACGCCGCCCGCCAGATCGAGCTGGACTGCTACAAGCGGCACGGGCTGGCGTGGATCCAGCCCGGCTACGACGGCTGCGGGCTTTCGGACATGGACAAAACGTCGGCCCACGAGCTGGTGGCCATCATCAACATGCTCTACGCCTCCCCGTTCCGCGACATCCTGATCGACTGCCTGCCGGTGGCGGGCGAAAGCGGCACGCTGCGCCACCGCTCCTACGGCCGCGGCGAGGGCCGCGTCATCGCCAAGACCGGGACGCTCGACGGCGCCAGCGCGCTGTCGGGGTTCGTCCTCGACGCCGATCACCAGCCGCGCTACGTGTTCTCGATCATCGGCAACGCCAACGGCTACACGAACGGGCGGCTGTCGGGACGGATCACGGAGCTGCTCAACATCGTGATCCGCCAGCTCGACAACGCCGACAAGCCCAAGCCGAAACTGCCCAGGACCGCTCAGCTCGCCCGGAACCAGTGATAGACCATGAAGTAGATGAGCACGCCGGTCGCCGAGACGTAGAGCCACGGCGCGACGAGGACGCGCGCCCAGCGGCGATGCCGCCGGTATCGCCGGTTGAACGCCAGCGACAGCACATAGACCGCCCCCGGCGCCACGAACGCGGCCAGGACCGTGTGCGTCAGCAGGATTCCGAAATAGACCGGGCGGATCCAGCCCGTGCCGGCGAAACGCTGGTGGCCGACGCCGGCGTGATACGACACGTACGAAACCAGGAACAAAACCGAGAACGCGAAGGCGCCGATCATCAGGCGCGCGTGCCAGCGGGCGTGGCGGCGGCGGATGCAGACGTATCCGGCGGCGAGCAGGACGGCGGCCGCGCCGTTGAGGGCGGCATTGATCGCGGGCGGGGAAATGGTCATGGTCAGCGCCAACTTTGGCCCCCTCGGTCCCTTGGCTTCCTTGTCACCCGGCCGCCATGAGCGCCAGGAGCAGCGGCATGTCCATGACGGTCGCCACGAACACGCGGCGGGCGGCGCGGCCGGTTGGGCGCAGGGCGAAAGCGATGCAGGGAAGAATCAGGAACGCGCCGAGCACGGCCGTGGCGGCCGGGTAAAGCCCGCCGGGCGCGCCCATGAACGTCACGGCCGCGACGGCGGCCGAATAATTCAGCATGTGCAGGCCGGTCGCGCGGCCGGCGCCGTCGAGGGCGCAGTAGACCGGGACGCCGGCGGCCGCGTAGTCGTCGCGCCAGCGCCAGCCGATCGCGAGGAAATGCGGGATTTGCCAGAGGAACACGATCAGGAAGAGCCGCCAGGCGGGGGGGGCGAGTGGAGCCGCCGCCGACCAGCCGATGAGCGGCGGGAGCGCGCCCGCGACCGCCCCGACGAGGGTGGCCAGCGGCGTGATCCGCTTGAGCGGCGTGTAGAGGAACAGGTAGATCGCCGCGGCGTCGACGGCGAGGAGCGCGGGGACCGGGCCGGCGGCAAGGAGCGCGACGAGACCGGCAAGCCAGAGGGCAATCCCGAAGCGCAGGGCGGTTGCGGGCGCGATCCGGCCCGCCGGGATCGGGCGGCGGGCCGTGCGGGAGAGCCTGGCATCCAGGTCGCGCTCGTCGTGTTCGTTGATCGCGAGCGCGCCGGCGGCGACGAGGGCCGTGCCGACGAGGGTCACGACGCACGCCGCCGCATTCGGACGCCCGCCGGATCCGAGGCAGTATCCGGCGAGCGTCGTGCCGAGAACGAGCAGCGTCAGGAACGGCTTGGTGAGCGCGAGCAGCGCCGACAATCGCGAAGAAACGGGCGATCGCGCCGACTCGGAGGGGGCAAACGCCGGCCCGGGGCGCGGGCCGCGGATCGCCCGGCAGCTCATCGCCGCCAAGAAGATGATGAGGTTGACGGCGACCGCAAAGCCCGGGCGGATTTCAAAATCCGGAAACCATAAGACCGCGGCCGTCAAGGCCGGCGGCAGCGCCGCCCACAGCCAATCGTGACGTGAAACGCATGGACGGACGCGGACCGCCGCGGACGGCCACGGACTCGCGCCGCAGTCGCGCAGGCGCTCGATGCGCCCCGAAATCCGGGTATGGATCGCTGCCGGCATCTTGTTTTGAATTTCCCAATTTCGAATTTCGGGTTTGTTTCGGGTTTCGATATCCGGATTTTGGATTTCCCCTGTCAGCCCGGCGAGGCCGTGCCGGGCGGCGGCGTCTGTTTTCTCGCGCGGCGGCGCTCGCGGCTCCAGAACCAGGCCATCACGATCGCGACGACGACCAGGGTGACCATCGCGCCGATCTGCACGAGGCGCCATGCGTAGAGGCTGTAGCCGCGGCCGGCCGGATCGTAGTGGTAACAGAAGAGGACGATCTTATCGATGGTCGAGGCGATGTGCTCGCGGCCGGCCTCGAGCAGGGCCAGGCGCACGTCGCGCGGCGGGTAGTCGATCCCATAGAGATAGCGCGAGATCCGACCCTCGGGGGTGATGATGAAAATCGCGGCCTGGTGCGCGAATTGTTTCGTGACGGGGTCATATTCGTAATGAAAGCCGAGCGCGTCGGCGAGACGCCTGATCTGGTCCTCCTTGCCGACATGCCAGAACCAGCCCTGGTCGGCGCCGGGGCGGCCGTACTGCTTGAGATACGCCGCGCGCTTGTCGGCCGCGAGCCGGGGCGTCTCGCTCGGATCGATGCTGATCGTGACGATGTCGAACCGGCGGCCGGGCTCCAGGTCGACCTTCCGGAGCGACTCGGTGAGGCCGTTCAGGACGAGCGTGCACAGCATCGGGCACTCGTAATAGACGAGCGTGAGGATCACCGGGCGGCCGCGATTGAAGTAATCGCCGAGCTTCTTCGGCGCGCCGGCGGAGTCGGTGAAGACCGCGTCCGGCGGGAGGGCCCGGCCGAGCTGCTCGTCGATGCGGACGCTGGCGGCCGGCTCGATCGCGGGGGGCGCGGCGAAGGCGAGCGCTGCGAAAAACACCAGCGCCGGCGCGCATAAACGGACGAACGCCATGGCCAGCCAGCCTTTGGGATGATGATATTCACTCTAACATGGACGGGACGCGCCGGCCAAATGAGCGCGGTGGGGAGGCCCCCGACCGCCCCCGGCCGCCGCGTGGACGGATCGGGCGCCGGGGCAAACTCCACGAAATCATTGAACTGTTCGGCCGATTCAGATAATTTATTCGGTTTACAGGCCGCCGGGAGGCTTGAGCCGGCGCCATCCATATTCGAACAGGAGTCCGTCCGCCATGGTTCGTGTTGCAGTCATGGGCGCCACCGGCGCCGTCGGTCGCGAAATGCTCCGCACCCTGGAGCAGCGCCATTTTCCGTATAGCTCGATCAAGCTTCTGGCTTCCGAGCGTTCGGCGGGGACGACGCTTCTGTTCGACGGCGCCATGCGCCCGGTCGAGGTCCTGACCGATAAATCGTTCAACGACGTCGACATCGTGCTCGCGTCGGCGGGGGCCTCGGTGTCCAAGCAGTTCGCGCCGATCGCCGCCAGGGCCGGCGCCGTCGTGATCGACAACACCTCGGCGTTCCGCATGGACCCGGACGTCCCGCTGGTCGTCCCCGAAGTCAACCCCGAGGCGGCGCAGGCCCACCAGGGGATCATCGCCAACCCCAACTGCTCGACGATCCAGATGGTCGTGGCCCTCGCGCCGCTGCACAAGGCCGCCGGCATCAAGCGCGTCGTGGTTTCGACCTACCAGGCCACGAGCGGCGCCGGCGCCTCGGCGATGGCCGAGATGGAAGCCCAGACGCTCGCCCAGCTGACGCACCAGCCGCTCCCCCCCGCGCGCAAGTTCCGCTACACGATGGCCTTCAACTGCCTGCCGCAGATCGACGTCTTCCTTGAGAACGGCTACACCAAGGAAGAGATGAAGATGGTCAACGAGACGCACAAGATCCTCGACCCGGAGATCCGCGTGACGGCGACGACCGTCCGCGTCCCGGTCTTCCGCGGCCACAGCGAGTCGGTCAACATCGAGACCAGCAAGAAGCTGACGGTGGCCGAGGCCCAGCGGATCCTGGCGCAGGCCCCCGGCTGCGTCGTGCTCGACGACCCCGATCACGGCGTCTACCCGATGCCGATCTACGCCGAGGGCCGCGACGCGACCTACATCGGCCGCATCCGCGAGGACGAGTCGATCGACAACGGCCTGAACATGTGGATCGTCAGCGACAACCTGCGCAAGGGCGCGGCCCTCAACGCCGTCCAGATCGCCGAAATGCTGCTCGCGCGCGGCTGGCTCAAGCCGTCGACCGAGGTCGGCACGACCGAAGGCTGAGGCGATTGCGGATTGCGGAATTGAACATCCAACCAGGGGCCGGCTGAAAAGTCGGCCCTTTCTTTTTCCCCCGGGAACGCCCGTCTCCCGATTGGCGTTTTTTTTCATTTCCATGGCTCGTTTCTTTTCTGTAGGTCCACCTACGATTTCAGGTTGACGCGTTCGCCATTCTGTAGCATATTCTACACATTCACCCGAGATGTGCAGCATGCCCCGACCCCTGGAGGTTTGCCCGTGATTAACCTGACTCCCGGCGAAATCGAAGTCATGAAGGTCCTGTGGGAGCGCGGCGGCGAAATGAGCCCGCCCGAGATCGAGGAAAAATTCCCGCGGCCGATCAAGAACGCGGCGCTGCGGTTTCAGCTCAAGATCCTGCTCGAGAAGGGCCACGTCACGCGCCGCCGCGTCGGGAAGGCCTATTTTTACAAGGCCGTCACGCCGCGCCAGCGCACGTTCAAGTCGATGGCCCGGCGCATGGCGGAGATTTTCTTCGCCGGCTCGACCGCCGGCCTGATCGCCGAGCTGATCAAGACCGAAAACCTCTCTGACAAGGAAATCCAGGAACTCGAGCAGCTGGCGAAGGGCAAGAAGAGTCATTAACGAGAAACTCGAAACTAGAAACATATTGAAATTGATCTGTTTCGCGCGTTTTGCCCTTTTGCGTTTTTGCGTGAACGTATTTTTGTAATCAGACCGGGGGTATAGGTCATGATGCAGCTTATGCGGTCGATGGTCGATTTGCCGGCCGGCTGGTCGATCCTGCTCAAGGCCAGCGCCCTGCTCGCCTTCGGCTGGGTCATGCACGCGGCGCTGATGCGGGCCAATCCGCGCTGGCGGGTCCTGCTCTGGCGCGGGGTGCTGGTCGGGCTGGCCGCACTGCCGATCCTGTCGGCGATCGTGGCGCTGCCGGTCAGCCTGCGCGAGCCGCTCCCCCCGCCCGCCGCGCCGATGGAATTGCCGCGGGTGGCGGCGGTCGCCGCCCCGATGATCGCCACCGAAGCCGCGCCGGTCGAGCTGGCCGAGGAGCCGCCCGAGCCTCCAATCAACGATGAGCCGCCCGAGCCGTCGTTCTCGTTGACGGACTGGCTGCGCGAAAACTGGGCGGCCCTGGCGCTTTCGATCTGGGCGCTCGGGGTCGCGTTCCTGACGCTGCGCCTGCTCGCCGCCTATCTTCACATGGCCAAGACTTTTTCCGCCGCGAAGCCGGCTTCGGTCGCGCATGAGGAGTTGCTGCGGCGGATCGCGCACGATTTGGGGTTTCACCGACCGGTGCGGCTGCGGATCACGACGATCCTCTCCTCCCCCCTCGTCGCCGGGTTGCGCCGGCCGGTGATCTATTTGCCCGAACGGTTCGGCGAGGCGGCGGACAGGAACGAGCTGGCGGCGATCCTGGCGCACGAGGTCGCGCACCTGCGCGCCCGGGATCTTTACTGGCTGATGGCGGCGCGCGTCTGCTCGATCCTGCTGTGGCCGCACCCGCTGGCGTGGCGGACGCTGAGCGCGCACGCCTCGGCCTGCGAGGAGGTCAGCGACGCGGTGGCCGCCGGCTACCTGAAAGACGCCGCCGCCTACGTCCGCACGCTGGCCCGCGTTGCATTGTCGATGAAGTAATTCCCCCGGGAACGCCGATCTCCGGATCGGCAAATGCGATGAAAGGCAGCCGCGAAACGCACGAAAACGCACACGAAAAGAGCACGAAATATTTTGTCGCGGAGAAGCAGTGATGAGCAGAGATGCGAGAGAAAATTCGTGAGGTTTGGTGGTCCTGTTTCGTGCATTTCGTGTTTGCATTGAATTTCCGTTATTGAAAGGCCTACCGGTGAATCTTGTTCATCAACTCCTTCTCCCCGCCCGGCCCGAAGAGCTGGTCGGCATCTCGATGGCGCGCGGGCCGGAAGTCACGCGGCGTCTAAAACGCGTCATCGCGCGGATCGACAACTCGCCCCTCACCCGCCGCGCGATCGCCCTCTTTATTCTCATCTCCTGCATTTCCGTCACCACGCTGGCGGGCCTGCGCGTCGTCCACGCCGGCGAAGCCAATCTCCCGCCCGCAAAGACCATCAACCCCGCCGACGTCCCACCCGGCGCGCGGGTGCTGCATTTCCCGGCCGACCGCAGCCTCGGCCGGATTTCAATCAACGCACGGCATTACGGCAATCCCTATTATATGTATAAGGGCGATTGGGGGTATTGGGACGAATACGAATGGGAATTCCTTGCACATGCGAGGGGCGACATCATCATCCCGCCCGGCAAACTCGTGAGGCTCGACATTAACGCCCCGACCGTGTTTCAAGACCTTTCGGCTCTTGAGAAGCTTGGTCCGAATGATATCCACCACCTTTTTATCAGCGACGGCTCGGGGTTTGAAGCCCCCAAATGGCCATCTGGATTCAATCCGGACAATATCATGCCGCACCTGGCAGGATTGACTAGACTCAAAGTTCTGAATCTTCGTTACACCAGCGTAACGGCGAAGGGGCTCGCGGTTCTGCCGCGCTTGACATCGCTCGAGCGCCTCACCACGCCGCTGTTCCACACGACGAGCAATGGCCTGGCAATCATCGGCCGCATGAAAACGCTCAAAGGGCTGTATGACATCACCGGCCCGCAAAAATCCCGCGTCAAAATCGACTGCACGCCGCTTTCCAAACTGACCAACCTTGAAGAGCTCTCGATTTCCGGAGTCGCCGCCGAAGGCATGCGCGAGCTGGAGTCGCTGCCAAACCTAAAATGGCTTCAGACCAGCGGCGAGTTCAACGATGCAATCATGACGTCGATCAGTCGCATCCCGAATCTCAAATTGCTCGATATCGGCGGCAACCCATACGTGAATCTGAAAATTCTCGCGCAATCGCCAAGCATCGAGGAACTCGACCTGCACTGGAACGAGCGCGTGACCGACAATGACATCGCCAACCTGCGCGGCATGCGCAGCCTCAAATCCATCGACCTCTGGCACGCCCCGCTGACCGACCGCGGCGCCGAGTATCTGAGCGAAATCAGCACGCTCGAAGCGATCGATCTGAATCAATCGTCGCCGTTCACCGACAATGCGTTTATCGCGCTCTCGCGCCTGCCCCGGCTCCGGCACCTTTCGGCCGGACCGATGACCGCGCGCAGTCTTGAGGCGCTCGCCAAGCGGGCCGACACAATGGAAGAGTTATTCGTGTTCAAGCCGAACCTCGACGACAACGCCCTCGCTGAAATCGGAAAACTCACCCATTTAAAGCGCCTGACAATGCACCTCGGCTCGGCAACCAACGCCGGCCTCGCCCATCTCAAGGGCCTCACTCAACTTGAAACCTGCGAGATTTCCAGCGAGTCGGACTCGGTCGGCCTCGCCGGGATCTCCCAGCTCGGCTCGCTCGGCAACATGCGGAGATTCATGGTCCATTACGTCATCCAGGACAACTCGGTACTCGACATATCCGGCATGAAAAACCTCGAAGTGCTCCATTTCTACCTGAAACCAAACCAGTCGCTTCACGACGCGGACCTTGCGTGCCTTGCCGGCCTGAACAAGCTGCAATGGCTCCAGCTGGGCGGAGGCGACGAGCTTACTGATCGCGGCCTGACCCACCTCACCGGTCTTGAGTCGCTGAATACGCGACTCATGGTCGGCAGCAATCAATTTACCGATACCGGCATGAAGTCCCTCGTCGGCATGCAAAGACTCCGCGAACTGGTCATCACGGGCCGCATTGGCGATGCAGGCCTCGCCGAGCTCGCGAAACTGAAGGGCCTCATCAGGTTGGAAGTGAGCACATCGGCTCAGGTCAGCCCCTCAGGTATGGAGTCCGTCCGCCGCATACCGATGCTGAATGTGTCAAATCAGGATTCGACCAATGTAAACAAACTGCCGGCCGTCGGCCAGGAAATGAAGGACTTTAAAATTCAGATGCTAAATGGCGAATACACGCCGCTCAGCAAGCTGGCAGATAATAAGGTGATCATGCTGCATCTCTGGGCGAGCTATGACAAAGCAGCTATTGCGGAGATCCCGCGGCTCCGGCAAGTCAACCAACTCATGAATAACAAGTTCCCTGGCCGTTTCGCGCTCATGAGCGTTTCGATCAATGAAGAGGAGGGGCTGTGGCGCGACTTTGTCACGCGCGAGAAGATGGAGTGGACCCAAGGCCGCAGCCGGGGCGCGGCGTACGCCTTCGGCATCAAAACAACACCTGCATACTTCCTGCTGAATAAAGACGGCAAGGTCCTGCTCAATCCGGAGAGCTCATGGAAGAACATCGACGAGGTGATCGCGCGTGAATTGAAACGGTAACAGCGACAAAAGCAGACACGAAACGCACGAAAATGCGCACGAAATATTTTGTCGCGGAGGAGCAGAGATGAGCAGAGATGCGAGAGAATATTTGTGAGGTTTTGTGGTCCTGTTTCGTGAATTTCGTGTTTGTATTGATTTTTTTCATAAAGAAAGGCCGATCTGTGAAAATGATTCGTAAACTCCTCATCCCCGCCCGCCCCGAATCCCTCGTCGGCATTTCGATGGCGCGCTCCCATGAAATCACGCACCGTTTAAAGCGCGTGATCGCGCGGATCGACAACTCGCCCCTCACCCGCCGCGCGATTGCGATCTTCGTTCTCATCTCCTGCATTTCGATCACGACGCTGGCCGGTCTGCGCATCGTCCACGCCGAGGAAGCCAACCTCC
>JBDKRG010000057.1:0-34982 GCA_039683515.1 Candidatus Sumerlaeia bacterium | reverse complement strand
GGCCGAAGCCCTTGGCGGCCTGGCAGAGCGTGATCGCCGCCGTCAGCGTGGTCTTGCCGTGGTCGATGTGGCCGATCGTCCCTACGTTGACGTGCGGCTTGGTCCGCTTGAAGGTTTCCTTCGCCATTGTCGAGTCACTCCTATGCCGTGACGAATTCTATGGAATTCGCCGGCCCGATTGAATCGGGGTCCGGCCCAGCTCAAAAATCGTTTTTGTCGGATTGGCGCGCATGAGGGGGACCGCATCGGTCCCGGCCGACCCCTTCGGGTCAAGCCAGCGCAACTCGATACGGAATCGAAGTTGCCCTCACTTCGCCAACCCGTTCAGCGGGAACAGACCCTTCGGTCCGTTGTAAGGCTCCTGGAGAGGGTTCCCGGAGCATCCCGCCTTAACCTGCCGTCCTTTCGGACCGAGCCTCGATCCCACAGGAAGAGGGACAGGTCACACAGAGGGCCATATTCTAAACGCCCCGCGAGTTTAGTCAAGAGGGAAAATGAAAAAATTTTCGCACATGAGCCTTTTCTTGAATATCAACCATCAACCGGATTAAGACCACATCGCAAACCAAGCACTGACAACCGTCCATGTCCATCCGTGCCCGGTCCGTGCCTGGCGCACCCCACTCAATCAAAAGCGCCCGGGGGCGGCGGCGGGCCGAACCCGGGCGCGACATCCAACGACGCACAGCAGCCGATTCCTAGTTGACGGCCGGAATCTGGTAGAGCCCGCAGATTTTGCCATCCATGAAGAACAGGCGCACGCCCTTGTCGGGGCGGGCGTAATAACACCAACCCTGGCGGCCTTCGAGGTTCTTGTAGAGAATGCCCGGTTTCCAGTCGTTGCCGTTCTCGACCGTCTGCGCGGGCGCGCCCAGCAGCTTGAGCGCTTCGTCCATCGACGAGCCGACCTGCAGACCGTCCCAGACAAAACCGGGCTCGTGATGGCGAAGCTCGGTGACGACGCCGTTTTCGATCACGACCAGGAACCGCTTCGGGTACTGCATGCAGTATCTCGACGGCAGGTTGTCCTTCGTGAACGTATCGTTGCCCCACAGATACTGGAGCGGCTCGCCGAACGCCGCGATGGCGTCGGCAAGGCCCGATTTGCCGACCTGGACGCGCGCGGCCTGCGCGGGCGTCGGGAAGGAGGTTTGCGCCGCAGCGGACTGGAGGGTCGCGCGCTGGGCTTCGGTCAGCGCGGCCGGCTGATTGGCCGATTTCTTCATCACGTAATACATGGGCGCGTCGCCGCGGATCGTCACGTCGCCGCTGATCCACTCGACGAACAGGTAGGGCGCGCCGCCGATCTCCTTGATCATGTACTGCGCTTCGGTGCGGTCGCCGGGGTGCCACAGGTAGCCCTTCGTCCACGACCACGGCCCGGAGGTCGCGCCGCCTTCGACGAACGTCACGCCTTTCCAGAACAGGTTGCCTTGCCAGTTCTTCGCGGCGGGGTCGAAGTCGCCGATTTGCTTGACGAAATCGACGCTCTGCCACGCGCCGATCACCGCCGGGTCATTGACATAAGCGCGGTCGAATTTCTCCTTCACATACTTGTTCTCGCCGGGCTTGGGCCAGGTCGGCGGTTTCACGTTCTGGTTGGCCGAGCGTTTCAACACGTAATACCACGGCTCCTGGTTGCGGATCGTGACGTCGCCGCTGATCCACTCCATGAACAGGTACGGCGTGCCGTCGATCGTCTTGATCGTGTAGCGCGCCTCGGTCTTGTCGCCGGGGTGCCACAGGTAGCCCTTCGTCCACCGCCATGGCCAACTGACGCCTTTGTCGAAGAACGCCACATTTTTCAAAAACAGGTCGCCCTTGAACGATTTCTTCGCCGGGTCGAACGCATCGATGGACTTGACGAAATCGACGCTCTCCCAATTGCCGAGGACGGCCGGGTCGTCGACGAACGGGCGGTCGAATTTTTGTTTCACATACTTCGAATCGGCCGCTTCGGAACGGCCGGTGAGGGTCGCGCCGGCGAGGACGATCACGACGGCGGCCGCCATGATCGACCACGCCCACGAAAGCTTCCTGAAATGTGCAATCATGGTGATTCTCCTTTTCATCTGGTCCTGGTCTTCAAGGATGCCGGCCAAGCCCGGGAGGGTCTGGGGGCGCGCGAATGTCTCCAAGAGGTGAACGATTGTGCGGCCGTAACGGATATGTTCACTCGGCCCGAGCAGCGACAGCACGCGCGCGTCGCAGGCCATTTCGCGTTCGGCGCGCATGCGGCTGAACCCGAGCCAGATCAGAGGGTTGAACCAGTGAAGGGCTTGCAGGAGCGTGGCGAGCCAGTTGAGCGCGATGTCGTTGCGGCCGAGGTGAGCCAGCTCGTGCATGAACACGTGGCGGAGCTGCTCCGGGCCGAGGGCGCGGATGCTGCCTGCGGGAAGGATCAGGCGCGGGCGCAGCACGCCAACCAGGGCCGGCCCCGTGCCGCCGGGAACTTCGACGATCGAAAGCCAGGCCTTGATGCCCATCGACTCCTTGCATTGCTCGAGGAGCTCGAGGGTGGGCTGATCGGTGACGGGGCGGCGGTTGCGCAAGGCGCTCCGGAGCATCAGCGTCTGGGAAAAAACGGCCCCGCCGAAGGCAGCCACGCCCATCAGCCACACGATCGCCAGCCACGTCATGAGATCGAGCGTCTGATGCCGCGGTTGCGGCGCGGGCGCGGCCTCAACCGGCGGGGCCGTCGGGAGGGGCTTGACTGATTGCAGAAGCGCCTCGTCACGCACCTGCACGGCGCTGACTTCCGGCGCGGGGGTCCTGAAGCGGTCCAGCAGATTGAAGAGGCTCATCGGGCTGGGCGGGGACCAGGGCAGAGCCAGCCGCACGAGCAGCAGCAGCCACATGCCGTGGCGCCACGCCGGCGAGAGCCGGCTGCGCAACAGGGCCTGAACGGCCAGGATCAGCACGATCAGCAGGCTCGCCTGCATCGACGCGCGCACCAGCCAGCTTAAAAACCCATTGAGATAATCCAGCGCGGTCATGGCTTTTTCCCCTTCCGGTCGAGAATATTTTTGAGCTCCTCGATTTCCTGCCTCGAGAACGGGCGGACCTCGAACAATTGGCTCAGCATCGGGGTGATCGCGCCGCCGTAGACGCGGTCAAGGAACGAGCGGCTTTCGGCGCGGGTGCATTCCTCTTCACTGACGAGCGGGAAATATTCGTTGGCGCGGCCCTTCTGGCGATAGCCGATCGCGCCCTTGGCGACGAGGCGGTTGACCATGGTGAGGATCGTCTTGGGCTTCCAGGGCGAGACGGGGGTGAGCGCCTCGGTGATCTCGCTGGCCGAGATCGGGTGGCGCGCCCAGATGGCCTTCATGACCTGCCATTCGGCGTCGGAGATTTTGGGGAGCTTTTTTTGCATGACGCGGTTCCTTGGATCACAGTTGTAAGCGAACATTAACTTACAACTGTAATCCAGAGCAAGAAAAAAATCTCGGCCATCTTGACGCGCGGCCGCGTTTGGGCTAGGATTCGGATGTCGGGAACAAACCGACTGGTCGGAACTGAAGGAGCCTGCCGCGATGACCCGCCCTGACCTCAAAGACGCCGTCCTGGAAGCCGCCGAGGCGATCGTCGTCGAGGCGGGGGCGGGCCACCTGACGCTCGACGCCGTCGCCGAGCGCGCCGGCATCAGCAAGGGCGGCCTCATGTACAACTTCCGCACCAAGGAAGCCCTCCTGGACGCGATGATCAGCCGGCTGATCGAGCAGTTCGACGAGCTGCGCCAGAAAGTCAGGCGCAAGCTCCCCGCCGGATCCTCCGCCCTGCTGGTCGAAATCAAGACGCTCATGGAGCTGTCCGAGTCGAACTCGCGCCTGAGCTGCGCGATGGTCGCGGTCAACGCCTTCCAGCCGGGGCTGCTGAAGCGGTTCCGCGACGACATGCAGAACCGCCTGCTGAGCGAGATCGCCGCGCCGGGGGACTTCGAGCGCGCGACGGCCCTGTATTTCGCCGCCTTCGGGCTGCACGTCCACGAACTGCTGAACGTGCCGATCCTGACCCGGAAACAGATGAAGAGCGTGTTCAAGGAACTGATGCGCATGGCGGGCGAGGGCGGGAAGCGACCGGGCTAACCCCCTTTTTGAGAAGAAACAATCCGTCTGGTCGGTTTTTTAAAGGAGGCATCGGAATGAACGCCAAAACTCTCACAACCTGCCTGCTCGCGGCCGCCCTGGCCGCGGCCACCACCGCTTGCGCGGGCGCCGATCGGCGCCAGAACGCCGGCGGGGGAACGCCGCCCGTCCCTCCGGCCGCTCAACCCGCCGCGCCGCCGACCGACCCGCGGAGCATGGCCGTCTCGGGCGAGCATGCCCCGGGCGACGCCGGCTACCTCGAATACTACCGCTCCACCTGCCGGATCGACGCCGACGCCTCGCCCGACCCGGCCGCGCTCGCCCCCGCCTGGCGCAACGCCCGCGAGGTGACCCCCGATCGGGCCGCCCGGATCCAAACGTACCGGTCGACGTGCAACATCCGGTAGCGGCCGGTTCGGGCCGCCAGTAGAGTGTCGGCCTTGAAATATCGAGATGCGTTCGTGTGAAAAATGGCGGCAGATTCATGATCGAACCGGTAAACCGGTTCTGGTTGCCATGCGATGGCACCGGGGGTAGGTTCGGCTCGCAAGCTCGCCCAACCACCCCCCGCCTTGGGGATCGAACCGCTGACGCGGTTCACATGCGACCGGAAAGACGACATATTTGAGGCTGACAAACCACACCCGGCGCCAATCATCATTGCGCATCGTAAAGATGAGATTCATTGTCTCATGTTTCGAGTTCGGAGTTTCCAGTTTCTAGTTCGATACGCCAGGATCGCCAAGAATTCACCCTGCATGCGCAAACCTATTGTGGCGTCCCAGAAACAGCTTTCAATCATGATGCGGCTCAAGCCGGCTCGAATAAGATTAAAAGCCTTGAACCGCCGGCTGAAGCCGGTGGCAACCCGTTCAGCCCGCTCAAGCGGGCTAGATTCTTAGGAATTTCTTAGACACCACACTTGTGGCGCCTTGTATAGATAACGCCGCCGAACAACTTGCCGATTCCGACCCGCTCCTGTAGAGTGGGTTTTCAAATTATTTTGGCGGAGGCTTTTTTGTCATGAACACGCGACGCTCGGTACTGTCCATCCTGTTCGTTGTCTTCAGCATCATTCTCGCCCTGCCGGCGACGGCGGCCTCGAAGATCGGCTACCCGTGCACGATGTACAAGCCGGCCGAGATCGCCCGGGCCAAGGAAAACATCGCCAGGCACGAATGGGCGAAAAAGGAATACGCCGCGATCAAGAAGAGCGCCAATTACCTGCTCAAGCTCGACCGCGACCAGATCCGCGCGTTCATCTCCGACAAGACCCCCATCTCGCACTTCAAATGCCCGAAGGACGGCCAGTACTTCCTGTTTCCGCCGGCGTACGCGGACCTGATCGGCGAGAATCTCGACACCCTGCGTTGCAAGAACTGCGGCACCGAGTTCAAGCTCGATGAAAGCGCCCCCGAGGGCGAGAACGTCAACTCCGTGATCCGCTCGCGGCGGTTGATCTACATCGTCGCCGGCGTCGACGCGGCCGGCATCGTCTACCAGATCGAGGGGGACAAGCGCTACGCCGAGAAGGCCGCCGCCGTCATCGAGCGCTTCGCCGAGGTCTACAAGGGCTACAAGAACACCAACAGCACGAGCCAGGTTTTTCGCCTGCGACCGCCGCACCCGTATTACTCGCGCATCAACGGCTGGTCCTACTTCGACGGCCAGACCAACAAGAAAATGTTGCAAGCCTACGACCTGATCCATGAATCGGGCGCGCTCTCGAAAGACCAGTGCGCCAAGATCGACCGCGACCTGGTCGAGAACATGCGCGACTTCTACCTCGCCGGCTACCAGAACACGACCGACCCGCTGGGGCGCAAGGGCCCGCTGTTCGCAACCTACCAGATCCAGGACCAGGGCCACAAATGGTGGGCGCTCACGGCCGCCGGGGCGCTCCTGGGCGACGACGCCACGCTCAAGCTGATGGTCAACACGTTCGAGGAGATGTTCGACCCGGCCAACGGCGTCATTTTTGAGGACGGAACGTTCTACCAGGGATCGGCCGACTACCAGAAGCAGTCGTTCGTGAACTGGGTCGGCGTGCCGGAGATCATCCGCGGCAACCTGGACGCCGACATCTATTCCAACCCCAAGTGCCGGCTGCTCCAAAAGAGCTGGACGTGGCAGCTCGACGAAATCTTCCCCAACGACACCCTGCCGGCCGTCAACGACTCGCACGTCGGCAGCACCTGCCCCGAGAACTACGCCGAGCTGGCGTGGACGGTCTACCGCGACCCGAAGGCGCTCGCCTACCTCAAGAAACGCTGGGGGGCGGGCCTCGAAAAGGGCGACCGCTACAGCCTGTTCTTCCGCGACCCGAACATGGACGTCTCGGCGGCCACCGAGCCCTACGGCGTGACGAGCGCGCACCTGACGGGGGCCGGCCTCATGATCCTGCGCGACGACCGCGCGACCACGGCCGACCGGACGATGGCATTCATCGATTACGGCCAATACAAACCCGAAGTCTTCCCGCCGGCCCACAAGCACCGCGACTACCTGAACCTGGACCTGTGGGCGTGCGGCATGGAAATGATTTCGGAGATGGGCTATATCCACGACCCGAAGTATTACCTCAAATACCAGCAGGGGCCGCTGTCGCACAACTCGATCCGCGAGGTCGCCGAGCAGCCCGACAAGGGCGAGGCGCTGCTGTGGTCGATCACGCCGGCGGCGCGCCTGGCCGAGGCCGGCCAGCCGGGCAAGAACGCGCGGTTCATCGCGCTCGTGCCGCGGGAGGAGGGCGAGCCGATCCTCGTCGACGTCTTCCGCGCGTGGGGCGACGACACGATCACCACGTTCACCGGCTTCACGTGGCAGCTCCACGCCCGCTCCAACGAGCTCCAGCTCGAGGGCGTCGGAAAGATGACCGCCACCCAGGCCATCAAGCCGCTCAGCGACGCCGTGCAGGGGACGGCGACCGGCGATCTCGTCGCCACGTGGACGTTCCCCGGCAAGCGCCCGTGCGGCCTGCTGGCCATCCAGACCGGGGCCAAGGGGGCAACGGTGATCCGCTCGACCAGCCCCGCCGAGGAGGACCAGATCAAGCCGCTCGATTACGTGGAAACCACCCAGAGCCCCAAGCCGGGCAAAACCGTCCCGGTGCGGGCGCACCTGCAGGTCAAGCGCCCCGAGGCGGCGCCGGTCTTCACGACGATCTACCTGCCCTACGAGGGGACCGAGGCGCCCAAAATCAACGTGAAGCGGCTCAATGTCAAATCGGCCGACAAGGAAGCGGTCGCGCTGTCGATCGAGGTCGGCGGCGAGCGCTACGTCGTCGTGCACAGCCCGGCGGCGGGCAAGGCCGCGGCGGGCAAGCTCGAGCTGGACGGCCGCGCGGCGATCGCCTGCTGGCGCGGCGAAGAGCTCGCCTGGGCGACTCTCGCCGGCGGCCGCACGCTCAAGGCCGGAAGCAAGACTGTAAAAGCCGACGCCGAGGGGAACGGCTGGAGCCGGTAGGTCGCTTCGGCTCGAAGCAACATCAGAACCGAACGCCGAAATTGCCAACATCATCGCCTGTATCGCACGCGGTAGGTCGCTTCGAGCCGAAGCGACCTACCGACGCATAGAGTGGTTGACAAAAATAATGCGTGAATGGCCGGCGGGGGCGCCGGCCCCACATCGAAAACAGCTATTCGGTACCGAATTGCTCATCGCGGTGTGGTGCCGGCGCCCCCGCCGGCGATTCCTTTGGCCGGAAAACTTTTACTCGCTCTTGGCAACGCTTGAAGCGTGTGGCTCGTCATCGAAATGACTTCTTTGACTTCGGACCCGAACGCCCGGTCGACGCTAGTTTCATCCTGCCGGAAGATGCTGACGCGGATCTCCTGCAGGCCGTTGGTCGCCGGCGGCGGAACGTAATTCGGGTCTTTGGATTTCCAGCCCTTGATCGGCACCGACCGGAACCGGTCCGGGCATACCATCAAGACTTTGGTTTCGGGTTTTTTCGGCCAAGTCTCGATGACCGCGAGCATTTGATCATAGTGCCCGATGACGTCCTGGACATTTTTGATTTCGAACGGGAACAACTTTGAATAATCCGCACCGGACCCGACCTCGATGAACCAGCTCATCATTGACGGCGTCGGCTCCACCCCGCCCGAGACGTATTGATCATAGCCGCGAATCTCGAATCCCCACGGCCCGAGGCGCGAGATGCCGAACTCCGCCGCGTTCGTGAAGCAGTCCAGGTCCAGGTTGCGGAAAGTGATGATCCCCTTCCCCTTGACATCGATCGTCGCCCACGGGTGCTCGCAAGTGATATCCTTCCAGTAACCGGAATCGATCAGCCTGACGCCATCCATTGCCTCGAAATTGCGGCAAATCCGTTTGTAATCCTGATAGCTGGTGAAATGCAACGCGGGGATCAACACGAAGAAGAAGATCGGTATGGTCAGCAGGATGAAACAAAGCAGCGTCATGTAGGCGGTGTCGAATATCGCCCGCAACCGGCTGCGTTTCGGCCGCAGCCGCTTCCAAAGCCAGCGCGCGATCCCGGCGGACATCAGGATCAGCGCGAGACAGAACACAACGAGAAACGTGTCGGTTGTCATGCGGCGGCCTCGCAAACCGGATGATTGCCAAGATATACCGACCCGACCGATCCGGCAACCGCCCGCCGGCGCCCGGCCCGCAAAATAGTTCTTGCGCCGCCTACTATGATTTTAGTAGATACTAGATTCATAGTAAATCGAAAGGCGGCTGTTTCTCATGCCAACCCGGCCGGTTCCGCGTCCCTCCGATCTCGAGCTCCAGGTCCTGTCCGTCCTGTGGCGGCTCGGGCAGGCCACCGCGCGGCAGGTCCTCGGCGCCATGCCCGACGGCAAGCGCCGCGCCTACACCACCGTGCTCTCCGTCATGCAGGTCATGGAAAAGAAGGGTCTCCTCGAGCGCTCGACCGAGGGGCACGCCCACCGCTGGCGGCCCGCCGTGACGCGGCGCCAGGTGCTCGGCCCCCTCATGCGCCAGCTCGTGCGCAACGTCTTCGGCGGCTCGCGCGCGGCCGCCGTCCAGCAGCTTCTCGGCGACGCCGACCTGGACGATGCCGAGATCACCGCCATCAAATCCGTGCTCGCCGAGCGCCGCCGCGGCCAGGAAAGGAAATCGAAATGAATCCGCTCGATTGCCTCACCGGTCAGGAGTGGGCGCGTCTCGTCCACGCGCTGCTGCACTCGCTGTGGCAGGGCGCGCTGATCGCCGCCGCGCTGGCGGCAATGCTCAGGGCTCTTCCCGCGCGCAAAACGGATTTGCGCTATGCGGTGGCGGCGATCTCGATGGCGTTGCTATGCATGAGCATGCTGATGACGTGGTCGGTTTGCAGCCCGGCCCTTCAGGCGGATCGGCGCGCCCCGGCAACTGCATTCTCCCTCGTTACTCCTCAGGAGAATTCAACTGTTTCTTCGCAACCATTCCGCGACAGCGCGGGACTGCAAACCGATCAGGCGGCCGCGCGGCGGGCCAACTGGACGGCGTGGCTCGCGGCGCTGTGGCTCGCCGGCGCGACGTTGATGCTGGCCCGTGCGGCGGCCTTGCTGGCCGGGGCCGGCCGGCTGCGGCGCGTGTCGCGGGCGGCGGGACCGACGATCGAGGCCGTCGCCGAAACGCTGCGCGTCTCGCTCGGGATCGCGCGGCGGGTCGGGGTCGTCATCTGCGACCGGGTCGTCGTCCCGGCGGCGATGGGCGTCTTCAGGCCGCTCGTCCTTCTGCCGGCGTCGGCGCTTGTTTCGCTCACGCCCGAGCAGCTCCGGGCGATCCTCGCCCACGAGCTGGCGCACATCCGCCGCCACGATTATCTCGTCAACATCGTCCAGCTGATCTTCGAGGCGCTCCTGTTCTTCAACCCGGCGGCGTGGTGGATCAGCCGCCAGATCCGGCGCGAACGCGAGGCCTGTTGCGACGCCCTGGCCACGGCCGCGCTCGGCGGCGGCGCCGATTACGCCGAGGCCCTCGCCGAATGCGCGATCCAAATGCGCGAGGGCGCGACGGCGGCGCTCCCGGCCCTCACCGGCGGCCGCGACGGCGGCCTGCTCGACCGCATCCTGCGCCTGACGCGCCCCGACTACCGCCCGCGCCTGCGCCTGCCCTGGCACGGCATCGTCACGCTCCTGTGCCTGTCGGGGCTCCTGCTGGCGTGCCTCGGCAAGGGGACCGAAAAGGCCGTCGAGGTCATCGCCCACAAATTTGTTCCCGCCGAAAAAGTCAGGCAGATGGAGACGATCAAGGCCAGCGCCGCGCCTTCGAATTACGAAGAGCGGCAAGCGCGCAAGTCGTTGGTGCATTTTGTCGGCTCGCTCCGCACGACGGACGGCGGCCCGGTCCCCAAGAGCTTCGACATCTATGTCAAAACTCCATTTTCGGGACTGGGCACCTCAGGCTCTTCCTTCACTTCAGGCACCCAGACGCTGTTTCATGTGAATTTCGACGGAGCCCCGGGCGAGGTGACGACCATCTCGATCAGCGACACGGAGGGGGAATATGCGCCCGCGCAGGTGACGCTCCGGCCCGAGCAGCTTTTCCCGACGCCGCAACGGGTCGAGTTCGCGCTCGATCGGGGGTTCAGCGCGCAGCTTGAAATCGTCGACCCCGACAACAAACCGATTGCGGACGCCCAGGTCGGCCCGCGGTTCGATGATGGGACAGGCATGAAAAACAGGCGCAGCAATGCTGCGGGAATCGTCACGCTCGAGCACGTCACCCGGCGCCCCATGAGCGTCAACCTCCTCGCCCCCGGGTTTGAACACCAGCGAGTCGACCCGTTCGTGCCCGACCCGAGCGCCAGGAAACAAATCAGGCTGACGCGGGCGGCGCCGCTCCATGGCGTGGTGCTCGACGCGAAAACCGGCAAGCCGCTCGATTGGGCGCAGATTCGATTGCTCCACGTCGAGGGCACATGGCCGATGACGTATGCATCGGGTGATGTCCTTGCGACGACGGACGACAAGGGCGAGTTCGCGCTCACCTCGCTCCGCGCGGATTCAAAATACTGGCTGCTCGTCGATGCGCCCGACCACGAACAGAAGGTCCTGGAACGGGTCAACGCGGCCTCGGGCAGGATCGAGGCGCGGCTCGGGCCGGCATTGTACCTGCGCGGCCGGATCATCGGGCCGATCGCCATGCTCGGCAAGGAACCGTCGATCAGTTACGCGCGAACGCTGAGGATCGACAACTCGAGCCATACAAACAACATCCGAATCCCCATCGAGATTCAAAACGGCGAGGGGTTATTCCGGATCCAGGATCCCTGGCCCGGCGAGGTCAAGATGGAACTGGACGTCACGAAGGACGGCGAAAAGATCACGCTGCATCGGTCGGTCGAGGTCAAGGCTCCGGTCGAGGATTACGTGATCGACCTGAACGAAGTCGCCTCGCGGCCGCAGCGTCGCGTGGCCTTTAAATTCGCCGTCCCGCAGGGCGGCCCCGCCCCGCACGGCCTGCTCGATCTTCAATTCGTCGAATCCCGAGCCGGGGGGATGAATTATTCAAAGTCCCGCACGCTGAACCTGGACAAGGGCGAGAACTCGGTCGACGTCCCCGTCCCGACGACGATCCGCTGCGACCCCAAGGGACTCGTCGGATACACCTTTGATATTTGGAAAAACTTCGATGTCCCCGCCGGCGACGGGCCGTTCGAAGCGACGATCCCCCTCACGCCGGCGGGAATGATCCACGGCAAAATCCTGAGCGGGCCGAAACCGGCGCCCGACAGGGTCTCTGTCTTCGTCGAAGCGATCGATCTGCCGAAGAATCATTCGGGATTCCCGCCCAACCACCAGTTCGACGTACAGGCCCCCGGCCGGTTCGCCAGCCCGTCGCTGCCGCTCGAGGCCACTTACGCCGCGCGGTTCACGCGGGGAAACACGGTCGTCGAAAGCGATCCCATCCGGCTGGACGCAAAGACCCCGATGGCCGAGCTGACGATCAAGATCCCCGACGGCAAACCGATTCGCGGCCGGGTGGTTGATGAATCCGGCCAGCCGGTCGCAAATATCCAGATCAACCTCGGGCTCAAACGGCGGACGACCAACACCATGCACACATTTGGCTTCAAGCGTTCCGACAACAACGGCGAGTTCGACTTTGAAGGGGTCAATCCCGAGGCGGGGAAATACAGCGTCCGCATCCTCGGCGGCCAGGATTACCAGCCGGCGGTCGTCTCCGCGCAGCCGGGCGGCCCGCCGCTGCGCATCGAGGTTCGCAAGGGTTACACGGTCAGCGGGATCGTCCGCAACCGGCGCACGGGAAAGCCGGTCCCGGATCAATACATCAGCGCCTGGGTTCCCGGCCGCACCGCTTATTCGGACCCGATCAGCGGGGCCGACACCCGCTCCGACAGCCAGGGCCGGTTCACGCTGCGCGGCCTCGGCGCCTATGAATACAAGTTGAACGACCTGAAATTCAACGCCGCCACGCAGACCGAGCCGCTCGAAGTCTTGGTCGACGAGCCGTGATCGGGCCGGGGACGCCGATCTCCCGGGCGGCATTTTTATCATGCCGATCGGGAGATCGGCGTTCCCACTCATTTTTATGTTGACATGGTGTCTATTCCACACTATGCTTAGTGTCGATGGGACAATATGGATGGCGGAAAAGGAATTGCAGCCGCCGGCCGCCTGTCGCATCATTCCGGTCGAGTCGCACATTCGATCGAGGAAACACAAGCAGGAGTGACCGCCATGTTTGGGATTCGCTTTATCCGCGTGGAGCCGACCGATTACCTGATCCGTTTCAAGAACGGGCGGATCGTCAACGAGGGGCGCGGCCTGTCGTTCTTCTACTGGGCGCCGACCTCCTCGCTGGCGCGCATCCCGATGGCGAGCGTGGGCGCCCCGTTCATCTTCGAGGAGGTGACGAGCGACTTCCAGCAGGTCACGATCCAGGGCCAGATCACCTACCGGATCCAGGACGCCAAGAAGATCGCCGAGATGCTGAACTTCACGATCGACCCGGGGACGCGCCGCTACCTGACCGACGACCCGCTCAAGCTGAACCAGCGGCTGATCCAGGTCGTGCAGGTGCTCGTGCGCTCGGCGCTGCAGCACATGAGCCTGGCCGAGGCGATCAAGGCCTCCGACAAGCTGGTCGAGTTCGTCCAGGGCCGCTGCGCCAAGGCGGCCGAGGTCGAGGCGCTCGGCCTCGAGATCCTCGGCCTGTCGATCCTGGCGGTCAAGCCCAACCCCGAGACCGCCCGCGCGCTCGAGGCGCAGGTCCGCGAGCAGATCCTGCGCGAGATGGACGAGGCGATCTACGCCCGCCGCAACGCCGCCGTCGAGCAGGAGCGCGCGATCAAGGAGAACGAGCTCAACACCGAGATCGCGGTCGAGAACAAGAAGCGCCAGATCCGCGAGACGCAGATCGAGGCCGACCGCTCGGTCCTGATCAAGCGCCGCGCGATGGAGGAGGAGGACCTCGGCCGCCAGATCGAGCTCGAGGAGTCGCGCAAGGAATTCGTCGCGCGCCAGGCCGAGAACCAGCGGCGCGAGGCCGAGACCCGCGCCTACGGGATCGAGGCCAGCGTCAAGGCGATGGCCGCGGCCGACCCGCGGCTCGTGCAGGCCCTGGTCTCGGTGGGCATGAGCCCGCAGCGCCTCATCGCCGACGCCTTCCGCGAGTTGGCCGGCGGCGCCGACAAAATCGGCACGCTGAACATCACCCCCGACCTGCTGCGCGAAATCATGGATCAACAAACGCCCGCACCCGTGGCGGCAAAAACGAAGAAATCGTAATTTTTACCACGGAGACACGGAGGAACGGAGAAATACAAAAGAATTGAAACGATCTCCGTGCCTCCGGGTCTCCGTGGTTCAATCAAAGGACCGGGGCCATGCCCGACACCGAATCCAAAATCATCCTGGTCACGCGCCGGACGCGGCTCGAGGAGCTGGTCGCGCAGTACAACACCGTCGAGCAGGCGCGGTTCTACATCGAGCACCTCGGCGCGGACTTCTCGGACTACCAGAGAGAGCACGACCTCTACCAGCGGCGCATCCGGGAGGCCTCGGCCACGCTCGCCCAGCTCGGGCGGCTGCAAACCCTGCCGCGCGACTTCCTGCCCAACTTCATTTTCGGGCCGCGGGACACGGTCGTGGCGCTCGGCCAGGACGGCCTCGTCGCCAACACGATGAAGTATCTGGAGACGCAGCCCGTGATCGGCGTCAATCCCGACCCCGACCGCTGGGACGGCGTGCTGCTGCCGTTCCAGGTTCAGGATCTCAAGCGCGTGGCGGCCGAGGTGCTGCGCGGCCGGCGGCCGATCGAGACGATCACGATGGCCCGCGCCGAGCTGAGCGACGGCCAGGTCCTGCACGCCGTCAACGACCTGTTCATCGGCGTGCGCGGCCACACCTCGGCCCGCTACGACGTCGAGTTCGGCGGCATGCAGGAGCGGCAGTCATCGTGCGGGATCATCGTCTCGACCGGGCTGGGCTCGACCGGCTGGTTCAAGAGCATCGTGACCGGCGCGGTCGGGATCGCCGGCCAGATCCTCGGCAAGCGGTTCAGCGCAGAGGAGGCCGCGTTCCCGCGCGACGCCGATTACCTCGTCTTCTCGGTGCGCGAGCCGTTCCCGAGCCGGACGTCGTCGGCCAACATCGTCTTCGGCCAGATCACCGCCGGGCAGCCGCTCACGCTGGTCTCGGGCATGGCCGACAACGGCGTCATCTTCAGCGACGGGATCGAGCAGGATTTCGTGCAGTTCAACGCCGGCATGCGCGCCGTGATCGGCGTCGCCGACAAGCGCGGGCACCTGGTCATATAAAGCGGTTCACAATATTTTGAGTTCATGGACCGACCGAAAAAAGTCTCAGTAATGCGATCAGGCGATCGGTTCGATTACGATAACTCTGCAAGAGAGTTTTCTCGCAGCAGAGGAACAGAGGACGAGAGAAGATCCGATGATTTTGGAACCGCGTCAGCGGTTCGACGTTCAAAGCCGTGGGTTGCCGAGAATCGGCAACCCACGGTGGGTGGCAAAATCACGCGAACCGATTGATCGGTACGACAACCGCGCGCAATGGTTCTGTCGAACCGGTAAACCGGTTCGGTTTGATGCGATCCTGACCGTGGGTTGAATCGCGAAAACGGCGATTCAACCCACGGCTTTGAAAGTCGAACCGCTGACGCGGTTCTTGGGCAACTGCAATTTGGTTCTGGCCATGCCAGCTTAGGCTTATGAGCGCCAGCCTTCGCCACCAGCCTTCGCCAAGGCTTCGGCTGGCAAGCTGAGCACGAGCACGAATGGACGACTTTCGTCAAGCGCTCTAAAATCCGAAAACGATTGCAACGGGGCGGCCGAAAAGGGAGACTTCCACGGACCCCTGCCGAAGGAACGACCCGATGAAACGCGCCTTCATTCTGCTGCCGATCCTCATGGCCATGGCTACCGCCGCGCGCGCCGGGACGACCGAGCCGCTCGCCCTCGCCCGCGTCGAGGTGACCGGCGACCTCCGCGACATCCAGCTCCCGATTTACGCGCACCTGCTCGACGCGTCGGGCCGCGAATACGCCCTCGTCAAGGCCGCGCCATCGCGGCTCAAACAACTGAAGGCCCCCCACACGATCATCGATCCGGACGCGAGGGGCGCCTCGTTCGCGATCGCCTCGTGGCACAAGTCCAAGGCCCGCCCGTCGGTCGCCGGGATCGCACAATCAAGGCACGACGACGGCCGGCACATGATCCTGCGGGCCGACCCGGCCGGCGCGGCCGCGCTGGCCGCCGCCGGGCTCGAGCTGCAGTGGCTCGCCGAGCCGCTCGTCCTCGCCAGCCCCCCCTCGCCGATGCTTGCCGGGTTCACGACCGACGCCCGCGTCAAGGCGATGATCGACAAGGTGAGCCAGTCGACGCTCACCACGCTCGTCGGCAACCTCTCGGGCGAGAACTCCGTCACGGTGTCCGGCTCGCCGTTCACGATCGCCTCGCGCTCGACCTACTCGGGAACGTACGTCACCAAGGCCACGCAATACGCCTATGAATACATGCAGGGCAAGGGCCTGACCGCCTCGTTCCACAAGTGGTCGAATTACCGCAACGTCGTCGCCGAAAAAACCGGCATCACGCGCCCCGCCGAAATCGTGCTGGTCACGGCGCACCTCGACGACATGCCGTCGAGCACGTTCGCCCCCGGGGCCGACGACAACGCCAGCGGCGTCGCGGCGGTGATGCATGCCGCCGCCATCTGCGCCGGGCGCGACTTCGAGCGCACGATCCGTTTCGCCCTGTTCACCGGCGAGGAACAGGGACTGCTCGGCAGCTACGCCTACGCCGAGACGCTGTACAGCGGCGGCGAGAACATCGTCGCCGTCTTCAACATGGACATGATCGCCTACGACGCGACCGGCGGCCCCACGATCGAGGTCCACACGCGGCTCAAAAACAACCCGGGCTACGCCGCGGACGCGGCCATCGCCGGGCTCCTCACGTCGGTGGTCCAGGGTTACGGCCTGTCCACGGCGCTTTCGCCCGTGATCATCGCCGACGGCGTCCAGTACAGCGATCATTATTCGTTCTGGCGCTACGGTTACGCCGGCGCGCTGATGATCGAGGACGAGAACGATTTCACGCCCTACTACCACATGAACACCGACCGCCTGAGCACGCTCAACCCCGCCTTCCTCAAGAACGCCGCCAAGGCCGCCGTCGGCGTGATCGGCCACCTTGCCGTCCCCGCCGAAAAGAACGCCGTCCGCGCCGGCACGGAATGGTATCGCTAGCGTTTTTTCGCTCCGAATAGAATTACCGTCCCGTTTTCGGGTCATGGTAGAATTGATCCAAACTGAAAACAGGAGGGCGATCATGGCATACATCGAAAGGATGCTCCACACACACCCATTGCAGTCGGGGACGCAAAACCACGCGCTGGCCGCGTGCATCGAGGCCGCAGGCGAGTGCCTGGCCATGTGCAACGCGTGCGCCGACGCCTGCCTCGGCGAGCGCGACGTCGACCAGTTCAAGCGCGCCATCCGGCTCAACAACGACTGCGCCGACCTGTGCGACAGCGCGTTGCGGATCATGTCGCGCCAGACGCGGAGCAATCCGGCCATGGTGCGCGCCGCGGTCGACGCGATGGCGACCGCGTGCCAGCTGTGCGGGGAAGAATGCCAGAAACACGCCGGCATGCACGAGCATTGCCGCCTGTGCGCCGACGCCTGCCGCCGCTGCGAGCACGCCTGCCGCGAACTCATGCAGTCGATCCGCCTCGCCGCCTGATGGCGGCCACCGCCCCCGCGACCGTCACGGGGGCGATAGCCGGGGCGCCGCCCGGCCGATACATATTACATGTATAATTTTCACATATATACTTTTTCTTGCGTTCCCCGCCCCAATCGGATGAAATAGGGATCAGGCCGATTTCATGCGGGGTTGCGCAGAACCGGCCCGCCCATATTCCCCTTGCTTGAAGGGGGCGGCCATGGCCAAGATGGGCGGAGATTTATTTGACTGCCGCCGACAGAGGTATGAACGTGACCGATCCCACACGCCGCTCCGAACGGGGCTTCTGGCATCTCGTGGTGCTCCAGTTTCAGGGCGCTTTCAGCGACAACGTCCTCAAACAGCTCATCATTCTCGGCATGGTGGCCGTGGTCTATCAGCAGGAGAGCAAACAAAGCCAGATGAACGGGGTTGTCTCGGGCGTGTTCGTGCTGCCCGGGATGCTGATCTCGATCTGGGCCGGCTATCTGGCCGACAAATTCAGCAAACGCACGGTTACCCTGGTGACCAAATCGCTCGAAATCATCACGATGCTCCTGGCCACGGCCGTGTTCATGTCGGGCGATCCACACAAGATGCTCCTCCCCAGCATTGCGGTGCTCTTCCTGCTCTCCAATCAGTTCACGCTTTTCAGCCCGACGAAGTACGGCATCATCCCGGAGCTGGTCACCCCCAGGCGCCTGTCATGGGCCAACGGGGTCATCGAGCTGACGACGTTCGTGGCGATCATCATGGGGACCGGTGTCGTGCCGCTGCTGCTGAACTGGGTTAACGATCCGACGAAATATCATTTCATCGGTTTCGGGCTTGTCGGGCTGGCGAGTATCGGCCTCCTGGCGGGATTCGGGATCGATCGGACCACGCCCGCCAATCCGAGTCGGCCGTTCCGCTGGAACTTCATCCCGGAATTCATCACCTACATACGGGTGATTGTCGGCAATCGCACGCTGTTCCTGGTGAATCTCGGGCTGTGCTATTTCTGGTTCATCGGCATACTCGTGCTGACACACATCAACGTGTGGGGTCAGCACTCGCTGGCGCTCGACAACAGAACCGCCGGCCTCTTGTATTTCCTTTTGTCGCTGGGAATCGGGTTGGGGGCGTTCGTCGCGGGATATTTGTCGCATGGCAAGGTGGAGTTGGGACTCGTTCCCCTGGGCGGGATCGGGATGTCGGTCTTCTCGTTCCCGATGGCGTTCGCGACGCCTGAGACACGGCTGTGGATGTATTTTTGCGTGTTTATGGTCGGCGTTAGCGCAGGATTTTTCTCGCTGCCGCTCAACGCCATGCTTCAGCACTACACCAAAATCGAGGAGCGCGGCGTCATGATCGCCGCGAACAACTTCTTCAACGCGGCATCGATGGTGCTTGCGTCGGTTTTCCTGATGGCGTTCAACGAATTGCCGCTGGGAGAAGACGGCGCGGGCCCGCCGGCCAACTACCTGTTCTTCATTGGCGGCCTGATGAGCCTTGGCGCAACGATCTTTCTGCTCAAGCTCCTGCCCGACGCGCTGCTGCGCTTTGTGGGGTTCATGATCACGTCGACGTTCTACCGCATCCGGGCGCTCGGCCTGGAAAATCTCCCCAAGACCGGCGGCGTGCTGCTGATGTGCAACCACGTCTCCTACATCGACGCGCTGCTGCTGGGGACGGCGTGCCCGCGACCGGTGCGGTTCATCGCCTATTCCGAGTTTTTCAACACGCCGATCCTCGGTTACTTCCTCAAGGCCACGCGCTCGATCCCGATCTCGCCCGACCAGAAGCCGCGCGAGTTGATCCGGTCGCTCAAGGTCGCCTCCGACGCGCTCAAGGCCGGCGACGTCGTGTGCATCTTCCCCGAGGGCCAGCTGACGCGCACCGGCCAGATGAACCCCTTCCACCGCGGCTATGAGCTGATCCTCAAGGAGGCGCCGGTGCCGGTCGTGGCGGTTTACCTCGACGGCGTGTGGGGCTCGATCTTCAGCTTCAAGGGGCAGAAGTTCTTCTGGAAGAAGCCGCGCCAGACCCCCTACCCGATCCGGATCGCGTTCGGCGAGCCGCTCCCCCCCGATTCCTCGCCGTTCACGATCCGCCAGAAAATCCAGGAACTCGGCGCCGACGCCGCGATCGCCGCTCGCCATGACCGCCAGCCGCTCGACCGGCTGTTCGTCGACTCGTGCCGCCAGAGCTGGAAGCGCTTCGCGATGCTCGACCCGATGACGCCGGCGCTCAACTGGGGCAAGGTTCTTGCCGGCACGGTCGCCCTGGCGCGCGAGATGGCCGGTCCGTGGACCGGGCAGGCCCGCGTCGGCGTACTGCTGCCGCCGTCGGTCGCCGGGGCGCTCACGAACTTCGCCGCGACGATCACCGGCCGCGCCGCGATCAACCTCAACTACACGATCGGCCAGGAGACGCTCGAGCACTGCGCGCGCGAAAGCGAAATCAAGACGGTCGTGACCTCGCGCAAGTTCCTCGAAAAGACCGGCCTCAAGCCCCCCGCCGAGCCGATCTTCATCGAAGACCACCTGCCGAAGATCGGCAAGCCGGCCAAGGTCGCGGCGCTGCTGGCCGCGCGGCTCATGCCGCGGTGGGTGCTCGCGCGCTACTGCCTGGCGCTGTCGCGGCCGAAAATGGACGACCTCGCGACGATCATCTTCTCGAGCGGCTCGACCGGCGTCCCCAAGGGGGTCCCGCTGACGCACTTCAACGTCGTCTCCAACATCTGCAGCTTCAGCCAGGCGTTCAGTCTTTATCCCGAGGACCGGCTCCTCGGCACGCTCCCGTTCTTCCACTCGTTCGGCTACACGGTCTCGCTGTGGGGCGCGGCGGTCCTGCCGTTCGGCTGCATCTTCCACCACAACCCGCTCGACGCCAAGACCGTCGGCGAGCTGGCCCACAAGGAACGCGCCACGCTCATCATCACGACGCCGACGTTCCTGCAGCTCTACAGCCGGCGCGTGCCGCCCGCCCAGTTCGGCGGCCTGAGCGCGGTCGTCACCGGCGCCGAGCGCCTCCCCGACAGCGTCGCCGAGGAATTCGAGCGCCAGTTCGGCATCTTCCCGCTCCAGGGCTTCGGCACGACCGAGTGCTCGCCGGCCGTCGCCGTCAACGTCCCAGACCACCGCTCGCCGGGGCTCTACCAGATCGGCCACAAGCGCGGCTCGATCGGCCACCCGCTGCCGGGGATCGCCGTCAAGACGCTCGATCCCGAGACCGGCGAGCCGACCGGGCCGGGCCAGCCCGGCCTGCTGTGGGTCAAGGGCGCCAACGTCATGGGCGGGTATTTGAACCTGCCCGAGAAGAGCGCCGAGGTCCTGCAGGGCGGCTGGTACAACACCGGCGACATGGCCTACATCGACGAGGACGGGTTTATTTTTATTACGGGAAGGCTGAGCCGGTTCAGCAAGATCGGCGGCGAGATGGTCCCGCACGTCGGCGTCGAGGACAAGCTGCGGACGGCGTTGGAATTGACGGTTGACGAGCAACTGGTCGTCGCGGCCGTCAACGACGAGAAAAAGGGCGAGCGCCTGGTGGTCATCCACAACGTCCCGCGGCTGACGGCCGACTACATCGCCGAAAAGCTCGCCGGCGCCACCCTGCCGAACTTATGGATTCCCAAGCGCGAAAACTTCTACCAGGTCGAAACGATCCCGCTCCTCGGAACCGGCAAACTGGATCTGAGGGCGCTGCAAAAGATGGCGAACGAGCTGGCAAAGTAGGCCGGGTTCGCCGAACCCGGCACCACATCGATCAGCGCCACAGGGGGAAGCGCCCGTCAGTTCTTCCGAACCTTCGGCATATCCTCAAAGAGATCCTTGACGAACCGATTGTTTTGGGGGTTTTCGGTCTGCATCGAGTGCCGAAGTTTTTCGGGGAATTGCGGATCGGCTTTCGTTCTGCTTTGAAGCTCATTCCGAACCGAATCGTTGGAAACAACAAAAAAAACAAGATAAGACCTTCCCCACCCAACCCCCTCCATGCCACAGCCCAGTAAATTATGATCCCGAGTTCCGATCGAAATCAGGTAATCGCCTTTTTCCGGACCGGTCAATTTTCCGTTGACCATCGTCGCATAGCCACCGTGCGTGCAGTGGGGCTTGTTCCACAAATCATAAAGTGGGGTTGGACCCGAAGTATCCACATAGTCAAAGTCGGACCGGGAGTTCGTGGACCAGGAGAAATACCATCGAAGCGTATGCACCGATCGCCCGCATTGCGTGCAAAAGCCAAATTTCCGCTCAACATGAAAGTTCCACGCAAAAATCAGCAGCCCGGCGAAAACGCAGGAAAATATGACGATCTTTCTCGATTTCAATCTGCGCGGGAATTGATGTTGATCGGCCATTTGAATGGACCCAAATTGTATTTGTTCATCAAAAAACGAAAACCGCCAGAAGAACCGCAACGCCCACAATCAAGCCCACGCCGAGCCGGAATTGCCGGATGGCGATCTTGATCGAATCAAGCGGCTTGTATGAAAAACTCGCGCAGCAACCGCGCATACCGTCTTCTTAGGACCGGATCAACCATCTACTTTTTTGCCCGTCCCGATTTTTTCCGCGAGGTCTTCCCAAAATCCGTCTCAAGCGCATGCATGAACTCTTTTTCGTTTGCGTAGAAAGTCCCCTCACCCGCCTTGGCTTCCTTGAGGGCCGCCTCGAGTTCCTTCTTCCATTTGGGTTCGCGTGTCAGATCCTCGATTTTAACGGGTTTGACCAGAATGCCGGACGTCGTGGCTTCGAACATGACTTGTTGCCCTGTGTCGAGCCCAAAGCGTTTGCGTATGGATGCGGGCAAGGTGATCTGCCCTTTGGTTGTGATTCGCGACAGTTCCATGATCGTGACGCCTCTCATTTGAAAATATCATGAGTGCCGACGTTCAGCCATATCACGTGCGCCTCGCCGGGCTTGACTTCCTTGCCATATTTGAAGAGTGCGCGGCCATTTGGAGCCCATGTGATTTCCCATACGCCCTCCTGGCCATGAAACCTTTTAATCCGCAACGACTTGTGATATCGGCCTCGGCGTATACTTTCGACCAATAAGGCGACAGCCTGCATGAAGAGAATTTTCTGCTCGGCCGTGAGTTTTTCGTACTGCCGTTTGAAGCGCTTAACCGCGAAGAACGTCGGCATGGTCCCTCCATCTCGTATGAATGTAATACATTCATACTTTCAAATCAATATCGCACGCCCAGCTTTTTATCCTTCATCCCACTCACTCGGTTTTACAGCATCATTGTGCATACATCATCAGCCCAAGCCGGTAAAACCCATATCCGAGAAGTATCCCGAGGTTCAGCGACGAATACACGCCCAGGCCGAATGCGAGATTGTATTTGTTTTTCCAACCAAGAATCAGCGCGTCGCCGAATACCGCGGCCGGCAAGGCAAATTGAGCGGAAAACGCTATTTTCATGGATGAAGCCGCGCCAGCCATATAAACGGGGTGATGATTCACGAGGAGACTCGTGATTGAAAGACCGAGAAGCCCGAGCATCATGAGAACCTCGAAGTAATACCGTTTCATTTTCGGCCTTTCGATCCGAACCGCGAATGTTTTCTCAACCACGGAAGGCACGGAATACACGGAATAAAGCGTTTTTATAAAACAAAGCGCTCGATCTCAACAGATTTCAATCGTAACTCTTAATCAGCCGTCCCTACGGGACTTTTAACGCCATACTCCCTGATACCCGCCATTATCATGGCGGGCTGAAAGCAATCGCCCCGCTGGGGCTGGGTTTGTCAGCTGCCATTTTGGTTGCAGCTATTCCGCGCTAAGCCTTCCGTGGTTGAAAGATCATCAAAGATCCCCCTCGTCCTTGAACGAATAATAATCGTCCGCGCCCAGGATGATGTGATCCAGGACCCGGATCCCCAGGATGTCGCCGGCCTCTTTGAGCCGGCCGGTCACGTCCTTGTCCTCGCGGCTGGGCTGGGCGTCGCCGCTGGGGTGGTTGTGCATGAGGATCACGCCGGAGGCGGCGTGGCGGATCGCCTGCTGGAAAACCTCGCGCGGGTGGGCCATGCTCCCGGTCAGCGACCCCTTGCTGACGATGTGGTCGCGGATGACGCGGTTCTTGCTGTCGAGCAGCACGATCACGAAATGCTCCTGCGGCAGGTTGCGGAACCGGCCGCGGTAGGCGCGCCAGACGTCCTCGGCGCAGCGGATCGGCTCGCCCGGCGCCAGCGCCACCATCGCGAACCGTCGGCCCAGCTCGAGCGCGGCGCGGATCTGCGCGGCCCTTCCCTTGGACACGCCGCGCACCTCGGCCAGTTCGGCGAGCGAGGCGCGCTCGATCGAGCGCAGGTCGCCGAACCGCGCCATGAGCGCCTCAGCGATTTCCATCGCGCCGACGCCCGACGCGCCCCCCCCGATCACGGTCGCGAGCAGTTCGGTTTCGGTCAGGTTTTCGGCCCCGTCCTGGTCCAGCTTGCGACGGAGCACATCCAGTTTGACGCGCGCCCTGGCCGGCTGTTCCACGACGGTCTCGGGGTGAAACCGCGCCCACGTGCAGCCGCCGCGCAGCGGGCACGGCGCGCACCGCGGCCGCGCCCCGCACCAGCCGCCGCCGGCCGGCAGGCGCACGCCGCCGATCGCCCAGCGCAGCAGCACGTTGAGCGACTCGACCGGGATCCCGGTCAGCGCCGCGATCTGCTCGGCCACGGCCTGCGTCTTTTCCAGCCGGGCCTCGTTGGCCGGGTCTTCGTCGAGCAGGCCGTAGCGCCAGAAAAACCGGCGCAGCGGGGTGTCGGGGATCACGGCCGGCCGGCCGAGCCGCTCGAGCATGCGCCATGCCCTGAGCCCGCCGAGCCCGGAAAGGCGCGCGCGCCACGCGGCAGCTTCCTCCGCGCACGAGCGCGGCGCGCGCCTGTCGCCAAACGGCATGAGCCGCGCCTTGCGCGCCTTCTCGATCCCCTCGCGCACGCTTGGGGCCTGCTCAAGCAACGCGCGGTCCTGCTTCGAAAACGGGCCCGCGCCGGCCTCGTTGTTCAGGATCGCGCGGGCCAGGGCGCGCACGCGGCGCATCGGCTGGCCGGCCGCCGCCGGCCGGCCGTCGAGCGCCTGGATCCAGGCCTCGACGACGCGCAGCGCCGGATCGTCGCCGTCGGCCGGATCCGGCGCGAGCATCGCCCCGTTCGAGGCCGCCAGATATTCGCCGCGCAATTTTTCGAACCCGTCGATGATCTGCATCTCGCTCGCCATCTGTCCCCACCCATCTCCTCGTGCTCGTGCTCGTGCCCGTAATCGTAATCGTAATCGAATCGCCACGACAGCACAAAAACCACGGACATACACGGACTTGCACGGACGGACACGGACATTCACGGACGGGGGATCAATGAAAAAAGGCGGGGGCCGAACAACCCCCGCCTTTCATGATTCAGAGTCGGGTCGAAGACCCGGCCTGCCATTAATAGTCGACCAGTTCGATCGGCGCGCGGTTCTGCCAGGCGCCGCGCGTGAAGTCGGGGAAGTCGACGGCCTTGCTGCGGTTGCTGAGCGAGATCGAGCTCAGCTCGACGATGCAGCTCATGGCGACGCCGTCGTAGATGTCCTGATCGAACGCATGGCCGGTCTGCAGCGCGCGCACGAGCCGGAGGTCCTCAATGAAGTCCATGCCGCCATGCGACATGCCGGTACCGGCCCCGCCGTACTTCTTGTAGAGCTCGTGCTCGAACTCGGCGACGTAGGGGGTGATGTCATCCCATTCATGGGCAAGGTAGCCTTGTTCGGTCCGTTTCATCGGCGTGCGGCCCTCGACAAAGATCTTGTCGGGGTAACCCTGGAAGATGCCCTTCGTCCCCTGCACCATGTTGATGCGGCTGTAGGGGCGCGGCGTGTTCGTGTCGTGGACGATGTAGATCGTGTAGCCCTTCTTGGTTTTGATGAGGCTCGTGTTGATGTCGCCCGCCTGATAGTTCTCGAGGCGGCGCGGGTCGGATTCGGGCAAGTATTCCTTGGCCCACGCATTCATGCCGCGCGCCGGGGTGCTCATCGAGACGAGATAGTCAAAGTAGTCGCCGCGATTGATGTTCATGCAGTTCATGATCGGGCCGAGGCCATGCGTCGGGTAGAGATTGCCGGTCTTGGGATCGCGCGAAAATTTCCAGCGCCACTTGCCCTCTTCCTTGTACGGGGTGTTGTAGAGCTTGACGTCGCGCAGGTCGTGGTTGTAGCCGCACTCGCCGTGAATGATTTCGCCGAGCAGGCCGGCGCGGACCATGTTGAAGACCATCAGCTCGCTGCGGCCGTAGTTGCAATTCTCGAGCATCTGGCAGTGACGCCCGGTCCGCTCGTGAGTCTCGACGAGCTTCCAGCAGTCCTCGACCGTCAGCGCGATTGGGACTTCGCTGGCCGCGTGCTTGCCGCCTTCCATCGCGGCCAGGCAGATCGGCACGTGCAAGTCCCACGGCGTGGCGGTCATGACGAGATCCACGTCCTCGTCGGCGCAGACGCGCTTCCAGTCCAGCGGGCCGTTATAGATCTTCGGCGCCGGGAAGCCGGCCTTGGTGATGATGCCACTGGCCCGGGCGGTCAGTTTCGGGTCGATATCGCACACGACCGCGACCTGGCAGCCCTTGATTTTCACCAGGCTGCGCAGGTGATTGGTCCCCATGTTGCCGGTGCCGATGAACGCGATGCGGACGTTCTCGATCGGCTTGGCCCTGAATTCGCTCCAGCCCGCGGCCGGAAGCGGCAGTTCGGCCGACTTGCCGAGGATCTTGTTGGCGCCGGCGCAGCCGGCCAGGCCAAGCCCTGCGGCCGCCGCGGCGGCCGAAAGCATGAAATCGCGACGCGAAAACGAACTCATATCAGTTGCCTCCTGACTTGATCGATCCGAAACTGTAAGAGAATTTCACTAACATCCACCCAGCCCACTGTCAAGCGGGTTCGCCCCGATCGGCGGAATCATTGGCAAATAGGCGACTTTTCAGCCCCGCACGAGGACGCTCAATCGGCGCGGGTCGGTCAAAATATCCCACAGCCGAACCGATGCGGCCCACGGGGCCCACGCCCCCCCTGAACGCATGTTTCCCGCCACGGGCGCGCGGACGAACGAGGCTTGACACGATCCGCTCCAGGGCCGTTAATGGACATGGGTTTTACCTTCCCTAAGGCGCGCTTCGATGACCAGCCCCGGCAAGTTTGTCCACCTCCACGTCCACAGCACTTACAGCACGCTGGACGGGGCCAACGCCCTGCCCAAGATGGTCGATCGCGTCAAGGAGCTCGGCATGGGCTCCATCGCCCTGACCGACCACGGCAACCTGTTCGGCGCGCTGGCGTTCCAGAAAGCCTGCCAGGCCGGCGGCATCCACCCGGTGTTCGGCTGCGAGACCTACCTGAGCCCGACCTCGCGCACCGACCGGCAGTCGGCCCAGGCGCGCACGCGCTACCACTTCCTGCTGCTGGCCGAGACGCTCGAGGGCTGGCACAACCTCTCCAAGCTCGTCAGCCTCGGCTACCTCGAGGGGTTCTACTACAAGCCGCGCATCGACTGGGAACTGCTCGAAAAATACTCCAAGGGGCTGATCGCGACGACGGCGTGCATCCAGGGGCCGATCTGCCAGGCGATCCTCGAAAATCGCCCCAAGGACGCCCTGGCGCTCCTCGACCGCCACCTCCAGATCTTCGGCCGCGACAACTTCTTCATCGAGCTCATGGAGCACGGCATCCCCGAGCAGCGCATCCTGAACAACGCCCTCATCGAGCTGGCCCGCGCCCACGACATCCGCATGATCGCGACCAACGACTGCCACTACCTCACGGCCCGCGACTACGACGCCCACGATGTCATGCTCGCCGTCCAGACCGGCAAGCAGCTGGGCGACCGCGACCGCCTCCGCTTCGAGCAGAACGAGTTCTACATCAAGAGCCCCGAGCAAATGGAGGCGCTGTTCGGCAACATCGAGGGGGCGCTCGCCAACACCGTCGCCATCGCCGAGCGCTGCCAGGTCGAGATCCCGCTCCACCAGAAACTTCTGCCCAAATACATCACGCCCGGCGGCGTCCCGGCCGCCGAATACCTGCGCGGCCTCGTCAAGGAGCGCCTCCCCAGGCGCTACGGCGACGGCCTCACGCAGGAGCACCTCGACCGCGCCGAGATGGAGCTGGGCGTCATCGAGCGCATGGGCTACGTCGATTACTTCCTCGTCGTGTGGGACTTCATCGACTGGGCCAAGCAGCACGGCATCCCGGTCGGCCCCGGGCGCGGCTCGGGCGCCGGCTCGATCGTCGCCTACGCGATCGGCATCACCGACCTCGACCCGATCGTCAACAACCTGTTCTTCGAGCGGTTTCTCAACCCCGAGCGCGTCTCGATGCCCGACTTCGACGTCGACTTCTGCTTCGAGCGCCGCGGCGAGGTCATCGAGTACGTCCGCAACAAGTACGGCAAGGCATGCGTCTCGCAGATCATCACGTTCGGGACGATGAAGGCGCGCAACTCGATCCGCGACGTCGGCCGCGCCATGGGCCTGCCGCTGCCCAAGGTCGACCAGGTCGCCAAGCTCGTCCCCGGCGGCCCGAAAGTGACGCTGGCCGGCGCGCTCGGTGACGACCCCAAGCATCCCGAGTTCGCCTCGGCCGACCTCAAGCAGCTCTACGAGGCCGACGCCGAAGTCCACGACCTGATCGACAAGGCCCGGGGGCTCGAGGGCGCGATCCGCCAGCCCGGCACGCACGCCGCCGGCGTCGTCATCTGCGACAAGCCGCTCATCGACCACATCCCGCTCTACCGGCCGGCCGAGGCCGACGCCATGCCGGCCACGCAGTTCGTCATGACCGAGGTCGAGGAGATGGGCCTCCTCAAGATGGACTTCCTCGGCCTCAAGAACCTGACGCTCATCCAGCACTGCCTCGACTCGATCAACCAGCGCGAGGGGATCGGCCTGACCGCCGACAGGATCCCGATCGAGGACGACGCGGCGTTTGCCATCCTGCAGGCCGGCAAGGGCAACGGCCTGTTCCAGCTGGAATCGGCCGGCATGCGCAAGCTCCTCGTCGATTTCAAGCCGACCCGGTTCAGCGACATCGTGGCGCTCATCTCGCTCTACCGCCCGGGGCCGATGGACTCGATCCCCGACTTCATCGCGCGCAAGAACGGCACGACCCCGATCGTCTACGACCACCCCGACCTCGAGCCGATCCTGCGCGAGACCTACGGCCTGTTCGTCTACCAGGAGCAGGTCATGCAGGTCGCGCAGGCCCTGGCCGGCTACACGCTGGGCGGCGCCGACCTGCTGCGCCGCGCCATGAGCAAGAAAAAAGCCGACGCGATGGCCAAGGAGCGCGCCAAGTTCACCGAGGGCTGCAAGGCGCGCGACATCGACAACGACACCGCGACCAAGGTCTTCGACACGATGGAGAAGTTCGCGGCCTACGGCTTCAACAAGAGCCACGCCGCGGCCTACTCCGTCATCACGATGCAGACGGCGTGGCTCAAGGCGCACTACCCGATCGACTTCTACGCCGCCCTGATGACGAACGAAATCGGCGGCGACGACGCCAAGATGGCCGACTATTTCGACGAGGTGCGCGCCGAGGGGATCAAGATCCTGCCCCCCGACGCCAACAGCTCGCGCGTCAACTTCACCCCCGACGGGCCCAACATCCGCTTCGGGCTCTCCGCGATCAAGGGCGTCGGCGCCACGGCCGTCGAGGCGATCCTCGCCGAGCGCGAGGCGAACGGCCCGTTCAAGTCGCTCCAGGATTTCATCTCGCGCTGCGACAAGCGGCTCATCAACTCGCGCGTCATGGAATGCCTCATCAAGTGCGGCGCGTTCGACTTCACCGGCCACAACCGCCCGAGCCTGCTCTCAGTCCTGCCTGACCTGCTCGAGCTGGCCGGCAGCGCCCGCAAGGACGAGAACGACCAGCAGACCTCGCTCTTCGACATGATGGACGAGGAGGCGGCCGCCGACCTCAACGCCGAGACCCCGATCCCGCGCCTCCCCGACTGGAGCGATAAGGAACGGCTCGAAACCGAGAAGGAGCTGGTCGGCTACTACCTTTCCGGCCACCCGCTCGACCGCTTCACCGCCGACTTCGAGGCGTTCTCGGACGCCTCCGCCGCCGAGATCATGGAGATGGAAAAGGGGCGCGAGATCGAGTGGGTCGGCCTCGTCAAGGGGATCAATTCGCGCACCGACAAGAACGGCCGGATGTTCGCGTTCATCTCGTGCGAGGACCGCACGGGCGGGCTCGAGCTGACGTTCTGGGCCGACCAGTTCATGAAATACCGCGAGCTGCTGCGCGACGGCGAGGTGATCCACGCGCGCGGCAAGGTCGACTCGTGGAAAGACAAGAACAAGATGGTCGTCTTCGAGGCGCAGTCGATCGACCGGGTGCGCGAGGAGCGCGTCCGCGCCATCGAGGTCGAGATCCCGTGGCGGCAGATCGGCGAGGCGACGCTCACCCGGATCCTCGAGATCGCGAACCGCCACCGCGGCCGCCGCAAGCTGTGGATTATTTTAAAAGACGGCGCCGGCGAGCTGCGCGTCGAGGCCGGCAACGGCTACGGCGTCCACATCGACTCCGCCCTCATCCACGAGCTCCAGCAGGCCGAAATCGTCCAGTCGATGCGCTACGTCCTCAAGCAGCAAAACCGGGATGAATATTGATGTCTTTTGTCGCAGAGGGGCAGAGAAGGGCAGAGACGCAGAGAAAGCCGTTTCATCCGCGTGTGGATTGAAATTCCGCACGCGGATTAAACGGATGATATGGATTCTCACGGCTCTGAAATGATGAATTTCCTCTGCAACTCCGCCCTTCTCTGCCGCTCTGCGACAAAAATTTTCAAAACTTTTCCCGGCACGCGCGTCTTAATGTTCAGAGGTCCCCGAAATTGGCCGCCGAATCGCGCAGCTCTTTCCGGCGTCTGCTTCGCCGAATCGCCTTGGTCGGCCTGGTCGTTTTCACAATCGCGATCCTGGGCGGCCTCATTTATGTCAGGACCCGGCCGATGCCGAGCGTTGATCAACTCAATGCCGCCGACCGGCGATACCGGGATGTTCGGGCGTTGTTCCCCAATCCCCAAGCCCGAAACGAGCCGACTTCGCCGACGCTCGTCGCGACAACGGATAGGGCCGCCCTCCGCGCCCGCGGCGACCGATTGTTCCGAAACATCGTCGAAGACCGCTATGGCCTGGGCGGTTTTGAATCGGTGCTTGCGAACGGCGCGGACCGGGAAAAAATTCTCGCGCACCTCGGCGAAGCCAAGGCGCTGGCCGCTTTGTACGACAAGGGGATCCGCGTCTCGCCGGGAATCCGGTTCAAGCCCGGGCAGAGCCGCATCTTTTCCAGTTTGGCCTACTACATTGCAACGGATTCGGGCCGAACCGGTTGCGACACGACCTATGAACAATTCGTCGAGGCGCTCAAATTTTTGAGGGTCGTCGGTTACCAGGCCTCGAGCCTGCCAAGTTTCCAATTGATCGACGATCCGCTGCTGAATCGGCCGAGAGACACTCTTGCGCCATTGCCGGCCGGTTTGATGAACCTCGACCTGAATCTTCTGGCCCCGGGCGGGCCGATGGATTGGGACCGCTGCGTGGCATTCGAGCTCGATTTTTGTCATGAATTGCGCCTCGGCGCCCAGGACTTGCTCGATTCCCGCACCGCCTTCAAATATGTCAAATATGGGGTTTCCTCGAACTACGTGGATTCCTGGTACAAGCCCGTCATCACGAACGCGCTGGGCCTGTATGGGGCAGTCGCCGGGCCGCCCATGCATTTCGCCCCCAACCTCGAAAAGCATATTCAGTTCGAGCAATCGCTCGAGGATTACGCGGCCGCCTGGAGCCGGCATGAAGCCCCGGCTGAAGTCCCGGCGGATATCGCTTCGGCATTCCGGCAGAACAATGAACAAATCGAGTCCCGGTTGCGCGCGGGCGGCATCGAGCTCCGCCGCGGCGCCCCCTTCCCCTCGCCCGACACGATCGGGCCCGGCTCGTATTTCTTCGACCCGATCACCCAGCGCCCCTATAAACTCTATGTCTCGCGGGAAAACCCCAATTACGCGCACCTCCACGTCCGCCGCCCCGTCATCGCCACTCAACACACCGAAACGACCGTCATGGAATTCTACCTCAGCGCCGACCACCCCGGCCTGGAGAACGTGCCGAAGCTGAAGTAGGCCGGGGGCGCCGAACCCGACATTGCTTTCGTCGCAGAGAAGCAGAGACGGGCAGAGGGCGCGGAGAAGATATTTTTTACGCCAAGACGCCACGACCGCCAAGAAATTGAACTTGGGGGTTCTCTGCATCTCAGCTTGTCTCTGCCTCTCTGCGATATTAAATCCGGACTCGGCGTTCTTGGCGTCTTGGCGTAAAAAGATTTCAAAACTTTCCTCCCCTTTCTGCGTCTATTTTAGAAAGGGGGCGTTTATGTCGGATACTCCACATCGCTCTTTTTGGCAAAGACTCCGCCGGTTGATGCTGGTGGCGGTGATTGTTTTCTTTTTCTTGAACCTGTCGTGCATCGTTTATCTCCAGACGCGACCGATGCCGAGCAATACGGATATCGACGCGGGCGAGCAGGAGTATCGGCGGGTGCGGGCAATGCTGCCCGATCCGACGCCAAGGCATGACGCGGCCACCACTCGCTCGCTTACAACCGTCGCGATGAACGAAACGCCGCAGCAGAAATGCGACCGGCTGGTTCGAGAGATCCTGGCGCCGAATCAAATTATGGTGCGCACGGGTGGCAACACACATTACAAAGAGAAAAAGGTGTTTGCCGTATTCGACAAGGTCAAGGCCATTGTCGCCCTTTACGATCAGGGCGTGCGGGTTTCGCCTGAAATATCAGGCAGATACAGCCCCGACGATCACAGGGTGTTGAGCTTTATTTCGACCATCCTTGCGTCGGGATTGAAAGCGGATGACAGCGATACGTCCCGGCAAACCAAATACCAGTTTGCCTACCAGTATTCGGCGCAGAATTTTACAAATACCCTCGAGGGATTAAAATTCATCCGCGCGACCGATGCGCTCTTGTTGGAGCGTGATTTTTACTCGGCTTGTTCGTTCGTGAAAGATTCGCTGTCGAGCACTTCGCTGGCGCTGCCGCGAGAAATCAGTGCGCTGGATTTAAATCTGCTTGCGCCGCGCGGCAGTTACGAATGCGATCGCGTTATCAAGCTCGCACTCGACGAGCGGCGCTTGAGGCTTCGGGAACACAAGAAATTTCTTAAGTTCGGCACTGCATACCGCAACTTCAAGCAGGATATTCAAATTGGCGCGGATTCGTGGGCAAACAATGCGGCCGTGAGGAATGCGTTGGCATTTACCGCCGCGATCGTGTTGCCGCCGACAATCATATCAAGCGAGATCAGGAAGGAGATCGAGAACGAAAAAAAGGTTGAGACATTGGCGACCGCCCTTGCCAATCACAATATACAACCCGACAAGATCCCGGGCAAAACATTCGATCTCATTGAGGCAGCAAGCGGCAGCGAACAGATTCGGTTGCGGCGACTGGCGGGAGCGCTGGAGCTCCGCCGCGGCGCGGCGATCCCCGCGCCCGACAAAATCGGGCCGGATTCGTATTTCTTCGATCCGCTCACGCAGCGGCCGTATCAAATGTACCAGCTGCCCGGGTCCAACAACACGGTTCAGGTCGTCATGTGCCGGACGGTGGCGCCATATACCCAATCCCATGCAAACAACAGGCCTTTGAATCTCAAACAGGCGAACGTGATGACGTTTACGCTGCCGGCAAATCACCCCGGTCTGGAGGCGATCCCCAAAGCGCCGCAAGAGATTCAATTATCGCTGATTTACAAGTAGGCCGGGTTCGCCGACCCTGGCGCCTTTTGTCGCAGAGGGGCGGAGATAAGCAGAGCCCGCTACAAACTTTTCGCCCCCCGGGGCGTCATATGTTCAAGAGGCGATGGAAATGGCACAATCCCAAGGCAGTTCTTTGTGGCGCTGGATTCGGCTCACGGCATTCTTCGCATTTGCCATCATGGTACTCGTCATCGTCGGGGTGAGGATTTACCTCAATCACCTGCCCCGGCCGAGCGCGGAGAAAATCGCCACAACCGAACAAAACTATCGGCGCGTGCGGGCGCTGTTTCCGGAGAACACATCCACAACGCTGAGTTCCACGCCGCCGGCATTGCCACACTCCGCGACCACGACCGAATCGCTCCAGGCGCGCTGCGACCGGTTGTTTATCGAAATATCGCAGATCAAATACGACTTCCTATCGGGGGACCATTATCCCCGGATCGGCCAGGAGGATGTCGACCGGGCCAGGGCGCTCGCCGCGTTGTATGACTCGGGCGTGCGCGTCTCGCCCGAAGCCCGCCGCGGTTACCGGCTCACCACGGACGGGGTGGTTGTCGAATTTCTTGCAAGGTCGATCTTTCTGGATTTCAAGCCGGAGGGTCGTGAGCATCCCATCACGGAACGTATTTTCCAGACTCGCTCGAAGATGCTGGATCACGATCGTGCAGGGCAATTCGCCCGATATGTCGAGGCGCTTAAGTTTCTGCGCGTCGTGAACTGTCCCGTGTCGGGCCAGAGTCTTTCCGGCGCGAATAACGATTTCATCCGGGGGCCGCTCAAAAAACTCGATGGATATTCATTGGGGCCGCTGCCGCCGGATCTCGAAAATTTCGATGTCGAGCTGCTTGCGCCGCGCGGCCGGTTGGACTGGGATGCCTGCGTGGCGCTCGAACTCGACCGCGACCGCGACGAAACCGCCAATTTTGAAAAACTGATGCATGCCGACAATGTTTATCATTTCATGAAGAACCAGATCGATAATGATTTCCCCGACACGTGGTATAAACCCGTTCAGGCGAATTTAATTGGAATCGGAAGCGCGATCGTTCTGCCGTCCCTTTCGGCCGCGCCGAAACTCGAAAGCCAGCTTGGCGCCGAGAAGGGGATGCAGGATTATGCGGCGGCGCTTAAGCGGAACAATCTGACGCAAGAGACGGTGGCCGGCGCACGTGCCAGGCGGAATCAGAACGATCAGATCATCGCGCGCGCCGAGGCCGCGGCGATCGAACTGAGGCGCGGGGCAAAGCTGCCCTCGCCGGGCGATATCGGGCCGGATTCATACCTGTTCGACCCGATCACCCAGCGTCCCTACATGTTTACGCAGGAAACCGTCTCTCCCGGCGTGGTCCGGCTCTCGATTCGGAGCCCACTGACGAAAACCGCTATCAGCAATGCAAACGGAGTGAAACTGGTCGACGGCAGCGAAGTCTTCGGCGTCTATCTCCCGGCGAACCACCCGGGCCTGGCAGGCGTGCCGGAGATGGCATACGAATCATTGATCAATCAGGGAAAATAGGCTTATAGAAATTTTGCCGCAGAGGGGCGGAGGCGGGCAGAGCACGCAGAGAAAAATCCCAAATTCAATTCGTTCGATTTTCCAGGCGCCTTGGCGTGAGAACCGAATTTGAATTTTGGTTTTCGGGTTTATTTCGGGTTTAGTACTACTCTGCCATATGTCGTCTGTTTTTGGGATGCAAGCGATCCCAAGCGCTGAAAGCGCGTAAGCATACAGCCTGGGGCGGAGCGAAGCGCAGCCCCAGGTAAACGACGCCATATCGTTGGAGCGCTGAAGGCGCGGGAGAAACCGATTTCTCTCGCTCTTTCAGAGCTCCGGTTGGGTGCGGTTCGTGACCTGGGGCTGCGCTTCGCTCCGCCCCAGGCTTTTTTATCTTGCGCCTTCAGCGC
>JBDKRG010000056.1:0-68335 GCA_039683515.1 Candidatus Sumerlaeia bacterium | reverse complement strand
ACTTGAAGACAGGAATGAACAGAAGGCAACGGAGGAAACGGAGAATTTCCTGGCGGATCCTCTCTCGGTTGCCTTCGTTGCCTCCTGTTCAAAATCTTGCCAGAAAAACAAGATTCGGACGGATAGTAGTACAAAGACACAAAGAAAGGCAAAATCCGGGATTCATGCCCCAACAAAGTCAGGGGTGACATGTTCCTTAAAAAGGTTTCTTTGAATTCTTCGCCTCTTCGTGCCTTCTTGGTTCAATTCCGTGAAGGATCGAGGCGCACCGCGCCGCCGGCGACGTCGGCCTACAAAACGCCCCCCGTTCCGTGCTAAAATCCGGATAACCTGGGGGGTGGCCGCTTCATGCAGTCCGAACGCATCCGCAACATCGTCATCACCGGCGCCGCCGAGCACAATCTCAAGCACATCAACGTCACGATCCCGCGCCAGGCGATCACCGTCGTGACCGGCCTGTCGGGCTCGGGCAAGAGCTCGCTGGCGTTCGACACGATCTACGCCGAGGGCCAGCGCCGCTACGTCGAATCGCTCTCCAGCTACGCCCGCCAGTTTCTCGACCAGATGCACAAGCCGCACGTCGAGCACATCGAGGGCCTGAGCCCGGCGATCTCGATCGAGCAAAAAACCGTCAGCAAGAACCCGCGCTCGACCGTCGGCACCGTGACCGAGATCTACGACTACCTGCGCGTCCTCTACGCCAACATCGGCCTGGCGCACTGCCCGCACTGCGGCCACCCGCTCGAGCGCCAGACCGTCCAGGACATCGTCGACCGGATCATGGACTGGCCCGAGGGGACGAAGCTCCTCGTCATGGCGCCGCTCGTGCGCGGCCGCAAGGGCGAATACAAGCAGATCTTCGAGCAGGCCCAGCGCGAGGGCTACACGCGCGCCAAGGTCGACGGCGAGCTGCGCGAACTTGAAGAGCCGATCCCGCTGAACAAGAAACTGAAGCACGACATTTCGATCGTCGTCGACCGGCTGGTGGTCACGCCGACGATCCGCCAGCGGCTGACGGACTCCGTCGAGACCACGCTGCGGAAAGCCCAGGGACTCGTCACGATCGAGCGGATCGAGAAGGGCAAGGCCGCCGGCGAGGAGATGACGTTCAGCGAGGCGATGGCGTGCCCCGAGCACGGCCCGCAGATCGTCGAGCTCAGCCCGCGCATGTTCAGCTTCAACAGCCCCTACGGCGCCTGCCCCAAGTGCAAGGGCCTGGGCGTCCTTCAGGAAGTCGATCCCGCGCGCGTCGTCCCCGACCCGGCGCTGACGATCCGGCAGGGCGCGGTCCTGCCGTGGGCGGGGTACTTCAAGAACAGCGCGGCCAGCGGCGAGGAACCGATCGTCAAGGCGCGCGGCCGCCGCCGCCGCAAGGTCTCCAAGGGCCACAGCGACTCCTGGGGCGAGCAATACATTTTATCGATCCTCAAGCATTACAAGATCGACCCGAACGTGCCGTTCGAGAAGCTCGCCGCGCCGCAGAAAAAAGCGATCCTGCGCGGCTCCGACGGCGAGAAGATCCGCATCAAGTACGCCAGCTCGCGCGGGACGAAGTTCGAAACGCTGACCACGTTCGAAGGCGTGATCCCGCGCATCATCCGCCGCATGGAGGAGACCGGCAGCGAGGGGATCCAGGAAGACCTCGCGCGCTACTTCTCGGACCAGCCCTGCCCCGACTGCCGCGGCGCGCGCCTCAAGCCCGAGTCCCTCGCCGTCACGATCAAGGACATGGACATCAGCCGCTTCTGCGCGCTCACGGTCAAGGACGCGCTCGCGCTCATGCTGACCGCCCAGTGGAGCCGCCGCGAGCAGCTCATCGGCCAGCAGGCGCTCAAGGAAATCCGCGACCGCCTGCAGTTCATGGCCAACGTCGGCCTCGATTACCTGACGCTCGACCGCGCGGCCGCGACGCTCAGCGGCGGCGAGGGCCAGCGCATCCGGCTCGCCACGCAGATCGGCTCGCAGCTCGTCGGCGTCCTCTACATCCTCGACGAGCCCTCGATCGGCCTCCATCACCGCGATAATGACCGGCTTCTGGCGATGCTCGGCCGCCTGCGCGACCTCGGCAACACGCTCGTCGTGGTCGAGCACGACGAGACGACGATCCGCCGCGCCGACCACGTGATCGACCTCGGCCCCGGCGCCGGACGGCTCGGCGGCGAAGTCGTCGCCGTCGGCACCCCCGCGCAGATCGTCAAATGCAGGAAGTCGCTCACGGGCGACTACCTCGCCGGCCGCCGCTCGATCCCGATCCCCGAAAAACGGCGCGAAGTCGACCCCGGCCGCATCCTGCGCGTCGCCGGCGCGACGCATCACAATCTGCAAGACGTCACGGCCGACTTCCCGCTCGGCCTCATGATTTCGGTGACCGGCGTCTCGGGCTCGGGCAAATCCTCGCTCGTCACGGACATCCTGTACCGCCGCCTCGCCGCGCAGTTTTACCACGCCACCGACGCCCCCGGCGCCCACCGCGCGATCGAAGGCATCGGACATCTGGACAAGGTCATCGCCGTCGACCAGTCGCCGATCGGGCGCACGCCGCGCTCGAACCCGGCGACCTACACCGGCATCTACGCGCCGATCCGCGACCTGTTCGCCCGGCTCCCCGAGTCGCGCGTGCGCGGCTACGCCCCGGGGCGGTTCTCGTTCAACGTCAAGGGCGGCCGCTGCGAGGCGTGCAAGGGCGACGGCCTGATCAAGATCGAAATGCACTTCCTCCCGGACGTCTACGTCGAGTGCGAGGTCTGCAAGGGCCGCCGGTTCAACCGGGAAACGCTGGATATTCTCTACAAGGGCCGCTCGATCGCCGACGTCCTCGAGATGACCGCCGAGGACGCGCTCGAGTTCTTCGACGCCGTCCCCGCGCTGCGCCAGCGGCTTCAAACGATCTGCGACGTCGGGCTCGGCTACATCCACCTCGGCCAGGCGGCGACGACGCTGTCGGGCGGCGAGGCCCAGCGCGTCAAGCTCAGCAAGGAACTCGGGAAACGCGCGACCGGCCGCACGCTCTACATCCTCGACGAGCCGACGACCGGCCTGCACTTCGAGGACACCCGCAAGCTGATCGAGGTGCTCAACCGCCTCGTCGACGAGGGGAACACGGTCGTCGTGATCGAGCACAACCTGGACGTGATCAAGTCGTCGGACTGGGTGATCGATTTGGGGCCCGAAGGCGGCGAGGACGGCGGCCGCGTCATCGCCACCGGCACCCCCGAACAGGTCGCGAAGGTCAAGGGCTCGTTCACCGGCCAGGCGCTGCGGGAATTCATGCGGTAACTCTTGAATCCCGCCAGGCAAACTGATGTAATTTGTATATACGGATTTCGAGGACGCCGCCATGACAGCCAAAGAAAAAGTCATCCAAACCGTGCAGCAACTCCCTGATGACGCCTCGATCGAGGACGTGATGGAGCGGCTGCTGGTTCTGGCCAAAATCGAACGTGGCCTCGCACAGGCCGATCGCGGGGAGACCCTTTCGCATGAGGCCGTTAAGAACAGGATGAAAAAATGGCTGAAGTGAGATGGACACCTCAAGCCGCGGATGACTTGCAGTCCATCATTGAATTCGCCGCCCACGATTCCCCAGCCTATGCGCGGTTGCTCGCAATCGATATCTTTGAAGCCATTGAACAGTTGGCCACGTTTCCCCGATCCGGCCGGATGGTTCCCGAAATCCAGTCACCCGAAATTCGCGAGCTTCTTCTCGGCAATTATCGAATGATTTATCGTGCAAAACCCGAGGTGGTCGAAATCCTCACGATCTACCACGGCGCCAGGCTGTTGAACCCGAAACGGCTGCAGTCATGAGCGAACAGACCCCAACCCTCCCTCCCGGCCACTCGGGGCGCATGGCGCGGGCGCGGCTTTCGCTCAACGGCCTTTCGGTCGGCGACGCCTTCGGCGAGCAGTTTTTCCGGATGGCCAACACGCTGCTGATCCAATTCCGCGAAGCGCCGCCGGGGCCGTGGGAATACACCGACGACACGGCGATGGCGCGCTCGGGCGTCGACACGCTCCAGAAATGCGGCGGGATCGACCAGGATCAGCTGGCCAAATACTTCGCGACTGAGTTCGCAACGCAGCCGTGGCGCGGCTACGGCGCCAGCATGCAGCAGCTGTTGCGCAGGTTCGAAGCCGGCGCGGACTGGCGCGCGGCCGCCCGATCGATGTTCGGCGGCACGGGTTCCAAGGGCAACGGCTCGGCCATGCGCGTCGCGCCGGTCGGCGCGTATTTCGCCGAGGACTCAACGGACCGCGTCGTCGACGAGGCGATCAAGTCGGCCGAGGTCACGCACACGCACCCGGAAGCCCTGGCGGCGGCCGCGGCGACCGCGCTGGCGGCGGCATGGGCGTGGAATCATCGCAACGCGGCCGAGACAGCCGCGTCTCCGGCCATGCTCGCATGGGTCGCGGCGTCGACCCCGGATTCCATCACGCGCGAACGGCTCGAGATGCTCGCCGGCGAGTTGTGGGAGGGCGAACTCGATCCCCTGATCTGCACGATCGGCAACGGCAATTCCCTCCTGGCCGAAGACACCGTGCCGCTGTGCCTGTGGATCGCGGCTCATCACCCCCACAGTTATGAAAACGCAATCTGGGCGATGATTGCGGCGGGCGGCGACGCCGACACCAATTGCGCCATCGTCGGCGGCATCGTCGCGCTGGCGACCGGCCGCGCCGGAATCCCCGGCCAGTGGCTCGATCGCTGCGAAATTCATTCCGGCCTCGCGGAGTAAACCCAGCCCCACCGGTTCCCAAATTTGAGGCATTCTCGGCGTGATGATGCCATGATGAATTCATCATCGGCGGGAGCGTGGCCTCATGGAACCGGTTTGGGTGGATTGGATCAAGCGGCTGCATGCGATCGCCCAGACGGGGTTGGCATTTAACGACAACCCCTTCGACATCGAGCGCTACGAATCGGTCCGGCGCATCGCCGCCGAGATCGCCGCCAGCCGCGACGGCTCCGACCCCGACCGCGTCGAAAAAACGTTCAGCAACGACGACGGCTACACCACCCCCAAGGTCGACGTGCGCGGCGTCGTCTTCCGCGACGACAAAATTTTAATGGTCCGCGAGAGGCTCGACGGCCTGTGGACGATGCCCGGCGGCTGGGCCGACGTCTGCGCCACCCCGGCCGAAAACACCGAGCGCGAGGTCCTCGAGGAATCCGGCTACTGCGTGCGCGCCGTCAAGCTCCTGGCCGTCTACGACCGCAGCCGCCACGGCCACCCGCCGATCCCGTGGCACGTCTACAAGATGTTCTTCCTCTGCGAGCTCACCGGCGGCGCCCCCTGCGTCAGCAACGAGACCTCCGAGGTCGGGTTCTTCGCCGAGGACGAACTGCCGCCGCTGTCGCTCACGCGGCTCACGCCCGACGAGATCGCGCTCATGTTCGAGCACCATCGCCAGCCCGGCCGCCCGACCGATTTCGAATGACCCCGAAAATGCCGGCCCCCAACGAGCCGGCATTTTCTGGCATGATGAATTCCAATTTCGAATTCGCTTAGAATTTAGATATTAGAATTTAGAATTTTTAATAATTATCTGAACTTCTCGGGCTCGATCCCGTATTCCCGGATTTTCTTGTACAGGTAGGGCCGCCCGACACGGCTGAACCGCGACGCCATGGTCATGTTGCCGCGCGTTTTCTTGAGCAGGCCGGTGAAATACTCCGTCTCGAAGCGCTTCTTCGCTTCCTTGAGCGGCATGTTGCCGAAGCCGTTGGTGTGATGCGGCTCGGTCACATGTTCCTCGGGCCGCCCGCGGATGGCCTCGGGCAGGTCCTCGGGCTCGATCTGCGCCCCGCGCGCCGACTCCATGAGCTGCAGCAGCAGATCGTGCAGTTCGACGAGGTTGTGCGGCCAGTCGTGCTGGAACAGGCAGAGCATCGCCTGACTCGAGAAACCGGCGGCCTGCGACTGCGCCCGGCCGTTCGTCGCCGCGCTTACCTGGCGCAGCATGTGCTGGGCGAGCATCGGGATGTCCTCGCGCCTCTCGCGCAAGGGCGGCACGCGCACCTGCAGGACGTTCATCCGGTAGAACAGCTCGCGGCTGAACTCGCCCGCCTCGACCTTGCTGAACAGGTTCGGCTCGGCGGTGGTGATCAGGCGCGAAAGCGGCTGGGGCGCCCCCGGCGTCTCGTCCTGGAAGAACGGATGATGCAGGAACTCCAGCAGCCGGCGCTGGGCGGGGGTGCTCAGCTGCTCGACCCGGTGCAGGACGATCGTCCCCTTGCCCGCGCGGGCGAAAGCCGAATGCCCCTGGTGCGGCCCGAGCGGATGGGCGCCGTGGCCGACCGGCCCGAAGATTTCGTGCCCGGCCGGATCGCCCGCGCAATCGACCGCCACGAACGGATTGCGCGCGCGGCTCCCGCGCAGGTGGAGGGCCTGGGCGACCTCGACCTTCTCGACCCCGTCCTCGCCGGTGATCAGCACCGTGCCGTCGGTCCGCGCGATCTGGTCGAGCAGTCGATACAACGCGCGCATCGGGGCCGATCCGCCGATCAGCGATTCATAGCTGACCCGGTCGTCGATCATCTGGCTGAGGCGGACGTTTTGCTGCTCGAGCTGGCGGATCTCGCCCTGGGCCAGGAGCCACTGGGCGATCTGGCGCGGTTCGAGGTCGCGCGGCAGCACCAGCCGCGCCCCCATCGAGCGCAGCACGTGCTCGTAGCCTTCCATGCCGTGCGCGACGAGGACCAGGATGCGGCAGCCGGACATCGCCGCCATCTCTTCGCGCATCTGCTTGACGTCCAGGTCGCGCGGGCGCATCAGGCCGACGAGCGCAAAGTCGGGCACGTCCTGCCGCACGGCCGCCCGCGCCTCCGAGATGCTCGCCCCCAGCCGCGGCTCGAACCCCAGCGGCCGCAGCGTGTCGGCCAGGGCGCGCGCGAAGTGATCCTCGGGATCCACTATGATAATTTCAAACCGGTCGTTCCACATCGTCCCCGTCTTCCCGGGTGAGCTCCCAGCCGGCAATTCGCCGGGCCGGACTTCGTCACGTTTCGTATCGGCCCGGGGCGGGTGTAGCTTTAACGATTGTGAACGGCGCGGAATCCAGGCATGCAGTGCGCCCCCGTCAGCCGCCACTTGAGCTGACTGGGCCCGACAAATGCAAACAGGGAGCGTGTTATAAAAACTGATACGCCCATGGCGAGCGGCTTCGGCAGCCCCATCCCGGCGATGAGGAACGGCAGCGCGCACGCGGCCGCGGCCAGCCCGAACGTGACCAGGAACGGCATGTCGTGGCGCCAGACGATCGGCCGCCCGGTTGCCAGCCGCCCGGCGAGATTGACCGGCGAGTCGGCGTGCGTTGAGTATGTGTGCCATCGGCACAGGAACAGGATTGCAACGAAGACAAGATAAAATATCTCGTACAGCTCGAGGTCTGGATGCTCATGGCCGTAGTTCACGAACAGCCGCGCCACCACGAACGCGAACCAGCCGCAGACAAGCGAGATCGCCAGGTGCACGCGCGCGCCCGCATCCGGGAGCGCAACCGTTTTCGGGAACAAATAGGACTGAAGCCGGCCGACCTCCCACAGATCCTCGTACCAGTTGAGCACGCGTAGATTTCGTATCTTGCCGAAGAACAAATGGCCGAAAAACTGGTGGATCCCTTCGATCTTTCGCGCATCGCCGGACGCCATGATCCCGGGCCATGGAAACGCCTTCAAGCTCTCGCGCAGCGCAACGCTCGAAATCAATCCCAGCGCCAGCAGGATGACCGCCGCCCAATAAAAACCCGGCAGCAGCAACAGCGAAAAAAACAGGGTCATCATCGCGCACACCGTGATCCGGCGGCCCGCCGCATACAGGACCGGGATCGCGACAAAGCTGTAAACGAACAGGAAAATCGCCGCCGCCGCGGCCATGACGATGGCCGAAATCAATGACAGAAAACGGGCATCGGCAACCTTGGCATGAAAAAGAACCATGTAGAGCGGAACGAACACGCCGATCGGCAAAACGAGCAGAAGATCCTGCCACACAAGGACCACGGGCCCGAACGGCAGCGGCCGGCCGGGGTGCCACGGCTGGGTCTTAAGCCATTGCACGTATTCGGGCCAGAAAGCGGGATGGAAATTATGAACCCGCTCCGCTCCGTAATAGAGGACGAACACGAACATCGAGAACAAGGCGAGCAGGAACCCGGCGGGCGCGCTTAAGAAACCGCATGCCGTGGAAAAGGCCAGCGCACCGAAGAACACGGCGGTTTGCGTTCTGGGATAAACACGCAGCCACGTCGGCCGCATGCGGCTCGCCGCCGACCGGGGGCGGGATTCCTTCGCCTCCTCCGGCTTCGCTGTCGCGCTCGGCAGCATGAGCCTGTAATGCCCCGTCAGCTCCCAGTTCTTCAGCGACGGGGCGAGGAAGTAGCACGCCATGCTCAGCGTGAACGAGACCGCGAACGTCAGCCTCAGCGACGCGCCCCATTGAGTCATCACCCACGGCAGCGCCGGGCTGACGGCCAGCACGGCGATGACGGGAATCCGGATCCGGTCATACCCCGGGATGATGAATTGCCCGGTGCGGATCCGCGTCAACAGGCCGATCGGCGCGCGCTTGTTCCGGTGATATTTTGCCCAGAAAAAAAGGATCGAGAACAGAATGCAAATCACATAAACGACCACGAACACCCAGAGCGGCGCAATGACCCGAAAGAATTCCCTCGCCCCCTCGAGCATGAACGGCGGCAGTTTCCTGCCCACGTTGACGAACACGTACACCATCGAGCTCAGCACGATCGCCGTGAAAACAGCGCTTGCGCCGTAACTGTCCTTCGCATGCTCGCGCGCGGCAAGCAAGGGGTAATGTCCCTCACTCAACGCATCAATGTGAATCGGCTCGAGCTTTATCCATGGGAACCGGCGCAGCGAACGGCAGAGCCCCCAGGTCGTGACGGCATAGATCGCCAGCGCCAGGATGAAAAGGCTCGTCCGGTCCGGCCACAGAAACGACGCCCCCGCCAGCCCCAGCAGGCCCGCAAGCGAAAACCAGCTCTCACCCACCCCGCTGAGCCTTGCGGTCTGGGCGGCGCCGATCGCCAGCAGGAACCACATCGCCGGCTCCAGCGGGAAGAGCTGCTGGTGCGTTCCGTTTTCGAGGCGATAAAAAACGGTGAGGATCGCCAGGATGAACAAATCCTGCCAGACGAGCCAGATCGGCCCGAGCGGCAGCCGCTTGCGCCACGTCCACGGCGTGTGAATCAACCACCACCCGTAACGGGCGATCGGGAAGCACGCGACCTCGCGGCCGGCGCCGTAGACGACCGCGTAGAACAGGATCACGAACCGGTTGAACGCGTATTCGTAACGGCCATGCACGAGATGGCTGACGGCGATCGCGCCGATGCACAACAGCGTGAACCGGAAGCCGGGCACGATCCGCTTCGTCTGGTACCAGGATGTTTTGAGAAACCGAATCATCATGAGAACCGCGCGAACAAATTTCTTTCTGCATTATCTTGGGAACCCGAGAAGACGCAGCCCCGTTCGAAGCCAGGCATTGCGGAGTGGGCCGATCATGACCGGCTTTGGAAATAATGATCGATGTGCTCGCGCGTGGCCGGGCTGAGCAGTTTCTCAAGGACGTCCTGAAGCGGCCCGCTGCAGCCGGTCATCTCGCGCAGGCCGGCCACCGTGTCGCACGCCGTGATCTGGCCGTCGGCGATGATCGCGATGCGGTCGGCCAGTTCCTGGACGATCTCGGGAACCGGCGTGGCGATCACGATCGTGACGTCGTCCCCCTGCGCCAGCCGCCCGAGCAGGCTCTTGAGCGCGATGATCCCAGCCGGGTCGAGGCCGCCCGAGAACGGCTCGTCCAGGATCAGGATCGGCGCCTCGGTGATCAGCGCCGAGGCGAGCGCGATTTTCTTGGTCTGGCCGGTCGAGTACGAGCCGATCGGCGAATCGGCCTTGGCCGTCAGGTCGAACACCTCGAGCAGCCGGTCGGCGTGCTCCATCAGCTTGAGGTCGTCGATGTCATAGAGCCGCCCGACCGCGAGCAGGAACTCGCGGCCCGTGTGGCCGAGCGGCAGCCAGGCGTCGGCCGGCAGGTAGGCGACCTTGCGGCGGATCGCCAGCTCGTTCTCCTCGCTGCTGCGCCGCTTCATCCCGGCGATCTCGACGTAGCCGCGCTGCGGCCACAGCACGCCGGCGATCACGGCCAGCAGGGTCGACTTGCCCATGCCGTTGGGTCCCATCACCGCCAGGACCTCGCCGTCGCGCACCTCGAGGTTCATCCCCTTGAGCACCGGCCGAATCCCGTAATGTTGAACGACGTCCACGACTCGAATCATCCGACACGCTCCCGGCGAAAGAAATTTTTCTGAAACCGAATCATCTTCCAAAGAAGACCCCGGATTGGCAAACTAAAGTTTGAACCCCATGCCGAAATTCGAGCGTCGCCCACCCCGCTATTGACGTTCGCCGCCGGGAGTTGAATATTGGGGCGATGGCGATTTGATTTCGTCAGGACGATTCATTCGTGAAGGGGCGTGCCATGAGCGATCCCATTCGTATCGGCGTGATCGGCGCCGGAGCCAACACCAAGCTGCACCACATCCCGGGCCTGCAGGCGATCGGCGGCGTCCAGATCGTCGGCGTCTGCAACCGCAGCCGCGAATCCTCCGAGCGCGTCGCGAGGGAATTCAACATCCACGAGACATTCGCCCACTGGACGGACGTCGTCGCCGACCCCCGCGTCGACGCCGTCGTCATCGGCACGTGGCCGTATCTTCACGCCCCGATCACGGTCGCGGCGCTGGACGCCGGCAAGCACGTCCTCGTCGAGGCGCGGATGGCCATGGACGCCGTCGAGGCCCGCCAGATGTACGAGACCTCGGTACTCCACCCCGAGCTCGTCGCGCAGGTCGTGCCGTCGCCGTTCTCGTTCCCGGCCGACGCCGCCGTCAAGCGCCTGATCGGCGAGGGCTACATCGGCGAGCCGCTCGCCATCGAGCTGCGCGGCGCGTGCGACGGCTTCATCGACCGCGACGGCCCGCTCCACTGGCGCCAGGACTCGGACCTCAGCGGCCACAACGTCCTCACGATGGGGATCTGGTACGAGTCGCTGATGCGCTGGGTCGGCGAGGCCACGCGCGTCACCGCCATGGGCCGCGTGTTCGTCAAAACGCGCAGGGCGGCCGACGGCTCGATGCGCCCCGTCCGCGTCCCCGAGCACGTCGACATCGTGGCCGACATGGCGTGCGGCGCCGTCGCCCACATGCGCTTCTCCGCGATCACCGGCCTGGCCGGCGGCCCGGAGGCGATCGTCTTCGGCAGCGAAGGGACGCTGCGCTTCGACGGCAAGGATCTCTACGGCGGCCGCCGGGGCGAGAAATCCCTCCAGAAAATCGACATCCCGGCCGGCGAGCGCGCCGACTGGCGCGTCGAGGCCGAGTTCATCGCCGCCATCCGCGGCGAGCAGCCCGTCCGCCTCACGACGTTCCGCGACGGCGTGAGGTACATGGAATTCACGTCGGCCGTCGCGCAAAGCATCGCCGAAGGCGGCACGATCGAGCTGCCGATGGTGTAAAAATAAAAATTCAAACACGAAACGCACGAAAGAAAGAAGAACACGAAAAGGCACGAATTCATTTCGTGAGAATTCGTGGCCCTTATTTCGTGGGTTTCGTGTTTGAATTTTTTAATATAAAGAGCGGCGCGATCACGCGCCGCTCTTCTTTTTGCTTCCTGCCGACTGTCAGCCGTTTACGGCACGGGCGGCCGGCGGCCCGTCATCAGCCCCATGACCAGCGCGATGATGAAAAATACAATGAACACGAAGAAAAGTATTTCGGCAATGCTCGCGGCCGTTCCTGCGATGCCGCCGAAGCCCAGCACGCCGGCGATGAGCGCGATGACCAGGAATACGATGGCCCAATAGAGCATGGCGCGTCTCCTTCTTCAGATTGGCAGCAGCGGCCGGAAAGCCGCGTGCGCACTCCCCTCCTTGCGAAGATGTCTCAGTGTAGCTAATCCTCAATCAAATCAATATCGGGCGATTTACCCAATATTCCCTCAGGGATTTCTGGAATATTCCTTTTCCTGGACCCGAAAAAACGACGAGCGCCCCCCGGCCAATCGGCATCCCCAAGCGCTCGCCGATGCAGCACGCATCTCCGCAACCCCGCGATTGATCGCTTGTCATTCCCCAAATTGTTTATCGAAAAGTGGCCACATTAGATCTGGACACAGATCTGGACACACCGGAGGTGTGTTCGCAAGTAGCCCCCGGCGAAGCGAAGCGCCGCCGGGGGAAAGGCGGATCAGGAATCGCACCCCGAAGCGGGTGCTCGCAAGCCTGTCGCGGGCGCCCCTCCGGGGCGCGCGTTCGATGGCATCCTGACCCCCGGCGGCGCTTCGCTTCGCCGGGGGCTACTCGCGCCGGCCCCGCTGGGGCCGAAAGATTTGGGGAATGACATGCGATTGATCGCGGGGGGGGTCCAAACACCCCACCCGCGGAAACCATTTCAACGATTTCCCTCTGCGTTGACGCATGTGCAATAAAATTGGCTAATCGGCGGTTTTTGTCTTAAATTTAATGGACAAGCGACCGTTTTCACGTTTATGATAGAAAACACGGAAGGCGTGTTTCAATACTGAAATCGCCATATTGTTATCTTATCTAACGGACCTTTGACGGGGTGAGCCGGCACGGCCGGGACCGCTGTTTTCAGGCCCAACGTTCAAGAAGGGGATTCTCCATGGCAGCTCAGGTTCATGTCGAAGCTGGAAACGGCGTAAGTGAAGCCGATCCAATCTTCAGCGATGCTATCCGGCGCCTCGATCGCGCCGCCCAGTATGCCGAAGTCGAGCCCGAAGTCCTCGAGCGGCTCAAGACTCACAAGTCGATTCTGAGGGTCTCGGTCCCGGTGCGCATGGACGACGGCTCGCTGCGCATCTTCACCGGCTACCGTGCCCGCCACAACGACATCCTTGGGCCGACCAAGGGCGGCATCCGCTACCACCCGAACGTCTCCGAGAGCGAAGTCAAAGCCCTGTCCTTCTGGATGACGTGCAAGTGCGCCTGCGTCGGCCTCCCCTACGGCGGCGGCAAGGGCGGCATCATCGTCGACGTCAAGGAGCTCTCCAACGCCGAGCTCGAGCGCCTCAGCCGCTCCTACATCCGCCAGATCGCCGACCTGATCGGCCCGGACCTGGACATCCCCGCCCCCGACATGTACACCAACTCGCGCATCATGGCGTGGATGCTGGACGAGTACAACACCATCAAGCGCGGCAGCTTCCCGGCCGTCATCACCGGCAAGCCGCTGGGCCTGGGCGGCAGCCTCGGCCGCGACGACGCCACCGGCCGCGGCGGCTACTACTGCCTCATCGACCTGGCCAAGAAACGCCAGTGGAAACCGTCCCAGGTCAAGGTCGCGATCCAGGGCTACGGCAACGCCGCCCAGGCCATCGCGCGCCTGCTCTACAGGGACGGCTACCGGATCGTCGCCGTCAGCGACTCGGCCAGCGGCATCTATAACAAGGACGGCCTGGACATCATGCGGGCCGAGGAGATCAAGAACAAGTCCGGCCGCGTCGCCGCCTGCCTCGACAGCATCAAGTGCGAGCCGATCAGCAACGCCGACCTGCTCGAGCTCGACGTCGACGTCCTCGTCCCGGCCGCCATGGAAAACATGATCACGACCGAAAACGCCGCCCGCATCCGCGCCGCGGTGGTCGTCGAGCTGGCCAACGGCCCGACCACGACCGACGCCGACGAGATCCTCAACCGCAACGGCGTCTTCATGCTGCCGGACATCCTGGCCAACGCCGGCGGCGTCACCGTCAGCTACTTCGAGTGGGTCCAGAACCGCGCCTGCTACTACTGGTCGCTCGACGAGGTCCACGACCGCCTGCAGACGATCATGGTGCGCGAGTTCAACAGCATCTATGACCTGAGCAAGGAAAAGAAGATCGACATGCGGACGGCGGCCTATGCCCACGCCATCCGCCGCATCGGCCGCGCCATCGAATCGATGGGCACCGAGAAGTGGTTCGCCCGGAAATAACAACGCGGGCACGCACGGAGGGGAACAAAACCGGGGCGCCGATCGTGGCGCCCCGGTTTTTTTCCCCCGGCCCCGCGCCCCCCATCCGTCCCGCCCCGCCCCCCGCTGGAACATTTGGGCTTTACTGGCGGCGGGAATTCGTATTTCATGGGTAGAGCCGCGTGATGCGGCGTGAATTCCCGTTGCGCGAGAGTCTGCACCGTGATTCTTCCATCCACCCGAACCGGCGGTTTTGCCTGGCGCGCGATTGTCGCGGCGGTCGTGCTTCTGGCCGTCCTGTCCCTGGCCGCGATCCCGGTCGTCCGCATCGACGCCGGCGACCAGCAGCGCAAGGAAATCGTCGAAACGCTCGCGGTCATCACCATGGCGAAGACGGCCTACGCCGTCGACAACGAACTGATCGACGGCCGCGTCGTGACGCTCGACCAACTCGTCGGCCACACCAAGTTTCTGAAGGAGCGGCCGTTCTTCCCGCTCGATGGCAAGCTCAAGCTCAACCCGATCGGCGCACTGCCGGTCTACGTGCTCAACAGCGGCGAAGAAATCAAAATGAAGGTCGGCTCGACGAACGGAACGCTGCAGAGCACGCCGGAGTAGCATTTGAGAATGGACCCAGCAGGCGCAAGAGCCCCTCGGATCGGCATCGACGCCTCATCGGTCGTCGGCCAGCGGACGGGGATCGGGCACGCCACGGCCAACCTCCTCAACGCGCTCGCCGAGATCTGGCCCGAAGAGTGGCCGAAGATCAGCGCCTGGATCAACTCGCCGCGCCGCGGCCTGCCGCGCCAGGACCCATGGTTCCGCACCAGAAATCTTAAAATCCACCGCACCCGCTGGCCGGGACGCGCCATCCTGCGCGGCTGGCAGCGCCTGCACTGGCCCCCGATCGAATACTTCACCGGCGGGGTCGACCTGATCCACGCGCCGGCCAGCTACATCCCCCCCGTCCAGCAGGCCCGCCGCGTCATCACCGTCCACGACGTGTATTTCAATTACGCGCCGCAGGACGTCGACACGTGGGGGGGCAAGTACTTCCTACAGACCTTCCCCCGGGCGCTGCCGTCGGTCGACCACATCATCGCCGTCTCGAAGTTCACGCGCGACGAGCTGCTGCACTTCTACCCGATCGACCCGGACAAGATCACCGTCGTCCACAGCGGGGTCGACCGCCAGCGGTTCAGCCCCGAGGCCCGGCCCGACGACGACAGGATCCTGCACCGGCTCGGCATCGAGCTCCCCTACCTGCTGTGCGTCGCCACGCTCGAGCCGCGCAAGAACCTGCCGGCGCTGATGGAAGGCTACGCGCGCATGATCCAGATCCTCAAGGCCGCGCGCCAGAAACCGCCCCGGCTCGTGATCACCGGCCCGCCCGGCTGGAGCTCGATTTCCATGGAGAAGCTCGTCACCGACCACGAGGTCCGCAAGCTGGTCAAGTGGACCGGCTACGTCCCCGACGAGGTGCTGCCGGCGCTCTACCGCAAGGCGTTCGCCCTCATCTTCCCGTCGGTCTACGAGGGGTTCGGCATGCCGGTCCTCGAGGCGATGTCGTGCGGCTGCCCGGTCGTGATGTCCAACGCCGGCTCGCTCCCCGAGATCGGCGGCGACTGCGCCACGTATTTCAACCCGAAGTCCTCGGACTCGATCGCGAGGGGCCTTGCCACGTTCATGATCGACCCGCACCTGCGCGCCTACCTGCGCGCCTCGGGCCTGAACCACGTCAAGAAGTTCAGCTGGCAGCAGACCGCCCGCGAAACGATCGACGTCTACCGCCGCGTGCTCGAGCCGGGCGAATAATCGTTTTCCGATATCCGTGAAAATCTGTTGGATCCGTTTCATCCGCGTGCTGAATGATCAAATCCCACACGCGGATGCCACCCACGACGCCGCGCTGTAAAACAACTCCGATTCAATCCCGCAGTCTGGCGAAGGCTTCGCGCAGCGGCGCGCCCTGGGCGGGGTTGACCATGTGGATGTAGGCGATCGTCCCTTGCAGCCAGTCTTTGAAATTCGGAATCGATTCGGTGTTCTGAGCGGCGAGGCCGGTTTTGCCCGCGTTGTGCAGGATCGCCCGCACCCGGCGCACGAGCGCGCGCGGGACGCCGGCGCGCTCGTTCACCACGATCCCGGTCACCGTCTGGCGCCGATGCGGACGCTGGACGTGGGTCTTCTTTTCGTTCACGGCGAAACCCTCGTGGGCGGCGATGTGCCGCACCCGCGCCATCAGGTAGCCGACCTTGGCCTTGCCGTCGGCGTCGCACGAGAACGTCAGGTCGTCGGCGTAGCGCGTGTAGCGCCAGCCGAGCTTCCCGGCCAGCTTGGAGAGCCGCGCGTCGAGGCGCGAGGCGATGAGCGTGCTCAGCGCCGGGCTCGTGCATGCCCCCTGCGGCAGCGCCCGCGGCCCGGCCGCGACGTGGAACCGCTTGCCGTTGAGAATCACCTGCTTGCGCGGCGACTCGGTGCAGATGAGGGCCAGCACCGTCGCCGCCGCGGGCGAGTAGCCGAGGCTCTCGAAGAACCCGCGCACGCGCGGCGTCGTGATCGACGGGAAGAAATCCTTGAGGTCGAAGTTGGCCACGAGCGGCCGGCCGACGTGCGGCCGGGCGTTGGTCAGCGTGCTGCGGCCGGCGACGAACCCGTGCGCGGCGTCGCTGACGCGAAGCTTCGATAAAATATTTCCGAGCACCCAGCGCTGCGCCGCGTCGATGGCCTGCTTGGGGGCCATCAGCGTGCGCGTCCCGCCCGAGCGCTTGGGCGCCGAGAACGTGATGTAGTGGGACGACCCGGCGGCCTCGCTGTGGAACGCCAGCCAGCGCAGGCGCGGGATGGAGATTTCCATCGCGCGGGCGATGTCGGCGGGCTCGGCCAGGACGGGCAGCCCGGCGGCCTCGAGCTTTTCGACGTTCGAGCGGCGGTCGGCCAGCCCGGCCGAGACGCCGCGCCCGAGGAACACGATGTCCGTTTCGCGGCGCCGCTTGACGGCTTCCTCGTGCGCCTTGCGCCGCTCCTCGGCCTGGCGCTTTTTCTCGGCCTTGAGCTCGTCCTTCGACAGCTGGATTTCGGCGGCGGCGAGCCTCGCCGCGTCACTGACCTGGGGCAGGATCTCGGTCATCCGGTCCTGGATCCGGTGCGCCTCCAACAGTTCCTCGGCCGTGACGATGCCGTGATTGATCATCGAGCGGTCGATGGCGAGGGCCACCTTGTCGTCGGCGGGCGGGATGCGACCGCGATCGCGAGCCTCCCAACTGCCGAAAAAACGCTTCGTCGACTTGAATTCGGCGTCCGAGATCGGCTTGAACTGCGAAATATCGAGGTTGAGCGTGCGGCGGGCCGGCTGGGGGCGGCCGCCGCCCGATCCCATCGCGCCCCGCTGCGGCGCGGCTGCATTCACGGGCTGCCCCGCGCCCGCCCGCGCGCGCCGACGCTGGAGCCATTCGGCGATCTTGACCGTCAGCCACAGCACGAAGAAGACAAGAACAATGATGTGCCGAATGTGATGAGAGTTTTCTGTGACGGCCGCGATCATGGTTGCGCGCTGGGCGCGGGAAGGATGTTAACGGGAAAGGGCCGGCGCCTGACTTCTCGCCGTGGACCAGGGTCGTTCACCGATGGCCTGACGGATACCGTGAGAGGGAAAAGGCGCAGCCTTCTCTCTTGGTCATTCTAACGGTATCCGTTAGGCCGTAAAGAAAAACGGCGCTGGGGAAGCATGGTCAGCCAATCGCAACCGTGGCGGAACGCCGCGGAATAGTCTCAAGCGGCCGGCCCTTCCCGTTAACACATATCGTCCCGGTATATAGCGCTCCTCCTCGTTCGGAATCAAGATGTTTCGCGGCGCGCGGCCCACGCCGTGATCCGCTCGAACCATTCGCGCGTCGAGCCGCCGTAATTTGCGAGCCCGCCCCACGCAACCATGCGCAGCGCCTGCAGGTGGCGGCACGGGCCGTTGCGCAGCCCCCCGCGGCGATGGTGGGCGCAGGCGCACTGGCCGCGCCGGATGATCCCGTCGGCGTCGATCAGGATCTCGAATTTGAGCTTGTCGCCCTTGCCCGCGATCAACTCGCGGCGCGGACCGGCCTCCTCGCGCTTGACGACCTGGATCGCGTTTTTGGCGACCAGCTCGCGCGCGGCCTCGAGCTCGGGGTGCTCGCCGCCGATCTGTTCCTCGGCGACCGGCCGCGGCATGACCTGCCGCCAGCGGTAGACCTCCGCGCCGAGGTCGTAGATCACCTGGCCGGTGTGGGCGAGCCGGTTGAGCGCGGCGGCGGTCTCGGCCGGGACCATCGACGCCCGCGCGTCGATCTCGACGAACGACAGCGCCCGCTCGCGGCGCAGCAGCTCAGCGATGCCCGCGACGATCCGGGGCGACGGCGCGACCGGCGGCGCCATCATGTCGATCGCCGAGCCGCGCGTCCAGTCGTTGGCCGTCCAGCCGGACATGCCCAGGACGAGGCGCATCGAGCCCATCCGCACGAGCCAGAAACTGGGCAGCCCCGTGCCGAGCAGGTAGACGTCGACCCCCTCGGCGAGCGGCAGCAGCCGCGCCAGCGTCAGCAGCCGGCGGCGCCCCCACACGCGGACCGGCTCGCCGGGCGGGCCTTCGTAGACGGTGCCGTGCGATTCGATCCGCTCCTCCCACGGCTCAAGAACGATCGCGGGGGTTTTGCCCGGGATTAGTTCGAACCGGATCGCGCGCGGGCCGGTCTTTTCGCGGCGGCGCACGAGCCGGCCGAGCATCGCGTAGACCGCCTCGACCGACAGCCTCACGCGCCTCATCGGCAGCGCCATCGCCGACTGGATCTGCAGGAACCCGTTGAGCCATCCGGCCGGCAGGTCGATCTTTTCCTCGCGGTAATCGGGGCTGCCGCCGCTCTTCACGGTGAAGCCGGCCGGGTCGATGCTGAACCGCGTCGGCCGGTAGCTGCGCAAGCCCTGGAAGTGGTCGTAGAGATCCCACGAGTAATCGACGTTGGTCGTCCCCGGCCGGGCGTTTGCCGCCGGGCCGAACCCGGCTTCGCGCTCCACCGTGAGGCACCCGTAGCTCGACTCGTCGGCGGAGAAGCACTCGAAGAACACCACGTCGTCGGCGACGGTGATGACCGGGTCCATGAGCATCTGGTAGTGGCGCCACATGGCCGGGTCGTGCTTCTGGATGAATTTGGCGTAACGGCCGCGCGCATCCCAGTATTTGCGGACGGCCGCCCGGTATTGCTCGCAAAAATCGGCCGGCAGGTCCGCTTCGGTCGCGATCCGGCCTTGAATCTGTTGAATCATTTCGCGGCGCAGCCGATCGGTGCGCTGCGCTTCGCTTTTTTTCCACTCGAGGTAGGCGGTCTTGTCGCGCTTCGTGTAGCGCAGGTCGCTGATGACGATGTCGTGCAGGGCGGTGATCGCCTCGCGGAAGCGCAGCGGGTCCTTGAGCGGCGCGTCGAACGCGACGGCGTCGCGGGCGAGGTTCGGCTTGAGCGAGAGGACTTCGTTTTCCCCGCTGCGCTCGAGGCCGCTGCGTCCGAGGTAGGCAACCGACAGGTTCACGGCACGACCTCCGACGGGTTGAGATCGAGTTCGGGTAACAGCCGCCGCACGGCCTCGGCGAGGCCCGGGTCGCGCTCGACCGCGGTCATGATCGCGGCCAGGCCCGCGCGCGCCTCCGTCGGCCGCAGCGACCGGATCGCCGCGGCGAGCAGCGGGAGCCACTCGCCGGCTTTTTCGGGCTGGTCGAGGATCGCGGCGCTGATCTGCGTCAGCGCGAGCCGCTTCTGCCGCCCCCCGCGGAAGATGTTCAAAACGACCGCCTGCCACAGCGGCGTCAGCCGGTCGGGCCCCGCGCCGGGGAGCTTTTTGCGGCGCGCGAGCGTCTCGACCAGCTTGAGCCGCAGCTCGCTGTAAGGCGTCTCGACGAGCCGCGTCCAGAGCACGGGGTCGTCGGCCGCCGGGCATCCCTCGGCATTGAGCCATTCCCACGCGCGCTCGCGCGCGTCGGCGTGCAGGCTGTCGAAGAACGGCACGATGGCGTCGGCCGTGTAGTGTTCCGACCCGCCGGCGATGCCGAGCGCCCACGCGGCGGCCTTGCCGGCCAGCGCCCCGCACTTCATGCCGGCGAGCGCCACGATCGCGCGCCGCTGCCCGGGGTTGCCGATCTCCTGCCCGGCGAGGAACTTGAGGCCGATCGCCGCGACCGGCGACGGGCGCGCGCATGCGAGCTCGACGCACTTCTCGAACGCAACCCGTTGCGTGGCGACGTTCTGTTCCATCGCGCCGCACAGCAGCTCGAGCGCCTGCGGATTTTCCGTATTCAGCAGGCGCAGCCAGGTGTCGATGCCGAGCTTGCCCAGGTCGCGCCGCTCCTTGAACAGCCCGGCGGCGAACTGCTGGACGTCGGCGTCCTCGTGATTGAGCAGCGCGAAGACGCGCTCGAGCGGGAGCTCCGCGAGCGCCCCGGCGTGGTGGCGCCTGAGCAGCTCGACGGCCGACACGCGCACAACGCGCGCCCGCGCCGCCGCGAGCAGGTCGAGCAGGACCGGGCCGGCGGCGCCGTCGGCCCAAAGCTTTTCGAACGCGGGGGCCGCGGCCAGCTCGCCGAGCGCATGGCCCGGCGCCGGCTCGATGTTCGAAATCTTGAAGGCGAGGGCGGGCGACCGCCGGAAGAGCGCGTGCAGCAGGCTCCAGTTGTCGAGCAGGTTGATCCCGCTCGCGACGTCCTCGTCGCGGTAGAGCGCCAGCGCCCCGGCCACCGCCGCGCAGTAGCGGCCGGGTTGATGCGCCGCGAGCAGCCGGAAATATCGCCAGGCGCGGCGGCGCAGGTAGCCGCGCGTGCGATACGAAAACAGACTGCCGCCCCCGGGGATTTCGAGCTTGCCGCCGATGGTCGCGAGCTCGCCGGTCGCCGGGTTGCGGTAGGTTCGCCGGCGGCCGTTCATCCGCGGGATAACATCTTTGGGCGCCCGGATCTCTTCGATTTGAACGATCTGCCGCGTGGCGGGATCCCATTGCCCGCGGGCGCGGACGCGGCGGCGGACGAGCCGGTCGAAGCCGGCCATGAACAGCCCCATCAGCTCGTCGTCGCCGGCGGCCCAGGCCTGCTTGAAGAGGCGCTTCACCACCGGCTCGTGGCCCGGCACGTTCATCGGCAGCGCCAGGTATTCCTTGATCCGCTCGCGCGCCCACGGCCGCCGATCGCGCTTCCAGCGCTCGGCGAGGCCGGCCAGTTTCGGCCCCGAATGGACGCCGCGCAGCGTCTCGACGAAGCGGGGATCCTCGTTGGCGTAATATTCGTCGAGCAACAGGGACGAGGCCTGGTCGTTCGGTCCGCTCATGGCGACGCTTTCAATTGGGTCTTCTAAAGCTTGAATGGCCGGCGGGGGCGCCGGCCCCACATCAAAAAACAGCTATTCGGTATCGAACAGCCAAACGCAATGTGGCGCCGGCGCCCTCGCCGGCGATTCCGATTGCCGAAAAACTTTTGTCGCTCACTCTCTCGAGCGGCGAGTATAGCACCGGCAAAACGCGGGTCAAGAAATCTATCGATCAGGTTTCCGCCGCCCGATCCGCCAGATGGATTCCCGCGTAAGTAAACTCACCGATGCGCGTTTCAACAGGTGCAGGCAAATAAACCCCGAAAAAGGCGGCTCTATTCGCCCTTGAATCCTTGAGCTGACTCGTTTTAAGATTTTAAGGCCTGGAGCCGCGCCGTGAACGGCGAAGCCCCCACCATCCCCACATCCAGATTGGACCGAGCCATGATCAATCGCTTCCTTCAGATGATCGCGGTTTTCGCGCTGGCCACCGGCATGTGCCACGCGGCCGATCTCATCAAGAACGATTCGCCGCAGCAAAAGGCGCTGCTCAAGCAGCTCAAAGGCGTCAAGGACAAGATCGTCTACGAGTCCTACCGCGACAATAACTGGGAGCTGATGGCGATCAACGCCGACGGCTCCCACCCGAAGAACCTCACCAACACCCCGGACATCAACGAAAGCTACCCGCAGTGCTCCCCCGACGGCAAGATGATCGCCTTCGAGTGCTGCGACAACACCACCGGCGCGCAGTACCGCATCGAGGTCATGAACGCCGACGGCACCGGCCGCAGGAAGGTCGTCGACAACGCCCGCCAGATGGCGTGGAGCCCCGACTGCACGCGACTGGCCTTCGAGACGCCGATCCCCGGCAAGCCGGTCACGATCAACGAGGGCCTTAAGATCTACGACATGAAGACCGGCAAGACGACCGTGTGGACCGACGGCAAGGACACGATCCGCCTCATCGACCCGAGCGGCAAGGAGACCACCCCCAAGGCCAGCGAGCTCAAGAACCTGCTCAACCTGACGTGGTCGGCCGACGGCAAGTGGGTCCTGGGCACCATCGTCGTGACGTTCGGCTGGGGCCAGTCGATCGTCGCCATCGAGGTCGACGGCGACCGCGTCATCGACATCCTGCACATGGACGAAGGGGTCACCGGCAACATCCTCGGCTGCCGCCCGAACGTCAGCCCCGACGGCAAGAGCATCACGTGGGCCGTCGCCGACAAGAACAAGCTGATGTGGATCGACATCGCGCCGGTCGACTTCTCGGCCGCGATCCCGAAGGTCGGCGAGCACAAGCACATGGTCAAGGACATCGTCCCGGTCGAGCTCTATCACCCCGACTGGTCGCCCGACAACCAATTCGTCGCGTTCAGCCGCGGCGTTCGCGGCAACCGCATGAGGCCGGCCTATTACGTCCCCGGCCAGAAGGCCCCGGGCTGGGACATCTGCGTCTTCGACCGCGACACGCCCGATGTCTTCGTCCAGCTGACCCACGACAGCCTGAGCAACAAGGAGCCGGACTGGCTCAAGGTTTCGGAGTAGGCCGGGTTCGCCGAATCCGGCATGGATGACCCGCATCGACGAATTGCTTTGCATTCGATTCGGGCTTCGAACAACATAGACCGGTTTTTTCATTTAACCAGGAGGAATGATATGAGCATGAGACTTCTTACGACAGCGGCAAGCCTGGCCCTGTTGATCGGTTTGTACGGCTGCAACAAGCAGTCGGCCCCGACTCCCGCCGCCGGCGACGGCTCGCTGCAGCCGGCCGCGGCGTCCGAAGAGGCGGCGGCCCCGGCCGCCGAAAAGGCCGCCATGCCGATCGTCAAGTGCAAGCTCGGCCAGGAAATGGTCCAGCTTCCCGGCGGCAAGTTCAAGATGGGCAGCGCCACCGGCGAAGCCAACCAGGCCCCCGTCCATGAAGTCACCGTCAAGCCGTTCCTGATCGACCGGACCGAGGTGGCCCAGGAGATCTACATCAAGCTGACCAACATCGACAAATCCAAGTTCAAGGGACCCACCCTGCCGGCCGAGCAGATCCCGTGGGCCGACGCCGCCAAGTTCTGCAACGCCCGCAGCGAGGCCGAGGGGCTGACCCCCTGCTATAACCTCGACACCGGCGAGTGCAACTTCGACGCCAACGGCTACCGGCTCCCGACCGAGGCCGAGTGGGAATACGCCGCCCGCGCCGGCAGCGACACCGACTGGTTCTTCGGCGGCAACGAGAGCAAGCTGGCCGACTACGCCTGGGTCAAGACCAACTCGGCCGAAAAGACCCACCCCGTCGGCACCAAAAAGCCGAATGCGTGGGGGATCTACGACATGTACGGCAACGTCGCCGAGTGGTGCAACGACGTCTATGACGCCAACTATTACAAGGCCAGCCCGGCCGACGACCCGCGCGGCGCGGCGATGAACGACAACCCGCAGTTCACGATCCGCGGCGGCGCCTACCGGTTCGAGCTCAACACCGCCCGCTCGGCGTGGCGCCAGGGCGAGTTCCCCGGCCAGACCGACGGCTGCATCGGCGGCGACTACCTGGGCTTCCGCTGCGTGCGCAAGGTCGAGGAGCCGAAGAAGTAACGGCTGACTTCCACGCCTTGAACATAGGAGAGGCCCTTGCATCGCCGTGGTGAATCAAGTGATGTAAGGGCCTCTTTCGTTTGGTCCTATTGGTCCTTTGGGTCCTTTGAGAGAGCGGATGATGATAATGCATTGGATTCTGGCGGCCATTTGTTTGGTTCTTGCTTCTCCGGCATGGTGCGCGGCAGACGGCGCTCCCCCCGCCCGCACCGGGATCCTCATTTACGACGGGCGCGGCCACGTGACGCCGGAGGGGTTCCCGGAATCCGCAACGCGCATCGAGGCGATCGAGAAGCGGCTCACAGACGGCGGACTTCTCGATCGCGCCGTGCGGTTTCGCGCAAAGGCCGCGACCGATGACGAGCTCAAACTGGTCCACGGCGATGGCTACATCGAGCGGGCGCGCGCGGCGTGCGCGGCGGGCAAGCCGTATCTCGACCGGCGCGACGTCCCGATTTCGAAGGGCTCGGAGCAGGCCGCGCGCGAAGCCGCCGGCAGCGTCCTGGGCGTGCTCGACGCCGTCATGGCCGGCCGGATCGACAACGCGTTCTGCGCCATCCGCCCCCCCGGCCACCACGCCGGCCGCGACCAGGCGATGGGGTTCTGCATTTACAACAACGCCGCGATCGCCGCCAGATACCTTCAGCAAAAGCACAAGGTCAAACGCATTCTGATCGTCGACTGGGACGTCCACCACGGCAACGGCACCCAGGCGGCGTTCGAGGCTGACCCGACCGTCTTTTACTTTAGCGTCCACCAGGCCCCGTTCTACCCCGGCACCGGCGCGGCCGACGACGCCGGCACGACCCCGGCCGCCGGCACCAAGCTCAACGTCCCGCTGCCGGCCGGCTCCGGCGACAAGGAAGCGATCGCCGCGCTGCGCGACCGACTGATGCCCGCCGCCAATAAATTCAAGCCCGATTTCATACTTATCTCGGCCGGATTCGACGCCCACGCCGACGACCCGATCGGCGGGCTCATGGTTTCCAGCGCCGGTTACGCCGAACTGACGCGGGTTGTGAAAAAAATAGCTGATCAACAATGTCACGGCCGACTTGTTTCCTTGCTCGAAGGCGGATATAATCCACAAGCCCTTGCCCAGTCGGCCGAGGCGCATTCCCGAACCCTGATGGAGTAAAACGAGCCATGTTTTTCAACACCTGGGTCTTTTTTATTTTCTTCGCGATCTTTCTCGTGATCTTTTACGGCATCCGTAAACTTCCGATGCTGCGCATCTCGTTCCTCGTCATCGCCTCGTTCATGTTCTACGGCTGGCTCGGCTGGTGGCTGCCGCTGCTGATGGTCTACATCACCGTCGTCAACTACGTCTGCGTGCGGATGATGGTCAAGTCCGACCACAAGAAGATGTGGCTGGCGGCCGCGGTCACGCTGAGCCTCCTCGTCCTGTGCTTCTTCAAGTACACCGACTTCGCGGTCGAGAACATCAACGCCGCGTTCAACCTGGAACTGCCGCTGCTGAGCTCGCTGCCCAAGTGGCGGTGGGCGGTCCAGCCGGCCGGCCTTTCGTTCTTCACGTTCCAGGGCCTCAGCTACGCGATCGACGCCTACCGCGGCGAGGTCAAGCCCGAAACCAACATCATCCGCTTCGCGGCCTACATCTCGTTCTTCACGAACATCCTCTCGGGCCCGATCGAGCGCGCCTCCAACCTCCTGCCCCAGATCGAGCGCGTCCCGCGCCTCACGATGCAGGACGTCACCGACGGCGCCTCGCTCTTCCTCGTCGGCCTGTTCAAGAAGGCCGTCCTGGCCGACTGGCTCGGCAAGTACGTCGACACGATCTACCCGGACCCCTCGACGGCGACGACGGCCGGCCTGGTCGCGGCGACATTCGCCTACACCTGGCAGATCTACTTCGACTTCGCCGGCTACACGGACATGGCCCGCGGCGTCGCGCGCCTGATGGGCTTCAAGGTCATCCTCAACTTCAACAATCCCTACACGGCCACCGACCTGGGCGACTTCTGGGGGCGCTGGCACATCAGCCTCTCGAGCTGGATCAAGGACTACCTCTACATCCCGCTCGGCGGCAACCGCAAGGGCCCCGCGCGCATGTATTTCAACATCTTCGTGGCGATGGTCCTGTCGGGCATCTGGCACGGCGCGGCGTGGACCTACATCGTGTGGGGCGCGCTGCACGCCATCGGCCGCATGATCACGCGCGAGGCCGAGCGCACCCCCTTCTACCGCGACCGCGTCCCGCGCTTCTGCAAGCAGCTCCTCGTCTTCTGCTTCGTCATGATCACGTGGATCTTCTTCCGCGCGTCGACAATCGGCGACGGCTGGACGATCTTCTCGCGCATCTTCAGCACGTCATGGCTGGCCGACCCGCGCCTGCCGATGCTGCCGATCATGTTCGTCCTGATCATCTGGACGTACCAGTTCCTGTATAACTCGAAACTGCAGGGCCTGCTTCGGCCGGCCCCGGTCCGCGTGGCGCTGGCCGTGCTCATGATCGTCTGCCTGTTCGTCTGCCAGCAGGCCCCGGCCAAGTTCATCTACACCCAATACTGAGCAAGACCCTCGGAGATATAACCGATGAGCCAACTCAATCCCGAAACCCAGACGTCGACGCCCCCTCCCCCGGCGCCCGAGGCCAAGCCCAGGAAGCGGCTTTCTTCCGGCCCGTTCGGCGGCGAGGGGATCCCGTTCGGCTCCAACGAAATGCGCCTGACCGGCCGCCAGTGGCTGGCCACGATCGTGATCGCGCTGGCCGTCCTGTGGGCCCTGCCCAAGGTGTGGGGCCTTGTCGAGCCGGTCAAGGTCGTGCCCAACATGCGCGTCCCGTTCGACCTCGGCAGCGACTACTGGCGCGTCGAGCGCGACTTTAACGCGATGATGAAGTCCACCGACAACGCGATCGTCGGCGACTCGGTCATGTGGGGCGCCTACGTCCCGCCCGAGAGCACCCTCTCGGCGCAGCTCAACACCCGCATGGCCTCGGCCAACTTCGCCAACCTCGGCATCAGCGGCTGCCACTCGGTCTCCTGCTACGGCCTGATCAAGTATTACGGCAAGGCCGTGACCGGCAAGAACGTGCTGCTGGCGTTCAACCCGCTGTGGATCTCGACCCCGCGCGAGGACCTCACGACCAAGTCCCTCAGCGGCATCAACCACTCCAAGCTCATCCCGCAGCTCACCGAGTCGATCCCGGCCTACATCGACACCGGCATCGACGACCGGCTCGGCATCGCCATCAAGCACCGCTTCGAGATCTTCGGCTGGGTGCAGCACATCCAGACGGTCTGCTTCGGCGGCGACGACATCCCGGCCTGGACGATCAAGAACCCGTACGGCACGCCGACGCTCGTCGACTTCCCCGACCTGCCGCCGGACAAGGCCCCCTCGCTCGCCAAGAGCTGGACCGCGCGCCGGATCAAGCCGACCGAGTTCCCGTTCGTGCCGCTCGACAAGTCGTACCAGTGGCGCTACTTCGGCAAGCTCGTCGAACTGCTCCAGGAGCGCGGCAACAACGTCTACGTGCTCGTCGGCCCCTACAACGAGCACATGATCAAGGGCAAGGCGCTCGACCGCTACCGCCAGGAGATCAAGCCCGGCATGGAGAAATGGCTCCAGGACCACAAGGTCCCCTACCTGGCCCCCGAGCCGCTGCCGACGGAGATCTACACCGACTCCAGCCACCCGATCCTCGGCGGCTACGGCATGATCGCCGACCAGCTCGTCAACGACCCGGAGTTCCAGAAGATCTTCAAGTAGGCCGACGTCGCCGACGGCGGCATCCAAAACCAACCCCGTGGACTTGGCACCACCATCCACGGGGTTTTCTCTTTTCTGTCTTTGGTCATTTTCGTCATTTGGGTCCTTTTCCCACGCTTTCCTTGCCCGCCGCCCCCAAATCGTTTAGCCTTTCGGGATGAGCGAGGCGCCCGCCACTTCCGAGTCCCGCATCCACCGGCTCCCGACGCGGCTGATCAACCAGATCGCCGCCGGCGAGGTCGTCGTGCGCCCGGCCGCAGCGATCAAGGAACTCATCGAAAACAGCCTCGACGCCGACGCGACGCGCCTCGACATCGCGATCGAGGAGGACGCCCTGAGCTTCACGATCCGCGACGACGGCTGCGGCATGGGCGAGGCCGACCTGCGCCTGTCGGTCGAGCGCCACGCCACGAGCAAAATCGCCGAATTCGACGACCTGGCGCGCCTGACGACGCGCGGGTTTCGCGGCGAGGCGCTGGCGGCGATCGCCGCCGTCTCGCGGATCGAAATCGTCACGCGCCGCCCCGCCGACCTCGAGGCCCTGCGCCTGCGCGCCAGCGGCGGCCGTGAGCCGTCCGTGCAGCCCTGCGCCGCCAACCCCGGCACGACGATCGTCGTGCGCGACCTGTTCTACAACACCCCCGCCCGGCTCAAGTTCATGAAGAGCGCCGTCAGCGAGTGGGGCCACATCCTGCAGACGATCCTGCGCCAGGCGCTCACGCGCCCCGACGTCGGCTTCGCGATCCGCTGGCGCGGCCGCCCCTACCTTGACCTTCCGGCGGGCCAGCCGCTGCGCGACCGCCTCGCGCAGATCCTCCCCTCCGAGGCCGGCGCGAAGCTAATCGACGTCGACCACACGCTGCACGACGTGCGCGTGTGGGGCGCCGTCACGAACCCGACCGTCACGCGCCGCGACAGGCGCTTCCAGTATTTCTTCGCCAACGGCCGCCCGATCGCGCACCGCCCGCTGCCGTTCGCGCTCGAGGAAGCCTACCGCGGACTCTTGATGATCCAGCGCTACCCGCTCGCCGCGATCCTCATCGAGATGCCCGGCGACATGATCGACGTCAACGTGCACCCGACCAAGGAGGAGGTGCGCTTCCGCGAGGACTCGCTGGTGGCCGGCGCCGTCCACCGCGCCGTCGCCGAGGCCCTCCGCGCGGCCAACATCGTCCCGACGCTCGCGGTGACGGCCACGCCGCAGACCGCGCCCCCCGTCGCGCCGCCACCCGCCCCGCCCCCCACGGCCAGCCCATCTTTGGTCCCTTTGGTCCCTTGCGTCCCTTCAGTCTCAACGCCTCCCCCCGCCCAAACCGAGTTCTCCCCGGGGTTCGGCTTGCCGCAGTACGGCGCCGGGCAGCCGACCCCGCCGCAGCCCGACCGCAAGCCTTCGGCCCCATATATCGCGTCGCCGCCGGCCGACCCCGCCGCCGGCGAGGAATCCTCGATCATCGAGCGGCTGCGCGGCCTTGCCCAGCCGCCGCGCGCCGTGGCGCAGATCGCCGACTGCTACATCCTTGCCGAGGCCGGCCCCGACGGGATGATCCTGATCGACCAGCACGCCGCGCACGAAAAGTGGCTCTACCTGAAATTCATGCGCGAGGCGGCCTCCCGCGCGATCGCCGTGCAGCCGCTCCTCCTGCCGCACTCGATCGAGCTCAGCCCGACCGAGGCCGCGGCGCTCGAGCCTTTGCTCGCTCCCCTGCGCGAGGCCGGCTTCGAGGTCGAGCCGTTCGGCGGCGGCACGTTCATGGTCCAGTCGGTCCCGACCGTCTTCGACGGGATGAACATCGAGGCGTTCATCCGCGACCTGATCGACGACGTCGGCCAGGGGAACCTCGGGCGCGAGCTTCAGCGGCTGCGCGAGCGGATCTGCGCCCGGGCCGCCTGCCGCGCCGCCGTCAAGTCCGGCGACCGCCTCGGCGTCGAGGAGATGCAGCGCCTCCTCGACCATCTCCTCGAGACCCACGAGCTGCTGCGCTGCCCGCACGGCCGACCCACCGCCCTCCTCCTCACCCGCGACCAGATCGACCGCCAGTTCGGCCGATTGGGCTAGCCGATTTCGGATTGCGGATTTTTTGGATTGATTGATTTCATTTTTCATTTACATTAGCTTTGTTTCGAATTTCCGAACGATTCTGGACGATTGTGACTGATTCTCATGACCCTTGTTCGCATCCACCCATCCGGACCGCTCGGCGGATACATCGTCGCCCCGCCGTCGAAGAATTATTCGACGCGGCTGATCCTGGGCGCGTCGCTGGCCGAGGGGACCTCGACCGTGCGCCGCCCGGCGGCCAACGACGACGCGCGCGCGCTCGTCTCGTGCTGCCGCTCCCTCGGCGCGAGCATCAAGGAGATCGGCGGCGACCTGCGCGTCACCGGGTTCGGCGGCCGGCCGCGCAACCCGGTGCGGCTCAATCCGGGCAACGCCGGCGCCGTGCTGCGGCTGCTGCTGGGGACGGCGTGCCTCGTCGAGGGCGAGGTCGAGTTCGTGACCGAACACATGGATTCGCTCGGCAAGCGCCCCAACGAGGACCTGCTCAAGGCGCTTCGGCAGCTCGGGGCCGAGGCCTCCGGCACGGGCGAGGACGGCCGGCTTCCGATCCGGATCGCCGGCGGCAGGGGCCGCGTTCGCGGGGGCGCCGTGCGCGTCAGCGGCCGCCGCAGCTCGCAGTTTTTAAGCTCATTGCTCTATTTATGCCCGTTCCTCGACGGCGACTCGCGCATCGACGTCGGCGACGACGAAGGCGAGCCGGTTCTCGTCTCCGCGCCGCTGATCGACCAGACGCAGGACGCGCTCGGCCAGTTCGGCGTCGCGTTGGGGCGCGGCGTGAGCGGCTTTGCGTTCAACGTGCCCGGCAACCAGGCCGCGAAGGCCGCCGACCTGGCGGTCAACGGCGACTGGCCGTCGGCCGCGGCGCTCATGGCATGCGTCGCGGCGGCCGGCGGGATGGCGACCGTTTACGGCCTGCGCGACGACGCCCAGGGCGAGCGCCGCGCGGCCGATTGCCTCGGCGCGATGGGCTGCAAGTTCATGAGCCCGCGCGACGGCGAGTTGATGATCCACTCGACCGGCGAGCTCACGGCGACCTCCTTCAACGGCGACCTCGCGACCGACGCCGTGCTGGTCTTGATCGGCGCGGCCTGCCTCGCCGAGGGGACGAGCCGCTTCGAGAACATCGGCAACCTGCGCCTCAAGGAATCCGACCGGATCCGCGAGCCGCTCGAGGAACTGGCCAAGCTCGGCGTCGGCGCGCGTTCGGGCGAGGACTGGATCGAGATCGACGGCAACCCGGACGGCTACGAGGGGGGCGTCGAGGTCGACTCGCGCGGCGACCACCGCGTCGCGCAGATGCTCGCGATCGTCGGCACGCGCTGCCGCCGGGGCCTGACCATCGCCCGCGCCGAGCACATCAGCAAATCCTACCCCGATTTCTTCGCCGACCTCGCGCGCCTCGGCGTCAAAATCGACGTGGAAAAGAGCGCCTGAACCCATCCGTCCGTGCCCGTCCGTGCCCGCCCGTGTATGTCCGTGCAAGTCCGTGCCGGTCCGCTTTCCTTGAAATCACCCCCCAGGAAAACATAAACTCTTCTCCAGCATTTTAGGGGAGGAAACGTGATGCGGTTGTTGTCTTTCGCACTGGCGGTGATGTTGTTTTCAGGCTCGGCGCTGGCCGCCGACTCGATGTCGGACGTTTCCCCCGCCGCGCTGCTGCGCGCCGACCAGTTCGACAAGCTCGAGGCCTTCTACGATTTCTATTTCAAGAGCTACGACCCCAAGGTCCCCAATTCGTATCTGCCGGTCGAGACCGCGCTCAACCGCATCCCGTACATGGCCGACCTGCTCCCGCACCTCGACAAGTGGATCGAGGCCAGGCCGCACTCGCACGCCGCCTACGCCGTGCGCGGCGGGTTCTATATCAGCCACGCCTGGGCGGCGCGCGGCACCGGCTGGGCCAACTCGGTCAGCCCGAAAGGCTGGGAGGCGTTCCATGAGCGGCTCGCGCTGGCCGAAAACGACCTGACCAGCGCGACCCGGCTCAACCCCGGCAGCCCGTTCCCGTATCCCGACCTGATCACGATCGACATGGCGATGAGCCGGCCGCTCAACGCCTCGGCGACCAGGCTCGTCAAGGCGCGCACGATCGACCCGAGCTACTACCCGGCCTACGCGCGGTTCCTCAACCTGAACCGGCCGCGCTGGGGCGGCTCGCACGAAACGATGCTGACGTTCGTCAAGAACAACGCCGACAAGATCCCCGGCTCCAACCTGCCGCTGCTGTGGATCGACTACCACGGCGAGATGTGCTCGCAGCAGGGCGAAGGCGACGCGTGGTGGAACGACCCCGCGCACTGGCAACAGGTCGACGAGGTATTCAGGAAGGTGATCCCGCTCCAGCCAAACCCCAACCGGCTGCGCTCGGATTACGCCGCCTACGCCGACTGGGCCGGCAAGATCGATGTCGTGCGCGAGCAGCTCGAAATCCTCGGCGCCAACTGGAACCGCGGCGATGAAGGCCTGACCCAGGTATTCGTCCTGGCCCGGGAGGCGTGGCCGCAGAGGGATTGCTACAAGTGGATCGCCGAGCGTGCGACGGCCGATCTGCAAAAGAAACCGGACTCGCCGAGGATCCTGTTCCTGCGCGCGATGGCCTACCGGCACCTCAAACAAAACGACAAGGCGATGGAAGACCTGAAAAAGGCGGTTGAGCTCAACCCCGCCATGTACCGGGCGTGGTATCAGATTGCGAGCGTGGAGTTCGGCGCCAAGCGCTACCAGCAGGCCATCGCCGCCGCCGACCAGTATTTCCTCTCGAACCCGGGCAACGGCGCGACGATCGAGCTCAAGGCCCAGGCCCTGAAGGGGATGGGCCTGCAGGACCAGGCGATCGCGTTCATGAAGTCGCAGCTCGAGATGTATCCCGCCCTCCCCGACATCTACTACCGGCTCGGGATGATGCAGCTCGACAAGCGCGACTTCGAGGGCGCGCGCAAGACCGGCGAGTCCGGCGTCCACTGGGCGTCGAATTTCAAAAACGACAGCGCGGGGGTCAAGCTGTATTGGCTCCTCGGCTCGGCTCACAGCGAGCTCAAGCATCCGGACGAGGCGTACAAGGCCTACACCGAGGCGCTCAAGCTCGAGAAAGAGACGTTCATGCTCGACGTGTTCGCAAGCCTCTACGAGGCGGGCGGGCAGTGGGACGCTTACAAGGCGCGGATCCTGAAGGACGTGCCGGCGATCTACCACGGCGGGAAGACCCCGGCCCAGCGCACGGAAAATCTGGCCAGGTTCCAGGAAAAGATCAAGGCGGCCGACAACCCGCTCAAGGCGGCGCAGGACCAGCTCGCGGGCGATCCCGGCGACCCGATGACCTACCTGAACGCGGCCAACAATTACCTGAAGGCGCGGCAGACGGACAAGGCGATCGACGCCGTGAACGAGGGGCTCAAGCTCGACGCGAAAAACACCGAACTGCGGGTGATGAAGGGCAAATGCCTCGAGACGGCGCGCCGCCACAACGAGGCGCTGCCGATCTACCGGCAGCTCGTCGCGGAGAATCCGGCCGAGGCGGGGTATTACGACGACCTGTCGCGCTGCCTGTCCGCCATGCAGGACTACAAGGGGGCGCTCGACGCCTGCGAGGCGTTCTTCAAGAACTGCCCCGACGCCCCCGACAAGATCCGGTCGACCATGTTCGGGCGGCGCGCGAGCATGCGCAACCGCGTCCAGCACGGCGCGCCCGCGACGCGGAACAACCTGAAGGACCTGGACGAGGCGATCCGGCTCAACCCCAACGACCCGGACCTGTATTACAAGGCGGCGTGGCAGAAGATGAACACCCGCGACCTGGAGACGGCGCTCACGTATGCCCGCAAGTCGATCGAGCTGCGCCCGAAGCCGTGGGCGCCGGCGTATTCGCAGCTCGGGGTGCTCCTGAACCTGAGCGGCCGCAAGCAGGATGCGCTCGAGGCGTGGAACCAGGCGCTCAAGATCGACCCCAAGGACAGCATGGCGCTGAGCTGCCTCAAGAGGGCGAACAAACCGGCGGCGAAGTAGTGCTGCGTGTTGGCGCCTGACCGCTTGACATCGGACCCGATTTCGGGAACCTTGGGGAAGATGCGCTGTCAGATAAACAGGATTGCAACAAACTGACCGAGGAGGAAGGTAATGAGGAAGGTCTATCAGTCGCTCGCGCTGCTGCTGCTGTGCGCGCCGATCCTGGTGCTCGGCGGGTGCGTCGTCGCGCTCGGCAACCGGGGGGCGTTCGAGGATCACAAGAAACAGGACCCGGGTTGCGGCTGCAGGAGCGCGATGATGCTGGTCTCGCCCGACGGCAAGTGCTGGAGCGTCAAGGTCGACAACGACGGCCAGCTCAGCACCGCGCCGGCCTCGTGCCGCGGGACCGCGGCGTGCAAGTGCGGCGCCAAGGGCGGCTGCAAGTGCGCCGGCAAGGCCCAGGCGGCCCCGGCCAAGCCGGCCGGCGGCTGCAAGGCCGGCGGCTGCAAGATGCAGATGGGCGGCGGGATGCAGATGCAGATGGGCATGCAGCCGCAGCCCGAACCGGTCCCGTCGGTCGACCTCGGGGCGAAAAAATGACGAAATAACTTGCGTCCGGATACGGCGTTTCCTATCATTTGCGGCATGTGAAGCTCTATGCTGTCGCTGATGACGGCCCGATACCGCGGGCTTGAGACGCTGGTCCGAAACGATGACAACCAAAACCGATTCCGCCACATGGCAGGCCGATGATCGCGTGCACCTGGTGCGCGAGATTGTCGGCATTCTTTTTGCCCTCGCCGCCGTGCTGATTTTCCTGGCCCTCTTGGCGGCGCAGCAACCCGACCGCGGCAACTGGATCGGGCCGTTCGGCGCGTGGATCGCCGGCCAGCTCTTCTGGCTGCTGGGGCGTTACGTCGCGTTCGCCCTGCCGGTCATGATCGGCATCAACGCGTTCCACGCCCTGCGCGGCGAGAACCTGCTGTCGCTGCACGGGCGCGGCTGGCTGCGCGGCATCGGCGGGCTGTTCATCCTGCTTTCCACGTGCGCGCTGCTGGCGCTCAAGGCCCCGGCCGAAAGCGCCTTCGAGATGGGCGGCCTCATCGGCAACATCCTGGTCAGCGAGCAGGGGGGCAACCTCGTCCAGTACCTGGGGCCGCTCGGAACCGTGCTGACGCTCGGCGCGCTGGCAATCATCGGGCTGGTGCTGTTCACCGAGAAACTCCTGCGCGACCTGGTGGCGCTCGGCTGGACCGGCGTCGGCAAGCTCGGCCACGCCATCGGGAAAATGTCGATCTTCGAGCCGATGCGTTTCCTGGGTCGGCTGAATCCGTGGCCGCACGTCGTCAAGCCGTTCCGCGCCCTGGCCGAACTGCCGGTCGCGCAGTGGATCCATGAATTTATCGAGGGGATGAGCTTCCGCCGCAAGGATCCGGCGCGCGTCATGCCGATGGGCCCGATCCTCGAGATCACGCATGCCCCGAAGCGCCCGGCGGCCGCGCGCCCGGCCGAGCCGGAGTCGCGAGGCCGCGTCTTCACCATGCCGCGGGAGAAGCGCACCGAGCCCGAGCCGATGATCGAGTTCAACGAGAGCATCGCCGTCGAGCAGGAGCCGCCCGCGATGGACCTGGGCGACGACTCCGCGATGGAGCCGGTCCAGGCCGAGATGGACCTGTTCCCGAGCACGTATCAACTCCCCTCGCTCGACCTGCTGACCGACCCGCCCGCGACGATGTACACGATGAGCGCCGACGAGCAGCAGCGCCTCAGCCAGCGGATCGAGCAGACGCTCGAGCAGTTCAAGGTCTCCGTCCAGGTCATCGAGGTCATCCAGGGGCCCGTCATCACGCGCTTCGCGCTCAAGGTCGCCCCCGGCGTCCGCGTCAGCCGCATCCTGCAGCTCGAGTCGGAGCTGGCGATGGCGCTCAAGGCGCAGCACGTCCGCATCCTCGCGCCGATCCCCGGCCAGTCGGCCGTCGGGATCGAGGTGCCCAACAAGCGCGCCAACCCGGTGATGATCAAGGAACTCCTCGCCTGCCCCGAGTTCCAGCAGCACAAGAGCAACCTGGCGTTCGCCCTGGGCCGCAACATCGCCGGCGAGCCGGTGATCTGCGACCTGGCGCAGATGCCGCACCTGCTCATCGCGGGCGCGACCGGCTCGGGCAAGTCCGTCTGCCTGAACGCGATCATCGCCTCGCTCCTCTACCGCAACGCGCCGGACAAAGTCAAATTCGCGATGATCGATCCCAAGCGCGTCGAGCTTTCCATTTATCAGGCGATCCCGCACCTGATCGCCCCCGTCGTCTCCGACACGCGCAAAGCCGCCGCCGCGCTGGCGTGGTGCGTCGAACAGATGGAGCAGCGCTACAAGACGCTGGCCGAGATCGGCGTGCGCAACGCCGACGCCTATAACGCGATGGCCACCGGCAAGGCCCCGCTCGGCCGCCGCGCGCTCGGCCACCGCATGCCCTACATGCCGCACATCGTGATCATCATCGACGAGCTGGCCGACCTCATGATGGTCGCCAAGAACGAGATCGAGGAATACATCATCCGCCTCGCCCAGATGGCGCGCGCCGTCGGCATGCACCTCGTCCTTGCGACGCAGCGCCCGTCGGTCAACGTCATCACCGGCCTCATCAAGGCGAACTTCCCGAGCCGGATCGCCTTCCAGGTCAGCGCCAAGGTCGACTCGCGGACGATTCTCGACATGAACGGCGCCGAGTCCCTCCTCGGCCGCGGCGACATGCTCTACTCGCCCGGCGGCGCCAAGCCGTTCCGCATCCAGGGCTGCTACGTCTCCGACACGGAAGTCGAGCGCCTGGCCGACTACATCCGCGAGCAGGAAAAGGCGCGCTACGAGAAGGAAGACTTCGAGGCTCGGCCGACGCCGGCCGAGCGCGCCAAGGCGCAGGTGCGCGAGGGCGACGCCGCGCAGGGCGAGGACGAAGGCTCGACCGACGACTTCGGCGACGGCCCCGGCCGCATGGCCGCCGCCGGCCGCGCCGGGATGGCCCCGCTCACGCCGGCCGACATGGAATCGCTCGATGATGAAGCCCTTTATGACATGGCGCTGCGGCTCATTCTCGAGTCGCGCAAGGCCTCGGTCAGCTACATCCAGCGCCGGATGAAGATCGGCTACGCCCGCGCCGGCCGGATCATGGACCTCATGGAGGAGCGCGGCATCGTCGGCCCCTACCAGGGCTCCAAGCCCCGCGACCTGATCATCGACGCCGAGGAATACCTCAGCCAGCTCGACGAGTAACCACAAACGGCTTTCAGCCCCGATCAGCTTGCCGTATAATTGTCAGGTCGGGAGATTGACATGACGCATTCAACCACGGCCATTTTCGAAGGCGGCGCGTTCAAGCCGATCAAGCCCATCAAGGGAATACCGGAACGCTCCATGGTTCGGCTTAATGTGGAGACGATTACGCCTCACTCCAAGCAGGAGCAATTGGCGCTTTTGGCGGCGGTCCCCGTCGCCAAGGACCTGGCTGCCTCGATTGAAGAGGGAAGGAATCGCCCGTGGAAAGTCGACGAGTTCTAGCCGACACATCCTTGTTCATTGAACATCTTCGCGCGCCAGACAAAACACAAACTCATCTATACCGGCTTGCTCTCAAATCCGAGGTGGAAACATGTTCCATTGTCGCGGCGGAAATATATTACGGCGCCCGTAAAATCGAATCGGAGAAACAGGCATCCGCCGTGTTGGCGCCTTTCATCGTTCATCCATTTACTGCTGCCATGGCGGAACGCATGAGTCGAATCGTTCGCGAATTGAGAAAGAAAAACCAAATGCAGGATATTCGCGACGTGATGATCGCAGCGGCGGCATTGGAACTGAATGTCTCGCTCGCCACGATAAACCGCGCTCATTTCGAAAGAATGCCCGGTTTGAGATTAATCAAAACACTGTGATTGACAATTCTTGCACGAGCCGACTTGGAACGCCTTGGAAAACATCGACCAAATCTTCGTCATGAACGGGCCGAAGGTTTTCCTGCTTGCGGAGCCGGGCGGGATTGGCGAAACCGTTGACCGCATCAAGGCCCGTTATGCCACTCCCGTCGTGAAGATCCTGGATTGCCGCAAGATGCAGCGCGTGTGCCGGATGTTCATGCACATGAAATCCGTTTTGGAGTTCCCGTCCTATTTTGGGTGGAATTGGAACGCGCTGGATGAATGTCTCGGCGACCTGGAGTGGCTCCCCGGCGATGCGGTATTCCTGATTTTCACACACGGGGACATGTTGCTCGCCAAGGCCGACGACGCCGATCTCGCAAACTTGCTTCAATACCTGGACTATCACGGGCGCGACTGGGCGAAGCTGATCGATCGCCAACGCGACCAGTTCGATGAAGCGAAACCGCCGACGATCTACCACTCGATCATCTGCGTCGAGCCGGCCGAGTTGGAGCGAACGCGCCGGCGCTTCGCCGGATTTGCGGAAACGCTCAAGGAATTGTGATCTCGAAACCAAAAACTCGGAACTCGAAACATAAAATAATATTTCGAATCAGTCTGAGCAGTCGGATCCTTTAAGGAAAATCATTGATTCGGCGCAGCCTGCGGTTACGATGGGAGCAGTGTGTCCGATTTTCGATTACGACGCACGACGCACGAAAGACACCAGGCAGCTTTGGGATAGGAGTCAGGCAGTGAATCCGCTTCGCATTGGAGTTCTGGCCAGCCATGGCGGGTCGAACATGCAGGCCATCGTCGACCGGATCGCCGCCGGCCGGCTCGACGCCCGGATCGTCCTGGTCATCAGCAACAACTCGCAGTCGGGCGCCATGGAGCGTGCGCGCAAGGCCGGACTGCCGACGCTGCACCTGTCCAATCTCACCCACCCCGACGAGAGCGCGCGCGACGCCGCCATGCGCGACGCCATGGTGGGCGCCGGCGCCGAGCTGATCGTCCTGGCCGGCTACATGAAACACATCGGGCCGCTCACGCTCGAGCGCTTCGCCGGCCGCATCCTCAACATCCACCCGGCGCTCCTCCCCCGGCACGGCGGGCGCGGCCTGTACGGCATCAAGCCGCACGAGTCGGTGCTGGCCTCCGGCGACGCCGAAACGGGTCCGACCGTCCACCTCGTCGACCCGCAATACGACCACGGCCCGACGATCCGCCAGCGGCGCGTGCCGGTCCTGCCCGGCGACACGCCGGAGACCCTCCAGGCGCGCGTCCTCAAGGAAGAGCACGAGATTTATTCCGAAGTGATCGCCGACATCGCCGCCGGCAAGATCGAACTGCCGATTATCGCCCAATAAGGAGTCCCTGATGTTCTCGAAGCCGTTCAAATCCGCGCTGATCCTCGCCTGCCTCATGCTTGCCGGCTGCTCGATGTTTTCCTCGCGCGGCGTCAAGCCCGGCGAGCGCGTCGTTTTCTTCGGCGACTCGATCACCTTCTTCGGCGACCGGCCGGGCGGCTACGTGGCGCTCGTCCGCGACGGCCTCGCCCGGGACGGCGTCGAAGTGATCGGCGCGGGGATCCCCGCCCACAAGGTCGGCGACCTGATGGAGCGCGTCGACAAGGACGTCATCGCCAAAAAGCCCAGCGTCGTCGTGATTTACATCGGCATCAACGACGTCTGGCACTGGCGGCGCAACCAGGGGACCACGCAGGACGTCTTCGAGGCCGACCTCAACGCGCTGACCGACAAGATCCAGGCCGCCGGCGGGCGCGTCATCCTCGTCACGCCGACCGTCATCGGCGAAAAGAAAAACGGCGCCAACAAATGGGATCCGTGGCTCGACGAATTCGCCGGCATCACGCGCAAGGTCGCGCAGGACCGCGGGCTCGTGCTGGTCGACCTGCGCGCGCTGTTCAAGGATTACACCCAGGCGCACAACCCCAACGACCTGGACAAGGGGATCCTGACCGAGGACACGGTCCACCTCAACCCGACCGGCAACAAGCTGGTGGCCCAACAGATGCTCAAAGCGCTGAGCAAATAGCCGGTTAGCGCCTGAAAGCCCCTTTTAAAGGGCGAATGCTTAATGCTTCAGCATGTCACTTCAGCAGCACCACCGGCGCATAGCCGTCGGTGATATAGGCGATTTTGCGCTGGTTCATGTCGAGGCAGACAATTTTGCCGTAAAATTCGAAGATCACGAAATTGCCGGGCAAGACGGTCGGGTATCTCGAATACCACTCCATGTACGGCGTATCGATATAAAAACGGTATTGGTGTTGCTCCCGGTAGGAAACCTCCACGCCGTCCAATCCCAGGTGCCGGACTTCCACGCTCCAATCCCGCTTGCCCTCGTCCCGAAAGTCGAACGTCTTTGAATGGGTCGATTCCCTTTTCGCGGCTCTGCCGGATAGATCCGGAATTAATGTTCTTACGGCGCCGTTGCTAGCAAACAGAACTCTCAAGGACCATTTATTTTCGGCGGATGAAACGAATGACAGCTCTTTTTCATATCCATAAAGCAGCTCGATATCGGGCAATAGGCTCCTGTTTTTCCCATCCAGATCCACCGAGCAAACGTGCACCCGATCCTTCTCGAGGAAATAGATTCGCCCTTGCCCCGCAAGGCCGGCAAGTATCGATTGGTCGGCGGCAACTTTATCGCATACCTCCGCGTAGCTGGCATAAAAATAAAGCGGAACGAGCAGCGCATACGAAGCGCATTGCGCGATCAGGTTGGCTTTCAGCGACTTTGCAAATCTCTTCTGATCCTTCCGGAACACCCAAAAGCAAAATGGCCACTCGATGATCAACGTCAGGAGAAATGTCAGCGCCGTCATCATCGCCATAATTCGTGCGATATGCGCAAACGGAAACTCATACCTGGCATAAACCAGGTTATCGAACATCATCTGCAGCAGGAGCATCCCGACGATCATGGACACATAATTGGCCAGGATCATTTTGGGGAAGATCCAGCGCGTCCTGGGGTGGAGGACAAAGAGGATCAACGCGGCCTCGCCGATGCCGATGAGCAAATTGCCGATCGTCAGATGGAGGAATCCGGCCCACATGATCGGCGTCCCCATGTCGGCGCGGGCCGCGGGCGCGAGCAGCAGCACAAGAAATGCCGCAAACGATAGTCTTAAGCAACGCCTCATGGTGAACTCCATGGCGGACAGGATATCAGTTGCGGTGTGAATTGTCAATAAATGCTCAATATCCGAACTGTTCCGCCGGAAGGCGCAGCTCCCATGCCTCAACCTTAGATGCTGCTGTTGAGCAGTTCGGCCTGGTAGTAGTCGATCAGCGGGTCGATCACGGCGTCGAGGTCGCCGTCGATGACCTTGTCGAGGTTGTAGATGGTCAGGTTGATGCGGTGGTCGCTCAGGCGGTTTTGCGGGAAGTTGTAGGTGCGGATGCGCCCCGACCTGTCCCCCGACCCCACCTGCGCCTTGCGCTGGGCCGACTGCTCGGCGGCGTGTTCCTGCTGGGCGTGGTCGAGCAGCCGCGCGCGCAACACCTTGAGCGCCTTGACCTTGTTCTTGAGCTGGCTCTTTTCGTCCTGGCAGCTGACGACGAGCCCCGTCGGCAGGTGCGTGACGCGGACGGCCGAGTCGGTGGTGTTGACCGACTGCCCGCCGGGGCCGCTCGAGCGGAACACGTCGATGCGCAGGTCCTCGGGCTTGATGACGACGTCGACTTCCTCGGCCTCGGGCATGACGGCGACCGTCACCGCGCTCGTGTGGATGCGCCCCTGCGTCTCGGTGACCGGGACGCGCTGAACGCGGTGGATGCCCCCTTCGTACTTGAGCCGGCTGTAGGCGCCCTCGCCGTTGATCGAAAAGATGATTTCCTTGAAGCCGCCCAGGTCCGATTCGGACTGCGACAGCAGCTCGATCTTCCAGCCGCGGTTTTCGGCGTAGCGGCTGTACATGCGGAACAGGTTGCCGCCGAACAGGGCGGCTTCCTCGCCGCCGGTGCCGGCGCGGATTTCCACGATGACGTTGCGCGAGTCGTTGGGGTCGCGCGGCAGGAGGAGGAGTTGCAGGTTGCGGTTGGCCTTCTCCAGCACCGCCTGCGTCTCGGCGGCCTCGGCGGCGGCCATTTCGGCCAGCTCGGGGTCGGTGTCGCCCTGCATGTCGCGCGCCTGGTTCAGCATCGCCTCGAGCCGTTCGCATTCGTGCTGGGCGGCCATGATGCCGTTCAGGTCGCGGTGCTGGCGCGTGAGGTCGGCGTAGCGCTTGGGGTCGCGCACGACCTGGGGGTCGGCCAGCTGCGCCTCGATTTCCTCTTTTTGCCGGGCAACGGACTGAAGTCTTTTCGTGTATTCTTCCATAACTCCCCCATGCGCCCGCGATGGCTGCACTTGGCCGCACAATACCGCAAAACGCCACGTCAATCAAGCCCCTGAAAAGAAAGAGCGGGGGATGGGGCCGCCCCCCGGCCGATCGAGTCCCCGCCCGTCGGGACTTCGCCGGTAACCATGCGACTTGTTTCATTAGGGCAAGTTTGATTGATTCAGGCGATGGGCTGCGCTAAACTCCCGCGATGTGTTCCCTGTGCGGGGAAACGGATGCCAAACGACTGTGTATGAGGAGCCATTCGCGCGATGCGTATCATCCATGTCTGCCTTGCGGCGCTGCTGATGACCGGCGCCGTCTCGTGCCAGAAACAAGCCGCAGCCGAAAGCAAAGATGATCGAGAGACTGTCGCAGCCGCGAAGCCGATGCCGGCGCTCCCCTCTTCGCCCGGCGCTGCCAAGCCCGGCAAGCCGCTCAAACCGGTCAAATTCGGCATTTCGACCGCCAACGCGAGCTCTCACAGTTACAATATCGCGCCCGGCAAACCGCTCGAGATCAAGGGCTGGTATGTGGCCGATGAAGCGGTCAACGTGACGTATGACCTCAACGGCGAGAGCTCGAAGGCCCACCTCGAAACCCGCGGCGACGTCAGGAAGAACCATCCCGACTACAAGATCGCCCAGGGCTGGATCATCAAGATCCCGGCCCAGAAGCTCAAGCCGGAAAACAAGTTCGACATCCACATCGGCAACGCGAGCTGGCCGATGACGATCACGGTCAAGTAAGCGCATGAGGGTGGGGGACGCAAACATGCATGGGTCTTCGCGGCGGCCGATCGTTCGCCTGATAGCCAATTACCTGCCGCAATACCACCCATTCCCCGAGAACGACGCCTGGCACGGCAAGGGGTTCACGGAGTGGACCAACGTCGTGCGCGCGCGGCCGCTCTTCCCCGGCCATTACCAGCCGCGCGTCCCGTCCGAGCTGGGGTTCTACGACCTGCGCGTCCCCGAGACGCGCGAGCAGCAGGCCGACCTGGCGCGCGAGCACGGCATCGAGGCGTTCTGCTACTGGCACTACTGGTTCGGCAACGGCAAGATGCTCATGGAGCGGCCGCTGCGCGAGGTCATCGAGTCGGGCAGGCCCGATTTCCCGTTCTGCGTGGCGTGGGCCAACGAAACGTGGAAGGGAGTCTGGTACGGCGCCAAGGGGCGCACGCTCATGGAGCAGACCTACCCGGGCGTCGAGGATTACGTCGCGCATTTCAATTACCTCCTGCCGGCGTTCAAGGACCCGCGCTACCTCAGGGTCGACGGCAAGCCGCTGTTCATGCTGTTCCGGCCCGACGACATGCCGAAGCTCCCCGAGCTCAACGCGGTCGCGTTCATGCGGCTGTGGAAGGACCTCGCCGTCAAGGCCGGCCTGCCCGGCCTGCACATCATCGCCTACAAGCAGGACGACTGGCCCGGCCACCAGTGGGGCTTCGACGGCGCGACGTTCTCGCACCAGAGCATCATGCGCTGGCTCAACCGCGACAAGAAATTCGGGCCATTCCTGCGGCGGCTGCTCAAGCGCCCGGTGCACGTCTACGACTTCGCCGAGGCCGCCCGCTACATGCACGGCCCGGATTACCCCGACTATCCCGTGCGCGACGACCATTACCCGAGCATCATCGCCGGCTGGGACAACTCGCCGCGCTGCGCCGAGGACGCCACGATCCTGCACAACTTCACCCCCGAGGCGTTCCGCGCGCACGTGCGCAACGTGATCGCGCGCGTCATCCACAAGCCGCTCGAACAGCGCATCGTTTTCGTCAAATCATGGAACGAGTGGGCCGAAAGCAACTATCTCGAGCCCGACATGCGCTACGGGCGCGCCTTCCTCGAAGTGCTGCGCGACGAAGTCTTCCCCGCACCGGTTCCAACCTCGGAGGAAACCTCCACTCAGAACTCGGAACTCGCCCATGTGGCTCCATAATGCTTATCGCCAGGCTCTGAGCGAAGGAACGCGGGCGCGGATCCGCAGCTCATGCCGGCGCGTCATGCCCGGTTTCTTCGAGAAAATGCGGCGCGGCGTGATCGGCGAGGCCGCTGACGCGGTCCCGCCGGCCTCGGCCGCGATGACGCCGCCGCCGGCCCGCTACGACGAGCTGTACTTCGCCCGGCGCAACCCGCTGATCCAATCGATCGTCCGACGGGTCGAAACGGGCGAGGCGCTCAACTCCGTGCTGACCGGTTTCGACGCGACCGCCTTCGACGAGCGCGTCCTGTATCTGGCCGTCTGCGCCGATTGGCTGCGCGAATTCGACAGCGGCGCCGAACTGCTCGATTTCTCCGGCGCGGCCGCCAGCAAGATGCTCAACACCGCGCTTGCCGAAAAATGCGGCCGCGTCTGCTTCGCGAACATGGACGACTCGACCTCGACCGTCATGCGCACCTGGAGCGATTCGCGCTGGAACGACGGCTACCAGCGGTTCCCGGAGGCCTACCGGTTCGACGGCGCGATGGGGATGTGGTGCCGGCCGCGCAAGCAGTTCAACCTCGTCCTGAGCGGTTTCACGATCCCCGGCAAGAACGCGCTGCTCCTCAACCGACCGATCGCCGACGTCTGCAAGGCGATGCACGACTCGCTCGGACCGGGCGGCCGGATGCTCCTGTGCGTCGCCGGCGAGCAGGCCGACCCCGACGCGGTCGGCCTCGCCCTGACGATCATGGCGGCCCAGGGCGTGACCATGGAAGAGCAATGGTATGCGGCCGACACGAACGGCTGGCATCCGGCCCCTCAGCCCGGACGCGCGCCGGCGCCCGGCGACGGCGAACCCACGATTGCGGCCGTGATCCGCGGCGTAAAGGAGTGAGCGGGATGCGCGTGCGGATACTTTGCCGACTGCCGGCGCAGGGATACTCGGGAGGACGGCTCGCGACGATCACGATGGCCGAGGGGCTGGCAATGGCCGGCGCCGACGTCGACATCCTGACCGACGCCGTCCCGGAAATGTACGCCGAATTCAAGCCGTTTTCGCGCGTCCGGTTGCGCACGACCGACCTGCGCAACCTCGCGCCGTGGGCCGACCGCTCGATCGACGTCGTGGTGATCATCCCGGCCCTCAACGACTACTACTGCCACGGCGAGTTCCTGCGCCACGCCATCGAGTGCAACGCACGCGCCGTGCTGCTCAACTTCGAAACCCCCAACTGGTTCAACGCCGTCAGCCCGTTCAAGCGCGACCCGCGCGGCTGGATCGGCTGGGAGGTCGTCAGCGAATATGCCGACATGATCGTCTCGATCTCGGCCGAGGGGACCCGCTGGGCGCGCGAGTTCTACCTGAAAGCTCCGAAAAAGTGCCTGTTCGAGCATTGCCACCCGGGCATCAACTCGGTGCTGTGCGACCAGGTGCCCGCGCCCCCCGTGCGCAAGAAGCAGATCGTCTTCCTCACGCGCCTCAGCCCGCACAAGGGCTACGACATGCTCGCGCCGCTCATCGGGGCCGGGCTCGGCGGCTACACGCTCGTGATCAACCGCTCGCTCGGGACGGAGCCCGACGGCGCGTTCGACAAGTGGCGCGCCCAGTTCGAGAAGGACGGCGTCGCGCTCAGCCTCAAGACCAACATCGGCAGCGCCGAGAAGTTCGCCCTGTTCAAGGAATCGGCGCTCAATTACTTCCCGACGCGGTTCGAGGGCTACGGCCTGCCGCCGCTCGAGGCCGCCTACTGCGGGTGCCCGACGGCGTGCAGCGACCTGCCGGTCCTGCGCGAGGTTGGCGGCGGCGCCTACGCCTACGCCGACCCGACCAACTCCGAAGCCATGCGCCGCGCCGTCGCCGAGGCGCTTGGGAACGGGGAGGCCTTGGGGCGTGAATACGACCGCCTCGCCCGGATCGCGCGGATCGAGGAATACGGCGCCCGCAACGTGCATCTGTTCGAGAAGCTGTTCTAAAGTTTTGCCGGGAACGCACGGTTCCCGGCCCTTATTTCATTCATCATTCATCACTCATCATTCCGGTTTACCTCATTGCTTCCTTGAACCGGCGGGCGACTTCGTCCCAGTTGACGACGTTCCACCACGCAACGATGTATTCGGGGCGGCGGTTCTGGTACTTCAAATAATATGCGTGTTCCCAGACGTCGAGCGCCAGGATCGGGGTGCACGCGTGCTCGGCGATGCCCTTCATGAGCGGGCTGTCCTGGTTGGCGGTCGAGCAGACGCACAGCCCCTTGTCCTTGTCGACGCCGAGCCAGGCCCAGCCGCTGCCGAAGCGCGTGGTCGCCGCGTTGTCGAACATCTGGCGGAACTTTCCGAACTCGCCGAAGTCGCGGTCGATCGCGTTGGCCAGGTCACCGGTCGGTTCCCCGCCGCCGCCGGGCTTCATGATGCTCCAGAACAGGGTGTGGTTGGCGTGGCCGCCGCCGTGGTTGCGGATCGCGGTGCGGATCGCCTCGGGGACGGCCGACAAGTCGGCAATCAGATCCTCAATGCTTTTTCCGGCCAGCTCCGGGTGATCCTTCAGCGCGTCGTTGGTCTTGGCGACGTAGGTCCCGTGATGCTTGTCATGGTGGATTTCCATGGTTTTGGCGTCGATATACGGCTCCAGCGCGTCGAAAGCATAAGGCAAATCGGGCAATTCGTATTTGGCGATTGTGGGTGTCGTTGCCATGTTTCACTCCTTGATTCGAATTTTCGTGCGTCGTGCGTCGTAATCGTAATCGAGAATTGATCCTTTATTTTAACACCGTTCTGACGGAATAAGAAGCTTGTGAGGCGGCTCTGGATGCGTCGACGCGGCGAGCGCGCCTGCTTTTTTGTTGCTTCGCTTGGCCGCCGCGCTAATCTAAGGTGTCTGTGACTTGGTGCGAACGCATCGCCAAAGGAAGCGCCTGATTATGAGTCGTCTCGGCAAGTACTACCTGACAACCGCCATTTCCTATCCCAACGACAAACCGCACCTGGGCCACGTCCTCGAAGTCGTGGGGACCGACGTCCAGGCCCGGTTCCGCCGCCTCATCGGCCACGAGGTCTTCTTCCTGACCGGCACCGACGAGCACGGCCAGAAGATCCCGCAGACGGCGGCCAAGCAGGGGATCGAGCCGCGCGAGTTGGTCAACCGCCACGCCCCGCAGTTCCAGGAACTCTACAAAAAGCTCGAGATCAGCAACGACGACTTCATCCGCACCACGCAGGAGCGCCACCACAAGGCCGTCCAGAAGTTCTGGCAGGCGGCCGCGGACAACGGCTACATCTACACCGGCCACTACGAGGGCTGGTACGACACGCGCGAGGAAAACTACATCACCGAGACCGAGCTCAAGGCGCGCAACCAGTCGACCGACGACCCGTTCATCCGCTGGATGAAGGAAGAGGCGTTCTTCTTCAAGCTCTCCGCGTTCCAGGACCGGATCGAACAGCTCTTCGCCGACAACCCCGAGTTCTGCCTGCCCGACTTCCGCGCCCGCGAGATGCTCGGCTCGTTCATCCGCCCGGGCCTCAACGACCTGTGCATTTCGCGCTCGTCAATCGACTGGGGCATCCCCGTGCCGGGCACGCCGGGCCACGTCGTCTACGTCTGGTTCGACGCGCTGACGAATTATCTCTCGGGCATCGGCTACGGCAGCGACGAGGGCTGGACGAAGTGGTGGCCGTGCGACTGCCACGTCATCGGCAAGGACATCCTCAAGTTCCACACGATCATCTGGCCGGCGATGCTCATGGCCGCCGGGATCGAGCCGCCCAAGCGCGTCTTCGGCCACGGCTTCATGCTGATCGACAAGGAAAAGATGAGCAAGAGCAAGGGGAACGTGGTCGACCCGTACGACCTGATCGACGCCTACGGCGTCGAGACGCTCCGCTTTTACCTGATGCGCGAAAGCAACTTCGGCAACGACGGCGAGTTCGACGTCGGCAACCTGATCAAGCGCTACAACGACGACCTCGCCAACGGCGTCGGCAACCTCCTGTCGCGCTCCCTCACATTGATTGAAAAGAACCTCGGCGGCACGATCGCCGGCGCCTCGACGAGCGCGGCCGAGTCGGCAGAGATCCGCAACCTGTTCGAGTCGATCGTCGACGGCTACGAGAAGGCGATGCCGGCGTTCGAATACGCGACGGCGCTCGCAAAGGTCTTCGAGGGCCAGGCCGCGCTCGACCGCTACATCAACGACAAAAAACCGTGGGCGATGGCCAAGGACCCGGCGCAGAAGGAGGCGCTCACGGGCGTGCTCTACACGATGGCCGAGGGGCTGCGCATGATCGCCTCGCTGATCTGCCCGTTCCTGCCGCTGACGGCCGAAGAGATGTGGCGGCGGCTCGGCATGGGCCGCGCGATCATGGAAGTCGAGTGGCCCGACCACCGCAAGTGGGGCCTGCTCGCCGACGGCGCGCGCGTCACCAAGGGCGCGCCGATGTTCCCGAAACTCGAGATGCCGGCCGAAGAAGAGTAAAACAGAAACAGATATCCGAACCACTGAGGCACGGAGAGTATTAGAATTTCAATTCTCCGTGCCTCCGTGTCTCAGTGGTTCAATTGAATTCGTCACGACCGCGTCGCCGCCAGCGCCGGGTCCGGCTCCAAATCCCGCTTTTCTTCAGCCGTCCCGAACGCCCGGCCCGCGAAGGCCGCGATCAGGTAGCAGGCCGAGCCGCACAGGAACGCCCACGTCAGGCCGATCGTGTGCGCGAGCGTCACGACCAGCACCGAGGCGCAGACCGAGAACGCCCCGTTCAGCCCCCAGTACCACGCCAGCGGGGCGTCGGGCGTGCGCGAGGCCGCCTGCACGGCCAGCGGGAACGGCATCCCCATCAGGAACGCCATCGGGAAGATGACCGCCGCGGTCAGGAAGACCCGCATCGGCGTCGAGGCCGCCACGAAATTCCCCATCACGTAGAGCGCGACGAAAAGCGTCAGGACCTGGATCAGGACGATCGTGAGGCTCAGCTGCGTGAGCCGGCGCGGGGCGTCGGCGTCCGTGCGCATCGGGAACAGCCGCGGCGCGGCCATCGAGCCCAGCCCGCTCGCCAGCAGCATCGTGAACAGGCAGACGGTCAGGCTGTAGCTCGGGTGCCCCAGGAACACCGTGAACCGCTGCATGAGCGTCAGCTCGATCGTAAGGTACGCCAGGCCGAGCATGATGAAGAAGAGCATCATGCCGAGCCGCTTCCCCAGCGGCGACGTCTGGCGGCCGCGCATGCGCCCCTGGATCAGCAGCGGGATCACCACCAGGCAGAACGCCATGATCGTGACGGTGGCCAGCAGCGTCCCGAGCATGATCAGCGGCTTGAGGTTGATCGTCTTGATGTATTCGCCCCCCTGGCGGAACTCGGGCTTGAAGATATCGCGCCAGCGCAGGACGTCGAAGAAGAACGGCCGCGAGTCGGTCGGCGGGGTGAGGTCGAACGGATAGGCGCGCGCGTAGGCCATCATGTCTGGGGCGGTGAGCATCCCCTCCATTTCGGCCGCGTAAATCCTGCGCGGCGAGACGAGCGGGATGAGCTGGTTTTCGGCGGTCCACTTCTCGAACGCGTCGACCTCGGCGTCGGTGAACGGCGTGTTCTTGACGCAGATCGTCGCCACCGGCTGGGCGGCGCGGTTGACCGGCTGCGGCGTGCGCGCCATCAGGATGTGCTTCTGCGCGTCCTTCATCCCGCGCGACTCGAGCGTGGCGCGCGCCAGCGCGACGAGCCGGATCGACTCGACCGGCATCCCCTCGGTGTACCAGCGCGACATCGTCAGGATGCCGTCCGGCTTGAGGTGGTCGAAGAACATGTTCCAGCCGTCGGTCGTGTAGAGCGCGTTCTCGGTCAGGACGAACGCGCCGGCGGCGGTGGCCGCGAACGTGTCGATCAGCGAGGCCTGAATGATGTCGTATTGCTTGCCGCTGCGGGCGATGTGGCTGCGCGCCTCGTCGAGGTACATCTTCACGCCGGGCCAGTCGGTCGGCCGGCCGGCGTAGTCGTTGAACTTGTCGACGAGCGCCTCGCGCACGCGCGAGTTGATTTCAATGCCTTCGATGTCGGGCTGGCCCCAGCACCTGGCGGCGAGCACGTCGCGCCCCCCGCCGACGCCGATGATCGCCATCGAGGCGTTCTTCTTGACGACGTGCACGAGGTAGCTGATGTCGTGGAACGGGTAGAAGACCTGGTCGAAATTCCTGCCGTCGAACTTGAGGATCGGCGTCGCCGCGAACGTGTCGATCAGGATCGTCTGCTGGTCGGCGAGCGCCTGCTTGTAGAAAACGGGCGCGACCCCCTCGGCGTTGCCGCGGTCGGGGTAGACCGTCACGCGCGAGATCGCGTTCCAGCCCTCGAACGCGAACGCCTTGGGGTCCATCTCGGCGCCGCGGATGTAGCGCAGCTTGAAGGCCTCAAAGTTGTCGCGCTTGACCACGAGCAACGTCGCGGCGGCGAGGATCACGAACGAGGCGACGAGGCCCACCGTGTGCTCGGCCGGATCGAGCCCGAGCATCAGGACCACCCCGGCCACGGCGACGGCCAGCGCCACCATGAGGATGAAACCCGGGCCGCCCAGCGCGGTCATGAACGGGGCGAACAGCAGGCACCCGAGCGCCGCGCCGGCGAGGTCGAAGCCGTACATCAGGTTCGTCTTGCGGGGAAACCGCGTCAGGGCCAGCGCCACCGCCACGCCCGAAAACGTGAACGGGACCGCCAGCGCCACCGACACGACGCAGATCTGGCCGATCAGTTTCGTGTTGCTGGTCAGGTCGAACCGGATCGCGAGGAGGGCGGCCAGCGCGCCGATCGTCGTCGCCGAGAACGCCAGCGCCGAGCGCGCCATCCACAGCTGCGCGCGCTCGACCGTGAACACGCGCGGCAGGAAGTGGACGATCACGCCGCCGAACGCCATCCCGAACAGCGTCACCGAGACGGCGAAGAACGCCATGTGGAAGTACATCACGACGCTGAAGATGCGCGTCAGGCCCAGCTCGAAGAGCAGCGTCGCCATGGTGATCAGAAACAGCCCCAGGTACAGGCTGCGTCGGGGCCGGGCGGATTCGGGGGTTTGGGTCATCGGATACTCCGGTCGGGTGCGCGCGGCGCGCAAAATCAAACCCAGTATATCGGTCCCCGCCAATTCGAACAATGGGGAATAACGGGATTGAACCACGGAGACACGGAGGCACGGAGAATCAGGACGCTTGGCGAAAGTTTCCCGTTCGTGCGTCGTGCGTCGTAATCGTAATCGAACCACCCGCCGGCCATTCACACATCATCTCTATCAACCACTCAAATTCTCCGTGTCTCCGTGTCTCCGTGGTTCAATTAAAAAAGGTCCACGAAACCCGGCCTGGATTTCGTGGACCTTGCTTTCGCTCAAACCCGGGATCAGATCTTTTTCTTCGCGACCTTCTTGCCGGCCAGGAAGCCGACCTTGGGCAGGTCGCCGACGAGCGGAAGCGCGTAGTCGACGAACGCCTTGGTGACGTTGTTGCCTTCCTTGTTGATGAACCGGGGCTCCATGTGGGTCGTCAGCTTGGCGACGGCCGACAGGTCGTTGAGCTTGTAGTCGACGGCGTAGCCCTTGCCCTTCTTGCGGACGATCGAGATCGTCCCCTGCGGGACGCCCGCGACGGCGTGCTTGACGGCGAGCTCGCCGACCTTGCGGGCCTCGGCGGCGTCGACCTTCGAGATCACGCCGCAGAACGAGCGCTGCAGGTAGCCGAACGTGTCGGCGCGGACGCGGATCTTCTCGGTGAAGCTCTTCTTGATCATGTCGGCGAGCAGGTCGCCGAGGGCGCCCGAGCCCGACAGCTGGACGTTGCCGTGGCTGTCGACTTCCTTCGAGAACTTGGCGGCGATGGCCCGGCCGGAGGCGTCGGCGATCCCTTCGCTCACGGCGATGATGCAGCGGCCGAGCTTGGCGTAGACCTTCTTGACGTCCTCGACGAACTTCTTCTCGTCGAACGCGACCTCGGGCAGGTAGACCAGGTGCGGGCCGGCGTCCTTGGAGGCGCGGCCGAGCGCCGAGGCCGCCGTCAGGAAGCCCGCGTGGCGCCCCATGATGACGTTGATCTTGATCCCCTTGAGCGAGCGGTTGTCCATGTCGTCGCCCATGAACGCCTGGGCCACGAACTTGGCCGCCGAGCCGAAGCCCGGGCAGTGGTCGGTGTTGCGCAGGTCGTTGTCGATCGTTTTCGGGATGTGGAAGACGTGCAGGTCGTAGGCCTCGGCCTCGGCGACCTGGCTGACGATGTGCGCCGTCTCGGCCGAGTCGTTGCCGCCGATGTAGAAGAAGTAGCGGACGTTGTGCGCGCGCAGGATGTTGAACATGGCGCGGCATTCGTCGGCCGACGGCTTCTTGCGGACCGAGCCCAGCGACGAGGCGGGCGTCCCCGCGACCAGCTCCAGGTTGGCCTTGGGTTCGTCGGTCAGGTCGATCAGTTCCTGGCGGAGGATGCCCTGAACGCCGTGCAGCGCGCCGTAGACGCGCTGGATGACCTTCTTGTGGCGGCGCGCTTCGAGCACGGCGCCGATGAGGCTCTGATTGATGACGACGGTCGGGCCGCCGGACTGGCCAATGACCATGTTGCCGACAGGTGCGGAGCTGGAGGATTTTGCCATGGATTCAACCTCGTGGGATACGTTGACATGTGTTACCAAAACACCAATCCCACAGCTAACCAACCGCGCCCCGAAAAGTCAAATGAAGAGTGAAGAGTGAAGGGGGAAGGGGGAAGAGTGTAAGGGAAACTTTTTCACTCTTCACTCTTCCCCCTTCACTCTTCAAATTTCATCTTCCGCCACGCCTGCTCGAACTGCGGGCCGGTCTTGTAGATCATCATCAGCGGCACGCCCATTTTGCGCTGGGCGTAGACCATCGGGAACATGTCGGTGTCGACCAGCGTCCGCTCGATGCGGCTGAACATCCCGCGGCGGTTCTGCACGAGGTGGTAGTCGAAATACGTGCCGCGCGCCGCCCCGCCGATCGTGATCGTCGGCTTGATCAGCCCCCATTCCTGCAGCAGCATCATGGTGCCGTCGTTGAACGCGACCCCCTTGAGCGTCGAGCCGTCGGGCAGATGATTGATCGCGCGGATCAGGTCGTCGTTGAGCGCCTCGCCCCAGTAGGTCGCCTCGAACCGCCCGGCCGCGCCGGGCAGGCCGCCGACGATCGGGTTGAAATACGAGAGCAGGTATGGGTGATAACGGCCGATCGCCACGCCGCCGTCGGCCAGCAGAACCAACGCCGCGCCGGCCGCCGCGAGCCTCGCCATCGCCGGCTTTCCGATCTGGTCGAGCGCCGAGCCGATCGCCGCCCCGCCGAGCAGCGCCAGGAACGGGAACACCGTCAGGAACAGCCGCTCGCCGTCGTATTTCGGGATCCCCGGGACGCTCGCCACGCCCATCATGACCAGGATGCAGAACAGGCACAGCGCCTCGAACGGGCGCCGCCGCGGCGCGGCCACCGAACGGGCGAACCCGATGACGAACACGAGCAGGATCGTCAGCGGCACCGAGACCCCAATGATCACGGCCGGGTAGAACCACGGCGCCGTGTGCTGGTCGCCCCACATCAGGCCCATGAAGAAGACGCTGATCTTCTGGTGCTCGGTGTGGAACATCAGGTAATTGAGGAGTCGCTTGGCGGTGTCGTGCCACAGCCACGGCCAGGAGGCCACCATCGCGATCGGCCCGAGCGTGACCATCGAAAACAGGTTGTTGACGTAGCGCGGCCGGGCGTAAAGGTGCGCCCACAGGACGAGCGGAACCGGCAGGAAAAAGCCGTTGATCTTGGTCGCGAGCAGCACCCCCCACGCCACGCCGGTGATCGCCGCCCACACCGGCGAGTCCAGCCCGCGCAGGAAGCAATACACGACGAGCATCGTCATGAACAGGAGCGGCGGCTCGAGCGTGGCGAAGTGCTCGTGGCCGAAGACGCGCGGCAGCATCGCGTACAGGATCGCCGCGAACAGCCCCGCCCGGTTCGACCAGCAGCGCCGCCCGATGAGCAAGATCAGCGCCAGCGTGAATCCGAACAGAAGGGCCATCGGCAGGCGCATGGCCAGATATGGGCGCTGGCCGGGAAAGAGCTGGAGCGCGACGCCGGAAAGAAGCCGGCCGACGCTCGGGTGCTCATGGCGCGGCTCCCAGTATTTGTCGATGGTCGCGGCGTCGAACGGGTGATTGCCGCGAAAGATCTCGGCCACCCACTCGCCGGCCATCTTCGACGGCACGTAGTAATAAGCCTCGTCCCACGTAAACCCGATCCCGCGCTGCGTGAGCGCGACGGAGGCCGTCCCCAGAACGATCAAAACCCACGGCACGAGCCGCCAGAAAAGCGCCGGCCGGCGCGCGGTTTCGGCGGGTTCCGCTTGGGGGTTTGTGGCGGTGATGACGTTGGCCTCGAGCATCGTGGTCTCCCGACCAGCAGGATACAGAAATGCAAAACACGAAATACACGAAAAAAGCCACGCGCCCGGGAAATTTCAGTTCGGAGTTCAAACTTCAGTTTGCTCATAGAACAGCAAGCTGAAGCTTGAACTCCGAACTGAAATCCCATCTCTTGATCGCGGGGGCCAAGCAACCCTGCCCCCGGGAAACCGTTTCAACGGTTTCCCTCTGAATCGGTCCGGCGTTGACACTTTTGCAAGCGGTTCCCGATTCATGTTAATAAATTTTCGCCAACTTTCCGGCCGTATGTGCGTCTATTGATTCGGGAGCGATTTATGGTCGAGAAAAAACCAATCCGCTGGCGCCGGGCATTCTGGATCGCGCTGGCCGCCGTATTGGGCATCCCGCTGGCCGCGCTGATCACCCTGAAAATCCTGTTCGCGGATCACGCCATCCCGCAGGACCGGCTCTCCCCTCCCCCCGGGCTTTTGAAGCTCACGCCCGCGGCCAGTTCCAAGACACCATCCGGCCTCCTCGCCAGCCCCGACACCGAATGGCAAAATTTGCAGAAGCAATTCATCGACCACGCGCGAACCCAAAACCCCGGCGCGGAAAATCTCCGGCTCCTGGAAAAGTGGCGCGAGTATCTGAACAGCAGCCTGCGCAGCGAGCTGAGCAACCTCTTTAGCGGCCCCAACGCCCCTGAATATACGCCCGATCAGCCGCTCAATCCCGAGCAATTGCGCTGGCTGCGCGAACACCGGGAGTTCCTCGCCGACATGATTCAAATGGCCGATGCCGGCGGCTTCCCCGAGCTCACCTGCGAAGACGCCGCAACCATGACCGACGAAAATCTGTCGAAACTCCACAACCCGTATTCATTTCTGTTTGGTTCGATCTCGCTCGCCCTTGTCGCCGAGTGCCGCCGCCGGATGGACGAGGGCGATCCCGCCGGCGCGGCCGAAATCATCCTGGCCCTCGGAAAATTCGCCAGATCGGCCGACGAGCCGGATCTGCTTGACCAAATGATTGCCTTCAACACGCTGAACCGCCCTGCGAGCGATGCGCTGAAGCAACTGGTTCGCGGCCCGCTGGATGTCGAACTCGCAAAGAAACTGCGCGGCGAGTTGACATCAACCCCCCAGAACGATTTCCGCCGCCAATTGGAAATTTCGTATCGCGCCAACCGCTACTTTGTCGTGAAATCGCTCAACGGCCCGCTTGCGGATTTGTTTTATCGAGAGATCCAATCGTCGAACACCGGGATCCGCGATCGAGGGACATATCTGGTCAGGCTCTACGACCATCCGATGCAAACCCTCTCCCAAAGCGTCAACCCCGCATTTGATGCAACGGTGTTAAAAGCCACAGCCGACACATCGATGGTGAATTTCGACCAGTATTATGCCGAACAGATGGAGAAATTCCGGCCCGAGAAAATTTATGAACCCGAAAAAGAGCTCGTCGACGAATCGAAATACGGCCTTCTGGTTCAAAAATATGTTTTCTTCGTCCCTGGCTTTCACGAAGCGGCGCTGCTCGACCAGGCGCGGCTGAGCGTCGGCCTCGCCGGATTGGACATGGCGATCGATCAGAAAACAAGCCGCACGGATCCGTTTTCAGGCGCCCCGCTCAAGATCATCCAACAACCCAATGAAACCCTGATCTACAGCATCGGCCCGGACCGCGCGGACGACCGCGGCACAGTGGAGTATAACTGGTCCAAAGGATACAACAGTCCGGGCGACATCGCGGTTCATCTTGCCCGCGCCCCCGAGGGTTAACCGCCCACGTGCTGTCCGTGCAAGTCCGTGCCTGTCAGTGCTCGTCCGTGCAAGTCCGTGGGCTCTTGCGAATTCCCTCGCATTTTACTAAAGTATGGATCGGCGCGCCGCCGCGCGCGCCTATCCTTATTTCGCGAGGCCCGACCATGAGTTCCGATCCCTGGTTCCAGCAGCTTTTCTCCGACCGCATCGGCGGGGTGAATTACGGCAAGTCCAATGCCATTTATAAATTCGAAAAAATCAAGCGCGCCAAGCGGGCGGCCCTGGCCGCGCACCCCGAGACCGAACTGCTCGACTTCGGCATCGGCGAGAACGACTCGATGGCGCCCGAGAACGTCCGCAAGGCGATGGAAAAGGCGATCAACGACCCGGCCAACCGCGGCTACGCCGACAACGGCATCCAGGCCTACAAGGACGCCGCCGCCCGGTTCATGAAGCGCGAATACGGCGTCGAGCTCGACCCGGCGTGCGAGATCAACCACTGCATCGGCTCCAAGCCGGCGCTGGCGCTGCTGCCCGGCATGCTGATCAACCCCGGCGACGTCTGCCTGATGACCGCGCCCGGCTACCCCGTCGCCGGGACGTGGACGAAGTATTTCGGCGGCGAAGTCTACAACATGCTGCTCGAGGAAAAGAACGACTACTACCCGGACTTCGGCGCGATCCCGGCCGACATCGTGCGGCGGGCCAAGCTGATGGTCCTCAACTACCCGAACAGCCCGACGGGCCAGCTCGCCACGGTCGAGTTCTTCAAGCGCGTCATCGACTTCGCGCGCAAGAACCAGATCGTCGTCGTGAACGACGCCGCGCACATCGTCCTGACTTACGGCGTCAAGCCGCTCAGCTTCCTCGCCGTCGACGGCGCCAAGGAAGTCGGCCTCGAGACCCACACGATGAGCAAGGGCTTCGACATGATCGGCTGGCGGCTGGGGTTCGTCTGCGGCCACCCGAAGCTCGTCCAGGCCTACGCCGACATGAAGGACAACACCGATTCGGGCCAGTTCAAGGCGATCCAGGAGGCGGCGGTCGTCGGCATGGACGACCCGTCGATCGTGCGGAACACGCGGGTGAAGTACGAGCGCCGTCTCAAGAAGATGGTCGCCACGCTCCGCGAGCTCGGCTTCGACGCGCGCATGCCGGGCGGCACGTACTTCCTGATGGTCAAGGCCCCCAAGGGCGTCGAGGGCGGCGTGCAGTTCGAGAACGCCGAGGCCGTCAGCCAGTGGCTCATTCGCGAAAAAATGATCTGCACGGTCCCGTACGACGAGGGCCAGATGCTGCGCTTCTCGGCGACCTATGACGTGAGCCGCGGCGAAGCCGGCGAGGACGCCCTGATGGTCCGGCTCAAGGAGCGCCTGGCCGGAATCAAATTCGTGTTCTGACCAGCAGAGTTTCTGAACGCCAAGACGCCAAGTTCGCCAAGAATAAGAATCAAATCTTGGCGTTCTTGGCGTCTTGGCGTATGAATCACGCGCCGGCGAGCATGTTCTCGAGTTCCTGGAGCTTTTCGGCGCGGCCGACGGCGATGAACATGTCGCCCTCGCAAAGCCGGGCGTCGGCCGACGGGTTGAACTGCAGATCGGCTTCCTTGGCCGGCTTGATGCCGATGACGATCACGCCGAAGCGCGACCCCAGCCCGAGCCGGCGCAGGTTCTGCCCCGCCACCGGCGACTTTTCCGGAACCACCAGCTCGACGATCTGAAACGCCTGCTGGCCGGTGCCGGTGGCCAGCGCGAGCAGGTCGATCACGAACGGCTTGGTCGCGGCCAGCGCGATCTGGGCGGCGCCGGTGTCGTGGAGCGTGACGACGCGGGTGGCCCCGGCGCGCGTCAGCTTGATCGAGTTGGCCTCGGCCTCACAGCGGGCGATGACCGGGACCGACGGCGCCAACTGGTGGGCGGTCATCGTGATGAGCACGTTTTCGGCGTCCGAGCCGGTGACGACGATGATGGAGCGCGCCCGCGCCAGCCCCGCCTGTTCGAGGAGATCCTCGCTCGACGCCTCGCCGCGGACGACGTTCAGGCCGTCGAGCTCGATGCGCGCCAGGACGGTCTCGTCGCGCTCGATGACGACGACGGTGTCGCCGTGCCGGATCAGGTCGCGCGCGACCTTCTCGCCGATGCGGCCGAAACCGCAGATGATATAGTGGTTCTTGAGCTGCTTCATTCGCTTCTGCGCCTTTCTGCGAACGAGAACGCGCTGGAAATCGCGTGAAAAAATGATCTGGGCGACCAGGCCGATGGCATACAGGAAAAAGCCGATCCCGCCGAGCGCCAGCACGATCGTCAGCGTCTGCGTCGCGCGGTGGGCCGGGACGACCGGCAGGCCCAGCGTCGTCAGCACGCTCACCGTGTAATACAGCGACATCAGCCACGGGATCTGTTCCAGCCGGTGATAGCCGATCATGCCGAACATGATGAAAAACAAAACGACGCCGAGGACGAACGTCACGCGGCGGCGCAGTTCGGAAATGACAATGGTCGGCGGGAGCTGGGACTGGCGTTTTTTCGGCGGCATGCAGGGCGCCTGTTGTCGCGGTCGTGTTCATCCGCCCGAACGGGCGGACCGGTCGAATCCGATTCGACTACTGCTATTCAACGAGGCAAAACAACGCGCCCAGCAGCAACGGCAGCATCAGCTCCAGCGGCCCGTTCAGGCGCATCGCGCGGCCCAGCGGCGGCAGCTCGACGGGAAACGGCTCGGCCTCGCCGAGGCTCAGGTAATTGATCCCCTTGAGCGTGTCGTTCAGGTTGCGCGCCAGCGCCAGGGCATGCAGCAGCACCTGGTTGAGGGCGTAATCGTGGTGCAGGCAGACAATCAACGCCCCCGGCGTGAGCGACGCGATGAAGCTCGAAAGGTTCTGGGCGTCCTTGAGGCTCCCCTTGCCGATCATCGCGCCGTCGGCGCCCGGGTAGCGCTGGAACCCGTCCGCGCCGAGGCTGACGTGGACGGTCGTCGGCACGAGCCGCGCCGCGCCGGTGGCCAGCAGGCTCTGCGCGAAATGCCGCGGCTGGCGGTCGAGGATGCCGCGGCCGACGCACTCGCCGAGGCTGAAGCCGCGCTTGACCCCCTCGTTGAGGATGGTGTTGATCCCCTCGCCCGTCTCGCGCGTCAGGCCGAGCTGGCCGTCGCTCAGCCCCTCGGCGACGTCCTCGACGGTCTGGCCGTGGAACGCCAGCTCGTAGTCGCGCACGGCCGCCTCGCCGTTCATCACGAGGCACTGCACCAGCTCGCGCTGCATGAGATAAACCAGAAGCGAGCTGAGGCCGAGTTCCATCACGCGGCCGTCGACGACCCACAGCATCGGGCCGTGGGCAAGGGCCGTCTGGGCGAGCAGCTCGGCCGCGCCGAGCAGCGCCGCCGACTCGCCGACGCGCGGCAGCCCGAGGAAGAAGTTCTGAAGCGATTCGGTCGGCCGGGGCATCCGGGCGAGCATGTCGGCGCTGAGCCGATAGGTGCGCTTGCGGATCGAGCCGGTCTGGACCTGCGTGAAGTCGATGGGCTTTAATCTATTGGCCAACGGATATACCGATCAAATCAATTCTGTTTTTGCGATGAGCGATGAGAGATGAGCGCTGAGACGTTCTTTCCCGCTCTCATATCTCATCTCTCATATCTCATCTCTCATATCTACTTGCCGGCCGGCTCGTCGGAGAGCTCGAACGCCTCGTGGATGGCCTGCACGGCGCGGTCGATGTCGCCCCGGCGGATCACGACCGAGATCTTGATTTCGGACGTCGTGATCTGCTCGATGTTGATCCCCTGCTTGGCCAGTGCGTCGAACATCACCGCGGCGACGCCGCTGTGGCTCTTCATGCCGACGCCGACCACCGAGACCTTGCCGATATCGTCGTCGGTCGTGACGCCGCGCGCGCCGACCTCGGCCGCGAATTTCTCGCTCAGCTCGCGGGCCTGGACGAGCTCGTCGCGGTTGACCGTGAACGAAATGTCGTTGCGGTCGTCGGCGGCGACGTTCTGGATGATGACGTCGACCGCCGTGGCGCCGAGGCAGCCGAACAGCTTGGCGGCCATGCCGGGCGTGTCGGGGACGCCCAGGATCGAGATCTTGGCCTCGTTGCGGTTGAACGCGACGCCGCTGACAACGATATCTTCCATCATATGATACTCCTTGACGACCATCGTCCCGGGCTCGTGGTTGAAGCTGCTGAGCACCTGGAGAGGCACATTGAAATTTTTGGCCAGTTCGACCGAACGGCTGTGAAGAACTTTCGCGCCGAGGCTGGCGAGCTCGAGCATCTCGTCGTAGGTGATGCTCTTGAGCTTGCGGGCGGTGGGGACGACGCGCGGGTCGGTCGTGTAGACGCCGTCGACGTCGGTGTAGATGTCGCAGCGGTCGGCCTTGAGCGCCGCCGCCAGGGCCACCGCGGTCGTGTCCGAGCCGCCGCGGCCGAGCGTGGTGATCTCGCCGTCGTCGGTGGCCCCCTGGAAGCCGGCCACGATCACGACCTTGCCCTTGTTCAGCGCCTTTTTCATCGTCTCGGCGTTGATGCTGCGGATGCGGGCGCGGCGGTGGGCCGAGTCGGTCAGGATGCCGACCTGCGGGCCGGTCATCGACACGGCCTTGCGCCCCATGGACTGGAGCATGATCGCCAGCATCGAGATCGTGACCTGCTCGCCGGTGGACAGCAGCATGTCGACCTCGCGCGGGTCGGGCCGCTCGGTGATCTCGGCGACCATCTTGAGAAGCTTGTCGGTCGTCTTGCCCATCGCCGAGACGACGACCACGACCTGGTGGCCGTTGTCGACTTCCTCGATCACGCGCCCGGCGACGGCGCGGATCCGCTCGACGTCCGCGACCGACGAACCACCGTATTTCTGAACGATAATACCCACTGATTCACCTCGAAAAAGCCTGGTTGCGGGCTCCAGGCCCGTCGTCCACGCACCTGGAGCTACTATCAGCGCGGTCTTATACCACACGCCGAATAAAAACGCCATGGCGGATTGCAATTGCCAAGATCTCCGAACTGGAAACCGGAAACCAGAAACCAGAAACTTATTAGATGATGTATTTTTCTGAACTCTTCCCTCACGAGCCCTGAAATGCCCGACATCGCGCAAATCCGGTCCCTCGCCGACGTCCCCGGAAATCCCGGATGAACCTTTTTTTTGGGGACGCGCTGCCCACAAGGTATAATTGCTTATCTCGATCCAGGTAAAAATCAAGCCGAGGTAGAACTATGGCAATGAACATGGGCGGCAAAGGCGATCCTGAAGAGGATCTGCCGGAAGACGAGGAAATGGAGGAAGAGGAACTCGAGGAGGAAGAGGAAGAAGAAGAGGAAGAAGGATTCGAGGACGAGCTTGAAGAAGAAGAGGAAGAAGAGGAAGAACAATAGGGGCTACTTGCCGAGGCAAAACGAGCTGAATATTTTGTCCAGGATCGCCTCACCCGCGTCGCGGCCGACAATCCCCGCGAGGCTGCCGATGGCCTCGCGCAGATCGACCATGACCAGTTCGGGCGCCGTGCCCGAATCGAACGAGACAAGCGACTGACTCAGCGAGGCCGCGGCCGATCGAAGCTGGCCGGCCTGACGGAGGTTGACTGCAAGGGACGCATCACCGCCGCCGGAGCCGGCCAGCAGTTTTTCGTGGATCGCCCGCTCCAACGCCGGCAGTCCGTCGCCGTTTTTCGCGGATATGGGAATTTCCCCGGGAACGCCAATCTCCTGATTGGCATCCGCCAAATCGACCTTGTTCAGCGCCACCAGATCCGGCTTCCGCTCCGCGACCGAGCGATCCGTCCACCCGTCCCTCTTCGCGTCCGCCCAATCCCGCACCAGGATCACGACATCCGCCGACGCGATCTCGGCGCGGGCGCGCTCGATGCCGAGCCGCTCGATCGGGTCCCGGCTCTCTCTCAAACCCGCCGTGTCGATGAGCGTCACCGGCAGGCCCATCAGGTCGATCGTGCACTCGATCACGTCGCGCGTCGTGCCGGGGTGGGGCGTGACGATCGCGCGTTCGCGGCGGGCGAGCGCGTTGAGCAGGCTCGATTTGCCGGCGTTGGGCGGGCCGACGAGCGCCACGCGCGCCCCCTCGCGCAGAAGCCGCCCCCGCCGGCCGGTGGCGAGGAGCGCATCGATCTCCGCGGCCGCGGCTTTCATCTCATGGCTCAGGCGCGCCTGGTCGGCCTCGCCCAAGTCCTCCTCGGGAAAATCGATCCGCGCCTCGATCTCGGCCGCGACCGTGACGAGCCGGTCGACGAGCGACCCGATGCGCCGCGAGAGCGCCCCGGCCAGCTGGGCCCGCGCAAGCCGCGCGGCCTCGTCGGTCTGGGCGGCGACGATGTCGGCGACGGCCTCGGCCTGGGCCAGGTCGAGCCGGCCGTTCAGGAACGCGCGCCGCGTGAACTCGCCCGGCTCGGCCATGCGCGCGCCGTTGGCGAGCGCGGCCTCGATGATCCGGCGCGACGGCACCGGCCCGCCATGGCAGAAGAACTCGGCCAGATCGTTGCCGGTGTACGAGCGCGGCGCGGCAAAAAACACCGCCAGGCCCTCGTCGAGAACCTCGCCCGATTGCGGGTCGACCCACCGGCCGAAGACCATCCGCCGCGGCCGGTCGGCGGGTCCGCCTCCCGACCGAGGCACGAACAGCCGCCGCGCCAGCTCGCCCGCCCCCTTGCCGTCGAGCCGCACGATCGCCACCGCGCCCGGCCCGGCGGCCGTCGCCCGCGCCACGATCAGGTCGTTGGTTTCAAGATCCTCCGGCATGCCGCACTCCCATCCAGCACGTTAGCATACCGCGGCCCGGAAATGCAGGCCGGAAAGAGCTTGGTTTTTGAAGCGGGCCTTGAAATACTTCGTGTCGCAGGTGGCTTTGATGCGGCAGACTGAACCAACCACGCTCCGGCCTTCGCGTTTTCTCGAATGGGCGTGCTCTTCGATGAGAGCGCTTCCGGTCGGTTTTGCGTCCCGCGATTTCCTCCTTCGCAACCTGGCGAAACTGTTCGGGAACACGCTCGTCGAAGTCGCGGTCGGGCCATACCGCCTCACGATCGACCTTCGCCAGACGTTTCACCGCGCGATGGCGCTCGGCCATTACGACCCGCCGCTGGAATCGATCGTCAGCAAGGTCTTGAAGCCCGGCGACGTCTTCGTCGACGTGGGGTCGGAGATCGGCTATATCGCCTGCTTCGCGGGGACGATTCTCGGGCCGGCGGGCAAGATGATCCTGTTCGAGCCCGAAACGCGCGCGCATGCGCGGCTGGTGGCGCACATCGCGAGCGCGGGCGGCCGGAACACCCCCGAAACCGTGATCAACAAGCTCGGGTGCTCGGACCGGGAGGCGGAAGTCCCGCTCGCGCTGGAAGAGATCAGCGGCCAGTCGCGGATCGAGCCGGGCGCCGCGTCGCGCGCGCACGAGACGATCCGCACGACCACGCTCGACCAACGCCTCGCCGAGCTGGGGCGCCCGGTGAGGCTCGTCAAGATGGACGTCGAGGGGCACGAAATCCAGGCCCTCCGCGGGATGGCCGAAACGCTCGGGCGGCGCGGCGTCGATTACGTGATCGTCGAGCGCAACAAGGGGCTGCTCTGGCAGAACGGCTATACGCCGCATCACCTCCACGCCCTGTTCGCGCACAACGGTTACGCCGGATGCACCGAGCAGGGGGAACCGATCACGCCGGCCAATCTCTATGACGACACGCTCAACAACCTTGTCTACGCCAAATCGCCGGACCTGATCGCGGCGCTCTTCCCGAGCCTGCCGGCCGGGGAAATCGCCGGCGGCCGCGCCCCGATCAAGTATTACAACGAGGCGATCGATCCGGATTATCCCGGCCGCGAGATCCGGGACGCGGTCGTATCGGCCGCGCGCGGCGACCTGGACGGCGCGATCGAGCAGGCGACCCGCCTGACCCGCCGGCGGCCGAACCTGCTCAACCTGAAGGGCCACCTCGCCTACTGGCTGACGCTGGCGGGCCGGGGCGCCGAGGCGCTGCCGATTTACCGCGAATTGCACGCTCACGAGCCGGACAACCCGGAGATCAAAAAAGCCATCGCCGAGATCGAAAACCGTCAGTAGCTCGCTTCGGCTCGAAGCGACATCTTGGTTCCAGTTCGCTTCTGTTCGAAGCGAACTGCTGGCGTTGATCAACCGGGATTGGCGATGAGGCGGCCGCCGTCGACGCACAGGATCTGGCCGGTGATGTAGTCGGAGCCCTCGAGCAGGAACGCGGCCGTGGCGACGATGTCCCGCGGCGAACCGACCCGGCCGAGCGGGACGTGGCGCAGCACGCCCTGCATCTCCTCTTCGGGCATCGCCTCCGGGAGCAGGACCGGCCCGGGCGCGATGGCGTTGACCATGATCTCCGGCGCCAGCTCGAGGGCCAGGATCTTCGTCAGCTGCACGATCCCCGCCTTGGCGATCAGATACGGCAGGTAGTGTTTATACGGGCGCAGGCCGGCCCAGTCGGCCATATTGATGATCTTGCCGCCCCCGCCGCGCCGGATCAGTTTGGCCGCCTCGAGCGCGCAGAACGCCGGCCCCTTCAGGTTGACGCCGATGCTGTCGTCCCACTGCGCCTCGGTGATCCGCTCGATCGGCGTGCGCTTGAAGTTGGACGCGCTGTTGATGAGCACGTCGAGCCGGCCGAACCCCTTGTCGATCTCGCCGACGATCCGGGCGATGTCCGCGACCTTGCACTGGTCGCCCTGGACGATCAGCGCCCGCCGGCCGAGCGCCTCGATCTCGCGGGCGGCGTCCTCGGCCTCGGCGCGCGAGGTCGAGTAATGCACGACGATGTCGGCGCCGCGTCCGGCCAGGTCGAGCGCCATCGCCCGCCCGAGCCGCCTGGCCGAGCCGGTAATCCAGATCACCTTGTCTTTCAGGTCCATTTTTCAAATCCTCTTCGGATCTTCATGGTCAATATACAAAGTTTATCAGGCCGCGCCCCGCGGCGGGAAGGAGCATTTAAAGTCTGGGAGTCCCGGCTTTAGCCCGAATCCGATTCCCCCGAAGGCGGAACTCCCGAACGCAACGTCAGGTTTACGCCCCGCGCGTGACCAATAAGTTGAAGGAGTTCGATATGAAACTGCAAACACTCGTCACCGCGATCGCGTTCCTTGTCTTGACCGCCGGCGCGCACGCGGCGCCCCCCTCGGATAAATGGTCGACCGATTACGACGCCGCGCTCAAGGCGGCCCAAACGCAGTCCAAACCCATGCTGATCATGTTCTCGGCCTCGTGGTGCCCGCCGTGCAACATGATGAAAAAGGACGTCCTGCCGCAGAAGAGCGTCCAAACGGCCCTGGACAAGTGGGTTCTCGCCTACATCGACGTCGATGAAAACAAGGCGCTGCCGAACCAGTACCAGATCCAGGCGATCCCCACGTTCGTCATGCTCGACAGCGGCGGCCGGGAGCTCGGCCGGTTCAACTACATGCAGGCCGGGGACTTCGCCGGCTGGATCAACGCCGTCCGAGGCGACGTCGCCTCGCTGACGGAGATCGGGCGGCGGCTTGAGGCCAAACCGAACGACGCCGCGCTGCTCCGCGGGAAAGGTGACGTCCTGGCCGACATCGGCCTCAGGATGGCGGGTGTTTACCCGATGACGCTGATCGTCACGGCCACGCGCGCCAACGAGGCGATCGAGGCCTACAAGGCGGCGCAGGCGGCCGGCGACAATTCACCCGAGCTCCGGGCAAACATCGGTTTCCTGGGCGCGGTCGTCAAGGCCACGAAGAACGAATCCGCCGCGGCCGCCGGCCAGGAACTGGAGCGGTATGCGCAAGAGAACCCCAACGGCAAGTTCGCGGCCGACGCCCTCTTCTGGCGCGCGATCGCGGCCGCAAAAATGAGGCAGACCGAGCAAAGCCAGGCCCTCGTCAGGGAATACGGCGAAAAATACCCCGGCGGCCGCTACGCCCTGATCGTGAAGGCGAAACAGTAAATCGATTCGATGAAGCCGTCGGCGGCCCGGAGGCCATTGAGGTCCTCCGGGTCTTTTTTTATATGGCTGGGAACCCGGGGGTTTCGTAGACTGTCGAACAGTGAGTGAGCCCACCCCGGGAGACGATCCATGCCGCTCAAATCTCAGTTGCGCCGCTCGTCAGCCGCGATCTGCACCGCCGTCGCCGCCATCTTCCTGATGGCCGCCGCGGTCGGCTCCCACGGGCCGATCACGATCGAGCCGCCCGACGGGGCGTGGACCACCAAGCTCGACGCCGGGATCGCGGCCGTCCGCAAGCCGAACGCCCCGGCCCTGCTGATGTTCTCGGCGTCGTGGTGCCCCGACTGCAAGCGGATGAAAAAGAACGTCCTGAACACGCCGCAGGTCCAGCAGAACCTGAAGAAGTGGGACCTGATCTACGTCGACAACGACACCTACCTCAACATCAGCATTGAATACCAGGCGCGCTACCTGCCGACCGTCGCGATGCTCGACGCGCAGGGCCTCGAGATGATCCGCTTCTTTGACGACGTGACGCCCGAGGAGTTCATCGCCCTCTCCGACGACATGCTCGCCCGCGGCGCCGCGCTCGAGAAGCTCGCCGCGGAGCTTAAAAAGAACCCAGGCGACGCCGGGCGGCTCAAAGCCTACGCCGACGCGCAGGCCGAGCTCGGCCTCATGATGCTCAAGGTCGACCCGCGCATCCTCAAGCCCATGCCGGCGCGGCTGGACGCGGCGCTCGACGGCTACAAGCGCGCCCAGGCCGCCGGCGACAAGAGCCCCGAGACCGCGGCCGACATCGAATTCATCGAGGCCGTCAACACGGCCCTCAAGGGGAACATCGAGCAGGCCGCCGGCCCCCTGGCCGCGTTCGAGACGAAATACCCGCAGAACCCGCACGCCGCCGACGCCATGTTCTGGCGGGCCGTCCTCGTGCGCGTCCAGCAGGTCGCCCTGACCCGCACCGTGACGCGGGCGAAGGCCCCCCGGATGGCCATCGACCTCGAGCCGCTGCGCGGCATGTTCCAGTCGTACCTGGACCGTTACCCGAACGGGCGCTACGCGGGCGCGGCCCGGAAGATCGTCAAGACGCTTGCGGAAGAGCAGGCCAAATCGGCCGCGAAAAAGTAATGACACCAAAGATAGAAGGAGCAGAAGCATGTTTTCCGTTCGCATGAGTTCGTTGCTGCGCCGTCTGAACGCGGCCCTGAGCCTGACGCTGATCGCGGCCGTCGCGACCGCGGCCGCCCCGGCCCCGACCGCCCCGCCCAAGCCCAGGCCGCGCCACACCCCGCCGGCCAAGATCGAGCCGCCCGCCGGCGCGTGGAAGATCGACGTCTCCAAGGGGATCCAGGGGACGATCAGCCGCGAGCGGCCGACGCTCGTCCTGATTTCGGCCGCGTGGTGCCCGTACTGCAAGAAGATGAAGAACGAGGTTCTGCCCAACGCCGACGTCCAGGCGTCGCTCAAGAACTGGGAGCTCGTCTACATCGACAACGAGACCTACCCGACGGCCGGGAAGGAACTGATGAACCGCTCGATCCCGTTCTTCGTCATGTATGACCGGGAGGGCAACGAGATCAGCCGCTTCAACCACGAGATGAACTCGGCGCAGGTCAAGGCCTGGGTCGACGACGTCCACGACCGCGCCATGGCGATCCAGAAGATCGACGATCGGCTCAAGGCCTCCCCGAAGGACGCCAGGCTGCTGGGCGAAAAGGCGGGCGGCCTGATGGACCTCGCGCTCAAGGTGCACAGCGTCAACCCGCGCATCACCGTCACGATGCCGGGGCGGCTGGCGCGCTGCCTCGACGCCTACAAGCAGGCGGCCGAGGCCGGCAACGCGGATCCCGAACTGAAGGCCAAGGCCGAACTGGTCGAAGCCGTCTACCAGGTGCTGGGCACAGCCCCCGGCCTGGGCGCGCAGAAGCTGGCCGAAATCGAGAAAAAGAACAATGCCGTCGCCGGCGACGCGTGCTTCTGGCAGGCGGTCGCCGCCCTCTACGAGGCGCAGGCGAAAAACCCGAAGATCGGCCACACACCCGAAAGCGACAAGATTTTCCAGGCCTATGCCGAGAAATATCCCAACGGCCGCTACTCGGACACGACGCGCCGCCAGCTGAACAAGATCAAGGACGCCATCGCCCGCGAGCAGAAGGCCGCCCAGGCCCAGGCCGCGAAGAAGTAGAGCGCTTGACAAAAGTTATCGGTTCGTGCTCGTGCTCGTGCTCGTGCTCGTAATCGTAATCGTAATCGAATCAGCACCAAGCTTCGAAACCAAGCCCCGTCTTGATTCCGGCGATTGCCGCAAGACTTCTGTTTGAATGCAGAAGTTAGTTGGTGAAGAGGATTCCTCCCGGTGGCAAAAAGGCCGAGCCCGGCCTGAGCCGGCTCAGAAACCATTCAGGAGGAACCCAGATGTACGAT
>JBDKRG010000055.1:0-5420 GCA_039683515.1 Candidatus Sumerlaeia bacterium | reverse complement strand
TGGGGCGACGCTTCGCTCTGCCCCAGGCTATTATCTTACCGCGCCGTTGGCGCTGGCTACCTCGCCTCATTTTCGCCGACTCCTTGCCGCACTGAAGATGCTTTTGAAATTTGGGGAATGACAAGCGATTAAAAGCCAGGGAAGCTTGCTCCCCGCCGCCGATCATTGCGTTGCGGGATGGCGCTCGGCGAATGCAGTTATTTACAAACGGGGAGCAAGCTCCCCTGGCAAAAGCGCAAGCAAGCTTGCGCAGTCCACATGCGGTTGATATGTTGCATTGATGAGCAATGCAGCCACATCCCGCACCTTCGGCGTCGTGATCCCCAACTGGAACGGGGCGGCGTTCATCGAGCGCTGCTTGGGCTCCGTGCTCGCCGCCGTGCGCCGCGCGGGCATCCCGATGGAAGTCGTCGTCACCGACGACGCCAGCGGCGACCGCTCGGCCGAGATCATTGCCTCCTCATTCCCCTCCGTGAAACTCGTCCGCTGGGAGCGCAACGTCGGCTTCGGCGAGGCGGTCGGCCGCGGGATGGCGGCGTCGACGGCCGACTGGGTCTTCCTCCTCAACAACGACCTGGCCCTGCGCGAGGATTTCTGCGAGCGGCTCATCGGCATCCTGAATTCGTTTGCCGACCCCGGCCGCCTGTTCGTCATCGGCGCGCGCACCCTCGACTGGACGACCGGCGCCCCCAACCACGGCGGCCAGAACGCCCGCTGGGAGCGCGGCCTCATCGTCCAGGACCCGTTCGACAGCGACGACTGGACCGAGGCCGGCTTCTTCCAGGCCGGCGCCTGCCTGATCGACCGGGCCAAGTTCCTCGCCCTCGGCGGCTTCGCGGGGCTCTTCGAGCCGGGCTACTGGGAGGACTACGACCTGGCCTGGCAGGCGCGCCGCCGCGGCTGGTCGGTCCTTTACGACCCCAGGGCGGTGGCGTGGCACCTCGGCAAGGGCTCGATGCGCGACCGCCTCGGCGACTACGGCCTGGCGCTCATGCTCAAGCGCAACCACCTGCTGTTCAACTGGGCGAGCCTGGCCGACTTTGGCCTGCTTGCCCGGCATTGCCTTGGCCTCCCGCGGCTCGTCCTGACCGCCGACGGCGCCCCGGCCGGCTGGGGCCGCGCGCTGCTGGCGGCGCTGGCCCGGCTCCCGGCCGTCCTGCGCCTGCGCCGCGCGCGCGCCGCCGCCGGCCGCCCCGACCGGCAACTGCTGGGCTTGCGCTGACGCACGAAAATGTGATTCCCAAAGCCGCGTTGTGGTTGATCGGGGTTGACCCTGTCCGCACACTGTCAGTAAGATACCTCAATGAGGGCTGGCAAATTTTTTGCCAAGTAATTTCGCGGGCGGGTTCGGCATGCCATGCCGAGCCGGTGGGGTCATAACATCCGTGTCCGTGTTTATTGTTAGCGCTTTGCTCCTTCTCCTCCTCGTGATGCTGATGTGGGTCGGTGTTCTCTACGGCCGCATCGGTCATCTGCGCTCGCTGGGCCGCCAGGCCCAGAAGGAGCAGGAAGCGGTCCTCTCCCTCATCGACAAGCTCGGCGAGAGAATCACGAGCAAGATCGACCTCGACGAAACGCTCAAAATCATCACCGACTACATCGTCCAGGCGACCCGTTCCGAGTCGGGCGCGATCTTCGTCGTCGACGAGACCGACGGCACGCTTCAGGCCCGGGTCGTCTACGGCCCCTTCCCCCCGCTGCACAAGACCGGCGAGGGCGAGGACCGCGGCGAATACGACGACCCCGACCTCGTCAAGCACGACCGCATCCGCCCGGGCGAGGGCGTCCTCGGCCTCGTCCTCGAGCAGGGCGAGCCGCTCCTCGTGACCGACCCCGAAAGCGATCCGCGCTTCCCCCGCAACGCCGCGCTCCTGGCGCAGGTCCACTCGCTGATCCTCTGCCCGCTGCGCGTCCGCGGCGAGGTCCTCGGCGTGTTCGTCGTGGTCAACAAGCTCGGCGAGGGGGCGACGTTCGACTCGCGCGACCTCGCCCTCCTCCAGGCCCTCGCCGACCAGGCCGCCGTCACCGTCGACCTCGTCAAGCTCTACGACGTCCTCGCCGAGCAGCAGCGCCTCGAGCAGGAGCTCTCGGTCGCGCACGATTTCCAGCGCATGCTCCTGCCGCGCAAATTCCCGATGATCGAGGGCTACGAGTTCTACGCCGTCAGCGAGGCGGCCACGATCGTCGGCGGCGACTACTACGATTTCTTCGAGATCGACCCCGACCACCTCGCCCTCGTCATCGCCGACGTCTCGGGCAAGGGGATCCCCGGCGCGCTCATCATGGCCATGGTGCGCGCCGTCCTGCGCGCCGAGGCCCACTCGACCCTGTCGCCCAAGCAGGTCCTGGCCCGCGTCAACGAGCGCCTCCTCCAGGACACCCGCGAAAACGTCTTCATCACGATGATCTACGGCATCCTGGACCTGCGCAGCGGCCGGATCCGCTTCGTGCGCGCCGGCCACGAGCCCCTCCTCATCCTCGGCGAGAACGACGACAACGTCGTCCAGGTCGCCCCCGAGGGGATCGCCCTGGGCCTCGTCAGCCCCGAGCTCTTCGAGTGCAACGAGGAGGTCGAGGTGCAGCTCAACCGCGGCGACCTCGTCCTGCTTTACACCGACGGCGTCATCGAGGCGATGGACCAGGCCAGCGCCGAGTACGGCCGCGACCGGCTCATCGGCCGGCTGCGCCGCCGCGCCCACTCCGGCGCCGAACCCGTCATTCGCGATATCCTTCAGGATATACATCAGTTCACGCTCGGTATTCCGCAACACGACGACATCACCATGCTGGCCATCGGCGTCACCGAACCGGCCGCCGCCGGCAGCCGCATCGGCGGCATCGGCGAAAGCCTTGTCCGGGTCGAAAGCGGAGTCGAGCAGGAGGCAATCGGATCATGAAACCGTTTTCAATCGACGTCACCCAGGAATCTTCGGCCTCCGGGGCGATCGTCGAGGTCCACGTCAGCGGCTTCCTCGACGCCCACACCGTCAACACGTTCGACGGGCGCATGGAGGAGGAGCTCGAACGCGACGTCAACCGGTTCCTCCTCAACTTCGAGGAGCTGAGCTACATCTCCTCGGCCGGGATCGGCTCGCTCATGGTCCTGCTCCAGCAGGTCCGCCGCAAGGGGGGCGAGCTCGTCATCCTGAACCCCCAGCCCAAGGTCTACGCCGTGCTGGACCTGCTCGGCTTCACCAAGATTTTCCATTTCGCCAGCGATCGGGCCAGCGCCATGCAAGCACTCAGCTGAGGTTCCCTCATGACCGACTTCCCTGTCCGCTACACCTGCCTTGCCGATCGCGCCGTCCTGAGCCTGCTGCGCCAGTACGTCAGCCGCGCCGCCGAGCAGTGCGGCTTCAGCGGCGAGGACGCGATCAAGATCGAAATGGCGGTCGACGAGGCGTGCAGCAACGTCGCCGAGCACGCCTATCTCGACGGCGACGACCGGCGCATGATCACGCTGCAGCTGGACAGCTCCCCCGAGGCCCTCACCATCCACGTCATCGACCACGGCCGCGGCGGTTGCCCCGCCGATTTCCACCCCCTCGGCTCGATCGAGGAATACTGCCGGCTCGACCGCGGCGCCTTCGGCGGCCTCGGCCTGCTGATCATGCGGCGCTTCATGGACGAGATGGAAGTCGACTCGGCCCCCAACGCCGGCACGCGCGTCATGCTCCGCAAATACCGCTCCGAGGCGGCCTGAGATGTCCCCTGAGAACCCCACACAGCCCGCGGCCGAGAGGCCGGGCGACGCCGTCGAGCGCCGCCGCCTCAAGTCGATCCGCCGCCAGGTCGACCGCATCCGCATGATCAACCGCGTCCACGCGGCCCTGCGCTCCACCCTCAACGTCGACGACCTGCACTCCATCATCCTGACCAGCATCATTTCGAGCTCGGCCCTCAATTTCTCGCGGGCGCTCCTGGCGTCCTACGACGAGGCCTCCCGCAGCTTCCGCGGCATCTCCGCCCTCGGCGCCCGCAGCCGCGCCGAGCACGAGCGGCTTCAGCGCGAGGTCGCCGAGGAGGAAAAATCGATCGCCGACATGATGCGCCACATCGACGGCCTCGAAACGACCGAGGAGGAACAGTCCCTCCTGCGCACCTCGATGGACGAGCTGACCCACCACTCGTTCTGGATCACGATGTACCAGAAGTTCGGCGCCGCCACCGAGCTGCTCGACCAGTGGCGCGGCATCGAGATCTTCTGCCCCCGCGCCCAGGCCTCCGGCGACGGCCATTCCGGCGTCCGGTTCATGGACGAGCTGCTCCAGAGGACCGGCTCGCGCCTCGTCACGCGCGCCGAGCTGGAAGCCTCCGACCTCCCCCCCCGGCTCATCGCCATGTTCCCGCGCGCCACCGTCTGGTCGATCATCCGCACCAACCGCGGCCCGCGCCTCGCGCTCATCGCCGACCGCCTCCACCAGCGCGAGGAGCCCGGCGAGCTCGACCTGCTCCACATCGACTGGTTCATCGGCCAAGTCGGCCTCGCCCTCGAAAACGCCGAGATGGTCAAGGACCTGGAGGAGGCCTACAACGACATCCGCGCCCTGGACCAGCTCAAGAGCAATTTCCTGGCGACGATCAGCCACGAGCTGCGCACCCCCCTGACGGCCATCACCGGCTACGTCCAGCTCATGCTCGGCAACAAGATCGGCCAGCTCTCGCCCGGCCAGCGCGAGGTCCTCGAGCGCATCCTCGCCCACAGCGATCTGCTCACCGGCAAGGTCAACGACGTCATCGAGATCGCCGAGCTCGACTCCCAGCAGTCGCGCCGCGTCCAGCTCGTGCCGGTCGACCCGCTCAACGTCCTCATGCACACGCTGCCGCGCCTCGAGCACCGCCGCGCCCACAAGAACATCGCCGTCGACCCCGAGGTCACGGCCCCCGTCCCCGAGATCCTCACCACCCCCGTCACGCTCGAGCGCATTTATTTCCACCTGATCGACAACGCGATCAAGTTCGGCAAGGTCGACGGCCGCGTGCGCGTCCGCTTCGAGCGCGACGGCAAGGACCTGCGCATCAGCATCGCCGACGACGGCATCGGCATCGCCCCCAGCCAGATCGAGCCCATTTTCGATCTCTTCTACCAGGTCGACAGCAACCTGACGCGCCACTACCAGGGGATGGGCATCGGCCTGGCCATCGTCAAGAAGCAGCTCGACCAGACCGGCGGCCGCATCCAGGTCTCCAGCCAGATCGGCCAGGGCTCGACGTTCACGATCATCTACCCGGTCGCGTAAATTGCGCAATCATAGCGGTATTTTCGAAAAGCATTGCCGCCGCGCGCGCATCGGCGCAAAAAATCCGCATTTCCCAAAAATTAGTTTCCCACAAGGGCATTAAGAGCCCGTAAGGGAATACCCAAGCCCAAAGCTTCCGTGCTAGCCTCATCCTGCGTCTGGAGCCTCGTTTTCCCAGGC
>JBDKRG010000054.1:0-77336 GCA_039683515.1 Candidatus Sumerlaeia bacterium | reverse complement strand
GCCTGGGAAAACGAGGCTCCAGACGCAGGATGAGGCTAGCACGGAAGCTTTGGGCTTGGGTATTCCCTTACGGGCTCTTAATGCCCTTGTGGGAAACTAATTTTTGGGAAATGCGGATTTTTTGCGCTCGCTAGGGGTGCTCGACGAACAGTTTTATTCATTCAGCTTTTTGATCTTCTCGACGAGCAATGTGAGGAAGAGGCCGACGTCGGTGATGATCGGGCGCGATTCGAGCGAGCCGCGGTCGGCCAGCTTCGTCGCCACCGCCGGGTTGATATCCACGCACACCAGACGCACGCCGCCGGGCGTCATGTTGCCGACGCCGATCGAGTGCAGCATGCTCGAGAGCATCACGACCATCTCGGCGCCGGCGAGGAGTTTTTGATATTCATTCTGCGCGGCAACGAGGTCCATCATCGTCTCGGGGAGCGGGCCGTCGTCGCGGATCGAGCCGGCCAGGCAGAACGGGATCCCGTTGCGAACCAGCTCATACATCAGGCCGCTCTTCAGGGCGCCGCGCTCGACGGCCGCGGCGATCGAGCCCCAACGGCGGATCGTGTTGATCGCGCGCAGGTGGTGGCGGTGGCCGCCGTGGACGGAGAAACCGCTCTGCGCGTCGACGCCCAGGCTCGTGCCGTAAAACGCCAGCTCGATGTCGTGGACGGCCAGGGCGTTGCCGGAAAGGAGCGCCTGCACGTAGCCGCGCCGGACGAGCTCGCACAGGGCCGGGATGCCGCCCGTGTGCACAACGACGGGGCCCGCGACGAGGACGATCTTGCCGCCGTGCTCGCGGATGCGGCCCATCTCCCAGGCGACGGCGTCGACGGAGAGCTCGACGCGGCGCTCGCTCGAGACGGCCGACGACATGAACGCGAACTCCTCGGTCTGGCGCTCGCCGGCGGGCTTCGTGCGGGCGACGATGCGCAGGCCGTCGACGCCGACGACGACCTGGTCGCCGCGCTCGAGGTCGCGGATGAGCCGCACGGCGGCGCGCGGCGCGTCGCCCCGCTCGACGACAATGACGCCGTCCATCCGCTGGCGCTCGGCCGGGATCCAGCGGCCGCCGACGAGGACCTCGGTGTGGTGGATCGTCGTGCAGTAGAAGTCGTCGGGGGCGACGCCGTCGAACTCGGCGGGCATGAGCCGGGCCGGCTTCTCGGTCGTCTCCTCGATCCGCGCGCCGAGCTGCAGGAGCTGGGCCAGGATCGGCTCGAGCGCGGCGGCGGTCGGCGCGGAAACGGCGAGGCGGACGAACGAGTGGTCCTCGCGGCGCTGGCCGGGGCGCAGCTCGAGCGTCTCGAAGCTGCCGCCGCCGGCCGCGATCAGATCCATCGCGCGGACGAGGATGCCGGTGTCGAACAGGTGGCCCTCGATCGTGACGACGCGGCGCGCGTAGTCGATGGCGGCGGCCTGCCGCATGCGCGGGGGCTGCTCGTCGAGCCGCAGGCAGAGGCAGCGGGCCGCGCCGCCGGCCAGGAGAAACTGGTCGAGCGGCTTCTGGACAACCGTCAGGCCGTGGGCGGCGAGCCGGCCGGCCAGCTCCGGCGAGCAGCGGTGCATGATCAGTGTGGTGTCGATCTGGACGGCGTTGCAGGCGAAGTCGAGGGCGTTGTGCTCGTCGATCTCGAGGCGCATCGTGTCGGGGAGGATCTCCTGGATGCGCCGGCGCGAGCGGTCGTCGAACGCCGCCGGGTAATACATCAGCACGCCGTTGCCGAGCGGCAGCAGGCAGGTGTCGAGATGATAGAAGCGCGGATCGACGAGGCGCAGCGGGATGACCTCGAGGTCGGGGAACTCGTGGGCGAGCCAGTCGGCGGCCTCCAGGACCGAGCGCTGGCCGTAGCCCAACCAGATGCGCGGGGCGGCCCGGTCGGCGATGGCGTCGCCGGCGCCCTCGAAGTAGACATTCGCGGGCGGGACGACGACGTCGTAGCCGTGCTCCTCGAACCAGGCCTTGAAGAGCGGCTCCTCGGGGCGGCGCTCGGGGTGGCGGAAGCGGCCGAGGACGGCCTTGTTGCCGATCACCAGCCCGCCGTTGGCCGTGAAGACGAGGTCGGGGCGGTTGGGGACGGGGCGAAGCAGCTTGACCGAGGCCCGGCGGGCGATCTCTTCGTGGAGGGCGCGCCACTGCTCGCGGGCGCGGGTCTGGCGGCTGCGGCCGGTGTTCCCCTCCATCCACGCATTGATCTCATACTGGATCTCGAAGAAATCGGCCGGGCACATCAGGAACTCGGGGCGCGGGTCGGGGGTCGGTGACATGGGGATTGGCCTCGTTTTTCTTTCATCTTACGCGATGGCAGAGGGGGACCCGGAGGGTTTTTTGAGGTGTGGGGGTGGCGGCGGTGGGGGTTACGATAACGGACACGATTACGATTACGAGCACGAGCCGAGCACGATTACGATTACGACGCACGACGCACGATTACGATTACGAGCACGAGCACGAGCACGAGCACGAGCACGAAACTTTTTCACTGTTTTTGGGATTAATCAAAAATCGGCACGGGGGAAAACCTCGTGCCGATCTAGAAGACAACTGAATTGAATGATTAACGAGTGCGCTTGACCAATTGCTGAGCTTTCGTGGCCATGGCTTGCCAATCCACCCGGTAAAGCGGGCAGGGATGGCGTTTCAAATGATGAATGATGTCGGCATGCCGGCAAAGGGCCACGCCCTCTTTGCCGACAAACTCATGGTGAAACATGCAATCAGGGCGATTGCAGACGACCTGCGTCATGTTTAAATCGTGCACCGCAGCAACTTCCTTTCGATCTGGCGACCGGCTGGGCCTCCATGGCAGTCCGGCCATACTTAACGTCTATACCGTTTTTTGTCATTTGTCACTCCATTTTTGGCACGGACGAGCACGGACTGACACGGACGGGCACGGGGCGGGCAAGCCGTGTAAAATCAGGGCTTTTCAGGGGTTTGTGCGTGCTGGATGCGGTGGATGATTTCGCGCGCGGCGGCTTCCTCGCGGGCGGTCAGTTCCTCGCCGGCGAAACGGCAGCGCTGGTAGAGGTCGACGATCGGGGCCAGTGGCCATTGGGTCTGGGCCTCGACCTGGCGGGCGAATTCGGCGATGGTCTGGTCGGGGCGCCGCTTCCAGCCCTTGTTCTGGAGGGCGGCCAGCCACAGGTTGATGAACTCGACCGGGGAGCGGTAGATGCGGGCCAGGCGCTTGCGGCGCCAGAAGCGCCGCATGAGGATGAAGGCCGCGCCGGCGACGGCCAGGACGATCAGGGCCGGGACGGCCAGCCAGAGGGCCGCGCCGAGGATGCCCTTGACGCTGCGGCCGGTCCTGAACGCGGGGATGCGGGCCATGATTTTTTCGCTGATCGGCCGCCAGATGCCCGCCAGCGAGCGGACGATGGCGCTGGAGGCGATCTTGCGCATCAGTTCGTTCTGCTCGGCGCGCGAGTAATCGAGGACGTAGCGCTGCCAGGCCTGGCGCAGCATGGCGCCGGTCCACCGGAGGCCGCCCTGCTTCTCCAGGAGGAGCGAGGAGCGGCCGCGATAGCTGGGCGGGGTCGGGTCGATCGTCATCCAGCCGTAGCCGTTGAGCCAGACCTCGGCCCAGGCGTGGGCGCAGCTCTGGCGCACGATGAACACGTTCCTGTTGGGGTAGAGCTCGTTGGTGTGGAAGCCGAGGACGACGCGCGAGGGGATGCGCTGGGCGCGCAGCATGAGGACGAACGCGGAGGCGAAGTATTCGCAGTGGCCGCGGCGGGTTTTCGTGAGGAAGGTTTCGAGCGGGTGCGGGTCGCCGCCCGTTCCCGGCTCGAGGGTGTATTCGAACTCGGTGCGCATCCAGGCGAGCAGTTGCAGGATCTTGTCGGGGTCGGCGGAGGCGGTCATGTGGCGCTGGGCCAGATCCATGACGAGGGCGCTGACGGGGTCGGGTGGCAGCTGCGTGTTGATGCGGATCTCCTCGTTGCTCAGCCGCGGGGGGTTGCGGGGGTCGAACTGGCCGACGAGCGTCGAGAACTGTTCGTCGGTGAGCCATTTGCCCTCGTCGGCCGGGGCCTTGAGGCCGCGCCGGGAGAGCTTCTCCAGCAGATAGAACGGCTGCGGCTGCGCCTGCGAGTAAACCAGGTAATCGATGTCATGCTTGCCGCGGCGGGTCGAATCGGGATAACGGTTCAGCTTCAGGGTCCACGTCAGGTAATTCATCTGGGTGGCGTAGCCGCGCGGGAGCTCGCCGAAACTGACCGGCTGGGGGACGCCGAACAGACGCTCGACCTGGTTGAGGTCCTGGCGGATCCGCTGCTCGAGGAGGATGCCGGAGGGCTGGGCGAAATTGATCTCGTACCAGTTGTTCGACATCCACTCCGAGCCGACCTGGCGGGCGAGGCTCCAGCGCCGGCCGTCGTAGGTGTTGAGGACGGTGCCGCGCAGCCACAGGGCCGGGGGGGTGGGCAGGGCCGGGTTCTCGGGCCACCAGCTCACGCTGACGTCCATGACGCGTTTCTCGTCGAGGCTGATGCGGTTGAGATTGTGGAGGGTCAGGTCGTCCTGGTAGCCGGTCAGGGCCTCGGTCGTATCCTGCCGGGCGGCGGAGTTGAACGGGTTGGAAAAACGGGTGTCGAGCGAGTAATGCGGCATCACGAGAAAGAGCACGTAGCCGAGCAGGAGCATGAAGAAGCCGTAGGCGATCGCGTCGAAGAGCAGCCGGCCGCCCAAGACGCGCGCGTGGGGGTGGGCGGCGGCGGACCGGATGCGCGCGGCGGAGGCGCCCGAGCGCTCGGTTTCGCGGGCGATCGTCATGAACGAGAGCTCGAGGGTGGTCAAGACCAGGAAGACGAGGATGAAGCCGATGTAGCTGGCCGAGTGGGTGATGATCGTGCACGCCAGGAGCATGAAGAACGCCATGAGGAGCGCCTGCATGTGATCGCCGGGATCGCGCAGGGTGTTGCACTTGTACAGGCCGAGGAACATGAGCAGGTAGAGGAGGCTCTCGAAGCGGCCCATGAGGATGACGATCAGGATGACGACGAGGGGGAGGCCGGTCAGCGGGTAGGCCATCCACGGCCGCCACCACGAGGGATTGCGGCCCGAGACGATCCCCAACGCCCAGCTCGCGACAAACAGGGCGCCGACCAGGGGGTGGATCTCGCCGGTGGCGGCGAGGGCGAAAAAGCCGACAAACACGAGCAAAAACGTGGTCGTGCGCCACGCGGCGGCGAACCCGACCGCCTCCGCCGGCTTGACCCCCTTTTTGCCGTGTCGCGACAGGAACCCCATGGACTTAAAATCCCCGAATGGGCGAGGGTTTGCAATCAAATCCTTGGATTTAAACCCGAAATCCGAAATCCGAAATCCTAAATCCGAAACAAATCCAAAATTCAAATTCCTGAATTCAGGCGGATTGGCCACGGCCGCTGGTTGCGCCGGAAAAGAACCAAAGGGACCAAAGGGACCAAAGGAAAAAGAAGAAGCCTTCGCCAAGGCTTCGGCCGGCAAGAGGCGGTGACAAAAGTTTTACGGCGGTAAAACACGTTCCAACAGGTTATCGAGGGATGTGCCGGCGGTATTGGTTCGGTTACGATTACGAATACGGTGCAAGAGGTGAAATTGAATACAAATCGCGGACGATTTTCATCACACAGAGATCGCAGAGAACCAGAGGGCGCAGAGAAAATCCAATGATATCGGAACCGCTGACGCGGTTCTCAAGGAACGGCAATTTGGTTCTGGCTGCGCCAGCTTAGGATGACGACGCGCGAACGGAAAATATTATTGCCATCAATTGAGAATGAGAATTTATGTTTAGGATTTAGATATTAGGATTTAGATATTAGGATTTCGGATTTTATTTCATCAGATCGTCGATGGGATCGCTCTCGGCGTCGATGTCGGCGTAGATCCAGGCCGAGAGGTAGCGCTCGGAGGATGACGGGGCGATCGCCACGATCAGCTTGCCTTCCATGCCGGGGCGCTTGCCGATCTCGAGCGCGGCCCAGACGGCGGCGCCGGAACTCAGGCCGATCGGGATGCCTTCCTTGCGCGTGACCTCGCGATTCATGCGCAGGACGTCGGCTTCGGTGACGGGGATGATCTCGTCGACGACGCCCATGTTGAGCACCTTGGGGATGAAGCCGGCGCCGATCCCCTGGATCCGGTGCGGGCCGGCGGGCTTGCCGGCCATGACCTGCGAGGTCTCCGGCTCGAGGGCGACCATGCGGACCGAGGGCTTGCGGACCTTGAGCGCCTCCCCCACCCCGGTGATCGTGCCGCCGGTGCCGACGCCGCAAACCACGACATCGACGCGGCCGTCGGTGTCGTTCCAGATTTCCTCGGCGGTCGTGCGGCGGTGAATCTCGGGGTTGGATGGGTTCGAGAACTGCTGCGGGATGACGCTGCCGGGGATTTTGGCCTGGAGTTCCTCGGCCTTGTCGATCGCGCCGCGCATGCCCCGGGAGCCGTCGGTGAGGACGAGGCGGGCGCCGAGGATCTTGAGCAGCTTGCGGCGCTCGATGGTCATGGTGTCGGGCATCGTGAGGATCAGCGTGTAGCCGCGGGCCGCCGCGGCAAAGGCCAGGCCGATGCCGGTGTTGCCGCTGGTGGGCTCGATCAGGACGCTGGCGCCGGGCCGGATCAGGCCGCGGCGCTCGGCGTCGTCGATCATGGCGACGCCGATGCGGTCCTTGACCGAGCCGAGGGGGTTGAAAAACTCGAGCTTGAGGTAGACGTCGGCCCGGCAGCCGGCCTCGCGCGCCACGCGGTTGAGGCGCACAAGCGGCGTGTTGCCGACGGTCTCGGTGATGTCGTTGAACAGACGTCCCATCGCTCCGACCTCCCGGCGCAAGCGGCGGCGCACGATTGGAGAGAAATGGTTACAGGCTGTATTCAATTTCCCGCGCGGACGCGCGGCGTGTCAAGAAACAGAAAGCGATGAGGGACTGGCACGGACGGACACGGACGGACACGGAGGCGATGAGCGGAATCGATTACGATTACGACGCACGACGCACGACGCACGACGCACGATGCACGATTTCACTGTTTTGCAATGGCTCGAGTTTACTGCAAAAGCGTAACCCGGAGGGAAACCGTTGAAACGGTTTCCTGGGGAAGATTGCCAAAACCCCGCGATAAATCGCGGGGTTAATGGGATGGGTACTTATTAAGCGAGCGCCGAGGGATGGCGATCGGCCAAGATATCTCTTTTTGCAAAAGGCTCGCTCTTTAAAACGGGGGTTTCCAGTCTTCGTTGAACGGGTGGCCGTCGTCGTCGTCGTCGGGGTCTTCGCCGATGTCGCCGAAGTCGAGGCCGGCGTCCTCGTCGATGATCGGGGCGGTGCGGGCGCCGGCCGGGACGATGCCGTTGCTGAAGTCGACGCCGTCACGGCCGAGAACGGCGGCGATGCCGTCGTCGAAGAAGAGCTGCGGGTCGACGCCGCGGACGGCCGCCAGCTTCAGGCAGTAGCGCAGGAGGTTGATCCCGTCGCGGGGGGTGAACGCCAGGTCCAGCTGGTGGGCCTTCTGCAGGAAGGCGACGGTCAGCTCGATCAGCTCCTCGCCGGCCAGCGGCACGTTGAACTTGAGGATCCGGCTTTCCTCGTCGCGGGTCGGGAACGTGACCTCGATCATCGGCTGCAGGCGCGACTGGATGTATTCGGGGACCTCGTAGGTCGAGGCGTCGTCGTTCATCGTGCAGCAGATGCGGAAATCGGGGTGGGCGTGGAGCTTGAGGCCGGCGACGATCGACTCGACGTAGCGGCGGCGGTCCAGGAGCGGGGCGAGCGACGCCCAGCTCTTCTCGCTCATCCGGTTGGCCTCGTCGAGGATGCAGACGGCGCCGCGCAGCATGGCGGTGACGAGGGGGGAGGCGTGGTAGGCGATCCGGCCCTCGCCGGCGATGACCGGGCTGATCAGCAGGTCCTCGGGGCGGGTGTCCATCGTGCACTGGAAGATATAGACGGGCTGGTTCAGCGAGGCGGCGACGGAATAGGCCAGGGTCGTCTTGCCGCTGCCGGGCCGGCCGATGAGGCGCGGGTTGAGGGGGAGGTCCTCGGGGCCGAGGACGGTCCAGGCGGCGACGAGCTGCTCGCGCAGCGGCTCGCTCCCGATCCATTTCATGTCGATCCGGTCCTCGTGCGCGAGGACCAGTTCAACGCCTTCGATCGTGACTTTGCGGGCATCGGCCGGGATTCTGGGGATCTTCATCGGACTTATCCTGTCGGCGGCCTATCGGGCCGGCGGGGCGGCCGGCGTCGTGGGGGACGTCGGCACGATGCCGCCGTGCAGCTTGACGAGGCCGGCCAGCTCGTCGGCTTTTTTCCGGTCGCCGATCTGCCGGGCCGCCAGGTAGGCCATCGCGTAGTACTGGTTGCCTTCGCCGCCGGCGCGGCGATACATCTCGATCTGCCGGAGCATTTCGCGGGGGTCGTTGTTGCGCCGGGCCAGTTCCATCCGGGCCGTGAACAGGCGCAGGTCGGCCGGGTTCATCTTTTCGAGGCGGACGAGGGTGCGCGTCAGGACGTCGTCGACGCGGTATTCGATGGCGTTGCTGATCAGGTAGGACAGGGCCGAGTAGCCGGGCTGCATGCGGCGGACGGTCTCGGTCGGGTCCATGTTCCAGAGCATCTCCAGGGCGAGCGTGGCGCGCTTGTTGTCGCCGGTGTCGATCGCGCTCTTGAGGTAGCCCTCGAGGACGTCGGCGTTGGCGGGGTAGCGCCTGGCGGCCGCCTCGTAGACGTCGCAGGCTTCCCTGGTCTTGCCGACGATATCGTAGTGGTGGCCGAGGGCGAGGGCCGCCTCGAACTGGTCGGACATGCGGAAGTTTTTCTCGAGCTCGGCCTGAGCCATGGCGACGTATTTCTCGGCCTCCCGGGCATAGGTCGCCTCGGTGTCCTTGTCCTTGGCCCGCCGCGCGGCTTCGGCCAGGAAGGTGGCGTAATTGTCGTAGATGATCCCGAGGTTGTAGTGGATCTGGGCGTAATCGGGATGGAACTGCTCGAGCTTCTCGTAGCGCGCCTTGGCCATCAGGAGGTAGTTGTTGGAGGCCTCCAACAGCTTGTCGGCCTGTTCGGGCGACTTGGCGCGGGCGGCATTGGAGTAGGCGCCGTAGATGCTGTAGAGGGTGGTGTAAATGGATCCGAGCTTGTAATAGGCCGAGGCGTTGGTCCATTCGCATTGGATGGCGGCCTCCAGGTCGACGGCGCTCTGCTCGAGCATGGCCTGGATGGTTTCGGTCCCGACCGTCCCCTTGTCCAGGTATTCCATGGCGGGGTCCATCAGCCCCAGGCCGCGGGCATAGGCGACGGCGGAATTCCAGTAGCGGTTCCCGGTGCCGATCGCAAACCCGCCGATGACGAGGCCGCAGGCCATGAGCGAGGCCAGCGTCCATTTCATCCTGCGCTCGGCGTCGGGGGCGGGCCGGAAGCCGTCGATCGCTTCCATCGGCCGCTCGCCCGGGGACTTGGCCAGCAGGAGGATGCCGGCCATGAAGCCCATGACGGTCCAGAGGTTGACGGCGCCGATCACCCAGCGGGCGTTGGGGCTGCTCAGGTTGCTGCCGTACGAGCCGACGAGGGCGGTCAGGCAGGCCACGAGGATGCTGCGGATGCGCGGGTCGGGGTGCTTGACGGCCCAGTAGAGGCCGGTCAGCCACAGGGCGCCGAGCATGAGGACGTAGGCGCCGAAGCCGGCGAAGCCGGTCTCGGCGAGCAGGTCGAGGAAGATGTTATGGGAGTAGGTGGTGACGTGCGAGATCTCGTTGCTGAAGTAGTCGAAGCGGCGGTAGCGCGGGAAGTACATGCGGTAGGTGCCGGGGCCGCAGCCCAGCACCGGCTCGCTCTTGAACATCTGCCAGGCGCCCGACCACATGATCTCGCGCGAGGAGAAGCCGCCCTTGAGGGTCTTGAGCTGGCCCATGACGGTCGGCGAGCGCAGGCAGAGCTGCGAGCCGATGAGGACGCCCAGGCCGAGGATGAGGGCGAGCATGTGGCGGCGCTCGATCTGGCGCATCTGGCCGAAGAAGAAGAACATCACGGCGAACATGACGATGGCGATGATGGTGAAGATCCATTCGCCCTTGCTGAAGCAGTAGAAGATCGTCATGAGGTCGAAGACGGCGGCGACGAACGCGATGGCGCGCCACAGGTTGGGGCGGCGGCCGGGGCCCGGGTCGAGCATCATGAGCAGGGGGAACGGCAGGTACAGCAGGCAGATGCCGGCGTAGAAGTCGCGGCTCAGGATGGTCGACTGCATGTCGTTCTGGGCGCCCTTGAGGGTCATGAGCAGCCGGAACAGGCTCGGGGGCTCGGTGCCGCCGAAGTGCTGGCCGGGGTAGATGTATTCGAACAGCCAGCCGACGAACGCGCCGTTGCCGGTCAGGTTGTACATGAGCAGGCCGATGAGGTTGACGACGAGGATCTGCAGGACGAGGAAGCGGAGGAAATACTCGGCCGAGCGGCGGTTGGCGCCCATGCACATCGCGGAGATGAAGAAGCCGGCGGCGATCCAGTTGAACTGGATGTAGTAGCCGGAGATCCATTTGTATTTGGAGAAGATGGCGGAAACGAGCGTCACGGCGAGGTAGCCGGCCAGGCCGATGCCGACCCAGCGGGGGGGCGGGGGGACGATCCCGAGCCAGATCAGCCCGAGCCCCGACAGCGCCAGCAGGGGGCCGCAGATCATGTAAAGCGAGACCTTGATGTCGTCGAGGTTGTGCGTCAGCGCCGTCATCGACACCATGATGCTGAACAGGATGGCGGCGTGGAGCCCGAAAGCCCACCACAGGAACGGTTTTGGGGTTTCCTCGGCGGCGGCGGCCGGGGCGGCGCGGCGCGCCGGGGCGGCCGGGACTTTGGGGCCCTTCGAGGGGCGGCGATCAACCATTGTGTTTATTCAAACTCCCGGCCCAGCCTCTGGATCGGCCACTGGGTGGCGGTCCAGTTCAGCAGGGCGTCGAATTCTTCCTTGTAATCGGGCATCACCCAGCATTCGATGATGCCGCGGTCCTCATCGAGCGTGCGCACGACGCCGATCCCGTCGCTCGCTTCGACATGCGCCGTCAAATACTGGATGGCGGGCGGCGGAAGCTGCAGGACAAGGATCTCGGGTGGCCGGCCGTCATGGACGGGCAGGTTCTGGAAACGCCCCCTCGACATCCGATCGCCGTCGCTCCTTCCTGCACCCGTCCAGTATTATCCAGACCCTCCGCAACATGCGCAAGCCGGAAACTGCCGATTGCGGATTGCGGATTTCGGATTGCGGAGTTGGGGGAAAGGGACCCAAGGGACCCAAGGGACCTAAAGGACCCAAGGGGACGCGAGGGAGACGGGCGCGCCGCCCGATTCCGCAATCCGCAATCCGCAATCAATCGTTGCGGGGGACCTTGAAGCGGGCGCGCAGGTACTTCTCGGTCGTGGGCGGGACGAACTGGCGGACGTCGCCGCCCAGCTGGAGGACTTCCTTGATCAGCGAGCTGCTGACGTAGAGGTGCTCGGCGGCCGGGACCATGAACAGGGTCTCGACGCGCGGGTTGAGCGCGCGGTTCATCATCGCCATCTGGAGCTCGTATTCGAAGTCCGAGACGACGCGGATGCCGCGGATGACGTAGTTGGCGCCCATGCGCTCGGCATAGTCCATCGTGAGGCCGGGGAAGGAGTGGACCTCGACGTTGGGCAGGTGCGCGGTGGCGTCGCGGAGCATTTCGAGCCGCTCCTCGACGGTGAACATGGGGGACTTGCCCTGGTTCTGGGCGACCGCGACCAGGAGCCGGTCGAACAGGTACGCGCCGCGCTCGATGATGTCGAGGTGGCCGTAGGTCAGGCCGTCGAACGTGCCCGGATACAGAGCGATGTTGGGCTTGGTCTTGGGCTGCATGTGTGAGCCTTTGGATGAGACGTGTGCCAGCTTAAAAATGTTCGATGTGATGCCGCCGGGTTCGGCGAACCCGGCCTACTCTTTGGCCTTCTCGGAGACTTCGCGGAGCTTCCTGACGTTTTCGGCGATCGTCGCGTCGCGGTTGAAGACCGCGTTGCCGGCGACGAGCACGTCGGCTCCGGCCGCGACCGCCAGCGGGGCGGTCTGGGCGTTGATGCCGCCGTCGACCTGGAGGCGGAACGGCAGGGCGCGCTTGCGGCGCGCCAGGTCGAGCTCGCGGACCTTGTTGAGCGTGCCCGGGATCAGCGCCTGGCCGCCGAAGCCCGGCTCGACGGTCATGACGAGGACCATGTCGACGTCGTCGAGGAACGGCAGGATGTCGCTGAGCGGCGTGCGCGGCTTGAGCGAGACGCCGACCTTGCAGCCCAGCTTCTTGATCGCGCGCAGGTCGCGGCGCGGGCGCGAGAGGGTCTCGATGTGGACCGTCAGGCTGCCGGCGCCGGCCTTGACGAACGCCTCGGCGTACTCCATCGGGTTGTCGATCATCAGGTGGGCGTCGTAGAACAGGCCGGGCTCGGCGGCGCTCCACTTGGCCAGGATCGGCGGCCCCAGCGTCAGGTTCGGGACGAAATGGCCGTCCATGACGTCGACATGCATCCAGCGCGCCCGCGCGCGGCGGCAACGGGCCAGCTCGGCGGCCGCGTTGGCGAAATCGCTGCTGAGCAGCGATGGGGCGATCACGATCGGGATACGCTTGCCCGGCTCGGCCACAAACGGCTCGAAGATGGCGCCGTTGGGCGCGCAAGATCCCTTTTGAGTGCCAGCCACGTTCGTCATCCTTATTGTTTTTTACTGTGCCGACGCATGCCCCGAGCATGCCGTTCCCCCGGTGAAAGAACCCATTTAGCCACAGCCGCAGCAAAATGCAATTTGAAACAGGAGAAAGAATAACAGGAGGCAACGGAGAGAACGGAGAAAATCAACGCCGGAAGAAGAGGTTGAGGATCAACGTCAGGAGGATGCTGAGGATGATGCACGTGACGATCGGAAAGCTGAACGACCAGTTGCGGCCGCGGACGTTGACGTCGCCGGGGAGCCGGCCGAGCGGGATGTTGAAGTGCGCGGCAAGCAGGACAAGCCCGCCCGCCAGGATGAACAGGACGCCAATGAAAATGAGCGTGATGGCCAGAGGCCGCATGGGATTCAGGATAACACGGACGGACACGGACTTGCACGGACGGACACGGACGGGCGCGGACGGGTGGTTCGAATGTCGCTTCGAGCCGAAGCGACCTACTGACCGGCGGGGAGCAGGATGCGGCGGGCGAGCTGGTCGGCGGCGTGGTCGACAACGCCCAGGCCGATGTCGCCGGCGCCCTGGTCGGCGGCGAATCGAAGCTTGATCTTGCGGCGGCGGCCGACGGCGGCGGCGACGATCTCGGCGAGCGACTCGATGTGATAGCCGCCCTCGAGGATGAACGCGATGCGGGATTCACAAAGCTCGGCGGCGAGGTCCTCGAGGCGGGCGATGAGCTTGACGCAGCCGGCCGAGGTGACCTTGAGGCTCGCCAGCGGATCCATGTAATGGATATCGGTGCCGTAGGAAACGAGGATCGTCGACGGCCGGAACCGCCGGAGGGCCGGCTCGATGACGCGCCCCATCGCGCGCCCGTAGGCGGCGTCGCCGCTGCCGGGGGGCATCGGCAGGTTGATCGTGAAGCCCTTGCCCGGGCCGAGGCCGATCTCCCCGGCCGAGCCGGAGCCGGGGAAAAGCGGCGACTCGTGCATCGAGATCACCAGCACATCCGGCCGGTCGTAAAAAGTTTCCTGCGTGCCGTTGCCGTGGTGGACGTCGAGGTCGACGACGGCCACGCGGCCGCGACCGAGGGCCGCGTGGCGGGCCGCCGCGATCGCCGTCGTGTTGAGGTAGCAGAACCCCATGGCCGAGCCGGCGATGGCGTGGTGGCCGGGGGGGCGGACGAGGGCCCACGCCGTCTCGCGGCCGGTCCAGGCGGTCTCGGCGGCGAGGACGCCGGCGCCGGCGGCGAGCAACGCAATGGGGAGGGTCTCGGGCCTCACATAGGTGTCGCGGTCCCACGCCCCCTCGCCCATGCCGCCGAGCCGCTCGATGTAATTGGGCAGATGGACGCGCACGACGTCATCCATGGCGGCGGGCTCGGGGACCAGGACGTCATTCCACAGGCCTTCGTCGCGCAGGCGGTCGCAAATCGCGACAAGCCGCCGCGGGCTTTCCGGGTGGTCGTCGTCGCGCTGACGATGCTCCAGGAACCGGTCGTGGTAAACCAGCTTCACAATAAAAAACCTCACAACCATCTTGTAGGCGGGAGGAGTTTTTTTCGAGAGAAAAGGAGCGTGGACGAAATGGACGGGAATGGACGGGAATGGACGGGGGGAAACGAAACGGCCGGCGTTTTGGGGACGCCGGCCGCGGCGAAGGTGGGTTGAAACCGGTCAGGACGACTTTTTGGCCGTCGACTTCGAGGAGGTCCTGGTGGACGTTTTCGATTTGGTTGAGGACTTGGTCGAGGAGGACTTGGATTTGGTCGTGGTCTTGGATTTGGTCGAGGCCTTGGGCTTGGGCTCGGCCTTGGGCTTGGGCTGTTCGGCGTCGACGTGGCCGAAAACGACCTTGGCCGAGATCCAGCCCTCCTGGCCCTGGTCGTGCTTGACGTGGAGCCAGCCGTCCTTTTCCTCGAGGACCTTGAGGTAAACGCCGCGCTCGGCGATGAAGGCGACGGGGAACTTCTCGTAATCCTTGCCGCCGCCGGTGCGGATGTTGCTTTGGTCGCTCCGGGTGATCACGTACCGCGGGCCGAACGAGAGGTCCCTGGGATTGATCCAGCCGAGGTCGCCGTCGGCATCGATCGCCTTGACCCAGCCGTTGCGCGCGACGTCGAGGACGAAGACGGGGTAGGGCTTGCTGTAAGTGAGGATGATTTCCCATTCGGTGCCGGGGCCGCGGCGGACGTTGATTTTTTCGTCGTTGACGGTGAGGTAGCCGGTGTCGCTGACGTAGGAGGCCAGGACCCAACCCTGCCGGCTTTGGGCCGGGTCGGTCTTGATGGTCTTGACCTTGACGTATTGATCCTTGCGGTCGAGGATCTTGACGGGCTGGAAGCGCGGGAGTTGATCGAGGACCTTGGCGCCGTTTTTGGGGTCGGCGCGCAGGGGGAGGTTTTTCTCGGCTTTAACGAGTCCGGTCTGGGCGAACGCAAACGCGGGGAGCATCAAAAAAAGGAAAAGGGCAACCGACCGTGGCATGATCACCTGCCTGGTACAAAGTTGCCCCATTTTCTATCGCGTTCGGGCGCGACCGTCAAGGCTCAATCGGCAGGACCTGGATAATCCGGCGATCGTGGCTCTCGACGTATTCGACGCGGCCGGGGACCTTGGCGAAAAGCGTGAAATCGCGGCCCTGGCCGACGTTGCGGCCGGGCCAGAACTTGTTGCCGCACTGGCGGACGATGATCGAGCCGCCCGTGACGACCTGGCCGGCGAAGACCTTGCAGCCGCGGTATTGCGGGTTGCTGTCGCGACCGTTCTTGCTGGAACCGCCACCTTTTTTATGTGCCATTGCTCTGACTCCCGAAAAAGTGAAAAAATGACCAAAAGGACCTGAGGGACCTAATGAATTTAAATTGCAAGGACCAGGATTTCGGTGAAGTCCTGGCGGTGGCCCTGGCGCTTCTCGTAACCCTTGCGCCGCTTGGACTTCCAGATCTTGATCTTGGGGCCGCGGCCATGGCGGACCACCTTGACCTTGACGGGGGCGCCGGCGTCGAAGCTCAGATCGCTCCCTTCGCCGCGGGCGAGGACGTCGCCCAACTCGACTTCCTGGCCGACCTCGGCCACGAGCTTCTCAACGCGAAGGCGATCGCCCTGCTTGACCCGATACTGCTTGCCGCCGGTGCGGATGATGGCGTAGGACATGTTTGCTGGCTCCTGAGCACAAGACAAAAGTCGCCCCCGCGGGGCACAAAACTATTCTTATAGTTGGTCGGCAAGCCATGCGCAAGGGAAAAATGAGGACTGAGTGACGCGAGAAAACGGGCACACGGACGGGCACGAAAAGGAATATCCGGTCACTCGCCGAAACTCAGTCCTCGGAACCCGGCTCTTATTTGAACGCGCCCAGGAACCGGCCGGCCAGGGCCGAACCGCCCAGCAGGACGCCCACGCCCAGCGTCAGCATCGACATCAGGATCACCGTCATCGGGATGAATCCGGCCAGGGCCAGGATGCCCAGGGAGATCGCGCCCAGGCCGAAGACCAAGTCGACGCCCGCCGAGACTTCGATCGCCTGGTGGGTGAAGCGTTCGACCGGCTGGTTCTCCCGGTAGGTGGCCAGGCGCACGCGGCCCAGGGTGGGTTCGGCGATGCTTTCGATCAGCATGCCGCCGCCCATCACGATGGCGGCCACGGCCATGAGGGCGACCGGCTGAATCCCCAGGAGCGCCCACGTGCCCAGCATGGCGCCGAGGATGCCGGCCACCGATTCGACGGCCATTTCGCCGCCGACCGCCCCGCCGATCCCCTGGACGTTGGATTCCTGGCCGAGCTTGTTGGTCCGGACGGCGAACGAACCGCCTCCGATCATCATGGACAGGCCGACCAGGATCGTCGCAAGGGGCGCCAGGGTGGCCGCATTCAGGCCCGCCAGGCCGTAAACGCAAAAGATCACGCCGACGCCGCCGAGGATCGCCGAGGCAACCGACCCGAAGCCGACGACTCCCCTCGTCATTCTTTCCTGCTCGCTATGGGTGACATGAAATTGACCGCCTGCGATCGACATGTTGCGCCTCCTTCATGCATGCGGATTTCGACCTTTATTTTACCATTTCCGGGGAATCTTGCGGAGCCATTTGCATCGGCGGCCGATCGGCGCGGGGGGGCGAGAATTTTTGTTGTCGGCCACCGCCCGATGGGTCAAACTTGGGTCAGCCCCTTTGCGGGCGCGAAACTCAAGCGGAATCGAAGCAAAAAGATGCTGGATATCAAGAAACTTCAAAAGATGAGCAAGGATCTCCAGTCGGGCATGGAGACGATGAAGCAGGAGCTGGCCGGCAAGACGGTCGAGGGGATCAGCGGCGGCGGGGCCGTCAAGGCCGTCGTCAACGGCAACCAGGAACTGGTCTCCATCAAGATCTCGCCCGACGCCGTCGACCCGTCCGACATCGAAATGCTCGAGGACCTCGTTCTGGCCGCGGTCAACCAGGGGATCGAAAAGTCCAAGGAACTTCAGCAGGAAGGGATCAACCAGCTGACCGGCGGCGTTAAGCTGCCCAACATCCCGTTCCTGTAGGAAACCGGGCCGGCGGGTTCGATTTTTCGATTACGATTACGATTACGATTACGAGCACGAGCACGAGCACGAGCACGAGCACGATTGCGCGAGCGCGAGCACCAGCCTTCGCCGAGGCTTCGGCTGGTGGGTTACATGTCGATGAACTTGATCTTGGTGCGCAAAATATAGAAATAAACGATCTGGCCGAGCAGGATGAGGGCGAAATTGGCCCAGAACCGCCGGCGCGAATGCATCGTCAGCCAGACGGCGCCGGCCCATGCCAGCGACGGGGTAAACATCAGATAAAGCCGCGCGTTCTCGCCGGGCATGAGACCGCTGACCGTCATCATGACCACCCCGAGCGGGCCCATCACCCACGCGCTCATGATCCGGTCCGGGCGCCGGAGGCCGCGCCGGACGGCGCGCAGCGCGAAGACCGCCGCAGGGATGAACAGCGCCGGCCCGGCAACCATGACGGCGTCCCACGGGCCGAAAAACAGCCACGGCCAGTAGGTGCGCTCGGCGCGCAGGCGGAAGCGGTGGTTGAGCTCGAAGGCGCGCGAAAAGATCGGGATGATATCCATCCCCAGCGCGACCCGCAGGACGGCCAGGATCGCGATCCCCGTCAGCACGCCGGCGATGATGAGCCAGGCCAGCTTGCGCATGTCGCCCGACGCCGGGTCGACCCGCCACGAGCCCGCCCGCCGGACGCATTCCAGAAGCAGCATCACCAGCAGCAGCGGCACCCAGACGCCGAACGTGAAACTGAGCAGGAAACCGGCCGTGAAGATCGCGCCGGCGGCCGCGCCGTGCCATGCCGCGCGGCCCAGGCCCTCGCCGTTCAAGCCGCGCAGCAGGATCCACGCGATCGACAGGACAAGGAACCCATACACTTCGTCAAACTGCGGCGTGAACAGCATGAGCGCCGGGTAATGGACCCACAGGATCGCGGCGGCCCAGCCGGCGCGCCGGCCGGCAAGGCCGCCGCCCATCGAGTCGCGCACCAGCAGGTAGAGGGGCCAGGCCGTGAGCATGCCGAGCAGCAGCATGAGGTTGCCGACGCCGAAGGCCGCCATCCGGTGGGCAAGGGTGTCGTCGAGCAGCTCGTTGACGTCCAGGATGAACAGGGCCATGAACTTTTGGGTGGCGCCAACCAGCGCCGGCGAGGCGTCGTAGAGGTCGATGACCCACTTGCACAGAGCCGTCCCGCCGGGCGGGTGCGTCTGGGGGTGGAGCGGCATGTCGTTCATGTAATCGGGGTAGAGGCTGAGCAGGTCGATCTTGATGGGGCCGTCGAGGCGCACGGCAAGGTGGAAGAAGCCGGTCGGCCCCTGCGACTGGACGCATCGGGCAAGGTGGGTGACGCCGAACGGGCTGATCGCGCCCATGCTCACCCAGCAGTAAATCATCCCCCAGGCGACGAGGGCCGCCATCGCGGCGACGGTTCCGGCGCGCCCCTTGAGGCGGGGGACGATCAGCCACGCCAGGGCGCCCAGGCCGGCCGCCCACGGCAGGAGCCGGAGCATGCAGACGGCCCAGTTCCACCAGAAACTGCGCCATGGGGTGTAGCCCCACCGCCACTGCTCGGGGCCGTTGATCCAGGGCGTCTGGCGGTGGATGAGGACGCCCATGGCGGCGACGACGAGGAGCAGGGCGGGGATGAACCGCTCGCGCCGGAGGTAGCCGGCGGCAAGCCCGGCCAGGTCGGCCTTGAGCCAAGAACTCAGCGTTTTCAACGACATACGGGGATGCGGTTTGCCAATCGGTATTGCGGGACCCGGCCCGACGGGTTAGACTCCATCTTAGGCATGCCGAAGCAAGATGTCATCACAATCCAACAAGGCGCGCGCCAGGCGTGAAGAAAAAACCACAGCCCATCCCCCCGGCTCCGCAGCGGCCGGCTGAAAACGGCGGCGGCGGTCCGGCGCGTCCCGAGCTGACGCCCGCGACGCGGTATCTGAACCGGGAGCTGTCGTGGCTCAACTTCAACCAGCGCGTCCTGGAGGAGGCCGCCGGCGAGCACAACCCGCCGATGGAGCGGCTCAACTTCCTGGCGATCACCGGCAACAATCTGGACGAGTTTTTCATGAAGCGGGTCGGCGGGCTGCAGCGGCAGCTGGCCGCGGGCGTCACCAAGCTGTCGATGGACGGGATGTCGCCGGCGGCGCAGTTGGGGATGATCCGCGAGCGGATCCTCGAGGTCTACCGGGTGCAGGCGGACGTGCTGCTGGGCCAGATCCTGCCCGGCCTCTCCGGCCTGGGGCTGCGCGTCATGAGGTGGGGCGACCTGGACGCGGCCGAGCACGAGTGGCTCCAGACGCACTTCGAGCGCAACATCCTGCCGATCCTGACGCCGCTGGGGGTCGGCCCCGGCCAGCCGTTCCCGTTCATCTCGAACCTGAGCCTGTCGCTGGCGGTGCGGGTGCGCGCGCCGGGGGAGAACCACGAGCGGTTCGCGCGGGTGAAAATCCCGTCCAACCGGCCGCGCTGGATCCGGCTGCCGGGCGAGGCGCCGGCGTTCATCGCGCAGGAGGAAGTGATCGCCCGGTTCATCGACCGGCTGTTCGTCGGCATGGAGATCCTCGAGACGCAGCCGTTCCGCGTGACGCGCAACGCGGACGTGGAGCGCAGCGAGGAGGAAGCCGACGACCTGCTGGACGTGATCGAGGAGGAGCTGCGCAACCGGCGGTTCGCGCCGATCGTGCGGCTGGAGACGACGACGACGATGAGCGAGGAGATCCTGGGCTGGCTGGTGCGCGAGCTCGAGATCGATCCGGAGCGGGACGTCTACCGGACGCCGGCGCCGCTGGGGATCGCGGCGCTGCGGGAGATCGCGCAGGAGCCGCTGCGGGATGGGTTCTTCGCGCCGCACTCGCCGGTGACGCACCCGCGGCTGCGCCAGCTGGAGATCGAGCCCCACGACAAGACCATCTTCGACATCATCCGCCGGGGCGACATCCTGCTGCACCACCCCTATGACGCGTTCTCGACGAGCGTCATGGCGCTGCTGCAGGCCGCGGCGAGCGACCCGCAGGTCCTCGCCATCAAGCAGACGCTCTACCGGACCGGGACGAACAGCAAGATCGTCCAGGCGCTGCTGCAGGCGTGCGAGAACGGCAAGGAGGTCAACGTCCAGGTCGAGATCAAGGCGCGGTTCGACGAGGCCAACAACATCGAGTGGGTGCGGACGCTCGAGCGGGCGGGCGCGCACGTCACGTACGGCTTCATCGGCCTGAAGACGCATTCCAAGACGATGCTGATCGTGCGCGACGAGGCCGACGGGATCCGCCGCTACGTCCACATCGGGACGGGGAATTACCACCCGGGGACGTCGAGGCTCTACACGGACCTGGGGCTGCTGACGTGCGACCCCGTCCTCTGCCAGGACGTGGCCGACCTGTTCAACTACCTGACCGGCCACTCCTCGTTCCGCAACTACAAGAAACTGCTGATCGCGCCGGTCAACATGCGCGAGCGGTTCATGGCGATGATCCGGCGCGAGATCGCGCTGGCCGCGGCCGGCAAGCCCGGCCGCATCCAGGCCAAGATGAACCAGCTCGAGGACCCCGCGATCATCGACCTGCTCTACGAGGCCTCGTGCGCGGGGGTCGCCATCGACCTGATCGTGCGGGGGTTCTGCTGCCTGCGGCCGGGGGTGCCGGGGCTGTCCGAAAACATCCGGATCATGAGCATCATCGGCCGATTCCTGGAGCACTCGCGCATTTACATCTTTCACAACGGGGGCGATCCCGAATATTATATCGGCTCGGCCGACTGGATGAGCCGAAACCTGGACTGGCGGGTCGAGGCGATCGCGCCGATCGAGAACCCGGCCCTCCGCAAGGCGATCCAGTCGATCTACGACACGGCCTGGCACGACCATGCGCAGGCCTGGGACCTGACGCCGGACGGCCGCTACACGCGGCGCCGGCCGCGCCGCGGCAAAGGCTCGCAGGAACTGTTCATCGAGAAGGCGCGCCGCGGCGGCAAGAAATAGCCGCAGCCCGCGCATCGGCGCGGGCCATCCATCCACAAGAGCCGGGAGATTGCATCATGGAAGATGTCATCCGCATCCGCCCGCTTCATTTCGTCGACATTCTCTGCGACTACGGCGCGGGAACCGACGTTTTCGAGCTGCACCCGTACGGCCACGCCTACCACACCGTCGCCAACGATTTCCTGAACGCCAAGGACCGGATGCTGGAAATCACGCTCGAGCCCGACGCCGTCTGCGTCCCGTGCGTCCACAACGTGGACAACGTCTGCGACAACCTGCTCGACCGGACCGGCCGGCCGTCGGCCCCGGTGATGATGCGCGACTGGGACCTGGCCATCAACCAGCGCTGGTGCGCGCGGCTGGGGATCGGCGAGGGGGACCGCTACAGCGCCCGCCAGCTCGTCGAGCGCCTGCGCGACCGCAAGGGCGACATCAACGACATCTTCCCGGAGATCCTCGACGACCGGATCAAGATCAAGGCGGTCAACCTTGACAAGGGGATCGAAAAGTTTTTGAAGTAGCACGGACGCGGGCGGACACGGACCCGCACGGACAGGCACGGACAGGCACGGACGAGCACGGACAGGCACGGACGGGCGCGAAGAAACACTGACACGAACAAAGACCCGCACAGGACTCAACACTCAGGATTTCAGTTCGAAAATGAGCCAGATTTATCCTTCCCCGACAAAACCATTCTTCATCACCACTTCGCTGCGCTGGATTCTGAAGATCCTCTACCGGCTCGAGGCGCACGGGCTCGAAAACCTGCCGTGGGGGACGGGGGCGATCTTCGCGTCCAACCACGGCTCGTTCATCGATCCGGTGGCGATCAACGTCGTCCACAAGAAGCCGATGAACTTCATGGCCAAGGAAGACCTGTTCGCCAGCACCGGCTTCTTCGGCAAAAAGATCTATTCCTACGGGGCGTTCCCGGTCTCGCTCGAGAAGAACGATCCGGCCGCCTACCGCATGACCCTGGCGGCGCTGCGCGACGGCAACTGGGTGTGCCTGTTCCCGGAGGGCCAGCGCACGTTCGACGGCCAGCTCCAGCCGCTGCGCGAGGGGGTCGCGCGCCTGGCGCTCAAGGCCGGCGTGCCGATCGTGCCGGTGCGCGTCGACGGGGCCTACGAGGCCTGGCCGCGCACACGCACATGGCCGCGCCCGTGGGGGAAGGTCATCGTGACGTTCTTCCCGCCGATCTACCCGCCGCAGGATATCGCGCCGGCCGAGCGCGAGCAGGTGGTCGCCGACATGATGGAACAGATCCGCCGGATCATCGGCGTGCCCGCCGACCGGCTCCTGCCCGCCCCCGACTGCGAAGGGTGCGGGTGCGGCTGCGCCAAGGAAAAATAAAAAGAAATAAAATCGAACCGCGAAGAGGCGAAGAAGCGCGAATGGCCGGCGGGGGCGCCGGCCCCACATCGTAAACAGCTATTCAGCAGCGAATAGCTCATCGCTCTGTGGCGCCGGCGCCCTCGCCGGCGATTCCCGTTGCCGGAAAACTTCTGGCGCTCGATCTTGTGATGGGTTCGATTACGATTACGATTACGAGCACGAGCACGAGCACGAGCACGAGCACGAACCGATAACTTTTGTCATGCGCTCTACAATCGTCAGGCGGTCTATTCGCCCCAGCCGGCCACGAGGCGGCAGGCGGAGGCGGCGGCGATGGCGGCGGTCTCGGTGCGCAGGACGAGGTCGCCCATCCTGACCGGCAGGAAGCCGGCCTGGGCAAAGGCGTCGCGCTCGCGCGGGGTCCAGCCCCCCTCGGGACCGATCGCGACCCAGCGCGGCAGCGGCGCGCCGACCCGCTCGATCAGCCACTGGCCGAGGGGGCGCGCCTTGGGGTCGACATCCGCAAAAACCGTGTGGGCCGGCGGCCGCGTGCGCCGCAGCCATTCGAGAACCGGCTCCGGCGGCAGGATGCTCAGCGGCTGGTTGCGCCCCGACTGCTTGGCGGCGGCGATGGCGAGCCGGTCCCAGCGCTCGGGGGGCTGGCTGTTGGCCTTGATGTCGGGCAGGGCCACGCTCCGGTCGCTCAGGAGCGGCTGGAGCGAATCGACCCCGAGCTCGGAGAGCTTTTCGATCAGCAGGTCCATGCCGCGGCGCTTGACGATCGCGACCGCGATGTTGACGGGCGGGCCGAGCCGCCGCTCGGGCTCCAAGCGCGACAACAGCTCCACGCGCGCCTTGTCCCCGGCCGGCTCGTCGACGATCGCGGCGAAATGAGTCCCCGCCGCGTCGAAGATATCGACCGGCGCGCCCGGCTTGAGCCTCAGCACGCGCAGCAGGTGATGCGATTCCTCGGCCGAAAGCTCGACGACCCGGGGCACCCCGTCGCCGACGAGGCCCGCATAGTAGAAGCGGTGGGGGGCGCGGCTCATGGGGTCGTCGGGGCCGACCGCGGCCCGTCGCGGTACTGCGAGGGGTCCGCCTTCACGTCGGTGTTGTTGAAATGGATCGTGCGCAGGTTCGTCTGGGCCAGTTCCCGGTCCTGGCCGCGCAGATAGATGTTTTCGCCGAGCAGGTAGGCGCCGCTGGTCATCTTGCGGCCGTTGCGCGGCTCCCAGATCCAGCTGAAGACGGGGGCCGCCGTCGGCTGCTTGACGCGGGCGAAGATCCGGGCCACCGGGCCCGAGGGCTGCTCGGACATGTTCTCGACGCCGACGTGGTAGAAGATCGTCCCGTCCATGTTGCTGACGGTGTTGTCGAACTGCTGGGTCCAGTGCCAGCTGTTCTGGAACGGGCCGTCGAGGATGTTGACGCCGCGGTGGATCGAGTTGTTGTCGTCGGTGTCGAGGACCTCGACGGCGTTGGGGTCGAACTTCAGGGCGAGCCTGATCTCGTCGAACACCATCCGGTCGGGGTTGTCGATGCCGACGTCGACGACCATCCACTGCCCGGCCGCGAGGGTCCCCGAGTCGGGCTGGTTGATCCACAACGACGGCGGCCGGAGCTTCGACTGGTCGGGGAAACCGGCCAGGATCGGCGCCAGGTCGTGCAGGTCCGGGGTGAGGACGCGGTAGCCGCCGGGGACCACCGAGGCGCCCGGGATGACCTGAACCGTCGCGCCGATGACGGCGTCGGGCAGGCCGGGCATGGTCCGGGTCTGCGGCGCGCCGGCGTTGAGGACGGTCGTGGCGACGCCGCCGGCGGCGGTGTCGATCGCGGCCTGGTTGGCGGGTTTCAACGCCTGCCACAGGATGGTGAGCGGCGTCAGTTCCGACGAGACGAACGGCTTGGCGAGCCGGGCGCGGTAGATCAACCGGCCGGCGGCCTCGTCGACCGTGAATTCGGGCTCGCCGGCGATGAGCGGCTTGAGGGCGTCCTGGTGGACGGAGACCGGCTTGACGACGTCGGGCGGGTAGCTCATGGCCAGGACGATCTCGGTGAACGGCAGGCCGTCCATGTTGATCAGCTGCCACTGGGTCGAGAAGGTCTTGCCGACCTCGACGGACTGGGCGGCCGGGGTCATGTACATGGAGACGTGCTTCTGGGCCGCCTTGGCGACGTCGGGGATTTTTTCGGCCCGCTTGGCGGCGCCGGGGGCCTGGGGGGGTTCGCCGGGGGATTCCGGCCGGCCCGCGATGCCGGGGGGGGGCTGGACGGACGCGCGCGAGGCCGCGGCGGCGGCGGCGCGCTTGTTGGCCTCGGCCTGCTGCTGCTGGCGCTGCTGGAGCGCCCGGCTGATCTGTTCGCGGGAGCGGCGGATCCGTTCTTCACGGCTGGCGGCGGGGTCGTTCTCGTCCTGGGTGATGGGGATCTTGCGCGCCTCCTGGACCGTGACCTGCCCCCGGGCGGCGGGGATTGCCGTCCCGAGCCAGCCGGCCGCGACCAGTATCGCCACGATTTTGAACCATCGATCCCGCATGATGACCGCTCCTCATCGTCTTTCGTCATCATAACCCAAGAGCAAATTCCGGACCACCCCCTTGGGCGCCTTTGCCCCCGTCAAAACCCGTCCGCCGGCCCGCCACCGGCCACCCGCAACCCGAAATCCGCAACACGCGACCCGGCATTTTACGGCTCATTCGGCGGCGCCGGCGCCGGCGCGCTGGCGGTCGATCTCGGCCAGCCACTGGCGGGCCAGCTCCAGCCGGCCGGCGTCGAGGCGGCGGGCCTCGTCCGACCTGGCGGGCATCGCCTGGGAGGCCTCATAGGTCTTGCGCGCCTGGTCAATCAGGCCAAACGCGCCGTCGATCTTGCCCTGGATCATCAGTGAGCGGCCGAGCCACAGCGCGATGAGCGGGCTCCGTTCCTTCTCGAGCCGCTTCTGCAGGATCGGGAAGGTCAGCAGGTTGGCGACGCTGATGTCGTCGGGGGTGATCTGGCGGGCGGCCAGGTAGGCGCGGGTGGCCCCCTCGATGTCCGTGTTGCGCATGGCGGCGTGGCCCTGAATGATGTAAGGCAGCGCCTTCTCATAGCGCTCGAGGCGGGCCAGGTCCTCCGGGGGCATCGAGCCCTCGACGATGAACTTGCGCGGCGAGACGCGGATGTCCATCAGCCCCTGCAGGTTGTCGATGACCGGCTTGGGGCCGTAGCCGTAGCGCGGCGACTGGAACTCGATCACCGGGTCGTTCTCGGTGTTGAGCTCCTCGCCCTTGAGGTAGTCGTTCATGGCGTCGCCGCCGGTGATGAAGCACGACAGGAGCTTGACCGGGTCGTCCAGGTGCAGCTCGGCCAGGTCCTGCAGGACGTCGGGCTCGGCGAGGCGCTTCTTGAAGAGGCGGTAGTCGAGCTTGATGGGGCCGCTCCCCTGCCAGCCGATGAGCAGGATGTAATGGGTCGGCTCGTTGTCCATGTAGAAGACGCCCATCTTCGGGAAGACGTGGTGGAACGTGCGCAGGGCGGTCTTGAAGATCGCGGGGTCGAGCCCGGCCAGCGGCATCCACACGACGACGATGCCGTCGGGGGTGAGGCGCTGCTCGCAGGCCTTGAAGTACTCGACGTCGTAGAGGTTGGCGTTGGACTTGTAGCGCAGGTCGGTGCAGTCGGTGGCGATGAAGTCGTAGCGCTGCTCGGTGTAGCGCAGGTAGGCGCGCGCGTCGTCGAGGATGATGCGGTAGACGTCGTCGCCGGCGCCGAATTCGAACGGGTCGCCGACGAGCACCTCGGGGTCGGGGCTCTCGGCCTTGATCGTGGCGAGCATCTTTGCGGTGAGCCGCGTCGAGGCCTTGCAGACGACCGTCTCGCCGTCCTTGCCCGTCACCGACCGCGCCAGGTAGACGCCCGGCTTGACGGCGTCGACGCGCTCGCTGCGCGCGAAGAACAGGTGGTTGGCGGCGGCCAGGTACGGCGCGGCGCGCGGGACCTCCTGGCAGATCTCGACGCAGTGGACCTTCCTGAGGGCGTCGTGGAGCTGGAGCGAATACGACGCGCCGCCGCTGCCGAAGCCGACCGTGAGGGCGGCCGTCGGGTTCTCCAGCAGCATCATCGGGACGTGCGCCAGCGACTTCTGGTCGGTCTGCAGGACGGGGTCGGTGCCGGCCACGCCGACGTCATCGACGTAGATCGTTTCCTCGTCCAGGTTGCTCGAGATGACCGAGACGGTGGCCAGGGGGCCTTCGAGGTAGAAAACCAGCTTGTCGTAGACGGTGCCGAGCCGCTGGAGGCCCTGCGGGTTGGAGAGGGCGAGGATCGTCATGCCGATCGTCAGCGGGGCGAGAACGACCAGGTGCATGCGGGCCTGGCCGGCGCGCCACATCGTCGCCAGGCCGATCGCGGCGTCGACGATGCCGAGCAGGATCAGTCCGCCGGTGAGCCCCAGGGCCGGGATGATCACGAACGCCGCCAGGAGCGAGCCGATGATCGAGCCGATCGTGTTGAGCGCGTAGAGCCGGCCGACGTCCGTGCCGACGCGGCCGATCTGCGTCACCACGCGCGCGGCGACCGGGAACGCCATGCCCATGAGGAGCGTCGGGATGCCGAGGACGCCCAGGCTTTGCACCATGACGTTGGCCACGGCGAGCGGCCAGTTGAGGTTCGCCCCCGCGGCATCGAGCGCCTCGCCGATCTGGAGGGCGTCGGCCCCGGTGTGGAGCACCACGACCGACATGATGATCGAGACGCCGAGCAGCGACAGGAGCATGCCGTAGAGGCGCAGCGGGTTTTTCTGCGAGTCCACGAACAGGCCGACAAGCGCGCTGCCGAGCGCCAGCCCCGCGAGGAAAACCGTCAGCATCGCCGAGAAGGCGTAGGTCGTGTTCTTGAGGTAGACGAACGAGAAGATCAGCGTGCGGCTCCACAGGACCTGCGCGGCCAGCGACACGACGCCCGAAACCAGCGCCGTGAACAGCACCCAGCGCACGACGCCGAGCGACGGGGCGCCGGCCTCGGTGGCCGCGACGGCGGCCTTGACCCTGGCCGTCGACATGGGGACGCGCTCGAGGCCCATCGACAGGATGAGCGCGCTCAGGCCGACGGCGGTGTTGAGCGTCGCGGCGAACAGGTCCGTGTTCCGCAGGCCGAGCAGGCCGATCAGGTAGAAGCCGGCGGCGAACGTGCCGATCACCGCGCCGAACGTGTTGGTCGCGTACAGCGCGCCGACGTGAAGGCCGAGGTGCTCCTTCTGGCGGACCATGAACCGGGACATGACCGGCAACGTCGCGCCCATGAGCGTCGTCGGGATCAGCATCAGCATGAAAGCCACGATGAACCGCAGGGCGGTCAGCGCGCCGAAGTTCTGGCCGAAGACGTGGTAGGCGTATTGGTCGATGATCGCGATCTTGGGCAGGATGAACGGGGCGGCCCCGCCGCAGAGCGCGACGCCCAGCTCGAGGGCGCCGTAGAGCCGCAGCGGCCGGCCGATCCGGTCGCCGAGCGAGCCGAGCAGCCATGCGCCCAGCGCCAGCCCGGCCATGAACGCCGCGACGACCGCCGTGACCGCATACAGCCCCGCGCCGAACGTGTTGAGCAGGACGCGGTTCCAGACGACCTCGTAGATCAGTCCCGCCGCGCCCGAGGCGAGGAAGAGCGGGTATGCCAGCAGGCGCAGGAAGATCGCGCCATTCGTGGTGCTCCTGGATGAATCGTAAGCCATGGTTGTATCCAAAAGATGTTTGTGGCCACGGGCATCAAGGCCGCGGCGCACCCGGACAGGATACTCTAGCGCGAAGATTCAACGCAACACCAGCCGGAATCGCGGGGCGGGCCCGCCGAACCGGGCATCCGGGCAGGACGTGGCGACCGGCTCAGGGGCTAAAGCCTACTAGCGAAAGGACCTAAGGGACCCAAGGGACATAAACCTGGGTTTTCGAGGTCGCCGAGGAGCGGGATGCGGGAACCGGGGCGAATGTTAAGATAAATACTTTTTATGTTTCTAGTTTCGAGTTCCTAGTTTCGAGGTGTTGCCTCGGGGGGCGCGCGCGTACTTGTGGGTTGAAACCGGCGTTTAATCCGTGAACAATGCCGGTGGTATATTGAGTAGATGTTCAATATCGACATGGGCGCGAGTGACAGTCCGGGGGAAGGATCATTCATGGAGCAGTTTGTTGTCGCGGGCGATATCGGCGGGACCAAGACCGCCATGGGGTGCTTTTCGACGGAGGCCGGGCCGTGCGCGCCCGTCCACGAGCACGTGTATCGGACCAATGAGTGGAAGAGTTTCCGCGATCTGATCGCCGATTTCCTCAAGCAGGTCAATTGCCGGCCGGCCGCGGCGTGCTTCGGCATCCCGGGGCCGATCGCCGACCGCCGCGCCGAGGTCACGGTCAACGTGCGCTGGCCGATCGACGCGCGCGACATCGGCGGCCTGTTCGGCCACGACCGGATCGACCTCGTGAACGACATCCAGGCGATGGCGTTGGGCGTGCTGGTCGCCCCCGAGGCGGGCCTTGCCACGATCAACGAGGGCGAGCCTGAGCCGGTCGCCAACCGGGGGCTGGTCGCGGCCGGCACGGGGCTCGGCCACGCGATGCTCGTGCACGACCGCGGCCACTGGATCGCGGTGGCATCCGAGGCGGGCCACGCCGACTTCTCGCCCAACAGCGAGATCGAGGTCGACCTGCTCCGCTACCTGTGGGACATCTACGGCCGGATCAGCAAGGAGCGCGTGCTCTCGGGGCCGGGGCTCTACCACATCTACCAGTTCCTGCGCGACACCGGCCGCGCCGCCGAGCCCGACTGGCTGGCGCGCGAAATGGAAGGCGGCGACCCGGGGGCGATCATCTCCAAGCACGGGCTGGGCGACGACGAGCCGCTCTGCGCGCGCACGCTCGACCTGTTCGTGCAAATCTACGGCGCGCAGGCGGGCGATTACGCGCTGACGACGATGTCGCGCGGGGGGATTTATCTCGGCGGCGGGATCGCGCCCAAGATCCTGCCGCGCCTGAGGCGCGCCGAGTTCATGAACGGCTTCACCAACAAGGGCCGCCTGAGCGAGCTGATCAAGCAGATCCCGGTCAAGGTGATCCTGGAGACGCGGATCCCGCTGTGGGGGGCCGCGTCGCGCGCGATGGAAATCATGAATGAATGATGAGTGATGAATGATGAATGATGAAAAAACCCAAGCATGAAAAAAGCCCCCGAACGTCGGGGGCTTTTTTCATCATTCATCACTCATCATTCATCATTTCTTACTCACTGCATCGTGGCGGGGAAGCCGGTGATCGTCGCGCGGACGATCGACTCGCCGAGGTTGCGCAGCATGTCGTCGACGCGGTCGGGCTCGGGGTCGTAATCGATCGAGCGGGAGTCGGTGTTGTAGTCGCGGCGGACGACGATCGGCGGCAGGGTGGCCAGCGGCTGCTCGGCGAGCGGCTCGAAGAGCTGGACCTTGGCCGTCAGCGTGTATTCGGTGCGGTCGGCGATGTCGTCGCCGCTGGTGCCGGACGTGCGCACCCGCCACTCGCCGATCTCGACCTGCAGGATGATGTCGGCGCTCTGCTTGGGGACGACGCCGACGCGGCCGTCGGCGAGGAACGACTCCTGGATCTTGCGCGTGGCGTCCTCCTCGATCCCGGGCCAGTAGCTCGTGTTCTTGACGATCGGGACGTAGACGCCCTGGACCCAGTTGGGCAGGGTACGCACCGGGGCGATGCGCTCGCAGCCGCTCGCGGCCACGGCGGCCGCCAGGATGACAATGCTCAGTAATGCCTGTCTCATATCGCGTCCCGCTTGTTGAAGTATTTGGCGTCTTCGGGGAAGACCTTCTTGGGCGAAAACCTGCCGTTGTCGATCGTCACGTTCCATTCGATCTTCCGCAACTGGATCCGCATCGTGTTGCCCTGCGGATCCTGATACCAGATTTTGTCAGGCAAACTCTTGGCCTTGTCAATGAATACCTTGAGCGTGGTGAACTGGGACTGCTCCTGGTAGGCCGGCCTGGGGGTGAAAACAAGCAGGGCGTATTTGTCCTGGCCGAGGCCGGCCTTGCGGAGTTCCTCGAACGGGGCGGCCTCGTCCTCGGAGGAGTGGATCTCGTAGCGGCGGGCCAGGTCGGTGGCCTTGAACCCGAAGCCGAGCATCAGGGTGTCCATGTTCTGGGCGTATTCCTCGGGCGACTCGAACTGCCAGTAGTCGACCTGGTTGAACTCCTGGGTGAACATGTAGAGCTTCTGGTCGGTCATGATGGTGATCATGGGCTGGGGGTTGGTGTAGTCGCAGCGGAACTGGTCGGGGTTGCGCCTGAACCAGAGCGAGCCGGTGGAGCCGATATCCTCGTCCATGCTCTCGTCGTGGCGGATCTGGCTGAACTCGGCATAGACGGTCTTGTCGGCGCCGTGGCGGGACTCGAGGGCCGAAAGGAGGGCCATCGTCGCGGCGGTGGGGGACGGCGTGAGGGTCGTGGTGGTGGCGTCGGCCGCGAGGGCGGCGGGGGCGGCCAGGACGGCCAGCAGCAGCAGGGCGGGCCAGATGGATCGGTGCGTGGGGCTCATGGTCTTCAGTGACTCCTATGGCACGGACATCAAGGCAATTGCCTAGTATTTCATTGACAGAGCCCATTGGCAAAAGGTTTCATCAGGGGGTCGCATCGGCCGGAATCGCCAAAAGCGGGGCGGCGCGGGGCGGCGGGGGTGGGGAAAAACCGCCATCGGACCCCCAAAAGAGTATTTGTCAATCGGAAACAAAATATTCTAGTATACAAAACGTCTCCTTCGTGTCAAGCTTGAAGGATGTTTGCAAAAATTTGAAATTTTGATAAGTCTGTCAAATGATGAGCGCCGTCGCCACTGACCAACGCAGGAAAATCCTGCATCACTTGAAGGCCCTGATCTGGTGCCTGCACCAGATGCAGACGCGGTACGACCTGAACCTCGTCCTGTATTCGCTCGACCATCACGAGATCCATCCGGAGATCCGCGACTCGAACCTGGGCGACAACCTCGCCTACCTGATCAACCACCTCGCCCCCGAGGACCAAGTCCGGCTGAGCGAGACGGTGCGCCACGTCCCCGAATCGATCGGGTCGATGGACATCATGGACAACCACTTCGAGATCGGCCACTACATCCAGGCGCGCCGGCAGTTCGGGCCGGCGGGCGACGGCCAGTATGGGATCATCGCGTCGATCTCGCCGCAGCTGCGCGGGCTGTTCTACCTGGAGGACGGGCACATCGCCAACGTGCCGTTCGACCCGTCGGCGGTCCGGTGCATTTTCGGGACCTACATCGTATAGCCTCAAGTTTTTTTCCGTTGACTCCGATGCGATGGGTGGATAGTTTGTTGGCGTGGATTTTGTTGTAGGGAACACGACCCGTGACGCGCAAGAATCGCACAAACCTTCGGACCCTGCTGCTCGTAGCGGTAGCTGTAGCGCCCTGCGCACCGTAGCGGGTCAATGCCGATATTGAGTTCGAAGACCCCCGCCGGTGCACACAGACCGGCGGGGGTCTTTTAAAATAATCGGTCGGCCGGGCGGACCCGGCCCACCCCATTCTCCAGCAAGCGATGCCGATATGCTCCCGAACACCGCCTCCCCAACCCAGCACGAACACGTGATCGCCATCCTGGTGGAAAACCATCCCGGGGTGCTCGCGCGCATCAGCGGGATGTTCGCCACCCGCGGCTACAACATCGAGTCGCTGGCGGTCGGCACGACGCAGCACCCGACCATCTCCCAGATCACCGTGGCCCTGCGCGGCGACGACAAGGTGATCGACCAGATCATCCAGCAGCTCTCCAAGATGGTCGACGTCATCCGCGTCATGGACATGAGCAACCAGATCCACATCGAGCGCGAGCTGATGCTGATCAAGGTCGCCAGCGACGAGCGCAAGCGCAGCGAGATCATGCAGATCTGCGACATCTTCCGCGCGCGCATCGTCGACGTCGGCCACGAAAGCCTGGTGGTCGAAATCGTCGGCACGCTCGACAAGAACGAGAAGCTGCGCGAGCTGTTCGAGCCGTTCGGAATCCTGGAAATGACGCGAACCGGGCGGATCGCCGTCCAGCGCGGGGTGGAAGTCCTGCGGCCGCCCGACGTATAGATTGCGGATTGCGGAATGAAGCATCCGCGAGCCCAGAAAGATCGATTCCCGATTACGATTACGATTACGAGCACGAGCACGAGCACGATTTGAACACGACGACGGAGAATATACGATGAAAACGCAGACCGAAGCCCAACCCGAGGCCGCCAAACAGACGATGGCCGGCCAGACCATGAGCGGGGCGGACATGATCCTGCAGGTGCTGGCCGAAGAGGGCGTCGACACCATCTTCGGCTACAGCGGCGGGTCGATCCTGCCGACCTACGACGCGGTCTTCCGCTACAACAAGGCGCGCGACGAGGACGAGGGGGACCCGATCCGGCTGATCGTCCCGGCCAACGAGCAGGGGGCGACGTTCATGGCGGCCGGCTACGCGCGCTCGAGCGGCAAGGTCGGCGTGGCGCTGGTGACGAGCGGCCCCGGGGCGACCAACACGGTGACGCCGGTGCGCGACTGCGCGGCCGACTCGATCCCGCTCGTGCTGATCTGCGGCCAGGTCCCGCGCTCGGTCATCGGCACCGACGCGTTCCAGGAGGCGCCGGTCTCGACGCTCATGGCCTCGTGCGCCAAGCACGTGTTCCTCGTCACCAACCCCGAGGAGCTGGAGGCGACGATCCGCTCGGCGTTCTTCATCGCGCGCACGGGCCGGCCGGGGCCGGTCGTCATCGACATTCCCAAGGATGTCCAGAACTGGACGGGCGAATACCGGGGCGAGGGGCTGCTCGAGATGCGCGGCTACCGCCACTACCTCAAGAAAATCGAGAACTCGCGCCTGAGCCAGGAGTCGGCGGCGACGTTCTTCAAGATGCTCGCGGCCAGCGAGCGGCCGCTGCTCTACGTCGGCGGCGGGGTGATCCTCGGCAACGCCACCGACGAGCTGCGCCAGTTCATGGACCGGTTCCAGATCCCGGCGGTCAACACGCTGACCGGCATCGGGGCGACGGACCCGGCCAACCCGCTGACGCTGCACATGATCGGCATGCACGGGGCGGCCTACGCCAACTACGCCGTCGAGGACTGCGACTTCCTGATCGTCGTCGGCGCGCGGTTCGACGACCGGGTCGCGGGCAAGGTCGCCGCGTTCGCGCCCAACGTCAAGTACATCGCGCACATCGACATCGACGCGACCGAGATCGACAAGATCAAGAAGGCCCAGTGGGCGCACATCGGCGACGCCGGGCAGACGCTCCGGGACCTCATGGCGGCCGGCAAGAAGTTCAGGAAGGACTTCGGCGAGTGGCACCGGCACCTGGCCGGGCTCAAGGCCGAATACGGGATGGCCTATGACCGGGAAAACGAGCTCATCCAGCCGTACGCGGTGATCGAGTGCCTGCAGGAGCTGGCCGGGCCCGACGCGATCGTCGCGACCGGCGTCGGGCAGCACCAGATGTGGGCGGCGCAGTATTACCGCATCGGGCAGCCGCGCCATTTCCTGACGTCGGGCTCGATGGGGACGATGGGCTTCGGCCTGCCGGCGGCGATCGGGGCGCAGGCGGCCAACCCCGGCCGCACCGTCATCGACATCGACGGCGACGGCTCGATCCGCATGAACATCGGCGAGATGGAAACGGCCAGCACCTACGAGCTGCCGGTCAAGATCGTGCTGCTCAACAACCTGGGCGACGGCATGGTCCGGCAGTGGCAGCGGATGTATTTCGGCGAGCGCTTCAGCGGCTCCGACAAGTCGATGCACACGAAGGACTTCGTCCGCGCGGCCGAGGCCGACGGCTACGGGTTCGCCCGGCGCATCACGCAGCCCGAGGAAATCCGCCCGGCGATCGAGGCGATGCTCGCCTACGACGAGGGGCCGGCGCTGCTCGAGGTCATGATCGACCCCAACGCCTCGGTCTACCCGATCGTCGGCCCGGGCCTGGGCTACACCGAGATGGTCACGGGCGAATTCATCCGCAAGCGGCCGGCGCCGGCGGCGCCGCAAAAGGTGGAAATCAGCGCCCTGCCGGATCTGTTTTAGTAGACTGACCATGTGTATGTGATATGTGGATTTGCATTTGAACCGCGGAGCGGTTCGATCTCCAAGCCGGTGGTTGGTTTGGCGAGCTTGCGAGCCGAACCAACCACCGGTTGTGTCGATATGAATTCAGAACCGATTAATCGGTTCGCGATCATCGATCGCGTCCTGCACATATCATCATCGCCTGGTCAGTCTACTAGCGAGGTTGACAAAAGTTTTCCGGCAATCAGCACGATCCCAATGGTTATCAGTTTCAAGAGTCGGTGATTGGTTCGATTACGATTACGAGCACGAGCACGAACGGAAAATTATCGTCAAGCGCTCTAGCGAGGTTGATGGGTTTTCGAAAAAAGGACCCATAGGACCCAAGGGACCCAAGAAAAAGGAGAAGCAACCGCTCACATTGAGGTGGTCGCCCTGCCGATTCGGGTCTTATGGGGCCTTTTTTTTAGCTTTTCCGCAAAATTTCTTCGTAGAGGTTTTCGTAGGCCTTGACGGCGGCGGACCAGTCGTAGGTTGAGAGGCGGCGGCGGCCGCTTTCGACGAGTTTTCGGGCGAGGTCGGGGTCGTTTAACAGCCGCTCGATGTTATCGGCCAGCAGGTCGGGCCGGCGCGCGGGCGAAAACAGGACGTCGCGGCCGCCGGCGACCATCTCGGCGACGCACGGCAGGTCGGTCGCGGCAACCGGCACGCCGGCCGCGATATACTCCAGGATCACCTGGCCGAAGCCCTCCATCTCGCTGGCGAGCGCCGCGACCTGAACGGTCGGCAGGATCTGCGGGACGTCGTGGCGCCCGCCGACGAGGAGCACGTTCTTTCCCACGCCGAGCTTGTCGATCAGCTGGGTGTAGACGCGCTCGCAGCCGCTGTCGCCGCCGCCGATGACGACAAAGACCGGCTTGGGCCGCCCCTCGGGCCAGCGGCCGAGCACGATCGAGCCGGCCTCGATGAAATCCTCGATCCGCTTGGTGGGGAGGTAGCGGGCCACGTGCGCGACAAGAGGGGTTTCCGGCGCCAGACCCCACTCCGGGCGCGGGTCGCGGGGGGCGGCGTTGAGGAACCGGCCGAGCTCGAGGCCGTTGGGGACGACGCGCACGCTGCCCGTGGGCAGGCCGACATGCTCCTCGGTGCAGCGGGCGACCGCGCCGGAGACGGCCATCACGGCGTCGGCCTCGCGGGTCAGCTTGAATTCCCAGCGGCGCAGCAGGGGGTTCAGCGACTCCCAGTGGCGCGCGTAATCGTTGTGGTGCTGGATGATGATGCGGCGCACGCCGGCCAGCCGGGCGGCCGTGGCCGCCGGGATGACGGTCGGCGCCATCTGGACGTGGACGAGATCGGGGGCGATCGCCCGGATCAGCCGCGAAAGCATGAAGATCTTGAACGGGTGCCACGGCGGCAGCGTGCGGCGGACGTGCAGGGGAACGTTCAGCGCGGCGAGCTGATCGGCCCAGCCGCCGGCTTTCTTATAGCACAGGACATGGTAATCGAAGCGGTCGCGGTCGGCGCGGGCGAGGGTCGCCAGCAGCCCGCGCTGGACGCCGCCGATCGACATCCGGCTGACGACGCGAAGAATTCGTGGGCGCTGTGGGGCGGCAACAGTCATGGCGAAGAACATAGCATATTCAAATTCGAAATCCGAATATCTAAATCCTGAACAAATTCAAATCCCAAATGATCGAGGCGCATATGATCAAGGCGACAGTCATCGGAGCGATCGTCTCTTTCGGAATTGATGCTTTGGATTTGTTTAGGATTTAGATATTCGGATTTCGGATTTGTCAGGGATTTGGATCCTCGGATTCGGGGTTTGTGTTTGAATTCGACTCCCATAAATGCAACAATTCCATCAACATGTCCTTCAGGATTGCCGGTTATGCGCCTGCGCGACCTGCCAATCGAGCGCAAACTGTATCTGATCATCGTGCCGATCTGCTTGATCCCGGCGGCGGTCTTCGTCGTGCTGAGCGGGTGGGGGGCGCGCGTGGCGTTCGAGCGGACCATGGGGCAGAAACTCGTCGCCTCGGCCACCGATTACGCCGACCGGTTCGACCTGCAACTGCGGCGGCGCATGGTGAGCCTGTCGCGGATGACGCCCCAGCGGCTGACGGAGATGGCCGCGCGCCGGACCCGGTTCAGCGACGCGGCCAGCACGACCAGCTACTTCAGCGAATGGCTCGACGCCTCGGTTTATTACGGTCCGGACGGGACGGCCCGGCCGTTCACGATCGGCCGGGCCAGCCGGCCGCAGGTCGAATTGCCCGCCGCGACGGTTCGATACTGGCTCGGTCGGCGCGCCGAGCTGCCGCGCGAGGGGGTGATGTCGGAATTGACCATCCCGGACGCGGAGGGCAAGGACGTCCCGTTCGTCCTGATGGCGTTCGCCTCGGAAAACGACGGGATCATGCTGTTCGCGGCGCGGATGGAGCGGCTGCTGACCGAATACCGCACGAATCTGGGCGCCAGCACCGAACAGCTGACGATCTATTCGCAGGACGGCCGGCTGCTCTACAAGGCGGGGGCGACGCCCATCCCGCTGGAAATCATCGACCTGATCGGCTCGCGCGGCTACAAGGCGGCCGATTTCATGCGGGCGGAGCTGGGGGGTCGCAATTACCTGATCGCCTACTCCAAGGCGGAACCGGGGACGCGGCGGGGGGCCTCATTCACGAGCCCGTCGTGGATTTTCGTCGTGCAATACGACATGGGGGACTTCCTCGGCCCGCAGGACACGCTGGCATGGCTGTCGGTGCTGATCGGGCTGGGGCTGATCCTGCTGATGCTGGGGACGGCGTCGCTGACGGCGCGCTGGCTGGGGCGGCCGTTGCGGCTGCTGCGAAGCCAAGCCGACCGGCTTGCCCAGGGGGACCTGGGGGTGCGCGCGCGGGTCCACAGCCGCGACGAAATCGGCTCGCTGGCCGAGGCGTTCAACACGATGGCGAGCCGGCTGCGGGCGACGTACCAGAGCCTCGAGGAGCGCGCCGAGGAAAGCCGGCTGCGCGCCGAGCACATCCACCTGATCAACGAGATCGCGGGGGCGATCATCCGGGCGCTGTCGCTCGACGACATCTTCGCCATCCTGCGCCGGGAGCTGGAGAAGGTGTTCGTGTTCGACGCGATCTGGATCGCGCGGCTGGAGGGGGACAACAACCTGCGGATCACGCAAATCAACCCGATGGGGCTCATGTCGATCGGGGTGCGGACGGTGATCCCGCTGAGCGGCTCGGCGCACGGCCACGTCATCGCCCACCAGGAGACGACGTGGGCCGAGTTCGGGCCGCAGCAGCGCGGGGATTCGTTCGAACAGCGCATCTACGCCGCCGAGGGCTACCAGTCGTTCCTGATCGCGCCGCTGCCGGCGCGCAAGGGGATCATCGGCACGCTGACGGTGGCGTCGCTGGCGCCCGACGCCTACAACGCCGAGCTGACGGACGTGCTGACGTCGCTGGCGCGCACGGTCGGCATCGCGATCGAGCAGGCCGACCTGTTCGCGCAGATCTCGCAGTTCGCGGCCAACCTCGAGCGCAAGGTCGAGCAGCGCACCCACGAGCTCGACGTCGCCAACCAGAAGCTGATCCTGACCGAGAAATATTTCGCCACCGGGCGCATGGCCGGCAACCTGGCGCACGAAATCAACAACCCGCTGGGCATCATCAAGAACTACATCCAGATCGTGCGCGAGAACCTGGTGGTGTCGGGGGGCGGGCGGCGCAAGACCGACCCGAGCCTCGACAGCCTGGAGGTCATCAACGAGGAGGTCAACCGGATCGCCCGGCTCGTGCGGCAGCTGCTGGACCTGCACCGGCCGGTCGAGCAGAAGATCGAGCCGGTCGACCTGAACGCCCTCGTGCGCGACATCCTGGCGATCCTGGGCGAGGAGTTGCACCGCGGGGGGATCGAGCTGACGGCCGAATTGCAGCCCGAGCTGCCGCAGCCGGTCGCCAGCGCCGACCTGATCCGGCAGGTGCTGATCAACCTGGTCCGCAACGCCCAGGACTCGATGGAAAACGGGGGGCGGCTGACCGTGCGGACCAGCTCGAGCGTGGAGTGGGCCGACGGCGAGGAGCGCCAGAGCGTGCTGGTGCGCATCAGCGACACCGGCTGCGGGATCGCCCCGGAGCACATCTCCCAGGTATTCGACCCGTTCTTCAGCACCAAAAGCCCGGAGAAGGGAACCGGACTGGGATTGTGCGTGTCCTATGGGATCGTCCAGATGTACCACGGCTCGATCGATCTGGAGAGCGAAGTGGGCAAGGGGACGACGGTGGTCGTCAGCCTGCCGATGGACGAGCGGAGCCGGGCGTGGTCCGAACGGGTGCGGAAAAGCCGGACGTTGCCGCCCGAGGCGGGCGTTGCGCCGTGATGAAAGCCATGTTTCAGATTGCAAATACTGGAGATGGTTGATAAAAAAAACGGATGATCAGTCTCCCGGCCAGTCCGGGGGGCGGCTTGGCACGCCAGTTGGGGGCAACGGATGCTTCAAATGTCGAGACAGTGGATTTCCGGCGCGATGACGCTGCTGACGCTGTTTCTGCTCTCGATGATGGTGGGGGTGATGGTGGGCGGCAACATGCCCGGCAAGCCGGCGCGGGCGCGGACGGTCAAGAAGGCGGCCCCCAAGCCCGAACCGGGGATCAAGATGGTGGGCGTCAAGGCCGAGATCACCGAGGACGGCAACCGGATCCAGCAGTTCAACGCCCGGGTAGGCCGCTTCAATTCCGACACCCAAATCCTGCTGATGGACGACCTGGCGATCGAGTTCTTCGACCAGAACCAGCCCCGGGGCAAGGCCACCAGCCCGGCCGGGAAAGTCTGGCTGGCCGACGACAAGAAGGGGCCCTCGCGCCGCAACGACCTGGTCCTGGCGGCGGCGCCGGGCAAACCGGTCGTATACAACGACCCGCAGCAGGGAATCCTGCACAGCAATAAAATCGAATATTTTTACGACAACAGGATCATGAAGACCGGCCCGTACCAGCGCTGGTTCAAGATCGGGCAGACCTCTTATCACGGACAAGGGGCGCGGTTGCAGGTCCAGCTGACGACGGGCTCGACGCAGCTGAAGCATTACAGCGAGACCGGCCGGCCGGCGACATGGGTCAAAATCAAAAAGGACAGCAAGCCATGAATACACAAAGACTGACGATCGCCCTGCTGGTGGCCGCCGCCCTGGCCTGGGTTCCGGCAACCGCCGCCGACCACAAATCCGGCGAGCCGGCCGAGGCCGCGCAGGGGTCGGGCGATTCCGGGGCCGCCGCCGCCCAGACCGGCGAAGCGGCGGAATCGGCCGGGCCCAAGACGGCCGCCCCGGACAGCGGCTCGCCGCTCGACGACGCGTTCGGCGGCGATTTCGACTTCGACAAGATCGTCTTCGAGGAAATGAACTACGACCCCAACGGCGACCTGCTCCTGTCGGGCCAGGTCGACATCCAGAGCGACCAGATGAACCTCAAGTGCCAGAATTTCCGCTACGTCAAGACCGAAAAGAAGATCTACGCCAAGGGCAACCCCGTCCACATCGACATCCCCGACAACAACATCAAGGCCACCGGCCGCAACGCCGTCTACAACGTCGCGACCAAGCAGGTGACCCTCGACGGCGACCCGGTGGTGAACCGCTACACCGACGTCGACCGCACGGAATTCCGGGCCGACCTGATCATGTTCGCCCAGACGGGCAAGGGCAGCGCGCCCAGCATGTCGATGAAGATGAAGCCGGGCTCGAGCCGGCTGCCGATCATCCAGAAGTTCCCGCTCAAGGGCTCGACGGCCCAGAAGGCCAAGCCGCAGAAGGCCAAGCCGGTCAAGCGCAACAACACGGCGATTATCCCGCAGCTCGAAAGCGGCAGTTGACAGTTGGAAGCATAAGGCATTGATTAACGTCGACGGTTGGGAGGACCGGGCCGGCGAAAGCGCAGTCAGTTTGTCCCGAACCATCTCGCAGGAGACATGAGTTGATCACTCCCAAAATTATTGTCACCGGCGTCGCCGGTTTCGTCGGCTCCACCCTGGCCGGGCATTTGCTCGCCGAGGGGGCCGAGGTCATCGGCGTCGACTGCCTGACCGATTATTACGACAACCGCATCAAGGAGCGGAACCTCGCATCGCTGACGAAACACGAAAATTTCCGCCTGATCCGCAAGCCGGTCCTGGAGGTCGACTGGGCGGCGCACCTGGACGGCTGCTCGGTCGTCTACCACCAGGCGGCCCAGGCGGGCGTGCGCGCCAGCTGGGGCGCCAGCTTCGAGTGCTACACGACGTGGAACGTGCTGTCGACGCAGCACCTGCTCGAGGCGATGAAGGGGACCGGGGCCCGCATGGTCTACGCCAGCTCGAGCTCGGTCTACGGCGAGACGCGCCTGCTGCCGATGAGCGAGGATCACCGGCCGCAGCCGATGTCGCCGTACGGCGTCACCAAGCTCGCCGCCGAGCACCTGGCCGTCCTCTACTGGCGCAACTTCCAGGTGCCGACCGTCTCGCTCCGTTACTTCACCGTCTACGGCCCGCGGCAGCGGCCCGACATGGCGTTCCACAAGTTCATCCGCGCCGGCATGCGCGACGAACCGATCACGCTCTACGGCGACGGCGAACAGACGCGCGACTTCACGTTCATCGAGGACGCGGTGCAGGCGAATTTGCTGGCCGCGGCGCGCGGGACCCCGGGCGGGGTCTACAACATCGGCGGCGGCAGCCGCGTGACGGTCAACCAGGTCCTCGACCTGCTCGGCAAGATCATGGGCAAGCCGCTCAAGATCAACCGCGTCGAGCGCCAGCACGGCGACGTCACGCACACCTACGCCGACACGACCCGCGCCCAGACCGACATGGGCTTCAAGCCCAAGGTCAGCCTCGAGGAAGGCCTGCGCCGCGAATACGAGTGGTTCAAGGAAAACCAGGACCTGCTTTTATAAAAAATCAAAAAACCATGCAGGAACGCCAAAGGTCGAAATTCCCTTTGGCGTTTTTGCATTTTTGCGTTTTTGCGTGGAAACGGACCTCATTTGAATTTGTTACGGGCCCAGTGAAACGCCTCCACGACGCTCGCGCCCCAGTAGGCCATGAACAGCGGGACGCCGAAGTTGATGTGGCGCTCGGCGAGCGAAAAATCCGCGAAATACGCCACGGCCACCGGCATCGCCGGCAGGCCGATCATCAACACCCAGAAGCTCCAGCGCCGGCCCACCGCCCTCGCCCCGGCCACGGCGATCAGGACAAAAACCAACTCCATCGCCATGAACAGCGCCCACGGGACCGGCGGCTGATAACACGTCATGCGGCCGAAGATCGAGTGGAAGAACAGGTAAAACGGCCAGACGGTCTCCTGAAAGAAGGCGCGGCTGATCGGGTTGCCGCGCGTGTGCATCTGGGCGAGCATCACGGGGATCCACGGCACGTAAACGAGCAGGCCGGGGATCGGCGCCAGGATCAGCTGCAACCGGCGCCGCCACGGGATCGGCTCGATCAAGAAACCCAGCACCCACACCGGCAGGATCACCAGGGCGATGTAGTTGGTGTTGACCATCAGCGCCAGCGACGCGGCCATCGCCCACCAGCGGGCGCGCGCCGGCCGCGCGAGCCAGCGGTAACCGGTCCAGACCGAAAGGGGGACGGCCAGCGCCATGAGCTGGTGGTTGCGCGCGACGTGCGACCAGTAGATCTGGTACGGCATGAACGAGGCGAACCCGAGCGCGGCCCATGCGGCCGCCGGCGAGAACAGGCCGCGGGTCAAAAAGAAAATCACCAGCAGAGCCGGGATGGCGATGAACACCGAAAGGACCTGCGCCCACTGCATCGTGTCCGGCCCCAGCCAGAACCACGCCTTGAGCAGGCCGTAGTAGAGCGGCGGGTGCGTGTCCTGCGCCGTCGTCTTGATCATCTGCAGCCAGCCCATGCGCGCCAAGTCGACCGAGAAGCTCTGGTCGGGGGCGTAGACGTGAAGGGGGATGACCGCCAGCCGCGCGGCGGCCGCCGCCAGCAGAATGCCGGCCAGCCAGCGCCACTCGAGCCTCGTCAGGCGGCTTTCATTCATGGTTGATGGGCCCCATGGGCTCTTTCAAGGCCCGCTCCAAATCCTCGAGCGTCTCGACTTTCATGAGCAGCTCGCGCATGCGCTTGGCGCCGGGGAGGCCGCGCAGGTAGCCGACGGCGTGCTTGCGGAATTGGAGGAGGCCGCGGCGGCCGCGGCGCTCGAAGAGGAGCCGTGCATGGCGGAGCATCATGGCGCGGCGCTCGGGCCAGTCGGGCAGGCCCGAGCGGCCGGGGGCGGCGGCGCCGCGGCGGAGGGCCTCGATGCACTCGCCGAGGAGCCAGGGGTCGCCGATCAGGGCGCGGCCGATCATCACGGCCGCGCAGCCGGTGGCGCGCAGCATCTGGAGGGCGTCGGCGGGCTCGCGGATGTCGCCGTTGCCGACGACCGGGATCGAGACGGCCTCGACCATCCGGCCGATCAGCTCCCAGTCGGCCTGGCCCGAGTAGCCCTGCCGGCGCGTGCGGGCGTGGAGCGTGACGCCGTCGAGCCCCTCGGCCTCGGCCATGCGGGCGGCCTCGAGGGCGACGCCGTCGCCTTCGTCCCAGTCCCAGCGCATCTTGACGGTGAGCGGGACGGTGACGGCCCGGCGCATGGCCTTGAAGATTTGCGCCACGCGCGGCATGTCCTTGAGCAGCGCGGCGCCGGCCATGCCGACGTTGATCTTGCGGGCGGGGCAGCCCATGTTGAGATCGATGACGGAAGCCCCCAGCGCCTCGATCCGGCGCGCGGCCTCGGCGAGGTTTTCCGGGTCGCCGCCGAAAAGCTGGATCATGACGTCGCGCTCGGAGGGGTCGAGGTCGAGGATGTCGATGCTGCGGCGGTTGTCGCGCACGATGCTGTCGGCCGAGACCATCTGCGTGAACGTGAAGCGCGCGCCGGCGGCGCGGCAGGCCTCGCGCTGGGCAAAGTCGCTGATGCCGCACATCGGCGCGGGCAGGACGGGCTGGGCGGTGAGGATCTCGCGGTAAATCATGGCACCCTCACCCCCAATTTACCTGATGCCGAATTCCGTTGCCAGTCGGAGATGAAAGGTGGGACTTCGGATCGGGGTTCAGAATCAAGCTTGCTTGTTTTAATCATGCAGCTTCGCAACCCCGCGATGAATCTCTTGTCATTCCCCAAAATGTTTATCGAATAAAGGCCCAATCAGCTCTGGACACACCGGAGGTGTGTTCGCAAGTAGCCCCCGGCGAAGCGAAGCGCCGCCGGGGGTGAAAGGTGGAATAGGAATCGCGCCCCGAAGCGGGCGCCCGCACGCCTGATGTCGCGGGCGCCCCTCCGGGGCGCATGCTCGATTGCATCCTGACCCCCGGCGGCGCTTCGCTTCGCCGGGGGCTACTCGCGCCGGCCCCGCTGGGGCCGTAAAATTTGGGGAATGACAAGCGACGAATCGCGGGGTTATTGGGATGGGCGGTTCATCAGAGCTTCCCAGCGCTCACGCGCAGGGCTAGTGTGGTGTCCCAGAAATAACTTTCAATCATGATATGGCTAAAGCCGCGGGACGAGAAGCCGGCTAAAGCCGGCTAAAATTTAATAAAAAGCCTTGAACCACCGGCTGAAGCCGGTGGCAACCCGTTCAGCCCGCTCAAGCGGGCTATATTCTTAGGAATTTCCGTAGGAATTTCCGGGACACCACACTGGCTTTTTTCGCCCCTGCCGGGGCTCGGGGGGAACGCATGGTTGCTTGGGTTGCTGCACGGACCCGTACGGACCTGCACGGACGGACACGGACGGGTCACGGACAGGGCACGGGATCAGGGTGATCCCTTCCTGCGGGCGTGAAATTGCGCGGTCAGGCCGCCTTCCGGACCTGCTGGAGACGATCGCGCAGCGACGAGAGCTTTTTCTCGTGTTCGGCCAGCTGATCGTGCCATTCGGGATTGTCGGTGCGGCGCACTTCGACGCGGGTATCGGAGAGCGCGGCCTCCACGAGGCGCAGCAGGTCTTCGGCTTCTTCCGGGTTGAGCTCGAGAATCATCTTGAAACCATCCTTTTAAGAGATGCTTTTGAGCGAGGGACATTCTCGCCAGGCCTCCAGGATTCGCGACGCACGGCTCAGGTAGCGCGGCATCGCCATTTCGACGTCGGTGCTGAGTCGATCGTCGTCGACGGGAACCGCCTCGATCTCCATGGCCAGGACGCGCACCTCGACGGGGAACGGGATCTCGAAGCGCCGCGCCATCGAGATCACGTCGCACAGGCCTTCGTAGTGGGGCGAAGGGTCGACCTCATGACAGACGTCGTCGGCCGAGTACTCGTAGACCATGCCGGCGGGGCCGCGGCCGCTGGCGACGGTGTCGAGGAGGAGGGCGCGGGTGTAGCCGGACATGATTTCAAGCAGGTGGAAGCCGCCTTCCTCGGAGCTCTCGATGAAATCGAAATTCTGATCGAAGAGGCGGGCCAGTTCGCGCGCGGCAATCAGGCCGACCGCCTCGTCCCCGCCGTTGTCGCGCCCCAGGGCCAGAACCAGGTTCTCTTTTTCGCGGCTGCTCATGAGGACCCTCCGCAAATGAACATTCCAATTGGAAACATTTTGCGGGCCCGCTTGTGTCGCTATAGGGAACTTATAACACAAAACCGATTGGGCCAGTAGGAGAAAAGAGCCCATTCCGTTCGCATTTTCACAAGCGGCCGGCGGCGGCGGTCACGGGCCCGGGCGCGGGCGAAGCCGGCAACGCGCGACGCGCTCCTCGAGTCGATCAAGCCGCGTGTTTCATTCATCACTCGGCATTCGGCACGCATCAGTTCCGTGTTTGCGTTTGACCACCGGCCCCTCATCCATGATAATCGTCTCGGCCCCTGTTGGCCCGAAAAGGATTGCACGGATGAGCGACTCGACAAGCGGCATTATTCTGATCGACAAGCCCCGGGGCATGACCAGCCACGACGTGGTCGATCGCGTGCGGCGGGTCGCGGGGACGCGCCGCGTGGGCCACACCGGGACGCTGGACCCGATGGCCAGCGGGCTGCTCGTCGTGTGCATCGGGCCGGCGACGGTCGTGGCGCAGTTCCTGAACGGGCTCGACAAGGTTTATCTCGGCACGGCGCGGCTGGGGGCGATCAGCTCGACCTACGACGCCGAGGGCGAGATCACGCAGCAGGACCGGCCGATCCCGTTCAACTCGGTCGAGGTCGAGACGGCGATGCAGCGGCAGGTCGGGTCGGTGCTCCAGCTGCCGCCGCCGTATTCGGCGATCAAGATCAAGGGGCGCAAGCTGTACGAGTACGCGCGGGCGGGCGAGGTCGTGCCGCAGCAGCCGCGCCGGGTGACGGTGTCGCGCTTCGAGCTGCTGCATTTCGAGGCGCCGCGCGTCCACTTCCTGGCGCGGGTCGGGTCGGGGACGTACGTGCGCTCGATGGTCCACGACCTGGGGCTCGAGCTCGGTTGCGGGGCGTATCTGGAGGCGCTGCGGCGGACGCAGGTCGGCGGCTTCGGCATCGACCAGGCGATCGCGCTCGACAAGCTCATCCAGGAACCGGACCTGCTGCCGGCCCACCTGCTCAACATCACCGAGGCGCTCGGGCACCTGCCCAAGCTGACGATCCAGCCCCAGGCCGAGACGGCGATCATGAACGGCTGCTCGTTCCGCACGAGCGAGATCCTGGAGTTCGAAGGGATCCTGAACCCGGGCCAGCCGGTGCTCGTCATCAACACGCGCGGCCGGGCGCTGTCGGTCGCGAAGGCCGAGGCCGGCGGCGAGGCCGACGTCGCGCTCGGCGAGAGCGCGATGGTGTTCCGCCCGCTGCGCGTCCTTGCCCAACCGTAATCGATTGCGGATTGCGGATTTCGGAATGTGGATTGCACATTGATGCGCCTTCATTGGATTTCAAACACGCTCATGGCCGTCACGATCGCCGTCCTGGCGGCGCTTTCGTCGCATTTGGCGACGCGGTGGGCGGGGGCGCTCGCCTACCCGTTCCAGCTCGACGCGACCGAGGGGTTCATCCTCGAGCAGGCCATGACGATCGCCCAGGGACAGACCATTTACGGCCCGATCGACCGGCCGCCGTTCCTCGTCGGCAACTACCCGCCGCTGTTCCAGGCGATTTACGCCGGGGTGAACGGCTCGAAGGCTTCGCTGTGGTCGCTGGCGCTGGGGCGGCGGCTGACGATCGCCTCGACCATTCTGGCGGCGCTGCTGATGGCGGCGATCGTCCACCGGATGACGCGCGCGCTTGCGCCGGCCATCCTCGCCGCGTTTTTGTTCCTCGTCAGCTACGAGGTCCATCAGTGGTCGGCGTTCGTGCGCGTCGACATGCCGGCGCTGGCGTTCACGCTCGGCGGGGTGTTTGCGTTTGTTTCATCGAAGCGGCGCTGGTCGATGGCGCTGGCCGGCGCGCTGCTGGCGGCGGCCGTCTACACGCGCCAGACGGCGATCCTCGCGCCGGCGGCCTGCGCCATCGCGCTCGCGATCGGCGACCGCCGCCGGCTGGCCTGGTTCCTGGGGCCGATGCTGGGGATCGCGCTCGCGGCGCTCGCGTTCCTCGAATGGACGAGCGGCGGCGAGTTCCTGCGCCACATCGTCGCCTACAACGCCAACCGCATGGACTGGGGCGGGTGGGCGCGCCTGATGAAAAACGAGATCTGGTTCTTCAACCGGTTTTTGGTTGTGGCGCTGGCCGCGATGATCGCGGCGCGGCTTGTCCGCGGCAGAGAAAAACCGCCTGAAGGCGGGGCGACGAACCGGCGCGCATTGGCCATCTATGCGATCCTCGGCGCGATTTCGCTCCTGAGCTATGCCAAGGTCGGCGCCGCGCCCAATTACGTCCTGGAGCCGCTGGCCGCGACGGCGATCTGGCTGTGCGCGGGCCTGGGGGCATTGCTGAACGGGCAGGGGCGCCGGGCCCACATCGCGGCGATCGTCGTTTGCGCGCTGCTCCTGATCCATTCGGGCTGGTGCGTCACGCGGCAGCGCGAGATGTTCTCGAGCCCGACGCCGACCGCCGAGGACAAGCGCGTGGCGGGCGAGCTCACGCAATACCTGCGCGGCGTCGATGGCGACCTCATGTGCGAGGAGCCGATGTTCACGCTCCTGGCCGGCCGGCCGATCCTGTTCGATCCGTTCATCATGACGACGCTGGCGCGGGAGGCGAAGTGGGACCAGACGGCGTTCGTCCACATGATCGAGAAGCAAAGCTTCGCGCGGATCGTGACGTGCGAGAACCTGGCGGCGCCGCGGCCGTATTACGAGCGCTACACGGAGCTCATGGCCGACGCGGTGAGACGGCATTACCGGATCGTCGGCGGCGCCGTCCTCCCGGGCCTCGGGCGCGAGTACTTCATCTACGAGCCGGCCAAGAGCGAGTGAAATAACATTTGAGCGGCGATTGGTTCGATTACGATTTTCGATTACGATTACGAGCACGAGCACGAGCACGAGCACGAGGATTTCACACATCTTTTCGTATCCGTAAAATTACCGATTCGCCAAGATGTTCGTGAGCCAGGCCGGCAGCCACATCACGGCGAGGCGGCGCATGACTGGAAGCGTGAACGCGCGGCGCAGGGCGAGAAACGATAACTTGAACGCAAGGGCCGTCTGCTTTTCCTTCAGGGCCTTGCCGGCATAAACGAGGATCAGCATCGCGCCGTTCTCGCGGTAGCGGCGCCGGCCGTAACGCGCCACGATCGGCGCGTGCAGTTTTTCAAAGCCGTCCAGGACGCGCATGACGTGGGCGGCCATCATGGCGTAATTGCCCGACGTCTGCCGGTCGTGGCGGCGGTAGCGGACCAGCGGCCGGCGCACGGCGGCGAAGTTCCCGACGGCCAGCGAACGCAGCCAGAAATCCCAGTCCTCGCTGCCGCGGAAGGTTGGGTTGAATCCACCGATCCGCTCAAAAATCGCGCGGCGCGTCATGGCGGCGTGCGGCGCCCAGCCGTTGCACGGCAGGATGTCGTCGATCGTCAGCCGGTCGCCGCCGCCGGGCAGGGGCTGGACCGGCGTCGAGCCGTCGGTGCGCATGACGGTCTGCTCGCACGCGCAGCCGCCAATCGAAGTGTCGGCGTCGAGGACGGCGGCCATGGTTTGCAAGAAATCGGGCTCGAGCAGGTCGTCGCAATCGAGAAAGACGAGGTATTCGCCGCCGGAGGCGCGCACGCCGGCGTTGCGGGCGGCGGCGGCGCCGGCGTTGGCCTGCTGGAGGAACCGGATGCGGCCGTCGCGGCCGGCCCACTCGCGCGCGACGCCGGCCGAGTCGTCCTGAGAGCCGTCGTCGACGATCACGACTTCCCAGTCCGGGCGCGTCTGCGCGGCCACGCTGGCGAGGGCCTCGCCCATCCAGCGCGCGCCGTTGTAACAGGGCATGACGATGCTAATCATGGGCAAGCGGTTCCAGTCCGCGCACGCGCCGGTAAAAATTGATCAGGCACCGCGGCATCCAGAAGACGGCCCAGTGCCGGATGACCGCGGGGTCGGTCGGGGCGACGGCCAGCGCCTCGAACGCGATGCGGGCCGCGATGCCGTCCATCCCGTCGCGCCGGGCGAGCCACGCGTAACTCATCATCAGCCGGTAAACGCCTTCGCGATAGCGGCGCGGGCCGTAGCGCTCGACGATTTCGGGGTACAGCCGCCGGAACTTGTCGGTCACGATCCGCTGGTGGCGGGCGATGCGCAGGTAATTGCGCGACTTCTGGGCCGGGTGGCGGCGATAATGCGCAAGGATGCGGCGCACCGCGATGAAGTCCCCGTGAACGAGCGAGCGCAGCCAGAAGTCCCAGTCGTCGGAGTTCTTGAGCGTCGTGTCGAAGCCGCCGACCTTGTCGAACAACTCGCGCCGGATCATGCCGGCGTGGATCGTCCACGCCGCGCCGTTGAACATGTCGCGCACCGTGAGCCGCTCGCCGCCGGCCGGCAGGGGGTGGGGAAGCCGCGCGCCGGAGTCGTCGAACAGGTCGTATTCGCACGCGCAACCGATGGCGTCGGGGTGGGCGTCGAGGACGCCCGACATGACCTCGACAAACTCGGGATGCATGAGGTCGTCGGCGTCGAAGAAGACGAGGCGCCGGCCGCTGGCCTCGCGGGCGCCGCTGTTGCGGGCCGCGCCGACGCCGGCGTTGGGCTGGCGGATCAGCCGGACGCGGCCGTCGCGGGCGGCGTAATCGGCGGCCACCGCCGCGCTGTCGTCGGTCGAGCCGTCGTCGACGACGATCGCCTCCCAATCGGGGCTGGTCTGCGCGACGAGGCTCTCGAGCGCGGCGCCCAGCCACGGCGCGCAGTTATAGCAGGGGATCACGAAGCTGACCGCGGGCGAAACCATCATGGAACGCATGTTGCCTGAGGTGGCGCACGGCCGTCAAGGAAATGGACCCCGGGGACCACGCGGACGAAATCGGCGAAACGAGCCTTGATCTCATGGGGTCGTTATCGGATCATACCCGCCATGGCCGAGCCGCGCGTCAGCGTCATCATCCCCTCGTACGACTGCGCCCAGCTCGTCGGCGGCGCGATCGAGTCGGTGCTCGCCCAGACCCTCGACAGCCGCGAAATCATCGTCGTCGACGACGGCTCGACCGACGACACGCGCGAGGCCCTGAAGCCGTTCCTCGACCGGCCCGGCTTCCATTACCTTTACCAGGCCAACACGGGGCTGCCCGGCGCGCGCAACGCCGGGATCCGGCACGCCCGCGGCGAGTTCATCTTCATCCTCGACGCCGACGACGCGATCCCGCCCGACTGCCTGCGCCGCCACGTCGAAACCGTCGACCGCGAAAAGACCGACTGGGCCGCGTGCGACGTGCTGCGGGTCGAGGGCGGCGACAAAAGGGTCGTCGAGTCGAAGGTCCCGAGCGACGGCGCGCTCGACTGGGCGATCGAGAACGAGTTCAAGTTCAACGCGTTCTTCTTCCGGCGGGCGGCGGTGGAGCGGGCCGGGCTGTTCGACGAGGGGCAGCGGGTCTACGAGGACATCGACCTCTACGCGCGGCTCCTGCGGGCCGGGGCGCCGATCTCGTGCATTCATGAACCCCTTTACACGTACATGATTCGAGGGGGGTCGCTCACGAAGGAAGGCAAGCGGCTGCGCAACCTGGGGTTCATGGAGCGGTTCTACCGGCGCCATTACAAAGAACTGGCGCAGTCCGGCAACGGCGCGGCCGCGCGAAAATACGGCGAGCTGATGTGGCAGATGGCCGGCAAATACCGCGACGCGGGCGGGGGCTGGCGGCGCGTGCTCGCGTGCCTTGCCGAGTGCGCGCGGTTCGCGCCGAGGCAGACGGTTCGGTCGGCGCTGCGCAAGCTGTAGCAGGCGTTGACACAAGCTTTGCAGCGAGAAAACCCGGCCATCAATGGATGAATCGGCGAATTGGTTCGATTACGATTACGATTACGAGCACGACGCACGACGCACGACGCACGAACCGGTAACCAACATCTAAAGACCCGGCAAAAGCCAAGCGGGGCGGCAACTCTTCTTGAGCACAATCGTTCGGCACGGTAAACTGAGGGGGTGCGTTCGGTATCCGGCGCCGCCCGGCAACGGCGCGGCGCGGCTTGAAAGGCAAGGGTTCACATGCGCATTACGTCGGCAACGAACAAAAAGACCTCCAACACCAATCATTTGAGCCAAGACGTGGACCCGGGCCTGGTCAAGATCGCGCGCGACCTGCTGGTCGGCGTCGGCGAAAACCCCGAGCGCGAAGGGCTGCTGCGCACGCCCGAGCGCGTCGCCGAGTCGTGGCAGTACCTGACCGAGGGCTATCGGGTCAACATCGAGGAGCTGGTCAACGGGGCGCTGTTCGAGGAGAAATACGACGAGATCGTCGCGGTCAAGAACATCCAGTTCTTCTCGATGTGCGAGCACCACATGCTGCCGTTCTTCGGCATCTGCCACGTCGGTTACATCCCCGACGGCCGGGTGATCGGCCTGTCCAAGATCCCGCGCATCGTCGACATGTTCGCGCGGCGGCTTCAGGTGCAGGAGCGCCTGACGCAGCAGATCGCCGAGACGCTGTTCGACGTCCTCAAGCCGCGCGGCGTGGCGGTGGTGATGGAAGCCTACCACCTGTGCATGATGATGCGCGGCGTCGAGAAACAGGACAGCCGGACCCTGACGAGCGAAATGATGGGCGCGTTCAAGGAAAATCAGAAGACGCGCCAGGAGTTCCTGAGCCTGATGGGCATGCAGATTGTTCGCTGACGGTTGTGGTAGAATAAAATTCGTTATAAAATTCGTTCCAAGATTCCCTTAAGGAGACTGTCGCCATGCACGTGATCTCTTTTGCCCTGCTGCTGTTGGCCGCGGTTCCGTCCCTCCAGCCCTACTACGCGCCCGGGGACAAGATCCTGGACCCGAATCTTGTCGGGGTCTGGCGGGCCAAGGGCTCGACGTGGCAGATCACCCCGTCGCCGGAACGGACCGATTACGAACTGGCGATCGACGAGGGCGACGGCGGCGTCTACACGGCCACGCTGTTCCAGATCGACAACAACCGATTCCTCGACCTCAAGCCGAAATCCTCGGAGATGATCGACGACGAATTCCTGGCGCTGAACATGATCCCCGCGCACACGCTGTTCCGGGTGTGGATGGGGGCGGATTCGCTGAGGATCGCGCCGATGGACGGGGAGCGGCTGGCGGTCATGCTCACGCAGCAGCCCAGCCTGGCCGCCAACGTGACGGTCGAGCGCGCGGGGGCCAAGCCGCTGCTCGTGCTGACGGGCTCGACGGCGCAGCTCAAGGGGGTCGTCGGCAAGAACCTCGACAAGCTGTTCGTGCAGCCGATGTCGCTCGTCCGCGACGCGAGCGCGCCGATCCCGCCGGTTCCGATGTCCGGCGGGGACAGGGGGACGACCGAGACGGTCGAAAGAATTTACGGCATGCCGCTCAACAGCGCGCAGGTGGCGATCCTCGCGGCCCGCTACGCCAACGACGAGACCGAAAAGCAATTCGGCAAGCGCCCGTTCCGCCCGATCGACTGGCCCGCCAAGTGGGAAAACGGAAAGTGGAACTGGGGCCGGATGGAATACACCGGCAAGAGCGGCTACTCGGCCGAGGTCACGATGAACCGCGACGGCAGCGAGGTGAACGTCAAGATCTACCGCACCGCGCCCGATCAGCAACTACTCCCCGGCACCGTCCCTGAAGTCCGCAAGGGTCCGCGGCAGGCCCCGCCCGCGCCGATCGTGCCGAAATACTGACACGAACCCTCCGCGGTTCCGATTCTCGTGGGTTGGCTCCCCAGGCGAGCCAACCCACGGTTTTTTGTCCCCCTGGAATTCATTTCTGATTTCGAATCGTTTTCATTAGAATTTGTTTCGAAATTCCGAGCGATTGGGACCGATTTTGACCGATTTCCACTCAATCCCTCCCCGGCAGCGGCTGCTGCGCGCGTTGCGCGGCGAGCCGGCCGACCGCGTCCCGGCGTGGCTCATGCGCCAGGCGGGGCGCTACCTGCCGCAGTACCAGGAAGTCCGCCGCAAATTCGATTTCCTCGAGCTGTGCAAGACGCCCGAGGCCGCGGCCGAGGTCTCGATCCAGCCGCTCGAGGCGATCGGCAGCGAGGCGGTGATCATCTTCAACGACATCCTGCTGCCGCTCGAGCACGCGGGGGCGAAAATCGCCTTCGACGATCACGGGCCGATCGTCCTGAACCCGGTGGCGGGCGGCGCGGATTTGACCCACCTCGCCGAGCGCGGCGTGAGCCGCGACGAGCCGGTCGCCGAGACGATCCGCGAAGTCCGCCGGCGGATCGGGCCGGAGTGGCCGATCCTGGGGTTCGCCGGCTCGCCGTTCACGCTGGCCGCATACTGGGCCGAAGGCCGGCTCGGCCGCCAGATGAGCCGGATCGGCGCGCTGCGGGCGCAACAGCCGGAACTGTTGATTCAGCTGCTCGAGCGGATCACGCGCGCGGCGGCGGATTATCTGCGGATTCAGATCGAGGCGGGCGCGGACGCGGTGCAGATTTTCGACACGTGGGGGGCGTCGCTGTCGCAGTCCGATTGGGGGCGCTTTTCGGCGCCGTACATCCGGCGCCTGGCCGAGGTCGCCGCGCCAACCAACACGCCCGTGATCCTCTACATCGGCGGCTGCGCGCCGTACCTCGAACAGGTCAACGCGCTCGGAATCGACGCGATGAGCGTCGACTGGCGGGTCGAGCTTGCGTTCGCGCGGGCGCGGCTGGACCCCAAAATCGCGCTGCAGGGGAACCTCGACCCGACCGTTCTGCTCGCCGGGCCGGCCGCCGCGTCGGCCGCGGTCGCGGCGATGTTCGAGAAATTCCCGCCGCGGCCGGGGCATGTTTTCAACCTCGGCCACGGCGTGCTGCCCGAGACGCCGGTCGAATCCGCCCGCGCCGCGATTGAGGCCGTCAAGCGATTTGGGGTATATTGATGGCAGTCCCGCCTTCAGGCGGAACATGCATCGAAGTCGCGGTCCGCCCGGCGGCGAGACCGCGAACCAATCGTCTCATGGCCCTGATCAACGACACGCTCCGCCTGCGCGACCTCGACCCCTCGTTCCTGAGCCGCTATAACCTGATCGGCCCGCGCTACACGTCGTACCCGACCGCGCCGCAGTGGACCGAGGCGGTCGGCGCGGCGGAGTTGAGAAGGCATTTGGAGACTCAACGCGAGCGGGGAGCGGGGCGGCCGCTGTCGATCTACGTCCACATCCCGTTCTGCATCGAGCGCTGCTCGTTCTGCGCGTGCAACGTGATCGCCACGCCGAAGAGGCGGGCCGTGAGCGAGCCGTATCTGGACCTCGTCGAGCGCGAGGCGGGGCTGTGGTCGCGCTCGCTCAGCCGCGAGCGGCCGGTCGTCCAGCTCCACTGGGGGGGCGGCACGCCGACGTATCTGTCGCCGCCGCAACTCGAGCGGCTCCACGCGATCCTCGCGGAGCGCTTCAACATCGCCGCCGACGCCGAGCGGTCGGTCGAGATCCACGTCAGCTGGACGAGCGACGAGCAGCTCGAGACGCTCGCGCGGCTCGGGTTCAACCGCATCTCGCTCGGCGTGCAGGATTTCAGCGAGCGCACGATGGCCGCGATCGGCCGCCGCCAGAGCCTCGAACGCACGCGCGAGGCGATCCAAGCGTGCCGCGCGCTCGGGTTTGGGGGCATCAATTTCGACCTGATCTACGGCCTGCCGCACCAGACGGCGGAGTCGTTCGGGGAGACGGTCGAGCGCGTCATCGAGATGCGCCCGGACCGGCTGGCGCTTTACAATTTCGCATACCTGCCGGCGAAGATGCCCAACCAGCGCGCGATCGACCCGAAGACGCTCCCGGCCGGGGCGGAAAAATTTCGTATCTTTTTGGAGGCGCACGACCGGTTCGTGAACGCGGGGTATCGATACATCGGGCTCGACCACTTCGCCCTGCCCGGCGACGAGCTCGCGCGCGCGTTCGACGGCGGGACGATGCAGCGCAACTTCATGGGGTTCACGACGCGCGCCGGGGCGGATCTCGTCGGCATGGGCGCCAGCGGGATCAGCTCGATCGCGGGGCTCGACACGCAGAATCACAAGAAACTGAAAGCCTACGAGCGCGCGCTGAACGCGAACGAATTCCCGGCCGAGCGCGGATTGATGCTGTCGAAGGACGACCTGATCCGCCGCGACGTGATCGGCGCGATCATGTGCCGGGACGTGTTCGACAAGGGCGAGATCGAACGGAAACACGGCATCCGGTTCGACGCATACTTCGCCGAGGAACTGGCGCGGCTCGCTCCCCTCGCCGCCGACGAGCTGCTGTCGATGGGCGGCGACGCCATCCGCCTGACATTCCTCGGCCGGCTCTTCGCGCGCAACATTGCGATGGTATTCGACGCCTATTTGAAAAAGCCGGACGCGAAGAACGTTACTTATTCGAGAACGCTATGATCCACTCATGGGGCCATAGGACGTATAGGACTCATGGGACCTATAGGAAGAAACGATGATTACACGCCAGATCGACGTTCTCATCTGCGGCGGGGGGATCAGCGGGCTCTCTTTGGGGGCGTGGCTCGCGCGCGGCGGGGCGGACGTCGTTGTCCTCGATAAAAACGCCAGGCCCGGCGGCGTGATCGGCACGATCCACCAGGACGGGTTCGTTTTCGAACGCGGGCCGAACACGATCCTCGACAAGCACGCCAGCTTCAACGAACTGATCGAGTGGGCGGGGCTCGAGCCGGAAATCATCCGCGCGCCGCTGTCGCGGCAGAAGCGCTGGGTGTGGCTCAAGGGGGCGCTGCGCCTCGTGCCGACCGGCCCGGTGGCGTTCATGGCCTCGCCGCTCCTCCCGCTGCGCGACAAGCTCGCGCTCCTGGCCGAGCCGTTCGTCAAATGCAATCCCGATGACGAGACGGTCGCCGATTTTGTTCGCCGCCGTCTCGGCTCCGGATGGCTGCGCAACCTGATCACGCCGATGGTCAGCGGGGTGTGGGCGGGCGACCCGGAGAAGATTTCGACACAATACTCGTTCCCGGTCATGAAGGAAATGGAGCGCGACGGCGGCAGCCTGATCGTCGGGGCCGCAAAGCGCATGCGGCGAAAAAGAAAAACAATTCCGCCTGAAGGCGGGACTACGAACAGGGTGAAATCGCTCGTCAGCTTCCGCGACGGGCTGGACCGGCTGCCGGCGGCGCTGGCCGCCAAGCTCGGCGATCGTTACCACGGATCGACGCGCATCGAACGGATCGAGGACGGCGGCGACGGGGGGTTCCGCGTCGTCGCAAGCGGCCAGGCATGGCGGGCCCGCCACCTGGTCGTCGCGGCCGAGGCCGATCAGGCGTCCGAATGGCTCGAGCCGCTCGACAGCAATGTTTCGGCCGTACTGAGGCACTTCCCCTATAATCGGCTTGTAGCCATGGGCCTCGGGATCGACGCGGGCGAGGCGCGGGTGCCGGAAGGGTTCGGCTTCCTGGTGCCGCGCGGCGAGGGGGTGCGCATCCTGGGCGCGATCGTGAACTCGAACTTCCTGCCGGGGCGGGCGCCGCAGGGATGCGCCACGATGACGATCTTCATCGGGGGGGACCTCGACCCGGCCGCCGCGGACCTGGCCGACGATGAATTGATCGGGCTGGTCAAGCGCGATCTGAGGACGGCGATCGGCTGGCGGGGCGAGCCCAGGTCGGTTTTCATCGAGCGCTGGCCGCGCGCCATCCCGCAGTACCGGATGGACCACGGCGAGCGGCTGCGCCAGATCGAGGCCGCCGAGGCGCGGCGGCCGGGACTGCACCTCGTCGGCAACTGGCGCGGAGGGGTCGCAATCGCGGACCGCATCGAGTATACTCATGGGCTGAGCCGGGAGCTGCTCGGGCGCCTCCCGCACATCACGGAAACCGTCGAGAAATGAATTTAGCCGAGAAGTCACCGCTCCAGCCGACCGCCGCAGCCGCGGGCAAATCCGCGCGGCGGCCGCGGCTGTATGTGTGCGGGCACAATCACCAGACCGCCACGCTGGCGCTGCGCGAGCGCTTTGCGCTGGCGCCGAACCGCTACGCGGCCGAGCTGGAACGGCTCCATGAAACGCTCGGCGAACAGCTCCTCATCCTGTCGACCTGCAACCGGACCGAGATCTACGCCTTCAGCGCGCGGCCGCATTTCGAAAAGGAATTGCACGCGGCGCTCATGAGCCTCGCCGCCGCGGCCGAGGCGGCCGCGGCCGAGCCCCTCCAGCACAAGGGGATGGACGCGGTGCGCCACCTGTTCGCGGTCGGCGCGGGGCTCGACTCGATGATCCTCGGCGAGAACCAGATCAAGCGGCAGCTGCGCGAGGCCTACCAGGCAAGCCGCGACGCGAAGTGCTGCGGGGCCGACCTGTCGCGCGTCATGGAAGCGGCGCTGCACACCGCCAAGCGCATCCGCACGGAGACCGACCTGAACGTCGGCACGCTCGACGTCGGCAAGGCGGCGGTCCTGAAGGGGGAGGAAGTCCTGGGCGGGCTCGAGGGGCGCGTCTGCATGCTGATCGGCTCGGGGGCGATCGGCTCGGTGGCGGCGCGCGCCATCGCGGAGCGGCGGCCGGGGCGGCTGCTGATCGTCAACCGGACGCTCGCCCACGCCGCGCCGCTGGCGAGCGAGCTCGGCGGCGAGGCGATCCCGATCGAGGAGCTCGGGCGCGTGCTGCCCGAGGTGGATTTCGTGCTCGGCGCGGCGGCCGCGCCGGCGCTGATCGTCAGCCGGGCGCTGTGGGAAAAGGCGATGGGCGGCGGGGACGCGCCGCGGCCGATCTGCATGGTCGACGCCGCCGTGCCGCGCATATTGGATCCGGGGTTGGGCCTCGTCAAGGGGATCCGGATTTTCGACATCGAACACATGGAAGAGATCGTCGCGCGCAACCGCGAGCGGCGCTCGTGCGCGGCCGAGCGCGCGTGGACGATCGTCGAGGCCGAAGTGGCCGCCTACCGCACGGCGGTCGCCGCCGCCGAGGTAGGGCCGATGATCGAGCGGCTGGGCAAGCGCTTCGACGAGCTGTTCGAGACCGAGCCGCTGGGCGACGAAGCCGCCCGCCGCCTCAAGCAGCGCCTGCTTCATGAAGTGATCATGGAATTAAAAGGCGCGATCAGCCGTTCGCATTCGGAATAAAACAGCAGGGCCGACGCAGGGGGAAACCGCCGGAACGGGAGCCGGGCTGAAAGGGTCTAAGGGACGAAAGGGACCTAAGGGACCAAAATTCGGGGGTCAGCCGAAGCGGCGACGGAATGGATTGCGGTGAGGCGGGCGAAAAGGTCGATCGCCTCGGCCACGGGCGGAGTTACCGGTATTCGAAAGCTCGCGAGACGCGTATAATATAATAACATATTTTATAAGTTTCTAGTTATCTAGTTTCTAGTTCCTTCGGGCGGGTTGGGCCTGTTGAGGGAAAACACAACAGAAAAGATTCGGGGTTGGGTATTCCCTTGGCAACCCTTAAGACACTTGCGGAAAAATAAACTTTGGGAAATGCGGGGGAAACCGTTGAAACGGTTTCCGTGGGAAAGGGTTGCTTAAAACCCCGCGATGAATCGCGGGGTTAATGGGATGGGCGGTTCATCAGCGAGTGCTTGAGGGGGGACGGCGAGGGGGCGCGTTCTCGTTTTTTGCGCGAGGCCCGGGTTTCGATCAGGACAAAAAAAGGCGGCCCATTGACGGGGCCGCCTTTTTTGTCAATCCGCCATTCAATCACTGGGCGGGGGTTTCCGCCGGGGCCGCCTCGGCCTCGTTCATCCTGCCGATGGCGGTCACGAAACCGCGCGGGATGCGCAGGATGTAATAGGCCTTGCCCTGCTGGTGATAGCCGGCGATCAGGAGCGGGGGCGCGTTCTCGGGAAGGCTCAGCCTGGACATGTTCGGCATCGCCTCGCTGATGCCCCGCATATAACCGATCACGTCGTAATTGATGTAGAACATGGCGCCGGCCGGGAACGCCTTGACCGCTTCGACCGGTGCGCCCGCCTCGGGGCTGAGCAGCCGGTCGACGACGCCGTCGACCTTCTGGCCGACGGACGCCAGGACGTATTTGCCGAGCTGGACGGACTCGATCGGCATGTCGCCGGGGAACATCTTGGCCGCCATGGCGCGGTCAGCCTCCGTGGCGTTGGGACCCGGCTTGAGGCTCATCGTGTAGCCTTCGATCGTCAGGCCCTTGTATTGGCGGGTGAGCGGCTGGGTCGTGATGCTGATCTCCATGTCGAGCGACTTGTAGAAATCGTGGAGCGGGCCGCTGTTGATGGCGCCCATCTTTTCGCGCATGAACTGCATCAAGGCGTCAGGGTTGTCGACGACCATCACGTATTCGGCGCGCATGGGGCCGTCGGGGGCCATCGTCATGCCGACGCCGATATGCATGGCGCCGATCTTTTCGGAGCCGGCGAACTGCTCGCGGATTTTCGCGGCGGCGTCCGGTTCGTTCGGCATCATCATGGCCAGATAATTGATCACGGTCTCGTTGAGCTTGGCCATGTCGCGGATCTCGAACTGGCCGACGGTCTGGTTTTTGCCGAGGTACTGCGTCAGCTCGGGTGCGGCGACCGGATCCTTGCCGAGGGCCGCCGTCAGCGTGGTGCCGGCATCGCCCTCGAGCACGAACGAAAGCTCGACGGCTTCCTTGTCGAAATTGGCGCGCAGCGTGACGCTCTTCGTCTGGTCGAGCAGGTCCATCCCGATGGTGAGATACGCGTTGACGATGGCCTGGATGCCCTGGGGCATCTGCGGGCCCGCCTGCTGCATGGAGGCAAGCATGCCGGGCAGCATCATGCGCGCCATCGGGCCGTAGATCGCCCACTGGCCCTTGACGTCGACGCCGAGCTCGACGTCCGAGCTCATCGGCGCCTGCTGCATCTTGACGAGGTCCTCGCTGACCGACTTGACCTGCTGGATGCCCTGGCCGCTCGGGTCGGCCCCGAACAGCAGGCCGCCGGCCGGGAGCGGCTCGGTCTGGATGCCAAGCTGCGAAACGTCGGTTCCGGCCGCCAGCGGCAGGAGGCCGCCGACGCGGGTCCCGTTCGGCGCCGGCCAGACGGCCCCGAGCGCGTTCTTGCCCGGCTCGAACTTGCTCAGCGGAACGCCCGCGCCCTCGATGTTCTGGGCGAGCGCCTGCGGGGTCATCGTCGGCTGGGTGGCCGAGGTCCACTCGCCGAGGCGCGCGACGGTCTGTTGCGGATCGCGCACGCGCAGGTAAACGGGCACTTTGCCCTCGGGGAGGACGGAGGCGGGGATGTCGATCGGCTGGGCCGCGCGCAGCTCGATTTTGGGCGGCTCAGGCGCGCCCCCGGTCGTTGTGGTGCCGGCCTGCTGGCTCGGCTTGCCGCAACCAAACGTAAGCAGGGCCATGCCGGCCAGAAGGGTCGCAATCGCATAACGGCGCATGTGCAGTATCCTTTCTCGCACTTTGAAGTTCAGATAGAATCATCTTAAATATGAACCCTAAAGGGAAGAAATAGTTTGGCCCGGAGGAATTTCGGATTGCGGACTTCGGATTGCGGATTGCCGAATTCGGCCGGGTCGTGGGGATTTTCATCGAAGCAGGGGACCGATCGGCCTCAGGGTGATTCCGCGATCCAAAATCCGCAATCCGCAATCAAAAAAAGGGGGGCTCTCGTGCGGTCGAGAGCCCCATGGGAAGGCAGCAGAAGGAAAGGATCTACGAGTCTTACTTCTTTTCGTTTTTCTTGACGCCGTCCTGCTTGCTCAGGTCGTCCTGGTTGGCGACGTCGTCCATCATGTAGTCGGGAAGCTTCCACTCGGTGTCGATCTTGCCGTAGTAGGACTTCTCCTTGTCGGTCAGCCGCTGGTTCTCGTCGACGATCGTGGGGGTCATCATGAGCAGCAGGTCGACCTTGCTCTGGTCGAAGTTCTTGTTCTTGAACAGCCAGCCGAGGACGGGGACGCGGTGCAGCCAGGGGACGCCGTCGACGCGCTCGCTGGTGTCGAGCTGGCGCAGGCCGCCGAGGACGGCCGTGGCGCCCGAGGAGACGATGACGTTGGTCGTGGCGTTGCGCTCGTCGATCAGGTGCGCCGGCATCGGGTTCAAGGAGGTGGCCGTGGCGGCGCGGCCGCGGTCGAGCTTCTGCGACAGATCGATGTTCATGCGGACGAAGCCGTTGGGGGTGATGTTGGGGGTGACGCCGATCTTGATGCCGCTGTCCTGGAACTCGACCATGACGGTCGTCTGCCCGCCGGCGTCGTTGTTGGCGTTGGTATAGGGGATCTTCTTGGTGATGTCGATGACGGCCTTGAGGTTGTTGAGCGTGGAGACCTTGGGGTTGGCCAGGACCTGGACGATCTGGCGGGTCTCGAGGGCCGTGAAGACGGCGTTGAGGTTATAGCGCTCGCCGAGGATGCTGATGGTGTCGCCGAGCGCGACCGTGCCGACGCCGCCCTTGACGGAGGCGCCTTCGAGCAGGTTGTCGACGACGCCGAGGGTGTCCTGCAGCGGGATGGTGGCGTACTTCGTTTCGTTGTTCTCGTCCTGGTAGGGCACACCGGTCTGCCAGTCCCGCGGGTCGTTGAGCTTGCTGACGGAGATGTCGGTCTGGAAGTCCTTGAGGGCGCCGATGTTGATGTCGACGAGGCGGGCCTCGATCATGACCTGGCGCTCGGGGACGTCGATCTGCTTGATCAGCTTGCGGACGACCTCGATCTGCGGCGGGACGTCGGTGATGATGACGCTGTTGGACTCGGTGTTGGGCACGAGCCGGCCCTCGGTGTCGGAGCTGAGGAACGGCTTCATCGTCTTGGCGACGTCCTCGGCGCGGATCCAGTTGAGCTGGATGACCTCGGTGCGGGTCTCGATCGTCTTGCGGTTGATCTGTTCCTGCGGGACGATGCGGAAGATGCCGCTGGGGTCGACGATGATCGCCAGCTTGCGGGTCTTGAGGATGGAATCGAGCGCGTCACGCAGGCGGATGTTGCGCAGCCGCAGCGTGATGTTGCCGTTGATGTCGTTGGCGTCGAAAATGAAGTTGATGTTGAGGCGTTCGCCGATGATGCGGATGACGTTGCGCAGGTCGGCGTTGGAGAATTCGAGCGATTCGATGGGGGCCTCGAGCTTCTGGACCGCCTCGCGCGTCAGCAGGTCCTTTTCGGACTCGCCGAACGTCACCTGGATGCGCTCGGCCGAGTCGAGCGAGGACGACTTGCTGTCCTGGTTGATCATGAGGAGCGGGACGGTCGTCCCGGTGTCCCCACCGAGCGCTCCGTCCTGGGCCCACGCCGAGGAGATCGCCAGCAGCGCGATCAGCGCCCCGATTCGCAATCCTTTGCCTATACTCGTAAACATCCCTGACTCCTTCCGCACTAGCACCGGTCCATCGTGCTTGACAGGTTCGACTTGCCGCGCGGGTGAACCCGGCGCCGGCCCCTTCCAATCATTGATTGTTCAGTTCAACGCTAAAATCATGGTTGCGGTAGCGGTACGTGACCGACTTTTCGGCGATCGCGGCCACCGTGACTTCCGGGTAGTTGGGCACCGGCTCGCCGATGCGCAGCATGTATTCGCCGACGAGGCACAGGGCGTTCTTCGCGCCGTTGTTTTTCTCGAACAGCACGCCGGTCGTGTTGTCGTGGACCCAGCCGGGCAGCTCGACTTTTTCGTTGGCGACCTGCTGGGCCTGGGCCACCATGATCTTGCTGGCGGCGACGTTGAGCTCGGCGAGCTTCTTCTGGACGGCCAGGTTGAAGCGCGGGTCGTTCATATCGAGGATCTGCTGGTAGGTGGCCACGGCCTGGTCGATCTGGCCCTGCGCCGCGGCCGCGTCGGCCCTGGCGATGAGTTCCTTGAAGATCGCGGCGCGGCGGACCCACGGCACGACCATCGGGTCGGGCTTGCCGGACGGGTCGTAGACGAACCGGGGCGAATCGCCCAGGAGCTTGCGGATTTCGGGCTTCTCGAACAGGTTGACGGCGAGCGTGACGGTCGTCTCCTCCATTTCGGAGCCGAAACGGAGCGTCGGGGCGAGGTTCGGCAGCTTGTTGCCGATCTGGGAGATCGCGCTGCGCACCTGCAGCGCGGCGAGCTCGGCGTTGGGCTTGACCCCCTCGACGCCGTGCTTGACGCCGACCGACGGATCGGAGACGAGGGCGATCACCGGCTTCTTTTCCTGGGCCGGCTGGGCGGGCTTGGCCTGCTGGCTCTTGGGCGCGACGACCCGCGCCAGGGCCTGCCACGCCGACTGGGCGCCGGCCGGCCCGGCCGCGCACGCCAGCAGCGCCGCCGCCGTCAATAGCCGAAGTTTGTTTTTGGCGAACATCATCCAGCTCCTTTGGGCCTCGATCACTGGTTGAACATAAAGGTCGTCACGTCCATCGTCACCGGATGGATCGACGGCCGGTTCATGTCGTTGGTGATCTGAAGGTTCTTCACGCGCATGAAACGCTCGGGGTTCTGTTCGATCAGGGTCAGCAGCTGGCCGATCGCGTGGTAGCGGCCGTGGGCCTTGATCGAGTAGGGGATCTCGGTATAGAGAGGGCGGACGTCGTTGTCGGCGGGGGTGACCTCGTCCTGGACGATGCCGGTCGTGGTCAGCGTGGTCAGCAGCGCGTTGAGGAAGCCGGGGGCGTCGGGGCTGGACGGGAGCCGCTGGGTGACCTTGGCGATCATCTGCGCCTGGCGCTCGAGTTCCTGCTTCTGGCCGGCCAGCTCGCTGATCTGCTTGAGGTCGGCCCTGGCCACCTCGAGCTTCTTCTCGTAGTCGGCGCGGGAGGTCTCGTTCTGGGCGATGATGCCGCGGCCGTACATGAAGTGGAAGAACGCGATGAGGATGAGCCCGACGACGCCGACGAAGCCGGTCATGAGGAGCTTGGATTTCTGGGATTCACTGAACATGTGGTGCTTTCTCCCGATTCACAGAGTGATCGACGGTTAACGGGCGCTGGCGACGCGGGCCTCGGCCGGCTTCTTCTTCGCCTCGTCGCCGAGCGGCAGCGTCGTCAGCTTGAAGACGAACTTGTTGACCGGGACCTCTTCGTAGACCTCGCCCTTGATGACGTCGAACTTGACGTCGCTCTCGAAGCCGTCCATGAAGCGCTGGGCGTGGCCGGCGGCGTCGACCGTCCGGTGGCCGGTCAGGGCGCGGTGAAACGCCATGACGTTGTTGAACTGCTCGATGTTGTCCTTGCCCATCGCCAGGCCGACCAGCACCATGTGGTAGCGGATCACCGGCCGGAACACCTGTTTGGGCTGGGGCCCCTTGTTGCTTTTCGTGTTTTTCTTCCAGTTATCGATCGCGGTCTTGGAGGCGTCGGTCTCGACCATCTGGACGTCCTCGTTGATGCGGACCTCGTCGATGAAGACGGCGGCCGGGATGAGGCTGGCCAGCATGTTGACCTTCTGGCTCCACAGGATGCGGTCGGGGGGATCGAGCGAGCGGAGGACGTCCATCTGGTTGGCGACGACCTCGCGGAACTTGCGGACCTGGTCGGCATCCTTGGTCTTGGCGTCGATTTCGGCCTGGACGCGCTTGTAATCGGACTTGACCCTGGCGCAGGCGGCCTGCGAGACGGCGACGCGCTGCCAGGCGCTCCAGCCGAGCGCCAGGTTCAGCCCCAGCGCCAGGACGACGGCCGCCGCCACGATGAACGAGCCGGCGCCGGACGCCCCGGAGGGGATCGCCGCGATGCTCTTGCGGCCGCCCTTGACCTGGGCGGGATCGAGCAGGTTGATCTGAATCATCGTCACACGTTCCTTTCAGAAGCCGACAGGGATTGCCGTGCCGCTTACGCCGCGGCCCCGCGGATGCCCAGCCCGATGCTGACGCCCAGCATGTGGCGGTATTCTTCGAGCGATTTGGAGTTGGGGATCTTGCCGACGCGGACGCGCTTGAGGGGGTCGATGATCTCGACGGGCAGCCGCATCTCGGACTCGAAGTAGTCGGTCAGGTTGCGCAGCTTGGCCGTGCCGCCGCCGAGGACGACGCGGCCGACGTTCTGGCCGCGGTACTGGCTCTCGAAGAACTCGACGGAGCGGCGCCCCTCGGAGAGCAGGTTGTTCAGGATGTTGCCGATGGCCATGCTCGCCGTCGCCTCGCGCGAGTCGGCCGAGCCGCCGCCGCTGAGCCCCTCGACCGCGCCGCGGATGTTGTCGAGCAGGCTGCCCATCTGGGTGGTGTCCTGCGGGCTGCTTTTCTGGGGGGAGGGGGCGCCGAGTTCGATCTTGAGGCGTTCGGCCTCGGTCCACGAGCAGTTCAGGCGCGAGCGGATGGCCTGGGTGATCGTGTCGCCGCCGATGGGGATGTCGCGGGAGAAGCGGGTGCGGCCGTGGCCGTAGATGTTGATGCTCGTCATCGAGCTGCCGATGTTGATCAGGGCCAGGCACTCGTCGATGCCCGGGTTGTAGTTGACCTCGAAGCAGTTGAGGAACGCGAACGAGTCGACGTCGACGATGCGCGGCTCGAGGCCGGCCTCGCGGATGATCGAGACGTGCTCCTCGACGAGGTCCTTCTTGGCCGAGACCAGGAGCACGTCCATCTTGGCGTGGTCGCCGTCGTCCATCTCGCCCAGGATCATGGAATCCAGGTTGACTTCGTTCAGGCGGAAGGGGATGTATTCCTCGGCCTCCCACTGGAGGGCCTTCTTGAGCTCGTCTTCGGGCATGCGGGGAAGCTGCAGGTAGCGGACGATGATCGATTCGCCGCAGACGGCCGAGACCGCATGCCGGGCCTTGATCTGGCCCTCTTCCAGGGCCCGCTTCAAGGCGGCGGTCTTGGCGGCCCGGCGCGCGGAGGGATCCTCCGAGGCCTCGCCACCCGGCCAGATTTCGCACTGCGCGACGCTCTCGAGTTCGTAACCGTCGCCGGTGCGGCGCATCTGCACCACCTTGACCGAGTGCGTCCCGATGTCGACGCCGATCGGGTGTTTGGCTCGTCTCATGTCACGCTACCGCCTTGGCTAAAGGTAACTGCCGCGGGATACAGGATCCCCGGATTTCAGGTAATGTATCGTCGGCCCCGCTCCGAAACTTGCGTGAAAAAATTGAACGATGCGAAAATGAGACACCCCGAGCGGGGGCGTCTCATTAATTGGATGTGTGTCGATATCGCGCGCCGTGCGCCGTGCGTCGGAACCGTCATCGTGCCGCGCTCGTGGGTCGGGGGCGTGCTCGTGGGCCGTAATCGCAATTAAATCAGGTTGGCGCAATAGGACGGACAGGACGGACAGGACCGATAGGAATGATGGGATTGATTTTTTCGATGCCCGATGACGATTACGATGACGAGGCACGACGCACGACGCACGACGCACGAAAAGAAAATGGCCGGCGAGGGCGCCGGGGCCACGGGAATCAATGGCTGGCGATTTTCACCTTGGGCGTGATTGACAATTGCCGGACCCCCGATGGAAAATGGGTCAGGCAACAGTGGATCAAGCCCGCGCGGAAACGCGGCGGGTAGACCTCCATCCACCACCCAAAGAGTGAACCACCATGAGCCGGCCGCCACTTCACGTCATGTTCCTCTGGCACATGCACCAGCCTTACTACAAGGACGTCCAGCGCGAGGAATACATGATGCCCTGGGTCCGGCTGCACGCGACCAAGGACTACCTCGACATGCCGCTGCTGGCGTCGAAGTTCGACGGCCTGCGCATGACGTTCAACATGGTCCCCTCGCTCCTCGAGCAGATCGAGGACTACGGCGCCGGGACCGCCAACGACCGGTTCCTGACGCTGGGCGCCATCCCGGCCGAGAACCTTTCGCTCGACGAGCGCGTCGAGCTGCTGCGCGATTTCTTCAGCGCGCAGGAGGGGCGGATGATCCGCGCGAGCAAGCGCTACGGCGACCTGCTCGGGCGCAGGGGCTCGTGCACCGACCCGGACGAGCTGCGGCGCATGGCGCGGCTGTTCAGCCCGGCCGAGCTGCGCGACCTGCAGACGTGGTTCTTCCTGGCGTGGATCGACCCGATGCTGCGCGACGCCGACCCGCGCCTGGCCGCGCTCGCGGCCCAGGACCGCAATTTCACCGAGGAAGACAAGGGGTACGTCATCGAGGCCGGCCGCGAGCTGACCGCCAGGATCATCCCGACGCTGGCCGAGCTGTGGAAGAAGGGCTGCATCGAGATTTCCACGACGCCGTTCTACCACCCGATCCTGCCGCTCCTCGTCGACACCAGCATTGCCCGCCGCGCCCGGCCCGAAGCCAACCTCCCCTCGCGCCGGTTTTCCGCCCCCGAGGACGCCATGCTTCAGATCGGCATGGGGCTCGATTACTGCGAGAGACGGCTGGGGCGGCGCCCGACGGGCATGTGGCCGTCCGAGGGGTCGGTCTGCCCCGAGCTCGTCCCGATGTTCGCCGAACAGAAAGTCCGCTGGATCGCCACGGACGAGGAGATCCTCGCCCAGTCGCTCGGGATCGAGCGCTTCGCCCGCGACAAGGACGGCCGCGTTCTCGACCCGGACCGCCTTTACCGCCCGTACATCATCCAGCACGAGGGGGCCGAGGTCGCCATTTTCTTCCGCGACCACCAGATGAGCGACCTGATCGGGTTCCGCTACGCCGGGGTCGCGCCCGAGACGGCCGCCTCGGACATGCTGCGGCGCCTCGAGCGCATCCAGGAGTCGTTCGGCGAGACGAGCGAGCCGCACGTCGTCAGCATCATCCTCGACGGCGAGAACTGCTGGGAGCATTACGAGCGCGACGGCATCCCGTTCCTGTCGGCGCTCTACGACGGGCTCACCAAGCGGCCCGCGCTCAAGACCGTGACGCCGAGCGAATACCTCGAGATCGCCAGGGATCACCGGCGGCTGGACCGGCTCGCCAGCGGCTCGTGGATCAACCACGATTTCTCGATCTGGATCGGCCACCCCGAGGACAACGCCGCGTGGGACCTCCTCGCGCAGGCGCGCCAGGACCTGGCGGCGCCGATGGAGAAAGCCAAGGGCCAGCCGGCGGCCCAGGCCAATTACGAACGGGCGCTCAAGTCGCTCCTCATCGCCGAGGGGAGCGACTGGAACTGGTGGTACGGCGACGACCACAGCTCCGCCCACGACGAGCAGTTCGACCGGCTCTACCGCCAGCACCTGACCAACGCCTACCTGGCCATGGGCCAGCAGCCCCCCGGCCGGCTGATGATCCCGATCAGCCGCGGCCGCGACACCGGCCTGCAGGCGCAGCCGCGCGCGTTCATCGAGCCCAGGCTCGACGGCCGCGTCACGCACTTCTTCGAGTGGTACGCCGCCGGCCAGTACAACCCCAGGAGCGGCGGCGACGCCATGCACCAGGCCGAATCCGAAATCGAGTCGCTCCACTTCGGCTTCAGCCGCAGCGCGTTCTACCTGCGCGTCGACATCGAGCCGGCCGTCATGCAGGCGCTCCGGCAGGCGGGGGGCAACCTAATCGTCTACGTGTTCAGCAAGAAGACCTACAAGATCCTGTGCCCGCTTTCGGAGCGGCGCCCGGCCTCGCGGGTGCTCGAGGAAAGCGCCGACGAGGGCTGGGTCGAACTCGATCCGCTCAACGAGGTCGCCGTCGACCGGATCGTCGAGATGCGCGTCGACTGCCGCCGGTTCCAGATCGTCCCCAACCAGATGCTGCGGTTTCAGGTCGCCCTTGAACAGGATTCCATGGAACGGGAGCGCTGCCCCAACCGCGCGCCGCTCTCCCTGTGCGTTCCCGGCGAGGATTTCGAGGAGTCAATGTGGACCGTCTGATCCTGCCCGAGCCTCATGAACTGCCGACGGTCGAGGACATCCTCAACCGGATGGACCCGCGGCCGAAGAACGACGCCATTGCCCTGATCCGCCGCGCCTACGACCGGGCCCGCGACGACCACGAGAAACAGCAGCGCAAGTCGGGCGAGCCGTTCTTCACGCACCCGGCGCGCGTGGCGTGGCTGCTGGCGGGCCTCGTCAACGAGCCGGTGACCGTGGCCGCGGGGCTGCTTCACGACACGATCGAGGACTGCGGCGAGACGTACGAGTCGCTCAAGGGGCAGTTCGGCGAGGAGGTCGCCAACCTCGTCGACGGCGTGACGAAGATCTCAACCCTCACCGTCTCGACCGAAGAGCACCAAGTCGTCAATCTGCGCAAAATGATCCTGGCCATGGCGCGCGACGTGCGCGTCGTGCTGATCAAGCTCTGCGACCGGCTGCACAACATGCAGACGCTCGAGCACCTGCCGCTGTCGCGCCGGCGGGCGATCGCCAAGGCGACGATGGACATCTACGCGCCGCTGGCCAACCGCCTCGGGATGATCCGCATGCGGACGCAGCTCGAGGACCTCGCGATGCGCCACCTGCACCCGGCCGCCTACGCGAACCTCAAGAAAAAGATGGAGGTGCGCAGCAAGCGCGACCAGGTGATCGTCGACACGACGCGCGAGCTGCTCGGCCAGGAGCTCAAGGCGCGCAACATCCCGGCGGTGATCCACGGGAGAAGGAAGAATCTGTATAGCCTGTTCCGCAAGATGCAGCGCCAGGGGCTCACGTTCGACGAGGTCCACGACATCATCGCGATCCGCGTGATCACGGACTCGATCGCCGAGTGCTACGACATCCTGGGGGTCGTCCATTCGCTGTGGAAGCCGATCTCGGGCCGGTTCAAGGACTACATCGCCACGCCCAAGGAAAACGGCTACCAGTCGATCCACACGAGCGTCATCGGCGTGGAGAACGAGGTCGTCGAGATCCAGATCCGCACGCGGGCGATGCACCAGGTCGCCGAGGAAGGGATCGCCGCCCACTGGAAATACAAGGAGGAGGGGGTCCCGGCGGGGCCGGCCAAATCCTGGCAGAACGACGAGAAGCGCCTGCTGTGGCTGCGCCAGCTCGTCGACTGGCTGCAGGAGGTGCGCGACCCGTCCGAGTTCATGACAGACCTCAAGACCGACGTCTTCGAGACCTCGGTCTTCGTCTACACGCCCAAGGGGGACATCATCGAGATCCCGCGCGGGGCCACCGCGCTCGACCTGGCGTTCCGCATCCACTCGCACCTGGGCCTGCAGTGCGCCGGCGTGCGGATCAACAACCGCATGACGTCGATCCGCACCGAGCTCAAGACCGGCGACATCGTCGAGATCATCACGAGCAAGACCGCGCACCCGACGCCCGACTGGCTCCAGTTCGCGCAGACCGGCCGCGCGCGCAACAAGATCCGCCACTGGCTCAAGGAAAGCCAGCGCGAGGAGTTCCTCGAGCGCGGGCGGCACCTGCTGATGGAGGGCGTGCGCGCGCGCTTCGGCTCGAGCGTCGGCGAGGATCAGGTCGAGGAGATTTTGAAGCCGACGCTGCGCAGCTTCAACGTCCCGACGTGGGAAGACCTGCTCGTCGAGCTCGGCTGCGGGACGCTGCGCGGGGGGAGCCTGCTGGGGCGGCTGGAGCAGGTCCTGCATCCGCCCGAGCAGAAGCGCATCCCGCGCGCGATCCGCCGCGGCCGCGCCGGGGCGATCGTCCTGGTCGACGGCATGGACGGGGCCGTGACGCGCATGGCGCGCTGCTGCTCGCCGCTGCCCGGCGACGACATTATCGGATTTATCACGCAGGGGCGCGGCATCTCGATCCACAAGGCCAACTGCCAGTCGCTCGAGCGGATCCGCGAGCGCTCGGCCGACTTCAAGAACCGCGTCGTGCCGGTGGAGTGGGGCGACGCCAGCAACCTCATGCAAAAAGTCACGCTGCGGATCGTCTGCCAGGACCGCAAGGGGCTGCTCTCCGACGTGTCGGCGGCGATCACGCAGCTGGCGGTCAACATCGTCGGCGCGCACACGAGCTCGAACCTGCGCGAGAGCCGCGCGATCCTGAAATTCATCATCCTCATCAAGGACGCCGAGGAGCTGAACTCCGTCCTCAACCGCCTCCAGACGATCCCCGGCGTCATCTCGCTGACCCGCACCGTTCACGAAAAGCCATAAACCACCATGGAGCTATTTGGCTGATTCCTGGTCGATCCGTTCGATCACGTCGCGGAACTTGTTGTAGACGAACCCGACGGCCAGCAGCACCACGCCCAGCACCATGAACGCGGCGATGCGGTAGAACATCGACTGGATGTCGACCGCGAAGACGCGCAGGATGCACAGCGCCAGGCCGCCCAGGCCGACGAGCCGCAGCGGCTTGGCCCTGTCCAGGAACCCGACCGCCACCAGAACCAGCGCCGCCACGCCCCACAGGATCGTGACATACGGGCCGAGGCCGGCCCCGTGCTGCGCCAGCAGGAGCATGTCGATCAGCGCCAGCGCCGCCGCGGCGGCGACCCACTGGATCGTCTTGAGCCGCTCGCGCGAGAGGCGCTCGGGGAGGCGGCGCAACGCGGGCGCGGCCAGCAGCGTGATCAGGCTCACCACCACACCCGGCCACAGCGCCGACCGCATGTGCGTGTAGCCCATGAAATGCGCGCAGGCCAGGTAATAGGCCGCGCCCGGCGTGGCATACGGCTGATCGGTGAACCACGCCACCGCCCCCACCGCGATCGCCGCCAAGCCGTACACGAACATCAGGTCGGGGCCGGAGAAGATGTGATTCATGGCGACTTGGCCAATCAGGACCGCCGCCGCCATGTGCGCCGCCTGCAGGCCGCGGATCGGCGCGCGCGCGTCGAACCGGCGCCGGAACGGGCCGTGCAGCCGCCACGTCGAGAGCACGTGCGCCAGAGCCCCGGCAAACGCGACGTAAAGGAGGTAATCGTGGTGGGACGGCTGGAGCAAGCCGTGATTGCCCAGGCGCGCGGCGATGAACAGGACGAGCGTATAGACCAGCGGGACGACCGCCGCCGACATCGGCATCCCGACCAGCGGGATCAGCGCCAGCCCGGAGGCGACCCACGCCAGCCCCACGCCCATCACCAGCCACGACTCGAGCGCGAAGGTGGTCAGCGGGATCGCGAACAGCGCGAGCATCCACAGGCCGTGCGCGACGACCAGCGCCTGGCGCACGTCGCCGCGGTTGCGCAGCCGCTCGCTGCGGCGCGCGGCGAACGCCAGGCCCATCGAGACGAGGAACGTCAGCCCCACCACCGCGGCCTCGTTGCACCACGCGACGCCGATCCCGCCCGCCTTGGGCATCTCATACGACCACAGCATCGTGTGCGAGGCGGCCAGCGGCAGCAGCCCGGCGACGAGCGGCAGCCAGTGGCGCGGCGCGGCGGCGATGAGGACGAGCCCCAGCGCCACCGCGGCCAGCGACAGCGGCACCCATTGCGGGCCGACGAGCTTGAAGCCGATCAGGATCGCCCCCAGCCCGAGCGCCAGCGCCAGCACGGTGCAGAGCGAGTTGCGCCGGAAGAGCCGCCCGTAAAACCCCAGGCCCAGCCCCGACGCCACCAGCCAGCCGAGCGCCATTTTGCCGACCGGCTGAAAGAGGAGCGGCACGGCGTCGGCCCCGCTCGTCCGCAGCGGCACAATCGCACGGATCATGAACAGCATCGACAGCGCCCAGACGATGACCATCGCGCCCTCGGTCACCTTGAGCCGGGTGCGCCACGCGCTGCCGAGCAGGACGATGCTCTGCACGGCCAGCGCCACCCAGCGCGCGTTCCCCTCGTAATGCGTCATCACGCCGAGCGTCACGAGCGCCATCGACTTGATGAAGAAGCTGTGCATCAGGTAGAAGCCCGAGTCGGTCAGGTAATAAACGACCGCCGCGGCCAGGAGCAGCCCGCCGAACGCGAAGTAGGTCGTCTCGAGCCGCGCGCGGTAGAGCATGAACGTGACCATCAGCGCCAGGGCGACGCCGCCCGCGCTGCCGATCGTCTGCATGATCAGCCTCGGCCGCTGCGGCGGGACCCGGCCGAGCCGCACCGACACCCAGTCGGTCACGATCATCGCGGTCATCACGAACGCGAGGTAACCCATCGCGTCGCGGTAGCCCGCCGCCCCCCCGCCGAGCCAGTGCAGGACGAACGTCGCCTGGTAGATCCCCCACACGCCGACGATCGCGACCATCAGCGGCTGGAACCAGCCGCGGCTCAGGAGGAAGTAGATCGCGCCGGCGGCCAGGACCAGCGCCGTCAGCAGCGCCGCCAGGTCCAGCCCCGCCCTCACCGAGAAAAAACAGGCAACGAACCCGAACACCTCGGCCAGCATCGCGATCGGCTCGGCCCGCCGCACGACCGCCAGCACGCCGATCAGGCCGACCGCCGCCAGCTGGAAGACGAACCCGGTCACCGGGTCGTCGATCACCTTGATCGGCGGGATCGCGTAGGAGCCGTAGGCGGAGAAATACAGGAGGGCCAGGCCGCCGGCGAAAATCACCTCGCCGAATTTGGGCATCTTGCGCTCGAGCTTCCAGCCGGCCACCGTGATCGCCAACGACGCGAACATGAACTCGCCGAGCCGCACGGCCGGCGGCGTGTTGCGCGAGACGAAGACCGCGAACCACACAAGGCCGATCACGAGGAGCAGCATGCCGAGGCGCGTCATCCACCACATGCCGATCTGGGCCTCAAGCGTGCCGGTGCGCTCGGGGGGGAGCAGCCCCAGCTCGCGCAGCCGCGCGGCGAGCGGGGGCTGGGCCGGCTCGCGCTCGATCCGCGGCGGGATCGGCGGGGCGGGCTCCGGCTGGAGCATCGCCGGCTCGATCGGCTTGGGCGCGGCCGGCTTCGGGGCCGCTTGGGCTGGCTGGGCCTCGCGCTCTTCCTGGCGCCGGCGCTCATCCTGGAATTTGCGCAGCTCGGCCGAGATCGCCGGCTTGACGGCGGGCTCGCTCGGGAGGGCGGGCAGGACGATCGGCTGGGGAGGGACGGGCGGGGGTTGCGGCGCGGGGGCGGGGGTCGCCGGTTTCCCGGGGAGGGCGGCGGGCTCGTCAAGGATGGTCTGGAGCTGCGAGCGCAGCGAAAGATCCTCGGCCGGCGCGGGTTCGGCCGGCGCGGCCGGCTCGAGCCGCTGGAGCCGCTCGTTCAGGTTGCGCACCTGGCTCTCGAGACGCCTGAGCCTCTGCTCGATCGATTCGAAGTCGACCATGGCCGAACTCCTTCACCAGTGAACTGTCCATAAACAAAACAGTATCGCCGGCGACGGGAAACATCAAGCCATTAATGGGTCGAATCAACAGGGCCGCGTGTCGACCGGGGGTGAGCGAACGCGCAGCCGACTCTCAGTCCAAGTGCTCGCAGACCTTGACCAGCAGGTCCAGGAGCTTGATCACGGACCTAAACGAACAGATTTTAATGATCTCGCGGGTCTCGACATCCAGAAGCGAGATCATGATCTGCCCCGTGTTCGTGGTCATTTCGATCGCCAGCGAGGAGTGCGTTCGCGCGAGGCGGTCGTTTAAATCACGGATGGCGTTCGTGATCCTCCGCTCCTCGTCATCGGGGAAATTCCGGCCCGCGGTTTCCAGCGCCTCGGGGAACAAGCCGTCGGCATGGACCGGTTTATGTTCCAAGAATTGCCTCCTTTGCCAGGCCCCGAAGGTCGTCGTTCCCCAACAGCCGGACCATCTCCGCAAGCTCATGGGCATCCCGGCCTTCAAACGAGATCCCCATTTGGCAGGAGCCGTCGGGCTGATCCGCCAAGCCGGACCGATAATCGATCCAGACGATCTTGCCGGTGAGCTTGACGTCGCCGCCGCCGCACGGATCCAGCAGCGAGATCCGGGCATACCTGATGGAGGCCATCAATTTGAAATACAGAGCCGTCGGCAGCCGATCCACGACGATTCTCATGCCGCTTTCCGAAACGTCCTGTGTGACGCATTCGTATTCGATCGGGGTAAACGTCTCTTCAGGAAACAGGATACGGAGCCTGGCCTTGATCGCGGCCTGAAATCGGCGGCTGACACGCCGAACGGATTCCGACGCGACCCGGATGGCTGTGTCGTCGTTCATGCTTGTTACTCCTTGTTCACATGGGTTTGGGGGGAGAGAGAGCCACGGCAACGTGCGCGTTCGCATCAACAGGCGCCCTTACAATGTCGAGCTGATGAATGCTGAATAATTCCTCGAGCCGGTCCTGAATCGGCCCGACGTGCCCGAGTTCGAAACCGAGGAAACGCGCGCATGCAAGCGTCTCGGTTTTTTCCCAGGAACAGACCGGGGCATTGATGCCCATGTTGTTCACGATCACGCTGGCCAGACTGACGACGCAGGGCAGGAAATGCGCGACCCGGTTGACCGACGCGTGCCAGTGCAGCTTGTGGTGGAGGTTCGCCGAGTCCACGATCGCATCGGACAGGTTCCACTTCTGACAAACCCGCATGCCGATCTGGGTGTGGGCGAGGTCCGGGAACTCGGCCTGCTCAATTTTGTCCAGCCGGCAGCACCCGGCCCCGAGTTCGCACCAGTAACGCCAGTATAGAAACGGATATTTCTTATAGACGACCAGTTTGCCGATATCGTGGAGAATTCCGGCCATGAATGCCTCGTTGGCCAGGTCCCGGTCGTACCGTCTCGCGAGGAGCAGGCTCGCGGTTCCGGTCGCGATCGCATGATTCCACAACTCCTGAATGTAGGGATCGTTGCTGTCGTACAATTCGCCGACCGCCGCCACCACGATCAGGTCGTAGACCGGTTTTCGGCCAAGACGCGAGATCGCGTCCGAAACGTTCCGGATGGGCATTCGCGGCGAGTAAAACGCCGAATTCGCAACCCTCAGAATCCGCTCGGCGAGGTGCAGATACGTATCGCTCTCCAACTGCCGCGCAAAATTCTTGTTGTCCACGCCGGGATCCTGCAGCAGTCGCAAGGTTCGAATCGCAATTTCCGGAAAATCCGGCAGATCCCGTTCAAGCAGCCTGATGCCCGGCGGCACCAATGGCTTGTATTCCGAGGATTCGCTGACGGCCATGATCGTGCCCTCCATTTTCCGTGGCCGGTTCGACTGCGCCACGGCCGACCGGCATGGCGACCATTTCAGCGGGCGGCATGGTCGAAGGCCGTCGCAAACCCGGCCGCATCGACGATTACGCCCGGGGCGGGACAACCCCGCACGAGGGCCCGCGTCATCGCCGCGGGCCCTCGGCCAGATCGGGGCATGCCTCCTGGCATTGGGCGACTTCCTGTCCGTCCACATCACGCGGAGTGGATCAACCAAGCGCCCCAATCTGGCGAGGACCTTTCGGCCATGGGGGAGATTTCGTGTCCATCCTTTTCCACTCCCCTGGTTCCAGGCGTTCAGATCTTCATCTCGCTCGCAACACACTCAACGGCATGTTCGCGTCGCGTGTGCATTGGGAGAAACACCCGATTGACCCCTCTAAAATGCCCGGCATGCGGCAAGCCGCACGCCGGCCTGACCCGTATTTTCCGCAGGCCGGACCAGGTTTATACGGAGCGCGCCATCAGTGTTTTCCTGAGTGCATTGACAAGAAAAGGACCCTCCGCCGGGAGGGTCCCACATCGCATGAAGCTTTCAGCCGGATCAGCAGAACTCGAGCGTCGTCATCCCCTCGCGGATCGCATACTTGGTCAGTTGGGCGACGCTGTGCATATTCAATTTCTTCATGATCTGCAATCGATAGGTTTCGATGGTCTTCTCGCTCACATTGAGCGCCGATGCAATTTCCTTGGTGGATTTGCCCTCGGCGATCAGCTGCAGCGATTCACGCTCTCGAGCCGTCAGCTTGTCCGCCCGGCCGCCGCCCGGTCGCGCCAAACGCTCCCTGTAATCCTCCACCAGGACGCTGGCAATTCCAGGTCCCATGTAAAACTGACCGCTCATGACCGTGTGGATGGCGCAAATCAACTCCTCGGGGGCGCAATCCTTGGGAACATAACCGGAGGCGCCCGAGTTGATCATTTCGGACACGAACTGCCGTTCGACGTGCATCGATAAAGCCAGGATTTTAATCTTGTCGTTGAGGCTGTGAATCCGGGCCGTGGCCTCGATGCCGTTCATCTCGGGCATGCTGATGTCCATGATGACCACGTCGGGTTTTAATTCAAGCGCGGCCTCGACCGCCATTCGCCCGTTATTTGCCTCGCCCTTAATAATAAGGTTCGGATCTTTTTCCAGGAGATTACGAATTCCTTCACGAAGTATTTGGTGATCGTCAGCCAGCAGAACATTGATCTTCATCAAGCCACCTCGATTTCTGCTTGGATTTTCAAGTTAACTGGCGTCTGCAATCTGGCTCCTCTCGATAGGTGTTATAAATAAGTGACATATTAATTCATTATCATTCAACATTTATTTTCACAGAAATATGAATTACTATCCCAATAATGTAAATATTACATGATATTTGGCGATATCAATATTCAACCCTGCTGCCGCTGTAATCTTTACACGCTCGCCGTGGCGTCACCCGAATGCCAATACGCCAATGCTCACCATGTCGGGCTCGAACATTGCGCGGAACAAAATGATAAGAATTACAAATTTAGAGCGGTTGACAAAAGTTTTCCGGCAATCAGCACGATCCCAATGGTTATCAGTTTCAAGAGTCGGTGATTGGTTCGATTACGATTACGAGCACGAGCACGAGCACGAACGGAAAATTATCGTCA
>JBDKRG010000053.1:0-66448 GCA_039683515.1 Candidatus Sumerlaeia bacterium | reverse complement strand
ACTTGAAGACAGGAATGAACAGAAGGCAACGGAGGAAACGGAGAATTTCCTGGCGGATCCTCTCTCGGTTGCCTTCGTTGCCTCCTGTTCAAAATCTTGCCAGAAAAACAAGATTCGGACGGATAGTGGTACGAATGATTACCGCGGGAGCTTCCATGATGAGATTCAAAACGGTAGGAACAGATTCACCGATGCGGATTTTGATGCTTCGCGCGCTGATCGTCTGCGCTCTGCTGGCCACGGCCGGGTCGAGTTCATTTGGTGCCGCGCCCGAGCAGGCGCCGGCGATGCCGGTGCCGGTCTTCACGCTCATCAACAACGACCTCGCCACAACCCATTCGGTCGTGGCCGTGATGATGATGAACAAGGGCTTGAGGCGGCCGATGCCGGGGACTTCCAGTGACGACTACCTGTTGCCGAACGTGATTTTCGCCCTTTACGAGGACGGGACCGCGATCTGGTCGGGCGACCGCGTTCGCGGCGGCGGCCCTTTGTTTCAGGGCAAAATCGACCGGGCAAAAATCGCCTCCATGCTCAAGGGATTCGAAGAGAAAAAATACTTCGCACAGTCGCCGAATCGATCGGGGTTTATTATTCTTGATTCCGCCTTCACGCGAATATGCATACGAAGCGGGAACCGGGTGCTGGAGATGACTTCGTGCCACGAGCTGGTTGGCCAGAACATGCTCGCCCCTTACGAAACCAGCGATCTGCGCGCTTTCTGCAACGCCTGGTCGGATGTGAAGCGGAATTTCTTCAGCCTCGTTCCCGTCGACGTCCGCCCCACCGAGGGGCTCAAAGTCGTGGGAGTGAAGTGGGTCGCCGTCCCCAGGAATTAAGACCGGCCGCATTTCCCGCTCGACCCGCGAGCTCCGGGCGATTACCGTAGTGAATTAAAAGGAACGTAACTGGAGCGGGCGGATGCTTTTCGCGTTTGAGTCCCTTGACAAGCACGGCGCGCGGTTCGACGGCGCGATCGAGGCGGCAAGCGAGGCCGCCTCGATCGAGGAGCTGCGCGCCCATGGATATTATCCGCTGCGCGTCCAGCCCGCGCCGGGTGGAGCCAAGCCGATCAAATTCGGCGGGCTGGCGCGGCCGTTCACGCTGACCGATTTGCCGCTCGAGGATTTCATCAAGAAATCGGACGAGCTCTACGAGGGCAATGACGCCGCTTACGACGAGCTGCTGCGGATGCTCGAGTGGGCGCTCGGCAATCTGGAGGGGTGCGCCGGACCCGGCGCCGACGTGATCCGCGAGACGTTCCAAAGCCAGCAGGAGATACTTACGAAGGCCGGGTCGCCGGAGGCCGCGCGCCGGCACTCGGCCGAAGTCCGGCGCAAGCACCAGGAATCGGTCGAGCGGGCGATGGCCGGCGACCTGGAGGAAATCAAAAGGGATGCCTGGACGGTCGGCCCGGGGCGGCTGAGTTCGATCGGCTCGACCACCTACGAGAGCGAGCGCGGCGAGATCCTGGTTTACGGGCACCGGGCGGTCTTTTTCCACAGGTTCGCGGATGAAAAGCGCGCCGGGAAACTGTGCGCGCCCGACACCATCACCGGCATGAAGCTCAAGGGATTCCGCGCCCCGGTTCTCCACATCGACACGAAGGACGGGCCCGGCTGGACGTTCGCGCTCGATTGGGAGGGGCTGGACAGGGCGGCCCGCGACCGCCAGCGCAAAAGCATCTTCATGTTCAAGTTCCTCACCTCGGAAACGAAGGATCGATCGCTCCTGCCGCGGACGCCGCTCGCCCAAACGATCCCGTTCATGCTGCTCAAGATGGCGTGCCGAGGCATCGCGGGGGTAGTCTGGAAATATGGGTGGCTGATCGCGGCGAGCTTGGGGTGGTTCTGGATTTGCCAGCGGTATTTTTTCAAGCCGCTGCGCGCGCTGCCCGAGTTCCTGGTGATTTTTCTCGGATTCCCGCTGATGGGCGTGCCGTTCAGTTGCTTTTATCTTTGGAACGTGTTCAAGGGGCGGTTCGGGCGGGATCTCCAGACGGTGATCGGCGCCGTGTGGTTCGGCGGCGCGGCGATTACGTTGTTCTCCACGGCCATCGGCTATGGCTTTTACCGGTTGGGGGCGTGGGTGATGAGTTGGTTCTAGACTTCGATGACGAGCGCGAGAAAGGGGGGCGGGATGTTTATCTATCTTTACTTCACGAATGATCTGGCCTGCCCGCGGCACGAGATCGAGAAGGCGCTGGAAGAGGCGTTCGAGGGGAGCGGCGAAATATGCGGCGCGGGAACCGGCGCCGACGGCTGCAACGTGGATCTCGAGGTTTTTGACGACAACGAGGAATCCAAGGCGCTCGCGATCATCGGGCGCGTGCTGGGCGAGCTCGGCGTGCCGGAGTCCATCACAAGGATCCAGGTCGCGCACCACGATTTCGAGGAATAGCCCGCAGGTCGCTTCGGCGCACGCTCATGGAACGCGGATGACGCGGATCGGGCGGATTTGCGCGGATCGATTCCGTTCATCCAAGAACAAGATTTTTTGCGCCTTTTGCACTTTTGCGATTTTGCGTGAACGCCTCTTCGTTTGAGCATCTCATCCGTAGATTCTTCCATTAAGCATGCATTTGACCCCTCCCTTTGGGGGTTGCAAATCCTGCCTAAACGCATGGCGCTTCAGCCCGAAGCGGCCTACTGGCCCGACTTGCGCGGCGGGTAGATCGACGCCGTGTAGCCGATCAGGTCGGCCGGGGCGACGATGACGGTCATCGGGTCGTAGGCGCGGAACCGGTCGCTCGGCGGGAAGTACGTGTTGCCGTGATGGTCGACCTGCGGCTGCTGCTTGTAGAGGTCCTGGATCTGCTGGGCGATCCGGCCGCAGCGCGCCGCTTCGGTCTGCTCGCCGAGCGCCTGGTTGATCTCCGCAAGAAGCGCGTAGCCCTGGAGCTGATACGGCGCGGCCTTGACCCAGAGCACGCGCTCGGCGATCGTTCTGGCCTCTTGCAGCTTGCCGCTTTGCGCGGCCTGAATCGCCCGGCCGCGGAACGCATTGCCGGTCATCGAGTCGCAATACCACATCGAGTGGAAACGCGCCGGGTCGAGCGAGTTGACAAAGACAGCCAACAGAACAACAGCCCCGATCAGCGCGGCGCTTTTTTTCGTGTCTTTCCGTTTGAACGCATCATGGGTCGCCACGGCGGCCTGGCCCGCGAACAGGAACAGCATCGGCATGAGCGGCGCGCGGAACCGGCTGCCGACGTAGAACGTCAGGACGCCGAACCCGACCACGAACGAAAAGATATAGACCAGCGACAGCGACTTGAACCGCCGCAGGCCGAGCAGGAGCCCCAGGATCGCCAGCGGCCCCACGATCCGGAACGTCACCGGGTTCGAGGCGATCAGCGGCGAGAAGCGGCCGATGATGTAGTAGTTGTAGAGGTCGGGGAACTCGAACCACGAAAACAGGAACCGCACCTTTTGCAGGTGAAGCTTGAGGAACCCGAGCGAAAACACCGGCCAGCGTGGGTTGTTCGGCGAGCCCTGCGGGTAGATGAAGTAGCCGGTCGACTCGGTCCCCATGCTCTGGCCGAGCGTGGTTTCGACGTAGCCCTGCGTGAGCGTGAACTTGTGGAGGACGCGCGTGTTGTGGTAGCAGAACGGGGCGATCAGCGCGATCGAGATCACGCCGATGATGACGATCGAAACGAGCCGCGTGCGCACCGAAAACTGGCGCGGGATCCACAGGATCCACACCGCCAGCGCCGGGCCGAGGAGCGCAAGGTTCGTGCGCTCGCCGGCGCACAGCCCGAGCACGACCCCCATCGCGCACGCCAGCGCCAGCGGCCTTTGGGTGTTCTGATAAATCACCGCCAGCCACAGCAGCCCGACCACCATGGCCGGCGCGAGCGAGTCGGATTGAAAAATTAAATCGTTAAAGAGCAGCGGGGCGTAGACGGCGGCGATCAGGCCGGCGATGCACGCGGGCAGCTCGCCGACGATCCCGCGGCCCGCGCCGTACAGCATCGCGCACATGAACGCCCCGGCCAGGAGCTGGATCCAGTAGACGAGGAAGAACTTGCCCGGCGCGACGAGGTAGACCGCGGCGATGACGTACGTATAAAGCGGCGAGTGCTGGAAGAAACCGGTCGGGAAGCCGTGGTTCTGGAGGATCTCGACCGCCTGGACGTGGTTGTCGTGCATGTCGACGCTTCGCGCCAGGGCGGACGGGTCGAACTGGGGGTTGTCGGGGGTCAGGATGCAGGCCGCGTTCAGGACCCGCACGACGAGCGCGACGGCCAGGATGATGGCGAACCACGCCGCGAACGGATCGCGCGGGGCCGCCTCCGGCGCGGCCGGCTGCTTGTGCGGCTTGTGCTTTTCGGCTGTGCGGGCTGTGCGTTTCACGTTCGTCCTGCTGCGGCTATAAGATCGACCTATGATGCAGCGCGGAGGAGGGGAAATGCAATCCCGGATCGGTCGGGTCGGTTACCGGATCCCGTTCTTTTGCCAATGCTCGATCGTCTGGTTGAGGGCCTCGGCGAGCTCGCCGAGGTCGTCACCCTCGCGCAGCCGGATCGGGCGCGTCGGCTGGCCCTCGCGGAACGATTTCAAATCGGCGGCGATCCGGAACGCGGGCCCGCAGATTTTGTGCGAGATGCGCACGCCGAGCCACGCCACCCCCGCCGCGACGAGCATGGCGATCACCACGAACGCGGCGAAGATCTGGTTCCACCCCGGGCCGACCTTGAACCGCTCGTCGAACAGGACGAAGGCGAGCATGAGCGTAAAGACGGCGGTGGCCGCCATGGTCAGGACCTGCAGCGCGAAGATCCGCGCGATGTAGCGCGTCTGGAACGTCGGATTGATCCAGAAGTGGCGGCGGCGATTTTTCATGTCGTCCATGGCTCAACCTTCCCACGTAATCACAAGATCGTCGTCCGAGAACGCGCGGCCGTCGGGGCCGGCCGACCGCACCTCGAAGCTCCGGTCGGTGCATCGATATAAATACGGATGCCTCCACATGTCGAGGCTTGGGTTTTTGATTTTGGAGCGAAGCTTGTCGCGGACGATCGCGTCGAACTCGGGGCCGGTCGGGAAGCGGTCGCGCTCGGTGCGGAAGATGATGACCAGTTTCTGGATGTTGTGGAGCTCGACGGAGGTGGCGGCGCCCTCGACCATCGTGATCGGGGCCATGACCATGTCGCCGACCTGCGGGTAGCGGAAATTCAACCCCCACAGGAAGGCCGCCATGGCCGATAGTATTCCCAGCATGCGCACGGTTGGCGTTACTCCCGAAACGTCAGCCCACGACCCGCGCGGACAGATAATCCTCTTATCGGAAGAATGCCCCGCCGCTGTAGCCCGGGCCGTTCGACAATTCCCTTGCGGCGGGCGGCCGGTTTTGAACAATGGCGGCAGTGGAGAACCCCGAAATGAAAAATCAAGGATCCGGTTGCGCGCGGTTGATTTCGCGGTTGTCGTTCTGGCTCGGGCTCATCCTCATCCTGAGCCCGTTCGCGGCCTACGGCCTGGAATATTACTGGCTGACTCATCATTACCCGGTCACTTCCGAAGAGCGGGCGTACTCCGGCACGTTTTCGATCCTTCTCGGTTTCCTGGCCATTCCGGCGGGGATCGTTTTGTGGGCGCTGGGCTATATCCTGAAGAAAATCATCGAAACCCTGGAGCGGCGGCAACGGCCGCAAGAGCCCGAGATCGACGAGCCTCCGATCGAGGTCGACCCCTGCGCGCCGCAGGCGTTTGGGTATAAATGCGCGTGGCTTGCGATCCGAACCGGCGAGCCCGAGAAGGTCGTCGAGGCGCTGGGGCTCACGGAGGTCAGGCCGTGCTCGTGGGCCGAAGGCATCAAGGTTGCTTACATTGGCCGCGTGTTTGTTTCGCCGCCGGTCAACGGCTGGGTGTTTGCGGTCTCGTTTGCTTTCCCGAGCGAGCCCGAGACGATCGCGCCGTTTCTTGAAGAGGTCGGCGGGCATTTCGACGAGGTGCAGTATTTCGGGACGCACCGCGTGGTGGAATATCACGCCTGGGCGCTGGCCCGCGCCGGCAAGATCGTGCGCGCGTATGCCTACCTCGGCGAGCGCGGCGAGACGCTGTGGGACGTCGGCCCCAAAACGCCCGGCGAGCTCGAGCTTGGCGTGAATTTTTTCGACGAACGCTCGCCGGAGGCCAAGGACGAGAAATACTTCGAGCGCACGGACCTCGCGTATCCCGACGAGGAATACGTCATGCAAATCGCCGGCAAGTGGAGCGTGAACCCGGATCTGCTGGAAGAGATGGCCCTCCCCCCCGGCTCAGGCCTCACCGGCCGGCTGCCAAAGCAGTTTAATCAAATATCAAATCCGCGGTGACGGCAGTATGATCCAGCGCGGGTTTCGGTCATGAGCGGTGGATAAAATCGGTTCGGGCGTTGGCATCGTCGCATTAACAACTGAGGTGACAATGATGTTCAAGTCAGCGGGTCTGGCCTTTGTTCTGGCGGTCTTCCAGGGAATTTGTTTCGCGCAAACAGCGAGCGCGGCCGCATCCGAGCCGCCGCGCTTCCAGGATCGCTTCGCTTTTATTTTCGGGTGGAACCTGTGGCAGGACAGCGATGTGACGGAGATCGTCAATCTGCTCGACACCGGCGCGCAGCACGGATTGAACGGCGCGGCGATGTCGCTGGGTTTCGAAAATTTCAGCCTGAAGAGCGCCGCGTATCTCAGCCGACTCGACGCCGTGCGCGCCGCGTGCGAGCGCAACCGCGTGGAGTTGATTCCCACGCTGTTTTCCGTCGGCTACGGCGGCCCGTTGACCCACGACCGCAACCTCGCCGAAGGCGTGCCGGTGAGCGGCGCGCTGTTCGTCGCGAGCGGCGCGCAGGCGAATTTCGTCGCGGAGGACACCGCGCAAATCGTCAACGGCGGCTTCGAGGATGCGGCGGGCAACGTCCTCAGCGGATTTTTCATGCAGGATCAGCCCGGCGCGATCAGCTTCGTCGACACGCAGGTCAAGCACGCGGGCAACTCGTCGCTGCGGCTGGAGAATTTCACGGCTCTGCGCGGCATGGGCCGCGTCATGCAGGAGGTCGCGGTTCGGCCGCGCCGCTGCTACCGCGTGAGCTTCTGGGTCAAGACCGAAGGGCTCAATCCGGCCGGCGGGTTTCAGTTTTTGATTCAGGCGGCCGGGCGCGACATTGTCCCGCGCCGGTTCACGATCCCGTCAACCGTCGATTGGCAAAAAATCTCGCTCGTGTTCAACAGCATGGCTTGGGATACGGTGCGGATCTACATGGGGGTCTGGGGCGGCATCTCCGGCAAGGTCTGGCTCGACGATTGGGCGATCGAGGAGGTCGGTCCGATCAACGTCCTGCGCCGCCCGGGCACGCCCGTCACGGTGCGCTCCGAGGACGGCGCCACCACGTACGTCGAAGGGTTGGACTACGCCCCGCTCGTTGACGGCACATTCAACTTTTACAATGTCGATCGCGCCATCCCGGCCTTGCAGCTTCTCCCCGGCGGCCGCATCGGCGACGGCCGGCGCCTGCGCGTCAGCTGGTATCACCCCGTCGTGCTCTTCCAGAGCCAGGTGACCGTGTGCATGGCCGAGCCGGCCCTCTACCGGATCTACGACACGGAAGCCCGGGCCGTCGCCGAGAGGCTGCATCCGCGGCGCGTGCTCCTCTCGATGGACGAAATTCGCATGGGCGGCAGTTGCCGCGCCTGCGCCGGCCGGAACATGGGCGCGCTCCTCGGCGACTGCATCACGAGCCAGACGCGGATCATCCGGCGCTATATGCCCGACGCCGAGGTTTATATCTGGAGCGACATGCTCGACCCCACTCACAACGCGCATGGCGATTATTACCTCGTCGAGGGCGACTACACCGGGTCGTGGAACCATGTCCCGAAGGATTTGATCGTCGCCGTCTGGGGCGCCGCGCCGCGCGCCGAAAGCATGCGGTTTTTCGCGGATAACGGCTTCCAGACGCTGGCGTCGTGTTATTACGATACGGCTGACTTGACCGGCGTCGAAGCCTGGCTGGCCCTGTCGCGGACGCTGCCCAACACGCGCGGCCTGATGTACACCACCTGGCAAAAAAAATACGCGCTGCTGCCCGGTTTCGGCGATCTGCTCGGCGGCCCGGCATCGGCCGGGACCGGGTGCGCGGAGTGGCTGAAAACCAGATGACGGGTTCATTCAAAAGGACGAAAGGGACCAAAGGAATAGCGAGCCGAACGAAATCAGCTACAATTCGGGCTGCTTTTGCCACCACGGCTGGCTTTGTTCGTAGGCGTGGGCGGCGGCCAGGAGCGGCTCTTCCTTGAACGTCGGGGCGATCAGCTGCAGGCCGATCGGCAGGTTGCCGCTCGTGAAGCCGCACGGCAGCGAGATCCCCGGCAGCCCCGCCAGGTTCACGCTGATCGTGAAGATGTCGTTCAGATACATCATCAGCGGGTCGTCGACCTTCTCTCCGATCTTGAACGCGGCGGTCGGGGCCGTCGGCGTCGCGATCAGGTCGACTTTCTTGAACGCCTCTTCGAAATCGCGCGTGAACAGCGTCCGCACTTTTAATGCCTTCAAGTAATACGCGTCGTAGAACCCGGCCGACAGCACGTACGTGCCGAGCATGATGCGGCGCTGGACTTCCTGGCCGAAGCCCTGGCTGCGCGTGCGCGAATACATGTCGATGATGTTGTCGGTCCCGCCGAGGCGCCAGCCGTAATGCGCGCCGTCGTAGCGGGCGAGGTTGCTCGATGCCTCGGCCGTCGCGACAATATAATACGTCGCGACGGCGTATTCGGTGTGCGGCAGGCTGATCTCGACGATCTCGGCGCCCAGTTCGTTCAGTTTGTCGATCGCCCGGGTCACGGCGGCGTCGACCTCGGGGTCCATGCCGTCGACGAAGTATTCCCTGGGCATCCCGACGCGCAGGCCGGCGAGGCCGCGGCCGATCGCCGCGCGGTAGTCGGGCACGGCGAGGTCGGCCGACGTCGAGTCGAGCGGGTCGTGGCCGGCGATGGCGCCGAGCAGGATCGCCGAGTCCTCGACCGTGCGCGTCATCGGGCCGACCTGGTCGAGCGAGCTGGCGAACGCGATCAGGCCGTAGCGCGACACCCGCCCGTAGGTGGGTTTCAATCCGACAATCCCGCACAGCGAGGCCGGCTGGCGGATCGAGCCGCCGGTGTCGGTGCCGAGGGCGGCCGGGCACAGCCCCGCCGCGATGGCCGCCGCGCTGCCGCCGGAGCTGCCGCCGGGGATGCGGGTCAGGTCCCATGGGTTGTGGGTCGGGTGGAAGCCCGAGTTCTCGCACGACGAGCCCATCGCGAACTCGTCCATGTTGAGCTTGCCGAGGAAGACCGCGCCCGCCTCGCGCAGCCGGGCGATGACGGTCGCGTCGTAGGGGGGGATGAAATTCTCGAGAATCTTGGAGGCGCAGGTCGTCGGCGTGCCGCGCGTGCACAGGATGTCCTTCAAGCCGATCGGCACGCCCAGCAGCGGTCCGCGCCGGCCCTGCTTGCGGGCGGCGTCGGCGGCGTCGGCCTGGGCGAGCGCCTCGTCGGGCATCGTGCGCAGGAACGCGCGCGTTTTCTTGTCCACGGCCTCGATCCGGTCGAGGTAGGCCCGCGTGAGCTCGCGCGAGGAGACCTGCCCCGAATCAAGGAGCGACTCAATTTGCGCAATGGTGAGTGACTGGACGGGTATAGCCATATTGAATTAATCGAATGAGAAATGAGAAACGTATTGTGGATGCTTCGTGATTTGCCGTTTTTTCATCATTCATCACTCATCATTCATCATTACGTCACATTTCCTGAATAATCGGCGGGACTTTGAAGCAGCCGGCTTCCTGCTCGGGGGCGTTGGCCAGGGCGGCTTCGTTGGGCAGCGACGGGCGCGGGACGTCGTCGCGCAGGACATTGACCAGCCGCAGGCTGTGCGAGGTCGGCTCGACCCCCTCCGTGTCGAGCTCGCCGAGCTTGTCCACATGGGCGAGGATGCGGCCGAGCTGGCCGGCAAACGCGTCGACCTGCGCGTCGGAAAGCTCCAGGCGCGCCAACACGGCGATCTTGCGGACGTCCTCGCGGGTGAAGTTCATAAGAAGTCCTGAGTGCTGAGTCCTGAGTCATGGGCCGTGAGCTCCGAGATCGTCTCAGGACTCAGGACCCAGGACTCAGGACGATATTGTTACTCTTCCCGTTCGTCTTCGGGGCCGGCGATCTCTTCTTCTTCCTCGTCCTCGTCGAAGCCGACGACTTCCGCTTCGTCCTCGAGCGGTTCCTCGTCCTCGCCGAGGGCGCCGACCTCGAGTTCGATCTCTTCGCCTTCTTCTTCCGTCTCGCGGGGGGGCCGCTCGGGCTTGACGCGCGGTTCGGGGACCTCGTGCTTGAGGCGCTCGACCGACTTAAGCGATGTGGTGCCAACCTTCTTCAGCTTGGCGTACTTCAGCATCAGCTTCTTCTGGCCCTCTTCCGGGAAGACCACGATGGCCTTGGCGTTGTCGCCCGAGCCGGAGCGGAACAGAACGGTGCCGACGCCCCACTTGGCGTGCTTGACCTGGTCGCCGATATCAATCTGGTCGAAGGGTTCTTCGTTGCTTTCCTGGTCCTTTTTCTTGCTCATGGTGCTGCTGCCTGGCAGGCGCGCGGGGCGCTTGCCGCTGGGTCTGGGCAGGTCCGTGAACAGGCATGACGGACCGGCAAAGTTTTAGCTTGTGGCAAGCCTATGCAGGAATGCAATGAAAAATAGTAGGCCGGCGTCGCCGACGGCGGCATGAATCCGATCCCGGAGGCCATTTTGGCGAAACCGGCGCCCCCGGCCAATTTCATTGGAGGCGCGGCGGCTCTGAGCTATGATTCCAGAAGCGTTGCGCCGCGTCGGCGATTTTATGGAAAGCCCCCCAGCCATGGCCAAAAACAAACCCGAGACCGACCGCAAGCCGAACCTGAACGCCGAGGATCGGGCCGACCTGGCGACTTTTGCGGTGGATTACCCCGACAGCGCCCCGGCCTCGGGCGGCGGATGGGACGACGAAACGCCCGGGCCGCGGTGGCGGCGGCGGCTGGCGCGCATCGGGCGCGACCCGCGGTTGTGGTTCCTGCTGGCGATGGCGGTGGTCTTCGCCGCCGGCTTCTGGCTGCGCTTCTGGCGGCTCGACATGCCCCCGTTCGACTACCCCGCCGACCGCCAGCGCAGCAACGTCTACGCGGTCGAGTGCTTTCTGCGCGGCGATCCGCTGCTCAAAAACCTCTCCCCCTTCCACGAGCTGGCCCTTTACCCGTGGCTGATCGCCAGGACCTACCCCGGCTCGCTGTGCGAGCCGTTTACGTGGGCGCGCATCTGGTCGCTCTTCTGGGGGATGACGATGATCGCGGCGGCGGCGGTGGCCGGCTACTGGAGCGTGGCGCAGGCGCGGATCAGCCCGGCGCGGCGCTGGTGGTTCGCGCTGCTGTTCATGGCCGCGATCGCGTTCAACCCCTATCACATCGGCCTGTCGCGGATGATCACGACCGAGCCGATGACGCTGGCGTTCCAGACGATCGCGCTGTCGTTCTTCCTGATGGCCATGGCGCGGCCGCAGCGGCTTTTCCTGCACGTCCTGTTCGTGATGTTCTTCGCCCTCGCGGGGATGGGCAAGATCCCGTCGCTCGTCTGGGTGCCGGCGTTCGCGCTCGGCTACATGCTCAACGCGAAAATCCCGAAGCGGTTGCGGCTGATCGCCCTGGGCATGATGGGGCTGGGGCTGTGCCTCGTCTTCCTCGTCTACCGGCTCAACCCGTTCACGATGATCCAGACCTACGCGCGCCTCTACGCGCCGCATTTCAAGACCATGCTCGACTGGTTCGACCACGAGCTGTGGTACAAGGTCTACTTCACGCGGCTGGCGGTGATGATCACGATCCCGGGGCTGCTGTTCGGGCTCGTCGGCATGGTCGTGGCGCCGTGGGTCTACCGCGTGACGATGGCGTTCGCGCTGGTCGCCTTCTATTTCCTGACCGGCCAGAACACGTATAACTTCTGCCACCTGATCCTGCCGGGGGCGGCGCTGGCGATCTTCGGGCTGAACTTCGTCGTCGAGGCCGGCTCGCGCCGGCACCTGGCCCTCGGCGCGCGCGCGCAGGAGGCCACCCCCAGGCCGTTCGTGCGCTTCCACCAGGCGTGGGGCGCGGCGATCGTGATCGTCGTGATGGCGGTCTTCCTGCCGTTTCAGCCGGACAATCACCTCAAGGCCGAGCCCGCCGAAACCTACCGGCAGGCGCTCAGGATCGTGCAGCAATACGTCCCGCGCGACGCCATGCTGCTCATGAACGACGATATTTTCAGCTACTACCTGTCCACCTACGATGGGCGCGAGAGCAAAAAGCGCGAGGAGCTCGACCTGTCGACCGGCTGGTTCTACTCGTTCAACCGGCTGACGGCCGCCCACGACATCTCGCGCTCGTGGGTCAAGTGGGCGAGCCTGCCCGGCGAGATCGGAAGCCTGCTGCTGACCAGCAAGCCCGCCATCATGGACGAGGCCGAGCAGGCCCGCTACGTGAAGCTCTCGAAGAACCCCGGGGCGCCGGTCGTCGAGGGGCTCGACCTGGAGGCGGTCCTCCTGCCGGCCGACCACATCGACGGCCGCCAGCGGGTCCTCAAGGTCACGCCCGGCGAGACGGTCAGCATCGGCCTGCAGTGGAACAACACCGGCGACTACCACCTGGCGCGCGTCGTCAGCCGGCTCGGCGAGTGGGGCCAGCATTTCTTCCCGCCGCCGATCCGCGAGGGGGGGATGATCAAGGGCCGCGGCGACCTGCTGTGCGTCCCGATGCAGGGGCGCCAGGTCGTGCGCTACACGTTCGAGTTCCCGAAGAACTACCCGGGCGGCCAGTATCAGCTCCTGTATTACCCGATCACCGAGGAGGACGCCACGAACGACATCGGCACGGTCAAGGCCTACGGGCTGCCGGTCGTGATCGAGGTCGCCAAGGGCGCCCCGGCCGGCCCGGTCGTCGAGCGGCGCGCGCTCGACCTCTACCCCGACCTCTACATCTGGGAGAACATGGGCTGGAACGACGCCCGCTGGTACAAGGACATGGAGCTGGTCAGCCTGACGATGGCCGGGCGCGTCAGCCGCGTCATCCCGTGCGCCGCCTCGCCCGCGGGCAAATACCGGATGACGCTGACCGGCAGCGGCACGCCGATCTTCGGCGACGACCCGAAGAACCTGTGGCCCGAGGTCGATGTCTTCCTCCCCGACAACCCGGCGACGCCGATCGCCACCGTGCCGTTCTCCTCGGAGAAGACCGCGGCGTTCAGCGTCGAGTTCACCGCGGAGCGCCCGTTCGATTCGGTGATGCTGGGGATCCGCACGCGCGGCGCCACGGCCGGCCGCACGCCGTTCTGGCTGATCGGCTTCGAGAAGGACACCACCTACGGCCCCGCGGCGCTCCAATACATCAACATGCGGACGGTCAAGCTGGAGCGCATGAAGTAGGGATTTTTTGTCGCAAAGAAGGCGGAATTTCGGTTCGGAGTTCAAGCTTCAGCTTGCTTATTGCAATCAACGCGCGTGCCTGAATATGGCTTTTCAAGCGATTCTGAGAAACATTGCCGGGTTTCTTCCGCGGCCGGTCGCGCAGGCGGGGCGCGCCGTTTGGCGCCGGCTGCCGCCGCGGGACAAGCGGTATCTCCTCCACGACCTCGAAACTGAAAGCAAGCGCACCGCCTTCCTGGAGTCCCCCGATTACCGCCGGTTCTGCGACATCGAGGGGGCGTATTGGGCGGGGGTCAGCTCGGGGGATATCGCCGGGGCGCCGGCGGCCGAGGCCGAGCCCGCTCCGGCGCGGATCGAGCATGTGTGGCAGCACCCGCTGGCCAGGAAGCTTCTATACGCGATTCCGGGTCTTAATGCGCCCGATTTCTGGTCGTGGCTCGCCTCGCGCGGGAGCGGCTACGGCCATGTGTTCGTCCCCGGGGCCGGCGCGGGGAACGATTGCCGCGTGCTGATCGACATGGGATTCGCGCGGCGGGTCGACGCCAACGATATTTCCGAGGAGCTCGCGGCGCGGGCGCAGGCCGTTTACGAGTCGATGGGCTACGGCATCCGGTACGTCGTCGGCGACCTCAACAAGCTCACCGTGCCGCGCAACAAGTACGACGCCGTCGTCGCGATCCATGCGCTGCATCACGCCGTCGCGCTCGAGCGGCTCGCGCGCGAGCTGGCGCGGTCGCTCAAGAGCGGCGGCGAGCTGTTCATGGAGGAATACGTCGGCCCGCGCTACCTCAAGTACCCCGACGCGGTGCGGCGGCACGTGCGGCGCTGGCACAAGATGCTCCCCGAGCGGCTCAGGCGCGACCGCGGCGGCGCGGCGATCCGCTCGCCGCGGTTCCGCGACGAGTGGGAGGTCCAGAAATCCTCCCCGTTCGAGTCGATCCGCTCCGACAAGATCGTCCCGGTCCTGAGCGAGTATTTCGCGATCACCGAACTGTGGGAGCTGGGCGGCGGGCTGGCGATGCCGCTCCTCGAGCAGACGATCCGGAATTACGACCCGGCCGACTCCGAGGCGAACGACTGGCTCGCGCGGATTATGGAAGAGGACAGGAATTTAACAAGCACCGGCGCGATCCCGAATTTCTTCGCGATCCTGCGCGCCCGGCCCCGCAGTTAAAACTCGAAACTCGAAACATGATAGGAATTTCTTATCTCGGCCCGGCGCCCTTGCCGGCCATGGCGATCCCGATGCCCATGACCAGCGCCGAGGCGGCCGCGCCGATCGCGGCCGGGTCGAGGCCAATCTCTTTGGGCCTGAACGCCTGCCACGCGATCGCGCCGGCCAGGCCGGCGAGCATCGCCCCCATCGCCCACGCGCGCGAGGGCCGGCGGCGGTCGCCGACGACGAGCGTGATCAGCACCGGCATGACCACGCCCGAGACCAGCAGCGTGTAGCCGAAGCGCATGATCTCGAGCAGGCGGCCGAGCCACAGCGCAAGCATGAGGCCGCCGATCGCCAGGCCGGCCGTCACGACCCGAATCGGCCAGCGGCCGGCGCGCTCGTCGATCCGGAGGACGTCGAGCGCCATGACCGTCGCCCCCGTCAGCAGGACGGCGTCGCCCGTCGAAAGGAGCGCGCCGAGCAGCGCCAGGACGATCAACTCGAAGAGCACGGCCGGCAAAAGCTCGCGCGCCAGCAGCGGGATCGCCAGGCTCGGGTCGGCGAGGCCCGGCAGCAGCGCCCGCGCGCACAGCGCCAGCAGCGCGACCGTCATGGCGAGGAACAGCAGGATCAGCCCGCCGATGACCGCGCCCTTCGAGGCGGCGCGCTCGTCGGCCGCGCTCAGGACCTTGGAAAACACGTCGCCGCCGACGACCCCCGCCAGGCCCATCAGGACGACCATGTTGAGCGCGAACATCGGCCCGGCGCCGTGGCCGAACGGGAACGCGAGCATCGCCGCCGGGAGCGCCGCGACCGGCGCGCGCGCCAGGCCGAGCGGCAACAGGACCGCCGTCAGCGCCAGCACGATGAGCGCGATCTGGAGGTAATCGGTCGCGGCGATCGCCCGGTGGCCGCCCAGGAGCGTGTAGGCGAGGATCACGGCGCAGGCGATAACCTCGGGGCGGCCCTCGCGGAGCCACCACGCGTCGCCGGCGATCGGCCCGAGCAGGATGGAAAAACCCTTGATCGCGATCCCGAAAAACGCCATCGAGCAGACGACGAGCAGCGCCGAAACCATCCGCCGCGCCGGCCGCCCGTATTGCAGCTCGACGAAATGGGCGAGCGAATGCGCGCCGCTCGCGCGCACGCGCCGCGCCAGGAACAGGCCGTTGCAGACGAACCCGAGCGCGACCGAGCCGGTGAACCACAGCCCGGCCAGGCCGTGCGCGTAGGCCAGCGAGGAACCGATCAGGATCGCCGACCCGCCGAACCCCATCCCCCCCAGCGCCAGGCCGACCTGCCACGCGCCGAGCTTGCGCCCGGCGAGGAAAAACCCCGCCCCGTCGGCGGCCTCCCGCCGAAACCACCACCCGATCGCAAGCAACGCGGCACTGTAGAAGATCAAAGTCATCTGGTATGCTTCGAGAGATGAGACCTGAGAGATGAGATGTTTCTCATATTTTCCTCATCTCTCATCTTTCATCTCTCATATCCGGTTTTTTTATGGCCAACGGTTCGGCAGCCCACATCAGGATCATCGTTGACGCGGACGCGTGCCCTGTCAAGGACGCGATCGAGCGCGCGGCGCGGCGCCACGGGGTCAAGGTCCTCATGGTCACCGCCACGGCGATGCGCGACCGCGGCGAGGGCGTCGAGGTCGTCCGCATCCCGAGCGGCCCCGACGCCGTCGACGACTGGATCGTCGAGCGCTGCGAGCCGGGCGACATCGTCGTGACGCAGGACATCCCGCTGGCCGCCGCGGCGATCGCCAAGGGGGCGCAGGTGATCGAGAACCGCGGCGAGGTGCTTGGCGCCTCCAACATCGGCGTGCGCCTGGCGATGCGCGACCTGACGATGGAGCTGCGCGACACGGGCGTGATCGACCCGATGACGGGCGGCCCGCGCCCGCTCGGCCAGCGCGACCGCAACCGCTTCGCCCAGGCCCTCGGCCGCCTCCTCGACGGCGCCCGGTCGCGTTCGTGAGAACCGCCCGCAAAGGATTGGGTGTGGTTGACAAAAATAATGCGTGAATGGCCGGCGGTTGGGTTCGATTACGACGCACGACGCACGACGCACGAACGAATCATTTTCGTCAAGCGCTCTAACAAGCAGAAAGCCGACGGGATGGAACCCGTCGGCTTTGCGGCTTTTGCGGCTTGGCGCGCGGCTTATTTATACATCGTCCACGCGTCGGCGCGGTTGGGGCCGAGCTGGGCGGCCGTCGCGGCCACGTCGATCAGCGGGTATTTGATCGACGAGTTCTGCGGGTCGGGGATCTGCTTGGAGTAGGTCGCGAGCGCCGTGACCAGCTGCGCGGCCGATGCCTTGGGCGCCCGCTGCTGCAGCAGGGCGAGCGCCCCGACGACGTGCGCCGCCGAGACCGACGTCCCGAAGCTGTTGACCGTCCCGCCGGTCAGCTTGTCGGAAGTGATGAGATAGCCGGGCGCGACGAAGTCCATGCACGACCCGTAATTGCTGAACCCCGCGATCGTCTGGATCGTCGGGCTGGTGTTGTAGACGGCCGGGAAGCTGGGGTCGTAATACTGGTAGGTATTGGTCCCGGGCGCGCGCAGGTACGACGTGTCGAAGCACGACCCGACCGCGATGACGTCCTTGAAGCAGGCGGGCGGGACGAGGCCGGAGGTCCCGTTGTTCCCCGTCGGGACGACGAGATACATCCCCGCCGCCTTGGCGCGGGCGATGACGTCGAGGAACGCCTGGTAGGCCGAGACCGAACCGACCAGCGAGTCGCACGGGCAGAGCGTCGACGGCTCGGCGTTGAAATTGGCGCTCAGGCTGATGAACTTGAGTGACGGGAACGAGGCCTTGTTGGCGATCATCCAGTCGATGGCCGTGATGAAGTCGCTCATGTAGCCCGAGTTGCTGCTGTCGAGCGCCTTGATGACGACGAGCTTGCAGTCGGAGGCCACGCCGCGTGGGGCCACGCTCCCGTTGCCGGTGATGATGCCGGCCAGGTGCGTCCCGTGGCCGTTGTCGTCCTGGACGTTGCTGGTGTTGGAGTCGCCCTTGATGATGCGGCGGCTGGCCTGGACGGCGCTGGCCAGGTCGGCATGGGTCAGGTCGATGCCGGTGTCGATGAAGCCGACGACGACGTTGGAGCCGGTCAGGCCATACTTGGTCCGCGCGACGTCGGCGGTGATGGCCGGGACGCTCTGCGCCAGCGAGCCGCGCAGCGTCAGGTCCTCATAGACCTGGTCGACGGCCGGGTTGGCCGCCAGCTCCGCGATCCCCGCGCTGTCGACCTGGCCGATCAGGTACGGGACCGATTCGAGCCGGCGCTGAACGGTCCAGCCCTTGATCGCGGCCTTGTCGATGAGCGAGCGGTCGGCCGCGGGGTCCAGCCGCACGATCACGTCGGCCTTGCCCCTGGCCGCGAGCGCGCGGGTCACCCCGGCGGCCACGTTGGGCATCGGCGCGGGCTGGGCGGCGGCGGCCGTGGCGAACACGAACAGGCAGAAGGCCATCCATCTGGTAGCCATGATCACACTCCATCTCCGGCAATTGCGGCGCACCGGGCACCTTCGAAATCGTCATCCATGGTTTGGCCGGGGTCCTGGCTGCGCAGGAACTCGGCGTTATCCTCGGGCAATGTCGGGTTGATCGACATCCCGCTGCCCAGCTCGAACCCGGCGGTGCGGGTCACGCGCGGGACGATCGAGACGTACCAATGCAGGTAGGCGCTGCTGGAGTCGCGCTGCGGCGCGTTGCGCACGATATAATTGTAGTCGGGGTCGCTGAGGCCGTGATAGAGCCGCCCGAACACCTCGCGCATGATCGCGGCCAGGAGCTCCAGCTCATGCTGCTGGATGTCGAGGAAGCTCGGCCCGTGCCGTCGCGGCACGATCCACATGTGGAACGGCGACAGCGCCGCGTAGGGCACCACGGCCACGAACGACTCGTTGGCGCACACGATGCGCCGGCCCGCGTTCAGCTCGCTGTCGAGCATGGCGCAGACGGGGCAGACCCCCATCTCGTCGTAGGTACGCCGCTGCTCGTCGATGCGCATGCGGGCGTTGAACGGCACCATCGGCAGCGCCAGCAGCTGGCCGTGCGGGTGGATGATCGACGTGCCCGCCGCCAGGCCGTGGTTCTTGAAGTAAAACACCTGCTCGATGCGCGGGTCGTCGGCGATCTGCATGCCGCGCTGGATGAAGATCTTCAGCGTCCGCAGGATCGTCTGCGGCGACTGCAGGCCGGGCGTGCTGTTGTGGCGCGGCGTCTCGATCAGGACCTCGTGGAAGCCGACCCCGCTCAGCTTGCGCGCGGCGCCGTCGTGGCTGTAGAGGCGCTCGCCGTCGCGGCTCAGCGCCGGGAACTTGTTCGGGAACAGCCGCGACTTCCACGGCCCCTGTTCGGGGCAGCGGATCAGGTCGGGCGGCGTCTCGGCCTCGTTGCCCGGGCAGAACGGGCAGTCGTTGATGAAGACGGGGAGCTGGTGGGTCAGGACCTTGGCGGGAATGCGGAATTGGTCGGGCCGCATCGCCCGCTCCGGGGCGATGATCACCCATTCCTTCGTCACCATGTTCTGGCGCAGTTCGGCCATATTCGTGTTCACACCGATTGATCCTCAAACCAGGGCGCAGGGAATAGGCGATCCACCCCCAAAAACCTGGTAAATAACTCATCGGTGCCTGACGCTCCATTATTTAGCGCGGCGGACGGGGTCGTGTCGAGGGAGAATTGCGGTTTTTTTAGGGTATTTTGAGGGTAGGGGCCGACGAGCGCCGATTTTTCAGGCGCCCTGCCCGCCCCCCCGGCGACTCATTGCTTCCATTTTCTGGCGCAACTGGTTATCCTCTTCACGCCGGAATGCCCCAACTGGGCTTCGATTTCGATTTCGAGTTTCCGTGCGATTCGGATGTGGTCGATCATGCTGACTCGATACGACGCCATTTACACCCTCGCCCTGCCCGCGCTGGCCCCCTACCTGCTGTGGCGGCGGCTGGCGCGCGGCAAATACGCCGACAGCGCCGGCGGGATGATGGGCCGGCGCCTGCCGTCGGCCGACGAGGCGCGCAAGTTCGGCGCCGGCTCGCTGTGGGTCCATGCCGTCTCCGTCGGCGAGATCGCCGCGGCCCGCGCCGTCGTGCCGGGCCTGCGCCGGCTCGCCCCGGAGCTCCCCCTCGTCGTCAGCACGATCACCGAGACCGGCCAGGCCGCGGCGCGCCAGGCGTTCCCCGAGGCGGCGTCGACCTACTTCCCGGCCGATTTCTCGCCCAACGTCCGCCGCTTCCAGGACGCTTATAACCCGCGCCTGTTCGTCCTGCTCGAGACCGAGTTGTGGCCCAACTTCCTGGCCATGGCCGCCGCGCGCGGGACCGGCTGCTACATGCTCAACGGCAAGCTGTCGGACCGCTCGTTCCCGCGCTACCGGAAATTCCGCAATTTCCTCGCCCCCGCGCTCGGCGCCCTGAGCGGCGTCTGCACCCAGACCGACGAGGACGCCCGCCGGTTCGAGGCGCTCGGGATCGACCCGGCGCGGATCCGCGTCACGGGCAATTGCAAGTTCGACCTGGCGCAAAAGCCGCTCACCCCGGAGGAGCGCCGCGAGCTGGTCGCCGAGCTGGGGCTGACCCCGCGCCGCTGGATCGTCGCCGGCTCGACCCACCCCGGCGAAGAAACCGCCATTTTGGCGGCCTTTTCAAGGCTGACGCATTCTTCAAAATCCGCAATCCGCAATCCGCAATCCACAATCGGTTTGTTGCTTTGCCCGCGCCACCCGGAGCGGTTCGACGAGGTGGTCCGGCTGGCGTGGCAGGCGGGGCTGCGCACGGCCCGCGCCAGCGCCCCCGAGCCGCAGTCGGACCCGGAGGTCGTCGTCCTGGACCGGATGGGCGTGCTGGCCCGGGCCTACGGCCTCGGCGAGGTCGCGATCGTCGCCGGCAGCTTCTGCGCCGTCGGCGGGCACAACCTGCTCGAGGCCGCGGCGCATGCGGTCCCGGTCGTGTTCGGTCCCGACATGCACAGCCAGCGCGAGCTGGACCGGCTGTTCAAGCAGGCCGGCGCCGGCATCCAGGTCCGCGCCGACGCCCTGGCCGACACGCTGGCGAAGTTATTGAATGACGAAGCCTATCGCCGCGCCGAGGGCGAAAAGGGGCGCGCCGTCCTGGAGCGCAACCAGGGGAGCGCCGCCCGCGCCATCGACGCGATGCGCGGGTGGCTTGAAGCATCCGATCGATAGCACAGGATCGCACCATGGCACACAACAACGACAGCTGGGGCTCGAAGATCGGCGTCATCCTGGCCGTCGCGGGCTCGGCCGTCGGCCTCGGCAACTTCCTGCGCTTCCCGGGCCAGGTCGCCACCAACGGCGGCGGCATCTTCATGATCCCGTATTTCATTTCGCTCCTGCTGGTCGGGATCCCGATCTGCTGGGCCGAGTGGACGATGGGCCGCTACGGCGGGGCGGTCGGCCACAACTCGACCCCCGGCATCTTCCGCGCGCTGTGGCGCCACCCCGCCAGCAAGTACATCGGCATCCTCTCGATCACGATCCCCGTCGTCATCTACATGTACTACATCTACATCGAGGTCTGGTGCCTGTCGTACGCCCTCGATTACGTGCTCGGCAACATGCGCGCCATGTCGGCCGCCGCCGCCCCGGGCCAGGACATCAAAATCTACGAGGCCCATTTCGCCGCGATGGTCGGCGCCGCCGCCAACGGCTTCCCCGGCGGGCGCATGATGTTCCTGGTGGCGCTGACTTTTTTCCTGAACTTCTTCCTGATCTTCCGCGGCGTCTCCAAGGGCATCGAGTCGTTCAGCAAGATCGCCATGCCGCTGCTGATCGTCATTGCCGTGGTCATCGTCCTGCGCGTGCTGACGCTCGGGGCGCCGAACCCGGCCATGCCCGAGCGCAACATCGTCAACGCGCTCGGCTTCATGTGGAACCCGCGGGTCGAGGGCGCGAGCCTGTGGACGGCCCTGCTCAACCCGAAACTGTGGCTGTCGGCCGCCGGCCAGATCTTCTTCACGCTGTCGATCTGCATGGGCGTGATCCTGAATTACGCGAGCTACCTCAAGCGCGACGACGACGTGGTGCTGTCGGGCCTGACGGCGAGCGCGGTCAACGAATTCTGCGAAGTCTGCCTCGGCGGCATGATGGTGATCCCGCTGGCGTTCATGTTCCTCGACGTGCGAAACGTTCAGCTCGACAGCACGTTCTCGGTGGCCTTCACCGTCCTGCCGACGGTCTTCCACCGCATGCCCCTGGGCGACATGTTCGGCGCCCTGTTCTTCGCGATGATCTTCATCGCGGCGATCACCAGCTCGATCAGCATGCTTCAGCCGGCCATCGCGTTCCTGGAGGAGGGCTTCGCGATGGGGCGCCGGCTGTCGGTGACGCTGCTGGCCCTGATCGTGTCGATCGGCGCGCTGATCGCGATCTTTTTCAGCAAGAACCTGCTGGCGCTGGACACGATGGACTTCTGGGTCGGCAACTTCCTGGTCTTCGTCCTCGGCATGATCCAGATCATCCTGTTCGGCTGGGTATTCGGCGTCGAGCGCGCCAAGGCCGAAATCTCCAAAGGCGCCGAGATCCCGGTGCCGCGCCCGTTCTGGTTCGTCGTCAAATACGTCTCGCCCGTCTACCTGCTCGCCATCTTCGCGGGCTTCTGCTACGACAAGCTCGCCGGTTACTACAAGACCATTTTCCAGTCGGAAGATCGCGTCGCGGCGTTCGTGTTGACGTTCGTGCTGGCCGTTGCCCTCTTCTTCGCCGTGTTGATCTGGCTCGCCGGCAAGCGCTGGGAAGAAAAACACCCGATCTCCGAGGAGGACGTGATCCCATGACAATCGCGGGCTGGATCATGATGATCGTGAGCGTCGGGCTGGTGCTGTGGCTCAATTACTACTGCCTGAGCCGCGTGCTGCGCACCCCCAAGAGCGAAAAACACATGCGCGCCCCCCTCGACATCGACACCCACGACAAGAATACTTAACCGTTCGTGCATCGTGTATCGTGCATCGTGTATCGTGCATCGTGCGTCGTGCTCGTGCTCGTGCTCGTGCTCGTAATCGTGAATCGTAATCGTAATCGATCCTTCTTTCTTTTTTCTTCTTTCACGCTCGACTCCGGGTGCATCCTGTGACTAGATGAGGGCGGGTGCGCCCTGCGCCGGCGCGTCCCCAGGAGGCCTTCCGATGCTCGGAAAACTGCTGCAACCGGAGCTCGAGGAGCTGTTGCGCCATGGCGAATACGCCACGCTGCGCGAGATGCTCGAGGACATGGATCCGCCCGACCTGGTCGAGATGATCGAGGAGCTGCCCCCGACCGAGATGGTCGTGCTGTTCCGGATCCTGCCGCGCACGCTCGCCGCCGACGTCTTCGAATACCTGCCCCTCGAGACCCAGAACGACATGCTCAAGGCGATGGGCCAGGAGCAGCTGGCCGGCCTGCTCAACGACATGGACCCCGACGATCGCACGGCGCTCCTCGAGGAGCTGCCCGCCGAGGTCACCCGCCGGCTGCTGACCCTCCTTTCGCCCGCCGAGCTGGCCGTGGCCAAGCAGCTGCTCGGCTACCCGGAGGAATCCATCGGCCGGCTCATGACGCCCGATTTCGTGGCGATCAACCCGGAGTGGACGATGGACCAGGTGCTGGCCCACATCCGCGTCCGCGGCAAGGACAGCGAGACGATCAACGTCCTCTACATCGTCGACGAGAAGAACCACCTGATCGACGACATCCGGCTGCGCGAGGTCCTGCTCGCCCCCGTCACGACCCGCGTCAAGGAGCTGATGGACCACACGTTCGTCTGGCTGCGGGCGACCGACGACCAGGAAACGGCCGTCACGACGTTCAAGAAATACGACCGCACGGCGCTGCCGGTGATCGACTCGGAGGGGGCGCTCGTCGGGATCGTCACCGTCGACGACGTCCTGGACGTGGCCGAAGAGGAAGCCACCGAGGATATCCACAAGCTCGGCGGCCTGGAGGCGCTGGAACTGCCCTACCTGTCGACGCACCTGCCGACGATGATCCGCAAGCGCGCCGGCTGGCTGGTGCTGCTGTTCCTGGGCGAGCTGCTGACGGCCACCGCGATGGGGTTTTTCGAGAAGGAAATCGAGAAGGCGGTCGTCCTGGCGCTGTTCGTGCCGCTGATCATCTCCAGCGGCGGCAACAGCGGCTCGCAGGCGGCCTCGCTGATCATCCGCGCGCTGGCCCTCGGCGAGGTGACGCTCGCCGACTGGTGGCGCGTCATGCACCGCGAGGTGCTGACCGGCCTGGCGCTCGGCGCGATCCTGGGCGCCGTCGGGTTCATGCGCATTTCGCTGTGGTCCGCGTTCAGCGACATTTACGGCCCTCACTGGACGGCCGTCGGGATCACGATCTGGTTCTCGCTGATCGGCGTCGTGCTGTGGGGGACGCTGGCCGGCTCGCTGCTGCCGCTCGTGATGAAGCGCTTCGGCGCCGACCCCGCAACGTCCTCGGCCCCGTTCGTGGCGACGCTCGTCGACGTCACCGGCCTCGTCATCTACTTCTCGATCGCCTCGCTGATCATGCTGCGGTGATCAAGCCGTTCGAGTGCTGTACATTCGTGCGTCGTGCGTCGTAATCGTAATCGAACAAATCACCGACACATCCACGCACAAAGCCCCCCGCTTTCGGCGAGGGGCTTTGTGTTTTGGTTTTGGTTTTGATTTACAGCGAGCGGCCCATGGCGATCGCGATTTTGCGGACTTCGCTGACCAGGCGCTCGAATTTCTCGGGCTTGAGCGACTGGGCGCCGTCGCTGAGCGCGAACTTGGGGTTGGGGTGCACCTCGACGATCACGCCGTCGGCGCCGGCCGCGATCGCCGCGCGCGCCATCGGCTCGACCAGCCGCCACTGGCCCGTGCCGTGGCTCGGGTCGACCAGCAGCGGCAGGTGCGAGTTCTGCTTGATGATCGGCACCGCGTTCAGGTCCAGCGTGAACCGCGTCGCCGTCTCGAACGTGCGGATGCCGCGCTCGCACAGGATGACCTTGTAGTTTTCGTGCTGCAGGATGTACTCGGCCGCCATGAGGTATTCGCTGATCAGCGTCGAGATGCCGCGCTTCAGGAGCACCGGCAGCCCCGACCGCCCGACCGCGTCCAGCAGCGCGTAGTTCTGGCAGTTGCGCGCGCCGATCTGGAGCAGGTCGACCTTGGCCTCGACCATGCCGGGCAGGTCCTCGGCGTTGACGATCTCGGTCACGATGCGCAGGCCGGTGCGATCGCGCGCCTCGACGAGCATCTCCAGCCCCTTTTCGCCGAGCCCCTGGAAGGCGTACGGCGAGGTCCGCGGCTTGAACGCGCCGCCGCGCAGGAACTGCGCCCCGGCCGCCTTGACGGCGTCGGCGATCTCGAGGACCTGCTCGCGCGACTCGACCGAGCACGGCCCGGCGATCAGCGCCAGCTTCTCGCCGCCGACCTTGAAGCCGGAGATGTCGACCTGGCTCGGCTCGACATGAAACTCGCGGCCGGCCAGCTTGTAGGGCTTCAGGATCGGGAACGCGTTCTCGACGCCGGGCATGTTTTCGAGCGACTGGAGCGGGGTCTTGTCCTCGTTGCCGACGCAGCCGATGACCGTCCGCTCGATGCCGTAGATGGGGTGGGCATGGTAGCCCAGGTCCTCGATGCGCTTGATGACGTCATCGATGAACTCGCGCGGACAGCCTGGTTTCATGACTACGATCATGACTCTGAACCTCGTGACGGATTCCAACGACCGGGAAAACTCTTTGCCCGCGCCGCCGGGGGCCATGATCCTACTATGACGGAGTCGAAAATACAAGTAGGCCGGTTTCGCCGAAACCGGCATTTTTTAAAAACCCATGCCACCGTCGGCGACGTCGGCCTACTTTCCGCTGGCCCTCGGCCTCCGATCGTGCCATTTTGATGGCAGCTTTTCGGGAGGTCGCGCAGGTGTCCGCGATTGATCACAAGGAACTGGAAGAGGGCTCGACGCTCGCCCTGGACTTCGACAAGCTGGCCAAGGTCGCCGGCGGGGGCGAGCCGGTCCTGCCCGTCGTCGTCCAGCACGCCGACACCGGCGAGGTCCTGATCCTGGCCTACGCCAACCGGCTGGCGCTGGACTACGCGCTCGAGCACAACGTCGCCACGTTCTGGAGCACCTCGCGCCGCGAGCTGTGGGTCAAGGGCGCGACCAGCGGCGACACGCTCGAGCTGGTCGAGGTCCGCGTCAACTGCGAGCAGAACTCGCTCCTCTACCGGGTCCGCCCGCTCGGCCAGGGCGCCTGCCACACCAAGGACGCCCAGGGCAAGGCCCGCATGAGCTGCTACTACCGCAAGATCGAGGGCGGCAAGCTCGCGCCGGCGGAATAAACTTTGTCGCAGAGGCGCAGAGCCGGGCCGAGAGCGCAGAGAAGATAGAAGCCATTGATCCGTGCGCGTCCGTGCATGTCCGTGCCCGTCCGTGTATCCCTGTTGTCTCTGCCCCTCCGCGATAAAATCCGGTGTTTTATGGTTTTAGAATCATTATGAATTTCTGTATGATTCTGGCTGTTTGGTTCGAATTTGTTTCCGATTTTGAATGATTAGGATTGTTTCCTGGTGGCGCCTTGGCGGTTCAATTCTTCTCCGCGCTCTCTGCCAATCTCTGCTTCTCCGCGACAAAATCCGGCGTTTTATGGTTTTAGAATCATTATGAATTTCTGTATGATTCTGGCTGTTTGTTTCGAATTTGTTTCCGATTCTGAGTGATTAGGATTTTTCATCATGATCGTTGGCGTCACCGGTTTCTTCTGTTCGGGCAAGGACACGATGGCGGAGCTGCTGATCCAGAAGGGCTTCGCGCATATTTCGCTCTCCGACATGATCCGCGAGGAGCTTGGGCGCCGCGGCCGCGAGATCACGATCGACGCCCTGACCGAGGTCGGCAACGAGCTGCGCCGCGATCATGGCCCCGGCGTCCTCGGCAAGCGCGCCATCGAGCACATCGACCACTCGCGCAACTGGGTCGTGACCAGCATCCGGCACCCGGCCGAGGTCGCCGCCCTGCGCGAGCGCCCCGATTTCATGATGGTCTTCGTCGACGCCGACCAGCGCGTCCGGTTCGAGCGGTCGCTCACGCGGGCGCGCGCGGGCGACCCGACAACCTTCGAGGAATTCGCCGCGCAGGAAGCCCGCCAGATGGCCCCCGACGGCGGCGACCCCGCCGCCCAGGCCCTGGCCGCCTGCCGCGAGATGGCCGACGCGACGATCCCCAACGACGGCGCGCTCGAGGAGTTCCGCGAAAAGATCGTCGAGTTTTTGAAGCGCGAGCTGTTCACGCACCTGCTCCCCCGGCCCAACTGGGACGAGTATTTCATGATGATCGCCTCGGTCGTCTCGACGCGGAGCAACTGCATCAAGCGCCGCGTCGGCGCGGTCATCACGATCGACCGCCAGATCCTGACGACCGGCTACAACGGCACGCCCAAGGGGATCCGGAACTGCTGCGACGGCGGCTGCCCGCGCGGCGCCGCGATGGCCGACTCCGGTACGGGCCTGACCGAATGCATTGCGCTCCATGCCGAAGAAAACGCGATCATCCAGGCCGCCGTCCACGGGGTCGCGATCCGCGGCGGCACGATGTATTGCACGCTCTGCCCGTGCCAGTTCTGCGCCCGCGCCATCATCAACGCCGGGATCGTGGAGGTTGTCTATCAGCACGGCTACGTCTCCGACGAGATGACGATCAAGCTGTTCGACGAGGCCGGCGTCAAGCTGCGCAAAATGGACGAGCCCAAGGTCACGGTCGAGCCGAAATACAAGAAGAAATAACTCCATCTTGGTCGCAGAGACGCGGAGCCGGGCAGAGGGCGCGGAGAAGATTTTCTTGATTCAGCGTGGGCGCCGGCCCCACAGCGACAACAGCTGTTCAGTATCGAATTAGCTCATCCCACTGTGGCGCCGGCGCCCTCGCCGGCGATCCCTGGTGCCGGAAAACTTTTGTCACGCGAGCTTCTTGCGAAAAGATGGGAACGCGCCGCCCCCGCCATTGGTAAAGCGTTTTGTTCATGAATCGCGGGGTTGGAGCGATCTTCCCTTGGAAACCGTTTCAACGGTTTCCCTCTGTGCGGGTTCTGTTTGAGACTTTTACAAGAAGCTCACGCTCCAATTTCGCCTCTCTCTAAATCTCCGTTTCCTTCTGTTCAATTTTTCGTGTTCTTTCGTGCTCTTCTTTCGTGCGTTTCGTGTTTGTATTTGTTTTCTCCGCCCCTCAAAATCTCCCCCTTTAAATCTTCGGCCCTAAATATTGACATCCGAATAATTTGTTCACAGGGATAACGTTCACTTTACCCCAAAATCTCGCTTGAAAGTGTCGCGCGATTTTGATAGTCATTTGGCTTGCTTGTAGATGGGGTTTTGGGCCCGAGCCGAGGCCGGACTCAAAAGTTTTTCCGCTGTTTTCGGGAACAAAAATCGCTCCGGCCCGCTCCTTGTAGTCAAAGGCAGAATGTCCATGGCTCTCGCTGACGTTCCCGTCGAACTGATCCTCGCCTGTCGCAACAACGACCGCCCGGCCACCGAGCGGCTCCTGCGCACGATCAGCCCCGACGTCTATCGGATCGTTTACTCGATCCTGCACGACCACGACGACACCGACGAGGTCGTCCAGGAGACGCTGATCCGCATTTTCCGATACATCGGCTCGCTCAAGGAGCCCGAGCGCTTCGCCTCGTGGGTGATGCGCATCACGATCAACCAGGTCCAGACGTGGCGCGTCCGCAAGGGCCGCCGTCAGTTCAGCGAGCTCGACGAATCGCTCGACCTGGACGAGGGCGTGGTCGTCGTCGCCAGCGGCTCGGGCGCCCGCAGCCCGCGCGAGGCGGCGATCCAGTCCGAAGTGCGCGCCGAGATCCAGCAGGCCATGGCGGCCCTGCCCGACCGCCAGCAGACGGCCGTCATGCTCTTCGAGCTCGAGGGGCTCTCGATCAAGGAGATCGCCGGCGTCATGAACTGCAGCGAGGGCGCGGTGAAGTTCAACATCCACGAGGCGCGCAAGAAGCTCCAGCGCCGCTTGAGTCACCTCGTCCGCGGCCTGTTCAGCCGGCGCGAAGCCGCCGAAACCGCCCCCGTCTCCATGGCCGCCGGCGGCGACGGCGCGGAATAATCCGAGCCTCCCAGACAGCAAAAACATCCACGCCCAGGGCCCCGAGCCCTGGGCGTTTTGCTTGATGATTCCGGAATTTTGTCGCCGAGAAGCGGAGTCGGGCCGACAGGCAGAGAAGCAACGCAGAGTCCCGGAGGGCCGGAAGACGCTAGAGCGCTTGACGAAAGTTATCGGTTCGTGCTCGTGCTCGTGCTCGTAATCGTAATCGTAATCGTAATCGAACCAACCCCCGGCACATCCCTTGGGAACCGGTTGGAACGTGTTTTATTGCCGGACAACTTTTGTCCCCGCCTCTAAAAAATCTGCTCTCTGCCGTTCCGCAAAACTCTGCTTCTCTGCGACAAAGAATCTTTAATCGTATTTCCTCCTCGCGACAGCAGACATGAGCCGCATGTTGGTTTTTGCTGCCGGGTAGTTGCAACTTTTATTCGATTGCGGTTACGATGGCGCCAATGGGGCATGTTGGGGAGGGGCGGACCAAACCCCGGGCCTTCCCAGTGAGTCAAATTGTCAGATCACGCCGGGAAAGCCGGCGGAGCCATTCCATTTTTGACGGGGATCGGCGGCGGTTTTGCATGCGTTGTGAACGTGTCCAGTTTCTCTATAGCGAGTATTCGGCGGGCACCCTGCCCGCTTCCACGATGGCTCGCGTCGAGGAACACCTGGCCGCCTGCGCCGCCTGCCGCGAGTTTTACGAGGAGAGCGACCGGATCGGCGCGCTGATCCGGCGCGAGGGGCAGGTCGCCCACCCCGGCCCGGCGTATTTCGACGACCTGGCCGCGCGCGTCCTCGGCGAGCTCGACAAGGCGCCCCCGCCGCGCGTCACCATCCGGCGGATGCTGCGCGTGAGGCCCCTGTGGTGGGCCGGCGCGGCCGCGGCCGTCGTGCTGATGTCGCTGGCCATCGCCCCCGAGCTGAGGCGCTCGGCGGCGCTGGCGGGCGATGGCGGATCCGGGCCCCTGGTATCTTTCGCCGCCGGGCCGGCCGACGCCCCCAAGGCCGCTTCCTCCCAGGCCCCGGCGCCCCCCGCCCCCTCTTCCGGCACGATCCTCGTCAAGGGCGTTTCCAATCCGGCCGAACCGACCACCCGACTCGACGAAATCCTCCCCGGCCCGCCGCAGCTCGAAAAACTGAAGTCCGAATTCCAGGTCGGGCGCGATGCCCAGGTCAAGATGGCCAACGCCGGCGCCGACAAAACCAACGCCCCGCTCGACAGGATCCTTGAGGAGCACCTCGGCGGCGGGAGCGATCCGCGCCGGGGGATGAAGGAGCTCGAGAGCGCGCTGCGCGGCCAGGGCGCCGATCCCTCCGAGCTGGCGAACCGCCCGATCTTCAAGCAGGCCCGGTATTACTTCCAGGGCGAGGACGAGCTGGCCGCCGGCCGCCCCAACGAGGCCTACGAATATTTCCAGCGCGTCTTGCTGGTCGACCAGACGACCGCGATGGCCGTGCGCGCCAACCTGCAGATCGCCGACATCCTGTTCAGCGAGAAGGCCAACTTCAAGCAGGCCCTCTCGTATTACCGCAAGTGCCAGGGGAGCCGCGCCAACAAGGCCCTCAACCCGGCCGAGCGGCTGCGCGTCCAGCGCCAGATCGAACTGCTCCAGCAGTATCGCGCCGACGACTGGCAGGCGCTGGCCCTGGTCCACAGCCTGCGGCGCGACCCGTGGCCCGAGGCCCTGGCCGCCCTGCGCGTGCTGGCCGCCGCCGAAAAGGACCAGCCGCTCCTGCCCGACAGCGCCCGCGCCATCGTCGACCGCTTCGCCGCCGGCGACAAGCCCGGCTCCGAGTCGGTCATGGAGATTTACAACCTGCTGGCCGACAAGGCCCAGAACCAGCCCGGCGGCGAGAGCCGCGCCTACCTGGAGCTCTACCTGGGCGAGCTCTCGGTCCACCTCGCCCAGTCCGACCAGGCGGTCGAGCACTTCATGCGCGCGACGGCGGCGGCCGAGGGCTCGGTCGCCGCCGGCATCGCCCGCAACAAGATCAAGGAACTCCAGGACCAGAAGCTCAACTACCGCGTCCGCAATTGGAACTGACGTGAACGACCGACGATCATTGAACAACACGGTGCGGTGGGGGCTGGTTGCCGCGTCTTTGGCGCTTCTGTTCGGTTCGTTCGCGGCCGCGGCGCCGGCCCTGATCGACGGGATCATTGGCGGCGGCCCGTCCGGCCAGGCCCGCACCTCCGACGGCGTCTCGATCTGGCTCGACCAGATCCGCCTCGGCACGCCGCGCGACCTGCAGAAAAACAAAACCTACAGCTTCGACACCGTCCCGGCCGTCCCGTCGCTCGATGCCGTCGAGGAACTGAGCTTTGACCTGCTGGCCCGGGAGCTCATCGGCAGCAATCCGGCCGCCATGGAAACCTACCGGCTCGGCAACACGCGCATCGCCGTGCCGCCCCCGCCCGACTGGAAGCGCAGCTTCGGCCAGATCCCGCCGTGGAGCCGCGCGATTCCTGCCGCCCAGGTCAATCATCTTCCGTTCATCAACGGCGCCGTCTTCTGCTGGGCCAACGGCCAGCAGGCCCCCGCCGGGACGGCCAACGTCTACCTGTTGCGCCAGTCGTTCACCGTCCAGCAGCACGAAAAGCTCGCCCGGGCCACGCTGCGCCTGGCGACCAACGGCGAGCCGCTCGAGATCTGCATCAACGAGCACCCCGTCCAGCTCCCCGCCCGGGCCGGCTTCGGGATGGCCACCTGGGAAGTCACGCCGCTCATCCAGCCGGGGCTCAACCTGATCGCGATCCGCATCGGCGAGCGCCCGCGCTCGACCGAGGCGAGCTACGGCCTGGCGTTCCACATCGAGCTTCAGCGCCGGCCCAAGGACGAGGCCCCGCCCGCGGTCAAGCCGACCGAGGGACTCCTGACCAGCAAGACCGGCGACCGGATCTGGGGGGTCGTGCGCGAGCTGACCGCCGAGGGGATCACGCTCGAGAGCGCCTACGGCAGCTACCGGATCGCCTGGCAAAACTGCGCCTCGCTGATCTTCCCGTACCGCTGGCGCGTCGAGCAGTCGCCCGAGGCCGCCAAGCGCGCCAGGGCCGCCGCGACCCCGCGGCCCGAGGAAGACGCGATCGTCTACGGCCTGCCGCTTTCGGCCGCGCCGCAGCCGCTTCAGGATTGCCTCCTCCTGACCGGCAACCGCCGCACGACCGCCCGCCCGAGCGCCGCGCGGGAAGGCAAACTATTTTTCGAGGGGGGCGAGGGCAAGCCGTTCTCGATCCCCGTCGGCGAGGTCCTCGGCGTTTACCCGCCGCAGCCGCTCGACTTCGATTACCAGCGGCCGATGCCCCAGTCGGCGCTCCTTTATTGCCGGCTTCAGACGACGCGCGGCGAGCGGATCTCGGGCCTCCTGCGCCAGCTGCGCGGCTCGAGCGTGGTCCTCGAGACCGAGGCCGGGACGTTCCTCGAGCTCAGGACGCGCTGGCTTTCGTCCATCGATTTCCCCTACCACGGCGCGTCGGCGCCCAGGCCGGGCAATAGCGCGAACATCGGCCTCATCCCGCTCGCCACCGGCAGCGAGGCGTATCGCGTCGCCTACCAGGGCGACGTCCACAAGGTCCAATCCGCGATCTTGACGATCGGCGCCGAGCCCAGGCCGCTCGGCATGGACGACCTGGCCCGTCCCGACGTGCTTTCGCCCGCCCGCCTGCCGGCCGTCGTCTACATCGATCCGGTCGGCGAATACCTGCACACGCTCAACACCCGGGGCGACGCCCAGCAGGCGCTGCTTCAATACGTCACCGGCGGCGGCCGGCTGATCGTCCTGGCGCGCGGCGCGGCGTTCCGCACGACCGTGCGCGGCGAGAACGGCCAGATGCGGCGCGCCCCGGCCGACATGACCCGGCCGAATCTCGCGCAGGAATTCGGCGTCAAGTTCGCCCGGCCGGCGTCCAGCGCCGCCGGCGGCGTCGAGCCGTTCAACCACCCGCCCAACGACGGCCGCACGATCTTCTTCCAGCGCGCCAGCCAGGTGCCGCGCGACCTGCTCGGCCTGGCGCGCCAGGTGCAGCTGCGGTCGATGCTCTCGGCGCCGTTCTACCCGATGGTCGCGACCGAGCCCGGCGCGGTCCCGCTCTACGACCTGCGCGACGACAGCGGCCGCGTCTTCGGCCCCGCGATGCAGATCATCCCCAGGGGGCGCGGCGCGATCATCGTGATCGATCACCTGCTCTGGGAAAGCGAGATCGACAACACGCCGTTCGTCGAGCGCGAGCTGCCCAAGCTCCTCCGCTCGGCGCTCAGCCCGGCCGGCTAGAGCGCTTAACAATCATTATCCGTTCATGCTCGTGCGTCGTCATCCTAAGCTGGCAAATCAGAACCCAATCGGCTGACCGGTCAAAGCGCCAAAGGCGCGCAGTCATACCAGCCTGGGGCGCAGCGAAGCGGAGCCCCAGGTCAGCGACGGCATGAACCGAGCGCTGAAAGCGCGTCTCATCGCCGCGCAACCCGCGGATGATGCGACCCTTTCAGGGCCTAGCCACGGCCCTGCAAAGCAGGCCTGATTGGAAGTATATTTTGCCCGAGAATCACCGGGTTTTCCGATTCAATTCGATGGCCATCCAGTCGGCGAAATTCTCGTTTTTGCGATACGATTTGTTTTCGTTGCGGGCGGCCCGATCGCCGATCCGTCCGGCAATTTGAATTCGGCGTCGGGTTTCAGGCCGCGCGGAGTGGATTTCACTTCCGCATGTATAGGATGGTACGGCATCCAATTGGTAAACTTGGATTCGGCGAAAGCGCCCGTGCGCTTGCCGCTGCCGTATTTGGGGCCGTTGCTCATGTCGGGGATGCTATCACTCAGCGGCAGGTGCGCGCCAGCGCCGCGCCCGCTTCGACCGCCGCCAGCCCCAGAACCAGACTTACCGCGATGTTGGCCGTCCCCAGGCGCCACTGCCCGCCGCGCACCAGCGAGCTCGTCTCGTAACTGAACGTCGAGAACGTCGTGAACGCGCCGAGGAAACCGACCGTGGCGAACCCGCGCAGCTCCGGCGTGCCGATCCGCCCCGACTGGAACGTTTCCATCAGGAAGCCGATGATAAAGCAGCCGATGACGTTGACGAGCAGCGTCCCGACCGGGAACGCGCCGCCGTGCGATTGCTGGACGAACGTTGAGAGGCCGTAACGGGCGAGCGTTCCGAGGCTGCCGCCCAGGGCGAGGAGGAGAATCTTGAGCATGCGAGAACTCCCGGCAAGGAATGCGTTCACGATGTGCCAGGAGTCATCAGCCGGTGAGGGCGGTTGAAGGCAGACCCCATTGCCCGGGAAAAATCCCGCCCATATTTTAATGAACCCCCCGCCGCAATCAAGAATGAAATCCTGGGAACGCCGCTCTCCCGAGCGGCTGTTGTGCTGTGCCGATCTGGAGATCGGCATTCCCAGGCGAACTCAGGACTTATTTATAATAGATCTTCTTAAGCGCGGTGACGCGATTGAGAACGACGATCGCCAGCATGCTGGCCAGCGACAGCCACAGGAACGTCGGCCAGAACGGGGCCGGATTGGCCGGCATGCGGCCGAGGATGCATTCCTCGAACAGGTCGCGCAGGTAGTAGCCCCCCATGTGGAACGCCATGATCACCATCGTGTTGCGGCCGAGGAATTCCAGCCCCGCGCTCACGTGGCGCGCCCCGACCTCGGTCTCGGCAAGCTGGGCGATCTTTTTGCTGATCGCGAAGACGACGTAGGTTCCGGCCAGCCCCGCCAGGATGAATTTCGAGAAGTCCGGGTAAATCCGGTGATTCATGTCGGTCAGGTCGCCCGTCCAATACAGCGCGAAATACAGCGCGAACATGAAGACCAGGATCCGCGCGTCCTGGAACCCCGTCCCGTGCTGGCGCAGCAGGAACCCCATCACGAAGAAGAACTGCGCGATCATCGCCACGTCCGTGCTCCACGGCAGCGCGACGTAATCGCCGATCACCCGGCCCAGGCACGCGATGCCCGCCGAAGCCATCAGAAGCGGCACCTGCGAGCTCTCGTTCCTGAAGAAATGAAGCAGCCCGACGAAGATGACGGTCGAAACCGCCATGCAGCCGAGGAACCACAGCGCCAGGTCGAAGCGGATCACGTAGTCGCCGGTTCCGTGGCTCATCCCGCTGGCAAGGAAGATTCCGGCCAGCTGCTTGACGGGATCGTACGACCAGACCTGATACGTGTAATTGGAGACGACGAGCCAGACGAAGTAGAAGAAGGCCGCCGTGCAGAAATACGGCAGCAGGAGGCGGCGCAGCCGCTGCGACAGGTAATTGCCCAGCGCGTCGCGGTGCCGGTCGTAGTTGAAGATGTAGCCGGCCGTGAAATAGAACAGCGGCAGCCGGAACGGCTGGAGGAAGCACTGGATCTGGTAGGGGAGGTTGGCGTGGCCCATCACGACCAGCAGGATCGTGATCCCGCGGGCCACGTCGACCCAGCCCAGCCTGGTCTTCGCGACCGCCGTCGCCGGCGCGAGGGTTTGATCGAAGGGATAGACCGAAACGGTGGCGTTGGACATCGGACAGCCTTGCGGAGGCGAAATCAACCTCAAGGCGCTGCCTTGAGGTTGACCGGTTTGCAGCAAGACCGATACCTGTTATGGAATTTTAATTTTCGGTCCGCGCGCGCCACGGCCGTTATGATGCACAATGCTGATAATGCATCGGTTGCGTAATATTAGGAATATTGCGATATGTTTATCCGTTAAAAATTCGGGGCGCCCGGGCGCACCATTTCGCACACCCTGAGTGCCCCGGCGCTCACCTACGTTCAACGATATAAACGCCAATCGTCCGCGCCGTTGCGCCACTCGTCGGGGTGATACACGGTGATGCCGTTGAACGTCGCCGCCGGCTGGATCAGGACCGACCCGGCCGCCAGCGTCCCGGCGGCGTCGCCGACCGTCGCATACTTGCCGTCGGGCTTGCCGGCGATCCGGTCCGCGTTGAGCGTCTGGTTCGAGGCCGTTGCCCCGTAGAACGTGCCGTTCAAGCCCCGCACGCTGTCGACGAGCGCCCCGCCGTCCGCGCTCACGATGCAGTAATACGGGTAGGACCCCCAGAACGTCGCCGTCCCCGCCGCCTTGCCGAGCAGCTTGTAGCCGGCGTCCTGCGGGAAGTTCGTGCTCGTAATATAGCTGTTGCCGCCGTAGACGCGGTAGGGGCGCTTGCGGTAGTTGAGCGGGTAAATCGTGATCGTGTTGCCGTCGAGGGCGAGGACGTCGAGCCGGCGCTGCGGCGGCGTCACGCGCGAGTCCGCGGTGTTGACGCCGACGAACCATGTATTGTCGCGCCGGATGGGGACGCTCGCGCGGCCGTTGGCGTCGGTCGGGCCGGCGTTGGACTGGTAGCTGTTGCTGATCCCCAGGTCGCAGCCGTAAACGTAGAGATTCGGCTGGGCGTGGTTCTGGTAGTCGACCACCTTGACCGAGACCGTGCCGTCGGCCGGCAGGAAGTCGACCGTCCCGATGCTTTGCGCGGCCTGGCCCGCCGTGATCGTCTTCGTGAACGTCGTGCTCGGGTAGAGCATCGTTTTGTAGAGGTCGGTTTCGGTGTCGAGCATGGGGCGGAAGTCCCACTGCCCGGCCGCGACGCCGAGCGCCCAGTAGCCGCTGGCGTCGGACGTGGCCGAGGCGGCCTGGTCGTAGGTGCCCGGCAGGCAGGCGAGCAGCTTGGCCCCCGCCAGGTACGCGAGCGTCTTGCTGTTGCGGGCGCGCCCGGAGACGAACCCGGCCACCGGCGTGAGGAAGAAATTCTTCCCCGTGACCGAGGCGCCGCTGATTGTCACGCAATCGCTCCCGTCGGCGAACAACCCGCCCATGAATCCGATCTGCGCCGCGGCGTTGGCCTCCGCGCTCCACGTGCCGTTGCCGACGCCGATGTCGAAGTTGCCGCTGGCGTCGGCCACGCCCGCCACCCACCCCGCCGCGTCCTCGCGGTTGACGTCGAGGAACGTGTAGGGAACCGCCACGCCGTTATCCGACCGGACGACCTTCCCCTTGAGCCGGTACGGCGCGCGCGTGAACGCGACGTTGACGCCGGTTTTCTTCTGGCCGGAGGCGATCGTGACCGCGACCCCCGAGCCCACCCGGCCGGCCTCGCCAAGGATCATGCCGCCGACCAGGTAGCTCCCGGCCTCGGTGACCGGCAGCGTGTATTTGCCGCTCGAGTCGGTGAGGACCGGATACATCATTTCGCCGCTGCCGCTCATCAGGAACGCCGCGCCGGGCTTGCCCGTGCCGTCGAGCTGAAGCTGCCCGGCGACCGATTGCGACGCCGTCGGCGGGTCGTTGATGAACGACGCCTTGCTCGTGGACGAGCCCGAGGTCACGCGCACCACGAACCGGCCGCCGATCCGGTCGTCGTAGGCGAAGTTCATGATCGGCACGCTGATCGTGCCGTTGGCGAGGCCGTCGGTGTCGGCCGCCATGAGGGCGCCGGTCGGCGGCACGGGCTGGCCGTCGGTGACGCTGTAGCGTCGCCATGCCGGCTCGCCCGTGTCGATCGAGCCGTTCTGGTTGCTGTCGAAAAAGATGTCGATCGTCGCGGCGGCGCCTTTGCCGACGGAGGCCGTCAGCCGCACAACGCCGTCGTAGGAGAGGTCCGTGTGGGAGGGGCTGATGGTGACGCCCCCAAAGGCCGGAACCGAAACGCACGCGATCAACAACGCCAAAACCCGGATGAACATCTTACATCGCCCTCGCGCAGAAATCTCGAGCCGCGCATCATGTTAGACCCGCTTGCGATCTTTGCAATGGAATTCACGATTTCGCGCGTGAATGGCCGGCGGGGGCGCCGGCGATCACTATTGCCGGGACAAAATTTCGGAGCTTGACCCCCGGCGGGGGCGGGGGGCACTATTTTGATTGGCTTTGCGCCCGTAGCTCAACCGGATAGAGCACCGGCCTTCTAAGCCGGGGGTTGCAGGTTCGAGCCCTGCCGGGCGCGCCAGTTTTGACGGCATTGAACGCAAGACGACATGGGTTTGGACGTCGTGATCGGCCTCAACCCCGCAGTACAGCCCGAGGGTGAAAATCGTGACAAACAGTGAGGACGGACGGCATCGCTCCATTCTGAGCGCGATCGCGCATCGCGCCATGCTCGAGCGCGGGCTCAATCCGGACTTCCCGCCCGAGGCCCTCGCCGAGCTCGAAACGATTCGTGAGCCCGCGATTCAAACCAATGACTCATTGCGCGATCTGCGGCCCCTCCCCTGGTGCTCGATCGACAACGACGACTCGCGCGACCTCGATCAGCTCACCGTCGCCGAGGCCCTCGCCGGCGGCGCGGCGAAGATTTACGTCGCCATCGCCGACGTCGACGCCCTCGTCAGGAAGGAGTCGGCGATCGACGGCCACGCCCGCCAGAACACCACTTCCGTCTACACGATTGCCGAGATCTTCCCGATGCTCCCCGAGCGGCTCTCGACCGACCTGACCTCGCTCAATTTCGACGCCGACCGGTTCGCGATCGTCATTGAAATGGTCATTGCCGCCGACGGGACCATCCAAGGCTCGGACGTTTACCGGGCCGTCGTGCGCAACCGCGCCAAGCTCGCCTACAACAGCGTGGCCGCGTGGCTCGACGGCGAGGGGGCGATGCCCGAGTCGCTCGCCGCCGTCGCCGGCCTTGCCGAAAACATCCGCCTTCAGGACGCCGCCGCGCAGAAGCTCAAGGCGCTGCGCCACGCCCACGGCGCGCTCAACCTCCAGACGATCGAGTCGCGCCCCGTCTTCGTCGGCGACGAGCTCAAGGACCTCCAGGCCGACCGCCAGAACCGGGCCAAGGACATCATCGCCGACTTCATGATCGCGGCCAACGGCGTCGTGGCGCGCTTCCTCGCCGCAAAAAATTTCCCATCGATCCGGCGCGTCGTGCGCACGCCCAAGCGCTGGAGCCGCATCGTCGAGCTGGCCGCCGAGCGCGGCGCGTCGCTCCCGGACGAGCCCGACCCGCGGGCCCTGGAGCAGTTCCTGCAAACCGCGAAGGCCGCCGACCCGCTCCACTTCCCCGACCTGTCGCTGAGCGTCATCAAGCTGCTCGGCCCCGGCGAATACGTCGCGCAGCTGTCGAACGGCGCCTCGAACGGCCACTTCGGCCTGGCGGTCCGCGATTACGCGCACTCGACCGCGCCCAACCGCCGCTTCCCCGACCTCATCACGCAGCGCCTCGTCAAGGCCGCGCTCGCGGGCGACTCCCTGCCCTACGCGCACGATGAGCTCGAGGAGCTCGCGCGCCACTGCACCGACCAGGAAAACGACGCCAAGAAGATCGAGCGCCAGATCGAGAAATGCGCCGCCGCGATGCTTTTGGAAGGCAGGATCGGCGAGAAGTTCGACGCGATCGTCACCGGCGCCGCCGACAAGGGGACGTGGGTGCGCATCCTCCGGCCCCCCATCGAAGGCCGCCTCGAGATCGGCCGCGAGGGCCTCGACGTCGGCCAGAAGATCCGCGTCCAGCTCGTCAGCACCAACGTCCAGCGCGGCTTCATCGACTTCAGGCGCGCCGGTTGAGATTCCCTTCTTCCCAACGTCGTCCCCACCCGTTATGATAGGCGCCGATTTGCGCGCGGGCGGGTTTCAATGGACAGGCTTCCGCACATCCTCAAAAAATTCTGGGGCTACGAGCAGTTCCGGCCGAACCAGCGCGAGGCGATGGAGTGCGTCATCGGCGGGCGCGACTCGCTCGTCGTCCTGCCGACCGGCGGCGGCAAGTCGATCTGCTACCAGGCCCCGGCGATGGCGCTGCCCGGGATGGCCGTCGTCGTCTCGCCGCTCATCTCGCTCATGAAGGACCAGATCGACGGCCTCGTTGCGTGCGGCGTCCCGGCGGCGAGCCTCAACTCGTCGATCTCGTTCGAGGAGCGCCGCGCGGTTTTCGGCGCGATGCACGGCGGGCGGCTGAAGATCCTCTACGTCGCCCCCGAGCGCCTCCTCATGGACGGCTTCCTCGACCACCTGCGCGACGTGAACGTTTCGTTCTTCGCCATCGACGAGGCCCACTGCATCAGCCAGTGGGGCCACGATTTCCGCCCCGAGTACCGCCGCCTGATCGCGCTCAAGGAGAACTTCCCCGGCGCGGCGGTGCACGCCTACACCGCCACCGCCACCCCCATCGTCCGCGACGACATCGCCCGGCAGCTCGGCATGGGCGGCCACGAGACGATCGTCGGCTCGTTCCACCGGCCGAACCTGATCTATTCGGTCGAGCGCCGCGTCAAGCGCCTCGGGCAGGTCGCCGAGGTCTGCGAGCGCTACCGCGGCGAGTCGGGGATCGTCTACTGCCTGACCCGCAAGAACGTCGAGAAGCTCGCCGACGAACTCGTCCATGAAGGCTTCAGCGCCGCGCCCTATCACGCCGGCCTCGACGACGCCGTCCGCCGCGGGAACCAGGACGATTTCACCAACGACCGCGTGCAGATCATCGTCGCCACGGTCGCCTTCGGCATGGGGATCGACAAGTCCAACGTCCGGTTCGTCGTGCACTCGGGCATGCCGCGCTCGCTCGAGCATTACCAGCAGGAGAGCGGCCGCGCCGGCCGCGACGGCCTCGACTCCGAGTGCGTCCTCCTCTACTCGGGCCAGGACTACGGCTTCTGGCGGACGATGCTCGAGGAGATGGAGCCCGAGGCGCGCCGCATCGCGCAGGGCAAGCTCGGCGCGATGTACGAGTATTGCGAGACGCCGCGCTGCCGCCACGCCGCGCTCCTCGAGTATTTCGGCGAGACGCTGCGCGTCCACCCCTGCGGCTCGTGCGACGTCTGCCTCGGCCGGCTCGAGCCGGTCCCGGACTCGTTGTTGATCTCGCAGAAAATCCTGTCGAGCGTCGTGCGCCAGGGCGAAGGCTTCGGCCCGATGCACACCGCCATGGTCGTCACCGGCTCGCAGGACGAAGCCGTTCTGGCCGCCGGCCACGATTCGCTCAGCACCTACGGGCTTCTAAACGATATCGAGCGCGAGACCGCCCTCGACTGGATCGGCCAGCTCAGCGCGCAGCAATACATGGAGCGGCTCGATGCGACCGGGCTCAAGGTGACGGACAAAGGCTGGCTCGTCCTGCGCGGCGAAGTCACCCCGCGCCTCATGCGCGAGGCGACCGTCAAACCCCGCGAGCGCCGATCTCCCGATCGGCCTCCGGAGCCCGATGTTGTCCTCGCCAGGCCCCGCCGCCCGCGAACCGACGACGCCCAGTGGGACGGCGTCGACCGCGACCTGTTCGACATGCTCAAGGTTCTGCGCCGCGGCATGGCCGAGGCCCACGAGCTGCGCCCGTACCTGATTTTCAGCGACGCCACGCTGCGCGACATGGCCCGCCGCCGCCCCTCCAACAAGAAATCGCTCCTCCAGGTCAGCGGCGTCGGCCAATACAAAGCCGCCGAATACGGCAAGGATTTCCTGAAACTCATCAAAGACTACTGCGCCGCCCACGACCTGCTGACGGATCAGGAATAAGTTCGGGAGTCCCGCCTTCAGGCGGAATCGTTTCAAAATTCTTGGCGCCCTTGGCGTCTTGGCGTGAAAAAACTCCGCGTCCTCTGCCCTTCTCTGCCCCTCTGCGACAAAAAAATCCTATCCTTCAAATTCCCCGACCAGCGTCTTGAAAAACCCGGGCGTCTCGGCCGTGAACGCCATCGGCTTTCCGTTGTAGGGGTGCGCGAACGCGATCGAGCGGGCGTGAAGCGCCATCCGCGGCTGCTTGTCTTTCTTGTCGCCGTACATTCTGTCGCCGACGATGGGGCGGCCGATCCCGGCCATGTGAACGCGGATCTGGTTCTTGCGCCCGGTGAGCAGATCGATTTTCAGCAGGCTGTAAAGCTTCGTTTCCTTGATCACCTGGTAGGCCGTGCTGGCCAGCTTGCCCTCGGAGGAATTGGGCGTTTGGTAGACGACGTGGATGCTGTTCTCGGCCAGGTAATTGGTGATCGTGTCGGCCTTCTTCTCGAGCTTCCCGTGCACGACGGCGAGGTATTGCTTGCGCGTGTTTTTCCAGTTGTCCTGCAGCTTCATTTTCGCCTCTTCGCTCTTGGCGAAAATCAGCACGCCCGTGGTGTCGCGGTCCAGCCGGTGGACGACATAAATCCGATTGCGCGACTTGACCGCCCCCTTGCGGACGTAATCGAGCAGGATGTAGTAGGCGTTGCGTTCCTTGTCCCCCTCGGTGGCGATCGTTTTCAGCCCCGCCGGCTTGTTGACGACGATGATGTCGCGGTCCTCGTGAAGGATCTCGAGCCCGTAGCCAAGGATCTTGTCGCCGGGAGCGGCATGCTTGCGCATTGCGGATATCGGTCCTACTCCTCGAACTCGCCGACGAGCGACTTGAAGATCGCCGGCGTCTCGGCCGTCAGCGTCATGCGCTTGCCGCTGTGGGGGTGGTCGAACGAGATCGACCTCGAATGCAGCATCAGCCGCGGCTGCGAGTCTTGCTTGCCGTATTTCCTGTCGCCGGCGACGGGGTGGCCGATCCCGGCCAGGTGGACGCGGATCTGGTGCTTGCGGCCGGTCAGCAGGTCGATCTCGAGCAGGCTGTAATGCTTCGTCGCCTTGAGCACGCGGTAGGCCGTGCTCGCCAGCTTGCCCTCGGCGGGGTTGCTGGTCGCCTGGACGTGATACGGGTCGCTTTCGGTCAGGTAGCCCGTGATCGTGTCGGCGCTTTTCCTGGGCTTGCCGTGGACGATCGCCAGGTATTGTTTCTTCGTGTTTTTCCAGTTCTCCTTGAGCTTGTTCATCGCCTCTTCGGTGCGGGCGAAGACGAGCGCCCCGGACGTCCACGTGTCGAGCCGGTGCACGATGAAGATCCGGGCGCGCGACTTGGCCGCGCCCTTGCGGACGTAGCCGAGCAGGATCGAGCAGGCGTTGCGTTCCTTCTCGTGCGGCAGCGGGATCGTGTTCATCCCCGCGGGCTTGTCCACCACGATGATGTCGCGGTCCTCGTGAAGGATCACGAGCCCATAATCCAGAACCTTGTCGCCGGGAGCGGTGTGTTTGCGCATTGGGTGACTCCGGAAGCGATCATACGCCCAATTTCACGAAAGATCAAAACCGCCATTTGCCCGGGACCGCCGATCTCCCGACCGGCCCGATCTGAAAAAAAAGCGCCACTCGGGGGAGTGGCGCTTCCGGTGCGATTCTTTACCGCTGCGGCCGGCGATGGGCGCGGCCGTTGTGCGTCGTCAGCGTGCGGGCTCCGGCGGGTCGCGGCCGGCGCGGGATCGTGACCGGGAGCTTCTTGGGGCTCCTGTAGAGCGCGGCGGTGTCGGCGCAGTGGTAGCTGTGGTCCTCGTCGGCGGTCATCGGGGTGTGCGTCAGTTTTTCGATGCCGCGCAGCATCCCGACTTCCTCGGAGCTGCAGAACGACAGCGCCACGCCCGACGCCCCGGCCCGCGCCGTGCGGCCGATCCGGTGCACGTAGCTCTCGGGATCGTTCGGCAGCTCGAAGTTGATCACGTGCGAAATCCCGTCGACGTCGATGCCGCGCGCGACGATGTCGGTCGCGACCAGCACGCGCACGCGCCCGCGGTTGAACGCGCTGAGCGCCCGTTGCCGCGCGTTCTGGGTCTTGTCCCCGTGGATCGCCTCGGCCGAGACGCCCTCGTTGACGAGGTGTTTCATGATCCGCTCGGCGCGGTGCTTGGTGCGCGTGAACACGAGCGCGCGCTGGATGTTGTTCTTCTTGATGACGCCCGTCAGCAGCGCCCGCTTGTCGTCGGGCTCGACGAAGAAAACCTGCTGCTCGATCCGGCGCGAGACCGACGCCGGCGGCGTGATCGCCACCGTCACCGGCTCGCGCAGCATGTCGGCGGCGAGGCTCGCGATCTCCGGCGAGAGCGTCGCCGAAAACAGCATCGTCTGCCGATCGCGCGGAACGTGCGCGACGATCCTGCGCATGTCGACGATGAACCCCATGTCGAGCATGCGGTCGGCCTCGTCGAGGACGAGCATTTCGACATGGTCCAGATGAATATAACCCTGGCCCATGAGGTCCATGAGCCGGCCGGGCGTGGCGATCAGGATCTCCGGCCCGCGGCGCAGCGCCTCGATCTGCGGCCGCTCCGAGACGCCGCCGAGGATCACCGCCGTCTTGAGCCGCAGGTGCCGGCCATAGGCGCGGAAGTTGGCGTCGATCTGCAGCGCCAGCTCGCGCGTCGGCGTCAGGATCAGCGCGCGGATGTTCCGCCCGCCTTTTTTGTCTTCATACAGCTTGTGCAGGATCGGCAGCGCGAACGCGGCCGTCTTGCCGGTCCCCGTCTGCGCCGTGGCCATCAGGTCGCGGCCGGCCAGCAGCACCGGGATCGCCTCGGCCTGGATCGGCGTCGGCTCGGTGTAGCCCTCTTCTTCGACGGCGCGCAGGATGTGCGGGCTGAGCGTAAAGGAATCAAAGCGAACGTGAGTCATGGTTTTCCCATCTTGTTGTGCCCGAGATGAACAACGGCGAGGTCTCGGGCAAGGCACGCAAAACGGGCGAAAAGGCCGAGAAATGACGCTGGTGATCGTCGGAGAGTATGTTGCGGGCAGCCGCCACGCGGCCGCACTCGGACAATATCGTAGCAAGCGGACGAAGTCTTTTCAATGTTCATCTTTTCACAAAATGACATATATATAACCGCATGGTTCGTTGGAGGATCAAAATGAGCGCACGCCGGATTTGGTCGGTTATCTGGGCGATGATTGTCCTCGCAACGGTTGAGCCCGCTGTCGCCGGCGACTTGTGGGGTGATGAAGAAATCACAACGCGCACGGTTCGCGCGGATAACATCGATGAATTGAATCGGTATTTACACCGGGCGAAAAAATACACGCCGGGCGATTTCCTGGCCGGCCCCAACCAGCTTGCGATCAGCGTAGTCGATGCGGTCAGCGGCAGGCCCGTTACGCGCTACAGGATCGACGGCGAAATAAGCATCGTTGTAAAAGACGAGAGGCGTGATGACGACTTCGAGCCGGTCACGATCGGGCGGCTGGAGACGCGGCGCGTCAGCGACCTGGCGGGCCGGTGTGTTTATCGCGGCCTGGCGCGGGCGACCATGTTTTTTCTCATTCGCGCCGAAGGTTACGTGCCGTGCGATTTCGTCGTGCGCGTCAATCCGGGCACTCGCGCCAAGGAAATCCGGCTCGACCGGGAGGTGACCGTGCGCGGCCGGGTGATCGCGAAATCCGGCGGCAAGCCGCTCGAAGGGATGAACGTCACGCTGCATCACGATTACCATTCAAAGGTGCGCGGGCATTACCCAGGCACGCTCACGACAAAGACTGACAAGGCTGGCGTGTTTTCGTTCGCACAGTTGCCGCCGGACCGCTACTCGGTGCAAGTCGTTGACAATTCCACCGAAAAGGGGGGGCGTTTGCTGCTACCGTCGGGCCAGATCGACGAATCACGGCCGGAGTCGCACGACGAAGAATTCATGCGCGAAAATTTATTCGTCCGACGGGGCAGCGACGCCGACATCGGTTTTGTTAAAACAAAAGGATTCGATGCGGGGACGATTCAAATGGAGCCAGCGAGATGGCTCAGGCTCGAACTCGTCGACGAACAGGGCAATCCGCTGCCTTTTTTTCCTTACATCATCCAGGACCCACGCGTTTTTTATGGAGACGAATCGGAGGGCCGCGGTTGCACCAATGAAAACGGCAGGGCGTTTATCAAAGTTGCGGACGGCGAAGCTCTTTACGCCCCGGCGCCGATGCAGGACGATTACAAAATTCAGGAATACATCGAGCCTGATCCACTCAAGAATTGGAATGAGCAGGGCATCGTCGACAACTTTGCGCGGGAGTGGCATCTGTCGTTCAAGGAGCACGCGCGGCTCGAGAATTTCAGCCCGAAAATGAAAAAGCAATATGCGCAGTACCGCGACGAACAACGGGCTCAGATCAGCAGCGAGCATGCGCGGGTTTCGGCGCTGCCGGAGCATCCCAACGCGCGCGTGCTGCATCCCAAGCCGGGCGAGATTCTCGATCTGAAAATGACGGTCCACCCGGTCAAGCCGGGGTTCGACATGCACATCACGGCACGCGATAAGGACACGAGCCACGCGATTCAAAACGTCACCGGGCTTATCACGGAGTCGGAGAGTTATCATTACTTGTTTATGGTGAGTAATTTAGATCGAGTGAATCTACATTCCAACGGCGATAACGTGCGGCCATTCAGGGGCGATGCGACTGGCAAGATCACAATTCCGATGTTTGTGCCTTCGCCCGAAATCATTGCGAACTTCAGGGAATACTTAAGATACAAGAAAGAAGAATTGGACCCAAGCCTGCTGCAATCGGAAGAAAAGCGTCTCATGTTCCATGTGCTTGCGCGCGCGGACGGGTATGCGGATCAGGCTTACACCCTGCCGCTGGCGCTCGCGCTGACGAAAAAGCCGCTGGCGATCGAGATGCGGCGCGAGGCTCGGGTGCGTGGACGGGTGCTTATTGCCGGAACGAACGAGCCTGTCACGTCGGTGTCGCTTCGTGCGCTGCTCGAAAAATCGGGACAATGGAACAAGCAAAATCGAGAGGAATGGGAACGCATCTTTGCGCATCGGCTGCAGAGCGATCCTCTTGCGATCGAGATGAAAAATCCATCAATCACCTGGCCGGGGTCGCTCGACCGTTCTGCGTATTTCGCTTCTCTGAAGAGGGCGGTGCTCGGGGCCGATGGGCGGTTTGAAATCAAGGGGCTGCTGCCAAGGGCGCACTGGTCGGTGAAGTGCGAACTGCCGTTGCTGGCGAAGACGTCGCGCCTCGAAATCGCGCTCAAGACCGGCGACAATGATCTGGGAGACATCTTCGTGACGCTGCCGGGGGAGTTCGCGGGGCGCGTCTTTGACGATGCGGGCCGGCCCATGAAAGGCGCGCGCATCGAGTTGCCCGGCGATACGGGCAAAACCCATTTTAAAAAAGTATTCACCGACAAGCAGGGCGAGTTCCGTTTCGATCTGGAAAACCTCGAAGACGGCGAGCGGCAGCTCGTGCGCGTCGTTCCACCGTGGGGGTTGATCTCGCTCGATTCGCCGTTGTCGCCGCTCGATGCGCAGGTGTTCGACACGACGGCGGCGCTTACGCGGTCGGCGGCCGACCGGCTGGAGGTGAAGATCCCGCGCGGCAACACGCTCTTCGTCGAGATTCCGGCCACGCCGGCGCGCGCGGAATTGAAAAGATTGTTTTCGAACATAGACGATCTGATTCGGTCCGGTTACACGGAATTCAAATACATGTATCCCGCCGACAAAAAGCCGCAAATTGCGCTGCGCGGGGCGCAGATTCAGGCGATGACACCAACCCCGGACGGCATGCTGAGCGCGATCGATTACGTCCTGCCCGGCGACGGCGCGCGATTCACAAACGAGACAATGTCGCTGCGCATCGAGCACGTTCCGCCGGGCCGGCATGCGCTCGTGCTGATGGCCGGCATCTACGGCAAGGAAGGCCTCGTGCGTCTCGGCAAGGAATCGATGCACAAAACGCCGGCCGAACTCAACGGTTGGTTCGCGTGCGCGCCCATCCCGATCGGCTACATGGAGTTCGAAATGAAAGCAACGACCACGACCGTGAGTATCGAAGTCAGCTCGGCGACGCTGACGGTCGCGCTTGCGAATCCGCCCGAGCTATCCGGCGCAAGGGTCCCGAGTACAGGCATTCTCATCGAGCATGTTGGCCCGACATCGATGTTGTTTGGCTCGGAATTCAGCAAAGTCATGACGGCAAATCCATGGAGAATGGCGCGCGATGCGACGAAATGCTCGACGCCGCTGATGGCTTTCCTGGCCGATATGTGGTGGTCCGATGAGAAAGGACCCATCATCAAGCCGGCAATCATCCGCCCAATCCCGCCGGGGACGTGGCGCGTGCGGACTTTTTCAGACAGCATGAAACTGATCAATCCATACCCCGCCGCCTACGACGACCGGCTCATTCAGGTGCCGCCGAACACCGCCGTGAAAATCGAGGTTCCATTCCAGAGGAGCAACGACCCGGCGAGCGAGGTTAGGGTGGATTCAAACGTGAAATAGGGTGGTATTTCCTGTTCGGAGTGCAAACTTTAGTTTGCTCCTTTTTATGCAACCAAGCTGAAGCTTGAACTCCGAACTGGAATTCCGACATCGGAATCCCTCGCTCACGCCCGGGCTACTGCATGGATGGTGCATATTTTTTTGATGATATTTGGTTCTGGATCATTACCATGTTCAGCAACTATGTGAAGGGAGCCGATCCAGATGTCAGATTTCATTCACGATGATTTCCTGCTCGACAACGAATCCGCCAAAGAACTGTACCACAAGTATGCCGAACCGATGCCGATTGTGGACTACCACTGCCATCTGCCGCCGGCCTCGGTCGCCAACGACGAGCGCTACGACGACATCAGCCAGGTCTGGCTGACCGGCGATCACTATAAATGGCGCGCCATGCGCTCCAACGGCATTCCCGAACGCCTGTGCACGGGCAACGCCGGCGGCTGGGAAAAGTTCCAGGCGTTTGCCAATACGATGCCCTACCTGCTCCGCAACCCGATCTTCCACTGGTCGCACATGGAGCTGAAGCGCTTCTTCGGGGTCAGCGAGCTGCTCACGCCCAAGTCGGCCAAGCGCATCTACAACCAGTGCAACGAGGCGATGAAGTCGCCCGAGTTCTCGGTCCAGGGCATTATCCGCAAGGCCGGCGTCGTCCTGGTCGGCACGACCGACGACCCGACCGACGACCTGGCGTTCCACAAGCAGTTCGCCAAGGGGGGCAAGAAGAACGGCTTCCAGATGATCCCGAGCTGGCGCCCCGACCGCGGCATGTTCATCGAGAACACCGCCGCGTGGAACGAGTGGGTCGACAAGCTCGGCGCCTCGGCCAACGTCGACATCGTCGATTTCGCCGACTACATGGCCGCCTTCGAGAAGCGCCACGCGTTCTTCGACAGGATGGGCTGCCGCCTCTGCGACCACGGCCTGGAGACGGTCTACGCCGAAGATTACACCGACGCCGAGATCTGCGGCATCTTCGCCAAGGCCCGCGCCGGCCAGACCCCGTCGGCCGACGAGGTCCTCAAGTTCAAGTCCGCGATGCTCTACGAGTGGGGCGTCATGGACTACCAGCGCGGCTGGGTCAAGCAGTTCCACCTCGGCGCCATGCGCAACAACAACACGCGCATGTTCGAGGCCCTCGGGCCCGACACCGGCTTCGACTCGGTCGCCGACCTCGAGACCGCCCGCCCCGTCGCCCGGCTCCTCGACCGCCTCGACCAGGCCGGCTGCCTCGCCAAGACGGTCCTCTACAACTTGAACCCCGCCCACAACTACGTCATCGCCACCATGCTCGGCAACTTCCAGGACGGCTCCGCCCCCGGCAAGATGCAGATGGGCAGCGGCTGGTGGTTCCTCGACCAGGCCGAGGGGATGAAGTGGCAGATCGAGTGCCTCAGCCAGCTCGGCCTGCTGCGCCGCTTCGTCGGCATGCTGACCGACTCGCGCTCGTTCCTGTCGTACCCGCGCCACGAGTACTTCCGCCGCCTGCTGTGCAACATCCTCGGCAACGACATGGAGAAGGGGATCATCCCCAACGACATGGAATGGGTCGGCGCGATGGTCCGCGACATCAGCTACAACAACGCCGCGACCTACTTCGGCTTCAAGCTGCCGGTCCTGGACGGCAGCCCGGCCCCCAAGGGCCGCAAGTCCAAGTAAACCGTGGCGGGCGCGCGGATCGGGAATTCACGTCCGCAATAATCGAGAACCGAAAGAATTAACATGGGGGCTTTGGCGAAAACCACGCCAAAGCCCTTTTTTTTTCGCCCGGTTGCGGAGAAATGTTGAATCTTGCCCCCCCTCGGGAGCATGATGATTCCCGCTGATTTCGTGAAAAGTTTCACCCGGGGGGAAATCGGGGGAATTTTTTCTTCAGATTTAAGGGGGAGTTGAAAGGATGAAACCACTGGCTCGTTTTTCGATGGGCTTTGGCGACCGTTTTGCGCACGAGGCGGCCGCCCAGCTGCGCGCCATGCAAATGGCGCTTGAACAAGGCGTGGAAATTATCCCGGTCTGGAATAAATCCAACCGCGAGCATACGCTGATCGGCTCGAAGCCGGCCGACGTGCGCCGCGCCGCCGAAGCGGCCGTGGCCGAAGTGGGGTGGCGCCTGCCGTGGCACTGCGACGCCGATCACATCGGCCTCGCCAACGTCGACATCTTCATGGAGGCGTGCGATTTCTTCACGCTCGACGTCGCCGACTTCATCGGCGGCCCGATCCCGGGCGACGCGATCGCGCGCTTTGCCGACCGCCATCCCGAGCTGATCGGCGAGATCGAGATCGAGGGCATCGCCGACAGCTTCCGCATCGACCGCGCCCGGCTCGAGACGATCGCCCGCAAGTATCTGCCGGGAGTCCTCGAGGCGTCCCGCATCTACGGCCATATCGCGCAGTGCAAGGGGGCCGGCAATTTCATCACCGAGGTCTCGATGGACGAGACCGATTACCCGCAGACGCCCGACGAGCTGCTGGTCATCCTCGCCGGCCTGGCCGACGCGAACGTCGCGGCCGAGACGATCGCGCCCAAGTTCACCGGCCGCTTCAACAAGGGGGTCGACTACGTCGGCGACGTCGCCCAGTTCGCGCGCGAGTTCGACCAGGACATCTGCGTCATCCACCACGCCATCAAGGCCTACGGCCTGCCGGCGACCCTCAAGCTCAGCGTCCACTCGGGGAGCGACAAGTTCTCGCTCTACGGCCCGATGCGCGAGGCGCTCGACCGCCGCGGCGCGGGCGTGCACCTCAAGACCGCCGGCACCAACTGGCTCGAGGAGCTGATCGGCCTGGCCGAGTGCGGCGGCGCGGCCGCGCAGATCGTCAAGGACATCTACGCCACCGCGCTCGAGCGCAAGGACGAGATGTGCAAGCCGTACCTGACGGTCGTCGACATCGACCCGGCCGGCCTGCCGTCGGCGCGCGAAGTCGCCGGCTGGAGCGGCGAGCGTCTGGCCGCGGCCCTGCGCCACGAGCAGGCGTGCCCGGAGTTCAACATCAACCTGCGCCAGCTCCTCCACGTCGCCTTCAAGCTGGCCGCCGAGATGGGCCCGCGCTACATCGACGCGATCGAGGCCAACGCCGAGGTCTGCGGCCGCAACGTGACCAACAACATCTTCGACCGCCACGTCCGCCCGCTGTTCCTGCCCGTCGGCGCCGCGGCGCTGTCGAAATAACCGGCTCCAAACGTGCCCGCGATTTCAGGCCCCATCTCGCAAGAGGTGGGGCCTTGAAATTTGCACCCGCCCAAAAACGCAAAAGCCCCCTTTTGCGCCTTTTGCTCTTTTGCGATTTTGCGTGAACGCATTTTCGTTTTATCGCCCGCTTCGGGCCCGCTCGGCGACGCACCGGCGCCAGCGCCGGCGGCCGGTCTGCATGGTCGTGGCCCCGGAGGCCGCGCCGACGACCAGCGCCCGCGCCAGGATCGGCCAGTAGCCGACCATGAACCCGATGCCGGCCATGATCGCGACCGTCTTGAGCGGGTTGCGGTGCATGATGCGGCTCAGCTGCAGGTCCGCCGCCGCCGCCAGCAGCCGCTGGCGCGCCGCCGCCGCCCGCTCCTCGGGCGAGCCGCGCGCCCCCGGCGACGGCCGGCTCGCCAGCTCGCGCAGGCGCCTTATCGTTTCGCGCTCAGCGTGCCGATCCATACGACGATCCCCGCCAGAACCAGAGTCATGAAGCCGGTCATCAGCAGCGCCAGCGGCATCGGGATCACCAGCCTGAGCGCCACGACGATGGCGGCCAGGATCATCCCGAACGCCCCGACCAGCAGCAGGCCGCCGGCCGCCACCAGCACCACGCCGACAAGGAACCTGACCAGGCCGCGCTTGGACTGCTCGACCTCGGCCTTGGCCAGGTCGATCAGCGAAATGATCAATTCGGCAAGCGCGATCATCCGGCTACTTCCCCATGATCTTGCCCATCAGCACCCCGATGCCGAACGCCACGGCGATGCTGGTCAGCGGGCGATCGCTCATGGTGTCGGCCAGCGTGTCGGCGACGTGGCCGCCCCGTTCGCGCATCGCGCTACAGGTGTCCTCGAGGCTTTCCTGGGCCCGGTCCCGGGCGGTCGTGGCGCGGCGCCGGCTCAGCCCGACGACCGAGTTGAGGAGCTGGCTCATGTCGTCGCGCAGCCGCGTCAGGTCGGCCCTGAGCTGCTCCATGTCGCTGCGCATCCCGGCTTCCCCCGCCGCCCCCTCGGATTCGCTTTTTAATTCTTTCTGGAAGTCGTCCATGTCCATCTTGCACGTCTCCTTCAACGCCCAAAGCGTGCCGCGTGGCCCGCTCGGGCCACTCCCGTCGTATGGATGGGCGTCGATACATTCATTCTAGCCCACGCGCATCCCTTCCCAAAATTTTATAAGCCCCCCGCGCCGTTCGCCCCTCAGCGCCCTTGCCTGTGCCCGCGCCGCGGATTAAAATATGCACCCTGCCGTCCACGCATCGGAGCGTCGCGGCTGAATTTGCCGGAAAGGCATTCGGATGTCCGAAGCTGCATCGCGCCCCAACCATGAATTGCTCGCCGCCCAGATTCTGAGCCTGGCCGAGGCCCGCCAGTTCGACACGCTCGAGGAGCTGTGGCTCGAGCGCCTGGACGACCTGCCCACCCAGCCCTCCGTCCTCAAGGAGTGGCTCAAGCACATGAAGAAGGCCGACGAGCTCGACCGCGCCGAGTCGCTGGCGACGATGCTCGTCGAGGCGCGGCTCGAGGCGGGCAAGCCCAAGACCGCCCTGCGCGTGCTGCTGACCGTCATCCCGCTGTGGCCGATGTCGGCCGCGCTCAAGCCGCACCTGCTCAAGACGCTGCGCGCCGTCTACGCCGGCACCCGCGCCCTGGAGCAGATCCTGGGCGCCTCCGGCCTGACCGGCGCCGCCTCGCTCGTCGAGGGCTACAAGGCCTTCGCCGACATGCAGCGGCTCGCCCCCGGCCAGGTCTGGCAGCACATCGAGTGGGGCGAGGGCGAGATCGTCGAGCTCGACACGGCCGACCGCCGCGTCGCCCTGCGCTTCCCCACGAACCCGCGCAAGGAGATGTCCTTCGACGGCGTCAAGAACTTCCTCAAATACATCGAGCCCGACCGGTTCCTCGCGCTCAAGACGCGCGAGCCGGAGACCCTGGCCAAGCTGGCCGAGTCCGACCCGGCCGAGCTCGTCAAGCGCGCCCTGGCCGACGCGCCGGGCCGCGCGATCCGCCAGGGGGACCTCAAGCAGCTCCTCATCTCCGGCGTCGTCGAGCAGTCCGACTGGACGTCGTGGTGGGGCCGCGCCCGCGAGGCGCTCAAGCTCGACCCCTACGTCGACTTCGACGCCTCGGGCGGCGCGCACGCGCTCATCAAGCTGCGCGAGAAGCCGCGCACGTTCGCCGAGGAGGTCGAGGAGCGCTTCTTCGACCCCGACTCCGACACCTCGATCCGCGCCGAGCTCATCCGCCAACTGGCGCGCACGCCCAACTCCGAGATCCCGGCCGCCCTCGTCGAGCGCATGGCCGCGCGCATCCGCGAGGTCTTCGCCCTCACCGAGGAGACCGCCCTCGCCCGCCGGCTCGAGCTGACGTTCATGCTCGCCGACCTGGCCTCGGCCGTCCCCGACGCCGCCGTCGAGCCGATCGACGCCCGCCCGATCGTCGAGGCGCTGACCGATTACTCGCAGCTCTTCGAGCTCGGCCACGTCGACTACGGCATCCGCACGCTCGCCGCCCTCGTCCGGCGCGACGGCGAGGACGGCGTCCGCCAGGCCGCGCAGATCCTGCCCAAGGCCCCCGTGCGCATGGCGCAGGCGATCTGGCAGACCCTCGACGAGGAGCACCACATCGAGGACGCCGTCCGCGCCCTCGAGGAGCTCCTCCAGAACCCGCTCGAGAACCCCGACACCTACGCCTGGGCGATCCGCGCCATGCTCGACGGCTCGTGGGGCCACCTCGAGGACTACTTCCCCGCGCAGGCCGTCGTCCCGGAGGTCCTCGACAACATGGAGGACTGGAACGACGCCGTCGGCAGCGACAAGACCGACGCGGCGACGCGCGCCGCGGCCAAGTCGCTCCTGTCGAAGATGCGCACGCTGCTCGGGGCCAACCACGGCGCGGCGTTCGGCGCGGCCGTCGAGTCGATGACCCGCGAGGCCGCCATGCGCCTGCGCCACAAGATCGAAATGAACGAGGCGCTGCCGTCGCCGCTGCGCGCGCAGGCCGACCGCACGATCCGCCTCACTCGCCGCGACCTCGAGGAAAACGCCGGCGCCGTCGACACCTCGCAGGAAGCCCACGAGTGCACCGAGGCCTCCTACGCCGCCAAGGCCGCCGAGCTGCGCGAGATCGCCAGCGTCAAGATCCCCAAGAACTCCAAGGTCATCGAGGAGGCGCGCATGGAGGGCGACCTGCGCGAGAACGCGGGCTACCAGTACGCCAAGGAGGAGCAGAAGATGCTCCTGCAAACGCAGGCGACGCTGACCGACCTCCTGAGCCGCGCGCGGATCGTCCGCGCCTCCGACGTCGACACCTCGCGCATCGGCTTCGGCACGCGCGCCCGGATGAAGAACATGAATTCGGGCGAGGAGGAAGCCTACACGATCCTCGGCCGCTGGGAAGCCGACGCCGAGCATCACATCCTGTCGCGGCAGGCGCCCATGGCCGAGCAGTTCCTCGGCCACTCCGTCGGCGAGCAGATCACGATCAAGCACCCCGGCGGCGGCTCGACCCCCTACGAGATCATCGCGATCGAGAACGCGCTGAGCGAGTGAAAGCCGGCGCCGAGCCACTCGTGCAACGAGACGAGAACCCGCCCGCCCCGGCCATGCTCACAGCGCTCGTTCCGTAAGCATCCTTAAAACCCCGCGATTCATCGCGGGGTTTTAAGGATGGATTGATTTCGGAAACCGCTTCAACGGTTTCCCGTCGCATTTTCTAAAGATTAGTTTCCCGCAAGTGTCATAAGGGCCCGTAAGGGAATACCCAAATCCAAACTTTCCATGTTACGCTTTCCCTCGCCAGGCAAGAACCGCCCGGCCAGGATTCCCGAACTAGAAACTCGAAACTAGAAACTTGTTAGATATTGTATTTTTTTTCGAACTCTTCCCCCACGAGCCCCCAGAATGCCCGACATCCCGCCCATCGACGACCTGGAGAACCTCTCCGCCACCGGCGCGATGCTCGAGGCCATGCTTCGCCAATCTGTTATTCTTTTCTTAAACCGCCCGGCCAGGATTTCCGAACTCGAAACTAGAAACTAGAAACTTATTAGATTTGGTATTATTTCTGAACTCTTCCCCACGAACCCAAATATGCCGAATATCCCGCCCATCGACGATCTGGAAGACCTCTCCGCCACCGGCGCGATGCTCGAGGGCGTCCTGCGGCAATGGGTTCAGGAGATCACGGAGTGTTCGCCTCCCGATATCGTGACTTTCGCCGAGGCGGTCGATTTTTTCGCCCGCCTGACGGCAATCCGCAAAACGCTGATCAAGCTCTCGCGCCTCTCAAAGCCGCGCCCGAGCCGCCCATCCCCCGCGCCCGAGTCAAAGCGCTCGCGCGCCACCGATCTCCCGTCATCTCCCGTCGATCTCCCTGGGCCCGACATCGCGCAGATCCGTTCCCTCCCCGACGTCCCGCTCGACCGCATCCGCCCCGAGCTCGATGTCATCTCCAACGTTTTTGCCGATTGCGGATTGCCGATTTCGGATTGCGGAATTCCAGAATCCGACCAATCAGACCCAGACGACAATTCCCAAATCCGCAATCCGCAATCCGAGATCCGCAATCCATCCCTTCCCCGCGACCCGCGCTGCGTGGCCCTGAACATCCACCCCATCATCGGCGACACCAGCCGCGTCTCGGACCACCACCCGTTTTTCGACCGCACCCAGTACGGCCATTTCAATCCGGCGTATATTTCTCCGTGGCACCGCAATAAAACCCGCCGCTTCGGCTAATCGCCAAAACTTTTTGGCCCCTTTGGTCCCTTACGTCCCTTAGGTCCTTTTCGCCCGTGGGCAGCCGCCCCCCGGGCCTCTCGCCATTGGATATCGGCGTCTCGCGGGCGCCCGCTCCGGGGCGCGTACATGATCGTCTGCTTTCCCCCGGCGGCGCTTCGCTTCGCCGGGGGATACTTGCTGCGGCCCAATTCGGTTACGAATTCTTTAAATCGGCACGGCGACTTCCTCGAGGATCGCCTGGACGGCCTGCGTCCCCTCGCCCATCGTCTCGGTGCTTTCGTCGAACGTGCGCGCGATGCCGAGCCGGTGCGCCAGCACCGCCACCGCCACCGACTTGATGTCGTCCGGGATGCAGTAGTCGCGCCCCTCCATGTAGGCGTGGGCCTGCGCCGCGTTGCGCAGCGACAGCGCCCCGCGCGGCGAACACCCCAGCTCGATCAGCGGCGACTTGCGGGTGGCCTGCACCAGCTGCACGATGAACTCCAGGAGCGACTCCTCGACGCGGACCTGGCGCACCCCCTCCTGCATCGCGACGATCTCCTCGGAGCTCAGCACGGGCTGGACCATCGACAGGTCGCCCGGGTGGCGCTGCTCGCGCAGGATGTCGCGCTCGCGGTCGCCGTCGGGGTAGCCCAGGTGCAGCCGCAGCATGAACCGGTCGAGCTGGCTCTTGGGCAGCGGGAACGTCCCCTGGCTGTCGATCGGGTTCTGCGTCGCGATCACCAGGAACGGGTGCGGCAGCTCGTAGGTCGTCCGCTCGACGCTGACCTGCGCGGTGTTCATCGCCTCCAGCAGCGCCGACTGCGTCTTGGGCGTCGTGCGGTTGATCTCGTCGACGAGCACCACGTTGGCGAACAGCGGGCCGTTGCGGAACACGAACGCGTGCTTGTTGGGGTCGAGCACCGTCACCCCGATGATGTCCGACGGCATCAGGTCCGACGTCCCCTGGATGCGCTGGAAGGAGAGGTTGACCGACTTGGCGAGGCAGTCGGCCAGGGTGGTCTTGCCGACGCCGGGGACGTCCTCGAACAGGATGTGGCCGCCCGCCAGGAGCCCGACGAGCGCCATCCGCACGACGTCGTTCTTGCCCTTGATGACCTGCTCAATATTTTGCTCGAGCCGTTTGATCCTGGCCTGGGCGTCCTTGGCGGAAATCGCGTTGGGCATCGTCAGCGTCTCCTGTGGCTTGTCTCACCCCAAGTGTAATAAGGGCGGCCCGAAACATGCAATATCTGTGATCAATGCCGCATCACTCTCATAGGACTTATAAGACGGGACCTATATGGCCCCATAAGACCAAGAGAGGGGCGAGTGTTGGAATTACTTCAGCGAGCGGAGGACGAGGAGCGTGAAGTCGTCGAAGGGCTCGGTGCCGCTGCTGAAGTCGAGGGCGGCCTCGTCGATGCGGCGGCAGACTTTCTCGGCCGACTGCTCGCCGAGGACGCCGAGCAGGTCGATCAGCCGCTGCGTCCCGAAGCATTCGTTCTGGGCGTTCATCGTGTCGGTGACGCCGTCGGAGTAGATCAGCAGCGAGGTTCCGGGCGGCAGGTCGACGACCGCCTGGTCGTAGTTCGCGCCCGGGATGACGCCGAGCAGGCAGCCGCCGGTCTCGAGCGTCCCGATCGCGCCCTCGGGGGTGCGCAGCAGCGGGTAGACGTGGCCGGCGTTGCAGTAGGTGAAGCGCCGCTCGGCCGGGTCGAGCAGGCCGAGCATGAGCGTCACGAACATGTTGTCGGTCGAGTCGCGGCAGATGAGCTGGTTGAGGCGGTCCATCAGCTCGCGCAGGTGGTTGTCGACGAGGCCGCGCATCTCGAGCTGGACCGCCGTGCGCATCTCCGAGAGGAGGATCGCCGCCGGCACCCCCTTGCCCGAGACGTCGGCCACGGCCAGGACGACCCGGCCGTCAGGCAACGGGATGACGTCGTAGTAGTCGCCGCCGACCATCCGGGCCGGCCGGTTGAAGCCGAACACCTCGAAGCCGGGCAGGCGGGGCATGCTGCGCGGCATGAGGTGTTCCTGGATCGTGCGCGCGATCGCCAGTTCGCGTTCGTGCGCGTGCTGTTCGAGAAGTTGCCGGTGCAATTGGGCATTCGCCAGTGCGACCGAGGTCTGGTTCGCAATACCGCCGACCAGTCGCAGGTCGTCTTCGTTGTAACTCGAAGTCGCCCGACGGCGATCGAGGTAAATCACACCCTGGGCCACGTTCTTGTACATCAACGGCGCGCAGATGGCCGAGTGGATCTTCTGGGTTGCGATCGACTCGGCCACGTTGAATCGGTCGTCGGTGAAAGCGTCGCCCACGAGCAGCGCCACCTGATCGCTGATCGCCTGCGAAATGATCGAATTCGAAATGATGATGTCCTCGTTGGAGGTTGCCGGCCGCCGGATGAGCTTGGGCAGGAGCACGGAGTGGTTGTTGTCGTACAGCAGGACGCCGACGCGGTCGGGCTCGAGCGACTGCTCGATGAGCTCGACGACCCGCTCGATGAGCTCGTCGACGTCGAGCAGGGCGCTCGTCAGGTCCATGACCTTGTAGACGACGCTCAGGCGCTCGGCGTCGTCGCCGCGGACGACCAGCCGCGGCGAGACCGGCTCGTCCTCGTCGCTCAGCTTGACGACGTGGCGCGGGACGATCGGCTCGGCGTCGTTGCAGACGCGCATGCCGGTGCCGGTGCTGTCGCTGTTGCGCTCGGCGTCGCGCTCGAAGACGAAGATCGTGTCGCCGATCTGGATGCGGTCGCCGGCCGCGAGCCTGGCCTCGCCCTGGGCGACCTGGGTGTTGACGAGCGTGCCGTTCTTGCTGCCGCGGTCGCGCAGGCACCAGCCGTCCTCGCGCAGGACCAGCATCGTGTGGTTGCGCGACATGCGCGGGTCGATGATCTGGATCTGGTTGTCGGGGCCGCGCCCGATCGTCACCTGCTGGCCGGTCAGCGGGAAAATCATCCCGATCTGTTCGCCGGTTTCGATCACGAGCCGGCTTCGGTGCGTCCTGGCAAGCTGACTGGGTACGTCTGTCATGCGCTGTCACCTGCATCCATGCTGCAAATCGGTCCTGTTGAACAAAAGGATACCCGACGACCCGCCGCCCGCGCAAGCCGTCACATGCTTTATCGGCCGGCGGCGGCGTGGCTGCAATTTTTTCATCATTCGCCCGTCATCACTCATCTTTCCCCGGCCGATAAGAAACGGGGGCCATGGGCCGTGGCCGGCCCCTCGAGTTATGACCTATATGGAACCGAACCTCAAACAAACCTCCGTGGCGGCCGATCCGCGCTGGCAAATGCGCCTCGTGATCACGCTGCCGGTCCTGCTGGTCCTCGTCAGCATCGGCTACGGCCTGGTCTCGTACCTGGCGTTCGAGGCCTACTGGGACCAGTTCGTCAGGAGCGGCATGGGCGAGCTCGCCGGCCGGCTCCTGCGCGTCCACCTGTGCGCGATGATCGGCCTGGCGCTCGTCGCGGCGGCGATGGGGCTGGTCCTGGCCAACGCGATCCTCAAGCCGATCCGCGCCATCGCCGACGCCACTCGCCAGATCGCCGGCGGCCGGCTCGACCTCGAGCCGACGCGCCTGCCCGCCGCCGCCGAGCTCGAGGACCTCTCGAGCTCGTTCGACGACATGCTCAGGCGCCTGCGCGCCTCCGTCGCCGAGCGCAACCGCCAGCTCATGGCCGGCATCCCGATCGGCGCGATCACGACCGACCCGGCCGGCCGCATCAACGCGGTGAGCCCCCAGGCCGCCGCGATCCTGAACCTCCCCGAGGAGGCGCTCATCGGCCACCGCCTGGCCGAGGTCGGCGACGTCCTCCCCGCCGCCACGCGCCAGGTCATGACCGGGATCCTCGAGCAGCTCGTGAGCCACGCCGAGGACCGGGAGTTCACCGTCGAGGCCGCCGGCGCGGGCGTCCGCGTCAGCTCGACGTGGCTCCGGGACTCGCGCCAGGAACCCTACGGCCGCCTGCTGTGCTTCCGGCCGGCCGCGCCGATGCGCGACCTTTCCGCCCACCTGAGCCGCACCGACCAGCTCGCCGCGCTCGGCACGTTCTGCCTGGGCCTGGCCCACGAGCTGCGCAACCCGCTCGGCGCGATCAAGGGGCTCAGCCAGCTTTTGCAACACGAGCGCGGCATCAGCCCGACGGCCCACGAGTACGTGACGCGCATGGTCGGCGAGGTCGACCGCGTCGACCGGTTCATCGGCCGGCTGCTCGAGCTGACCGGCGAGTCGGCCGACACGCCGCGCCTGACCACCGTCGAGGAAATCGTCCGGCTGGCGCGCCATCACGCCGAGCGCGAAGTCCCTGCCGAGCGCCGCGCCGGGATCGCCGTGCGCGCGCTGATCGCCCCCGGCCTGCCGCGCGTCCGCGTCCAGGCCGAGCGCGTCGGGCAGGCGCTGGGCCGGCTCGTGCAGAACGCCTACGAGGCCGCGCCCGAAGGCTCGACGATCACGCTCACGGCGGTCCTGGCCGGCGAGGGGATCGAGCTGCGCGTGCGCAACGCCGCCGCGATCGCCGCCGGCGACCGCGACCGCCTCTTCGAGCCGTTCTTCACGACGCGCGACCGCGCCAGCGGCCTCGGCCTGACGATCGCCCGCCGCGTCATCGCCCAGAACGGCGGCGCCCTCGACGCCGAGATCGCCGACGACAACGTCACGCTGGTCCTGCAGCTTCCGGTCGAGCCCTCCGAGCGGCGCGCCCCGGCCGAGGAGGCCCGCCGATGAGCGCCAAGCCGTGGCGAGTCCTGGTGACCGACGACGAAGAGTCGCTGCGCTTCGTGCTGCGCCACCTGCTCGAGCGCGAGGGGTGCGAGGTCGACGAGGCGGTCGACGGCATGGACGCCGTCGAAAAGGCCCGCCGGCAGCCGTACGACCTCTACCTGCTCGACATGAAGATGCCGCGCATGGACGGCCTGGCCGCCCTCCAGCGGATCCGCGCCCTCTACCCCGAGGCCCTTGCCGTCATGATCACCGCGTTCGGCTCGGAGCCGCACGCCATCGACGCGCTCAAGGCCGGCGCCTACGACTACTTCAGCAAGCCGTTCGACATGGACGAGCTGCGCATCATCCTCATGCGCGCGCTCGAGAAGCAGTCGCTCCTGCGCAAGCTCAACGAGCTCGCGCAGCAGATCGTCGCCGCGCCGACGCACCGCATGATCGGCTCCGGGCCGTCGATGCGGATCGTCTTCCAGATGATCGAGCGGCTCGCCGCGCACGACGTCAGCGTGCTCGTGACCGGCGAGAGCGGCACCGGCAAGGAGCTCGTCGCGCGCGCGATCCACGACTCCGGCCCGCGCCGCGACGGCCCGTTCATGACCGTCAACTGCGCGGCCATTCCCGAGCCGCTCCTCGAGAGCGAGCTCTTCGGCCACGAGCGCGGCGCGTTCACCGGCGCCAGCTGCGCGCGGCCCGGCCGCTTCGAGGCGGCCAGCGGCGGGACGATCTTCCTCGACGAGATCGGCGAGATGCCGCTGCTGCTCCAGTCCAAGCTCCTGCGCGTCCTTCAGGAGCACGCCGTCCAGCGCGTCGGCTCGAACGACCCGCGCCCGGTCGACATCCGCGTCATCGCCGCGACCAACCGCGACCTGGCGGCGATGGTCCGCGCCAGGCAGTTCCGCGAGGACCTCTTCTTCCGCATCAACGTCGTGCCGATCCACCTGCCCGCCCTGCGCGACCGGATCGAGGACCTGCCGCTGCTCGTCAGCTATTTCGTCGGCGAGTTCAACGCGCGGTTCGGCAAGCGCATCGCCCCGCTCGGCGACGAGGCGATGGCCCGCTTGGCGCGCTACTCGTGGCCGGGCAACATCCGCGAGCTCGAGAACACGCTGCAGCGCGCGATGGTCCTCGCCACCGGCTCCGAGATCGACCTGGCTTCGCTCCCCAATGCCGATACGCTGCCGGCCGCCATCGGCTCCGACCCGGGCCTGTGCGAGCTGACCCACGTCCTCGGCGACCAGATCAAGGAACTGACCGGGGAAGACTTCACCGTCCCGCTCGCCGACCGGCTCGACCAGATCGCCGGCGTGATCGAGCGCCGCGCCATCGAGGCCGCGCTCGAGAAATGCTCCGGCCACCGCCAGGAGACCGCCGACCTGCTCGGCATCAGCCGCAAATCCCTCCACAACAAGATGCAGAAATACCACCTGTTCGAAGAGTAATCGGACCGAATCGAACCGCAGAGACGGCGTTCACGCAAAATCGCAAAAGTGCAAAAAGCGCGAAAAACATGTTTCGTTGATAGACGGAATTGAACCGCCAAGACGCCCAGGACGCCAAGAATAAGCATGAAAGCTTTCGGGGCTTGGCGCACTTGGCGTCTTGGCGGTTTAAAAACGATCCGTGCACATCCGCCCGATCCGCGTCATCCGCGTTCCATGAGCCTGCGCCCGGCGCGGCGATTTTTTTTTCTTGCCCTCACCACCACAAATGTAATAGCGATAATACATCCACTTTGGAGGCGCAACTTCGATGGCCCAGGAAAAACCGGAACTTTCCCGCACCGAATGGCTCGTCATGAACATCTGCTGGGAGCGCGGCAAGGCCACCGCCCGCCAGATCCACGAGCAGACCCCGAGCGAGCGGAGCTGGAACTACCAGACCGTCAAGACCATGCTCGACCGCCTCGTCGCCAAGGGCTACCTGCGCCGCGAGAAGCTCGGGCCGCTGTGCCTGTTCGAGCCGGCCGTGCCGCGCGCCAAGGTCGTCACGCGCTCGATCGATGCGTTCTGGGACACGGTCCTGGGCAACACGCTGGCCCCGATGTTCGCGCACCTGGCCAAGGGGCGCAAGCTGGGCAAGGACGAGCTCGCCTCGCTCAAGCGCCTCATTGAGGAGCAGGAACGGGAGGAGAAACATGAGCGCCGTCGCTGAGCTCTTCGCCGCGTGGGCCCCGCTCACGCACAAGCTGACGCTGCTGCTGTGGGTCATCAGCTGGCAGGTCGGCGTGCTGGTGGCGCTTGTCTGGCTGATCGCCTTGGCGAGCCGCCGCTCGAGCGCCGCGTTCCGCTACGGCCTCTGGTGCGTCGTCCTGCTGAGGCTCTGCGTGCCGATGTACCTGACGCTGCCGGTGGGGCTGTCGAGCGCGACGCGGCCGCGCCCGGCGCCTCCGGCCGCCATGACGCCCCGGCCCGGCGCCGTCATGACCGCGCCGGCCGCGCCGCCGCCGAGCCCTCGGCAACCGGCCGCCACGGCCCCCCGACAGATCGCGCAGGCGCCGCCCCGGGCCGATTACGACCTGTTCGGGATTGCGTGGATCGCGATCGTCGTCCTACTTGGGATGGCGCTCGCCTGGCGGACGCGGCGCGTGGGGCGAATGGTTCGGAACCTTCCCCCGGTCACGCGCCCCGAACTCCTGGATCTTCTCGGCGACCTGCTTCGCCGCGCAGGAATCTCCTCCCCCGTCGAGCTGCGCAGCGCGGCGGGCGCGCTCGAGTCGGGCGGCCCGATGATCATCGGCATCGGCCGCCCGACGATCATCCTGCCGCGCGAGATGGCCGAGACCTGGGCGCTCGAGGACCTCGAGCCGGTCCTCACCCACGAAGTCGCCCACGTGCGCCGCCGCGACATCCTGATCAACTGGCTCCAGACCATTGTGCAGATCGCCTACTTTTTCCACCCGCTCGTGTGGCTCGCCAACTGGCAGATCCGCCGCGAGCGCGAGCTGGTCTGCGACGACCTCGCCGTCGCGCAGCTCGGCGGCCGCCGGGCCGACTACAGCCGCAGCATCCTGCGCGTGATCGAAACCACACAGAACGCGCTCCCCATGGCCGCCGGCATCGGAATGGCCGAACGCCACAGTTCACTTGGCAGGAGGATCGTTCGCATCATGGACCACAATTACAGGGCCTATCGCAAGATGAGCGCCGTCTCGCTGGCGCTCATGATCGCGCTCGGAATCGCATGCATTGTTCTGGCCAGCGAGCGCTCACGCGCCGCCGAGAAGCCGGCCGACGCGCAGATCGACCCCAAGACGCGCGCCATCGGCGAAGAAGTCCACAAGCGGATCACGACGTATACCGACGTCCAGACGCTCACGATCCCCAAGGGGGGGAGCGTCGACATGCAGCTCAAGCCCAACGCCGCGAACGTCGCCGCGCTGCGCGTGACACCAACCGCCCAGGCCGACGGGACCGCTTTCGAACTCACCGCCCTCGACAAGGACGGCCACGAGCTCAGCGACAAACCGACCAAAATCGACTCGACCCACGACGGCGAAGAAACGCGCACGGGCGTGCGCCATCCCGGCGAGCGGATGATGAAGGTCCAGGTCAAGCCGGAGCGCCAGCCCGACGGCAGCGTCAAGGTTGAAGTCAAGGCGCTCTTCGCCAAGCAGCCGACCCTTGAAGAGCTCAACGCGATGCTCATGACGCGGGGCAAAGAGGGCCAGACGTTCGTGGCGTTCCAGTCGGTTGCCTTCCCGCTCCTGAATTACAGTCAGAGCCATGGCCGGTGGCCCGAATCGCTCGACCAGATCAAGAAGGCCACGCCCAAGGACCCCTACAGCCCGGCCGGCGATCCGATCCACTACGAGGCCCAGCGCACGCGGTTCATCCTGTCGAGCTGCGGCAAGGACGGCGTCTACGGCACGGCCGACGACCTGATCTATATCGGCACCAAGTCCGGCACGAGCTCCGGCGAGCGCCATGAGCTTTATCCGTTGCAACCCGAAGAGGCTCCAGGCGTGGACGCACAGGAAGAATACCCAGGCTCCAGCGGCCGCCGGCCCAAGGGCGACTGCCTGCTCGCCGGCAAGGTCGTCGACGCCCAGACGAGCGAGCCCGTCAGGAACGCGCGCGTGGTGCTGCAAAACAACGACTCGTTCGACGCCGTCTTCATCAACGTGGCCGGCGACGGCTCGTTCGTCTACAAGGACATCCCGGGGGGGCGCTACAACCTGCGGGTCATCAACACGAGCGGCTACCAGGACGAGCAGTACAACCCCGAGAACGCCAAGAACCAGCAGTTCCCGCAGTTCACGCTCAAGGACAAGGAAGAGCGCACGGGGGTGATCTTCCGGCTCAAGCGCGCCAACTCGATCAGCGGCCGCGTGCTCGACGAAAACGGCCGGCCGGCGGGATTGTCCGAGGTCATCGCGTGGGGCAAGTCGCTCGAGGGAGAGGGGCGCTCGCCGGGTTACCATAGCGTCGGGCAATCGATGACGATGCCCGACGGGACCTACACGCTCGACCGCCTCGACGGCCGGCCCGTGTATGTGACCTGCGCCGACCTCAGCGCCCAGGAGAAGGAAGACCCATACCCGGTCCGCTACTACCCCGGCACGTTCGTTCGCGACGAGGCCAAGCTGATCACGTTCGACAACACCTCCAGCCACGAGGGGATCGACATTCAGTTAACAAGAAAGGGGGGGATCGTGCTCGAGGGGATCGTCACCGACGAGGCCGGCGCGCCCGTCCCCAAGACGCTCATCGTCGCGCAGCACCAGGACATGCTCTTCGACCGCGTGACGGCCTACACGGACGACAAGGGCCAGTACCGCATGGAAGGGCTTGGGCCGGGGGCGCTCACCGTTCACGCCGACGCCACGCCGTGGAACTTCGCCCTCACGCGCAAGCCGGTCGAGCTCAAGGCCGGCTCCTCGTCGGCGCGGCTGGACTTCGCGCTGAACAGGGGGGTCACGATCTCGGGCACGATCGTCGACGAAAGCGGCAAGCCCCTGGCCGCCGTCGGCCCGAACACCTACGGCACCGGCGAGACGCAAGGCATGCCCGCCGCGGGAAAGGGGATCTACAGCGGAGTCGGCAACCGGTTCGGGCCAAAGCTCGTCGGCAACAAGGCGTTCACGTTCGAGGCCGGCGACGGCGACGAAGCGCGGGTCGCGATGGTCTTCCCGTCGACGAGCACGTTCACGATCATGGGCATGATGCCCGGCCAGGAAATCATCAAGGTGAACTTCTACACGAAGGACAAGCAGGTCCTCGCGATCAACCACCAGGGCCGGAACGTCATCGAAACCGGGATCGCCGCCAAGGCCGGCGACAAGATCGATGACGTTCAGATTGTGGTCGGGCCGAAGAAATGAGGGAGGACTGAGTGGTGAGGACTGAGAAGTGAACAAAACCGTGGGTTGCCCGGGTGAGCGGCAACCCACGGTTTTTTTTATCGGGCACGGAATCCGTCAGGATGAGTGTGGCGTCCCGGAAGTAGCTTTCAATCAGTGATGGCTAAAGCCGCGGAACGCAGGGAACTTTCGTGAATGCCTCTATTTTTTTGCGAGTGCGCGCAGACCGGGGCAGGTCTGCATCGAGTCGGGGTTCTGCCAGTCGGCGGGGAAGGTGCGGCACTGGTCGGGCTTGGCGTCGTTGGCCAGGCAGCCGTAAAGCCCGTCCTCGTCGCGCTCGAGGAAGACGCACCACTTTTCCGGTTTCGCCAGCGGCCTGTCGTCAAAGATCAGCTTGTCCTTGAGAACCCAGCGGTCCTTCCCCTCGCGCACAGCGAAGCGCCGCACGAACTGCAGGCGCGTAAACCCGAGTTGGTCGGCCATCCGGTCGAGCTCGGCCGGGTTGCAGTGGACGAGGCCGTCGCCCTTGCAGCAGAACCCGCAGCGCACGCACGCGAATCCGTCCCGGATGGCTTCTTTGATCTGATTTTTGGCGTCTGGCGAGCTCATGGCCGGCGACATCCCCCCACCTCGTCCGGCCAGTTTAGCAGCGCCGCCGCGGATGCAAAAGGGGATTTGATTGCGGATTACGGATTGCGGACGGATAAATCGGTTCGGATTTTAGAGCATATGACATCCATGAGAAGTTAAGTCAAGCGGCAAACGGAGATTGCCGGTTCGCCCCCGGTAGCTGTCGGTGACGTGTGCGTGCGGATGGAGCGGCCGGCGGCATTCTTTAATCTGCTGTTGGATCA
>JBDKRG010000052.1:0-100952 GCA_039683515.1 Candidatus Sumerlaeia bacterium | reverse complement strand
GTAAGGGAATACCCAAATCCAAATCTTCCATGTTACGCTTTCTCTCGCCAGGCCACCCTCGCCCGGCCAAGATATCTGAACTAGGAACTAGAAACTAGAAACTAGAAACTTATTAGATTTTGTATTTATTTTTCTGAACTCTTCCCTCACGAGCCCCAGAATGCCCGACATCCCGCCCATCGACGACCTGGAAAACCTCTCCGCCACCGGCGCGATGCTCGAGGGCGTTCTGCGGCAATGGGTTCAGGAGATCACGGAGTGTTCTCCTCCCGATATCGTGACTTTCGCCGAGGCGATTGATTTCTTCGCCCGCCTGACCGCGATCCGCAAAACGCTGATCAAGCTCTCGCGCCTCTCCAAGCCGCGCCCCAACAATTCATCACCCGCGCCCGAGTCAAAGCGCTCGCGCGTCACAGATCTCCCGTCGTCCCCCGTTGATCTCCCAGGGCCCGACATTCCCCAAATCCGTTCGCTCCCCGACGTCCCGCTCGACCGCATCCGCCCCGAGCTCGAAACCATCTCCACCGCATTCGAAGAATGCGGATTGCGGATTTCGGATTGCAAAATTCCAGAATCCGACCCATCCGACCAATCAGCCCAAGATCCAGGCGACAATTCCCCAATCCGCAATCCGCAATCCGAAATCCGCAATCCATCGCCCCCAAATCCCCGCGACAATTCCCCAATCCGCAATCCGCAATCCGAAATCCGCAATCCACCCCCCCGCCGTTTCGGTTAGCCACCTAACACTTTTGGTCCCTTGGGTCCCTTCGGTTCTTTTCGCCCGTGGGCTGTTGCCCCACCGGGCACATCGCCGTTGGTAAATGGATACTGACCGTATTCAGCGCCACAGCAACATTCTTTTGCGCCACGCCGTTTGCTTTCGCTCAATTTCATGAACCTGCGTCCGGATCCTCGAGTCGACCTCCGACGAGTCGTTCTCCGCAATCTCCAGGATGTTCTTGATGTGATCGATGCGATCCCTGATGAGGCGCATGCGGATCAACCTCCCCGTCAATTGCCTGGGGTGGCCACCCGCCCCCGGTCCGGCCAGCAGATCGGTCTCGAGGCGCGCCTCCTCGTTCAGGTATTCATCCCACGCTTTGTCGAGCGAACCGAGCATGGTTTCGATGCGTCGCTTGTCGCGATTGTATGATTCGGGATCTTGATGCGGATCTTCGCAATTTTGCAGCATATACAGATCCTTGAGATTTTCGGTGGCCGCCGCCAGATCCTTCTCCGCCCGTATGACCTCCCGTGCCGCCTCGATACTCTCCGGGTGATTGGGATCGTCCTCAATGCCCTCGTCCCCAAGCGCGGCGCCCTGCATTCGGGCGCACGATGTGATCGCGAGAATCGCAAACACGGCCAAAACGAGTCGTTTCATTCCTGGTTTCCTTTCGATCGAATCCGCCACGCGATCGCGGCCAGCATGATCATCATGACCATCGTCGCCGCCGTCGCGGCCAGGCCGAGCGTGGCCTGCCTCGGCCAGTAGCGGAACGAGACCGTGTGGGGGCCGCCGGCCTCGAGCGGCACGGCCCGGAAGCACATGTTCGCCCGCAGGATCGGGACTTCCCGGCCGTCGACCTCCGCTCGCCATCCCGCATCGTGCACGTCGTCCAGGAACAGCAGCGCGCGGCCCGCCGAGCGTGCCGTCACATCGACGCGGTTCCATCCGTATCGGATCGCGTCCACGCCGGCGTCCCGCAACCGCGTGATCGGTTCGAGCCGCCCGGCGGCGGCGAGGGGGTGGTTGGCGGGCCAGCCGGCCGGGGCCCGATCGACCACGATCTGGCGATAAATATCGAAATCGGGTCGCATCAGGAGTTCCATGGCCTCGCCCCGGGGGGCGGTCATCCAGTGATCGACCACCATGGCGCGCGGGAGCGCCTGATTGTTCCCGTACAGCTCGATGTCCATGGCCGCCTTGCCCTCCAGCGCCTTGCGCATGGACGGGGCGACGACCAGGTGGCGCGTGTTGACGAGGTTGGCCACGCGCTGCCAGCCGGGGTCGGCCGGGCTGGCCAGCATCAGCGCCGAAAGCAGCTGGTTGTAGTCGGCGCGAACCAGCGTGCTGGTTCCCCAGACCTTGTAGACGTGATAAGGCAACCAGCTTTCGCCGATCCCGGATTTTCTCGCCAAGACGAAGATGCGCGGATCCTCGACGCCGTACATTTCGTACATCTTGTCGGCCATGTTCAGGAAGCACCGGCCCGGGTCGGCCTCATCCTTGAACCGGTTCAGCGCCGGGGGCTCGAAGCGGTAGACGGCATCGGGCATGAGCGGCTGGATTCTCCGCCCGTCGCCCAGGTTGACGAACGTGACGAGGACGATGGCGAGACCGGCCCCGCGGCGCCATCGCGCCGGGATGCGCTCCGCCAGCATGAAGACGGATGCCGCCAGCGCGATGCCGAGGAACACGGCGGCCCGCGCGAAGTCCGCGCGCGCGCACGCGAAGAGGTTCGGATTGGCGGAATAATCCAGGCCGCCCAGCCGCGCGAAGAACTCCGGCGAATCGCGCCGCATGAGCCAAGCCAGCGCCATCGCCCCCCAGAGCGCGATCCAGCCGGCGACGATCGCCGCGCGCAGGCGTCTTTCGGCGCGCCCGCCCCCCTCCAGCAGCCCCTGCATGCCGATCGCGCCCAGCAGCGGCAGGGCGAAGGCGGCCAGTTGCAGGAACTTGGAAGGCCACCGGAATTTGTCGATGAGCGGCAGGTGGCGGTGGCACCACATGTAAACGGGCGTGTATTTCCCCATCGACATCACGATCCCGAACGCGACGATCGCCCACAGCAGCCATGTGACGGCGGCCGTCCGCCCGCCGCGGCGAAGCCGCGCGAGCGAAAGCGTCGCCAGCACGAGCGGCGCCGCGCCGATGTAGGCGGTCCCGACCCAGAACTCGAACGTGGAGAACGGCCGCGCGCCCGCCCATTGGCCGGGCGCGCCGGCAAAGTACGGGACGAGCCACGCCAGGAGCAGTCGCGGGTGAAGCGAGCCCTGGTCCAGCCGCGGGTCGAAGTCCATGGCCCGGACCGATTCGGGGACCAGTTGCAGCGTCAGCAGGAACTGGGTCATGCTCAGCCCGAGGGCCAGCGCGCCGGCCGCGCCCCAGGCCGCGCCGCAGATCGCAAGCCCCTTGAGATCCCGCCGCGCCACGCAGGCCGTCATCAGGAACAGGACGTTGATCAGGGCGCCGTTCAGGAAGGCCTGCTGGTGGCCGGCAAGGTATTGCGTCGCCAGGACGACGGCCAGGATCAACATCGCCGGGATCATCCGGCCGGCGGCGACGCGCGGGGATGTTTGGCGGGATCCGCTCCATGCCTCGACGAGCCGGCTTGTGAGCAGAAGCGTCAGCGGCGTCCACACAAGGGCCCCGAGCAGGCTCTGGAATTCCATCGCCGCGATCAGGTGCGTGCCGAACGCGAACCCGATCGCCGCCATCAGGGCGGGCGCGGCCTGGAGCCTCCAGTGGCGCGCGAGGGCATACATCGAGACGGCCGCGATCGCGTAGTGCAGCGCCAGCCACAGCTTGAGCGCCGTGACCGGCGGGAACGCGTAAAACAGCGCGTGCGGCGCGTAGAAGAAGGCCGATTGCGGCTCGGCCATGAACGGCTGCCCGCAATTCGAATACGGATTCCACAGCGGCAGCGCCCCGGCCCGGAACGCCTCGCGCGCGAACATGCGCCACGGCAGGAAATCGATCACGGTGTCGCGCATGACCGGGGCCTTGCCGGCGAGGAACGAATCCCAGAAGAAGAGGAAGACAAAAGCCGCGAGCAGCGCGTACGGCCACAAGGCTCTCGTGTGGTTGTGTTTTAAGCCGCTCGGCATGATCCGCCCCGAATCGATCTACTCTTTCGCCGGCTCCATCAGCGTGCACGCATAGCCGTCCTTCTTGAACGACGCGATCCGGAGATACGTCACGCTCTTGCCGGCGATCGTGAACGGATACGTCGCGGCGTCGCCGCGGACCATCGCCAGCGGCGGCGGGTTGTCGCCGACGAGTTGCCCGTAAGGCTGCGCGTGCACCAGCCCGGCCATGTCGTAAACCGTCCAGTCCGGCAGCTGGTAGCCGATGATCCCGATCTCCTCGAGGATGATGCGCCTGGAGGCGGGCTTCAGCTCGCCGATTTTTTGCGCCGTCGCCATGTAGCAGTCGTACCGCGCGCGGTGGCGGCCCAGGTCGCCGCGCGCCGGCCACAGCGTCGCCGGCATCACCGCGCCGAGCAGGAGCGCCGCGGCAATCCGCGCGTAAAACCGTGCCTGCCCGTGCGCGACCGCGGCCGCCCGTGCCCACCCCGCCGCCGCGATCCAGCCGATCCCCCACGCCACCGCCGCGTCGCGCATCAGCCAGTACGGGTATTGATACCAATAGTAATAATAAGGCGGATTGATCAGGCAGAAGGCGAGCGCGTAAAAGAGCACGAACAGGGGGAGGGGAGTCCAGCGCCGCTTGATGATGAGAACGATGCCGATCGCCGCCAGGATGCCGCTCGGCAGCGCCTGGTTCAGGAGCAGTTGCTTGACGAACCCGATCGTCCCCTTCCAGAACGGGGCGACGTCGCTTGCCGCGCCCTGGGCGGCCTTGACGGCCAGCGTGTGCGGAACCAGCGCGTGGTAATACGCCACGAACGCGATGTAGAACGGCAGGAACGCCAGCGCGCCCCATCCCAGCGCCGGCCACAGCCGGCGCTTGTCCTTCTCGAGCATGACGAGGGCAAGGACGACGCCGACCAGCCCGGCGTCGGGCCGCACACCGACAAGCAGGGCGGCCGCGATGAACGCCCCGTTGAACCGGCCCTCCGCATGCAGCGCGAACGCGGCCAGCGCCAGCCCAACCGCCATCGACGTTTCGCTTCCGTACAGGCTCAGGAGCGACGGGTCGAACAGCAGGAGGATCGCAAGCGCGAACCCGCCCCACGGCAGCCCTTCTTTCCGGAACAGCCGCCACGAGCCCAGCCCGATCAGGCCATACGCAACGGCCGCGAGCACGCCGACGCACGCGCGCAGCGGCAGGCCGGTTTTCATCAAGATGCCGATGGCGAGCGCGAACAGCGGCGCGGTCGACCCGGCCACGCGCTCGCCGGGGTTGTAGACGAAGCCGTTGCCGTGCGCGAGGTTCCACGAATAGCGGAACGTGATGTACGGGTCGTCGTTCAGGATCGGCGCGCGCCAGGCGATCGCCACGACGGCGACGGCAAAGATCGTGGCGAGGAGCGCCGGCAAAATGCGTGAATGAACGGATTTGGCCGCCGACATATTCATGCACGGCATACTACCCGCGCAAGCGAGGCCGCGCAAGGTTCGTTGCCCGGCTTCGGGCGGAAGAAACGCATGGCGGGATGACTCCGCCTGAAGGCGGACTTCGGACAAAAAAACGGCGCGCGGCTTGATGCCGCGCGCCGTTTTATCCGGCTCTCAGTCCGATTTACAAATCCAATTGCTTCTTCATGCGCTTGAGGATCGGGTCCATGCCGCTGGCTGTGTAGCCGTTGGGCGAGGTCGAGTGCGCCGAGCCGAACTTGGTCGACGTGATGTCGGCCCTCAGCAGCTCGCCGTAATACACCGCCTCCCGGTAAGCCTTGCGCGCGTCGTCCATGCGCTTGTCGGTGATCGCCATCTGGCACGCGATGACGCGGTCGAACAGCTTGTAGGTGGTGTCGGCGTAGATGAACAGCCCCTCGTCCTCGGCGATGCGCGCGCGGATGTTGTCGGGCAGGCTCATCTTCTTGACCCGGTCGAGCTGGGCGCGGCACTTGACCATGTCGCCCATGATCTCTTCCCAATCGGGGCCGTCGTCGTAGACCAGCCCGTCGGTCGTGCTCGGGTCGTAGTGGGTCGTCTTGAGCTGCATGTGTTTTTCGGTGAACAGCTCGGCCGTGCCGCTGGTGAGCCGGTCGCGGAAGCTGTAGCGGATCGCCGACTGATTGCTCATGGCGTCGCGCAGGGTGTCGTAGAACTCGCGCATCGGCCCGGCGGCCTTGCCGTAGCGGCCGGCGAAGTAGTCGTTCAGCATCGCGTCGACGTCCATCTCCGGGTTCCAGAGCTGCTTGGAGAAGTGGTAGTTGGTCAGCGAGCGCGTCCCCCAGTTCCGGGTGCAGGGGTGCATGTAGTGCATGTAGCGCGCCTTGATGGAGTAGTAGAACGGGATGTCGACGCGCATCGAGTGGTCGAGGACGAGCGGCATGTTCTTGTAGCGCGAGACGTTGTAGTACTCGCCGATGATGAACTTGCCCTGCCACAGGTCGGACCACGTGATCAGGTTGTTGTAGTAGCGCTTGCGGTTGAATTCGGAGCAGGCGCCGTCGTTGAACGGGTGCACGTAGCAGCGCTCGATCGGGAAGAACGTCGGCAGGCAGTTCTCATAGTCGAAGTCGGCCGGGATCGGCCTGGTCGGCGGCTCGACCATGTCGTTGTAGCACAAGAACTCGATCGTGATGTTGCGCTGGATGCGGCCGTCGGCCTGCGCCTTCTTCAGCTCCTTGCTGAACAGGTAGATCCAGCGCAGGTTACGGTCGGTGTGCTTGCCGAGCGCCTCGCACTGGTCGCAGTGGCACCACGGGTCCCAGCCGTCGTAGACCCACCAGTTGATCGAGTCGGCGTTCTTCCAGCGGGTCTGGAGCGCGGTGATCGTGTTTTTCATGAGCTCGTTCATCGCGTCCATGTTGGACTCGCAGATGTTGAAGCCCTGGTCGTAGTCCTGGTAGAAGACGCGCTTGCCGTCGCGCCACGTGTACCACTCGGGGTGGATCTGCTTGTAGGTCGGGATCCCCTTTTGTTTTTTTGTCTTCGGGTAGTCGCCGCGCTTGTAGGGATCGGCGGGGCGGCCCTTGGTCGCGGGGTATTCGGGGACGTAATACGGGTATTCGCCGTTGATCGGGACGAAGAAGGACTGGTTGAAATGGCTGCCGCAGTTCAGGCGGATGCCGCGCATCTTGTAGGCCTCGGGGTCGCTTTGCTCGACCGTCCACAGGTTGATGCGGTTGCGGCCCATCCACTCGAGGCACTCGGTCGTGCCGCGGTCCTCCCACGCCCAGAAGCCGCGCGTGAGGAACTTGGGGGCGTCGGTGACGTCGAGCTCGGCGAGCTTGAACCGATCGATGCGCGGGACGTTTTCGTTGACGACGCCGGGGCCGTACCAGCGGATCCCCTGCCGCTCGAGGAATTCATAGGCGGCGTAGAGCGTGCCGATGCGGTCGCCGCCGGCCAGGATCACGACCGGCGGGTTGGCCTTGGGGGCGCTGACGATGCGGTAGGATTGGCTGGCGGTCGGCATCGACTCGGGGGTGAGCCCGAGCTCGGCCGCGCGCGCCGCGACCTGCTTGTTGCTCTTGATATTGCCGACGAGGATCGCCGTCGTGGGCGCGTCGTCGTCGTCGACGATCGGGAAGACCTCGAAGTTGAGCGGGTGAACGCCGACCATCTTGCACAGGTAGTCGTGCAGCTCCTTGGCGGCGAGGGCCTCGGTGCAGATGATCGTGTCGGCGCCTTCCTGGACGGCCCAGTTGACGCTCTTGCGGGCGTCGATCGCTTCCTGGGCGTTGTGGAACGAGCCCAGGTTGACGACGATCGGCACGGAGCCGAGGTCGCCGGAGGCTGCCGCCGCCGTGGCCAGAGCCAGCAGGCCGCACAGCACATACGCGCAACGGGCGATGCGGTTCATGATGACGTGTCCTTTAAATAAAATTGCGCGCGCCGGGCACGATTCGCCCCAAGCCGGCGCGAAGAATCCCAAGCACGACTAAAGTTGATAACGCAACCGCCTGTCAAGGCTTACTTTTGATTGAGAATATTGGGTTTGTGAACAATTGCACAAGCTCCCGAACGGTGCGATCGATCCGGCCGATTCTATCTTCTCACCATCCAGAACCCCGCGCCGAACTGCGGGATGCCCGGGTTCTTGGGGTGGTCCCAGACCGGGGCGAGGCATTTCGCCAGCTCGGGGTCGAACGACGCGTAGATCGCCGGCAGCTTGATCGAGAAGCTTGGGTGCCCCTCGAGCAGCGCCGTGGCCAGCATGTATTGCTCGGAGAAATTGAGCCCCATCAGCGTCTCCGGGTAGTCGTTGGGCAGGAAGATGTCGTGGAAGCCGTAGAGGACGCCGGGCTTGAGCCGGGGGAGCCAGTCGAGGAAGACCGCCACGACGTCCGAGTTCATCAGCACGTAGTGCGAGCCGTCGATGAACAGGACGTCGCCCGGCTCCAGCTCATCCAGAAAGGCCGGGTCGAGGTCCTCGGCGTTTTGCCGGATCACCCGGTCGCAGATGGCGTCGATCTCGACGCGCGGGTGCGGGTCGACCGATGTGATTTTCGTTTGAAGTTTGCAATTGCCGATTGCCCGCCGCGCGAAACGCGTCGAGTGCCCCGATCCGATTTCGAAGTAGCGCCTGGGGTTCAGCTCCTTCAAAAAGCAGTAAATCGCGATCCCGTCGAGCCCCGAGATAAACTGGTTGTCCCAATACGGCTCGGCGGATGCGTCCGATGCCGGCTCGAGCGGGATCTTCACGAGTTCCGCGGCCGACTCCGCAAACTGCTTTAAAACCCGCGCATATTCGGCGCGGCCCTCGGCGAGGATCTTTTCGATCCCCGCATGAGCCGGCTTGCCATAACCCCAGCGAATTTTGGGGGTGAATGGATACAACAACTTGATCGTTCCGCCCGGCGTCGCCTGTTCCGACTCGGCCGCGGGGGCGCAAGGCTTCAGGAAATTTCGAATTGCATGGAACATGGGTTTTATCCAAAGCAAACTTCAGCCCGCATCATAGCGATTCCCCGCGCCAAGGGCAAACGGAGACGCAGAGGGAAACCGTTGAAACGGTTTCCGAGAGAAATCCTTGCTGACTCCCCGCGATGAATCGCTTGTCATTCCCTAAATTGTTTATCGAAAAGAGGCCCAATCCGATCTGGACACACTGGAGGTGTGTTCGCAAGTAGCCCCCGGCGAAGCGAAGCGCCGCCGGGGGAAAGGTGGAATAGGAATCGCGCCCCGAAGCGGGCGCCCGCAAGCCTGGATGTCGCGGGCGCCCCTCCGGGGCGCGTGTTCAAGATGGCATCCTGACCCCCGGCGGCGCTTCGCTTCGCCGGGGGCTACTCGCGCCGGCCCCGCTGGGGCCAAAATATGGGGAATGACAATCGACGAATCGTGGGGTTAATGGGATGGGTGCTTAATGAATGGTCGCGAGATTGATTGGATCCAGCGATAAATGAGATGGAATTTCGGTTCGGAGTTCAAGCTTCAGCTTGCTTCTTATATGGGCAAACTAAAGTTTGAACTCCGAACCGAAATTCAAAAACAAAAGGCGCGCGGTTTTTGCGCCGCGCGCCTTTTATCGCCTGGTTGGTTGTCAGATCCCCAACTGTTTTCCCATCCGTTTGATTGCCTTGTCGAGGCCGGTCGCGATGTACGCGTTGGGGGTGCCGGAGTGCGCCGAGCCGTAGCGCGTCGACTCGGTGTCCTGCTTGAGGTAATCGGCGTAGACCAACGCTTTCTTGTAGGCCGCTCGCGCCTCGTCGAGCTTGTTGTCGTTGATCGCGAGCTGCGCCCGGATCACGGCGTCGTAGAGCTTGTACGAGTAATCGGCGTAGATGAAGACGCCCTCGTCCTCGGCGACGCGCGCGCGGATGGTGTCGGGGAGCCTCATCGCCTTGACCGCGTCGAGCCGGGCGCGGCACTTCTTCATGAGGTCCATCATCTCGAGCCAGTCCGGGCCGTCGTCGTAAACGAGGCCGCTCGTCGTGCTCGCGTCGTAGTGGGTCGGCTTGTATTGCATGTGCTTTTCCTGGAACAGGTCGGCGACGTCCTTGTTGTCGGTCAGCCGGTTGCGCAGGTTGAAGCGAACGACGTTCTGGTTGCTCATCGCGTCGCGCAGATTACTGTAGAATTCGCGCATCTGGTTTGATGCGACCCCGTAGCGCCCGTCGTAATATTCGTCGAGCACCTTGTCGACGTCGATCTCGGGGTTCCAGGTCTGCCTGGCGAACAGGTAGTGCGTGAGCGCCTTCATCCCCCAGTTGGCCGTTTCCGGGTGCATCCAGTGCATGTAGCGTGCGTTGACGCCGTAGTAGAACGGGATGTCCTCGCGGATCGAGTGGTCGAGCACCATCGGCATGCCCTTGAACCGCGAGATGTTGTAGTACTCGCCGATGATGAACTTGCCCTGCCAGATCTTCGACCAGTCGACCATGTTCTTGTAGAACTTCTTGCGGTTGAACTCGGTGCAGCGCGGGTCGTTGAAGGCGTGCACGTAACAGCGCTCGCTGGGGAAGAACGTCGGCAGGCAGTGCTCGTAGTCGAAATCGGCCGGGATGTCCTTCGTCGGCGGCTCGACCATGTCGTTGTAGCACAGGAACTCGACGTCGACGTTGTGCTTGATCTTGCCTTCGGCGCGCGCCTTTTGCAGCGCCTTGCTGAACAGGTAGACGAAGCGCAGGTTGCGGTCGGTGTGCGAGCCGAGCGCCTCGCACTGGTCGCAGCCGCACCACGGCTTGGCGCCGTCGCAGACCCACCAGTTGATCGAGTCGGCCATGTTCCACTTCGACTCGGCGAGGTAGTCGATCGCGTTCTTCATCAGCTCGTTCATGGCGTCCATGTTCGAGTCGCAGATGTTGTAGCCCTTGTCGCGGTCCATGTTGAACGTGCGCTTGCCGTCGCGGAACGCGTACCACTCGGGGTGGACGTCGCGGTAGCGCGGGATCCCCTTGTGCTTGACGCCGGCCGGGTAATCGCCGCGCTTGTAAGGGTCGGCCGGGCGGCCCTTGGTCTCGGGCCACTCGGGGACGCGGTAGGGATACGGCGCGTCGTGGAAGACGAACATCCACTGGTTCTCGTGCGTGCCGCAGTTGAGCCGGATGCCGCGCATCTTGTAGTTGGCCGGGTCGTGCTGCTCGACCGACCACAGGTTGATCCGGTTGCGGCCCATCCACACGACGCTGTCGGTCGTGCCGCGGTCCTCCCAGCACCACCACCCGCGCGTGAGGAACCTGGGCGCGTCGGTGACGTCGAGCGCCTGGATCTTGAACGTCTTGACGCGCGGGACTTGTTCGTTGACGTCGCCGGGCGCGAACCAGCGGACGCCCTGGCGCTCGAGGTATTCGTACGCGCCGTAGAGCGTGCCGATGCGGTCGCCGCCGGCGATGATCACGCAAGGGGGATCGGCGTCGGGATTGGCCAGGATGCGGTAGCCCTGGCGCGTCTCCGGGGCGCTGAAGCCGAGCGCGGCCGCGCGCGCGGCGACCTGCTTGTTGGTCTTGGGCGTGCCGACGTAAATCGCGGGGCCGGCGACCGGCGTGTCGTCGTCGACGATCGGGAACGCCTCGGCCAGGCCCGGGTGCGTGCCGGTCAGCTTGCACAGGTAGTCGTGCAGCTCCTGCGCGGCGAGCGCCTCGGTGCAGATCGTGGCGTCGGGGGCGTCCTGGGTGATCCAGTCGACCTCGGCGCGCGCGGCGACGGCGTTGCGGGCCGTGGCGAACTCGCCGAGGTTGACGACGATCGGCACGCTGCCGATGTCGCGCCTGGCGCCGGCGGGGAATTTCGCGGTCGTGCAGGCGGTGGTCACGGCCAGCAGCCCGCACGCGAGCCATGTGCAACGGACGAATCGGTTCATGATCAAAGTCCTTCGCATGATATTGCCCCCCGCCCGGCACGCGCGCCGGCGGAGATCGTCAAACATAGATGCAAATGTTTAAGTGCGGGAGGGCGTGAACTGTCAAGAAGTAGTTGGGCCCGGCGACGCCGGCCTACCGGCTGTATTCGAACTGCCTGGTCGAGCCGTCGGCGAAAATGATTTTGATCGGCGTGAAAATCACCCTGAGGTTCGCCTTGCTCTCGTTTTTGAGCTTTTTGTGGGAATCCAGGAACTGGATGTAATTCAGCTGGCCGTTCCACTCGATCGAATTGCCCGCGGCGACGGGACGCGTGACGGCGACGCTGCAGCTCAGGATGTGGTTGTCGAGCAGGTCGCAGAACGTGACGACCCCCTCGAACGCCCGGACGTCCTTGCCCTCGATGTTCTCGAACGAAAGGCTGAAGGTGATGACGTCCTGGAGCTCGTTCTTTTGAAGGTCGTGCTCGTGAAACCCCTTGCGGATCAAGGCGACTTTGAACGCTGCCGGCCCACTGGCGCTCGGCGGGGGGAGTTTCGCCTGGGGGTCGTCGCTTTTGGGGGGCACGGTCTCGACCAATTGATAGTTCAGGCCGCCGCCGTTCGCGACCGGCTCGGATTGGGACTGCACGGCCTCGGATCCCGGCGACGGGCGCATCTCGTATTTGACGTGCGCGCGACCGGCAACGTAACCCAGGACGAGCGCGATGAGCGCGACAAGAACGTAATGAACGGCAATGATCGACCGCGGCTTCATGACGGCACCTCGATACAAAATCTACATGCTGTCTATGACGCCGGGCCGCGCGTGGCAACCGGGAAATAAAATTCGACACGAAACCGTCAGTCGCAACCGGGGGACAGGGGCGCGCGGCTGAAGTGGTTGCGGAGAAAAAAGAACATGGCTGGGATGATGCATGAGGGCGAGGGAATTTCACGCAAAAACGCAAAACGGCAAAAACCGCGAAAGGGAAAGTGAAAGCGAAAGGGAAAGTGAAAGGGAAAACAAATACAGGTCACGAAAGACACGAAATGAGAACACGAAAGAACACGAAAGAGATGGCGAATCGTTTTGTCGCTGAGAGGCAGAGATGGGCAGAGGGGCAGAGAAGAATGCCGAAACCGCGCTTAAAAATGCGGTCAACCGTTCCTGAATTCTCGAATTTCTAAATCAAAAAAGTGCACGTCCCTGAATTTCCCGAATTTCCCTGAATTTCCCTGAATTTCCCGAATTTTAGAAATAACTCAAAGGTGCTTCTTGAACCATAAATTATCCGCTTCGGAAAATGTAGGCTTGGGAACCGTAACTCTTATTCCTGGAGCCAGTTCTACTGAGTCAGGAATTTCGCGCCAGTCTAAATTCGGCGTGAAAATACCTTGAAGCCAACGACTTACATCGGCAAAATCTCTTAGACGGATAAAGTTTTTAGCAGTAGCTTGGGAAGCAGCCCAGATTGCATCGCGTGAAAAATGAGTATTGGTTACCAACACACCTGTGCGAAACGTAGAATTTTGCCATGCAAGAAGACGATCCACGGCATCTCGTCCCGTTTTATTACCACTACAATGGTGTTTTACTTGGACGGCAACAAGAAAGCTTGTTAATGGCAGTTTCGGTACTGCAATAAGATCGATGCCTCCATCTCGAAGATTGGTTTTTCCGGTTTTGATAACTGAATAACCCATCCGTACAAATATATCAAATATTAGGTTTTCAAACTGTTCGGGAGATAATAGGGATAAATTGACTGAATCGCTTTTTGCAAGTTGCAATATTTCAGGTGTGGCATCAGCAACTGTGATTAGGTTGGATTTGCCGCCAGCCAGAAGTCCTAATGCCGTTGCCCAACGACGTAACGGACCGCGAGAAGGAGGTTGGGCACCCGATTCCCACCTCGACAAACTAATTCTGGTTGTGCTGGCATAAGATGCTAATTCTTCTTGGGTAAGAGAGATTTCTTCTCGAGCCTTTTTTAAAACCCGGCCGAGTTCTTCCGAAAGTTGTGAGTGTGTTAATTTGCGTTCACCCAGATGAAATAGCTCATACGAAACGATAGCACTCAATACTTTGATTCGAGGAATGATGGAACGATCGAATGGTTTTTTGCTGATTAATGCTATCCAGCCGTCTTTTTTTTCATTGGAGATTAGCGGACATGCCAAAATCGATGGTCCATTTCCGCAAAATGCATCTTCGGAAAATAATTGTTTGCCAGTTCTGTGCTCGACAACGGAATTCGGCACGAGTGAAAAAGCTGGTCTGACGAGCATGCCTGGTAGACTCAAAACACCATCTTTAAAATAATCGAGCCGTATCATGAGATCAGGTTGATCGACAATTCGCCGGTCATACACAATAAAATCATTCAGCAGATCTGATATACGTTCATTTGCCATAATCAGGTAAGTAACTAAAGAATATAATATAATCACTCCGTTCAAACATTGGAGAATACGTCAGACGTAACCTGAAGTCAATTCCCCCTAACAAGAAATCGCCGGCGCGGTGCGCCGGCGATTTCTTGTTCCAGAGTCGGGTCGAAGACCCGACCTACCGTGCATGCCGGGGTCGGCGAAGCCGGCCTACTCGGGCTCGACCGTTTCTTCTTCCTTCTTGGCCATGAGTTGTTCGCGGACGAGGGACTCGGCTTTGGCGGCGGCTTCTTTGTTCTGGCGCAGGAACATTCTCGCGTTTTCACGGCCCTGGCCGATTCGCTCGCCCTGGAAGCTGTACCAGGCGCCGCTCTTGTCGATAATATGATGCAGCGAGGCCAGGTCGAGCAGGTCGCCTTCGTAACTGATCCCTTCGCCGAACAGGATGTCGAACTCGGCGATCCGGAACGGCGGGGCGCACTTGTTCTTGACGACTTTCACGCGGACGCGGTTGCCGATGTTCTGGTCGCCGTCCTTGAGCGCGCCGATGCGGCGGATGTCCATGCGGACCGAGGCGTAGAACTTGAGGGCGTTGCCGCCGGTCGTCGTCTCGGGGTTGCCGAACATGACGCCGATCTTCTCGCGGATCTGGTTGATGAAAATGAGGGTCGTCTTGGAGCGGCTGAGGGCGCCGGTCAGCTTGCGCATGGCCTGGCTCATGAGGCGGGCCTGAAGGCCCATGAAGCTGTCGCCCATCTCGCCCTCGATCTCGGCCTTGGGGACGAGCGCGGCGACCGAGTCGACGACGATGACGTCGAGGGAGTTGGAGCGGATGAGCTGCTCGCAGATGTCGAGGGCCTGCTCGCCGCTGTCGGGCTGGCTGATGAGGAGCTCGTCGAGGTTGACGCCGATCTTGCGGGTGTAGACGGGGTCGACGGCGTGCTCGGCGTCGATGTAGGCGGCCAGGCCGCCGTTTTTCTGGGCGTTGGCGACGACGTGGAGGGCCAGGGTGGTCTTGCCGGAGGACTCGGGGCCGAAGATCTCGACGATGCGGCCGCGCGGGACGCCGCCGACGCCCAGGGCGAGGTCGAGCGAGATGGAGCCGGTGCTGATGACGGAGATGTCCTCCAGGCCCCAGTCGCCGAAGCGCATGATGGCGCCCTTGCCGTAGTTCTTCTCGATCTGGCTGAGCGCGACGTCGAGCAGGCGCATTTTCTCGTTATTGCCGTTGTCGGTCTTGGCGTCTTTCTTGGCCACGGTGGTCCTCCGGTTGAAATAAAGGTTTTATGGCGCCGGCTTGAAGCCGGCCTTGGTGTAATTCTCGATGCGCTTGATGAGGTCGTCGATGCGGTGGCGCGCCTCTTCCTCGCTTTCGCGGGTTTTGGAGAGCGCGTCGCGGGCTTCCTCGAGGGTGACGCCGAGCTCGAAGGCGACCATGGCCATGAGGCGCGGCCCGCCGACGACCCCGCCCTCGACGAGGTCCTTGATGATCGCGTTGACGTTGTCGGCGGCGCGCTGGAAGCGCTCGCGCTCGTCTGGGGTGGCGCGCACGCGCAGGACCTGGTCGCCGACGTTGATCTGGGTGGTTTCGGCTTCGGCTTCGCTCATGTCACTCAGGAGCCATCGCCCCTGGCCTCCTGCTCGATCGTGTCGATCCTTTCGAGGATCTGGTTCAGCTTGCTGCGAATCTGGGTTTTTTCGCCGGTCAACGATTCGATCTCGGCCTCGAGGGCGTGGACCTGCTCGGTCATGGCCTGGTTCCGGCCCTCGAGTTGCTCCAGCTGGTGGATTTGTTCGGTGAGCTGCTGGTTTTCAAGCTCGAGTTGGCGGATGTGCTGGCGGGACTGCTCCAAGCCCTGAACCAGCCGCTCGATCCGCTGTTCGAGACGCTCGATCTGCTCAATCATTGCTCTATAAGTCCTGAGTCCTGAGTGCTGAGTCCTGAATAAAAACAGGAACACATCGCTTCGATGTCGGCCCATTAAGACAGACGCGCGGGGTGGATGCAAGGGGTAAAATGCACTTACTTTCGATTTTTCTTTGGGTCCGTGGGCGAAATGGACCGAATGGACCGAATGGACCGGGTTTTCAGTGTATTGTGCGCGGTGAAACGCTATGATCCCTCCAGGGGGATCGCTCGCGCATGACTTCCGTTGACTGGACACAGATCGAGCCGCTGCTGATGCAGGTCTTGAAGCCGGCGAGGTATATCGGCGGCGAGTTCAACACCGCCGTCAAGCCGGCGGCGCGCGCGCGCGCCTGCCTCGCGTTCCCCGACCTCTACGAAATCGGGATGAGCTACCACGGCTTCCGGATCCTGTACGAGCGGATCAACGCGCGCGAGGGGTGGGCGGCCGAGCGGGCGTTCGCGCCGTGGACCGACATGGAAAAGCTCATGCGCGAGCGGGGGCTGCCGCTGTGGTCGCTCGAGACGCGGACGCCGCTGCGCGAGTTCGACTGGATCGGCTTTACGCTTCAGCACGAAGTCAACCTGACCAATGTGCTGACGATGCTCGACCTCGCCGGGCTGCCGCTCGAGGCGCGCGAGCGGACGGAAGCTCTGCCGCTGATCGTGGGCGGCGGCGAGGGGGCGTATTCGCCCGAGGCGATCGCGCCGTTTATGGATGTCCTGGTCGTGGGCGACGGCGAAGAGGCCGTCCTGGAGCTGATGGAAACCTGCGGCCGCGCGCGGGAGGAGAATTGGGACCGCCGCCGGCTGCTGATGGCGCTTGCGGCGCGGCCGGGGTTTTACGTGCCGGAATTTTACGAACCGAAGTACAACGAGGACGGCACGGTCGAGTCGGTGCGGGCCGAGGACGGAGCCCCGAGCGTGGTGTCAAAGCGGCATTACGCGCTGGCGGGCGATCTGGGTTCGACCAAGCCGATCGTGCCGCTCATGCGCACGGTGCACGACCGGCTGTCGATCGAGATCCGGCGCGGCTGTGTCGGCGGCTGCCGCTTCTGCCAGGCGGGGATGATCAACCGGCCGGTGAGCGAGCGGCCGGTGGGGCAGATCGTCGAGATCGCGCGGCGGGGGATCGAGGCGACCGGCTACAGCGAGCTGGCGCTGCTGTCGCTCAGCGCGGCCGATTACTCGCGGATTGCGCCGCTGATCGACACGCTGACGGAGCGGTTCGGGCCGCGGGGCGTCTCGGTCGCGCTGCCGTCATTAAGGATTAATGCGTTTGATGTTGACTTGGCCGACGGGCTGGCGAAGGTGCGGCGCAGCGGGTTCACGTTCGCGCCCGAGGCCGGGACGACCCGGCTGCGCAACGTCATCAACAAGCCGCTGGACCAGGAGAAATTCATCGAGCTGATCGACGACGTGTGGCGGCGCGGGTGGCGGACGATCAAGTTCTACTTCATGATCGGGCTGCCGACGGAGACCGACGAGGACCTGGACGGGATCGTGCAGATCTGCCAGGAGGCGATCCGGTCGGGGCGGCGGCGGCACGGCAAGCAGGCGCGGCTCAACGTGACGCTGTCGCCGTTCGTGCCGCGCGCGAACACGCCGTTCCAGTGGGAGGCGCAGATGCCGCGCGAGGAGCTGTGGCGGCGCTACGACCACGTGCGCCAGCGGCTGCGCGGCGTGGACGTCAAGGTCGGCGACATCGACCTGGCGTTCATCGAGGCGACGCTCGCACGGGCCGACCGCCGCATGGGTAAGGCGCTGCGGCGCGCGTGGGAGTTGGGCGCGCGGTTCGAGGGCTGGCAGGAAAAATTCCGGTTCGACGTGTGGATGCGCGCGTTCGAGGAGTGCGGGATCGATCCGGCATTTTACGCCAACCGCGGGCGCGGCGAGTTCGAGACGCTGCCGTACGAACACGTCGATTGCGGCGTCGGGCGGCGGTTTTTATGGGTTGAAAACCGGCGCGGTCACGAAGGGCGCACGGTCGAGAACTGCGACACCGGCAAGTGCGCGGGGTGCAAGGTGTGCGGCGACGGCGTGGAGCACGCGCTGGCCAAGGACATGGAACCCTTTCACGCCGCGGCGGCTGAAACGGTTCCGCCCGAAGGCGGGACTACGAACGGGTTGCTCCCGATCCAGCGGCTGCGCATCCGGTATTCGCGGCTCGAGGGGCTGCGGTTCATTTCGCACCTCGATTTCCTGAAAATTCTGCACGCGATCATCAAGCGCTCTTGCCTGCCGCTGGCGTGGAGCCAGGGGTTCAACCCGCAGCCGAGGCTGCAGCACGGGCCGCCGCTGTCGCTCGGGATGGGCGGGGAAAACGAAGTCTTCGACATGATGATGGCGCGGCCGGTCGAGGCGGCCGAGGCGCTGGAGCGGCTGCGGGCCGGCGCGATCCCGGGGCTCGCGTTTGCGAGCTGCGAGGAGGTTCCGCTCAAGGCCGATTCGGTCGAGGCGAGCCTCAGCCACGCGAGCTACCGGCTGACGCTGAACGACGGCGAGAACGGCGCGGAGGCGCTCGGGCGGTTTGCCGCGGCCGGGGAATTCCCGATTCGAATTCAGCGCAAAAACGGCGAGCGCAACGTTGACCTCAAGCAGTCGGTCCGGATCGTTCCGCCCGAAGGCGGGGCTGCGAACGGAGCCGGCATCGGGATGACGATCAGCCTGGCGCAGGGCGAGTTCGTCAAGCCGCACGAGGCGCTCGGCGCGATGATGGGCCGGGAGCTGGTGCTCGGCGTCGACGTTCACGTCGACCGGACGGGGTTTATGTTTGCACGGACGTGCACGGATGGACACGGACCGGCACGGACGGACACGGACTAATTCCAAAAATTGTTGGCCTGGGGATCCGGCTTTGCGGGCGGCGCGGGGGTGGGGCTCGCGGCCTGCGGCCTGGTCGACGGCGCGGGGGGCGGCGGCGTGGTTTTCTGGCCCGGCGTGGTTTCGTGCGTGATGCCGAGGAAGCCGAACTCGCGCGTGCCGTCGCGTTCTTTCGCGTCCGAGAAAACCAGGAAGCGGCGGTAGTAGGAGATCTCGGCGCCGGCGCGCTCGACGCGCTCGCGGTGGTAGAGCGGCCACAGCAGGTTGAAGCGGTGCTCGGTCTCGCCGCTGGATGAAGTGTTCTTGCTCGCGTAATACACGGGGAGCAGGCCGGAGTAGGATTCGGTCGGCGAGTCGCCGCAGACCCACGGAAACAGCCAGAAATCGCGACTTTCGCCGCCGGCGGTTTTTTCGTGGCGGTTGTAATACAGCGGGAAAACGAGCGTCTCGGTCTGGCCGGGCGATTCGGTGCGATAGACCGGGAAGCACCACAGGCTCGAGTCGGAGCCGGACCGGGAGGACATGAAGAACGGGAAGGCCCACACGTTCACGCCGGACGGGTCGCGGTCATAGAAGCAGAACGGCCAGACGGTCCAATACGTTTCGCCCTGGGTTTTCTTCATGTAGAAGTCGGGGGCGACGAACATCATGTTCGGGGACCTGGCGAAGAACGGGAAGACGCCGATGAACTTGCCGTCGGTCCGGGTGTAAATGGGCGGGACGGTCCACATCGTGTATTCGGGGGTCTGGTGCATGAGCGGGATGATCGTGAACGTGCCGGAGTCGCTCGAGAGCCAGACCGGAACGAGGCGGGTGAGGCGGCCGTCGCGCAACTTCACCATCGGCCACAGCAGGTGGGTGTCGTGGCCCTGGTTCGTGCGGTAATAAAACGGAAACGCCATGATGAAATCCCCCTCGTGGACGTAGAAGGGGTAAAGGATCATGGTGCGCTCGTCGGTGAACTCGGCCAGCGGCCACAGGTCGAGCGCGCGGGCCCGGGTGGGCAGCGCGGCGAACATGGCCAGCAGGGCGAAGGCGGCAAGCGCGCGGAAAAAATGAAAGCGTTTCATGGTATGAGGCCTCCCTTGGACAAGAGGAGGATATAACGGCCATAAATAAATAGTCAACATCAAAACAGATCATATCTAAACAAACATGGCGGCGACGGGAAGAATGGGGATGACGGGGATGATGGGCTATTGGGCGGTCTTGCGGCGGAGGTGGGTGAGGGCGAAGGCTGCGTAGAGGGCGAGGATCGGCTCGATGGGGAGGCGCAGGCGCGAGTAGGCTTCGGGACCGGCCGAGACGGCGACGAAATAGACGAGCGTGACGAGCAGGAAGAGGTGAATCGGCAGCATGTCGCGGCGGCGCGCGACGATGGCGGCCGAAACGATCAGGCAGGCATAGACGATGAGCAGGAGCGCGTATTCGAGGAAGAGCATGATGCACAGGAGCGTGTGCGGGCGGAGCCATTTGCGCCAGTATGCGGCGGGCGACATGCGGAACAGGTCGCTGAGGACGCCCTGGGTGTATTCGAGCCTGCCGCCGGAATTCGAGTAAACGCTGAGGGAGGCGCGGCCGACGATCAGTTTGAGCGCGCCGGCGACCTGCGACCGGAGCAGGTATTTCGGCTCGGCCTTGATGACGGCGAGGCCGCGTTTTTTCATTTCCCGGTAGATTTGGGTTTGCGAGAGGCCGGCGGTCTCGGCGTTGAGCTTGGACCGGAGTTGCTCCTGCACGACGGCGAACGGCTGGCGGGTTTTGCGCGAGAGGATATCGGCCGCGCGGTAGAGGTAAATGTTCACGTTCTGGATCTGGCTGAAGGTGGCGTCGCCGGTGGCGAGCCTGTTGCGGACCTGCCAGCCGCCGACGATCAGGATCCACGGGAGGACGCCGGCGGCGACGGCCCGCCATGGGATGGTTTTCCCGGCGGCGAGAAAGACAAGCCATGCGACAAGAATCGCCGCCCAGTAATAGAGAATCGGCCGGACGAGGCAGGCGAACGCGGCGATCGATCCGAACGCGAGGGCCATGAGGACGGGGCGCTTGGCCGGCAGGGCAAGCTTGCAGCCGAGGAGGAGGACGACCGTCATGAGGAACACGAACGGGCTGTCGGAGAGGAGGTACCGGGCCTGGTCGAACGCCGTGAGATTGAGCGCGTAGACGACCGCCGCGATCAAGCCGGCGTTGGCCGACCACAGGCGCCGGCCGAGGAAAAACAAAATGACAATGAGGATGGCGTCGAGGAGCGCCTGGACGAACAGGACGGCCTGGCGGCTTTCGCCGACGACGCCGTAGACGGCCGCGATGAGCAGGGGGTAGCCGGGCGTGCGGAGCGTCTCGGGGACGAGCGGCTCCCTCGGGAACTGCGCGAACCGGCCATACTGGAGCATGGCGCGGGCGGGTTCCTCGTAGCTCGGGCTGTCGGGGAACATGCAGACGCCCGGGTTGGCCACGATCACCCAGGCCAGCAGCGAGGCGCGAATCAGGATCAGAATTCCCAGGACGGCGAGCAGCTTCTGTTCGTGGCGCGGCATCGGGGCTTATTCTTTGATGGAATTGAGGATCGTCTTGTAGAACATGAACGCCGAACAGCCGCCGAAGCTGACGGCGAGCGCGGCCGCCTCGTCGATTTCGGCCTGGGTCAGGCCCATGGCGCGGCCGGTCTTGAGGTGGCTGACGAGGCACGGCTCGCAGCGGGCCGCGATGGAGAGCGCAATGGCCATCAGTTTCTTCGCGCGGCGGTCGACGAGGCCGGGCTTGCTGGCGGCCTTCATGAATTCCTGGAACTGGGCGAGGGCCGGGGCCGCGTCGTCGTCGTCGACCGCGGGCGGGTTGGCGCAGCAGGGTTCGTCGGCCTGGGCGGCGGGCTGGTTCTTGATTTCCATGAAGACTTTCTCCTGGCTCTCGATCAGGTTCTTGAGTTCCTTGCCGATGACGGTGAGCTTGATCTCGCTCGGGCTGCCGCAGACCCGGCCGATGACGGTCGTGGCGGCGTGGCCGCGGGCGAGCATGTCGGCGACGTAGGCTTCGGCGCGGCCGGCGGGGAGGCTCACGAGCAGGCCGCCGGAGGTTTGCGGGTCGTAGAGGATCGGGAGCGCCCAGGCCGGGACGTCGGGCGCAGGATGAACCCACGCCATGGCGTATTCCTGGTTGCGCTCGATGGCGCCGGAGAGGATTTCGTCGCGCAGGCAGGCCTCGGCGGCGGCGAAGACGGGGAGCTTTTCCAGCTCGATCTCGGCGGAGACGCCGCTGGTGCGGGCCATTTCGACGAGGTGGCCGGCGAGGCCGAAGCCGGTGACGTCGGTGCAGGCGTTGGCGTTGTGTTTCGTCATCAGTTCGGCGGCGTCGCGGTTGAGCGTGGCCATCGAGCGGCCGACGATGTCGAGCCACTCGGGGCGGATGCGGCCGATCTGCGCGCCGAAGGCGATCATGCCGGTGCCGAGCGGCTTGGTGAGGACGAGGGCGTCGCCGGGGCGGGCCCGGCCGCGCTCGACGACGCGCTTGATGTCGACGAGGCCGGTGATGGCGAAGCCGCACTTGGTTTCGACGTCGTTGATCGAGTGGCCGCCGACGAGGGCGCAGCCGGCCTCGTTGAGCTTGTCGATGCCGCCGGCCAGGATCGACTGCATGATCGAGCCGTCGAGCTCCTCGATCGGGAAGCCGACGATCGAAAGCGCCGTGAGGGGGCGGCCGCCCATCGCGTAGACGTCGCTGAGGGAGTTGGCCGCGGCGATCTGGCCGAACAGGTAGGGGTCGTCGACCACCGGCGCGAAGACATCGACGGTCTGGACGAGGGCCTGGGTGTCGTTGAGCTTGTAGATGCCGGCGTCGTCGCCCGCGGCCGCGCCGACAAGGACGTTCTCGTCGTTGATTTCCGGCAGCGCCGAAAGGATGCGCTTCAAGTCCCCCTGGCCGATCTTGCTGGCGCAGCCGGCGCGGCGGACGGTCTTGGTCAGGGCGACGGTCGCGGCGCCCGCGGGCATGCGCTCGCCGGCGCACGGGCAGACGTTGTGGTTGATCAGCGTGTCGCACGGGCAGTTCTTGGCCGGCTGGCAAATGCAATGGCCAAGCTTTTTGCTGCGGGCCATGACCTTCTGGCGGCGGGAGAGATCTATTTTGTTTGAAGAGAGATCCACTCTATCAAGTTTCGAGTTTCTAGTTTCTAGTTTCGAGTTCATGATTTCAATCCGGAACGCAGGTATTTCATCAATCCACTGGCAAGTCTTTCGACATCGGTGGCAAAAGCCGAGGCTTTTAGAAAGTTTTCTTCACTGATGTAGTGTCGATCGAGAGAGACGTATAGCAGTGATCTGGTTTCGGCGGTGGCGCCCTTGGCCTGACCAAGACAATTTCCGAATTCCTGATTGCTGTCCCGGCAAAAACCGTCGGCGATCGAGGTCATTGCGATCAGCGCTGAACGGCGGATCTGATTTTTCATTGCGAAGTCGTTGCCGAAGATTTCGTTATCCGTTATCGAGTAAATCAAGTTCGCCAGTTCTCTCGCCTTCTGCCAAGCATCAATATCCTCGAATTTCCTGAAAGCGGCCATCACTTTTCCTCTCTACTAGAAACTAGCAACTAGAAACTAGCAACTTATTAGAGGTTTATTTGTGTTATCAGGGTCTCTTCCTCTTCCAGCACGGTGCGCAGGTCGAGCAGCACCTCTTCGTTTTCGATGCGGGCGATGATGGGGGGCTCGGCCAGGCGCAGCGCGCGGCTGAGCTGGTCGGCCGACATCCCCTCCCGGCGCAGGCCGATGAGCCAGGTCGGCAGCGGCGTGCCCGGGAGCGATCCGCCGCCGACTTCGCTCGCGCCCTCGAAGACGCGCGCCTTGAGTTTCGGATTTTTCTCGAGCCGTGCGGCCAGCCGCCGGGCGCGCTTTTTGACTTCGTCGGCGCTCATCGAGATCATGCGCAGCGTCGGGTTCTCGGCGACGAGGACTTCCATCGGCTCGAGGAAGAGCTTGAGCGTCTCCTGCAGGGCGAGGTCGGTCATCTTGCCGACGCGGAGCATGCGGGTGAGCGGGTGCTTCTTGATTTTCTTGATGAGCTTTTTGCCGCCGACGATGATGCCGGCCTGCGGGCCGCCGATCAGCTTGTCGCCGCTGAAGCAGCAGATGTCGGCGCCGGCGCGGATCGAGTCGGGGGCGGTCGGCTCGTGCGGCAGGCCGAGCTTGCGCAGGTCGATCAGCGCGCCGCAGCCGAGGTCGTCGATCACCAGGACGTCGCGCTTCTTCTTGAGGCTGACGAGTTCCTCGATCGTGGGCGACTCGGTGAAGCCGACGATCCGGTAGTTGCTCGGGTTGACGTGCAGGAGGGCGCCGGTCGAGTCGCCGAGCGCGTTCTCGTAGTCGCGCAGGTGGGTCTTGTTGGTCGTGCCGACCTCGACCATTTTGGCGCCCGCCGACGTGATGCAGTCGGGGAGGCGGTACGAGCCGCCGATCTCGATGAGTTGGCCGCGCGAGACGACGACCTCGCGCCCCGGGCAGAGGGCGGCGAGGATCAGCATCGTGGCCGCGGCGTTGTTGTTGACGAGCATCGCGGCCTCGGCGCCGGTCAGGCGGCACAGGAGGCGCTCGGACTCGGCGTTGCGCGCGCCGCGCAGGCCCGTCTCGAGATCGATCTGAAGGTTGCAGCAGCGGTGCATGTCGGCGAGGGCGCGGGCGGCGCGGACAGGAAGGGGCGCGCGCCCGAGGCCGGTGTGCAGGACGATGCCGGTGGCGTTGACGACGGGGCGGAGGCGTTGCAGCTCGAGGCGCTCGAGGCGGCCGGCGGCCATCTCGGCCAGCATGTCGGCGTCGGGGGGCTCGGCGTCGGCGGCGAGGCCGGCGCGGGCGGCGTCGAGCGTCTCGCGCAGGGCGTCGAGGACCTGCGGCCGCGAATAGGCGGCGACGAGCTCCTGGACGCGCGGCAGGTCGAGCAGGGCCGAAACCGAAGCAAGCCTGCGGCGGGGATCGGATTGGGCTTGATCGCTCACGATTGCATCACCGTTTATGCGGTAGCCCGAGCGTGAGCGAGGGACTTGATCCGAGTCCCTCGCTCACGCTCGGGCTACCGCATCATTGTAAACTTGGCGGAGGCGAATGGGAGTCGAACCCACCCACCGTGCACGCACGGCACAACGGTTTTGAAGACCGCGAGGGCCACCGGGCCCCAGTCACCTCCGCAGTGAACCGACAATCAGTTAGTACCACGCGGATCAATCGCGCAAGAGTTTTAAAAGAAGATGAACCGTTTTTTCTTTTGTTCCTTGTCGATGGCAAGGACGGTGACGGCCGGGTAGGGGAGCTCGACGCCGGCGGGCGGCTCGCTGAAACGGTAGGCATGGCGTTCGTCGGGGCCGATCGTGTGGCCGGCGGCGATGACGGGGCCGTTTTCCATGAGGTAACTGAAGAGCATGTTGAAGACGTCGCAGATCTCGTCGGGTTTCATCTTGCCGTCCATCGGGCAGATGAAATCGGGGAAGCCGCAGAACGAGAAACCGCGCGTGGCCGCCCAGTCGCCGCCGGCGGCGTCCTTGAACCGCGTGATGTTCATGAGGAGCTGGCGGGGCTCGGCGAAATGACGCATGACATCCCACAGCGTGTGGTTTTTGCCGTCGGGGCCGGGGTTGTTCTTGATTTCGAGCATCTGCATCAGGATTTCGCGGTGGAAGAAGTGGTCGGTGTGGATGTTGCCGACGCCGAGGGCGCCCTGCTCGCACATCGCCATGGCGACCTTGTAAAGGAAGATGAGGCTTTCGTAGCCGCGGTATTTGTCGCCGCCGGTGTTGTTGAGGAGCGCGAACGCCTTGTGCGCGCCGAGGCGGGCCTTCTGGTCGGGGGGCAGGTTTGAGTCCTGGATGGCCTCGGCGGCCGGGCTCGGCACGCTGTGGACGAGGATCAGCATGTTGAAGTCGCCGAGCGAGGCGACGAAGCCGTCGAGCTTGATCTTCTCGCCCGACTGCCATTCCTGGATCGTCTCCTCGGAGGGGCGCGTGATCTCGCACGGATCTTCGCCCGGGTCGATCGAGTTGATGAAGGCGGCCATGCGATCGGCGTCGAGGGTGGGGAAGGAGTCGAAATAGACGTCCATCTGGTAGGGGAGCTTGTTGTCGGTCGAGCCTTCGGCCATGGTCGCCGCCTCCGGGCAAAAATGATCGGGTGATGATAGACAAGCCACAATCGGCGCTCCACGGGCCAAAGTCAACCGTTTGTTTCGGCTAACGATCCAGCGTGATCATCAGCATGTCCGGGACCTGGTAGGGGGGATCGATCTCGATCGGGAGCTCGTGGAAGCGGATCGGCCATTTGTAGTGCATCGAGTCACCGGGTTTGACGGCCGGGCCGTGGGCCATGAAATGATGAAACAGCATGAAGAAGATTTCGCAGACCCTGGATTTATCGCGTTCGTCGGCAAGCCGGTAGAAGAGGTCCGGAAATCCGCAATACGAAAAGCCCCGCGTGCCGAGCCAGTCGGCGCCTCCGGCTTCGAAATGCGTGAAATACATGAGCAGTTCGGCGGGCTCGTGATTGCGGCGGATCGACTGCCATAGCGTGAGCGGCTCCCCCTCGATCGATTCATATCGATCCTCGAGGAACCCGAGCAGCCGGTCGCGGTCATAGAAATGGTTGGTGATCGGGTTGCCGGCGCCGATGGCGCCGCATCGGCAGAGGCCCATGGCGATCTTGTAGACCATCAGTATGTTTTCGAAGGGGCGGAAGCTGTCGTCCTCGAGGCCGACGCAGCAGGCCATGCCGAACGCGCGGTGCTCGGCGAAGCGGTTCTTCTGCTCGCGCGAGAGCCGCGCATGGGCGAGGGGTTCCCCATCCGGGCTCGGCATGTCGTGTACCGAGAAGAAGAAGCATGTCTTGCCGTTCATCGTTCCCGTGAACATTTCGTGGCAATGTGCGTTCGGAGCGCTGTTGAGCCTTACCTTGGAAAACTGAAAACCACTCAGCTCCGGGTCGGTCGAATTGATGAAGGAAATGAATTCGTCGACGTCGATCTCGGGATACGAGTCGAAGTAGATTTCCATTTTATAGAGGGGAAAGGACGAGAAGCCTTCGGATCTTCGGTACATGGCAGAGGCCTTTGGGTGAAGTTGCAGCAACAAGAGTGGACAGGGCGGCGGAAAAAGTCAACGGCATTGGCGTCAGGCTTTGCGTTGCGATATAGCTTGACAATGCAAAGTGATCGATATAACGTGCAGGTAAAATGCGGGGGCGGAGCCCCCGCCGGCCATTTTTCGGAGTCGCCCGTGGAAATCAACAAAGCCCTCGACCAGATCGAGACGATCCACGAGCACCTGGCGCGCGCCGAGATGTGCCGCGACTGGCGGTCGGGCCCCGTGGCGTGCGGCGGGGCGCTCGCGCTGGCGGCGGCCGCCGCCCAGGCACGGATCATCGGCGAGCCGGCCGCGACGCGGGCGTTTGTGTATTACTGGGTCGGCGTGGCGGCCGTCGCGATGGCGGTCGGCGGGGCGGGGATGCTCAAGAGTTACCTCGGCCAGCCGAGCCCGCTGGCGAGGCGGCGCACGCGCGTGCTCGCCGGACAGTTCGCGCCCAGCATCGCCGTCGGCGCGATCGTGACCGCGGCCCTGTTCGGGCGGGACGAGTTGATCCCGCTGCTGCCGGGGCTGTGGGCGCTGGTTTTTGGACTCGGCACGTTTGCCGCGCGGCCGTACCTGCCGAGGATCATCGGCTGGGTCGCGCTTTATTACCTGATCGCCGGAGGGATCCTGCTGGCGCTGGCGGGGAAGGGACTGGCCCTGAACCCGTGGGCGATGGGCCTGGCATTCGGGCCCGGCCAGCTCCTTTCGGGCCTGGTGCTGTATTGGAATCTGGAGCGCAACGGGGGGAGGGTTGAGCCATGAGTGAAGAGAGCGGACGGTATGCCTACGAGGGGCTCGACCGGGTCATGCACGAAAAGGCGCGGCTCGGGATCATGACGTCGCTTGCGACGCGGCCCGACGGGCTGCGCTTCGGCGAGCTCAAGGAGCTTTGCTCGCTGACCGACGGCAACCTGAGCCGGCACCTGCAGGCGCTCGAGGAGGCCGGGCTGATCGAAGTCTGGAAGGGGTGGCAGAAGCGGCGGCCGCAGACGCTCGTGAGGCTTTCGCCGGAGGGGCGCAAGCGGTTCATGGCGTATCTGGCCGAGTTGGAGCGGGTGATCAGCGACGCGGCGGCGATCAAGGCGGCGAAGGCAAAAAAAGGTGAGCTGCCCGACGGCTGGGCCCCGGCGTGAGCCGTTTTTTTACGAAAAAACTTTGCGGTGCAGAGTATAAGCCAAAAAGGAGATCGACCATGAGCGCGGGAAGATATGCAGGATTAATTCTGGTTTTTCTATCGGCTGCTTCAGCCTTTGCAGACAACCGCGTTCCGGATCGAGCCGGCCGGTTTGAAATCATCGGCACCGTGCTCAATACCACGCCAAATTACTCTGAACAGGCCTGGGCGCCGCTCGATCGTGCTCTTGAGCAGTATCCCGAGGCACTGAAGCGCTCAAGGCGAGAAGCCGAGGAATTAATAGAAAAAGCTTCGACCGCGGATAATGTTGTTGGGCGGATTAATCGTATTCCGGTGGCGGGGGTGGTCGTGACGCTGCGCCTAGGAGCGCTGACCACCCAGACCCTCACCGACTCGGAGGGTCGCTTTTATTTTTCGGGCCTGCCACAAGGGAACTATGAACTGGAAGCCCGCATGACCCTTGCGCCGCCTTTGGGCCAAGGACCAAAACGGATGCTGATCCAGAAGAAGGATCTGCAGATCGATCAATACGGTCGCATTTCTTACCCAAATAATCCGATCCAGTGGGGGACGCCGGATTTCGAGTTTCGGGCGGATACGGTTACGGTGCGCGGGCGGATTTTGAACGGCAACGGCCAGCCGATTGCAGGTGCAAAGGTGACCGGCAAACAGATTCACCCCTACAATCCCGAGCTGGGCCAACCTCCGGAGGAATACGTTGCTCCCAACGATCAAGCGGTATCGGCTGAGGATGGTTCTTACATGCTGCAGGGATTCAAGCCGGCGGGTATCCGCAATGTGATGGCCTACCTTGGTGGAATTTCATCCGACACTCTCGACCGAATCGAAATTCACGCTGAGGTCGGAGGCAAGCCGGAAGTGTTGAGCGTGCCGCTTGTGACCGAGGATCTCATCGCTCCGGCCCGGCGGCATGGGAAGCTAATAAATAAATATTCGTCTTTGGCGGAACCTTCCAGGAAAGAACGGTGGCGGGAAAAAGAGGGTGTGTTCCTTCCAGCCAGCCTCGGCAACGTGATCACGGTTGTTGATATGAGACTGAGTTTCGAAAAGGCGGGAAAGCTATCGGGGCAGGTAGTGGATGACGCTTCGGGATCTCCGGTTCGGGATTTTACAATTCAGGCCTCGTATAAATTTTCGGATCACTATTTGCCCGTTCAGCGCCAGGCAAGCATCGACAAATCGAACCCCGGCGTTTTTTGGGTGTCCGATCTTTTCCCGGCGACCTGGTCGTTGGATGTCAGCGCTCCGGGCTATTTGCCCCAGGAAACCAAGGTGGAAATACAGAGCGAAAAGACGAGCCAAGCGGCTTTTCGACTCGAACGGCCGGGCAAGATATCCGGACTTGTCCTGGACACCGGATCGGGCGCTCCTGTTTCACAGTTCACCGTGAAGGTTATTGATATCGACGCAACCGGAGACAGCCGGCAGGATCCTGGCCGTGTTGCGCTGGATGAATCGAAGAAAGGAGTATTCACCATCGAAGGCATCTGCCCGAGCACTGTGACCCTGATGATCGAGTCTTCCGGATATGCGCGCGAGAAAGCGTTGGTGCAAGTCGGGAATGGAGAAAAGATTGAGAAGACATTCCAGCTCGATAAGGAGTCTTCTCTTCATGGTGAGATAACTATGAACGGAAAACCCAAGGACGGCCAGGTAGGTGTGCATCATACAGGACAAGAAATGGAAGAGTGGGGCTATCTGCGCTCGAAGGATGGGCGCTACGAATGCAAATATCTTAAAGAAGGCGAGTATACCGTCGGCGTCAGTTTCCACAATGAAGGCGCCCACGCCACCACATGGCTGATGCACCGAAAGAAAATCCACATCGGAAACGGACAGGAAAGCCGTCTGGATTTCCATCTTCAAGGCACGGCCGGGATACGCGGCGTGTTTAACGGCCCACCTGCTTTGGCCGACAAGTTGAATTATCAATTCGGCGAATTCTATTCCTATCTTCTCGTTCTGGATAATGGACTTGATCCTTCGTTGCCTGAAGGCGAGCGGACCCGCGCCAACGCCTATAAAATGGAAAGGTACGAGGGCGCCTATGCAATCTCGAACCTTCCAGCGGGCTCATACACCGTCATCGGGATGATCAAGAGAACGGCTGATGGAAAAACAATTCCTGAGATGCAGCAGGAGAAGACGGTCGTGCTTAAGGAAGGGGAGGTCGCCGCGGTGAATTTCACTTTCAGGTGAGACGCAAAATGAAATGATCATTTGTTAAAGGCACGGGACGAAAAATGGATTCATCCTTTTGTAGTGGTAATTGAAATCAGCAACGAGAGTTGGGGAAATGAAAGTCATTCGGGCTGCGGCGATGGGGATGTGTTTTGGGGTGCGGGATGCGCTCGAGGTCGCGCGGGGGATCGTGGAGCCGGCCGAGGTCACCATCTACGGCGAGCTCGTGCACAACGAGGCCGTGACGCGCGAACTGGCCGGGCGCGGGTTCCGCGTGCTCGGCGAGGCCGAGCGCAAAAGCAAAATGCCGGTGACCCCGAAGATCATGATCACGGCGCACGGGATCTCGAAAATCGAAAGGCTGCGGATGAGCGCGGCGGGGTACGAGCTGATCGACACGACGTGCCCGCTCGTGCGGCGGGCGCACGAGGCCGCGCGGGAACTGGCCGCGATGGGGTGTTTTGTGTTGGTGATCGGCCGGCGCGGGCATGTCGAGGTCGAGGGGATCGTGGGTGACTTGAAACGGCATGAGGTGATCGAGTCGGCGGCCGAGGCGCGCCAATACGGCGAGCCTTTCATCGGGGTGTTGTGCCAGACGACGACGGCGCCGGCCGTGGCAGGCGAAATCATCGAGCGGATCCGGTTGCTGAATGCCGGAAGCCAAATTCATTATGCTCCGACGATTTGCCGGGCGACCATGGACCGGCAAGCGGCGGTGCGGTCGCTGCTGGCGAGGGTGGAGGCGCTCGTCGTCGTGGGCGGCCGCAAATCGAACAACACGATACAGCTCGCCGAGATGGCGCGCGGCGCGGGGAAACCGTGCGCGCTCGTCACGTCGGCGGACGAGGTTGATGCAGGATGGCTCGCGCAATTCGAGACGGTGGGCCTGACGGCCGGGACGTCGACCCCCGACGAGGCGATCGAGGCGGTGCACCGGCGGATGGTTGAGATCGCGCGCGAGACCGATAGCCGGGAGTGGCGGCAGGCGGTGTGAGAATCGATGGCTGAAGCCGGGAGCGAGAAGCCGGCTGAAGCCGGCTGGCAAACAAATAAAAAGCAGCGGACCACCGGCTGGAAGCCGGTGGCAACCCATTCAGCCCGCTGAAGCGGGCGTGACATAGTATGCGGGTGTGCGCAATGGACCGATGGACCTGATGGACCAAATGGACCAAATGGACTGATTTTGGCGGGGGGCTAATCGAGTAAACTGTTAAAACAGTTATGAACGATGTTGGCTGTCAAAAACCCCTCGTTGAAAACGCTTGTCATTCCCCAAATTGTTGATCGAACAGAGGCCCAATCCGATCTGGACACACCGGAGGTGTGTTCGCAAGTAGCCCCCGGCGAAGCGAAGCGCCGCCGGGGGTGAGAGGTGGATCAGCCACGGCGCCCCGGAGCGGGCGCCCGCAAGCCTGATGTCGCGGGCGCCCCGCCGGGGCGCGTGTTAGATGACATCCTGACCCCCGGCGGCGCTTCGCTTCGCCGGGGGCTACTCGCGTCGGCCCCGCTGGGGCCGAAAAATTTGGGGAATGACAAGCGTTGAAAACGAGGGGTTAATGCGATTGGCTTACTCAAGCTTGCAGGTTTAAATTATTCCCACTCGATCGTCGCGGGCGGCTTGCTCGAGACGTCGTAGACGACGCGGTTGATGCCGTCGATCTCGTTGATGATGCGGTTGCTGATGCGGCCGAGGACTTCCTTGGGCATCTCGTACCAGTCGGCGGTCATGCCGTCGACGCTGGTGACCGCGCGCAGTGCGACGACGTGGTCATAGGTGCGCTCGTCGCCCATGACGCCGACCGACTTGACCGGCAGCAGCACGCCGAACGCCTGCCAGATCTGCTGGTAGTGGCCGGAGCGGCGGAGCTCCTCGAGGTAGATCTTGTCGGCGGCGCGCAGCATGTTGAGGCGGCGCGGGGTCACGGCGCCCAGGATGCGGATGGCGAGGCCGGGGCCGGGGAACGGGTGGCGCCACAGCATCTCGGCGGGGATGGCGAGCTCGCGGCCGACGGCGCGGACTTCGTCCTTGAACAGCTCGCGCAGCGGCTCGATGACGCGGCCCTGCTCGATCAGCTTCTGGATTTCGCGGACGCGGTTGTGATGGGTTTTGATGGTCGCGGACGGGCCGCGCGTCGAGACCGACTCGATGACGTCCGGGTAGAGCGTCCCCTGCGCGAGCAGCTCCCGGGCGTGGAATTCCTTGAAGAACACTTTGACGAACTCGCGGCCGATGATCCGGCGCTTGCGCTCGGGGTCGGAGACGCCGCGCAGCGCGCCGAGGAACTGGCCCGAGGCGCGGACGTGCTTGACCTTGATGCCGAGCTGGTCGCGGAAGCGGCTGACGACCGCCTCGCTCTCGCCCGAGCGCATCAGGCCGGTGTCGACGTAGACCGGGCGGGCGAATTTGCCGATGGCGCGGTGCAGGAGGACGGCCAGAACCGTGGAGTCGACGCCGCCGGAGACCGCGCAGACGACCTCGTTGCCGCCGGCCTCCTCGCGCAGCTTCTGGATCGTGTCCTCGACGAAGCGGCCCATCTTCCAGTTCGGGCGCGCGCCGCAGATCTCGAAGACGAAGTTGGCCAGGATGTGCTCGCCCTGCGGGGTGTGGTGGACTTCGGGGTGGAACTGGACGCCCCAGATCTTGAGCCTGGAGGAGCGGACGGCGGCGAACTCGCAGTCGACCGACGAGGCCAGGCGCACGAAACCCTTGGGGATCGACTCGACGCGGTCGCCGTGGCTCATCCACACCTGGGCCGGGGAGGTGACGCCCTTAAGGAGCGGGTCCTGGGTCTGGATGGCGATCGAGGCGCGGCCGTATTCGCGGACCGTGCCGCGCTTGACCTCGCCGCCGAGCTTGCGCGTCAGGGCCTGCATGCCGTAGCAGATGCCGAGGACCGGGACGCCAAGCTCGAGCAGCGCCGAGCGCAGCTTGGGCGCGCCCGGGGCGTAGGTCGAGGCCGGGCCGCCGGACAGGATGATCCCCTCGGGCTTGGCCGCGCGAACCTTGTCGAGCGGCCAGTCGAACGGCACGATCTCGCTTTTGACGTTGAGCTGGCGGATTTTCCGCGCGATCAGCTGCGTGTATTGTGAGCCAAAATCGAAAATGAGGATCATCGGCCACGTCGCCTTTCCGGGCGGGGTTTGGAGTTTGTGGCGCATCCCGCACCACAACTGTGCGACCCGAAACAACAACACTATCGAAATCGGGAGGAGTAATCAAGGGCGACAAGCGCGCGGACGAACACGGACGGGCACGGACTGGGCACGGACAAGGATATGCGATTTGGATCGGCGTCGGCTCGGAGAGCCGACCTACCATTGCTTGCAAACTGCGGGGCGGGTTGCCATAATCCCTGCGACTATGTTGAACGGGGACCTGGACGCGCGATGAGCGAGACGCAGAAACAACATTCATGCCGCTGCCACAGGTGGCTGCTTTTGGCGCTGGTCGTGACCGCCTTCGCGCTGCGCGTGGTCTACAACACGCTCGAGCTGCCGCCGGTCTACATTTACCCCAACGAGGAAGACAAGCGGAACTTCACGCTCGGGATCAACGGCCGCGACCGGTTCGACGACCTCAGCATGCCGTCGTTCCTCTACAACACGACGTGGCTGATCTACCAGCCGGCGCGCGTGGTGTTCGAGTGGGGGCACGCCAAGGCGCCCGGCACCGAGCCGTTCCGCGACATCATGGTTTACTACCTGTGGGTCGGCCGCGTTTACATGGCCGTCTGCGGGGCGATCGGTGTTTGGTTGATTTACCTGCTCGGCAAGCGGCTCGGGTCGCGGCGGATCGGGCTGATCGCGGCGGCGTTCCTGACCGTGGCGCCGATCCACGTGCTCGGCTCGCGCCACATGAAGGAAGACATGCCGCTGGGGCTGTTCTGCACGGGTGCGATCATCGTGATGCTCGACCTGATGCGGCGGCGCGCGGTGCGCGATTACGTGCGCTGCGGGATCATGATCGGCCTGTGCATGAGCACGAAGTTCCTGGGGCTGATCATGGCCGTGCCGTTCGCGCTGGCGCACTGGCTGGCACGGCGGCGCCACCCGGAGATGCATTACGGAAAAAGCAAGCCCTGGTGGACGGCGGCGATCGTCGGGAGCATGCTGGCCGGGTTCTTCATGGCGTCGCCCGATTACATCGTGCGCGTTGGCGACCTGAACAACGCCTACGAGCGCGGGATCCAGAAGGCCTACAGCACGCACGCCGACGGGATGGCCGTCAGCCCGATGGACGAGGCGCTGACCGATTACTGGCGCAGCGGGCTGTGGCCGGGGCTCACGCCGGCGCTGCTGGGGCTCGGGATTCTGGGCTGGGCATGGCTGTATCGCCGCCGCCGCGACGACGCGATCCTGATCGGGTTTTGGATTGTTTTGTTTGTATTTTTGCTCGAGACGGCGCGGGCGCGGCCCTACCCGCATTATCAAAGGTACTTGCAGCCGGTGATCCTGTGCATGGTCGCGCTGTCGGCGTGCGGCGTCGAGGCGATCCTCCAGGCGATCGCGCGCAAATGGGCGATGCCGCGCAAGGCGGCGGCCGGCGTGACGGCGGCGCTGACGCTTGCCGCGGCCGCGTGGCCGATCCACGACACGTGCATGTATCTGAGCCAGATCCCGAACAGCACGATCATCCAGGCATACAATTTCATTAATGCGCAGGTGCCGGCCGGTTCGCTGATCGTCACCGACGGCTACGGCCCGCTCGTCGACACGGCCAAATACAAGCCGCTGCGCTACCGCAAAAAGGAACGGCTGAATTTCGCGGCGTTCCCGACGCAGCCTTCGTACGTGCTGTATTCGAGCCAGGGGCTGGGGCGGTACTTGGAGCACCCGGACGCCGTCCCCGAGATGACGCGGTTCGTGCATTACGTGCTCGGGCAGGGGCGGCTCGTCCGGCAGTGGCGGCCGCGGTTCCGTTCGTTCTATGCGGAAAACCCCACGATCCGGTTATACTATTTTGATGTTCAGGCGCAGCCGTTCGTGCCGGTCCAGCCGCCTGCCGACGAAAAAAAGCGGGATGAGAAATGAACCATTTCAATTTGTTTCCCTTTAGCGAATACTGGTGGTTTTACCTCGTATTCATCGTGTTCGTCCTGTTCATGCTCGCGCTCGACCTGGGCGTGTTCCACCGCAAGGACCACCCGGTCGGGTTCCGGGAAGCGCTCGGGTGGAGCGTGGCGTGGGTGTCGCTGGGGGTGCTGTTCGGCGTCGGCCTGTATTACTACTGCCTGTGGAAATTCCCGCAGGAAGGCCGGCTGCTCGGAACGGCGGGGTTCAACGTCCGCGCGCAGGCCCACGAGGTTTTCCTGAAATACCTGACCGGCCTGATCATCGAGAAGTCGCTGTCGGTCGACAACATCTTCGTCTTCGTGGTGCTGTTCCATTATTTCCACATCAAGCCGATGTATCAGCACCGCGTCCTGTTTTTCGGCATCATGGGCGCGCTGGTGTTCCGCTCGATCTTCATCGCGATGGGCTCGGTGCTGATCCGCTACAACTGGGTCGTCATCGTGTTCGGGATCTTCCTGATCTACACCGGCTTCAAGCTGCTGGTCGTCGAGGAGAAGCCGATCGAGCCCGAGCACAACCCGATCATGAAGATCCTCAAGAAGTTCTTCCGCGTGACGCACCACATGGAAGGCCACAACTTCTTCCTCCGCCAAAGCGGGAAGCTCTATGCGACGCCGCTGTTCGTCGCGCTGGCGTTCATCGAGGTCTCGGACATCATCTTCGCGATCGATTCGGTGCCGGCGATCTTCGCGATCACGTCCGAGCCGCTGATCGTGTTCACGTCGAACATCTTCGCGATCCTGGGTCTGCGGGCGATGTACTTCCTGCTGGCCGGCGTGGTCCACAAGTTCCGCTATCTGCGCTACGGCCTCGGCATTGTGCTGATGTTCGTCGGCGCGAAGATGACGTGGTTCCACGACATCCCGATCCTGTATTCGCTCGGATTCATCACGCTGGTGATCGTGGGCTCGATCGTGGCGTCGCTGGTCATCCCGCAGAAGAGCGAGTGAGGCGATTTCGGATTTCGGATTGCGGATTGCGGATTGAAAACAAAGCCAAACACGAAATTCACGAAAATAAGCACGAAAACGCACGAAAAGAAATCAAGAGGATTGCTGCTTTAATCCGCAATCCGAAATCCGCAATCCGCAATCACATTGAGGCCGGGCGGACGTCGACGATGAGGGGGAGGTGGTCGGAGTTGAGGCGCGCGGTGCGCGTGTTGACCACCTTGATCTTGCAGACCGACAGCCGCGGCTCGATGAAGATGTGGTCGATGCGGCCGATCGGGATGCGGCCGAACCACGTGGCGCGCGGGCGGTGATTTTCCATGACGTGCTGGGCGTCGAGGAGCCGGCGGCCGATCCGGCGGCAGACGATCGAGCTCGGCACCGCGTTCAAGTCGCCGCACAGGATCAGCGGGCCCTCGGTGCTGTCGACCGAGCCGAGCCATTCGCGGCCGAGGAGCGCCTCGATCTGCGCGAGGCGCTCGCGGTGGCGCAGGCCGAGGTGCGTGTTGATGAGCTGCATGGGGCGGCCGTCGTGCTCGAAGCCGATCCACAGGGCGCCGCGCGGCTCGAGCAGGGGCCGGCCGCGCAGGCCGGGGAGCGGCCCGGCCTTGATGAGCCGCATCGGGTAGCGGCTCAGGACGGCGATGCCGTATTGCTCCTCCTCGATCGTGAGGGCGGGGTGGAAGGCGAAATTCATTTCGAGCAGGTGCGCGATCATTTCGGCCTGGTCGATGAAACCGGTGCGCTGGCGGCCGACGTCGACTTCCTGCAGGGCGACGACGTCGGGCTGGAACTGGCCGATGATGCGGGCCGCGCGCTCGGGGGCGATCTTGCCGTCCATGCCGATGCAGCTGTGGATGTTGTAGGTCATCACGCGCAGCGTGCCCGCCGGGCGCGTGCGCGTGGCGGGCGGCCGGGGCTTCATTTGGGCCCGGCCAAGCCGGTTGAGGACCATCTGGCGCAGGTCCGCCGGCCGCAGGTACGCTTTCTTGCGGTCGGGAATCGGCGCGTCGCCGGGCACGATCGCGAACGCGTCGGTCTCGCGGCTGCCGGGGCCGGCGTGGGCGCCGTTTTCGATCGGGAAGCTCATCGGGCGGCGATGGACGCGCCAGCCCGAGATCACGAAATCGCCGGCGTTGGGGTGGTTGCACAGCGAGACGAGGTCGCGCGCGGCCTCGGCCAGGTACGGGTGATTTTCGCCCAGGACCTCGGCGGCCTGCTCGGGCAGCCGCCAGCGGCCCGATTCGTTCCACGCGCGGGCGTGGCCGGAGCCGTCGGTCGCCATGACGATCGGGATCTTGCCGACGCGCACCAGCGCCACGGCGGCGCGGTCCTGTTCGTCGGGATCGTCGAGCGGCTCGGGCAGGTAGATGTGGCCGAGCGGGCCCATGGCGGTGACGCGGACGCCGTCGGCGAGCGAGCGGCGCGATGCCTCTTCCCACTCCTCGTCGCCGCGGCGCGAGAGCCGGCCGCCGAACAGCGCGATGCGGCGGTTCTGGATGCCGCGCCGGTTGCGCTGGCGGTCCTCGCGGTCGAACAGGTCGAAGTTGCCGAACACCTCGGCGACGGCTTCCTCGATCGTGCGGCCGGTCTCGACCGGGAACGGGATCGTCCCCTCCTGGCCGTGGTCGGAGTAGACCCAGACGTCGTAGTCGCGGCGCGAGGCGTTCCTGGCGGCGTGCCAGATGTGGCGGATCGCGGTGTCGATCCCCTTGAGCGTCCAGTGCGCGAAGGCCGAATCCGGGCCGCGGCGGTGCGCCTGCTCGTCGTAGCCGAGGAAGTTGAGGTGGATGACGGGGACGCCGCGCGTGATGTCGATCTTGGCGCACATCGTGATGAGGTCGCGCATGAGGCTGGTGATGCCGACGCGGAACGGGATGAAGCGGAACTCGTGGCCGATGCTCTGGCCCGCCGCGATCCCGCGGATGAAGTCGATAATGGCGAGAACGAACTCGATCGCGACGTTGGCGAGCAGGCGCACGATCGCGAAGAAGTTGGCGACGAACATGGCCGGCAGGGCCAGCGGCTTGGCGCCGGCGAGGTAGTCGTTCAGGCCGAGGCGCGCGAAGCAGAACAGCGCCTGCTCGGCGCCGCCGGTGTAGACGTCGCCGTAGGCGGTCCCTTCGGCGAGCAGCGCCTGGCCTTGCGCCGCGAGCCGCTCCTCGATCGCCGCGGCCGCGCCGTTGTCGTACATGCGGACGAGGTTGCCGTGCGTGCGGTCGTAGTAGCTGAAGCCGGGGGCGGCCTGGCGCACGCCGTAGAAAAGCTCGCCCTGCACCGACGGCGTGTTGGACGGGACGCCGCTGAACACACGCTGCAGGTCGTAGCCCTCGCGGCGCATCAGGTGGTGAAGGAACGGCATGCGGCGCTTGCGGATCGCGCGCAGGAGCTGGTAGCGGCTCAGGCCGTCGATCTGGATCAGCACGAGGCCCGGCCGGGTGGGGGAGCCCTCGCTGCGCGGCAGTTTGAGCCAGCGCGAGAGCCACTCGCTGCGGCTCATCCGCCGCCGCAATTTGCGGGCGAAAACTTCGAATCGATAGATCATCGCGGGTCCCGAATCGTCAATCGCCGGAGTTCGATGGGTTCATTGTACTTGGGAACGGGGGCGGCGGGAAGGAGATTGTATCGGCACGGAGCGGCCCTCAATCCCATCGTTTTCATTTTAGGGTTCTTTGAAAGATTTGTGGGTCCTGAATCATGCATTGAGCCCATACCGAGCAGGACGTCGCCGGATGAACGCAAGCTCATGGAACGCGGATGACGCGGATCGGGCGGATTTGCGCGGATCATTTTTTAACCGCCAAGACGCCAAGATCGCCAAGACCTGAAATATATCATGCTTGTTCTTGGCGCACTTGGCGTCTTGGCGGTTCAATTCCGATTTTTAAGAAACGAGGTTTTTTGCGCCTTTTGCTCTTTTGCGATTTTGCGTGAACGCCTTTTTGCTTGAGCACCTCACCCACATATTCTTCCATAGAGCCTATTTTAGCGTGCGGCGCAAAAACGCGCCATGCGCATTGTATTTGTGATCAATCGGCTCGGACGGATCTTTGGATTGGCAGCTTGACCGTGATCCTCGGGGCGGCGGCGCGCCACTTGGCGTCCCAGCTCACGCGGACCCCCTCGGGGGCGGGGTCGATCGCGACGGTGATCGGGCCCCACGGCGTCGGGGCGGGGCCGAAGCGCAGCGGCTTGCCCGGCTCGAGCCACTTGTCGACGATCCCCGAGCCGATGATCAGGCCGCCGTCCTCCTCGCGCACGAAGCAGTTGCGCAGCATCATGATCCACTCGGCGGCGGCCCACGCGTGCTGGCCGTCGCCCATGCACCCGCCGCGCGTGCGCGGGTGGATCGCCTCGGGCCACTGGCCGGTCGGGGAGGCCAGGCCCGCGATCGATTCGATGCAGCCATGGAAGCGCGGGTCGCCGGCGCGCAGGAGCACTTGGCCGACCTGGAGCGTCAGGTAGGCGTTGTAGCCGGAGTGGATCATGTCCTGGAAAAACGCGCCGTCGAGGAAGCAGCGCTCGAGCAGGTAGTCGATCGTGTCCATGAGGCGCGGGTCGTCCGGCGCCCACAGCCGGAGCGGGTAGCCGGCGGCGATCGAGCCGATGGCGCCGGCGTCGAGCCGGCGGTACGGCGAGGCCGGGATGGCGGGCCGGTCGAGGCGCGAGCGTGGCAGCTCGAGGCTGCGGTCGATCGAACGCATCAGCTCCTCGGCCTTGGCGATCATCTTGCCGGCGTGTTCGGCATCGCCGTGTTTTTTCAGCAGCCGCGCGGCCGCGAACAGCCCCCCCGCCGACCAGAAGTCGTCCCAGTAATAGAAGTCGTTGGGGCCGAGGTGCTCGGCGCTGAACCCGGCCGGCATGAGGCCGGCGTGCGGCGCCTCGAGCGTCGGGCTCGTCAGCTTGCGGGCGATCCAGCGCGCCCCGGCGACGATCGATTTCTTCCATACTTCATTCGGCGCGGCACCGGCCAGCTCGCAGTAGCGCGCGAACATCCACAGCGCCTGGCCGTTGGAGTCCCACTCGCCGTTTTGCGAATGGAAGTAGCCGAACGTCGTCTGGCGCTCCGGGAAGCGGTCGAGGGTGCGCCGGACGCGATCGAACAGGCCGACGGCCGCCAGGGCGTTCAGGATGAACACCGCGTCGCGGAACCAGAAGCGCTTGTAGGTGTAAGGGCCCGGGTAGACGTCGCCCGGCGAGAGGAGGACGAGCGTGCGGACGGCGGTGTCCCACAGGCGCTGGATCGTCTCGTCGGGGATTTCGAGGCGGCAGGAGCCCTCGAGGGCGCGTTGCCAGGCGTCGGTCGGGATGGCGCAGGCGGCGGGCCGGCCCTTTGCCCCGGCGGCATGCCGCCTCAGCTCGATTTCGGCTTTCAGACGGCGATCCTTGCCGGGCTCGATCCGGTAGAGCGCGGCGGCCGTCGCCATGCCGACGTCGTCCTCGATCTCGGCGCGCGGGTCCTCGCCGAGCAGGTCGAAGCTGACGTCGCCGTCGTGGTAGCGCGAGAACCGGTGGCGGTCGGGCCTGGCGTCGAAGCGGACGACGTGCTCGTCGTTGACGAACCAGCCGGAGCGGTCGGTCGTGAGCCGGATCGAGTCGATGAAGCTGATCCCCTCGGGGTTGAACGGGCGCAGCGACAGGGCGAGCCAGCCGCCGCGCTCGGCGCGCGCCTCGAGGCTCATGATGCAGACCGGCCCCGCCGGGCGCGGCTCGACGCTGACGTCGCCGTTCAGCTCCAGGCCGCCGTGCGCGCATTTCGTGCGCACCATCAGGTTGGGGTCGAGGAGGAGTCGTTGCCCGACGTCGCCCAGGCGCGAGGGGTAGAGCTTTTCGCCGTCGTCGCCGATCACCCATGCGTCGATCGACCAGCCGTCCTCGACCGGCGTGACGAGGCCGCGCGGGTCGACGATCGGGAACATCGGGCAGCCGGGCTGGCCGACGGCCGTCCAGTTGCGGTGCGTCAGGTTGATGTGCGTGATCGAGAACGCGCGCGGGATGAACGCCGGGTCGAGCGGGTCGAACTGGCGCTCGACCCAGTGCGGCCAGATCCAGTCGAGGTTGTGCTGGATCGCCTTGGAGTTGACGAGGCCGCGCGCGTGAAACGCCGCCCCCGCGCGCAGGAGCTCGATCGGCTGGGCGACCTCCGACTCCTGCGAGAACCGGTCGAGATAGCCGAGCAGCACGAGCGGGTCCTGGAACGCATGCCGCCGCGCCAGCCACCGCACGAAGAACTTCCAGGGAAGCCAACGGATCATAAAAACACCCCATCCAATACGTTTTGCATTGGATGGGAATTAGTTTAACAGAAACATGACCATTTCGGAATAATACACCCTATTAGTCCGGATCAATTTGGCCACCGGATGCATCTGCTTCGTCGATTAATTCCTCCCATGGCCACTTAACAGTTGCGAATCGTCTGTATAATAAGAGTTGCCTGTCAACAATGGTCACTTCTTCAATAGCAGGACTGTATCCCAAAATCAAACCTCGGCCATGCTCATCAGTCTGAAGTTCCTGAAGTTTTTCGAGAATTGCTTTTAAGTTGCTGTATTGAATTCTGCTTTGTCTAATGGTGGCTCTCTCAAAAATGGTGCGTGCATGAAGCCCTTTTATCAGTTCTTCGTCCGAGGCCTCCATCATTACAGCCATTGCATGAGCATAAATACCCGTGGAGTTTTTACGAGTTCTCATCCCAGCTGCGACCCGTTTGGCAAATTGTTGATAAACAGTATTCAATTGTTCTGCATACATCATGCCTGCAGCATCGACGTGTTCACCAGAATCCACTTTCTTTCTGTGAATAAAAGATGCATCAAAAATTTTGGCATCGTCAAGGGTTAAAAGAGCTAGTTGCTGAAGGAGACCAGCGTTAGAATAAGACATATCAACAAGCTTACATTTTACTTTCGGATCGAAATCAATATGAAGAGAGGATCCACCTTTGGTGAGAATTAGTGTTAGGTCGTCGTTATTCCAATCAATCTTAATTTCGGTTACGCGCCCTGTTAGATCGGGATTTAGATAAAGTAGTAAATTCGTATCAGTCCATACACCAATAATTACGACGAATACGTTGTAATCCCAAAGAGCTTTTAAATCGAACGCGAAATTGCGCCGATCTTCCGTGGACATGTAATGGAAATCTTCAACAACAAGTTTGCGTTCTGACGCTTTGATTATTTCAGCGATATAATGTAGATCTTGAATATCATGCCCGATGGCTCGTTCCTCTGTTGTTGTCGCACTTTCTCTGCCAAGTGACGCTGAGAAACCAGCTTTTGCTAGTAAAGCCGCTCCTGCTTCACCACTTGCTGAAATATTTGCATGGAATTTTCCTTGCTTAATATCTTTGATCCGAACAGTAATGCCTAATTGTGAAAGTGCGTCAATATATATATCCGTATATGGTTTTCTTAGACGGCACTGTACCACGATAGGGTCCTTAAGGACTCTTTGGCGCAACCAAGACTTGCCGCATTTGGATGGACCTCTTACTGCAATATGCGTTGTACGACCCAAAATTGTATTCATTGTTTCATCTAAGTTGCCTCGGTCGATATATGAATACTCACGGACTTGTGGTGTGATTCCAAAAACGTCGCTTGTTTTCATTTCGTTTAGCCTGCAAAAAATTTTCAAATGCAGCAATAACCAAAAAAAACATCTCACTAAATTATTGAAAAGTCAAATCAGAGTTGTTGATAATCACCATTTCGGCGGCGGCGGCGTCCTGCTCGAACGGCGAGGCGAGGTAGCCGTGCTGGACGATCTGCGGCAGGTAGACGGCCAGGTATTCGGGGATCGAGCCGAACATCTCGTACTGCGCCACGTGGCGCAGCTCGTGGACGAGCATGCGCTCCTCGTGGCGGCAGCCGGTGTTCATGTAAATGCCGTAAAACAGCGTCAGGCCGAGCGTCTCGGGGCCGAGCATGCCGGAGGCTTCGCACGCCTCGCTCAGGGCCGGGTCGTCGGGCCGGGGGATCTCCGGGACGAAGCAGATCCGGACGCGCTCGGGGTCGAGGACACCGACGCGGCGGGCCATCTCGAGGCCGCGCGGGGCGAGCCTCTCGCCGAAGCGCTCGATGTGCGCCGAATGATGCTCGGCCCACTTGCAGGCCTGCGGCAGGAGCGACGGGAGCGCGGAGAGAAGATCCATGGCAACCTCCGGTGGGAAATCCGAAATTCGAAATTCTAAATTCGAAACAAATTCAAAACTTCAAATTCGAAATCGGTCGGATCTGTCGGATCTATCTCGCTTAAAAAAATCAGCGCGACCAGGAGTTGGCCGGCGTCGAGCGGGTCGGCGCGTGCCGCGGCAGCTCGCCGGCCAGCAGCTCGCTCAAAACCGAAAGCGCCTGGCGGCAGGCCGGGTCCGGGCATGCGTCCGAGGCGTCGGCGATGGCGGCCTGCACGGCGGGCTTGAGCGGCGAGTTCGCGTGCAGACCCTCCTCGAGATCGATCCGCTTGCCGTTTTCGGTCAGCAGCACGTGGACCTTGACGCGGCTTTCCGGCACGTCCCGGGTCTTGACGGCCGAGGCGGCGGTCTTGACCAGCTCGCAAATGGATTCGAACCTGGCCGGGTCGATGAGGCAGGTGGCCCGGTCCTTGGGGACGTTGGCGCCGGGGCGGTCGAACAGGCGCGCGCGCGCGACGACCATGGCGAGGCGGGCCTGCCGGCCCTCGGCCGAGAGGGTCAGGCACATTTCCGGTTCACGGGCGGGCTGGATCAGCATCCTGAGCGAGCGCTTGGGTTGGAGCAGGAGCGGATCGTTGGCAAAGCCGAACAGGCCCAGTGCGCGGCATACAGTCTCAGATGAATGTTCTTCGAACCGCATGGTAAAAAGCCTCCGTTTGAAAAATCATCTTGCGAATAAGGAATCCCGCTGTCAACCCGTTTAATCACAGTAACGCGGCCTGTGGCCGATTGATTTGGCGGGCGGGCGATGATAAATTCTAACCAGGAACATCATCAAAATGTCGGGCCCAATCAGAAATCCAGTCTTGCAGCGGCGGCTCGTGCAGCTGGTTGGGGTGTTTGCGGTCTTCGCGGCGTTGCTGGCGATCGGATACCATAACTACCTCCTGTTCCACTGCATCGTCGAGCTGTTCAGCATCGCGGTCGGCTGCGCCATTTTCATCGTGGCGTGGAACACGCGGCGGCTGGTCGACAACGATTACCTGCTGTTCATCGGCATCGGGTTCCTGTTCGTGTCGGGGCTGGACCTGCTCCATACGCTCGGCTACCGGGGGATGAACCTGATCACGAACTCGGCCGACCCCGCGACGCAGATTTGGATCCAGAAGCAATGCATGCTGGCCGTGACGCTTGCCGCGGCCCCTTCGTTTCTGACCCGGCGGGTGCGCGCCAGCTTCGTGATCGGGATTTACGGCGTCGTGTCGGCGCTGGCCCTGGCGACGATCTTCTATTGGCCGGTCTTCCCGGTCTGCTTCGCGGACGGGCAGGGGCTGACGCCGTTCAAACGCGCCAGCGAGCTGACCATCGTGGGCCTGTTGGGGCTTGCGATGTATTTGACCTGGAACCGGCGCGACCGGTTCGACCGGTCCGTGCTGCGCCTGATCAACGCCGCGATCCTGACGACGATCCTCACCGAGCTGAGCTTCATGTTCTACGCATCGCCGACCGGCCCGGTGAACATGGGCGGCCACTTCCTGCAGCTCGTTTCGTTTGGGATGATCTATGAGGCATTCGTGGTCACGGGCCTCAGGCGGCCGTTGAGCGTGCTGTTCGCGAATCTGAAGCGGAGCCGGATCGAGCTGGAGCGCAAGCGCGACTGGCTGGAGGCGCGGGTCGCCGAACGGACCGTCGAGCTGAACCGGTCGATCGCCGAGCTCGAGGAGCGCACGGCGCAGCTGCGGACCCTCGCCGCCCAGCTGATCCAGGCGGAGCAGGCCGAGCGGCGCCGGCTCTCGCAGGTGCTCCACGATCACCTCCAGCAGATGCTCGTGGCCGCCCGGATCCATCTGGGGGTCGTCAAGGGCAAGGTCCGGGAGGAAGGGCGGGCCGCGCTGGCCACGGTCGAGGAATTGATCAATGAGTCGATCAACGAGTCGCGCTCGTTGAGCGTCGAGCTCAGCCCGAGGGTCCTGTACGAGTCGGGGCTGCCGACCGCGCTGGCCTGGCTCGGCCGGCAGATGGAGCAGAAGCACGGCTTGAAGGTCGAGGTCGAGGTCGACGACGCCGTGCTGCCGCCCGATGAGAACGTCTCGATCATGGTTTTTCACTCGGCGCGCGAGCTGCTGTTCAACATCGTCAAGCACGCCGGCGTCCCGGAAGCCCGCCTGACCCTCGGCCGGGAGCCGGAGGGGTGGCTGCGGCTCGGGGTGGAGGACAGGGGGATCGGCTACGACCCGAAGTCGGTTCGGGAGAATTTCGGGCTTGTGAGCATCCGGGAGCGGATGACTTACATGGGGGGGGCCATGGAGGTCCAGGCCGCGCCGGGGCAAGGGGTGCGGGTCGTGCTTTACTCCCCGATGGCGCCGCCGCGGCGGGCCGGGGCGGATCCGAGCCGGGGGGGCGATCTTTTGGCGTAAATTGCCGTGGGTGTTCTAAAATAACCCGTGAGGGGCCGGTGCGATGCGGCGTCCGTGGCCGCCAGAACCAGGCAGAAAGGTCCGTAGTGCAACTTCCAGGTCGCAGTTCCCTTCCGTGGCATCGCCGAATGCTTTTCGGCGGCGGAATCGTCTCGATTTTCCTGTTTTTGTTTCTCATCAGCGAGTGGAACTACATCCTGTTTCACCGCCTGCTCGAGCTGTTCAGCGTCGTCGTCATGTGCACGATCTTCATCGTGGCGTGGAACACGCGCCGGCTCATCGACAACGATTACCTGCTCTTCCTCGGCATCGGTTTCCTGTTCGTGGCGGTCCTGGAATCGGTCCACGCGGCGGTGTACATGGGGATCGGCGCGGTGCGGTCGGCCGACGCGGTGAACCAGCTCTGGATGCAGGCGCGGACGCTCGAGGCCGTGGCTTTATCCATGGCCACGCTGTTCCTGACCCGGCGCATCGCTCCGGGCCGCGTTTTCGCCGGCTTCGGCGCCGCCACGGCGCTGGGGTTGCTGGCGATCTTCAAGTGGCCGATTTTCCCGGTCTGCTTTGTCGAGGGACGGGGGCTGACGCTGTTTGCGCGCGTCTTGGGGCTGGCGGGGATCGGGCTGCTGGGCGCGGCGATCGCCGCCGTCCTGCGCCATCGCGACAAGTTCGAGCCGGCGGTGCGGAACCTGATCGTCATGGCGATCACGACGGCCATCCTGTCCCAGGTCTGCTTTATCCTCTACAAGTTGCCGACGGGTTACCTCAACATGGCCGGGCACCTTCTGAAACTCGCCTCGATCGGGATGATTTGCGAGGTGTTCGTGGTGATGGGGCTGAGCCAGCCGCTCAACACCGTGTTCCTGCACCTGAAACGGAGCGAACAGGACCTGCGGCACAAGCGCGACCTGCTCGAGACGCGCGTCGCCGAGCGGACCGTCGAGCTGAACCGGACGATCGTCGAACTGGAACTGCGGACGGTTCAGCTGCGCAAACTCGCCGCCAATCTGATTCAGGCCGAGCAGAGCGAGCGGCGCAGGCTCTCGCAACTGCTCCACGACAACCTGCAGCAGATTCTGGTAGCCGTCCGCATCCAGCTCGGCATCGCCAAGGGCCGGGTGAGCGACAGCGGCGTGACAACCGTCCTGGACCGGGTCGAGGATCTGCTGTCGGAAGCCATCGACGAATCGCGCACGCTCAGCGCCGAGCTCAGCCCGCGGATCCTGTACGAAACAGGCCTCGCCCCGGCCCTGACCTGGCTGGGCCACCAGATGGAGGACAAATACGGCCTCAAGGTCGGCGTGCGGATCGAGTCGGGCGTTCAGCCGCGCGACGAAAACGTCGCGCTGGTGTTTTTCCACTCGGCGCGCGAGTTGCTGTTCAATATCGTCAAGCACGCCCGGGTCGGCCAGGCGAGCCTGGCGCTCGCCCGCGAGCGCGACCGGTGGCTGCGCCTCACCGTCGCCGACGAGGGGATCGGCTACGAGCCGGCGGCGGTTGCCGAGAGCATCGGCCTGACCAGCATCCGGGAGCGGGTGGTTTACCTGGGGGGGCAGATGGAGATCCGCACCGCCCCCGGCCAGGGGACGCGGGTGGAGCTGGTTTTGCCCATGGACTTGCCGGAAACGCCCGCCGAAGCCGGTCGGAAAACCGAGGACGCGGTCGGGGGCGGCATGGACCCGAGGAGGGCGATGCAGCGCCTGAAACAGGATTGACCCCGGTCGCGGCCCAATGAAGACCGCCTTGTCGATTTTCCTATCGAAGCGATCATGTCCGCGTAAACCATTTGATCTGCTTGCGTTAGATAATGGCGTGGGGAAAACCAGGCCATGGCCCCGGGCGTCTGCGGGCGGTGTTGGGTTTCTGGCGGGCCGGGCCGAAAAAGTCATTGTCAAGCCCGTTGGCAGAAATTAAGATGTGGTGGTCTTTGGTATCTAATAGCTCTGGGAGACACGACACATGGCGCGCAAAATGGTAACGATCGACGGCAACGAAGCTGCGGCATACGTAGCCTACCGCCTCTCCGAGGTGGTCGCAATTTACCCGATTACCCCGTCCTCGCCGATGGGCGAGCACTCGGACGCGTGGGGGGCGGTCGGCAAGAAGAACTTGTGGGGCACCGTGCCGCACGTGGCCGAGATGCAGAGCGAAGGCGGCGCCGCCGGCGCCGTGCACGGGGCGCTGCAGACCGGCGCGCTGACGACGACGTTCACGGCCAGCCAGGGCCTGCTCCTGATGATCCCCAACATGTACAAGATCGCCGGCGAGCTGACCTCGACGGTGTTCCACGTGACGGCGCGCACGCTCGCGACGCACGCCCTGTCCATTTTCGGCGATCACGGCGACGTGATGGCCGTCCGCCAGACCGGCTGGTCGCTGCTGTGCTCGGGCTCGGTCCAGGAGGTCATGGACTTCGCGCTGATCTCCAACGCGGCGACGCTGCGGTCGCGGGTCCCCGTCCTGCACTTCTTCGACGGCTTCCGCACGAGCCACGAAGTCATGAAGATCGAGGCGCTGGCCGAGGACGACATGCGCGCGATGATCGACGACGAGCTGGTCCGCCAGCACCGCGCCCGGGCGCTGTCTCCGGACAAGCCGGTCCTGCGCGGCACGGCCCAGAACCCCGACGTGTTCTTCCAGGCGCGCGAGGCCTGCAACAAGTATTACGACGCCTGCCCGGAAATCTTCCAGGCCGAGATGGACAAGTTCGCCAAGATCGTCGGCCGCCAGTATCACCTGTTCGACTACGTCGGCGCGCCGGATGCCGAGCGCGTCGTCGTGCTGATGGGCTCGGGCGCCGAAGTCGCCCGCGAGGCGATCGCCCACCTGGCCACCCAGGGCGAGAAGGTCGGCGCGGTCATCGTCCGCCTGTTCCGCCCGTTCTCGGTCAAGCACTTCGTCCAGGCCCTGCCCCGGACGGTCAAGGCCATCGCGGTCCTCGACCGCACGAAGGAACCGGGCGCCATCGGCGAGCCGCTCTACCAGGACGTCATCACCGCGCTCGAGGAGTCGATGGCCGACGGCAGCGCGCCGCTGGCCGCGATGCCGAAGGTCGTCGGCGGCCGCTACGGCCTCTCCAGCAAGGAATTCACGCCGGCCATGGTCAAGGCGGTCCTGGACAACCTCTCCGCCGCGACGCCGAGGAACCACTTCACGGTCGGCATCAACGACGACGTCACCCGCCTGTCGCTCGACTACGACACGAACTTCGACACCGAGGCCGACGACGTGTTCCGCTGCCTGTTCTACGGCCTGGGCTCGGACGGCACGGTCGGCGCCAACAAGAACTCGATCAAGATCATCGGCGAGGACACCCCGAACTACGCGCAGGGCTACTTCGTCTACGACTCGAAGAAGGCCGGCTCGGTCACGGTCAGCCACCTGCGGTTCGGGCCGCGCTCGATCCACTCGTCGTACCTGATCAGCCGCGCCAAGTTCATCGGCTGCCACAACTGGACGTTCCTCGAGAAGGTCGACATGCTCGCCAACGCGCTGCCGGGGGCGGTCTTCCTGCTCAACTCGCCGTACGACCAGAACGAGGTCTGGGACAAGCTGCCGCGGCGCGTCCAGGAACAGATCATCGAGAAGAAGCTCAAGTTCTACGCCATCGACGCGATCAAGGTCGCGGGCGAGGCGGGCATGGGCCAGCGCATCAACACCGTCATGCAGACCTGCTTCTTCGCCATCTCCGGCGTGCTGCCGCGCGAGCAGGCGATCGAGCACATCAAGGCCGCGATCAAGAAGACCTACGGCGCCAAGGGCGACAAGATCGTTCAGATGAACTTCGCCGCCGTCGACTCGACGCTGGCCGCGCTGCACGAGGTCAAGGTCCCGGCCCAGGCCACCAGCACGATCGAGCTGCCGCCGACGGTCTCGCCGGAAGCGCCCGAGTACGTCCGCGAGGTCACGGCCAAGATGATCGCCGGCGAGGGCGACAGCCTGCCGGTCAGCGCGTTCGATCCCGACGGGACGTTCGACACGGCGACGAGCCAGTGGGAAAAGCGCAACATCGCCCTCGAGATCCCGGTGTGGGATTCGTCGATCTGCATCCAGTGCGGCAAGTGCTCGATCGTCTGCCCGCACGCCGCCATCCGCCTGAAGGTCTACGACAAGGCCGAGCTCGCCAAGGCCCCGGCGACGTTCAAGTCGACCGCCTACCGCGGCAAGGAATTCGGCCCGGACAAGGCGTTCACGATCCAGGTCGCCCCGGAGGACTGCACCGGCTGCGGCGTCTGCGTCGAGTACTGCCCGGTCAAGAGCAAGACCGACCCGACGAAGAAGGCGATCAACATGGAGCCGCAGCTGCCGCTGCGCGAGACCGAGCGCGACAACTACAACTTCTTCCTGAACCTCCCCGACAACGACCGCACGGTCATCGACCTGACGACGGTCAAGGGGAGCCAGCTGTGCCGGCCGCTGTTCGAGTACAGCGGCGCCTGCGCCGGCTGCGGCGAGACGCCGTACGTCAAGCTGCTCACGCAGCTCTTCGGCGACCGCGCCATCATCGGCAACGCCACCGGCTGCTCCTCGATCTACGGCGGCAACCTGCCGACGACGCCGTATACCAAGGACGCCAACGGCCGCGGCCCGGCCTGGTGCAACTCGCTGTTCGAGGACAACGCCGAGTTCGGCATGGGCTACCGGCTGACGCTCGACAAGTTCGCCCAGTATTCGCGCGAACTGCTCCAGAAGATGGCGGGGCAGGTCGGCGAGACGCTGGCGAGCGAAATCCTCGCCGCCGACCAGTCGGGCGAGCAGGGGCTGGCCGCCCAGCGCGCCCGCGTCGCCGAGCTCAAGAAGAAGCTCGCGGCGATCGATTCGGCCGACGCCAGGAACCTGCTGAGCGTTGCCGACCACCTCGTCAAGAAGAGCGTGTGGATCCTGGGCGGCGACGGCTGGGCCTACGACATCGGCTACGGCGGCCTGGACCACGTCCTGGCCAGCGGCCGCAACGTCAACATCCTGGTCCTGGACACCGAGGTCTACTCGAACACGGGCGGCCAGATGTCCAAGTCGACGCCGCGCGGCGCGGTGGCCAAGTTCGCCCAGGCCGGCAAGCCGCTGCCCAAGAAGAACCTGGCGCTGATCGCGATGAGCTACGGCTACGTCTACGTGGCCACGGTCGCCCTGGGCGCCAACGACAGCCAGACCGTCCGGGCCTTCCAGGAAGCCGAGAGCTACGACGGGCCGTCGCTCATCATCGCCTACGCGCACTGCATCGCGCACGGCATCAACATGAAGACCGGCCTCAGCCACCAGAAGATGGCGGTCGAGTCGGGCCACTTCCCGCTGCTGCGCTACAACCCGCGGCTCATGGAAGAGGGGAAGAACCCGCTCAAGATCGACTCGAAGGCCCCGCGCATCCCGATCAGCGAGTACGCCTACAGCGAGACCCGCTACAAGATGCTGACCAAGAGCCAGCCCGAGGCGGCCGCCAAACTGATCGAGGGCGCCCAGCGCGATGCCGACAACCGCTGGAAGTTCTACGAGCAGATGGCCGAGCTCAGCTACGACTACGCCGCGATCCAGAACGGCGTCGACAAGGGCTGAACGGACAGGCCCTGAGCGCTGAGTCCCGAGTCCCGAGAACATTGGCCCCGGAGAAATCCGGGGCCGATTTTTTGTTGTTGAACGGGACGGATCATGGGGCAATACTTGAACAGGAGTTTTCGATCCATGGCAGAATTTAAGGAAGCATATCGCAGGATTGGCGATCCGAACGATCGATTCGATATTGCCTTTTGGCAAAGCCAGGGCGATGAGGCAATCTTTCGGGCAGCACGCGATCTCGTGCTGGATGCCCGGCTAATAAGGCAAGGTCATGCTGACGAGCCCCGACTTCAAAGAACTGTTGAGCGCTTTCAAAAGCTATGATGTGAAGTTTCTGATTGTCGGCGGCTATGCGGTGATGAAATACACCGAACCGCATTACACGAAGGATCTCGACCTGTGGATTGCCGTTGACCGCGAAAATGCCCAAAAAGTGTAAGGCGCGTTGAAATCGTTCGGCGCGCCGCTTGTTGGTTTGTCGGCCGAAGATTTTTCACATGAGGGCGATTTTTATCAAATGGGCAAACCGCCCCTTCGCGTGGATATTATGATGTCGATTCCAGGAGTTGTTTTTGACCAAGCCTGGCAGCGGCGCGTGGAGACGACGATCGAGGGAATCCGGATTCCATTTATTTCACGGGATGATTTGATTGCCTCGAAAAAAGCGGCCGGTCGGGCAAAAGACATTGCAGATCTTGAGCGGTTGAATCAAAGCCTCGATTTGGACGAAAGTTAGAGCGCTTCCAAGAAGTTCTGTCGCGATTCTCGACGAAGAATGTGTGGATTCGATTACGATTACGATTACGAGCACGAGCACGAGCACGAGCACGAGCACGAGCACGAGCACGAGTACGAGGCGGACAAAACTTTCGAGAAACACTATAGAATAAAGCCGCAAGTAACCCGCTCATTGAAGTCATTGCCCAGACCACCCCTTCCAAGGGGGCTCTTTTTCAGCCAAAGTGCCTCGTATAGGTGAAAACCTGATATTTCGGTCGGGGGGCTGTTTGCTTTTGCAAAACGGGATTTTTGCACTACGATTGCCATTACCCGCACGGGATATGGTTCGGACAAAATCCTTGTTCAGGAAGGAAGTACCCGATGGATCTTTCGACCACTTACATGGGGCTCAAGCTGAAGAACCCGGTCATCCCGGGGGCGTCGCCGCTGATGGAGGACCTGGGCCACCTGCGCCAGATGGAGGACTGCGGCGCCGCGGCCGTCGTCCTGCACTCGCTCTTCGAGGAGCAGCTCACGCACGAGCAGAAGGAACTCGACCATTACATGATGCAGGGGACCGAGGGGTTCGCCGAGGCGCTCAGCTACTTCCCCGAGATCGACTCGTTCAAGCTCGGGCCGGAGGAATATCTCGAGCACATCCGCAAGGCCAAGGAATCGCTGTCGATCCCGGTGATCGCCAGCCTCAACGGCGTGACGCGCGGCGGGTGGATCGATTTCGCGCGGAGCATCGAGGAGGCCGGCGCCGACGGCCTCGAGCTCAACGTCTACTTCGTGCCGACCAACACGGACCTGACCGGGGCGCAGGTCGAGGCGGTCTACTTGAACATCCTGGCCGCGGTCAAGTCGGTCGTGCGGATCCCGGTCGCGATGAAGCTGTCGCCGTTCTTCAGCTCGATCCCGAACATCGCGCAGAAGCTCGACGGGATGGACGTCGACGGGCTCGTCCTGTTCAACCGGTTCTATCAGCCCGACATCGACCTGGAGGAGCTCGAGGTCAAGCCGCGCGTGCGGCTCAGCAACGCCGGCGGTAACCTGCTCTCGCTGCGCTGGATCGCGATCCTCTACAGCCACATCAAGGCCTCGATGGCCGCCACGGGCGGGATCCACACGGCCGAGGACGTCATCAAGTCGATCATGGCCGGGGCCGACGCCACGCAGGTCTGCTCGGCGCTGCTGCAGCAGGGGATCGCGCACGTCACGAAGATCGTCGACGGGATCAACGGTTGGATGGAGGCGCACGACTATGAGTCGGTGACGCAGATGAAGGGCTCGATGAGCCAGCGATCGGTCGCCGAGCCGGCGGCGTTCGAGCGCGCCAATTACATGAAATCGCTGCAAAGCTACAAATAAAGACGGAACGAATACGGGACAATTGCAAGGACGCCGGCGACGAGCCGGCGTCCTTTGCTATCAGCGGCCCGACGTTCAAGGCCGATTTTCGACAACCCACGGCTTTGGATGTCGAACCGCTGACGCGGTTCCCGAATCACTGCAATCTGGTTGCCTATGACGAAGAGTCGGCATGAAGCCGGTTCTTCACGAAGGATGAAAAATTAGGCACGGCGCCGCGGAATTCACGATTTTCGATTGCGATTACGATTACGACGCACGACGCACGAGCACGAACCGAATAATTATGGCAAGCGCTTCAATGGCCGGCGCCCGGTTTACCGCGTGGGGGGCGATGGGTGGTAAAATATAGAATCACCAAATGGAGGGGGAAGATGAATGCGGCACAATCACTCCATCGGCTTGGGCAGAGCGTCTGGATCGACAACATCACGCGCGGCATGCTGGGGAGCGGGACCCTGCGGCAATACATCGACGAATGCGCGGTGACGGGGCTGACGTCGAACCCGACCATCTTCGACCACGCGATCCGGAACAGCACCGATTACGACAACTCGATCCGCATGAAGGCGTTGACCGGGCGCGGCGGCGAGGATCTGTTCTTTGAGCTGGCGATCGAGGACCTCACCCGCGCGGCGGACATGTTCCGCGCGATCCACGACCGTAGCGACGGGGTCGACGGCTGGGTTTCGCTGGAGGTCTCGCCGCTGATCGCCCACGACACCCAGAAGTCGATCTCGATGGCGCGCGACCTGCATTATCGCGCCGGGCGGCCGAACGTCTTCATCAAGATCCCCGGCACCTCGGAAGGGCTCCCGGCGATCGAAGAATCGATCTTCCACGGCGTGCCGATCAACGTGACGCTGCTCTTCTCGCGCGAGCAATACCTGGCGGCGGCGGAGGCGTACCGGCGCGGCCTCGAGCGGCGGATCGAGGCCGGATTGAGCCCGAGGGTTTTCTCGGTGGCGTCGCTGTTCGTCAGCCGGTGGGACGTCGCGGTCGCGGGCAAAACCGACGAATCGCTCCGCAACCGGCTCGGGATCGCCGTGGCGAAACGGACGTTCCGGGCCTATCGCGAGCTGCTGCGCAGGCCGGAGTGGCTGAGCCTGTTCAATCGCGGCGCCCGGCCCCAGCGCCTGCTGTGGGCGAGCACGGGGATGAAAGACCCGCAGGCCGACCCGATCCTTTACGTGAAGGAACTGGCCGCGCCGCTGACCGTGAACACCATGCCCGAGGCGACGCTCCAGGCCCTGGTCGGCGCGGAGCCGTTTGCGCAGGCGCTCAAGCCCGATGGCGGGGACTGCGAGGACGTGCTGACGCGGTTTGCGGCGGCCGGGATCGACGTCGACGCGCTGGCGCTCGAGTTGCAGCGGGACGGCGTCAAGGCGTTCTCCGACTCGTGGCGGGACCTGGTTGCGGTGATCGGCGACCGGGAGGATAAGTTGGTGGCGTGAAAAAAAACGGGAACCCGGGGCGTCCGGGACCTGTCTGTCTTAATGTACAGCCGACAGATTGTTTTATCCCTGCATTTGATGGATAATAAATGGGTGCTTAAGGATGAGCGAAGATGCCTCCGCCTGTTTTCAAGCTCTCCTTTTCCCGCCTGAGCATTGATCCGAATCGCTCCCGATCAAGAACTAAAATAGACGAATCGAATCGATTGCAACGGAGAGGAGGTGTGTCTCTCATGCAACGGTATTGGGTTTTGAGCCTGTTCATGGCGTGTTCCGCGGCCATGGCCGCTGGGAGCACCCCGGCTCCACAGGACATAGTCACCACGTCGAGCGGCATGGCGCCGGAGGCGGCCCCGGCGCCGCCGCCCGCCGACCAAGCCGCGGCCGCGCCGATGAGCCAGCGGCAGCTTGACGAACTCGTCGGGCCGATCGCGCTCTATCCGGACGTCCTGCTCGCGCAGGTGCTCGCGGCATCGACGTATCCGCTGGACGTGGTCGAAGCCGACCGGTGGCTCAAGGCGCACAATAATGACGCGACCGGGATCGACCGGCAGAGTTGGGACCCGAGCGTCAGGGCCGTGGCCCGCTATCCGCAGGTCATTGCCATGATGAGCCAGAATCTCGCGTGGCTGCGCCGGCTTGGCGATGCGGTGATGAACCAGCAGCCGGGCGTGATGGACGCCGTTCAGCGCAGCCGGGCCATGGCCCAGCAGGCCGGCGCGTTGAAAACCGACCAGGCGCAGAAGGTCGAGGAATCGGACAACGTCATCGTGATCGAGCCGGCAAATCCCCAGGTCATCTACGTCCCGGTATACGAGCCGCAGTCGGTCTACTACGGCCCGTCCGACTATGCCTACCCATACGGGTATTACGACGACTACTACGATTTGCCGATCCGGTATTACCCGCCGGTCTACAGCGGCGGCTGGCTGGACATGGACTGCGACTGGAGTGGCCGGTCGCTGTATTACGGCGGATGGGGCTTCCGGCATGGCTATTGCGACGACGATGATTTCTACAAGCGGCATCATCGGAGCCGCGGGCGCGATTTCTATGGAAGCGATCATCGCGGCCGCGATTTCGACCGCTACGTCAATCGCTGGCAGCATCGCGGGGGGACGTATGCATACGCGTCGGGGAATTGGAGGGGTTCCAGCCCGACGCGCAGCGCCGATCCCGCCCGGATCAGCCGGGAACTGGGCGGCCGCGGCGGCGTCGATGCGGGCGACCGGGTGAGATTCAACCGGAATCCGCGCGGCGGCGCGGTCGATCGTTCGCAATCGTTCGTTCGCGACCCGCGGGCCGGCCGCGATTCGCGGTTCGCGGCCCGGGGTATCACCGGGCGGCAGGATGCCGGCGCGCGGACCGGCCGCCGGATCAGTTCGCCCCCGTCGGAGCGGAACTATGTTTCCCGCTCGAGGATTCCCACGCAAAACGCCAGCTTGATCCGCAGCGGCGATTACGGGGCCAACATTCTGCGCAGCAGGATCTACACGCGTGAACGCGGCCGGGCGCCCGAAGGGATCCGCCAGTTCGGAATCCGGCCGAACACGGCGTATCGGGGGTCCGGCACGGAGTGGAACATCGGCGGCGGCGGCCGTTCCCTGCTGCGGCAGAACCCGGTGGGCCGGGGGCGCGGGACGGGCGGCCTTCGCAATCGCGATACGTTCGTCGGGCCGCGCGGGCCGGTCTACGGCGCCACGCGGGGCGGCGGCGCGAGGGGCAGCTACAGCGCCCCGTATCTGGGGGGATACTCTTCGAGCGGCCCGGTGATCCGCGGCGGCGCCCAGACCCGGGGAACGATGTCGCTGCGCGGCGGCGTGGCCACCGGCGGCCGAAATTTCGGGCGCAGTCCGGGCGGGCGCTGACCGGTCACACGGCCGCCCGTTTTTCGACGCAGCGGCGGATGGTCGAGATCAACAGGTCGGCGGGGCAGCCCTTGGGCAGATACGCCGAGGCGCCCGCCGACCTCATGGTGTTGACCATGTTTTCCTCGCCGTACATGGAGAGGCCGATGATCTCGATCCCGGGGTTCATGGCCTTGATGCGGCGCGTCGCTTCGATCCCGTCCAGGCGCGGCATGGCCACGTCCATGATCACGACGTCGGGGTGGGTGTAGCGCGCCATCTCGACGGCGAGAACGCCGTCGCTGGCCTCGCCGATCACCTCGAAATCGGAATACTCGTGGAGGAGCGCGGCCATGCCCTCGCGCAGGATTTCGTGGTCGTCGACGAGCAGGACGCGCGTGCGGCCGCCGGTGGCCTCCGGGGCGGGTTTCATCTCGGGCATGACGGCCACGACCGTTTCGGTGCGCTTGTCGTGAACGCTTTTGCGAGGGACGATCATCGTGACGCGCGTCCCCTTGCCGGGGGCGCTCTCGATCGTGAGGCGGCCGCCGATGAGCTCGAGCCGCTCGCGCAGGCTGAACAGGCCGAATCCCTCGTTGCCGCGGTGGGGGTTGACGGCCTTGGGGTCGAAGCCGATCCCCTCGTCGCCGATCACGACCCGGACGCGATCGTTCTCGTCGGGACGCATTTCGATGCGGGCGCTCCCGACGCGGGCGTGCTTGATGATGTTGAACAGCAGCTCGCGCGCGGCCTGGAAGAGGAAGACGCTGATCTCCTCGCTCGTCGGCTCGGCGCCGGCGTCGAGCTCGAGCGTCACCTCGAGGTTGTACTTGGTCAGGGCGTTGCGCGCCAGCCACTCCAGCGCCGCGGCCAGGCCCGCGTCGTGCAGGATCGTCGGCGAGAGCTCGACCGTGAGCGAGCGCAGGCCGTCGATCGACTGGTCGAGGAGCTCGCTGATGCGGTTGAAGATCGGCTTGAGGTCGGTCCGGTTGACGCGGCGGTTGAGCATCGACAGGCTGAGCTTGGCCGCGACGAGCAACTGCTGGTGGTGGTCGTGCAGCATCTGGGCGATGCGGCGGCGCTCGCGCTGCTCGGCGCGCGTCAGCTCGAACGCGAGCTCGCGCAGCTGGGTGGCGCGCTGCTCGGCCACCGCGGTGCGCTCGACGACGCGCTGCTCGAGCGTCTCGTTCAGCTCGCGCAGCTGTTCCATCACCTGGCGGCGCAGGCTGATGTCGACGTTGACGGCGGCCGCGCCGATGATGCGCCCGCCGTGGTCGCGGATCGGCAGGGCATAGGCGAGAATGCGCTTGCGCTTGCCGTCGGCGCCCTCGATCTCCAGCTCTTCGCCCTCGAGGCTTTCGCCGCTGCGCAGGGCGCGCGTCAGGCCCCAGTCCTCGTTCGTGAGCGGCTCGCCGGTCTGGGGCCACCAGGCGTTGAAATGCGAGCTGTAATCCTCGGGGCGGTTGGCCAGGACGTTGGGGCTCCCCCAGATCGCCTGCGCGGCCGGATTGATCTCGATGATGCGGCCGTCGGCGCCGGCGATGAACACGCCGACCGGGAGGATGTCGAGCACGGCGCGCAGGCGCCGGCGCTCGAGCTCGACCGCCTCGTGCTCGGTGGCGAGGGCGGCCTGGGCCGCTTTTTCCTGCGAGACGTTTTCGATGACGGCGATCACGTTGGCGAGCCGGTCGTTGCAGTCGTTGACGGCCGAGCAGGTCACGCGCACCCACACCAGGCCGCCGTCGTCGCGGATCAGGCGCAGCTCGCGGTTGTAGGAGGCGATCTCGCCGCGGCACAGGCGCGCATACTGCGCCTGCTGGAGCGGGCGGTCCTCGGCGCAGGTCAGCTCGTGGATCGTGCGCGTCAGCAGGTGCTCCGGGCTCTGGCCGAGCATGCCGCCCAGGGCATGATTCGCCAGGACCAGGCGGCCGTCCGGGGTGGCCAGGGCCATCCCGACGGGGGCCTGGTCGAAAATGCAATGGAACCGCTCCGTGCTCTGGCGCAGGGCGGCCTCGACCTCGTTGCGGCGGCTGAGGTCGCGGCAGATGATCATGATGGCCGACTCGCCGTTGAAGTCGATCATGTGCGCGACCACCTCGATCGGCAGCCGGCGGCCATCGCGGGTGACGCCGACTTCCTCGCTGACGACGCGGCCGGACTTGGCCAGGTCGGCGATCCATTTCGTGGCGTCGTCGATGTCGGTGGCCAGTTTGAGCGGGTTCATGCCGATGAGTTCCTCGCGGCTGTAGCCGCTGACATCGCACGCGACCTGGTTGACCTCGACGATCGGCCCGATCGTGTTGTCCGGTTCGAGCCGCGTGACCACGATCGCCTGGCCGGAGGCGTCCAGGAGCGTCCGGTAGTGGTGCGGCGACAGTTCGTGCGGCTTGCGGAGGTTGTCGGGGGAGAGGACCGCGAGCGCCATCCCCAGCGCCAGCAGGTTCAGGCTGAAATGGTCCGGCGTGAACCACCATGCGGCCGCCATCACAAGCCCCATCGCGATCAGCGGGCCACCATAAGGGATCCCGGCGGACAGGCGACGAATGTGCGAGATGGATTTCATGGCCAATCATCCGATCGACCCGGATGTTGCGGCTCCGGGTCCATAGTTCAGGATCAAGGCGATTTCTTCTATTCCCCGCGGAAAAAGCCTGATGCTCGATTGACAGCGTGTTCGATAAACGCGGATTCTACACACCCGGCGCGACGATAGCAAGCCAGTTTCTGAGATTTGACGAAACGCCGGCCCGAATTGTTGAGAGCGTTGTGGCTTAATGGGCGGGCGCTCGACGCCGGGACGAGGGACGAGGCTTCGAGGGGCGGCGGGCCGAATGTAACAAACCGACAAAATAAACATAAATATAACAACGGCGCATCAAATGACATCCACGGCATTTCGACACTTAGATTGACCACTCCGGCCGGTTTTGTTATTCATGAAGGTGTCCGTGAGGCGTTCAAGTTGCTCCCATGGAGAGCGCCCCCACGCGCCTTTCCATGAATCGATCATCCCCGGCTGAAGAGACCCACCTCATGCAGAGCCTTCCATTGAGTTCACCCCAACCTGCCCTGGATCTGGATCATGTCGGCCTGATTGCCGGCGAAGGGAAGTTCCCCTTCCTGCTGGCGAGGGCGGCTCGGGACCGAAATATATCGCTGACAGCCATCGGCGTGCGCGGCATCACGCCGGTCGAGCTGGCCGACGAAGTCGACGCCATGCTGTGGGTCGAGTTCGGCCAGCTTGGAAAAATGATCGATCTGTGCCACCAGGCGGGGGTCGACAAGGTGATCATGGCGGGGCGGATCCAGCACCGTTCGATTTTCCAGCTTTCGCGGATCGACCGGCGCGGCCTGAAAATCCTGGCCAGCCTGCCGACGAAAAAAGCCGATTCGCTCCTGGGCGCCCTGACCGACGAGCTGGCGCGCGAGAAGATCGAGGTTCTGGATTCGACGATGCTGATGCGCGAGTGCATGCCGCCGGCGGGACTGCTGACGCCGTCGTGCCCGCCGAGCGACGCCGTGCTGGGCGACATCGCGTTCGGACGGCCGATCGCCTCCCAGGTCGCCGGGCTCGATATCGGCCAGACGATCGTCGTCAAGCAGGGGACGATCGTCGCCGTCGAGGCGATGGAAGGGACCGACAAGACGATCCTGCGCGCCGGCCAGATCGCCGGCGAGGGATGCGTCGTGATCAAGGTCAGCAAGCCGCGCCAGGACCGCCGCTTCGACGTGCCGGTGGCCGGCATGACGACCGTCCGCAAGCTGGTCGAGGCGCGTTGCGCGGCGCTGGCGATCCCCGGCGGCGAGGCGTTGTTCTTCGACCGCGACGAGGCCTGCGCGCTCGCGCAGAAACACGGAATTTGCATCTACGCCTGGTGAGTGCCAGACTGAATCATTCAAGCTGATCGTGCGCGTTATGCGTAATCGGATCCGAGGCGGTTCGATTACGATTACGATTACGACGCACGACGCACGACGCACGAAATGAAGGAAGCATGACATGGCCACCCACGAGCGGATTGCCGAGGCCTTCGCGGCGCATGAGGATGAGCTGATCGAGCTGCACCGGGAGCTGGTGCGGATCCCGACCGTCAACCCGGCCATGGGCGGCGAGATCGGCGAGCGGCCGCTGACCGAGTTCGCGGCCAGGTGGCTCGCCGAGCGCGGCATCGAGGCCCGGCAGATCGAGGGGAATCCGTCGCGCTCCAACCTCGTGGCCGAGATCGGCGAAGGCGACCGGACGATCCTGTGGATGAGCCACAGCGACGTCGTCCCGGCCGGCGAGGAATCGAGTTGGCAGTACCCGCCGTTCGCCGCAGAACTGGCCGAGGGGCGCATCTGGGGGCGCGGCTCGAACGATTGCAAGATGCTCGTGGCGTCGCAGCTTTTCGCGCTGGCGCGCCTGAAGGGACTGGGGCTCGGCGGCAGGATCCGGCTCGCCGTCGGCGCCGACGAGGAGACCGGCGGCCTGTTCGGGTTCGGCTACCTCGCCCGCAAGCACGAGGAACTGCTCAAGGCGGACCTGGCGCTGTGCGAAGGGGGCGGAAGCAGCCTCGGGATGCTCGGCGGCAAGGTGCCGATCAACACCGTCAGCGCGGCGGACAAGGGCAAGTATGTGGTCGTGTTCCGCGCGGGGGGCGACGGCGGCCACGCGTCCTCGCCGTGGGGGCACTCCAATCCGCTGCTGCAGCTGACGCGGCTCGTGGGCCGGATCGAGAAATGGGATCCGCCGGTCAGCCTCAAGGCGCCGATCCTGAAATACGCGCGCAAGTGGGCGGGGATGAAGAAGCCGATCGGCGAGGACAACCTCGAGAAGGCGCTCGGCAAGATTGCGCGGATCGCGCCGGGGCTCTCCAACTCGCTGCGCGGCCAGACGCGCAACACGTTCACGCCGACGATGTTCCAGAGCGGCGTCGTGAACAACGTGCTGCCGACCGAGGCGACGCTCACGTGCGACGTGCGCACGCTGCCCGGCATCGAGATCAAGAAGGTCAAGAAGATCGCGGCCCGGCTGATCGAGGGGCTCGACGGCGTCGAGTTCGAGATCATCGCCGACTGCCCGCCGAGCATTTCGAAGGTCGACAAGAACCTGTGCGGGCTGTTCGAAAAATCCGCGACGCTGGCCGTGGGCAAGCCGGTCGAGATCGTCCCGACGTGGTGCATCGGCGCGACCGACGCGCGCTACGTGCGCGACCTGGGGACGCCGGTCTACGGCTTCCAGCTCATCCACCCCGACGCCGACAAGAGCCGGCTCAGCATCCACTGCATCGACGAGTCGATCGAGGCGCGGATGCTCCTGCCGTGCGCGCAGGCGATCGCCCACTTCGCCGCCGAATACTTCGGGGCGAATTCATAAAACCAATTTGTCTCGGAATCAATTCGACAAGGCTGCCAGAGCAATAAAGTGCCGGTCGGCATGTTCGACTTCGATGCCGTGACGGCGCGCACAGGCTTCGATCAGGATATCCGTGGCCGGAATGGTTTTGCCTGTTCGTCGGGCCAATTGCGCCAGCGCATTTGCAAGTGCCCAGACTGGCCCGTCCAATTCCAATTCGATGAGATCGTTTGTCATTTCCTTGATGACGCGCCGCTCGTGATTGCCGCGCGCGCCATTCCACAACTCCAATTGAACCATGCCGCCTCGCCGGTCTCCAGCAGGGCTCGAACGCGCGAGGCAACAGACGGATCGCCGTCCTCCCGAAGCGCATGTATCCAGGCCGAAGTATCGATAAGATGCACGATCAATCTCCTTCGCGCATCTTCGACAGATCCTCTGAAGTCATCATGTTTTTGCAGGTTCCCAGATGCCTGGTCAATTTTGCCATCCGGTGGCGCCGGTTAAAATCGCTCATGGCCGCGATGACGGCGTCACGCTTGGTCTTGGCGCGCGAAAACCGAATCGTCTCGTTCAGCATCGCATCGGGGATATCGATGGTCGTTTTCATGATTACTCTCCGGCATTCCGCCTTATGCCCGTCATGATTGGAATTTACCACAGCCGGTCAGGCGGAAACAGTGGTTTTGTAAAAGAATGTCAAACGGCGCTTTCGGGCGAAGGCGGGACGCCCGAACGACGGTGTGGAAGTCCCCCGACTTTTTCGGATTTCAAACCGGTCGGCATTTTGGTAATCTATTGATCGGCGGCACGCCTGCGTTTGGCGGCCGCGAAGCAGCCGTTTGCGAGGTTCACTCAAGCCGATGCGTCTGACGATGTGCAAATCCAAGCTCCACCGGGCGACGATCACCCAGGCCCGGCTCGACTACGAGGGCTCGATCACCATCGACGAGGAACTGCTCGAGGCGTCCGGCATCCTGCCGTTCGAAAAAGTCCAGGTCGTCAACCTCAACACCGGCGCCCGTTTCGAGACCTACACCTACGCCGGCGAGCCCGGCACGCGCATGTTCTGCCTCAACGGCGCCGCCGCGCGGCTGGCCCAGGTCGGCGACAAGGTCATCGTCATTGCCTACTGCGACGTCGACGCCGAGGAAGCCCGGCATCACCGCCCGCGTCTGGTGCTCCTCGACGAGGAGAACGAAATCCGCGAAATCATCCACGACATCCCGCAGCCGGTCCCGCAGGACCGCGACCACGAGTGCTGATCCCCCAAGGATCCTCCTGCATGTTTAAAATGAAAACACGTTCCCTCCGGGTCGCCGGCCGGCTGGCGGCTTTGATCGTGCTGCTGGCCGGGGCGGCGGAGGCCGGTCAGGTCAGCGCTCTCGTCGCAAACGCCGGAACCACGGCCTCGGCCGAGATGTCGCCGCTCGCCAGGCGCATCGACGGCATGATTTCCAAGATGCAATGGGGCGAAGGGGAGGTCGCGGCGCTGGTCTCGGACGCCGACTCGGCGGCCGTGCTCTACGAGCGGCAAAGCGGCAAGGAGATGCAGCCGGGCGCGCTCATGCAGCTGTTCACGGCCGCGGCCGCGCTCGACCGGCTCGGGCCCGATTATTTCTTCACGACCGAGTTCGGCTACAGCGGCTCGATCGATCCCGTGCAGAAGACGCTTGCCGGCTCGCTGGTGATCCGCTCGGCGGGCGACCCGTCGATCTCCTCGCAGATCATGTCGCAGGGCCGGGTGGTCGACCTGCTCGACCAGTGGGCCGACAAGGTCAAGGGGCTCAAGGTCAGGAAGATCACCGGGACGATCGTCGCGGACGGGCGCGCGTTCGAGGACGAGCCGTTCGCGCCGGGGTGGGCGATCGACAAGATCGGCGCGGCCGACCTGCCGACCGTGACGGCGACCAATTTCAACCACAACGTGTTCGATTTTTACTGGAACGCCGGCAAGAAACAGGGCAAGACCGCCACGTGCCGGATCTTCCCGGATGTCGGCGATTACCTGCGGTTTTCCAATCACGTCACCATCACGAAGGAAGCGCGCGTGAAGCCGCGCGTCTACAAGCGCGTCGAGCGCGGCAACCTGATCGCGGCCGGCGGCGAGCTGGCCGCCAAGACCGAGGCCCACGACCGCGCCGCGATCGAGGAACCGGGCCGGTTCTTCGGCGAGGCGCTCAAGCGGCGGCTCATCGAGAACAAGATCGAGGTCGCCGGCAAGCCGGGGTCGACCATGTTCCTCAAGGCCGACGAGCTGCCGACGCAAACGCTGACGGTTTTGGACCGGCACTTCTCGCCGCCGCTGGCCAAGCTCCTCGAGCACATGGTCGCCGAGGACTCGACGCTCGACGCCGAGGTGATCCTCAAGACGATGGGGATGCGGGCCGACGGCCGGCCGGGCAACTTCGCGAGCGGGGTCAGGGCGCTGAACGTCTACATCGAGCGCACGATCCTGATGCCGCAGGCGCCGCACAAAATCTTCGACGGCTCGGGGCGCTCGGCGCTCGACCGGCTCACCGCGGCCAACGTGATCGACCTCATCCGGCGCGCCGGCAACCGGCCGACCGGCAGGATCTTCGAGTCGCTCCTGCCGCGGCCGGGCGAGGGCGTGCTGGCCGGGCGCGGCCTCGACTCGCGGGCGCCGGTCCGCGCCAAGACGGCCTCGGACGACGGCGTCGAGGCGATCGCCGGCATGATCGACCTGGGCCCGGGCCGGCGCGTGCTGTTCGTGTTCATCGTGAACGGGTCGAAGGCGCCGGTGAGCGTCGTGCGCAAGCAGCTCGACACGCTCGTCATGGACCTGACCCACATCGGCGAAGCCGGGCGCCCCTGACCAAACCCCCTATACAACGCTATCCGGGCTGTGACAAAATCAAACCGGGGTTGTGGAGAGATTGGAATCGCACGCGTGTTTCTGATTTCCAAAATGACGCTTGGGACGCCGCTCGCAATCGCGGCCGCGCTGACGATTGCCGCGCATGACGCATGCGCCGACCGGATCCGCCGCGCCGACGGCCGGGTGATCGAGGGGACGCTCGAGCCGGGCTGGCGGGACCAAACGAGCGACGTGCGGATCCGCATCGGCGGCGCGACGATCACCGTGCCGCGCGGCCAGATCGGCGAGATCAAGGAAGGCGGCCAGGGCGACAACGAGCTGATCGCGGCGCGCGAGGCGTTCGCGGCCGGCAAGCTCGGCGACGGCATCGTGGCAATGGCCGACGGGCTCCGGAAGGGGGCCTCCGCCGAGACGATGGCCCAGCTCCTGCTCGTGCAGACGGACGCGATCGTCGGTTCGGCCGACAAGCTGGGCCCCGACGCCCGCGGCGCGCTCGGCACGGTGCTCGGCGGGCTCGACGACGTCAGGATCTCGCGCGCGGACGACCTCATCGCCGCGCGGGTTCAGCTTCACGTCGCGCTGCGCGAGTTCGACAAGGTCGACGGGCTGCTCGAGGTTCTCGGGACGAAATATTTCAGCGAGCACAGGGACGTCGCGCAGCGGCTCACGCAGCGGCTCCAGGCGCGGATCGAGCGCGACCTCGCCGACAAGCAATACGAAGACGGCATGGAAACGCTGCGGCGGCTCGACCGGATCGATCCGGACTACGGGCGCGCGCGGCGCACGCAATACATCCTCGAGTGGGCGCGCCGCCTGCGCGACGACAAGCGCGACGCCGAGGCGCTCGACCTGTACATTTCGCAGCTCATCGACCTCGATCCCGAGATCGCGCGCGACCGCATCCGCGTCACGCTCGAGGAGACCGAGATCGGCCTGCGCCAGCGCGGCGAGCTCGCCGAGGCCGCCGACCTGTACGAGAAATACGGCATGCTCCAGGTCCCCGATTTCGCGCGCGACCGGCTCGTGCGGTTGTGGCGCGACCAGGGGGCGCGGCGCCTGCGCTCCGGCCAGTACGACGACGCCCGCGAGGCGTATCGCAAGGCCGAGTCGTACCGCGCCGGCGGCGGCGCGACCGAGCTCTTGCGCGTCGACTTCCGCGAAAAGTTCGACAAGCTCGGCGCCGACGACCAGCTCGGCCATTACGAACTGGGCGTGTGGTGCAGCAAGAACGGGCTTCTCGACGAGGGGCTGCGCGAGTTCCAGAAGGCGAAGAGTCACCCCGTCGTCGGCGCCAACGCCGAGGCCTACATCGGCCAAATCAAGGTGCAGCTGGCCGACCGCGAGCTCAAGCGGATTCTCGACCTCCATGACAAGGGGCAGCTCGTCGAGGCGCTCAACGCGGTCCAGATGTTCGAAAACAGCAACCCCGGCGAGGGATTCCTCGGGCAGGCCCGCGAGCTCGACAAGATGATCCGCGACGGCCTGCGCATGCGCCAGTCGGACCAGAACCAGCAGGCCGCGGCGCTGTTCGATCAGGCCCAGCGCGCGTTCTACTCGAACAAATACGAAGAGGCCGACCAGTTGCTCGCGACCATCTTCAAGCATTACAAGGGGACCGTGACGTATTCGAAGGCGCGCAATTTTTATGCGATGGTGCGCGACCGGCTGACGCTGGCCCAACTCGAGCGCGGCAAGTCGCCGACGGCGAAGATGAAAGTCGACGACGGCCTGACGACCGGCGCGCCGGCGACGGCGGGCGAGGTCGACCGGATCATGACGAATCTCGGCTACGGCGACGCCGCGACGACGAAGACGAAATAGTTTTGTCGCAGAGCGGCAGAGATTGGCGGAGGGCGCGGAGAAGATTTTGATTCGAAATGCTTAAACTGAGCCGTTACGCGGGCTCATGGATAATCGGAGATATTCAATGGAATCAAACGACGTGCGCCGGGTGCTGGTGGTTGAGGACGATCGCGACTTCGCGGCGCGGATGGAGAAGAACCTGTCCGCGAGCGGCTTTGCCGTCAGCCTCGCCGGCGATGCCGAAACCGCGCTGGGGCGGCTCGGCGAGGAGCGCTACGACCTCGTCCTGACCGACATCCGCCTGCCGGGCGCGAGCGGGCTCGACCTGCTCGACCGCGTCGCGGCCCAGGCCGAGGCGGGCGAGCTCGAGGCGCCGCCGATCGTCGTCCTGACGTCGATCAACTCGGTCGACACCGCGGTCGAGGCGATGCGCAAGGGGGCGGCCGATTACCTGACGAAAGAGGCGACGCGCGACGAGATCGTCCTGCGGCTCAAGAACATCCTGGATCGCGCCGAGCTGGCCAGCGAAAACAAGATGCTGCGCCGGACGCTGGGCCGCTACGAGGAATTCGAGGAGATCGTCGGCGCGAGCGCGTGGATCAAGACGCTCAAGGACCAGGTGCGGCAGATCGCGGCGAGCGACGTCGCGGTGCTGATCCAGGGCCCCACCGGCGTCGGCAAGGAGCTCGTCGCGCGCGCGCTGCACAAGGCGTCGAATCGCGCGCGCGGCGCGTTCGTCGAGGTCAACTGCGCGGCGCTCCCGGACGAAAACATGTTCCTGAGCGAGCTGTTCGGCCACGAGCGCGGGGCGTTCACCGGGGCGCTGTCGAGGAAAAGAGGCCAGTTCGAGCTGGCCGACGGCGGCACGCTCTTCCTCGACGAAATCGGCGAGCTCGGCGCGCAGGCGCAGGCGCGGCTGCTCAAGGCGGTCGAGTCGCTCCAGTTCAACCGGCTCGGCAGCGAGCGACCGATCCGAGTCAATTGCCGGCTGCTGTTCGCCACCAACAAGGTGCTGGCCGACGAGGTCAAGGCCGGCCGCTTCCGCGAGGATTTGTTTTACCGCATCAATATCTACCCGATCGAGGTCCCGCCGCTGAGGGCGCGGCCGGAGGACGTGCCGCCGCTGGCGCGGTTTTTCGCCGCGCGGTTCGCGGACAAGCATCACCTCGCGCAGACCGAATTCACGCAGGAGGCGCTCGACATCCTGCGGGCCAACCCGTGGCCGGGGAACGTTCGCGAGCTGCGCAACGTCATCGAGCGGCTGGCGATCCGGTTCGCCGGCCGGACGGTCGACGAGGCGGCGCTGCGGGAAGTCGGGCTCGTGTCGTCGGCCGGCGCGGGCGTCGGCGCGGCGATCCTGCCCGAAGGCGGCATCGACCTGGAGGAAGTCGAGCGCTCGCTGGTCGTGCAGGCGCTGCAAAGAACCGACTGGAACCAGCGCCAGGCCGCGGCGTTATTGGGAATTTCCGTCGATCGCATGAACGCGCGGGTGAAGAAATTTAACCTGACGCACCCGTCGTGGCGGGTGCATAAGTAATGATGAGTGATGAATGATGAAAAAAACGCCCGCCAGCGTCGCAAGCCGGACGAAGATGTTCGTGCTCGGGATCGGCCTGGGGGTGATTTGCGGCGGTGTTTTAGGCTTTTACTGCGGGTTCCACGCGCTTTATCACAGCATTCAGTTGCGGCGGATCGAGAAGAATTTCGGCAAGGTCGCGCCCGGGATGACATCCGGCGAGGCGGTGAAAACCGTGTTTGAGGATGTCCTTATCTTCCCGCAAAAAGATTTGGAGAATACATCGCAGGAAAAATGGGCGGTGTGGGGATACGATTCAAGCATGATGATTCGGGCGAGAAAGACGGGCTCGAGTCCCTTCACGCTGACGATCGACAAGAAAACCGGCAAGGTCATCAAGGCTGCACGCGAATACAATACCAGGTTTGATTGATCGATCGATACTGAATCGCGGGTCAATTCGCGGGCCATATTATGCGATGGGTTTTCATGTCGCTTCGAGCCGAAGCGACCTACTGACTCAGCATTTCTTCCAGCAGGGCGCGAGCGGAGCTGCGGGCGCGTTCGCCCATTTCGAGGCTTGGGCCGACGCACGCGGGGCAGCCTTCCTTGCACTCGCAGCGCGAGGCGCGTTCGAGCGCGGCGCGGAAGATCTGGCGGTCGAGGCCGAACGCGCGGCGCGCGAGCCCCACGCCGCCCGCGAACCGGTCATATAAATAAATCGCGGGCATGCCGTCGAACGTCGAGCGGACCATCGCCACCGCCACGAGGTCGCGCGGATCGCTCATGACGTAGAGCGAGGCGACGTTGCCGATCAGCCATGCGAGCCCCTTGAGCGCGCTGCCCAGGTCGAGCCCCTGTTTCTCGAGCCATTCCTTGCATTCGGGCTTGAACGTCCACCACGCCGCCTGCGTGTGGATTTCGTATTGCGGCAGGTCGATGTCGCCGTAGCCGACCGTCTCCTGCGTCTCGAATTTGATCTTCTTGAATTTCGGGACGACGATGTCGACGCGGACGTCGCCGAAATTGCGGGAGAGAACGGGGTGGAATGCGGATTGCGGATTGCGGATTGCGGAACCCGATTCAGCCGTCCCTCCGGGACTCGATGCAACGTCGCGATCGTTACCCGCCACTGGCGTGGCGGGCTGAAGGCGATCGTCCCTTCGGGACTGGCGCGTGGTGTTGCTGAGTCCCTCGCTTACGCTCGGGCTACCGCATTTCCACTCTTCGGTTTGGTCGACGTGCATTACGGTGAGGTCGGCCTTGTCGATGGCGTCGGTGTAGTAGTCGGCCTTGACCTCGCGCACGTAGGCCTTGCGGCCGTCCCAGTCGAGCCGGTCGACGTAGAACGTGCGCCCCTGGTGCATGTAGATCGCCTGCGGGTGGATGAGTTCCTGCGCCGAGTCGTAGTCGATCTCGCCGAGGACGCGGTTGTTGTCGCTCGTGTTGTGGATCACGAAATTCTGCGCCACCGAGGTCCGCAGCGAGACCGACTCGGCCGGGAACGAATCGGACGACCAGTACCACTGGTTGCCCGAGCGCCGCGCGAGCCGCTGCTCCTCGAAGTATTCGAGGATCGCGGCCGGGTGCGCGGGTCCGAAGACCTCGCCGTCCTTCATCGGGATTTCGCTGAGCGCGCATTTCAGGTGATCGGCCAATATTAAGAGGTTGTCTGGATTTAAAATCCCGTGCTCGGGCGAGGCGCCGAGAAGGAATTGCGGATTTTCCATGAGGAACTGGTCGATCGGCGAGCTGTTGCCGACGAGGACGATGACCGACGTCTGCTGCTTGCGGCCGGCGCGGCCGCCCTGCTGCCAAAGCGAGGATATGGAGCCCGGATAGCCGCACAGGACGGCCGCCTGGAGCGATCCGATATCGATCCCCAGTTCCAGGGCATTGGTTGAGATGACGGCCAAGATCTCGCCGTCGCGGATGCCGCGCTCGATGTCGCGGCGCTCGTTGGGGAGGTATCCGCCGCGGTAGCCGCGCACGCGGCCGGCATCGAGGCCCATGCGAGCCAGGGCGCGCCGGATATATGTCGTTAAAATTTCGACGCGCACGCGCGAGCGGGCGAAGATAATCGTCTGCAGGCCGCGCTCGAGGAACCGTAGCGCCACGCGCCGCGCCTCTTTCACGGAACTCGCGCGAATGCCGAGCTCGCGGTTCACTACCGGCGGGTTGTACATGATGAGGACGCGCTCGCCGCGCGGGGCGCCGTTGTCGTCGACGAGCTTGAACGGCGCGCCGACGAGCGTCTCGGCCATCTCGGCCGGGTTGGCGACGGTGGCGCTGCAGCAGATGAAGCGCGGGCGCGAGCCGTAAAACTCGCAGATCCGCCGCAGCCGCCGGATGACGTTGGCGACGTTGCTGCCGAACACGCCGCGGTACTGGTGCAGCTCGTCGATGACGACCGTGTCGAGGTTCTCGAAAAGCTTAATCCACTTGGTGTGGTGCGGCAGGATGCCGGTGTGGAGCATGTCGGGGTTGGTGACGACGATCTGGCCGGCGGCGCGGATGGCGCGGCGCGCGGCGGCCGGCGTGTCGCCGTCGAACGTGTAGACCTTGATGTCGCGGCCGATATCCTGCGTGAGATCGTAGAGGCCCTGATACTGGTCGTGCGAGAGCGCCTTGGTCGGGAAGAGGTAAAGCGCGCGGGCCTCGGGCCGCTCGATGAGCCGCTGGATGACGGGCAGGTTGTAGCAGAGCGTCTTGCCCGAGGCCGTCGGCGTGACGACGACGACGTTCTCGCCGGCCAGAGTGCGCTCGATCGCCTCGGCTTGGTGGGTGTAAAGCCGGGCGATGCCGCGCTTTTCGAGGGCGGCCGTGATTTCGGGCGCGAGCCGCTCCGGGAACGGGGCGTAGCGCGCCTCCTGGGCCGGGATCGCGTGCCAGTGGACGATATTATTGGAGACGCGGCGGCTGCCGCGCAGCGTCGCGAGGACTTCGTTGATCGGGTCGATGCCGGTGGTGCCGTCTGTTGCGGAAGCCATTGTTCACCTCTGGAGCTTTCGCCAAAACTTCGCTGTGCATCGTAGCACCGCCCGACCGAGAAATACACGAAAGAAACACGCGAAATCGCGAAAACTACAGATCCGAGGATGAGATCTTGTTCATTTCCCGCTTGAGGCGGTTCTGCTGGTCCCAGATGACGCGGTAGCAGGCGAGGTGAGTGTTGGCGCAATTGGCGTGCATGGCCAGGCCCACAAATCCCTCGAGCGCGATGAATAGCCCCATCATTTCCAATTTTGAGTTGGACGCCCCGATGAGGATCGCAACGCCGATGAGCATCGAGATTATGCAAAAGGCCGACCAGAACCAGAATGAGGTCTCGAGGGCGTGGACGCGCTGCGGGATATCGTCGAGGACGGGCGCCTCCTCGAAATCCTTGACCCAATTGGCGACTCTCATGCCATAGCTCAGGTTCCTCATTTGTCTTCTCCCTTTTGAAAGCGTTCGAAGGCGCGAATCAGCGATCGAGCGACGGAGATGTCGAGCGTGCCGTCGGCGACCATGAGCCGGACCGTCGCGTGGAACGGTGTCTTGTTTTTGGCGTCTTCGGCGATCTGGATTTTTTCAATGAGCCGGTCCAGCCGGACGCGCACCGTCGGGTAGGAAATCCCGTATTGCTGCGCGAGGTCCTTGAGCGAGCCCGAGGCCAGGATGAAGCGGCGCACGAAGTGCCACTCCTCCTCGCTCAGCGAGCGCATCCAGGCGGGGATTTCAGGATTTTCCGGCATGTTGCACCCGGCAGCCGCGCTTTAATAAAGTGAAAATAACATTGAATAATATTGAAGTCAAGGGCGCTTTTAGGAAAATTCAAATCCACCTGAACATTGTTGAAGTGATTGGCGGGCTCAAATCCCGGTTTCGGCCGGGGCGATCTGAATGGGCTCGATTTCACGGGGGATTTCTGGTGCAATGTCCGGCGCGCGGTCACGCATCGATCTGCACAGGCGAGGATTGGGAACGTTGGACTATCCTTATTATGATTACGGGTATCTTCCGTCGGCCGGGTATTCCATTTACGGCGTCCTCGTGCTGTCGTTCTGCGTCCTGATGGTGATCGACTGCATTCGCCACGACAACCCGGTGTGGTGGATCTTCCTGATCGTGGTGACCAACGTCAGCGGGATCGGCGCGCTCCTGTATTTCCTCGTCAACGTCCTGCCGTCGTTCGAGGTCGGCCGGCGCTGGGACCGGCTGTTCATGGGCCGGCGCAGGATCGCGGAGCTGAAATCGAAGATCCGGCACATGGACAGGCCGTATCACTGGGCGCAGCTCGGCGACGAATACCGCCAGCAGCGCAGTTGGCGCGAGGCGGCCGACGCCTACCGCGCGGCGCTCGAGCGCGACCCCTCGACCGAGGAGGCGCAGTATGGGCTGGGGCTCTGCCTGCTCGCTCTCAATGATTTCGACGGCGCGCTGAACCAGCTTCAGCCGCTCGTCGCCAGGGATCCGCGCTACGACTACGGGGCGGCGGCCGCGGCGATCGCCCGGGCGTGGCGCGGGCTCGGCCGCAACGACGAGGCGCTCGCGGCGTTCGAAAAAGTGCTCACCCACTTCAGCTACTCGGACGTGCGCTACGAATACGCCGAGCTCCTTCACGCGACGGGTCGGCGCCGGGAAGCGCGCGGCCAGTTCGAGACCATCATCGACGACGCGGCCTCGGCGCACGGGTTCCATCGCGGAAAAGAAAGAAGATGGGGAAGACGGGCCAGATTGTTCGTGAAGACGCACGCGATGGGGGCGAACGAGAGATAAGGCACGTTCGATTTTCGATTACGATTACGATGACGAGCACGAGCACGAGCACGAGTACGGATAAATGCCCATCATGAAATTACCCCCGCTTGGCGCGCATGTTTCGATATCGGGCGGGATGCCGCGGGCGGTCGAGCGCGCGGCCCGGATCGGCGCCACCGCGTTTCAATTGTTCCTCAAGAACAGCAACCAGTGGCGGGGGCGGCGCTACGAGCCCGGCGAGGCGGACGCGTTCAGGAAGGCGTTCGCCGAATCCGGCATGGCCGCCGTCGTCGCGCATTCGAGTTACCTGATCAACCTGGCGTCGCCCGACGCGGGGCTCGCGCGGCTCTCGATGGAATCGATGCTCGACGAGCTCGAGCGCGCGCGGGCGCTGGGCGTGCCGGGGATCGTCCTGCATCCGGGCGCGCACATGGGCTCGGGCGAGGAAGTCGGCCTGGCGACGATCGCCGGGCGGATCAACCAGCTCTTTGCCGAGACCCCGGAAAGCACCGTCGGCATTTACCTGGAATCGACGGCGGGCCAGGGGAGCACGCTTGGTTACCGGTTCGAGCACCTGGCCGCGATCATCGCCGCGGTCGAGGACAAGACCCGCGTCGGCGTCTGCCTCGACACGTGCCACATGTTCGCCGCGGGCTACCCGTTCGCCAACGAGCTGGGCGTGCAGATGACGCTCAAGGAATTCGACCGCGTCGTCGGCCTCGGCTGGCTGCGCGCGATCCATGCGAACGACTCGAAGACGCCGGCCGGGGCGCGGCGCGACCGCCACGAGCACATCGGCCGGGGCGAGATCGGCGAGGCGCCGTTCGCGGCGTTGCTGCGCGACAAGCGGCTGGCCAAAATCCCGTTCATCCTCGAGACGCCCAAGGGCGAGGACGATTCGAATGACCTGATGAACCTGGCGACGCTCAGGCGGCTGGCGGAATCCGAATAAATGATGAATGATGAATGATGAGTGATGAAACAAGCCCAGGATGCCCGATCCGGTTCATGGCGATCGATTCGGGGAGCAATGCGACGAAATATCGCGTCTGGGAGATCGACGCCGATGGCGAGGCCCGTTTGATCGCGGAGCGGCGGTTTGCGGTGCGGATCGGCGAGGGCGTCTTCACATCGGGAAAGATCGCGCCCGACTCGATCGCCGCCGCGGTCGAAGTCTTCAAGACAATATGCGAGGACAAGATTCTGCTCGGCGTCCGCGCGGCGCGGGCCGTGACGACCAGCGCCGCACGCGAGGCCTCGAACCGGGGCGAGCTGGTCGAGGCGATCCGGCGCGCCGCCGGGATCGAGCTTCGGATCCTGCCCGACGCCGACGAGGCGCGGCTGATCGCGCTGGGGATCCTGGCCGGCAAGGCCGACGACGCCCCGCGCGCGATCGTCGACGTCGGCGGCGGCTCGACCGAGATCATCCTGGCGCGCGGCGAAGAAGTCGTGCGCGCGATCTCGACGCGGATCGGCGCCGTGCGCATGGCCGAAATCTTCTTCGAGGCGATCCCGCCCGCGCCGGAGTCGGTCGCGAGGCTCGATCAGCACGTCAGGATCCTGCTCGGGAAATTGGAGCTTCCGGTCGACGGCGGGACGGAGATGCTCGGTTGCGGCGGGACGATCACCGCGCTCAACGCGATGGTCGGCGACGGCGTGCTCGAGCTGGCGCAGGTCGATTCGGTGATCGGCCGGCTGGGCGGCATGAACGTTGAGCAGGTTTGCGCGGCGTATCGCCTCGACGAGGCGCGCGCGCAGATCATCCTGGCCGGCGCGCTCGTGCTGCGCGGCGTGATGACGCGACTCGGCCAGGGCCGGGTCAGGCTCGTCCGCGGCGGCGTGAGCGACGGCCTCATGCGCGAATTCGTGATGAAAAGTTTAAACCGTTAGGCTCACGCCGCGGCGCGGCGGCGCCACAGCGTCCACACGACGTAGACCGCGACCATGACGGCGATCGTGCCGAGCGTCCAGGGCATCATCTGTTCCTTGAGCTGCGTGTTGCACCAGGCTTCGAACTTGTCCATCGACACCGAGCGCATCGACCAGCCGATGAGCGCGAGCACCGTGACCCACATCCCCGACCCCAGGGCGGTCAGGCCGATGAACTTGGTCAGGTTCATGCGCGCCATGCCGGCCGGGAGCGAAATCAGGTGGCGCACGCCGGGGACGAACCGGCCGATGAACGTGCTGGCCTCGCCGTAGCGAAGCCAGAAGGCGTCCATCTTGTCGAGGCTCTTGTTGCTGACGAGCAGGTATTTGCCGTATTTCTCGAAGAACGGCCGGCCGAGGTAGCAGGCGATCGAGTAGTTGATCAGGCCGCCGGCGACGCTGCCGCCGGTCCCGCACAGGATCACGATCAGCAGGCCCAGGACGCTGCCGGCCTGGTGCCCGGCCGGCGGGACGACGATTTCGCTCGGCAGCGGGAAGAACGTGCTCTCGAGCGTCATGCCGAGGAACACAAATACCGGCCACCCCATCTTGGCCGCGAAACCGAGATACCAGATCGTGATCGTCTTGAACAAATGCACTGGACCGACTCCGTGAATGATCAATCATGGGCGCACCGCGCGCCGTCTCCGGATACTACCAAATCCCCGGGCCGATTACCTGCGAATTCGACCATCCGACCGGGATCGGATGTGGCATCGTTTTGCATTGACGTGTTGACATTCTGAACCTTAAGGAAGTTATTAATAACCAGGACGCGAAGGAATTTCGAGGCGCGGCTCCGCGAATACCCGAAGGGACGGCAACATGATTCTCAAGCGAATCTGGCTGATCTGCTTTTTCCTCGTGAGCATCCCGCCGGCTCATTCGGCGGTCATTTACGTGAAGGCCGACTCGACAGGCACAAGCGGTTCTTCCTGGTCCGACGCCTGCCCGAGCCTGCAAACCGCCCTTGCCGCCGCCAAGTCCGGCGACGAAATCTGGGTCGCCAAGGGAACCTACAAGCCCACGACCGGAACCGACCGGACGATTTCGTTCGTGATGAAGGACGGGGTCAATGTGTACGGCGGTTTTTTCGGGTCAGAGGTATTTCGCGCTTATCGCAACTTGAAAGCGCACGAGACAATCCTGAGCGGGGATATCGGGACGAGCAGTTCGAGTGATAACTCCTATCATGTCGTAATCGGGGCGAACGGAATTCTCGATGGTTTTACGATAACGGGTGGGTTTGGGGATCAAAGCTATTCACGTGGTGGCGGATTACTCAGCGGCGATGTTTTCTCGAAGATCAACAACTGTAAATTCATTAATAATTATGCTTCATCCGGCGGAGGCGGCTTTTCGTACCAAAATTATAACTACCGATTCGCCTCCGTTCTAACCAATTGTCAATTTATAGGCAATTGCTCGTATATTGGAGGTGGCTCATTGGGTGGGGTCGTAATTGATTGCCTGTTCATGAACAACGAGGCGAGCGGCAGGGGCGGCGGTGCAGCGGACGTCAACGCGAGGAATTGCGTATTTACAAATAATATTGCGGTGCAAGGCGGAGGAATGAATGGCGATACCGCGACGAGTTGCACGTTTCTTAATAATGTGGCCACCCAGTGTGGCGGGGGTGTATTCGATGGAACATTGAGCAATTGCATGATTACAAGCAATTCGGCGAACACGGGTGGCGGAATCTGCGCCTGTGAAATCCAGAATTGCATTATTATAAACAATATCGCCAAAATCAATGGTGGAGGCGGCGATACGGTGACCGCCTTCAATTCTGTTATTGCGAACAATTCCGCGGGATCCGGGGGCGGGTTGCATGATGGCAACTTGACAAATTGTACGGTTACAAGCAATACGGCGGTGTATGGTGGCGGCATCCGCAAGACAGTTATTGTTTCAAATACAATCGTCTGGAACAATTTTGCAACATCTGGCTCGCAAATCAATAATGAAGGTTACCTTCCCGCGGAAATAACTCATTGTTCTATTCAATCGTGTGTTGGGAGTGGGAGTAACTGGGATGCGGCAATCGGGAGAGACAAGGGCGGCAACATTTCAGATGATCCGGAATTTGTGAACTCGGCCCAGATTGCCGGGGTGGACGGCATATGGTTTACGGCGGATGATGGCCTGCAATTAAAGGATGGTTCGCCTTGCATCAATACGGCGTCGTTTCTGGCCGCACCAGTCGCCGACATTCTTGGCAATGCGCGAGTGAGCCACATACCGGATATGGGCGCTTATGAAAATCAGACCCCTGTTCCCATGGCGGAGTTGGCTGTCTTTGACGGAGACACACGGGTGACATCCAGTTCATTGGTCAATTTCGGCGCGAAGGTTTACGGGACGGATCTCGTCAAGACCTTGATCGTGAAAAACATCGGAACGGCGGACCTGGTCGTGAGCAACACAACGGCGTCCGCTCCGTTCAGGATCGATCAGGCGCCCAGCCCGATCATCGCTCCCGGAACCAGTTCCACGTTGGTGATCGCGATGCAGGCGAAAGAACGCGGGACTTACAGCGGGCTGATCTCGCTGGTAAACAACGATCCCGCGTCCCCCAGGTTAAACTTTTACGTCACGGGCCAGGTGTTGGCGCCGATCTTGAAGGTGACGGACCGCAATGGAGTCGTTCTCGGCAACGGGGGCTCGATTCGGGTGCGGTCGGCCGGGCTTCATGCGCCCCTGCCGGATATTCAGCTGGCCATTAAAAATATTGGCGACGCGAGCTTGACAATGGGAACGCCGGCGATCTCGAGGCCTTTCCGGGTGATGGAAATGCCGGCCCTGAATGTGAATGCCACTTCCGTGACGACCATGCGCATTTCGTTGGACACACGAAACGCCGGAACATTCGGCGAGGTTTTGAGCTTCTCCACGAACGATCCGAACCTTCCTGAATTCTCCTTGACGGTGAACGGTATCGTCCAGGACAAGCCGAAAGTGCTGTACGTCAGGGCCGATTCCAAGAGCACATCGCAAACCGCAAACTTCGGTGAATCCTGGGCAACGGCTTATCCGGATCTGCAACTGGCACTGAAAGCCGCCAAGCCCGGCAATGAGATCTGGATTGCGGCGGGGACATACAAGCCAGCCCCAGGGACCACCTGTAATGTATCCTTTGTCATGCCTGAGGATGTTGGGATCTATGGCGGCTTCACCGGGACTGAAATGGCGCTTGCGCAGCGTGATTGGAGGAAAAATCAAACGGTCTTAAATGGCGATGTTGGAACCAGCACGGATATATATCAGACGGAGCATCTTATCATCGGCGCGAATGGGACACTCGATGGACTCACGATCACGAAAGGCCGGGCGTGGGGAACAGGTTTCATGTATGGTGGGGGAATGCTTAATGAGTTCGTAAGCCCGATCATTATGAATTGTGTATTCAGCGAAAATAAGGTTGGCGAGTTGTTTTTCGCTTCTTCCGAAGGGCGTGGTGGAGCCATCTGTAACATCTCCAGTTCCCCCATGATAAAAAACTGCGTTTTTAATAATAATACATCAATGGGTTCTTGGGGATATGACGTGGGTTGGCTTGGTAAAGGTGGTGCTGTGTATAGCGATGCTGGATCTACAACGAATTTTATCAACTGCGTTTTCATCAATAATGGCGTCTATGGAGGATACGGTTCGGCACGAAGCCACTACACGGGCCAAGGTGCCAACGGGCTCGGTGGTGCAATTTACAGTGAGGGAGTCTGTTCAGTTATCAATTCAACATTTAATGGTAACTGTGCGATTGGCGGTGAAGGGGCTGATTATTATGATAAATTTGCCGGTCTTATCGAAGGCGGCGACGGCCGAGGATTTGGAAGTGCATTTTTCAGCTCACGAGCCATGGCCAGCCTGACCAACTGCATTATCAGAAACGATACTGTTTTCGAATATTCCAGTAATGTCGCAGTCATCAACTGCGATATTCAGGGCTGTGGTGGAAGTGGCGCTGGATGGAAGGTTGCGTTTGGAACCGATGGCGGGGGGAACATTTCGAGCGATCCCAAGTTTGTGAACATAGACGTCCCGGCCGGGCCGGACGGGATTTGGGCGACGGCGGACGATGGGCTCAGGTTGCGGAGTGGTTCGCGGTGCATCGACGGCGGCACGAACATGGGCGCTTCGGGCACCGACATTCTCGGACAAATTCGCTGTAATCGCGCCGACATGGGCGCTTATGAGAATCGCTCGCGCAACGCGACCGGGAATTGGGCGCTTTACAGGTAATTCGCGCTTTTTGAAAAATGCCGCTTCGAGCCGAAGCGACCTATTGACAGCATATACATCTTCAAGAAAATCGACACCGGTTTCGGAATCTGATTGAATCGGGTATGGAGAAGCACTCGGTTATTGTCTGGTTCCGGCGGGATTTGCGGGTGGCGGACAACCCGGCGCTGGCCGAGGCCGCCGCGGCGGGGGCGGTCGTGCCGGTTTATATCTGGTCGCCCGAGGAGGACGGCGAGTGGGCGCCGGGGGATGCGGCGCGCTGGTGGCTGGCGCGGTCGCTCGAGGCGCTCGGGCGGGATCTGCAACGGCGCGGCGGCCGGCTGATCGTGCGGCGCGGGCCGAGTCTCGACGCGCTGCGGGAGTTGACGCAAGAGACCGGCGCGCGCGGCGTGTATTGGAACCGGCTGTATGAGCCGGCCGCCATCGCGCGAGATAAAAAAGTCGAGAGGGAATTGGTGCGGGATGGATTGGAAGTTAAGACATTTAACGCCTCGCTGCTGATCGAGCCGGACGAACTGAGGACGAAGCAGGGCGGTGTCTACCGCGTCTTTACGCCGTTCTGGCGGGCGGTGATGGAGAGGGTGGGGGAGTGCAATTTTGAATTCCAGAGCAAACTGAAGTTTGAACTCCGAACGGAAAATGCGCTCCGAGGCGAAAATGTAAACATCCCATGTCGCTTCGAGCCGAAGCGACCTGCGGACTGGATCCCCGGCGAGGCGGGCGCGAAAAAGCAGCTCGATCGGTTCATCAAGAATCATCTGGAAAATTATCCCGTCGGGCGCGACCGGCCGGATTGGGACGGGACGTCGCGGCTGTCGCCGCACCTGCACTTCGGCGAGATCGGGCCGCGGCAAGTGGTCGGTCGGGTCTGCGACCCGGCTCTGAATCCCGGAGTCGGGTCGCAGGCCCGACCGACCACTGCTTTTATTCGCCAGCTCGTCTGGCGCGAGTTCGCGCATTACCTGCTCTTTCATTTTCCAAACACGCCGGCCGAGCCATTGCGGCCGGAGTTCGGGAAATTCGAATGGAAAATGGACAAGAGGAAATTCGAGGCCTGGAAGCAAGGCCGCACCGGCTACCCGATCGTCGACGCCGGGATGCGGCAGCTCATTGAAACGGGCTGGATGCATAACCGCGTGCGGATGATCGTCGCGTCGTTCCTGGTCAAGGACCTGATGATCCCGTGGCAGGCGGGCGCGCGCTATTTCTGGGAGACGCTCGTCGACGCGGACCTGGCCAACAACACGCTCGGCTGGCAATGGGTGGCGGGTTGCGGGGCGGACGCCGCGCCGTTCTTCAGGATTTACAATCCCGGGCTTCAGGCGAAGAAGTTCGACCCGGACGGCGAATACGCGCGGCGTTGGGCCGGAGCCGAGATCAAACCGATCGTCGACCACCGGGCGGCGGCGATGGCGGCGATGGCGGCTTACCGGCGTTTCAAGCGGGGCTAGGCGCGCTGGGGATTGCTGTTGCATTCAACCCATCTCTTCACCACAATTATTCGGTATCAATCCCCATCCCGGTGGGGCAGGCAAGCGATCCTCCGCGGTTTCCTTCATGCTCTTCAGTTCCAATATCTTCCTCTATATCCTCCTGCCGCTGACGCTGGCCTTGACGGCGCTTTGCCCCAAGCGCTGGGGCAACTCGATCCTGCTGGCCATTTCGCTGTTCTTTTACGCGTGGGGCGAAAGCGGTTACGTCGTCGTCATGCTGGCCTGCATCGCGCTGAACTACGTCTTCGGGCTGCTGCTTGGCCGGGTGAAGGATGAACGGGCCGCCGGCTGGGTGATCGCCCTGGCCATCGCGGCGAACGTCGCGCTGCTGGGCTATTACAAATACTTCAACTTCCTGATGGGGAACCTGAACGCCTTGCTCGAGTGGCTGGGGGTTGCGCCGCTGGAGTTCACGCCGGCGCACCTGCCGCTGGGCATCTCGTTCTTCACGTTCCGGATCCTCACCTACGTGATCGGCGTCTACTTCGGCGAGTTCCCCGCCCAGCGCAACCCGCTGCGGCTGGCGCTGTTCACCTCGTTCTTCCCGGTGCTCATCGCCGGCCCGATCGTCCGCTACGGCGACATGGCCGCCGAGCTGGAAAAACGATCGGTCGACCTGGAGCTGTTCGCTGGCGGCGTCCGCCGCTTCATCATCGGGCTGGGCAAGAAAGTCCTGATCGCCAACACGCTCGGCGTCTGCGCCGACGAGATCTTTGCCATCCCGGCCCACGGCCTCACCGCCGGCCTGGCCTGGACCGGCGCGGTTTGCTACACGCTTCAGATTTACTTCGATTTCTCCGGCTACTCGGACATGGCGATCGGCATGGGCCACATGTTCGGCTTCCACTTCCTCGAGAATTTCAACTACCCCTACATCTCCCGGTCGATCACGGAGTTCTGGCGGCGGTGGCACATTTCGCTGTCGAGCTGGTTCCGCGATTACGTCTTCATGCCGCTGCAAATGGCCTGGCGCGAGCGGATGATGCGGGGGACGATCGCCGCGGTGATGGTCACGTTCCTGCTGACGGGCGTCTGGCACGGGGCCAACTGGACGTTCGTGCTGTGGGGGGTCTGCCACGGCGCGCTGATCGCCGCCGAGCGCCTGACCGGCCTCGAGAAGAAACGCGGCTGGGGCGAGCGCATCGGAGCGCTGCGGCACGTTTACGCGCTGGTCGCGATCACGGCCGGCTGGGTGCTGTTCCGCTCGGAGTCGCTGGCGCAGGCCGGCGCGATGCTGGGCGCGATGGCCGGCCTGGGCCGCGGCGACGGCATCGAATTCAACACCGCGCTTTACCTCAACGCCAAGGTGGCGGCCGCGCTGGCCGCGGGCGTGGTCTTCTCGATGCCGCTGCTGCCGTGGCTGCGCGCCGCGGTCGACGAGCGGCGGGCGAAGGCCGCTCCCGACGATCCCCTGGCCGCCCTCCTGCTGCGGGGCTACGAGGCGGCCGGCGTCGCCGCCCACGCGCTGATCTTCCTGGCGTGTGCGATGTGCCTGGCCGCCGGCACGCATAATCCATTTATTTATTTCAGGTTTTAAGGGGGCGCGGCCGTGACGGAAAATCGCCCGACGACTCCCCTGCACAGAATCTGCAACCTGGCCATCGTCGCGATTTTTGTGGCGGGCCTGCTCCTGCCGACCATCGACAATTGTTTCGAGATCGATCCCGCCCCGCCGCTCGTCGAGAACCGCAATCCGGCCGCGAGGCCGGCCTGGCCCGCCGGCTGGAAGGGAGTCCCCGCCTATATCAAAGGGCTCGAAGCCTACTACAACGACCATCTCGGCTTTCGCAAATGGCTCATCCGCGCCTACGACCGGATCCATGTGCGCGTCTTCGCGGTCTCGCCGATCGACATGGTCGATCTGGGCAAACAGGGCTGGATCTTCCTGGGCAAGGACTGGGTCCGCGAATACTATCGCGGCACGCGGAACCTGGACGCCGCCGGCCTGGAGAAGTGGCGCCGCGTCCACGAGGAGCGGCGCGACTGGCTCGAGTCGATGGGGATTCCTTACTATTACCTGGTCGCCCCCAACAAAAGCACGATCTATCCCGAATACATGCCCGATCACCTCAATCGCGTCACCACCGACACGGCCATGGACCGCGTGGTCGCCTACCTCGGGGCGCATTCGGATTTCCGCATCATCGACATCCGCCGGGACCTGATCGAGGCCAAGCCCCGCAGCCTGCTCTATTCGGCCAAGGACAGCCACTGGAACGATTACGGCGCCTACATCGGCTACAAGCGGCTGATGGACGCGCTGGCGGAGCGATTCCCCGGCCTGCGGCCGCAGCCGCTCTCCGAGTTCAAGGTCCTGACGACGGCTCACCCGCGCTGGAGCGTCCAGACGCAGGGGACGGGCGAGCTCATCTGCGACACCGACGGCGAGAATCTCAAGTACATCGAGCTGGAACCGCTCCGGCCGCGTCGGGCGCGCTTTGGCTACATCGACCGCCGCACGTTCAAGACCGAGATCGACGACCCGAGCCTGCCGACCGCCGTCGTGATCCACGACTCGTTCTATTCGCCCCTGTATTTCTTCGTTTCCGAGCACTTCCGGCGGGTCGTTTACTACAAGCGCGATTACCTGGATTTCCCCGCCGAGGTGATCGCGCGGGAAAAACCGGACGTGGTGATCGAGGAGAACGTCGAGCGCCAGCTCCCGCTGCCGCTCCCGCCCAACCCCCCGCAGGTGCGCCGTCATTAGGTCGATTCGAGCCGAACCGACCTGCCGACGATGTTCCCGATATGAAAGCCCATTCTCGGTATTTCTTGACTTTATGGGCCGCAAAATGGCTTATAGGTGCTGATTTTTATTCTCTGTGGGAGCAACAGATCACATGGCCAGATTCAAGAGACTCGCAGTGCTGAGCAAAATGCTCGAGACCGGGCTTGTCCCCGTGTTCTACAACGACGACGTCGAGGTGGCGAAGAACGTCGCCAAGGCCGTCTACGAAGGCGGCGCGCGGCTGCTGGAATTCACCAACCGCGGCGACCATGCCTTCGAAATCTTCTCGCAGCTCGACCGCTATTGCCGCGCCGAACTGCCCGAACTGATCCTCGGCGTCGGCTCGGTGTGCGACCCGGTCACCGCCGGCCTGTACATTAATCTCGGCGCCAACTTCGTCGTCGGCCCGCTGCTCAACGCGGACTGCGCGCGCGTCTGCAACCGCCGCAAGGTCCCGTACAGCCCCGGCTGCGGCAGCGTCAGCGAGATCGGCCAGGCCGAGGAACTGGGCTGCGAAATCGTCAAGATCTTCCCGGGCGCCGAAGTCGGCGGCCCGTCGTTCGTCAAGGCCGTGCTCGGGCCGTGCCCGTGGTCGCTGATCATGCCGACCGGCGGCGTCGACTCGACCGAGGAATCGCTCAAGGCGTGGTTCGGCGCCGGCGTCGCGTGCGTCGGGATGGGCTCGAACCTGGTCACCTCGCAGGCCCTCAAGGACAAGGACTGGGCGGGGATCTCCAACAAGGTCGCCACGGCGCTCGAGACGATCAAGAAGTACAAGAAGCACTAATAATCGATAAGGGATGTTGTGCCGCCCTGAAGGGGCGACCTTAGTTCAAAAGCCCAGGGTGGAGCGGAGCGCAACCCTGGGTTTTGATGCGATAAAAGAAAGAGCCCTGAAAGGGCGATCTAGTTCAATCCGACCAGATCGCCCTTTCAGGGCTCGATGCAACGTCAATCAGAACCCAGGGTTCCGCTCGCTTTGCTCGCTACACCCTGGGCTGGAAAACTAAGTGGCCCTTTCATGGCCAATTCCAATTCAGGAGACTAGATCATGGCGATTCTGAATATCAAGCCGGCCGAGTCGTGCAAGTGGGACAGCTGCTCGATGGGCGAAGTCATGCTGCGCCTCGACCCGGGCTTCGGCCGCATCCGCACGACCCGCACGTTCCAGGTGTGGGAAGGCGGCGGCGAATACAACGTCTGCCGCGCCATCCGCAAGTGCTTCGGCCTGCGCTCGACGGTCGTGACGGCGATCTGCGACAACGAGGTCGGCCACCTGCTCGAGGACCTCATGCTACAGGGCGGCGTCGATCTCTCCCACGTCAAGTGGCTGCCGTTCGACGGCATCGGCCGCACGGCGCGCGTCGGCCTCAACTTCACCGAGAAGGGCTTCGGCATCCGCGCCGCGCTCGGCGTCAACGACCGCGGCTACAGCGCCGCCAGCCAGATCAAGCCCGGCGACATCGATTGGAAACAGCTGTTCGAAAAAGAGGGCGTTCGCTGGTTCCACACGGGCGGCATTTTCGCGGCTTTGGCTCCTAATACGGCGGAAGTCGTGATCGAGGCGTGCGAGGCGGCCCACGCCGCCGGGACGATCGTCAGCTACGACCTCAACTACCGCGCGGGCCTGTGGAAGAGCCAGGGCGGCAAGGAGCGGGCGATGGAAGTCAACCGCGCCATCGCCAAGAACGTCGACGTCATGATCGGCAACGAGGAGGACTTCACGGCGGCCCTGGGCTTCGAGGTCGAGGGTCTCGACGAGCAGATCTCCAAGATCGATCCGGCCAACTTCAAGAAGATGATCGCCCGCGCCGTCAAGGAGTTCCCGAACTTCAAGGTCGTGGCCACGACGCTGCGCAACGCCAAGACGGCGTGCGTCAACGACTGGGGCGCGGTCCTGTGGGCCGGCGGCGAGTTCTACGAGGCCCGCCTGCGCGAGAACCTCGAGATCTACGACCGCGTCGGCGGCGGCGACGGCTTCGCCTCGGGCGTGCAGTACGCGTTCCTGTCGGGCAAGGGCCCGCAGGATGCGGTCAATTACGGCGCCGCCCACGGCGCCCTCGCGATGACGACCCCGGGCGACACCTCGATGGTCACCGTCAAGGAAGTCGAGAAGGCGATCGGAGCCAAGGGCGCCCGCGTCGAGCGGTAAACCGTATTCACAAATCAGTGACTGAACCGCCGCCAGCGATGCGGCGGTTTTTTTTATTGTCGATGCAAGAGCGCGACATTAAAGTCATAAGCGACACGGATGCACATCAATTCGGCAAGGGTCATCGCATCATGTTTCAAAAACTGAGTATGGTTGTCATGGTGTTGTTTTGCGTTGTGCGAATATCGCATGCGGCGGATATGGCCGGCCAGACCATCGGGGCCGGAGATGGTCGCATCCACGTCATCCCGGCGCTGTCGGCCCCTTCGGTCAAGAACGGCGGCACGCTGACGATCCAGGCGGTGGTCAAGGCCGAGGCGGGAGTCGCCCGGGTCGAAGCCGAGATCGAAGGCGTCGAGACGATTCGGCTCACGCCGGAGCCGATGAACCTGAGCGGGGCGACGGCCGGCACGGCGGTCGCCATGTTCAAGGCCGACTGGAAGGCGCACGGCCTGAAGGAGCGGGTTTACAAGGTCGCATTGCGCGTCACCGACCGCGCGGGGCGCACCTTCACCGATCGCTCGCTGACATTTTCCGACCCCGCCGCCGGCAACACCACGCCGGGGACAACGGCCTATCCGGCGGCTGGCCTGATGCGCGCCGGGGCGATTGTCGGCAACACCGACACGAGCCTTGCGTGCGGCGTGATCGATTCGGCGGCCGGCTACGCTTATTTCGCGACCGATACCCAGCCCGGGCTCATCATCAAGGTCCGCTTGTCCGACTTTGCGCGGGTCGGCATGCTCGTTCTCGAAAACGACGAACTCGGCATACGCAGCGCGGTGATCGATCCTGCCGGCGGCTACGCGTATTTCGGCACCGTTTCCAGCTCGGGCCGCATCATCAAAATCAAGCTTTCCAATTTCACGCGAGTGGCAACGCTCATCCTCAACGCCGGCGAGAACAACCTCACCAGTGCGGTCATCGACACGGCCTCGGGGTATGCCTATTTCGGCACTTCTACCGACCCAGGCATCGTGGTCAAGGTCCGCCTGTCCGATTTCACCCGCGCCGCATCCATCACCCTCAACCCGGGCGAGAAGTATCTGGCGAGCGCGGTGATCGATCCGGCCGGCGGGTTCGCCTATTTCGGGACCGATGTATCGGGCGGTTACATCATCAAAGTGCGTCTGTCGGATTTCACTCGCACGGACGCCCTCAGAATCGACAATCTTGCCGGCACCTATTGCAGCGCGGCGATCGATACGGCGGGTGGCTTCATCTATTTCGCAAGCAAAGGCTTGGGCATGATCTATAAAATTAGGATTTCCGACTTCAGCTACTACGGACACGCCTCCGTCAATACGGCATTCTATCCGGATTGCGCGGCGATCGATACGGCCGGCGGATTCGCCTATTTCGGCACGAACAGCACGCCGGGAGTAGTGGTCGCAATTCGGCTCTCGGATTTTTATCGCACTGAAACCAAAATGGCCACCGGTGACAACAATTTCAAATGCATGATCGCCGACCCGGCGGGCGGGTTCCTTTATTGCGGCTGCCACAAAGCGACGGGCGACCTCGTCAAGGTGCGGCTATCGGATATGGTCCGCGTCGGTTCCATTCCGCTCAGCATCGAAGGGAATAAAGTCTCCTGCTCGGCGATCGATTCGGCCGGCGGATTCGCCTATTTCGGGACCGACACGGTGCCGGCGAGCGTGGTCAAGGTGCGCATGTCCGACTTCGCGCGGGTTGCAGTCCTGCCGCTCGAATCCGGTGAGTCCAATCTCGGTTGCGCGGTCATCGACACGACCGGCGGGTTCGCCTATTTCGGGACCGACAACATGACGCCCACGGTGATCAAAGTGCGGCTGTCGGATTTCTGCCGCGTCGGCGCACTAACTCTACCATCTCCTTATTGGAACCTGCAGTGCGCCGGCCTCGATCGAACCAATGGCTATGCCATGTTTGGATGCGGCGTTTACCCCGGTTTGGTCGCCCGGGTGCGCCTGTCCGATTTTACCCAGACCACGGGGATCAGCTTCCAGAAGGGAGAAAACTCGCCCAAGATCGCCGTCGTCGACCCGGTTCACAATTACGCATACTTCGCCGCACAAACAACGACGGGAACACTGGTCAAGGTGCGAATGTCGGACTTCACCCGTGCGGGGTCGCTGATATTTAACAACGGCGAAAACAATATTCATAGCGGCGTGATCGATCGGACCGGGGAATACGGGTATTTTGGCACGTGGACCACGCCGGGGATCGTCCTCAAAGTGCGGTTGTCCGACTTTACCCGCGTCGGCGCGCTGACTCTCAATTCCGACGAGGGCTCCTTGGCGAGTGCGGCCATCGATGCCGATGGCGGCTTCGCTTACTTCGGATGCTATACAACGCCCGGCAAGATCGTGAAAGTGCGTCTCTCCGATTTTACGCGGGCGGGCTCGCTGACGCTCAATACCGGCGAGGGATACCTCTACGGCACGGCGTTTGACCCGGCCAGCGGCTCGGTTTACGCCGGGGGTTACACAACGCCTTACACCATCGTGAAAGTCACCAACTCGTTTAGAAACTACATCCACGCCAACCTGATCCATATGCCCGAACAGGGGCTGATCAAGGACGTGCGGTTTTATGCCCACGCGGCGGTAGGCAATCTGCGTCTGGCCATTTATAACAATAACTCGCCACGCAACCTGCTCTGGCAATCCCCTTCGGTGGCCAATATGGGAATGCTAAATATTTTCCCGGTTACGCCTGGCCTGACGCTTCCGGCGGGAAGCTATTGGCTCTCCTGGCAGACTGACTCGAACGCCGAGGTGCCCAGCTATAACACCGGCCTGTCGAGCGAAGGGTTCTACCTTGATCGGCCTTACGACGTATTCCCAGCGTCGATCAATGCCGCGAGTGTTCAATCGACAACGAACCAGTGGACCGAATACCTGACCTACTACGGACCGGAAATCTGGGTGCACTTTAATTATTTCGGTCCCGAAACCGGCTCGCAGGACAATCCGTTTAACACATTGAGCGAAGGCCTCGGCGAACTCATCAGCGGCGGAACGATGCACCTCGGCGGGAAGACCCCCAGCGGCGCACGAATCACCCAGCCGGTCAGGATCGAGTCATGGTCCGGAACGGCGCGAATCGGGAGCAATTGAGCAAATTCGTGAGCATTCAACCCGCCGCCGGTATTTCGGCGGCGGGTTTTTTATTGCGTAATCCAGGTATTGTCATTAGCGTCAATAGTGTACAAGGCGGACAGATCTCGTATCGGGTGACCTCTCATGAATCGAATTGGGCGAATCTTGTTGGCGGCTCTCGCGGTCTCCATGTGGATCCAGGCGCATGCGGCCGATCCCGTCATCGGCGCGGGTGACGGGCGGATTCATGTCATCCCGGCGCTGTCGGCCCCTTCGGTCAAGAACGGCGGCACGCTGACGATCCAGGCGGTGGTCAAGGCCGAGGCCGGCGTGGCCAAGGTCGAGGCCGAGATCGAGGGGGTGGGGATGATCCCGCTCAAGCCGGCGCCGGCGAACCGCGGCGGGGTCAATCCGGCCGGAACGCTGGGCCTCTACGAAGCCGAATGGAAGGCGGGCGGCCTGACGGAGAAGGTGTATCCGGTTGCCCTGCACGTGACCGACCGCGACGGCCATACGTTTACCGACCGGACGCTGAAATTTTCCGACCCGGCGGCGGGCAACAGCGCCCCTGGAAACAACCTGTATCCGGGCGACATGCGGAGCTGGGCCGGGACCCTGGCCCTGAATGCGGACGAATCCTCGCTCGATTGCGCGGTCATGGACGAGGCCGGCGGCTACGCCTATTTCGGCACGGGGAGCAGCCCGGGCAAGGTCATCAAGGTGGCGCTCGGCGACGGCGCCAATGCGCCGGTCCGCATCGGCACGCTGTCGCTGGCCGGCGGCGAGAACGACCTCGACTCCGCCGTCATCGACAAGACCAACGGCTACGCCTATTTCGGGACGAACACGAGCCCGGGCATCGTCGTCAAGGTGGCGCTGGGCAGCGGCGCGAACCTGCCGACGCGGGTCGGGGCCGTGACGCTCAACTCCGGGGAAAACTACCTGAAATCGGCGGTCATCCATACCGGCACGGGCTACGCGTATTTCGGCACGAGCACGTATCCGGGCCGGGTGGTCAAGGTTGCGCTGGGGAGCGGCACAAGCGCGCCGACGCGCGTCGGGTCGTTGACGCTCAACAGCGGCGAGAACGCCCTTCAGTGCGCCGTGATCGATCCGGCCGCGGGCTATGCCTATTTCGGCACGGGCACGAGCCCGGGGATGGTCGTCAAGGTGGCGCTGGGGAGCGGCACAAGCGCGCCGACGCGCATCGGCAATGCGACGCTCAACAGCGGCGAGAACGTCCTTCAGTGCGCGGTGATCGATGCGGCCAACGGATGGGCGTATTTCGGGACGGCCTCCTTCCCGGGCACCGTGATCAAGGTCGGCCTGGGGAGCGGCTCGACGACGCCGTACCGGCTGGGCGCCGTCACGTTGAATAGCGGCGAGGATCAGCTCTATAGCGCGGTGATCGACACCGACGCCGGGTTTGCCTATTTCGGGACGGTGACAACGCCCGCGCTCGTGGTCAAGGTGGCGCTGGGCAGCGGCACCGCCGCCCCGACGCGGGTCGGGGCCGTCACGTGCGAAGACCGCTGCGTCATGTCCGGGGTCATCGACAACACGAGGGGGTTCGCGTATTTCGCCACCTCGCTGTTCAGCCCCGGCAAGGTCATCAAGATTTCGCTCGGGGCGCCGGATCCGCCGGTCCGGCTGGGCGGGATCACCGCAAGCGCCACGGAAGTGGACTTTGCCTGCATGGCCATCGACACGGTCAACGGCTATGCCTACCTCGGAACCGATACCTACCCCGGCCAGGTCGTCAAGGTCGCCATGGGCGACGGCGCGAACCCTCCCGCGCGGATCGGCCAGCTGCGGCTCAACACGGGTGAAAGCAGCCTCGCCAGCGCGGTGATCGACGAGGCCAACGGCTATGTCTACTTCGGCACGAACACCTCGCCGGGCCTGGTGATCAAGGTTGCGGCCGGGAGCGGCGCGAGTTTGCCGACGCGCGTCGGCGCGCTCACGCTCAACTCGGGCGAAAGCTACCTGACCGCGGCCGTGCTCGATCCCGGCCACGGCTATGCCTATTTCGGCACCAACACCGTTCCCGGCATCGTGGTCAAGGTGGCGCTGGGGGCGGGCTCCAGCCTGCCCGCGCGCGCCGCGGCCCTGGCGCTGGCCTCGGGGGAGAATTATCTGAATTGCGGCGTGATCGACCTGGAAGACGGCTCGGCCTACTTCGGCACGGGCACCAATCCGGGCCGTGTCGTCAAGGTCCTGCTCGGCAGCGGCGCCGACGCGCCGATCCGGGTCGGCGCCGAGCCCTTTGGCACCGGCGAAAACTTCATCATGTGCGGCGTCATCGACGTTCCCAATTACAAGGCGTATTTCGGGACGGGCTCCGGCCAGATCGTCAAGTTGACCCTCTCGAGCGGCTATTTCGAGCCGACGCGCATCGGCGTCCTGTCGGTCGGGGCGAGCAGCTTTCTGAGCAGCGCCGCGATCGACGTGGATCGCGGGATCGCCTACTTCGGGACCATGAGCAATCCGGGCACGATCTTCAAGGTGCGGGTCGGCAGCGGCTACGAGGTTCCGCAGCGCCTCTCGGCGGTGACGCTGACCGGGGGCGAATCCGCGATCAACGCGGCGTGCGTGGACGCAGCCAGCGCCTACCTGTATCTGGCGACCGCGAACAGCCCCGGCAAGATGACCAAGATCGACATCTGCACCAACCGCGCGATGCGGCGGGTGGGGGGGATGGATACCGCCCCCGGCGAAAACTACTACCTGTGCACGGCCGTCGACGCCGTCAACGGCCATGCGTATTTTGGCGCGAGCACGTACCCGGGCCGGGTGGTCAAGGCCGCCCTCGGCGCGGGCGCGGCGTCGCCGACCCACCTGGGCTCGCTCACGCTCGAAAGCGGCGAGGAATTCCTCGAGACCGCCGTCCTTGACCCGGACCACGGTTACGGCTACTTCGGCTCGAGTTCGGGCCGGGTGATCAAGGTCGCCCTGGGGGCGGGCTCCAGCCTGCCGACGCGGATCGGCGCGGCGACGCTCAACAGCGGCGAATACGTGATCTCCTCGGTCATCGACCCGGCCAACGGCTACGCCTACTTCGGCACCGAGACCAGCCCCGGCAAGGTCGTCAAGGTCCGGCTCGGCGACGGCGATACGTCACCCGCGCGCGTCTCCGCGCTGACCCTGGACGCCAACGAAAACAACCTGTATTCGGCCGTGATCGACGCGGCGAGCGGCTATGCCTATTTCGGGGCCGCGACGACCCCGGCCCGGGTGATCAAGGTCGCCGTCGGCAGCGGCGACACCTCGCCGACCCGGATCGGGTCGGTGGTCTTCAACAGCGGCGAGAACGGGCTTCTCGAAAACAGCGCCGCCATCGACCCGGCCAACGGCTATGCCTATTTCGGCACCAACACCGCCCCCGGCATCGTGGTCAAGGTCAACCTCGGCGTCGGCGACACCGCCCCGACCCGCGCCGGCGCCGTCACGCTCGATTCGGGCGAAGACTACCTGGGCGGCGCCATGTTCGACCCCTATTCCGGCCACGCCTATTTCACCACCGTCGATGCCCCCAGCAAGCTGGTCAAGGTGGCGACGGGGAGCGGCTCGGCCCCCCCGGCCCGCGTCGGCGGCGTCTGGATGAACAGCATGGACAACAACCTGCGCACCGCCGGCATCGATGCCGTGAACGGCTACGCCTGCCTGGCCTCGTTCAGCTACGCCCCGGGGAGCACCGCCAAGGCTGCGCTCTCCTACAAGAACTATGTCCATGCCAACCTGATCTCGTTCCCGCAGCGCGGGACCGTCAACGACGTGCGGTTTTATTCGCATGTCGCGGCGGGGAACGTGCGGCTGGCCATTTACGACAACAATTCGCCGCGCAACCTGCTCTGGCAATCGGGATCGGTCGCCAACACGGCCGCCGGCGACTGGCTCACGGTTCCGGTCTCCTCCGGGACGCCCGGCTCGCTTTTGCTGCAGGCCGGCAGTTACTGGCTGGCGTGGCAGACCGACACGACGGCCGACGTCCCCAGCTTCAGCCCCGGCGTCTACGGCAACGGATTCTACATGGATCAGCTCTATGGCGCTTTCCCGGCGACCGTCGGCAACGCCGCCATCCGCCTGACCGCCAACCAGTGGAGCGAGTACCTGACCTATACGCCGCGCTACAACCTGGTGGTGAGCTCGGCCTACGGCGGCAATCCCTCCCCCAATGTCGGCACGACCACGTACGACGACGGGACGGTCGTGGCCGCTTCGGTCAGCTCGCCGGTGTCGATCGGCGCGGGGGCGCGGGCCGCCTGCACGGGCTGGACCGGGACGGGATCGGTCCCGGCCGGCGGCTCGACGACATCCACCGACATCATCATGGGCCAGGACTCGACGCTCGCCTGGCAGTGGAAGGCGCAGTACCAATTGACGACGCCGGCCAGCCCGGCGGCCGGGGGCGTCGTGACGCTGGCCGACGGGGCCACGCCGGCCGACGGCACCTGGTGGGACTCGGGCGCGCAGGTCCTCATCCGCGCCATGGCCTCGCCCGGCTACGCGTTCAGCAACTGGAGCGGGAGCGCCGGCGGGACCATCACGACGGCGACCCTCGCCATGACGGCGGCCCGCACCGCCACCGCCAATTTCGTGATCCCGCAATACACGCTGACCTACACGGCCGGGGCGCACGGCTCGATCAGCGGCGCATCCGAGCAGACGGTGACCTATTTCGTCCCCGGCACGGCGGTCACGGCCGTTCCCGACGCCGGTTACTATTTCCTGAGGTGGAGCGACGGCTCGGCGGCCAATCCGCGCACCGATTCCGGCGTGACCGCGAACGTGAACGTGATGGCCCTGTTCGCCGCCTTCACGAGCCCGGTCTGGGTGCAGTTCGGCTTCGCCGGCGAGGAATTCGGCACGCAGTCCAACCCGTTCAACACCCTGGCCGAGGGGGTTGCCGGCGTCACCGGCGGCGGGACGGTTCGGATCGTCAGCGGCGAAAGCCCGACACCGATTCGGATCACCAAGCCCCTGCGCCTCGAGGCCTCTGGGGGGGCGGCCAGAATCGGCGCCAGCCCGGCTCCGCCGAGCCCGCCCGGCCAAAGCCCGCGGCCGTGGGTTCTGTACGATTAGTGGGATCGCGCCGGCACCAAGGCGATTTGACCCCCGGCGAGCCGCCGGCCGGTTGTTGCGTTGAAAAAAAATTAGATTGAACGCTTCGAGTTTGAACTTTATGGAACAAACAGATAACCGCCACCGGTTTCCGGTGGCGGTATTTTTTACCCGGGCGCGTTGATTGATGACCTATTCGGGTAAGGAATATCCCTACAGTGTTTGTCGAAAATATCCAAAAACATTAAGCAAATAACCGGGTTGTAGATTTGCACACTATAGACATATTTTCGTATTGGGAAAATATGTGCGTTTTGACGCTTGACTCTCCTGGGTTAAAGGGATAATTAGATATACAGATCTATTTATGGCCGGATATATTTTGTGAAAGATGTCACTTATTTTTATTCCTTTGGTTATTTGGGTGGGTGTTCGGTTCTCAACTGCGCAGGAGGTGCTTCATCACCTATGCGCCTATGATCAATTTCAGAGGGGGAGAGTGGGATGAGAAGACTGATTTTCGCATCGTTGCTACTCCTGTTCGCTTCGGCGGCACAGGCGGCGACAACCAACATTTCCGGCGGCGGCACCGGCGTTTTGTCGGCAGCCATCGCGGCCGCAGCGTCCGGTGACACGATCAACATCACCGACAGCGCGACCTACACGGAAACCAGCATTAACCTGACGAAGGTCATTTACCTGACCGCCGATTCCGGCCAGACGCCGGTCATCACCAACGCTGGCGCGCTGGTGGTCAACCCTGCTTATAAGACGTTCTTCACGTTCTTTACCGGTTCCGGGGCCACGACGGCGGCCGCCGGCTCGAAAATCGGCTCGCTTTCGGGCGGGCAGATTACGATCGAGTATCAAACCCAGGCGAGCCCGGCCGCCACGGACGCGATTTTCCGGTTCGTGCAGGGCGACGCGAAGTACGCCACTCTCGAGAACCTGAAGATCATCGAGACGGGTGTCAACCCTCCGATCAACGTCATCATGCACAACAACGGCTCCACCCCGTCGGGCAGCAGGTGCGAGTTCATCAAGCTGAGCTATCTCGACGTCGACATGAATGCCAACGAGTATCTTGGCACCACGAACGCCGCGACGTTCATCATGTCCGGTTACGGCGACAAGCGGAATTACGTGAGCTCCAACTATGAGTCCTACCTCATGGATCACGTTCGGGTCCGGGATTTCGGCCATGTCGGCATTTCGCTGGCCAACGCGCGCGTCACTGTGAACATGTCGTATTGCGATTTCGGCACGTTGGGCGCGACCAGCAACCTGGCCTCCTATCCTCTGGGCTGCGTGCAGGCCAAAAACAATTACACGAACTTCACCGGCGCGTGGGACCACTGCGTTTTCCGCGCCGGCGCCAAGGGCAGCGCCGTGCAGATCGGCGGCGGCTCGGGTGGCGGCAGCTACGCCGCCAGCGGCAGCCAGCCGTATACGAGCCTGACGCTGACGCGCTGCCTGTTCCTTTCCAAGTATCCAGGCAATCCCTATGTCAGCGAGATCGGCCCTTCGGACGGCAATGGGTACGGCACGGTCATGATCGTGGCCAACACGGGCAGCACCTGGACTGCAGGCTATCCCCAGCGGATCCACTTCGACCATTGCGACATGGTCGACTTGACCGAAGGCACCTATGCCAATGTTGGCGCCTTCGTCCGGCCTAACCTCACCGCCAACGTCAATGCGGGCACGAGCCTGACGATCACCAACTGCAATCTTTACTCAAAGAACAATGCGGCGTTCGTGAAGGCGCTGGCTACCTATCCGCTCGTCTACAACGAAACGAACAACAACTTCTACGGCGCCACCGCCAGCACCGATGGCTTCACCACGGGCCCGGCCGACCTGAACCTCGACCCGGGTTACCTGTATCCGGAGGCCGGCGACGTCCGCTACAGCAACACGACGGTCAAGACCGGCGACGTCTACGGCGGCCCGATCGGCATCGACGCCGGCTACGACGACGTCGTTTCCGAGTCGATCCAGACCAAAATCGGCGTCCGCTATGCGGCCAACCCGGTTGCGGGCGGCACGATCGACAGCGTCACGTCGACGACGTACAACATCAACTCCGGCGACAGCTGCCCGGCCAAGACGGCGGCGGTCAACGCCCACTACACGTGGGGCGGCTGGAGCGACGGCAACATGAGCCTCGCCCGCCCGGCCGACACCGGTATCACGTCGAGCAAGATCTTCAAGGCCAACTTCATCATCGACACCTACACCGTGAACTACGCGGCCGGCGCGAACGGTGAAGTCACCGGCACGCTGACCCAGGTCATCGGCTGGAACGAGACCGGCTCGGCCGTGACGGCTCTCCCGAGCGAGGGCTATCACTTCACGCAGTGGGAAGACGCCCTGACGTCCAACCCGCGCACCGACTACAACGTGACGGCCAATGCGACGCATACGGCCTCGTTCGCGATCAACACCTACAACTACAGCTACGTCGCCGGCGCCAACGGCACCGTCAACGGCGCCGCCAGCGTCACCGGCACGGCCGACCACGGCGCCAGCGGGCCGTCGGTCACCGCGGCCGGGGCCACCGGCTTCCACTTCGTCAAGTGGCTCGACAACGACAGCACCAACCCGACGCGCCAGGACGTCCTGACGGCCGACCTGGCCACGACGGCCACCTTCGAGGCGGACGCCCAGGTCACGCTGACCTACACGGCCGGCGCGAACGGCACGATCACCGGCACGACGCCGCAGACCGTCAGCGCTGGCGGCAGCGGCACCGAAGTCGTCGCGGTTCCCAACACCGGCTATCACTTCGTCGATTGGAGCGACGGCGTCCTGACCGCCGCCCGCACCGACACGAACGTGACCGCCAACATCAGCGTCACCGCCAACTTCGCGATCAACACCTACACGCTGACCTACACGGCCGGCACGAACGGCTCGATCACCGGCACGACGCCGCAAACCGTCAACCACGGCGCCAGCGGCAGCGAGGTCACGGCGGTTGCCAACTCCGGTTACCACTTCGTCCAGTGGAGCGACGGCGTCCTGACCGCCGCCCGCACCGACACGAACGTGACCGGCAACATCACCGTCTCGGCGAGCTTCGCCTCGGATTCCCCCGCGGTCTCGTCGATCAAGGTCCCGACCGACTACAGCACGATCCAGGCGGCCATCAACGCGGCCGAAGAGGGCGGCACGGTTGAAATCGTCAACAGCGCCACCTACAAGGAAAACCTGCGCATCAACAAGTCGGTCAACCTGATTGCCACTGCCGGTCAGAATCCCAAGATCGAGCAGCTTGACAACAGCACGACCTGCCCGGTGATCCTTGGGGTTACCGCGTCTCCGAGCATTATCCAGCTCGGCTCGATCAGCGGCGGCCGGCTGACGTTCCAGTACCTGAAGTGGGGCATCTCCACTGGCGGTGTCATGCCTGTCGGCCAGATCTACATGGGCGTGACCACCGGCAGCACGGTGCGCATCGAGAACTGCGACATCATGTCGACGGGCACGAACACGTATACTCCGGTGACGGGCATTGCCCACCACCAGAACCCGTGCTCGGTCACGGTTCGCTACACCAACATCGATTGCAACCGTGGAAGCTTCGATGCGGGCGGTGTATCCAGCAACCGTGGTGGCTGCACCGGCATCGACATCTCCAACAACAGCCCGACGGGCGGCGCCACCATCACGCGCCGGATTCCGGGGCCGTCCTACACGCTGGATCATGTCCGGATCAAGGGCTACGTCCGCGCCGGCCTGTGGCTGCACTACACCAGCATGACCCTGACGGCCAGCAACATCGACGTCGGCACCTACGGTGAGAACACCGTCGCCGGCTCGAACATCCCGTGGGGCCCGATCATCTCCTTCAACGCGGCCGCGACGTGGACCGGCCGGATCGATCACAGCCTGTTCCAGGGACCGTTGAACTACGCGGCATTCGGCAAGGTCGGCCCGCGTGGCACCAGCGTCACCCTGAGCCGCAGCGTTGTGCTGGGTTCGGGCGGCACCAACGCCTCCTACGGCGCGTTGGATTGCAGCACGCAGACGAATCAGGCCGGCGCCGGCAATCCGATCCAGCTGACCATCGATCACTGCGACCTCGTGCACCTGGGGAACGCGCCTGCTTCAGCGCTTTCTAGGGCTCTGAACGTGGCCGAGATCAACCTGAGCGTGTCGAACAGCAACATCTACTCGCTTAATGGCCAGGCCATGAATCTGGTCTACATCGCCTCACCGAGCACGTTTGCCTCCAGCAATAACAACGTTTATGGCGCGGTGGCGAGCGTGGGCAACACCGTCGGGACCGGCGATCTGAGCATGGATCCGGGTTATACTAACCCGGCAACCGGCGACGTCCGTTACAGCAACACGACGCTTCGTCGTTCTGACTCCACGGGCGGCCCGATCGGTGTCAATTCCGATTACACCGATGTGTTCAACATCGTTGAGGGCGACAACACCTCGGTCAACCGTGCTCACGGTTGGACGCTGATGAAGTAAGCTGAATACCAGAAGACTGGGTTTGTGTTCGGGGGCGGCCATTGCGGCCGCCCCCCTTTTATTGTGCGGCGCAAGGCCATGGCGCCGGGTTTGGCCGGCTCTCGGGTGTTATTCCACTTTGCGCCAATTATTTACAGTCAGTCGCCGCCACATCCGTTTTGTCGAAAAAAATCGGCAAAAAATACAGGATACAAGCGACACAGCAGCCGATTGCGTAAGATGACGACATGATCATTAAAGGTCAATATATGACCAAAATGTGAAATATTGATCATGATTAAACTTGACGGCTATAAAAACTTACTTATATCTTCAGGTAGCATTTTCTGACCGACTATTATGCGCGGAAACAAAAGATGATGTTTCTTTGTATTTTGCCAGGCAGCGGGAGTTCAGGTTATGAAAATGCACGGATGGGTCCATAGAAACATGCGACCCACAATTTCAATTTTTCTCGGGGGAGAGAAAGATGAGAAGACTGATTTTCGCATCGTTGCTGCTCCTGTTCGCTTCGGCGGTACAGGCGGCGACGACCAACATCTCGGGCGGCGGCACCGGCGTTTTGTCGGCAGCCATCACGGCCGCCGCGGCCGGTGATACGATCAACATCACCGACAGCGCGACCTACTCGGAAGCATTGCTGTACATCGACAAAGTTGTGTATATCACAGCCGATTCGGGCCAGAGCCCGGTCATTACCAACTCGGGCGCGTTGACAACCAATACGCTCATCACGTTTGCCGCCGGCTCCGGCGGCACGACAACCGCCAACTGCGCAAAACTGGGTTCACTCTCCGGAGGGCAGATTCATGTCCAGTTTCAAACCCAGGCGACGGTTGCCCAGGCTGGCGCGATTTTCCGGTTCAAGCAGGGCAATACGAATTACGCCATCCTCGAGAACCTGAAAATCACCGAGACCGGAACCAATCCGCCGATCAACGTGATCATGCACGACAACAAAGCATGTGAATTCATCAAGCTGAGCTATGTCGACGTAGACATGCATGCCACTGAGTACCTTGGCACCACGAACCCCGCCACGTTTATCATGGCCGGATCGGGCGACAAGAGAAACTATGTGGCCGCCAGCAATGAGACCTATTTTATGGATCACGTTCGGGTCAGGAATTTCGGTGCTATGGGAATTTGTCTGACCAACCCGAGGACCGTGTTCAGGATGTCTTATTGCGATTTCGGGACACTGGGCGCGACCAGTAATCTGGCGCTTTATCCGTTGTCCTGCTTTCAAGTGAAGAACAACGCCACGAATTTTACCGGCGTCATTGACCACAGCGTGTTCCGTGCGCCGGCCACCGGTAACGCCATTCAGCCCGGAGGCGGCGCGTCGAGCGGCGGCGCATCCGCCATCAGCGGCGCCGCGGCGTACACAAGCCTTACGCTTTCGCGCTGCGTGTTCATTTCCAAGTATCCGGGCAGCCCCTGGAACAACGAAGTTGGCCCTGCGGCAAGCGGTGGTTATGGACCCGTCATGCTGATGACGAGCGCAAGCTCCTGGTATGCCGGCGACACTCACCAGCGGATCCACTTCGACCATTGCGACTTCATCGATCTGACGGAAGGCACATACGCCAACGTCGGGGCATTCGTCAGGCCCAATAATACTCCCACCGCCAATTCGGGCACGAAGCTGACGCTGACGAATAACAACTTTTATTCCAAGAACAATGCGGCTTTTGTGAAGGCCAGCCTTGCTTATCCGATCACTTACGCGGAGGCGAACAACAACTTCTTCGGCGCCACCGCCAGCACCGACGGCTACACGACCGGCACGGCCGACCTGAGCCTCGACCCGGGTTACCTGTATCCGGAGGCCGGTGACGTTCGCTACACCAATACGACGCTCAAGACGGCCGACGAACTCGGCGGCCCGATTGGCTGCGACGCCGGTTATATGGACGTAGCCTCGGGGACTATTGAAACCAAGATCGGCGTCCGCTACGCTGCCAACCCGCCCGCGGGCGGCACGATCGACAGCGTCACGTCGACGACGTACAACATCAACTCCGGCGACAGCTGCCCGGCCAAGACCGCGGCGGTCAATGCCCACTACACGTGGGGCGGCTGGAGCGACGGCAACATGAACCTTGCCCGCCCGGCCGACACCGGCATTACGGCGAGCAAGCTCTACACCGCCAACTTCATTATTGATACCTACACCGTGAACTACGCGGCCGGCGCCAACGGCGAAGTCACCGGCACGCTGACCCAGGTCATCGGCTGGAACGAGAACGGCACTTCGGTGCTGGCCGTTCCTGCCACCGGCTACCACTTCACGCAGTGGGAAGACGCCTTGACGTCCAACCCGCGCACCGACTACAACGTGACCGCGAACGCGACCCACACGGCCTCGTTCGGGATCAACAGCTACAACTACAGCTACGTCGCCGGCATCGGCGGCACGGTCAACGGCGATGAGATCGTCACCGGCACGACCGACTACAACACCAACGGCCCGTCGGTCACGGCCGCCCCGAGCACCGGCTATGTCTTCGCCAAGTGGCTCGACAACAACAGCACCAACCCGACGCGCCAGGACGTGATCACCGCCGACTTCGTGACGACGGCCACGTTCAATGCGCTTACCTATTACACGCTGACCTACACGGCGGGCGCCGGCGGCACGATCACCGGTGAGCTTAGCCAGTCGGTCGGCCAGGGCTTCAACGGCACCGAGGTCGTTGCGGTTCCCAACGCCGGCTATCATTTCGTCGATTGGAGCGACGGCGTCCTGACCGCCGCCCGCACCGAAACGAACGTGACCGGCAACATCACCGTCACGGCCAACTTCGCGATCAACACCTACACGCTGACCTACACGGCCGGCACGAACGGCTCGATCACCGGCACGACGCCGCAGACCG
>JBDKRG010000051.1:0-9702 GCA_039683515.1 Candidatus Sumerlaeia bacterium | reverse complement strand
GATTTCGGATTGCGGATTGCGGATTGGGGAATTGTCGCGGGGATTTGGGGGTTGTGCGGCTGATGGGACTGATGGGACTGATGGGACTGATGGATCATCCGTGGCATATGGGAGCGGATGGGCGGATGGGTCGGATTCGGGAATTTTGCAATCCGGAATCGGCAATCCGCCATCGGCGAAGGCGGTCGCGATGGTTTCGAGCTCGGGGCGGATCCGGTCTAGCGGGACGTCGGGGAGAGAACGGATTTGGGGAATGTCGGGCTCGGGAAGATCAACGGGAGATGAGGGAAGATCGGTGGCGCGGGAGCGCTTTGGCTCGGGCGCGGGTGATGGATTGTTGGGGCGCGGCTTGGAGAGGCGCGAGAGCTTGATCAGCGTTTTGCGGATCGCGGTCAGTCGGGCGAAAAAATCGACCGCCTCGGCGAAAGTCACGATATCGGGGGGCGAACACTCCGTGATCTCCTGGACCCACTGCCGCAGGACGCCCTCCAGCATCGCGCCGGTGGCGGAGAGGTTTTCCAGGTCGTCGATGGGGGGGATGTCGGGCATTCTGGGGCTCGTGGGGGAAGAGTTCGGAAAAATAAATACAAAATCTAATAAGTTTCTCGTTTCTAGTTTCTAGTTCGGAAATCTTGGCCGGGCGGGGGTGGCCTGGCGAGGAAAAGCCTAACATGGAAGATTTGAATTTGGGTATTCCCTTACGGGCCCTTATGACACTTGCGGGAAACTAATCTTTTGAAAATGCGACGGGAAACCGCTGAAACGGAATCCATGCTTAAAACCCCGCGATGAATCGCGGGGTGAGTGGGGTGGGTGGTTCATCAACGAGAGTTTTAAAGATGCCGAGGGGGGCGCGGATCCGCGCCCATCCGCCCGATCCGCGTCATCCGCGTTCTATTCTTTTTATTCCAATTCGCCCTTGAAGACGAACCGGGCCTCGCCTTCGAGCTTGATGTTCGTGAAGCCGTCGGCGGTCTTTTCGAAGTAGATCGTCAGGACCGGGCCGCCGCTCGTGTGGACCTTCGCCGGGCTTGTGGCGTGACCGGCCAGCGAGGCGATGAGGGCGGTGGCGATCGCGCCGGTGCCGCAGGCGAGCGTCTCGTCCTCGACGCCGCGCTCGTAGGTGCGGTAGTCGAGCCCGCCGTCGGCGCGCGGCGTGTAGAAATTGACGTTCGTCCCGGCCGGCGCGAACGCGTCGTAGTTGCGGATCGCGCGGCCGAGCTGGAAGACCGGAACGTTCTTGAGGTCGCTGACGCGGATGACGACGTGCGGGACGCCGGTGTTGATGTAATCGCCGGCGAGGGCGCCGGCGCCACACTTGGACAGATCGATCCCGCGGCACAGGTCGCGCGGGTCGCTGACGCCGATCATGACGTCGCCGCTCTCCCTCACGACCGCCTCGACGGGGCCGGCCATGGTGAGGAACCGCATCTGGGCCGGCGCGGCGCCGATCGCGTGGGCGAACCGCGCGATGCAGCGGGCGCCGTTGCCGCACATCTCGGCCTCGCCGCCGTCGGCGTTGTAATAGCGCATCCGGAAGTCGAACCCGTCGCCGGGCGAGGGCTCGACGAGCAGGACGCCGTCGGCGCCGATCCCCATCCGGCGGTGGCACCACTGCCGGATCAGCTCGGCGCGCTCATCGGGCACGATCCCGGCGCGATTGTCCATGACGACGAAGTCGTTGCCCGCCCCCGACATCTTCTGAAACTGAATGGTCATCTCGCCTCACCCGGCTCAGGAATCCACGCAAACCATCATCGACAAAGGGCCGGATCCGGGCAATGTAAATTCTTCTGTTATCTTGGTAACAATTTATGTTTTAATTTCCGAGCGATGAAGAAATATTTTCTCCCCACAGCAACAATCCTTGTTGTCGCCGTTTACCTTGCGCTGCGCGTGCCGGGGCTGGCGCAAGCCCCCATCTTCGTCGACGAGGCCAATTACAGCGTCTGGGTCGCGCAAATGCTCGGTTCGCCCTGTCTCCAGACGGCACTGATCCCGTGGACCGACGATAAAGTCGGCATCCTGCCGTGGATCATCGCCGTTCTCGACGCCGCCGGCTGGCCGGGCCAGTGGGGCCCGATGCTGCTGTGGCGCTACGTCTCGATCGCCCTGGGGCTGGTCACCGTCGCCCTGTTGATGACGATGGCCCGCCGCCTGGCCGGGCCCGACCCTTCCCGCCGCGGGCTCGCCATGATCGCCGCCGGCCTCGGCTGGGCGGTCTGGTCGGCGGCCGTGATCCACGAGCGCATGGCGATCTTTGACGGCGCGCTCACGGCCGCCTGGCTCTTCGCGATATACGTCATGGAAACCCTGCCGCGCGACCGGATCCCGACGCGCCGCGCGGCGTATGCCGGTTTCGCCGTCGCGTTGCCGGCCATCGTCAAGCTGAGCGGCCTGCCGGCGCTGGGCATCGGCGGGCTGACGATGCTGTGGCACTGGCGTCGCGGCCGGCTCAGCGGTCGCGGGCTGCTCGCCTACGCGGCCGTGAACGCCGCGATCGCGGTCCCACCCGTCGCCCTGTGCCTCGGGTACGGCACGCTCGCCATGGCATGCCGGCTGCACATGCAGGCGGGCGGCCCGGGCTATCTCGAGAATTTTTCCAGCCTCGTCCGGCAGTTCGGCTCGATGATGCTGCTGTCGTCGTTCCCGATCGCCCTGGCGTTCATGCTGATCGGCGCGATCGAGGCCCTGAGGCCGGGGCGCTCCGAAGAATCGGCCGGCCCCTCCTGGCTGCTCCTGTGGGTGTGCCTCCCGATCGCCATGATCTTCGCGATCGGCAAATACCCGGGGGTGTTTACGCGCTATTACCTGCCGTTCGCCGCCCCGTTGTGGATCGCATTCGGCCTCGGCGTCGCCACGCTGAGCGCCGTGGTGGCCCGGAAAACCCGAACGCCCGCCGCGCTTTGCGGCGCCGTGTTCCTGTGCGGCTCGCTTGCATTTCCGGCGTGGCAGTCGGTATTATGGCAGACCGATCCGGGACGAGAGCTTTTTACCGACAGGGACCGGGCGCAGTACGTGACGGGCTGGCCGTCGGGCCGGCAGGTCGGCTCGTTGCGGGCCAAGATCGAGCCGCTCACGGCCCGCGGCCCGGTCGAACTGATTACGTTCAACAACTACACGAACCCGGCCTCGGCGATCCGCTACATCGAGCGGCGGCGGCCCGACCGCTTCCGCGCGATCCAGGTCCGGAGCCAGGCCGAGGCCGTCCGGCTGCTGGCGCAGCCCCCGCCGAGCGGAACGCGCCTGCTGCTCGACGGCGGGGGGCCGGGCGAGTTCGACCCGAAGCTGCTGCCCGCGTCGGCGCGGCTTTTTTGGGAGTTCAGGCAGACCGACCCGTGGATCCACACGCAGCGGGTGTGGTGGGTTCCCGATTCCGGCTATACTTCGCCCGCCGCAAACCGATAAGTTGTATGGATGCGAATCGCACGCCCGTGGTGCGCCCATTTGCGAGGGAGCGGATTCATGGCAATCAATTTCTCGACGCTGGTCGACGCGGCATTTCAGCACAACGCCTCGGACATCCACCTCGTCCAGGACAACCAGATTTACCTGCGCATCAACGGGGTTATGCGGCAGATCGCCGGGCCGGCCCTGACCCGGCCCGAGCTCGAGCAGTTCCTCGCGCAGATCCTGCCGGCCACCCAGAAGCCGTCCCTCGAGCAGAGGCGCTGCGCCGACTTCGCGTGGCAGCCCGACGCCCGCATGCGCTTCCGCGTCTCGGCCTATTACGAGCGCGAGCGGATGCGCGTCGTCATGCGCCTCATCAAGATCCGGATCGCCACGGTCGAGGAGCTCGAGCTGCCGGACACGATCAAGACGATCGCCGGCTGGCAGCGCGGCATGGTCATCATGACCGGCGTCACCGGCAGCGGCAAGTCGACCACGATGGCCGCGATCATCAACCATATTAATGCGAACGAAAGCCGCTGCATCATCACGATCGAGGACCCGATCGAGATGGTCCACGAAAACATCAAGTCGATCGTCAGCCAGCGCGAGGTCGGGCGCGACGTCGAGTCGTTCCGCGCGGGGCTCGTCCAGGCGCTGCGCCAGGACCCGGACGTGATTTTAATAGGCGAGATGCGCGACCCCGAGACGATCAGCACCGCGCTGCGCGCCGCCGAGACCGGCCACTACGTCTTCTCCACGATGCACACCTCCAACGCGCTGCACACCGTCGAGCGCATCCTGGCCGAGTTCGAGGAGCGCGAGCACCGCCTGATCCTCGAGCAGCTCGCCAACAACCTGCGCGCCACGATCACCCAGCGCCTCGTCCGCCGCACGGGGGGCGGGGGGCGCGTCGCCGCGCTCGAGATCATGATCGTCAACGACATGGTCCGCAAGCTGCTCCAGGAAAACCAGATCACGTCGATCGGCACCGTCATCCGCGAGCGCCGCGACGGGATGATGCTCTTCGACCAGCACCTGGCCGACCTCGTCCGCACCAAGATCATCGAGGACGCCGAGGCCTACAAATACGTCGAGGACGAGGCCGCGTTCCGGCGCTACCTCAAGGGGCACCTCGCCACCGCCGACCGCGGCGGGATCGTCGGGGTGATGTGAGGGGATCGGACGGATCCGAGAGATCCGATCGATCGATCGATTACGATTACGATTACGAGCACGACGCACGAGCACGAACTTGGAGAAAATCAGGGGAAGCAGTTATGACAGGCAACAAGCAATTGATCGAGCTTCCGCACACCGCCGACCGCGTGCGCACCGGCGTGCCGGGGCTCGACGAAATCCTCGGCGGGGGGCTGCTGCGCCACCGCGTCGCGCTGCTCAAGGGCGGCCCCGGCACCGGCAAGACCACGCTCGCCCTGCAGATGCTCGTCAACGGCGCGACCCAATACGACGAGCCCGGCCTGCTCCTGACGTTCGAGCAGGTCCCGTCGCAGCTCTTCGCCGACGCCGCCGCGCTCGGCTGGGACCTCAAGCGGCTCCACGACGAAAACCGCGTCCGCGTCATGTTCATCGAGCCCGACGAAGTCCTCGACAACCCCGGCCGCCAGGCCAACCGCCTCCTCGTCAACATCGCCGAGCTCGCCGAGGATCACGGCGCCCGGCGGATCGTCATCGACTCGCTCAGCCATTTGGGATCCATCCTTTCCAAGGACGAGGCGCGCGCCTCGTTCATCAAGTTCATGCTCGAGCTCAAGGCGCTCGGCCTGACGCCGATCGGCACGGCGGAGCATCTGCCCGAGGCCGGCGTCAGCAGCATCGACGCCTACCTCGTCGACACGTTCATCCTGCTCGACCGGCAGGCCGACCGCCGCACGCTCGAGGTCGTCAAGTCGCGCGGCCATCGCCACATCGGCGGCAGACACCCGTTCGAGATCAACGGCGCCGGCGTCACCGTCTACCCGCACAGCTACCCGGAACCGGCGGATGGAAATGCGGGGGCGGCGCCCGCGCCGGCCGCTCCGCTCTCCTCCGGCGTCGAGGGGCTCGACGAAATGCTCGGCGGCGGCTACACGCCCGGCTCGACGATCCTGCTGGCGGGCCTCTCCGGCACGTTCAAGTCGGTCCTTGCCGCGCATTTCCTGACCTCCGGCGAGAAGGGCTCCGGCCTGTGGATCGGCTTCCGCGAGAGCGCCGCCGACCTGGCGCGCGACTTCGCCGGCCACGGCCTGGCGTTCGCCGACGCCGGCATCGAGGTCCTCGAGGGGCTCCCCGGCCAGGACCCCGTCCAGAAGATCCTCGCCGCGGCCGACGAGCTGATCACGGCCCGCGGCATCGGCCGCGTCGCGATCGACAGCCTGAACGACCTCACGACCGGGCTCGCCGGCGAGGAGCGCGCCGAGGCGGTCCGCTGGTTCCTGCGCCGGCTGCGCGCCCGCGGCGTCACGGCCCTGATGACGCAGCGACTGGCCCGCGTCACCGGCCGCAACCCGCTCTCCGAGATCGACAACGCCGAGCTCGCCGACACGATCGTTTACCTCGGGCTGGTCGAGATCGAAAGCCGCCTGGAAAAGGTCATCTCGGTTCTGAAACACCGCGGCGGCCCGGCGGCCGGCGACCTGCGCTCGATCCAGGCCACCGGCGGCGGGCTCGTCGTCAGCGACCGGTTCCTCGGCATCTCCGGGGTCCTGGGCGGCGTCGCGCTCGGCCATCGCAAGGCGCAGATCGAGGAGATCTTCCAGCCCCTCTACTTCATCCGCGATTTCCTGAAGATGGCCGGCGACCCGGGCCTCGGCGCCGAACAACGCGCCCAGATGCTCGGCAACATGGGCACCGAGACCGACCGCGTGATCGGCCTGCTGGGCCGCTACTTCGACCAGCCGCAATCCGCCGGCAAGGAGGCCCGCCGATGAGCCCGCGCATTCTCGCCATCGACGACACCGAACACCTGCGCACGGTGCTGCGCCTGACGCTCGAATTCAAGGGCCACCAGGTGCAGCTCGCCTGCGACGGGGCCGAGGCGCTCGAAGCCGCGCGCAAGGGCCCGTTCGACCTGATCATCTGCGACATCGAAATGCCCAAGGTCGACGGCGTCTCGTTCGTTCGGCAGTATCGCGCCGAGTTCGGCCCGGCCGTCCCGATCATCATGCTGACGGCCGAGGGGGACGAGAAAATCCAGCAGGCCCGCGCCGCCGGCGCGACCGACGCCATCGCCAAGCCGTTCGAGCCACTCCACCTCTACGAAACGGTCGAGCGCCATTTGTCAAGGCCGGGAGCGCCGGAATAAAGACGATCGCGAAAAACCTATTCTTGTCGCGGAGGCGCGGAGTCGGGCGGAGATACGGAGAAATCCTGAAGGCAAATCAACAGAAGGCAACCCACTATGACGCCCTTTCAGGGCTCGGATGAAATGGCGGCGGCGATCCCAGGGTTGCGCTCGCAACAGCCTCGCTCCACCCTGGGCTGTGGAACTATCGTCACCCCTGCGGGGTGACATCCCGAACTGCACGAATTTGGTTCCGGCCATGCCCGGTTAGGATTACGGGCACGAGGCGGACAAAACTTTCGAGAAGCACTCGTTCGAAAATACGTTCACGCAAAAACGCAAAAGAGCAAAAGCGCAAAGAATGCACAATTGAACTTGACCATCGCCGTTCCATTTTCATCCTTCGTTGTGAACAGACATTGGTCATGAGGAATTCTAAATATCTTCTGGAGCTTTCTTTCGTGTTCTTTCGCGGTCAATTTTCGCGCATTTCGCGTTTGAATTTTGGATCTCTCAGCGTCTGCGACAAATCATTTCGCATTTTTCTCCCGCCGCGTTATGGTGGAATCAAGCTTTTGTGGTGAGGGTTCATGATGGCCGGCAACGAGGATCTCCGGGCCTTGAGACATCTTGCGCGCCTGTGGGGGGTGCAGCTCGACTACGCCAACCTGCTCCACGGCCGGCGCGTCGCGGCCGCGACCGAGCCGCTGCTGGCCGTCGTGCGCGCGCTCGGCGAGCCGATCGAGTCGCTGGCCGACGCCCCCGCCGCGCTGCGCCGCCGCCGGCTCGAACTCTGGAACCGGCCGATCCCGTCGAGCCTCGTGGCCTGGGACGGCGTCCTGCCGCCGATCCCGCTGCGCGTGCCGCAGAAATGCACCGGCGCGCAGTGGCGCGTCGAGATCCTGCGCGAGGACGGCCCGATCCACCGCCAGGTCGGCTCGGTCGCCGAGCTGCCGACGTTTCGCGCCGCCCGCGTCGGGGGCGAGCCGTACCTGCTCAAGCGCCTCGACCTGAAGACCGGCGTGCCGATGGGCTACCACCGGCTCATGATCGAGCTCCCCGACCGCCGCGCCGAATGCCTGGTCATCGCCGCGCCGAGCCAGGTGTGGGGCGCCGAGGACGAACCCCGGCAGCGCGACTGGGGGGTGTTCATGCCGCTCTACGCCCTGAGGACCGCGACCGATTGGGGGGTCGGCGACCTCGGCGATTTCCAGGAGCTCGCCGACTGGGTGCATTCAAAAGGTGGCGGCGTGGTCGCCTCGCTGCCGATGCTCGCCGGGTTCATGGGCGCGAGCCCGCACGACCCGTCCCCGTATTCGCCCGCCAGCCGCCTGTTCTGGAACGAGCTCTACATCGACATCGATCAGGTTCCGGAGCTCGAGCGCTGCCCGGCGGCCCGCGCGCGGCTGGAGTCCGAAGGCTTCCAGAAACTCCTTGCCGCGGCGCGCCGCGAGCCGTTCGTCAACTACCACGACGTCCTCGCGCTCAAGCGGGTGATCCTCGAGGAGCTCGCCCAGACGTTCTTCGCCGACCCCGGCCAGCGCGCCGCCGAATACCTGCGCTTCCTCGAGACCCAGCCACAGGTCGAGGATTACGTCCAGTTCCGCGCCGCCGGCGACCGGCTCGGCCGGTCGTGGTGGACGTGGCCCGAGCCGATGCGCGGCGGCCACCTGCGCGAGGGCGACTGGCTCGAGCGCGACCACCACTACCATCTCTATTCGCAGTTCATCGCCGACCAGCAGTTCCTCAAGCTCGGCAAGCGCCTCGCCGAGCACGGCCACGGGCTCTACCTCGACATGCCGCTCGGCGCGAGCAGCGACAGCTACGACGTCTGGCGCGAGCGCGACCTGTTCGTCACCGGCGCCAGCGCCGGCGCCCCGCCCGACGCCTTCTTCGCGCTCGGCCAGGACTGGGGATTCCCGCCGCTGCACCCGGTCCACCTGCGCGAGCAGGGTTTCCGTTACGAGATCAACGCCGTCCGCCAGCTCATGCGCGCGGCCAGCATGGTGCGCATCGACCACGTCATGGGGCTGCACCGGCTCTACTGGGTGCCGCGCGGGTTCAAGCCGGCCGACGGCGTCTACGTCCACTACCCGACCGAGGAGCGCTTCGCGATCCTGACCCTCGAGTCGCACAGAACGCAAACAACGATCGTCGGCGAGGACCTCGGCACCGTCCCGCCGATCGTCCGCCGCCAGATGGACCGGCACAACCTCAAGCGCATGTACGTCATGCAGTTCATGGTCAAGGGCGACCCGCACCACGCCGTCGAAGCGCCGATGGCGGGGATGGCCGGCCACCTCAACACCCACGACACGCCGACGTTCAAGGCGTTCTGGGACGGCCTCGACCTGGCGATCCGCCGCGAACTCGGGCTGCTCGACGACCGGCAGGTCGAAGAGGAGCGCATGAACCGCGGCCGGATGCGCTGGGCGCTGGTCAACTGGTTCCTCGACCAGGGGCTCATCACCGTCCACGACGAGAACAACACGACCCGGGTCATGGAGGCATGCTACAAATACATGGCCTCGACGCCGGCCGGCGTGGTGCTGATCAACCTGGAAGACCTGTGGCTCGAGCCCCGGCCGCAAAACATCCCCGGCACCAGCCACGAACGGCCCAATTGGCGCCGCCGCGCCGCGCGCACGCTCGAAGACTTCCGCGCCGACCCCGCGATCGACGCGCTGCTCACGGAAGTCAACCGCCGAAGAAAAGAAGCGAGTTGATTCAAACGACCCAAGGGACGAAACGGACCCCAAAAATCCATCGCTCCCCGCGCCATCCGTTGACTTGCTCAATCAACCCGTTTCGCCGGGTTTGGTTCGATTACGGTGTAAGAGGTGAAATTGAATGCTAATCGCAGACAATTTTCACCACACAGAGGTCGCAGAGAACCAGAGGACACAGCGCGGCGTAGCCGCAACCAAACAACAGAAAACGAATGCAGTCACGAAACGCACGAAAGTAAACACGAAAAATCACCAAAAAATACCTTGTCGCAGAGGTGCAGAGTTTGGCAGAGGTGCAGA
>JBDKRG010000050.1:0-59871 GCA_039683515.1 Candidatus Sumerlaeia bacterium | reverse complement strand
TGATGCCGTCGCTGACCTGGGGCTCCGCTTCGCTGCGCCCCAGGCTGGTAGGATTCCGCGCCTTTGGCGCTTTGACCGGTCAGCCGATTGGGGTCTGGTTATGCCAGGTTAGGATTACGACGCACGAACGGAAAACTTTCGTCATGCGCTCTTATGACGACGACTTCTCGTTTCTGGACGCAGCGCTGAAGAACTCCGAACCGAAATTCCGACGGCGTATGCTTACGCCCCCGGGGCGAGCGTGACGAACTGCGTGAACTCGCCGTGGAAGAGCATGTCGAAGTCGCCGACGGGGCCGTTGCGCTGCTTGCCGATGCGGATCGTGGCGAGGTCGGGCTGCGGGGGCGCGCCGTCGGCCTGCATCATGTTGCGCTCGCGGTGGATGAACATGACGACGTCCGCGTCCTGCTCGATGGCGCCGGACTCGCGCAGGTCGGAGAGCTTGGGCATCTTGTCCTTGGTGCCGCGGCGCTGCTCGCTTTGGCGGCTGAGCTGGCTCAGAGCGATGATCGGGATCTCCAGCTCGCGCGCCAGCGCCTTGATCGAGCGGCTGATTTCGGTCACTTCCTGCTGGCGGTTGTCGTAGCGGAAGCCGCCGCCGTGCATGAGCTGCAGGTAGTCGACGATGATGAGCGCCAGATCCGGGCAGCGGGCCTTGAGGCGGCGGGCGCGGGCGCGCATTTCCAGCGCGCTCAGCGTCGACGCATCGTCGATGTGGAGCGGGGCGGCGTCGAGCCTCTGGCCGGCCTCGTGGAGCAGGTCCAGCTCGCCCCGGCGCAGCGGCTTGCCGGAGAGGACGCGCCCCATGGAGACGTGGGCCTCGGCGCAGAGCAGTCGCGCCGTGACCTCGCTCGTGGACATTTCGAGCGAGAACAGGCCGACGGGGCGTTTGCGGCGCAGCGCCACGTGCGCGGCGATGTTCATGGCGAACGCGGTCTTGCCCATCGACGGGCGCGCCGCGATGATGATCATGTTGGCCGGGCGCAGGCCGCCGGTCATCTGGTCGAGCTTTTCGAAGCCGGTCTCGAGCCCCGGCAGCCCGCCGCCGCTCTTGGAGCGGTCCTCGATCTCGGTCAGCTTGTCGGCGACGATCTCGCCGATGTGGACGAAGTCGGCCTGGCGCTGGTCCTGGCTGATGGCGAAGATCTTCTGCTCGGCGCTCTCGATCATCGCGCCGACGTTCTCGGCGCCGGGGCCGGCGGCCTGGTCGGCGATCGATTGCGCGGCGCGGATCAGGCGGCGCAGGCGCCATTTCTCGACGATGATGCGCGCGTATTCGCCGACCTGCCCGGGGGCGAAGATGTCTTCTTCCAGGCCCGCCAGGAACGGCGCGCCGCCGACGGACTCGAGCTGCCCCTTGAGCAGCAGCTTCTCGGCCAGGGTCGTCAGGTCGATCGCCGTGGAGGTCTCGTAGAGCTCCATGATGGCGCCGAAGACGGTCTGGTGGGCCTGGCTGAAGAACAGGGGCTCGTCGGCCTCGCCGCGGCGGCGCGGCTTGCCGGTGTCGCGCCCCTGGGCGGCGGCGCCGGGGGGGAACTGGTCGAGCGCGACGTCGATCAGGCGGTTGTCGAGGATCAGGCAGCCCAGCAGCGCGCGTTCGGCTTCGAGGTTGGATGGCAGGCCCGGCGTCCTGTTTTCGATGGGTGCTTCCAGCATGGCGATTTATCCACAGGTTCTGAACATTTCTTTCACAGGCGGGCTTTAGCATCGTCTCGCCGATAGGCGCGAGATCCTACACTAACGGAAGACAAAATGGAAGCGCTGCTTGCGGGCAAATGAAGGGCGGATCCGGGCGGTTCAAATCAGGCGGTTTCTTCGCGCGAAGCTTCACGCGGCGGCGGTGAAACAAGCTTCAGGTTGAGCTGCTGACGATATTGTTCAAAAGCGGCGCGCGACTGTTCGGCAAGGGTATGGATATCGCCTTGTGCTTCGCGGTCGAGCCGTTCGCGCACGCGCCGGACATCGTCGACCGGCGTCGGTTCGGATGGAGTATGCCGAGTCATGAATCGCCTCCATCCTTCAACAATGTTGGATTGAGCAATTTACTTAAAAAACGATATCAAGACGGCAATAACTTTAGCCAGATTCACTGTTAACCAAGTCCATATCGTTGAAACTTTAATGCCGAAAATCTCTGCAGAAATAATCGCATTGATAATAACTGCTCCGAAGAAACCCAAGAAGAGGTCGATGACCCTGCGTTTTCTCTGCTTTCGTCTAGCCCATCCTAAATTTGGGTTTAAATAAAAATCATGCTCAAATTTGATGCATTCGGCGTAAACCTCGGTCCAAGGTTCGAATGCCACAACGACATGATCGTCTTTAGCTTGCCGACCTTCCAATCTTCTGGCCTCAGTGGATTTATTCTTAATCGACTGGATAAGCAGATGTAACTGCCTATCGAATTCGCCATTGTCGATTATCGAAGTGTCGACCTTTTTGATTTCTTGATACAGGTCTATCGTGTCCCGGACGATTATCTTGAAAATGTCCAGGCAACTTCGCTTAAAGTGAGCAAACGCATGATGAACCACTTCTTGTTCAGGCTCTTGATATACCCACATCCGTGAAATGTGGTCCAATGCGGCGTTGATTTCAAAAAGAGTTTCTTGGGGCAGAACATTACTTGCTTGTACACGACTATACAGAAGCTTTACGTACCCATGATAGAAATCAAAAAGCTCCTGTATGGTCTTGGGTTCTTTGGGGACCCGGGGTGGCTCGACTTGGCTTTCAACGAACATTTTTCAGGGCCTTTTCCAGGTCCTTATTAATTTGTCCGGATTCGGCAACGCGATCGCGTAAGATGTTGCCTCTGCCAATAAACGGAAAAAGTCGAACAATACGTAATTTCTTGTGTAACTTGGCTTCGGCTTCTTGGCGACGTTCCTCGATCGATTGCTTGCGAATCACGTCTGCCTTTTTGCCAGACCACAATTCAGTAGCCTGCTCCAAAACTTGGAGAGTACGCGTCATTTCAGTCATCGGTTCGACCTTTCACTGGAAAACCTGACCGAAATAGATATCCTCTACACCCATAATAGGCGCAGGTTCATCGAAATAGATCAAAATGTCAACCCCTAAACACACGCCCACGGAGCTTACTCGGCGCTTTCGCCCTCGGGGGCGGCGGCGGCGGGAGCCTCGGCGGCCGCCGGGGCGGCTTCTTTTTCCTCGGCCTCTTCGGCGACGGCCTCGCCCTTGACCAGCACGGCGACGGACGCGTCGACGCCCTGGATGAGGCGGATGCGGACGCTGTAGGTGCCGACGGCCTTGATCGGCTCCTTCATCAGGACCTGGCGGCGTTCGATCTTGAAGCCCTGCTCGGTAAGGGCATCCATGATCTCGTGGTCGCGGATGGCGCCGAACAGGCGGCCTTCGGGGTTCGCCTTTTCGACGAATTCGAGCTTGGTCTCGGCGAGGCGCTTGGCCTGGACCTGCGCGTCCTGGACCTGCTTTTCGGCCTCGGCCTGCAGGCGCTTGCGCTTCAGCTCGGACTGGCGCAGGTTGCCCGCGGTCGCCTCGATCGCGATGCCCATCGGGCCCAGGTAATTGCGGTAGTAGCCGGCGGCGACGTTCACGACGCTGCCCTGCAAACCTAACTGCTCAACGGTCTGAAACAGGATAACTTGCATTGATCGCACTCCGATCTCGAAATTGCTGCGGCGCCTCAGGCCTGATAGTCGATTCGTTGGCGGAGACCGTGCAGCCGGCGGTAGTCGAACCAGACGTCGCTCAAGCCCACCAGGACGGCCAGGAACGGCAGGCGAATCGCCAAAACCAACCCGGCCACATTCCAGAGGTGGCCTCCCCAGCGCTGGCCCTTGAACCGCTGCACAGCCCCGTAGAACAGCACGACGGCCACACCCTCGATAAACCCGGCCAGCGAGAAGACGGCCAGCAGCGGGATGGCCAACCATTGCATGCCCCAACGGGGGGCCAAGCCATTTAAAATCTCTAAAACGAGCCCAACGATCAAGAGGAAAATATACTGGTGGTCGATTCTAAAGAACGCCAGGCTGTGGCGCCGGCCGCGGAACTGCCCCAAAAACGCCCGTGAAACGCGCCCCGCGACCCATAAACCGAACGTCCAGACGACCAATAAAAAATTGACAATCAGCACGTCGACATCCCCCTTGAGCTCCTCGAGCGTCTCGCGGAGGACACGTCCCTGCTCCGGTTTTTGGGTCTCGATCGCCTTGGCCATCTCGAACATCTCGCGCCGGGCCTGGACCAGCTCGTGGCTCGCCCGGACGAGCGCGGGACTCAGGCTCGCGCCCGCCCCCAGCCAGACCAGGAACACGAAGCTCAGCGCGGCGGCCGGCGGGATCAGGAAGTAGAAGTCGCTTTCGTTGGCGTTCCTGAACTGCAGCCACGTCCCCGCCGCGGCGGCCATGGCCGAGGCGGTCACCCACAGCACGGCCACCGGCGGGTGCACGGTGTAATAGGTGAACAGGATGACGCCGATCAGCTCGAGCCCGACCAGGCGCGGGTTGGCGCGGCTGAAGCCGACCCAGTAGAGGATCAGCGTCGCCATCGACGTCAGGATCGCGGTCGTGGCGTCGCCCTCGGCCGTGTACAGGATCAGGGCATAGGTCAGCGCCGGCGCCAGGATGTAAACCGTGAACGGGTTGATGACGGCGTCGACGCGCCGCGCGGGGGCGGGGCGGGCGATTTCGGGGGGCGGGGCGGTCGAATCAACCATTCATCAACGTCACGCGCGGGAATGTTTTCGGGGCGAATTCAAAGGCGAAGATGCCGCCGTGCGCGACATCGATGCGGAAGATGTTCTCGAGCGGCATGCCGAGAACGCGCGCCACCATGACGCGGATCGGCCCGGCGTGGCATGCCAGCGCGATCCGGCGGCCGGGGAAGGAGGCGACCAGCTCCAGGACGGCCGGGACGATGCGCCCTTCGAGGTCCTCGAAGTTCTCGGCCTCGGGCATGCGGAAGTGGATCCGGTCGGCGAGCCAGGTCTTGTAGAGCTCGCCGTGGTCGCGCTCGAGGGCGGCGCGGTCCAGTCCGGTGAGACGGCCCATCGAGCGCTCGCGGAACGCCTCGACGCGGCGCACGGGGAGGCCGCGCGGCTCGGCGAGCTGCTCGGCAAGGTAGCTGGCCCGCGAAAGGTCGCTCGAGTAGACGGCGTCGAGCGGCACGCCCGAGAGGCGCTCGGCGACGGCGCTCGACTGCTGGCGGCCGCGCTCGCTGAGCGGCACGTCCATCTGGCCGTAGTAGCAATTGAGGTGGCAGGCCTCGGGCTGGCCGTGGCGGATCATGTACAGGATCGTCGGGGTCACGGTCGCCGGTCCCAGGCGCGGGTCGTGGGGCTCGGCCTTGGCCTCGATCAGCTGGCTTTCGGGGGTCTGCATCGGAGCCTTGTCTCTGTCAAAATCACGGTTGCACGGCATGCACACAACTCCATGATGCTACCACGATGGCCGGGTGAGCGCCAATTGATTGAACCACGGAGACACGGAGACACGGAGAACTTAAGGGGCATGATCCCGGGGGGCAGGCGTTCATGTTCTTCCCGTGCGGCTGGACGGTTTGGCGCGATCCCTTCTGAAACATTTTTTCGCGCCTTCTCCGTGTCTCCGTGTCTCCGTGTCTCCGTGGTGAAAATCCCGGGCCGGTGTGAAGGAGCGGGGGCAAGACTCCGGCGGGTCACTTTCGCCTTGCGCCGGCGGGCTCCCAAGGGCGAAGATCAATCGGGCACAGGGGCCGCAATCGGCCTGCCGAGAGGTTTTTCATGGACTCATCAAACAGCCGGCATTTCCCGCCGCCCGCGCCGATTCCCGATCCGCTGGTGTCGATCATCGTCCCGATCTATAACGAGCGGGCGCTGATCGAACGCGTCCTGGCCCGCGTGCGCGCCCTGCCGTTCCGCAAGCAGCTCGTCCTCGTCGACGACCACTCGGTCGACGGCACGTACGAGCTCCTGATGGAGAAGGAGGCGGGCAAGCCCGACACCGTCGTCGAGCGCCACGACGTCAACTGCGGCAAGGGGTTCGCGATCCGCACGGGCTTGAAGAAAGCCACCGGCGACATCATCCTCGTCCAGGACGCCGACCTCGAATACCAGCCCGAGGAACTGCCGCGCCTGCTCGAGCCGATCGTCGAGGGCAAGACGCTCGTCGTCTACGGCTCGCGGTTCATGGGGACCGTCAAGCGGATGAAGCTGGCCAACCGGGTCGGCAACTTCCTGCTGGCGGCGAGCGTCAGCCTGCTCTACGGCCAGCGGATCACCGACGAGGCGACGGCCTACAAGATTTTCCGGCGCGACGTGATCCAGTCGATCCCGCTCGAGTGCCGGAGGTTCGAGTTCTGCCCGGAGGTGACGGCCAAGGTCCTGCGCCGCAAGGTGCGGATCATGGAGCTGCCGGTGTCGTTCGAGGCTCGCACGTGGGAAGAGGGCAAGAAGATCGGCTGGCGCGACTTCATCGTCGCCATGCGCGTCCTGCTCAAAAACCGTTTTAATTGAATGATGAATGATGAGTGATGAGTGATGAGTGATGAGTGATGAATGCGGAATGAACCCGCATTCAACCCAGCCCTGGTCGCCTTGGCATTCGCCGGGCGACCGGTTGATATATAAAAAATGAGGAATGACTTTCATCATTCCTCATTCCTCAATCATCATTCATTTTTCTAATACTGCAACTCGGGCGAGCGGGCCGGTTCGCGGATCGTGCGGCCCATGTCGGGGCCGATCGGGACGTTTTTCTGCGCCAGCTTGAAGTCCATGCCGAAGCGCACGTCCATGTTGTTGGCCTGCTGGTCGTGGCGGCTGTCGGCATCGTGCTCGCCGCGCTCGTTCTTGGTGTCGAGCCGCACGGCGACCCAGCCGACGGCGTCGTGGAGGTCGCGGTTGAGCCGCCAGTTGAGCTCGTGCAGGCCGCCGACCTGCTTGTCCCAGTTGACGTAGAACTCGGTCGAGTATTTGGGGCCGATCTTGCTGCCGAACCGCCACCGGACCTCCTCGTGGGGGTCGACGTCGGAGAAGAACGTCTCGTCCGAGTCGACGTCGCGGTCGCCCTTTTCGTTCAGGGCCTTCTCGTAGCGGACGTCGACGCCGGTCCACCAGCGCTGGTGGATCGGCTGGTAGGTGTTGCGCCAATTCACGTAGAAGCGGTTTTCCTGGTATTCGTCCGGGTCGGTCGGGTCGTAGACCTGGCGGCGGCGAATGCCGATCGAGCCGTCGCTGGTCAGGGTCCGCAGCTGGTTGGCCCAGCCGTAGCCGGTGCGGACGTAGGCGGTCGGCTCCTGGGAGTAGAGGTCCTCCTCGGGGATCATGTTGACGCCGCCGCCCGCATAGAGGCGCAGGATCGGCCGGGCCAGGTCGTAGTTGAGCTGCGTCTCGAGCCAGTTCTCGCGGATCTTGTAGTTGTAGAGGTCCTCGCGGTAGGTGAGGCTGCCGAGCGAGGCGTACCAGTCGCCGATGAAGTCGTCGGTCGTCTGGCGGCCGCGCCAGCGCAGCCAGCCGTTGAGCGAGTCGCTGAAGCGGGCGTTCAAGCGGGCCTCGGCGTCGCCCCACAGGTAGAACGGGTTGATCTGGTCGAAGCTGCGCTTGCGCTCGCCGACGAGGAAGTGGTCGTCGTCGACGAACGTCACGCCGTCGATCTTCTGCGGGTCGGTCCAGTCGTCGTCGAAGTCGATGCCGTAGTCGTCGTTGTCGCGCTCGGCGCCGCCGACGCCGATCCCGGCCTTGGTCAGCAGGGTGTAGCGCTCGGAGAGCTTCCACTGGCGCATGAGCGCCTGGTAGAACTCGCCGCCGCCGACCCACGCGTCGTCGTCGCCGCTGACGGTGTTGAGGCCCTTGTCGAGGGCGCGGTAGAGGTTGAACTGGGCGTTGTAATACGTAGGCGTGCGGCCGATCGGGAGCCAGCGCGAGGCCAGCGAGGTTTCGAAGCGCTCGGTCACGCGGCCCCAGCGGTCCTTGCTGATGCCGTCGGCGTCGACGTCGTCGAGCTTCTTCGAGGGCTCCAGGTCGAAGTCGCGGTCGTTGTCCTTGGGGTTGGAGTAGTCGGTGTAGCGGTCCAGGCCGATGCGGTCCTTGACGTCGGCCATGATGCGCCCGACGTAGGCCTCGCGCGCATAGGTGAGGGCTCCGCGGCCGCGGCGCTCCACCTGGCGGTAGCGTTCCATCTTCTGGTCGGCGGTGAAGTAATCGAGGGCGTCGTAGAAGATGTCGGGGTCGCTGAACTCGTCGATGTTGAAGACGAGCGACAGGTCCTGGCTGAGCTGGGAGCGGTTCAGCAGGCCGAACCGCCAGCGGCTCCCTTCGCTATACAGTTCGTCGTCGTCGGGGTCGGCGCCGGCCACCTCGCGGTTGTGGTCGCTCAGGCCGTAGACGCTCAGTTCGCCGCGGTGGCGCCCGTCGGCGAGGCTGTAGTTGTAGTCGAAGCCGCCGCCGTAGCCGATCCGGCTGAGGAGGTCCATGTAGACCAGGGCGACGCCCTCGGAGCGGGTCTCGAAGATCTTTTCGTCGTCGAGGGACGGCTCCTCGGTGCGGTGGCTGTAGCGGTAGCCGACGCGCACGCGGGCGCCGGTGCGGTCGCCGTAGCCGAGCTGGAAGCTCCACGGGCTCGGCTCGATCAGCGAGCGGGTGTAGACGGGCAGGTAGAGGACCGGGACGCCGGAGACGTAGATGGTGGCGCCGCGGAAGAAGATGCGGTCATTCTGGTAGAGCATGACCTCGCGGCCGCGCACGAAGTAGTGCGGGACCTTGAAGTCGCAGGTCGTCACGTTGGTGTTGCGGAAGACCGATTCGTTGCGGCTGACCTTCTGGAACTGGGCCGGCGCGCCCTTGCCCTGCTCGGCCATGCGGAAGTGAACAGGGCCGTAGGAGCCGTTGACGTTCTGGGCGAGGCCCTCCTGGTCGCGGATGTTGTAGCGCATCGAGTCGGCCTTGATCACGGTCGAGTCGAACTTGAGCTCGACGTTGCCCTCGGCCTGGAATTCCTCCAGGCGCTGGTCGTAGATCAGGCGGTCGGCGACGAGGTCGTAGCGGTTGTACTGGATGCGGGCGCGGCCGGGGCTGTAGAACACCTGGCGCTCGGCGTCGAAGTCGAGAAACCCCTCGAGGGCGCGGATGCGGACGGGCGCGGTGCTTTCGGCGCGCGGGTTGAGCGTCTGGCGGAGCTCCTCCAGGCGCGCGCGGCTGGCCTGCGGCGGCAGGATCTGCTCGATGGCCATGTCCGACGGCAGCGTCTGCGCGGGCGCCAGGCGGCGCGCCTCGCCGCGGTCGAGCGCGGGCTGCCGTTCGGTTTCGGCGGGGGTTTCGGCGAAGCTGGCGCCTTGGGCCAGGATCGCGCAGATCAGCGGGAACAATAAGCAGCGTATCAGCATGGAGCGATCAACTCCTCAGGGTCTGCCACCACAAGAGGCTCCCCAGTGCGATGAACAGCAGGTTGGGGAAGAAGGCCAAGGCGGCGCCGAGGGGTCGATGCTCCTCGACCATCGCCAGGCCCATTTGCATGAGCACAAAGTATACGAGCATCATGCCAATTGCGAGCAAAATAGCCCACGACTTGCCGCCGGTCCGCACCCGGATCGCCAGCGGCACGCCGACCAGCATGAAGACGAAGAACGCCAGCGGCATCGCATTTCGCTCGGTCAGCTCGGCCCGGGCCTCGCCGACCTTGCGGTTCGGCTCGCCGCCATCCTCGAGCTCGGAGGCGATCTGGTCGTGCAGCTCGCGGTTGGACTGCATCTTGGTTTCCTTGGTCATCGGTTCGTCGCGCGTCTGGGTGAAGGTCGTGTTGGCGAACCGGAACATCACGTACTGGCGCTTGGCCGGGTCCTTGGACTTGAGGTGGAGCGAGCCGTTCTTGAGGCCGAGTTGGAACAGCAGGCGGATCTTGCCGTCGTCGCTGTGCTCGAGGTCGCTGATGATCCGGCCCGACTGCGAGAAAATCGTCATGACGTCGTTGTCGCGCCGGTCGGCGGTCAGGTCCTCGGCCAGCTCCTCGCTGTACTGGATGCCGGAGATGCTGGACGGCAGCAGCCCGCTGGCGTGGAGCTGGTTGACGAGCGCCGCGACCTCGGCCGAGGTCGACGTGGGCCGGTCCGCGGCGGCGAGTTCCTTCTCCTTCTCCGTCTCGTTAGCCTGGTCCTTCGCGTCCTTGTCCTTCGAATCCTTGTTCTTCGAATCCTTCCCGTCCTTTTCCTCGCCCTTTTTATCGGTCTTGATCACGTTCGTCTTTTCCGGGTTCAGCTTGATGAAGATGTCCTTCATCTCGTGAAGTTTCTCGTCGCGCTGCTGGAAGTAAATCAGGAAGTTCGCGTTCTTCATCTTGAGATCTTCGCTGGTGTACTTCTGGCCCGCCTTGAGCGTGTTGATCCAGGCGTAGGAGAGGTCGGTCGTGCGGGTGATCGCCGTGTTGAGCGAGCGCGGGACGGCATTGCGGGTCAGGATCATGATCGATCCGCTGACCAGCAGCGCGCCGATCAGCGTCGGGGCGAAGACGCTCAGCAGGTTCAGCCCGCTGGCGCGCATGGCCAGGACCTCGCGGTCCATCACCAGCCGGCCGATGCCGATCATCGTGCCGACCAGAACGGCCATCGGCGCGGCGAACACGATCATCGACGGCAGGAACGCCACGAGGATCCCCATGACCTGCCCCAGCGTGACGCCGGGCTGCATGATCAGGTCGATCATCTTGTTGATCTGCTCGACCATCAGGATGAACGTGATGGTCAGCAGCGCCATGACGGTCGGCGTGACGATCGCGCGGATGACGTAAAATCTCAGAATTCGGGCCAACAGGGCATTCCTCCCCCTGCACTCTAAATCGAAAGATTAAACCCCGATAAGCCGTGGACTGTCAATGATCAGGTCTTGATCAAATCCTTATTCCAAGTCCAAATCCGAAATCCGAAATCCTAAATCCTAAACAAATCCAAAATCCAAGACAGGACCCATGTTCGGAGGTTCCCAAGGTTTTGGATTTCGAAAATTCGAATTTCGGGTTTGTTTCGGATTTCGATATTCGGATTTCGGATTTGGATTTAAAATATGAGCGCGATGATTTTGATCTACCAAGCCCTGATCACTCTGGCCTGCGCCGCGATGGTCGCGATTGCCTTCACGAACCTGCGGTTCGTCGCGCGCGACCGGCTGCGGGCGAGGCGGCTCAGCCTGCCGGAGCGCCCCCCGCGCGTCTCGATCTGCATCCCGGCCCGCAACGAGTCCGTCAACATCGGCGCGTGCGTCGATTCGCTCGCGCGCCAGCAATACCCCGATTTCGAGATCCTGGTGCTGGACGACTGTTCGGAGGACGACACGGCCGCGCGCGCCCGCGCCGCCGCCGCGCGCCACCCCGGCGTCCCGGTCCGCGTGATCGCGGGCCAGCCGCTTCCGGCCGGCTGGATCGGCAAGAGCTGGGCGTGCCACCAGGCGAGCCTCGCCGCCACGGGCGAGTACCTGCTCTTCACCGACGCCGACACGGTCTGGTCGCCGCGCGCGCTCAAGGAACTCGTGGTCATGGCGCTCGACAGCCGCGCCGACCTGCTGAGCGCCCCGCCCCGGCTGGACGCGGTGACGATCTGGGAGCGCCTCAGCGTGCCGCTGCTGACGCTTGCCGGCGCCGGCATGCTCTCGCTGCCGCTGGTCTCGAACTCCGCGATGAAGGATTACGCCGTCGCCAGCGGCGCGTGCATGTTCTTTCGCCGCGAGGCGTACGATCGCATCGCCGGCCACAAGGGCGTCCGCGCGCAGATCGTCGAGGACCTCGAGCTGGCGCGCCGGCTCAAGCGCTGCCGGCTCAAGCTGCACCTGACCGACGGCTCGCGCCTGGCGCGCTGCCGGATGTATCGCTCGCGCGCCGAGGTGTGGGAGGGCTTCACGAAGAACTACAGCAAGGGTTTCGGGACGCTGCTGACGCCGCTCGTGCTCGCCGCCACGCTGGCGATTTTCGTGGGGCCGCCCCTCAGCTTCGTTTTCGGGCCGTGGCTGGGGTGGGGGTGGTGGGCCGGGACGATCCTGCCCGGCCTGCAGGTGGCGATCATCGCCGGCCTGCGCGCCGGCGCGGACCTGCGGTTCGGCGCGTTCAGCTGGAGCGGATCCCTGCTGACCCCGGCGGCGGCGGTTTTCGTGGTGTTGATCGGTTTGCGATCGCTCAGCCGGACGATTCTGAAACAGCCGACGCCGTGGCGCGCGCGCCACTACGAGATCTGGCACCGCGACCCGGGCCGGGTGAGGCATTTGTGAGAACAGCCTTGTTTTGCCCGGTTATCTTTCTTTTTTCATGTACGGCAGGTAGCTGGATACATACACGAGCAGCGTCGGAGACGAACGATCGTCGATGATCATCGAGGAATTGTTGATGATGATCAGTTTCTTCGGCACTCGCTTTGCCTCGCCGCCGTTCCCGTTCCCGAGTTGATCGAATAACGGATTCTTAAACGCCTCGAGAATCTGAATGTCACGCCATCCCTGGTCGGGATTAAGAGTTTTCTCCTCGAAATTCAAATTGGCGAGCAAGGCCTGGCAGTCGTCCGCCTGGAGCTTGATTTCATACATGGCGGGCGTGGGACCGTCGGGGGCCGGGAAAGTGTAAGGGTAGTAGCGGACCTGATCGATGTGGAAGGATGCCGGCAGCGGTTTCCGATAAATTCTTTGCATCAGCCGGTAATCGCCTGCTTTGACGATCGTGCGCTTGCACCACTTGGGGTATGGAACCCACTCAAATCGCTGAACCCAGACGGCACAAAGGCCGGCCGCGGCGTAAAGGAGCGCGGCGGCCAGAACAACTCCCGGGTGCCACGGTTTTTTGCCCGCGAGGCGCGAGACCGAAACGCATCCGTAAACAAAGAATCCCAGGCAGACCAGCATGACCAGATAAGTGTAATTCTCGTTGCAGAAAAGATAAGCCGCCGCGATTGGCCAGACAAACAGGCCGGCCGCGAATACCCATTTATTCAGGGACTTGGTGGCGACCAGAAAAATTCCGAGGATCAGGGCGAGGATCCAGTCGAGCGGGAAGGGGCAGGCAAAGTAGACCGAGACCAGGGCGGCGGGGATCAGGACCAGCCGAACGAGTAACGGAGTCACTGGGAGGCGGGGACGCGTGGCCATATGTGCCGAATCCATGGACGGCGAGCATTCGGGAAGAAATTAAACGAGCGGCGGGGAATGAGCAACGAAGATCAAGAAACCGCCCCGCGGGCGTCAACCAATTTGCCCGGACATCCGGGCCGGCGATCCGCGCGATAAAAATTTTCGGTTCCGGCACGAATCTGGCAAAGACCCTGGGCGTGAGTCGACATGGTCGGCCGCAAGTCAGGGACCGGGTTTTGACGAAGATCGGCCCCGTTATTCAGTGGAGGCAGCAATGGAAGCTAGCGACTGCAAGACACCGCAGGACATTCTCAAGCTGATCAAAGAGAAGGACATCAAGGTCGTCGATTACAAATTCATGGATTTTCCCGGCCTGTGGCAGCATGTGAGCCACCCCGCCAGCCAGGTCGACGCGAGCGTTTTTGAAGACGGTTGCGGCTTCGATGGTTCCTCCATCCGCGGCTGGCAGAAGATTCACGAATCCGACATGCTGCTCATCCCGGACCCGGCGACGGCCCTGATCGACCCGTTCCGCGAAGCTACCACTTTGTCGCTTATCTGCAATATCGCCCACCCGATCACGAAGGAACGCTACAGCCGCGACCCGCGCAACATCGCCCTGAAGGCCGAGGCTTACCTCAAGTCCACCGGCATCGGCGACACCTCGTATTTCGGCCCCGAGGCCGAGTTCTTCATCTTCGACGACATCCGCTTCGACTCCAAGCCCAACGCCTCGTTCTACGCGATCGACTCGATCGAGGGCCAGTGGAACAGCGGCCGCGACGAGAAGCCGAACCTGGGCTACAAGCCGCGCTTCAAGGAAGGCTACTTCCCGTGCCCGCCGATGGACCACTTCCAGGACCTGCGCACCGAGATGATGCTGACGATGATGGCCTGCGGGCTCGACATCGAGCTGCATCATCACGAGGTCGCCACCGGCGGCCAGTCCGAGATCGGCATGAAGTTCGGCCCGCTCGTCAAGCAGGCCGACAACCTGATGCTGTTCAAGTACCTCATCAAGAACACGGCGCATAAATACGGCAAGACCGTGACGTTCATGCCCAAGCCCCTGTTCGCCGACAACGGCAGCGGCATGCACGTCCACACCTCGATCTGGAAGGGCGGCAAGAACCTGTTCTACGGCAACGGCTACGCCGGCCTGAGCGAGATGGCGCTGCACTTCATCGGCGGCCTCATCAAGCACTCGGCCGCGATCCTGGCCTTCGCCGCGCCCTCGACCAACTCCTACAAGCGGCTCGTCCCGGGCTTCGAGGCCCCCGTCAACCTGGCCTACAGCCAGCGCAACCGCTCGGCCGCGATCCGCATCCCGGTCTACAGCGCCTCGGAAAAGGCCAAGCGCATCGAGTTCCGCCCGCCCGACCCGAGCTGCAACCCGTACCTGTGCTTCAGCGCCATCATGATGGCCGGCCTCGACGGCATCCAGAACAAGCTCGACCCGGGCGAGCCGATGGACAAGAACATCTACGACCTGCCGGCCGAGGAAGCCAAGCTGATCAAGAAGGTCCCGGGCTCGCTCGACGCGGCCCTGATGGCCCTCGAGATGGATCACGACTTCCTGCTCAAGGGCGACGTGTTCACCGAGGACGTCATCGAGGAGTGGATTCGCTACAAGACCGAGGCCGAGATCGACCAGATCCGCCTGCGCCCGCATCCGTACGAGTTCGCCCTGTATTACGACATTTAATTTGCGACGAAATGGTCGGATCCGCACGCAGATCCCCGCCGCGCTCGCCGGCGGGGATCTTGTTTTCCCCGTTCGTGCGTCGTGCGCCGTAATCGTAATCGTAATCGAACCCCGAAGATCCTACATAAATGTAGCCTGGCCAGCCGCCGTCCTACCGGAATGTAGGAATGCGCCCCGCGGTTTTCCTGTCGTCGCCGCGGGTGCACGACGTCAATGCGGGTTTTGGATGTGCTCATTGCGCTCGAACCGCCTGACGCCGGCTCCGGAGGAGCAGCACGTTTGTAGCCGAAACATTCGTGGCAAGCACGAGCGCCGCAGGGGTGCGATACGTTATTTCTGGTGAAGTAGCGGATACAACACGGATTGGCATCAAAACGCTCGATATTCAGGCTTAACCAACTTTCATGTCGTGCGCCCCGCGGCCGCACGGCCGCCGATATTGCTGGAATTTCAATCCGCCCGCATCGTATTCTGGAAATTCCGGAAACAGCTGGGCATTGCGGCGCTTCTTCACGAAGGATGGAAAAAGGCTCGGAGCCGCGGAATTCTCGATTTTCGATTGCGATTACGACGCACGAGCACGACGAATCGCATTTATCCCAATGTGAGGTTTCCTCATGGCGGTCAACCACACCACCCCTCCGCTATACGACCTCGAAGCGCTGACGCACGGATTCTGGCGCACGCGCATCATGATGGCCGGCGTTGAGCTCGGCATTTTCGAGGCGCTGGCGCGCCGCCCGATGACCGAGGAACAGCTCACGGAGGAGCTCGGTTACGACCGCCGCGGCGCCGGCATCCTGCTCGGGGCGCTTGCCGGGATGGGCCTGCTCGATTTCGAGGGCGGGCGTTACCGCGTCGCCGACAGCTGGGCCGACATGCTGGTCGAAGGCGGCGCGATGTCGCAGGTGCACATGATCATGCACTTGCGCAGGATGTGGGAGGCGTGGGGGCGGCTCGACGAGGTCGTGCGCACCGGCCGCCGGCGCCAGCTGCCGCCGCTCAACGCCGCCGAGGAGGAGGCCTCGACCCGCGCCTTCATCGGCGGGATGCACGAGGCGGGCCGCCAGTCGGCGCGCGAGCTCGCGGCCCGGCTCGACCTTTCGGGCGTCAACCGCATGCTCGACGTCGGCGGCGGGCCGGGGACGTACTGCATCGAGCTGGCGCGGCGCCGGCCCGAGCTGCGGGCCACGCTCCTTGACCTCAGGCTCCCGCTCGAGGTCGCCCGCGAGAACGTCGAGGCGGCCGAGCTCGAGGACCGCGTCGAGCGCCGGCTCGGCGACGCCTTGACCGACGATTACGGCGAAGGCTTCGACCTGGTCCTGATCTCGCAGCTGCTGCATGCCTACGGCGCGGCCGAAAACGCGATGATCGTCAAGAAGGGCGCGGCGGCGCTCCGGCCGGGCGGCCGGCTGATCATCAACGAATTCGCGCTCCTCGGCGGCCGCAGCCAGCCCGCCCAGGCCGCGCTCTTCTCGGTCAACATGCTGGTCAATACCGACGATGGCCGCGCCTACACCGCCGGCGAAATCCGGGGGTGGATGAGCGAGGCCGGCCTGACCGACATCCGGCATGAGGACCTCGTCTGCCGCTCGACGCTGTTCCATGGAACCCGCCCCGCGGGTTAAGGGCGTCACCGGCCCGACGGGCCCGGCCCCCGCGTCGACGCGCCATTTTTCGATGGATGGCCCGGCCCCGGTTGCGTCATGATCGAGTCGGGCTCACCCGAACAGGCACCGGAACCGAACGCGGTTCCCTTGCGCCTGGGCCCGCAATCGATCGCCTTTCCATCGCCGATGACATCGACTTCGCCACACAGATCCATCGCCCGGCGCGAGTGGGCGGCCCTTGCGGCGGTCCTGGCCGTCGCGCTCGGGTTGCGCCTCGCTTACTTCCACGCCTTCGTCGCCGACCCGTCGCTGCGCCAGCCGGTCGTCGACGCGGTCTTTCACGATTACTGGGCGCGCGGGCTGGTGACGGGCGACTGGTCGACCGGCGGCAATTTTCCCAACCCCATGATCCCGTTCACGCCGTTCGCGAAGCCGCCCGGTTACGTTTACTTCCTGTCGGCGATCTATCGGGCCGCCGGGCCGTCGTCGATCCTGGCCGTCATTGCCGTCCAGATGGCGATGGGTCTGCTGAACGCGGCACTGACCTGGTGGCTGGCGCGGTGGCTGATCGGGCGCGCCGGCGGCCTGATCGCCGCGGCGATCATGGGCTGGTACTGGTTGCCGATTTACTTCGAGGGGGAACTGCTCGACCCGACGCTGACGATGACGCTGGCGCTGGCCCTGGCGGCGGGGGTCAAGCGGTGGCTGGCGGAGCCGCGCGCGGCGACGGCCCTGCTGGCCGGCCTGCTGGCCGGACTGCTGGCGCTGGTGCGGTCCAATTTCCTGCCGCTGATCGTGCTGCTGATGATCGGCGCCGCGCTGGCGCGGCGCCGGCGACTCTGGGCGCATGCGGCGCTCGTCGGGGTCGGCGCGGCGGCCGCGATCGCCCCGGTCACCGCGCGCAACTGGTTCGCCGGCGGTGAATTCGTGCCGATCTCGGCCAACGGCGGGATCAATCTGTATATCGGCAACAACCCGCGGGCGGACCTGCAGACAGCGAGCTTCCCCGAGCTCGAGGAGTTGCTGCACACCGTCGGCTGGTCGCATTTCGACGATTTCGCGATCGTCGAGGCGATCGGGCGCAAACTCGGCCGGGACGTCGGCTACAACGGCACGTCGCGCTACTTCACCCGCCGGGCGATCGATTACATGCTCGAAAACCCGGGTCCCACGCTGGCGCTGACGGCCCGCCGCGCGGCGCGGCTGCTCGGGCCGGTCGAATACAGCAACAACAAGGTGATCGCGCTCGAGCGCGCGGACTCGCCGCTGCTCAGGTGGATGCCGGGCAATTTCACCGCGATCTTCGCGCTGGCGGTGATCGGCGTATTGCAGTGGCCGCGGGCCCCGCGCAAGCGCCGGTTCATGGTCTTCATGCTGGCGTATCTCCTCGTGCTTTACGGTTCCTATGTTTTGTTTTTCCTCGAAGCGCGGTTCCGGATCCCGATGCTGCCGTTCCTGGCCATCCTGGCGTCGATGGGCGTGGCGAGCCTGGCGCGGCTGGCGTCGCGGCGGTCGTGGCGGCCCCTCATCATCCGGCTCGCGGCGGCGGCCGCGATTTACGGCGCGCTGTGGTGGCCGGCGGCCGGTTACAAGCCCGACGCGACGTACCACCACCTGTTGCGCTCGACCCAGCTGGCGAGCGTCGGCGACGCCGATCGCGCCCTCCGGGAAATCGAGAAGGCGGACGCGGCCTGCGGCGGCCGCGATGCCTCCGTCGCGTTGCAGCTGGGGCGGGCCTACATGCTGAAGGGACGCAACGAGGACGCGATCGCGGCGCTCGAGCGGGCGGTGGCGCTCAAGCCCGATTATTTCGACGCGTATCTTTTTCTCGGCCAGGCGCTTGCCGGCGCGGGCCGGCTGGAGCGCGCGCAGGAGGCGTTCGCAAGCGCCCTGAGGTTTCATCCCGAGAATGTGCAGGCGCGCCGGGGGCTGGAGCAGGCGATCGAGCGCCGCGGCCTGACCCCGTCCGAAGCCCGGCGCGCATGGGGTGAGCCCGCCAAATAATCCGTGCTCGTGCGTCGTGCTCGTAATCGAAAATCGTGGATTTCGCGGCTCCGTGCCATATGATCATCCTTCGTGAAGAAGCGCCGCTTCATGTCGACTCGTCATCGTAATGATCGATCGTGCGTATGACCGACGCCCCGCATCGCCGCGCCGTCCAGCGCCGGGAGTGGATCGCCCTTGCGATCATCCTGGCCCTCTCGGCGCTGCCGCGGATCGTGTATCTGCGGCATTTCCTGGACGACCGCGCGATGCTCGTCCCGGTCGTCGACGCCGTGTTCCATGATTACTGGGCGCGGGCGCTGGCGACGGGCGACTGGTTCCCGGGGCTCGAGTGGCGCAACCCGCTCATCCCCGATCACCCCTTCCTCAGGCCGCCCGGCTACCCGTATTTCCTCGCGCTGATCTATGCCGCGACCCGCTGCAGCCAGCTCGCCGTCATCGTGGTCCAGATGGCGATGGGGCTGCTCAACGCGACGCTGGCGTGGCGGCTGGGGCGGTGGCTGTTCGGGCGGGCCGCCGGCCTGATCGCGGCCGCCATGATGGGGTTTTACTGGCTGCTCATTTATTTCGAAAGCGAAATGCTCGACGCGACGCTGACGATCACGCTCGCGCTCATCGCCGCTTCGGTCTTCAGGCGCTGGCTCGTGCGGCCGCGCGGGGGGACTGCGTTCCTGGCCGGCGCGGCCATCGGCGTCCTGGCGTTGGTGCGCGCCAATTTCCTCCCGCTTGCGGTCGTGACCGCGGCGTTGGTCGTGATCGCGCGCGGCCGGAAGGCCCTGGCGCACGCGGCCCTGATCCTGCTCGGCGCGGCGGTCGCGATCGCGCCGGCGACGATCCGCAACATGGCCGTCGACGACGGCGAGTTCGTTTTGATCAGCGCCAACGGCGGCATGAACCTCTATATCGGGAACAACCCGCAGGCCGACGTCGAGACGCCGGCGCTTCCCGGCGCCTACGAAATGCTCGGCCAGACGAGCTGGTCGCAGTTCGATTACCTGGCCATCGTGCGCGGCGTGGAGCGGAAGGTCGGCCGCCGGATCGGTTACGCCGGGGCGTCGCGGTATTTCACCGGCCTGACGATCGACTACGTGCGCGAACATCCGGGCGAGGCGTTTTCGCGGATGGCGCGGCGCGCGGCGCGGATGTTCGGGCCGGTCGAGTACAGCAACAACAAGATGATCGCGCTCGAGCGGGCGGATTCGCCGCTGCTGCGCCGGATGCCGGGCAACTTCACCGCGATTTTCGTCCTGGCGGCGGCGGGGGTCCTGCAATGGGCGGCCGCGCCGCGCCGGCGCCGGCCGGGTGCGCGCACGCCCAACAAGCGCCTCTTCATCGCGTTCGCGCTCGCGCTGATCGCCGTTCTCTGCGTCTCCTACCTGCCGTTCATCCTCGAAGCGCGGTTCCGCGTGCCGATCGTCCCGTTCCTGGTCCTGTTCGCCTCGGCGTGCGTCGTGAATCTCGCGGCGCTCGCCGCGCGCCGGAGATTCGCGCCGGTCGCCGGCTGGATCGCATTCATGGCCGCGCTCTACGGGCTGCTGGCGTGGCCGGCGTCGGATTACAAGCCCGACCGCGGCTACTGGCATCTGTTGCGGGCGACCCAGTACCAGGCCGCCGGCGACATGGATCGTTACCGCGACGAGCTCGAGAAGTCGTTCGCCGTCGACAACCGGCGCTATATCGTGGCCGTCGAACTGGGCCGGGAGCGGGCGAGGCGGGGCGATGTTCAGGGCGGCCTCGACCTGCTCGGCTGGGCCGTCCGGCTCAGGCCCGACAGCGTCGAGGCCCACGTCGCCCTCGGCACGGCGCTGCTTGATGCTGGCCGCCTCGCCGAGGCGCAGGATATAATGGGCCGCGCCGTGCGCCTCGGGCCGGCCGATCGCAACGCCGTCGCCGGCCTCACGGCCGTGCTGCGGCGGCGCGGCGCCGGCCCGGACGACATCCGGCGCGCCGTCGATGAATTGTCGCGGCCCGCCCAGGCTCGGTAAACCGGATGAACATGGCGTCACATCACACAGTCACGCGCCGGGAGTGGTTGCTGCTCGGGGCGATCCTGCTGGCCGCGGCGGCGCTGAGGGTTTCATACCTGCGCGAGCTGATCGCCGACCGCGCGATGCTGGTGCCGGTCGTCGACGCGATTTTTCACGATTACTGGGCGCGCGCGCTGGTGACGGGCAACTGGACGCCGGCGGGCGGGTTCGGCGACCCGATGATCCCGCTGCACCCCTTCGCGAAGCCGCCGGGGTACGCGTATTTCATGGCGGCGATCTACGCGGTCTCGGGCTGCAGGATCCTCGCCGTCGTCGTCGCGCAGATGGCGCTCGGCCTCCTGAACGTCGCGATGACGTGGTGGCTGGGCCGCTGGATCGCCGGGCGCGCGGCGGGCCTCGTCGCGGCGGCGATCATGGGCCTCTACTGGGTCCTCGTTTATTTCGAGGGCGAGTTGCTCGACCCGGCGCTCGCGATCGCGCTCACGCTGCTGCTGGCGCTGTCGATCAAGCGCTGGCTTGCGCGGCCGCGCCTGCCGGCCGCGCTCCTGGCCGGATTGCTCATCGGCATCCTGTCGCTCGTGCGCTCCAACTTCGTGCCGCTGGCGCCGCTCGTGGCGCTCGGGGCCTGGATTTCGGGCCGGCGGCGGATTCCGGGCGCGTGGTCACATGCGGCGCTGGTGCTTGTGGGGGCCGCGGCCGCCATCGCGCCGGTCACGCTGCGCAACTGGCGCGCCGGCGGCGAGCTGGTCCTCATTTCGGCCAACAGCGGCATCAACCTGTTGATCGGCAACAACCCGCGGGCGGACCTGGAATCGCCGCATTTGCCCGGCGTCGGCGAGTTGCTGCACAAGAGCGGCTGGTCGCATTTCGACGACCTCGCGATCGTGCGGGGGGTCGAGCGCAAGCTGGGCCGGCCGGTCGGCTACGGCGGGGCGTCGCGCTACTTCACGGCGCAGGCGCTCGCCTTCATGCGCGACCATCCGGGCCGGGCGCTGTCGCTCACCGCCGAGCGCGCCGTGAAGATGCTCGGGCCGGTCGAATACAGCAACAACAAGGTGATCGCGCTCGAGCGCGACGCCTCGCCGCTGCTGCGCGTGTTGCCGGGCAATTTCACGATCCTCTTTGTGCTGGCAATGGGCGGCGTCCTGTGCGGGGCGCTCTTGCGCGGCCGCCGGGGATTCGCGCGAACGCCGAACAAGCGCGCGTTCGTCGTTTTCATGGTCGTCTACATCGTCCTGCTTCACGCCTCGTACGTTCTGTTCTTTCTCGAGGCGCGGTTTCGGATCCCGATGACGCCGTTCCTGGCGATCCTTGCCGCCGCGTGCATCGTCGCGCTCGCCCGGCTCGCGGCCGCGCGCGACTGGGCGCCGCTGGCGGGCGGGGTTGCCGCGATGGGGTGCCTCTACGGGCTGTTGTGTTGGCCGGCCGCCGGCTATCGGCCCGACCGGGTTTACTGGCACCAGCTGCGGGCGACGCAGTATTCGGCCGCCGGCGATCCGCGCCGCTGCGGGGAGGAGCTCGAGAAAGCGTACGGGCTCGACAACCGCCGCCCCTCGGTCGCGCTGGCTCTGGGCCAGGCTTATTTGCAGGAAGGGAAATTCGCGCCCGCCGCCGCGATGTTCCAGCGCGCGGTCAATCTCATGCCGGAGAGCTTTGACGCGAACCTGTACCTCGGGTATACGTTGCTCGAGGTCGGCAATCCCGCCCGGGCCGAGAGGTTCCTGGCGAAAGCCGCGCGGCTCGATCCCGCCAACGAGACGGCCCGCCAGGGGCTTGCGACGGCGATGAAGCTGCGCGGGGCGGCGCCCGGCGAAATCCAGCGCGCGTTGCGCGAAGCGGGTGCGCGATGAAGCGACGCCGACAGGCCGTCTTGCGCTGGGAGTGGGTTGCGATCGGAGCGATCCTGATCGCGGCGGCGCTGCTGCGCGCGGGCTATTTCAATCAGGTTTTGGGCGAGCGACCGCTGCACGTGCCGGTCCTCGACGCGGCGTTCAACCACTACTGGGCGAAGGGGATTGTGACGGGCGACTGGACCGTGCCCGGCGGCTGCAACGACCCGCTGATCCGCATGCACCCGTTCGGCCGCCCCCCCGGCTACGCGTATTTTCTCGCCGGCATTTACGCCGTCGCCGGCGTCGATCACCTCGCGGCGATCCTGGTCCAGATGGCGCTCGGGCTCGTGAACGTCGTCCTCGCGTGGCGGATCGGGCGGTGGGTGTTCGGCCGGGCGGCGGGGCTTCTCGCGGCCGCGATCATGGGCTCGTACTGGCTGCTCATCGACTTCGAAGGCGAGCTGCTCGACCCGACGCTGACGATCGCGCTCGCGCTCCTGACGGCTCTTGCCGTCAAGAGCTGGCTGGAGCGGCCGCGGTGGGGGCTGGCGCTGGCGGCGGGCCTGCTGCTGGGCCTTCTGGCGCTGGTCCGCCCCAATTTCCTGCCGCTTGCCCCGCTCATGGCGGCCGGGCTCTTTTTCCGCCGGTTGCCGCGTGGGGCGCGCCCCTTCCACCTGGCCGCGCTGGCGGTCGGCGTCGCGGCCGCGATCCTGCCGGTGACGCTGCGCAACTGGCGCGTCGGCGGCGAACTGGCGCTCATCTCGACCAACGCCGGCGTCAATCTCTACATCGGCAACAATCCCGAGTCCGACCTGGAATCGCCCGTCATCCCGGGCATCGAGAAGCTGACGCACAACCCGAGCTGGTCGCAGTTCGACGACCTCGCCATCGTGCGCGGCCTGGAGGGGGAGTTCGGCCGCCGGATCGGTTTTGCCGGCGCCTCGCGCTATTTCTCGGCGAAGGCGTGGGGATACATGAAGGCGAACCCGGGCCGGACGCTGTCGCGGACCGCGCGGCGCGCCGTCCGCATGCTCGGGCCGGTCGAATACAGCAACAACAAGATGCTCGCGCTCGAACGCGAGGCCTCGCCCCTGCTGAGCCGTCTCCCCGGCAATTTCCCGGCCGTCTTCATCCTGGCCGCGATCGGCTTCGCGCAGTGGTTTCTCCTGGCGCGCCGTTCTCCGATCCGGCCGCCGGGATTCAGGCCCCGGCACTTGTTCGTCTGCTGGATGCTGGCCTTCCTCGCCGTCCTTTACGGCTCGTATCTGCTGTTCTTCATCGAGGCCCGCTACCGCATCCCGATGCTCCCGTTCCTGGCGATCGGCGCGGGCTTCGGCGGGTTCAACCTGGCGTGTCTCGCCATCCAGTGCAAGTGGAAGCCCCTGGCGGGCTGGATCGCCGTCAACGCCGTCGCCTGCGCGCTGCTGTGGTGGCCGACGGCGGGTTACGCGCCCAACCGCGCCTACTGGCATTACCTGCGCGCGACGCAATACGCCGGCGACCGGGACGTGGCGCGCTTCGCCGCCGAGCTCGAGCAGGCGTATCGCTACGATCCCGACGACCCCGTGATCACGATGAAGCTCGGGCGCGCGCGTTATTACCAGGGCCGCCGCGCCGAGTCGGTCGAGCTCTTGCGGAAGTCGCTCGCGATCAAGCCGGATGTGTTCGAGACATGCCTGAGCCTTGGTTATGCGCTGCTGGATGACGGCCGGCTCGAGGAGGCGGCGCAGGCGCTGGGCCGGGCCGTGCGCCTCCAGCCCGGCGACGATTCGGCGCGCGTCGGCCTCGCCCGGGCCCTGCGTCTTCAGGGCCGGACGCCGGCCGAGATCCAGTCCGCGCTCGACGAAGCGATCAATCCACCCGGCACAAAAGCCCCTTGAGGTATTCGGACTCGGGGAAGGTGAGGCGCACGGGGTGGTCGGGCCCCTGCGTGAAGCGCCGGACGATCCCGCCGTCGCGCCCGGCGTCGATCGCCGCGCCGAAGACGATCTTCTGGAACAAATCGGGCGAAATATGGCCCGAACAGGAGAACGTGGCGAGCAGCCCGCCCGGCTTGAGGATCTGCATGCCGATCATGTTGATGTCCTTGTAGGCGCGGGCGGCGCGCTCGACGTGGCCGGCCGTCGCCGCCAGCCGCGGCGGGTCGAGGATCACGACGTCGAAGCGGCGCCCGTCGTCGCGCAGCCACCGCAGCAGCCCGAACGCGTCCCCCTCGATGCTCTCCAGCGAGTCCGCGTCGAACCCGTTCATCTCCCAGTGCGCGCGCGCGGCCGCGAGCGCGTCGGCCGAGCTGTCGATGTTGACGACTTTATTCGCGCCGGCCGCCTTGGCGTGAACGCCGAAGCCGCCGGTGTAGCTGAACACGTTGAGGACCTCGGCGCCGGCGCACCAGCGCGCCAGCTCGAGGCGGTTGTCGCGCTGGTCGAGGTAGAAGCCGGTCTTGTGGCCGCCGCGGACGTCGACCAGGAACCGGACCGTGCCGCCGCCGGCGGCGGTTTCGCGGATCTCGATCTTTTCCGGCGGCTCCTCGCCCGCCAGAAGGCCGCTTGCGTGCCCCAGCCCTTCCTTCTTGCGCACGTCGACGTCGCTGCGCTCGAACACGCCGCGCGCGCCGGTCAGCTCGAGAAGCGTCTTGGCGAGCTCGTGCTTGACGCGGTCGACGCCGAGCGTCAGCGCCTGGAGCACGAGCCACTCGCCGTAGCGGTCGACGATGAGCCCCGGCAGGCCGTCCGACTCCGAATAGACCAGCCGGCAGGCGTCGCCGCCGAGCGCCGCGCGCGCCGCGGTGGCGCGCCCCAGCCGACCGCGCCAGAAGGCGTCGTCGATCGGCTCGTCCTCGTCCCACGTCAGGATCCGCCCGGTGATCTGCGAGTTGCGGTTGAAGTAGCCGCGCGCGAGGAAGCTGCCGTCGGCGGCGACGATGCGCGCCAGTTCGCCGTCCCGGGCCTTCCCCTCGAGCTTGTCGATCGCCCCCGAGAACACCCACGGGTGGCGATGCCGGATCGGCTTTTCGCGTCCGGTCCTGATCTTGATGGTCATTGGTTCCATGTTGATCCCACGTAGGCCGGGTTCGCCGAACCCGGCATTGCTGTTCATGATGCCGCCGTCGGCGACGCCGTCCTACAAAACTTCCCGATATCTCGAATCCCTCTGCGCCGGGATTCTCCCGGCGTCGCGGATCAGCCGCTCGAGCTCGGCGACGCCCATCGCCTGCGGCGTGGCGCCGCCGGCCATGTGCGTGATCGTTTCCTCGACCACGGTGCCGTCGAGGTCGTTGGCGCCGAAGTGCTGCGCCAGTTGCGCCGTCTTGAGCCCGAGCATCACCCAGTAGGCCTTGATGTGCGGGATGTTGTCGAGCAGCAGCCGCGCGGCCGCGATCGTCCGCAGGTCGGTCGCGCCGGTCGGGGCGGGCAGGTTGCTCATCCGGTTGTTCGCCGGGTGAAACGCCAGCGCGACGAACGCCTGGAAGCCGCCGGTCTCGTCCTGAAGCCCGCGCAGGGCAAGCAGGTGGTCGACCCGGTCCGCGGCCGACTCGACGTGGCCGTAGAGCATCGTGCAGTTGGTCGGCACGCCGAGCCGGTGCGCCGCGCGGTGGACGCCCAGCCACGTCGCCCCGTCGATCTTGTTGCCGGCGATCTTCTTGCGGACGGCCTCGTTGAGGATTTCGCCGCCGCCGCCGGGCAGGCTGTCGAGCCCCGCTTCGATGAGCCTCTTTAAAATCTCTTCGACGCTCATCCCGAACAGCCGGCTGAAGTGCGCGATCTCGACCGCGGTGAACGCCTTGAGGTGCAGCCGCGGGAAGCGCGCGCGCAGGCCGCGCAGCATCCCCGTGTAGTATTCGAACGGCAGGTTCGGGTGCAGGCCCCCGACGATGTGGATCTCGGTGGCGTCGGCCGGCAGGTCGGCCTCGGCCTTGGCGAAGATCTCGTCGAGCGAGTATTCCCACTGTCCGTCCTTCTCGCCGGGCCGCCGCCCGAACGAGCAGATCGGGCAGCTCGCCACGCAGATGTTCGAGTAATTGATGTGCCGGTTGATGTTGTAAAATGTTTTGTTGCCGTGGAGGCGCTCGCGGACGCGGTTGGCCAGCCAGCCGACCCCGAGCAGGTCGGGCGACTGAAACAGCGCGAGGCCGTCGGCGCGGCCGAGCCGCTCGCCGGCGGCGATCTTGCCCGCGACCGTCGCCAGCGCCGGATCGCCGAATCCGCCCAGCGGCCCTGTGGTTCTGCCTTCCATGCTCCCGTCCCTCCGCACACGCACCGCCGACTTTAACACGCCGCCCGCGGTTTTGCCATCGGTCAGTAGGTCGTTGTATTTTTCAGGATTTCATTTTCTCGTCCGTTCCCATAAGATCCGCACGTTGTCATTCCATGTGGAGGTCATGCCTTATGTTCCATCCCGTGATCCGATCCCTGACCGCGACGGCCGCCTGCCTCATGCTGCTTGCCGGCTGCGCGGGCGTGCGCCGCGCGCCGAGCGAGGAGTTGTTCGTCTCGCGCGACCTCACCGCTCCCAAAAGCTTCACCTCGGGCGTCGAGGGCCCGGCCGTCGATTCGGACGGCAATCTCTACGCCGTCAATTTCGCCCGCCAGGGGACGATCGGCGTCGTCACCCCCGACGGCAAGGCCTCGGTCTTCGTCGAGCTTCCGGCCGGCAGCGTCGGCAACGGGATCCGCTTCGGCAAGAATGGCGACATGTTCATCGCCGATTACAAGCGGCACAACATCCTGCGCGTCGACATGAAGAGCCGCGCCATCGGCGTGCTGGCGCACGAGCCGACGATGAACCAGCCCAACGACGTCGCGATCGACGCGCGCGGCACGCTCTTCGCCAGCGACCCCGACTGGAAGGCCGGGACCGGCCAGATCTGGCGCATCGACCGCGACGGCAAAACGACCCGCCTCGCCGAGACCCAAAGCACCAGCAACGGGATCGAGGTCGACTGGGCCCGGAACATCCTTTACGTCGGCGAGTCGCGCAGCCAGAAGATCTGGGCCTATGACCTGTCGCGCGCGGGCGAGATTTCCAACAAGCGCTTGCTGATCGACTTCAAGGACAAGTTCAGCATGGACGGGATGCGCTGCGACAGGCGGGGCAACCTCTACGTGACGCGCAACGGCAAGGGGACCATCGCGATCGTGAGCCCCGAGGGCGGGATTCTCCGCGAAGTCCAGCTCATCGGCAGGAAGCCGACCAACATCACGTTCGGCGGCCGCGACGGCAGGACCTGCTACGTCACGATGGCCGACCGCGGCAACATCGAATCCTTCCGCGCCGACACCCCCGGCCAGACGTATCGCTAGTGCGCTTGACAAAAGTTATCGGTTCATGCTCGTAGTCGTGCTCGTGCTCGTGCTCGTAATCGTAATCGAATCAGCACCAAACTTCGAAACCAAGCCCCGTCTCGATTACGGCGATTGCCGCAAGACTTTTGTTACTCGCTCTAATACTACTCTGCCACTCCGCACGATCGGCTTTCTGTTTGCGCTGAAGGCGCAAGATAAAAAAGCCTGGGGCGGAGCGAAGCGCAGCCCCAGGTCACGAACCGCACCCAACCGGAGCGCTGAAAGCGCGAGAGAAATCGGTTTCTTCCGCGCCTTCAGCGCTCCAATGATATTGCGTCTTTTACCTGGGGCTGCGCTTCGCTCCGCCCCAGGCTGTATGCTTTCGCGCTTCCAGCGCTTGGGATCGCTTGCATCCCAAAACAGACGACATATGGCAGAGTAGTACTAAACAAAAACCCCTTCGCACCGGGCGGCGCGAAGGGGTTTTGAGCTACAGGGTCGGGAATCAGCGGGTCATCCGGCGGCGGATCAGCGCGCCGAGGCCGAGGCCAAGGCCCAGGAGCGAAAGCGACATCGGCTCGGGAACGGTCGGAGGATCGTCGCCGTCGGTCTCCTGCGTCGACCACTCCTCGAAGCTGCCGTCGCACTGGGTGAAGCGCGAATACAGGTAAACGTAGGGGTTGTTCGTCGAGTTGGTGAACAGGGCGTCCGGAATGTAGACATACATGTCGCCGCGGCCGTTGCCCGGCGCCGCGGTCAGGTTGACCTGGCTGTCGATGGTCGCCGTGTCCAGGTCGTAGAGCGCCGTGCCGAACGTGTCGGGCCAGCCCAGAAGATCGCCGACCGGCTCGAGGTAAATCTTGAGGTCGGTGAGGATGAGCTGATTGTCCGACTCGGCGACGTCGAGCATGAACTCGCGGTACCAGGTCGTGCCGCCGTCGAAGCTCACCTTGCCGACTTTGCTGAGCAGAAGGGAATGCGTGAAATTGCCCCCCTTCTCATCGAACTGCCGCGGCGTCCCGTCGGTGTTGTAGCCCTGTTCGGTGCCGGTGTTGGACTGGATCCGGAGGAAGGAATTGATGTTGCCCGTTCCGGTCGGGTTCGGGTCCTCACGGTAGAAAATGGCCCCATTGATCGTCCCGTGATCACCAGGGTGGTCCAAATCCAACTCATTCAGCGTGACGGCGAAGGCCGGCGTCATTGCCAGCATCAGCAGCGCCGTCATCAGCGAAGTCCGGAAGGCCGTGATCATGGGGTAACCTCACAAAACAAGCTGATCATTACAACTTCAGAATGATCTGGCCTAATGGCTAGCAGTTAGGATGCCATTTGTGAAAAAACCGACAATGCAACAATAACCGCAAAAAAATCAATACTGTGCATGATTACAAAGCGTTCATCTTAAGGAAACTCCGGGTGAACGGCTTTGCGCCATGTTGCAACTGGATGCACAAATGGATAAAAGTTGGCGGTTAGCGGGGCCGGCGGGCTTGAGCGTGCAGGTCGTAAGTCTCGGCGGCCGTGATCTCTACATCCACGAATGCGCCGGGCTCGAGCGCCCCGTCGCCGGTGACGAAGATCTTCCCATCGACCTCGGGGGCCTCGGCGGCGCTGCGGCCGACCCACGCGCCCCGCTCGGCGTCGAAGCCTTCAATGAGCACCCGCTCGCGGCGGCCGATGCGCGCCTGGTTCAGCTCGGCCGAGATCGCGGCCTGCGCGGCCATGACGGCGTGCCAGCGCCGGCGGCGCGTCCGCGCGCTGACCTGCGGCCTCATCCGCGCGGCGGGGGTGTCGGGCTCGGGCGAATACTCGAACGCCCCGAGCCGGTCAAACCGGATCCGCTCGAGCCCCCCGATCAGGTTCTTCTGCGCGGCCGCGGTCTCGCCGGGGAAGCCGATCACCATCGTCGTGCGCAGCGTGACCCCCGGCACCGCCGCGCGCAGCCGCTCGACCAGCTCGAACGTGTTGCGCTCGTGGAACGGCCGCTTCATCCGGCGCAGGAGGTCCGGGTCGAGGTGCTGAAGCGGGATGTCGAGGTAGGGGACGACCTTCGGCTCGGAGGCCATGACCTCGATCAGCTCGTCGGTCACCTGGCCCGGGTAAACGTAGAGGCAGCGCACCCAGAAGTCCCCCGGGATGCGGCAGATCTCGCGGACGAGCCGCGGCAGCCGCCAATTGGGCCAGCGGTCGGTCCCCCACGCCGAGAGGTCCTGCGCCACGAGGTTCAGCTCGCGGGCGCCGCGCCCGACGAGCGCGCGCGCCTCGGCCAGGGCGATCTCCGGCGGCACCGACCGCAGCCGGCCCTTCATGAGCGGGATCGAGCAGAACGTGCAGTTGTGGTCGCACCCGTCGCCGATCTTGAGGAACGCGTACGGGCGCGGCTCGAGCGGCCGCCGCTTGATGAGCCTGTAGATATCGACCCGCGGAACGGCCTCGACCGCGACGGCGCCCCCGCCGGCCGTTTCCTCGTTCAAAATCATCTTCGCCATTTGCTCGAACTGGCCGACGCCGACAAGGCCGTCGATCTCCGGGATCTCGCGCGCCAGTTCCTCGCCGCAGCGCTGGCTCAGGCAGCCGGCCACGAACAGCCGGCGCGGGTCGCCGCGCAGCCGCTTGTCCTCGGCCAGCTGCACGATCGCGTCGACCGACTGCTCGCGGGCGTCGCCGATGAAGCCGCACGTCGTGACCACGACCGCGTCGAGCGGGGCGTCGCCGTCGCGCCGCGTCGTGACGATCTCGCAGCCGGCCTCGCTCAGCAGGCCGGCGAGGTATTCGTTGTCGACCGTGTTCTTGTCGCAGCCGAGCGTGACGATGCCGACGCGCAGCGGGCGGTCGGCGGTGTTGTGTTGTGACTTGGCGGGCATCGGCGATCCTTCAAGCATGCGCCGCGGCACGGGCGCGATCCCATAATTTAGCATCTGTCGGCTGGAGCCGCACGAAAGAAATTTGAAGCTCAAAGGCGCTGCGGGGGCGCCGGCCCCACATCGAAAATAGCTATTCAGCATCGAACAGCTCATCGCACTGTGGCGCCGGCGCCCTCGCCGGCGATTTCTGTTGCCGGAAAACTTTTTCGCTCGCCCCAGGCACTCTGGCAGGCGTTTTTTGCGGCTTTGCGGTTCAAATTCAAATCTGTTACATTTTGCAAAGTTGTTCCCGAAGTTGTTTCCATTGTCTAACGGAAAAAATCGATGCGTTGCAATTCCGCATTCACCTTGATCGAACTGCTGATTGTCGTGGCGATTATTTCCGTATTGGCCGCGATCGCGGTGCCCAATTTCATGGAGGCGCAGTCGCGGGCGAAGGTCTCGCGCGTCCGCGCCGACCACCGCATGATGCGCCTGGCGCTCGAGGCCTACCACGTCGACGAGCAGGCCTACCCCAGCGCCGAATCCAACGGCACGCTCAAGTGGCTGCACTGGATGACGACGCCGGTCGCCTACATGCAGACGACGAAGCTCGAGGACCCGTTCAGCGCCGGGGCCGAAAGCCGAGACCTGGCCACGCTGCGCAGCTACCGCAACTACCGCTACTACGGCTTCAACGAAATGGGCCTCCTGAACGCCGACAAGGAGACGGGCGAGCTGATTCCGGTTTACGCCGTGCCCGGCACGATGCGGGTTCTCTGTTACGTCCTGTTCAGCCACGGCCCCGACAAGATCCGCACGATCGGCGCCAACGGCGGCACGTTCGTGCAAGGCGAGAACCTCTTCTACCCCGATAAGTTCGTCGACTTCATCTACGACCCCACGAACGGAACCGTCAGCAGCGGCGAGATTTTAGGCGCGGGGGGTATTGTGACCGGGCGGGCTGAGAATTCGATCAGACTGATCACGAGACAGTAAACTTGAGCAAGCATCGTTTACGCAAGCCCTGGCTTTTTGGCCTGTTCTACGGACTCGCGCTTTTTGTTTTCGCATTCCTTGAATCGGGTGGCGGTCACGGCAGCTGCCTCATGTTTGGGTGGTTTTCCTCGCCATTATCACTGGTGCCGGGGGGTGTTCTGGGAATCCTCCTTCTGTGGCCAATCATTGGGCTGCTGCTGATGCACGTGAACCGGCCCAATGTGAAAGCGACCTTCCTCATCGTCATGGCCCTCCATTACGCCGCGATTCCATTGATTGCTCGTTCAGAGGCATATGCTGATCCGATGTATGTGAAAAAGTCCTGGGCTGCCGCGCCCGAAGCATTCTACCTTGGGTTCGGGATCTACTTGATCGGGCAAATCTGGATATGGGCGGTCTTCGTCAGAAAGCAATTTGCGAAAAGTTAGCGGCAGGTTTCGGAGTACGGGACAGATAACAACTTGCCGGCCATTCCTATTGCCGGAAAACTTTTATCACTCGCTATCGAAACGATAGCGAGCACATCGTCAATTTCATCCTGAACATGGAAGCATACAAACGCGCGGCGCGGGGCAGGCGAAGGCGTGGAGGATCCTGATCCGGGAGTCAGGGCGCGCAGGCTCAAAATAAAAAAATATGGCTCCGACAGGCTAGGGGGGGAGGAGGCCCTGTCGGAGCCCATTCAGCAGAGATGAAACGTCTTAGTTGATGCGGTTGATCGAGTCGCCGTCGAAGCGATAGATATCGCCCCAGCTGACGGTGCCGTTGGTCGGATCGTAACGCAGGCCCCAGTAGCTGCCGGAGGCCGCGATGTAGTTGTTGTTGCGGTCCTGGCCGATCTGCTGCGAGGCGGTCGGCAGGGCCTCGTTATAGAGGACGCGTCCCTGGGGACGGTAGCCGTCGGTGTTGGTGACCAGGTCCGGGCCGATCGACCACGTCATCCACGCGGTCTTCGGGTAGAGGACGAGGTTGCGGTAGTAGCCCGGCTCGGTCGACGTGGCCGTATACATGACGGCGTAAATACGATACGAGGGGGAGAACCCGCCCACGCCCGGGGTGGCGTCCGCGCCGGCGACCCGGCGGAACACATCGTCCGGAATGCTCGACAGGTACGCAATCGGCGTCGTAAGCAGGCGCTTGTCGGCCTCGCTGCGGGTCGAGCCGCCCAGCCACGAATGGCCTTCGTTGAGCAGGTAGCCGCCGTTGTCAAGGCGGTAAGTTTCCATAGCCAGCGAGATCGAACGCATGTCATTCTGGGCGCGCGACACACGGGCGCGAGTTTGCGCCTCCAGGAAGTTCGGAACCGCAATAGCCGCCAGGATGGCGATAATTGCTACAACGATCAGAAGCTCAATCAGGGTAAAACCATGACGACGAGTCATCTTCCACCTCCGACGCTGACAGTTTTTTGCATCTGGACGATGCCTTTGCTTGAAATTGATGATAAAGATACATCCATTATTTAAGTATGTAAAGTGAAAAATCTCTCATATGAATAAAGACGCAAACCCACGAAAATCAATTTTCTGAATTCGCAATTTGGAACTTTTGCCGTTTTCACCTTTTATTTTTTTTCAGTTTCGAATATAAGCTTTCGGAATCGCCGCATGATCGATGAAGCGTTGAAATGGGATGAGTTGGGATGAAGAGTCTATGGAAAACGGCCGTTTTCATGTGGGAAACGTTCGGATGGACCGTACCCGCTTTCATGCTTTCACTCATGGTCGTCGTGGCCGTCGGCGCCCCCCTCCTGGCCCCTTGCAACATGAACGCCTTGGAGCGGATCCGGCTCGAGGACAGCTCGCGTCCACCTTCAGTTTTAGACACTCATCCCGGTAATTTTTATGCCCTTGGAACTGATGTTCAGGGACGGGATGTATTATCTTCAGTAATGTTTGGATTGCGTGTATCGCTCATGGTCGGTGTGTTTGGAACACTGCTGGCCGCGCTGGCCGGCATTGGGCTGGGGCTTGCCGCCGGCTGGAGGGGCGGCTGGACCGAGTCCATCGTCATGCGCCTGGCCGACGTGCAGCTGGCATTCCCGTCGGTCCTGATCGCGCTGTTCATCATGGCGCGCTGGGGGGCGGGCCTCTCCAAGATCGTCATCGCCGTCGGCATTGCGCACTGGGTGATTTACGCGCGCACCGTCAGGGCCTCGGTCCTGGCCGAGCGCGAGAAGGAATACGTCTCGGCGGCGACGGCTCTGGGCGCGCGCCCGTCGCGCATCGTGCTGCGCCACATCCTGCCCAACATCCTCGAGCCGGTCGTCGTGATCTCGGCCGTGCAGTTCGCCTCGGTCGTCATGCTCGAGGCCACGCTCAGCTTCCTGGGCCTCGGCGTGCCGATCACGCAGCCTTCGCTCGGCATGCTCATCCGGTTCGGTTTCGACGAGTTCGCCACCGGCTCGTGGTGGATCTGGCTTTTCCCGGGCCTGACGCTGATGATCCTCGTGCTGTCGCTCAACTGGCTGGCCGACCGCCTGCGCGACCGGCAATTGCCGTAACCGATGCGCAACCAAATTGTCGATGAATAAAAATTCACTGAAAGTGATTGAGAAATCGTTCGCCCTCGGCGTAGAAAGACTGTCGTCAGGGATGTGTTGAAATCCACGTGAGGCACGCTGTCATGAAAACAATGTCGCGGCTGCTGGTTGGCGTCGTTCTGCTCGCTCTTGCCGGATCGCTCCACGCGGCCGTCTCGGTCTCCCGCACGCAGGGGTTCAACAAGAGCTGGCAGTTCATCAATTCCGGCTACGAGGGGATCGAGCCGTACCCGACCGGCTACTACAAGGATTACAACGGCGACGGCCTCGCCGACTACCTGATCGTCCAGAAGTCCGGCAGCGGCGACCTGCGGGCGTTCACGATCAACACCGCCGCGACCGGCGGCGACAAAACCTACAGCAACAAGACCGCCGGGCGGGATTTCGCGGCCACGGCCGGCTCGTCCGTTCCCGATCGCGTCTTCACGCCGCGCTCGCCCGCGTCCGACCTGCCCGACCTGGTCGTCTACAGCAACAACAGCGGCGGGACGAACGGCTCCAATTTCGATACCCTCACGTTCCGGCGGCTCGACAAAACCAACACGGCGTGGCCGACCGAGAAGTCCAAGACGCTCACGATGCCGTTCAAGGCGCCGTGGGCCGTGGTGTGGCCCGAATACAGCTACGACAGCGACGACTACCCCGATTTTTTCGTCTACAACTCGATCGCGCCCAAGGACGGCCGCAGGTTCGTGCTGACCCTCTACAACGGCCGGACGTTCGAGCAGATCTGGCAGAAGACGCTCGCGCTCCATGCCGATGACGTCTACTCGGAGGTCGGGGGCTACGCGTATTCGTATTCGAACCTGGTGGTCAACGAGCTGCCGCTTCTGCCCGTCGGCCGGATCGGCAACGGCGACTTCGACAACGACGGCAAGCCCGAGCTGGTCTGCTACTACAACTTCGGCTCCGTGCTGACGGGGATGAAATACACGAACTGTATCACCGTCCTCAATTCCAGCGGCAACCCGATTTCGCCGTACGGCTCGAGCTGGACCGCGATGGACCCGTCCAGCACGAAGGGGTCTCCGCTGTTGTGGGCCGCCCGCGCCGACTACGACAAGGACGGCTACCGCGACGTGATGTTCATTTACACGTATCAGACGATTCCCAACGCCACCGCCGTCCCCGCCTTCACGGCCTACAGCCTCAAGAAGCGGAGCGTCCTGTTCAAGTCGACGAACTCGGACCTGGGCGACACCGACGAGGAGCGGTCGATGTTCAACACGATCGAGCCGCTCGGCTGTCCCGGCAACGGCTGCGTCGACCTGAGCGGCGACGGCAAGATCGACCTGGCCGTGTTCAGGAACAAAAACGAGGCCCAGCCGCTGGCGGTCGGCCTGTTCCACGGCGTGGGCGGCGCCGGGCGCAAGATCTGGCTGACCGGCTCCTCCAGCACGGTCACGGGCTACGAGCGCGTCCACATGGACGCCAACGATTTCAACTACGACGGGGTCTACGATTTCGCGCTGGTCAAGCCCCCGACCGGCCCCGCCGCGCCGACGTTCAAGATCGCCAACACGGCCTTCCAGGCCAGCGGCATTTCGATCGGCAAGACCGTCAACTACACGTCGTCGGTCACGGGGAGCATCGGCACGGACCAGACGTTCTTCGCCAGTTCGACCACGATCGGCTCGTTCGGCGACATGAACGGCAACAGCCAGCGCGACACCTGGGCCGGCCTGTGGTGGGAGCTGGTCGACGAGGACCAGGTCGCGGTCAAGGGCGGCGCGAGCCTGGTCGTCTACAACACGCCGCCGCCGTCGAGCTCGTCGGCCGCCTCGGTGTTCGCGTCGGTCGACATCACGGCCACGAACCTCGATAACTGGTGCCCGGCCCCGTTCATTTACAATGCGCGGATCGTCGACGGTTACAGCTTCGTCGACAACGACAAGGACTCGGTCACCGACGACGTGATCGTCTATTATGACCAGGCGCTCCTCGCGCTGAATTTCAAGGACAAGGGGATCTATGCGGCCGCCGCCCAGGCGACCACGCCCAACCCGGCCGACGGCGGCACCGTTCAGGCCGGCAAGCCGCTGCGCTGGGAGGCCCCCGACGGCGAATACGCCGAAAGCAGCTTCCAGGTCTATCTCGGCACGAGCCAGACCGCGGTCACCAACGCCACGCGCGCCTCGGCCGAATACAAGGGCGACATCGGGTTCACGGCCGTCTGGCTGCCGCGCCCGGCGCTGACGGCCGGCAAGACCTACTACTGGCGCGTCGACACGGTCAACGCCTTTGGCCAGGTGACCAAGGGCAAGGTCTGGCGCATCGGCGTCAAGGCTCCGACCAACGCCGCCGGCGGCGACTGGCTGATGTATCGTTAAGCGTCGGGTTGGCGCCCGGCCGACAGGAAGCGAGGGTTGTTCATGAATCGCTTGTTGGCGCTTCTCTTCTTCTGCGCGGCGCCCGCGTTCGGGGCGGATTATTACGTCGACAACGTCAACGGCTCCGATGCCCATGACGGGCGGTCGCGGGAGAAGGCGTTTTTGACGATCAAGCAGGGCGTCTCCGTCCTCGAGCCCGGCGACAGGCTGGTTTTGACCGCCAACGAGGAGCCGTATCACGAGAACCTGGCGATGAAGGACCGCGCCGGCGAGGCGAGCCGCCCGATCGAAATCGATGGCCGGGGCGCGACGCTCTCCGGCGAAACGCGCATCCCGGCAGACCAATGGCGGGCCGAAGGGGCGGGGCTTTATTCGGCCGAGCACCCGCTCAAGCCGTTCGACCTCAAGCGCTTCTACATGATCATCGACGGCAAGATGAACCGCATGGGCCGCAACTCCAAGGGCGGCGGCAGCGCGGATTTCAAGAATGTCGCCGACCTGGCCGACTACGAATGGACCTGGGCCGAAGCCGACAAGCGCCTCTACGTCCGGCTGCCGCGGGGGAAGGACCCCGGCTCGGTCCGGCTGGCCGTCCCGACCTCCAAATGCCACTCGGGCGTGGAGCTGGAGGGCAACTGCCGGTTCCTCGTCATCCGGAACCTCACGGCCACTTTCTTCCCCAACGACGGCTTCAACATTCACCACCGGTGCGCCGACATCCGGTTCTCGAACAATCGCGCCCTGTTTAACGGCGACGACGGCATCAGCGGCCACGAGACCTGCTCGTTCGTCGTCGACGGCTTCTACGCCGAGGGCAATTCGACCGGGATCTGCCACATCCAGGACTGCGTCGCGGTTCACCGGAACGTCGTGCTGAAGCGCGCGGCCGGCATCGAGCTGCTCATGCAGAACAAGCGCAACGTGTTCGAGAACGTGTCGGTCGAATCGACCGCCAGGGACATCTGCCGGTTCCAGGGCGAGGAGCTCGAAATCCGCGGCATGACGATCCGTTACCTGGACGGCAAGCGCAACGTGGATTTCTCGACCCCGAAACGCGACATCAGGCACTGCCGGGTCCTCGACAACGCCAAGCATCCAATTTTCACGATCGATCGGCCTTGACCGCCCGGCCGGAATAAGAAAGACCGCCCTGGAAACCAGGGCGGTCTTGGAACCCAACCGGGGTTTGGCCTAGCGCCAGCCGCCACGGTTGCCGCCGCGGTTGCCGCCGCGGCCGCCGCCGAAGCCGCCGCCCGAGGTCTGCGGGCGGGCTTCGTTGACCTTGATCGAACGGCCGCCGACTTCCTTGCCGTCGAGCGCCGCGATGGCGGCCCGGGCGTCGTCGTCGCTGGAGAATTCGACAAAGCCGAATCCCTTGGCGCGACCGGTCTCACGGTCCTTGATGACGGCGACCGAAGTCACCGCGCCGTGCTGCCCGAAGAGCTGGCTAAGCTCGGATTCGGTGGTGTCGTAGCTCAGGTTGCCTACGTACAGTTTCATGATAGTACCTCTCGTCGATTCAATCGACTCTGCTGAATTAGACGCGGGTGATCGATCTGGGATGCGTCCGGTCCCGGAGTATCCTGTTGGCCATTAATCTTTTGCAGGAATTTGAAATTCGGCAGTGCAAGAGAGGCGGTGGCAAGATAATCACGGAATGATCCTGCACGATCCGCCGGCGTCTGTCAACCCCATAATCGGAACTGATGACTAATTTATTTTGGGGGGGCCGGATTTCATGGCTTGGCGCGGATGACGGCGATTTTGAAAGGCCATCTGAGCTTGGCCCAGGCGTGCTCGGCGGTGTAAACGGTGGGTGTCGCGCCCGATTGGGCCGCATGCTGCGCGAGCGCGAGGCAGGCCCGGTCGCCGAGGGAGGCCCCAATCGGCATGGTCCGCACCCGCATGGCCGCGGCGATGCGGGCCGATTCAGGGTCGAAATTCTTCACGACCAATCCGAGATCGTCGAGCGCGCCCTGCGCCTCCTCGATCGGCATTCCCTTTTCGCAGAGTTTTCCAAGAACCTCGCACGCATTGACGGCCGAGATCCACGCCGCGCCGGCGTCGAGCGCCGCCTCGACGGCGTCCTCCCCCTTCTCCTGCTGCAGATAAGCCAGGATCGCCGAGGCATCGATGACGTTCGCCTTATTCATGTTTTGCCTCGGCCTTGCGCTCGGCCATCAGTTCCCGGCTGAGGCTCGTTCCCGGCGGGACGTATTTGCGGACCTTTTCGCGGGCCTTGCGCCGGGCGACCTTTGCATTCGTCAGCGTCGCGTGATCGGCTTCGACGGTAAGAACCAGCTCCTCGCCGATTCCCATCTGGAGGCTTTCGCGAACCTCCGCCGGTATGACGATCCGCCCGCCATGGGTCACCCGAACCGTGGCGCGAAACGCGTTTCCCATGAAAAGCCTCCCGTGGCATCAATCAACATAAATGACATAATAATATTAACATGGCATATATTCTGACTCAAGGCATGTTTTGTTGAAACCGGCATGGTGATTGTTCGGGCCTGTGAACCTGATGCCGCCGGCGCCGGCCTGCGGAATATCTTCGATCGATATCCGGCCCGTGCTGTCGGGGGAGCCACCATGTAATGTCTCCGAATTGCAATGGATGATGTTTTTGAACCGCTGTCGCGGTTCCACATCGTCACATTTTTTTCAGCGCTTTCAGGCATCATCCGCAATCGGCGATTACGATTACGACGAACGACGCACGACGCACGAACGGCGTGGCTTGCATCCGCCCGCGGCGTGTGATAACCCTATTGGGAATGCACCCGCGCCGCCGATGTGCGGCGCGGCCATCACACTAAAGGGCTTCCTCTCATGGCGGTTTCGCTCGATACCATCATCTCCCTGTGCAAGCGGCGCGGGATCATCTTCCAGTCCAGCGAGATCTACGGCGGCATGCAGGCCTGCTACGATTACGGCCCGCTCGGCGCCGAGCTCAAGCGCAACGTCCGCAACGCCTGGTGGCGCGCCATGACCCAGGAGCGCGACGACGTCGACGGCATCGAGTGCTCGATCCTGATGAACCCCGAGGTCTGGCGCACGTCGGGCCACGTCGAGAATTTCACCGACCCGCTCGTCGACTGCAAGAGCTGCCGCGCGCGCTACCGCGCCGACCACCTGGAAGACTACAAGGCCCGCTACAAGGTCACGGGCGCCGTGGCCGGCAACGGCGACGGCCAGTTCGAGATCGAGCTCGGCTACGCCATCCCCGGCAAGACGATCCTGGCCGGCCATCAGGTCGACGGCCGGATGTTCGAGCGCGTCGACAAGATCGAATACATGGGCTCGACGACGACCTGCCCGGCGTGCGGCAAAAAGGAACTCACCGAGCCGCGCCTGTTCAATCTCCTGTTCCGCACGCACGTCGGCCCGATCGAGGACGCCGCCTCGACCGTCTTCCTGCGCCCCGAGACCGCGCAGGGGATGTTCGTCAACTTCGAAAACTGCCGCGGCACGATGCGGCGCAAGCTGCCGTTCGGCCTCGCGCAGATCGGCCGCAGTTTCCGCAACGAGATCACGACCAAGGCGTTCGTCTTCCGCACGCTCGAGTTCGAGCAGATGGAGATGGAATATTTCTGCAAGCCGGGGACCGACGTCGAGGCCTACAAGCACTGGGTCGCCGAGCGCTACAACTGGTATGTTCGCTACGGCATCAAGAAGGAAAACCTGCGCCTGCGCCAGCACGACAAGGACGAACTGGCGCACTACAGCCGCATGTGCCACGACGTCGAGTATCACTTCCCGATGGGCTGGGGCGAGCTCGAAGGGATCGCCCACCGCGGCGACTACGACCTGACCAAGCACATGGAAGCCACCGGCAAGGACCTCCAGTATTTCGACCCCGAGACGAACACCAAGTACACGCCGTACGTGATCGAGCCGGCCGCCGGCGTCGACCGCACCGTCATGTGTTTCCTGATCGACGCCTACGACGAGGAAACGGTCCTCGACCGCCAGCGCGTCGTGCTGCGGCTGCACCCGGCCCTGGCGCCGATCAAGGTCGCCGTCCTGCCGCTCCTCAAGAAGCGCGGCGAAATCGTGGAGAAATGCCACAAGCTCAGGAGCGACCTCATGAGGCACTGGAAGGCGGTCTATGACGACACGGCGGCGATCGGCAAGCTCTACCGGCGCCAGGACGAGATCGGCACGCCGTTCTGCGTGACGATCGACGTCGAGTCGCTCGAGGACGGCAAGGCCACCGTCCGCGAGCGCGACCAGATGACCCAGGAGCGCGTCGAGCTGGACCGCATGGAAGAGTACCTCGTCGAGAAGGTCGTCATGGTTCCGCCCAAGGTCGAAGAGCCGGTCGAGGTGTAAATTTCGTTCGTAGTCCCGCCTTCATGCGGAATTCGTTGTGCTGATGATTCAGCGGGAATAAGCATATGCTCCCGAAATGTGAAAAAATCGTCGGCTTTTAACCGAATACGTGTCAAGCGTCCTTGATTCGATTGATGCGCTGAAGGCGCAAGAGATCATAGCCTGGGGCGTAGCGAAGCGCAGCCCCAGGGAACGAGCAAAAGACGGCAGAAGCTCTGAAAGAGCGAAAGACCAGCCTGGGGCTTCGCTTCGCTACGCCCCAGGCTGTTTTCTTTCGCGCTTACAGCGCTTAAGGGCATGCCCGACACGCTAAGAAGATTGTTGGCATGGTGCGGATACCGGTGGGCGAAGTCACTTACACCAGCCCTTACATTCCCGCCGAGTGGATCGAGGCGCACGGGCTGCGGGCGCGGCGCATGCTGCCGCGCCTCGCGGCCAACGACGGCCTCGATCATCTGAGCGGCCTCTGCCCGTATGCCCGCGCGTTCCTGGGCGAATGCAACCGCTCCGCCGGCCCGTTCATTTTCGTCACCGCCTGCGACCAGATGCGCCGCCTCGCCGAATTCGCCGAGCGCCCCGCCTTTGTCTTCAACATGCCCTCGACCTGCGAGACCACGGCCTCGCTGCGCCTCTACGTCGGCGAGCTTCGGCGGCTGAGCGAGTTCCTGATCGATCTCGGCGGCCATTCGCCGTCGCGCGACCGGCTCATTGAAATCATGCTCGACCACGACCGCATCCGCCGCGCGCTCCGCGAGGCGAGGGGAGCGATGGCATCGCCTCCTTACGCCCGCGCGCTTGCCGGCTATTTCGAAAACGGTCAAGCGTTCGTCGTCCCGCCTTCGGGCGGACTCAAACCCGTCGGGGTTCCATTGGCCCTGATCGGCAGCCCGGTGATGGCCTCGCATCTGGATTTGTTCGACACGGTCGAGAAAGCCGGCGGCGCGATCGTGCTCGACGCCACCGCGAGCGGCGAGCGCTCGCTCCCCGGCAATCTGGATCGCCGCGATCTGACCGGCCATTCCGATCCCTTGTTCGCGCTCGCGGGTCTCTACTTCGAAATCCCCTCGGCCTTCCGCCGGCCCAACGCCGGCCTGTTCCGGTACCTGGGAGCCGAGCTCAAGCAGCGCGGCGTGCGCGGCATCGTCTTCCGCACGTGCCTGTGGTGCGACACGTGGCGCGCCGAGGCCGAGCGGATCCGCCACTGGCCGGGCCTGCCGATGGTCGAGCTCGATGTCGCGGACGAACCCGCGCCCGGCGGCTCGGCGCTGACCCGCCTGCAATCCTTCCTCGAGATGCTGCAATGAACGAGCCCCCGCGCCAGCTCACGCTTGCCCAGTGGGACGAACGCCATGCCCGGCTCGCCGCCGCGGGCCTGCGCGAGCCCGCCTACGGCGGCCGGCTCGGTCGTCACTTCGAGGACGGCGACCGCCGCCTCTCGCGCCTCAAGTTCGACAACTCGCCGGCCGCGCTGCGGCTCTGGAATTTCCTATTGAGCGAAGAGGAGCGACTGTTTGCGGCGCGCGACGCGGGCAAGAAAATCGTCGGCACGATGAAGGACCTCGGCACGGTGCCGGTCATGGCGTGGTCGCTTCCGGAGGTCGTGGCGTTCTACCCCGACGGCGCGTGGTGGATCCCGTGCGTCATGGAGCTGGACGACAGGCTCCTCGCGGTCGCCGACTCGCTCGGCGTGAACGAGAGTTTCTGCCCGGTGCGGGCGATGCTCGGCGCGTTCGCCACGAAGACGAAGTTCCCCACCCCCGACCTGCTCATCTCGAGCGTCGGCGCGACGTGCGACGACTTCTCGGCGATCGCCCAGCGCGTCGAGGGACTCGGCCACCCGATCCTGTGGTGGGAAATCCCTCACCGCCGCGAGCCGGAACTGGATGAAGAGGCGGTCGATCTGCCTGGGAACGCCGATCTCCTGATCGGCTCTGGAGAAAAATCGCCACTCCGGAGAGTGGCGTTCCCGCGATTGAGAGCGCCGCGCTCGCAGGTCGAGTTCGTCCACGGCGAACTCGAGCGCATCCGCGCCGCGCTCGAAGACCTCGCCGGCCGCAAGCTCACCGACGCGATGCTCGCCGACGGGATTGCCATTGCGAACGAAAACCGCCGCGCGCTCGCCGAGCTCCGGCGCGTTGTCTTCACCGCCCCGCTCGCCCCGCTCCCGTCGCTCGAGCTGCTCATCGCCGAGATGCTCATCATCCATTTCTGCTCCGACCGCGCCGAGTGCCTGGAGGTGCTCAAAGAACTTCTCGCCGAGGCCCGGCGCCGGGTCGAAAACCGCGAGGGACATTTCTCGCTTGATGCCGCGCGCGTTTTCTGGGTCAATCCTGTGGCGGATTTGCGCGTGATGAATCTGCTGGAGGCCTGCGGCGGCCGCGTCTGCGGCACCGACTACCTCTTTTCGCACGCGCTCGACGAGATCCCCGAGGCCCTGCCGCCGATGGAGTCGCTGGCGCGCTCGGCGCTCGCCGACCCGATGGCCGGCCCGGCCCGCGACCGCGCCGGGCGCATTCTGGCCGAGATGGCGCTGTTCGGCGCCGAGGCCATCGTCGTTTCGCGCATCCCCGGCGCGAGCCACTGCGCCACCGAGGGCGAGGTCATCGCCCGCGAGGCGCGCCGCCGCGGCTGGCCGGTGATCGAAATTGAAGTCCCGCCGGTGAGCGACGCCCTGTCGCCGCAGATCGCCGGCCGCCTCGAGGCTTTGGTCGAGACCGTGAAGGCAAGGAGAAGCCGATGATTGCTGTTGGGATCGACGCCGGCTCGCGCGCGATCAAGATCGTCTTGCTGGACGGCGAGTCCCGCGAGGTGGTCGCCGCCGGCCAGGTCGACCAGGGGATCGAGCAGGAGCGCCTCGCGATGGACCTGCTCGAGCGGCTCCTCGCCGAAGCCGGCCTCGCCCGCGAGAGCATCAAGTCCGTCATCGCGACCGGCTACGGCCGCAACCTGATCGGCGTCGCCGACCGCACCGTCACCGAGATCACCTGCCACGCGCGCGGCGTGCGCCATCAGGCCCCGCACGCGCGCACGATCATCGAAATCGGCGGCCAGGACAGCAAGCTCATCCGCCTCGACGCGCGCGGCGCCGTCCAGGACTTCGCGATGAACGACCGCTGCGCCGCCGGCACCGGCCGCTTTCTCGAAGTCGTCGCCGGCCGGCTGGGCGACGGCCTGAACGGCCTCGGCAAGCTTGCCGCGCGCGCCGGCGAAGCCGCCACGATCAGCAGCATGTGCGTCGTGTTCGCCGAGACCGAGATCATCGGCCTGCTCGCGGCCGGCACGCCTCCGGAGTCGATCGCGGCCGGCGTGCAGGCGACGATCGCCTCGCGCGTGTGCGCGATGGCCGGCCGCCGCGTCGACGAGCCGGTCGTCTTCACCGGCGGCGTCGCGCTGATCCCCGGCATGCGCGAGGCTTTATCCACCCGCCTCGCGCGCCCGGTCGAAACCGTTCCCGATCCAAGAATGACCGGCGCCCTCGGCGCAGCCCTGATCGCAATGAAATGAACTCGAAACCAGAAACTCGAAACATATTAGATGAATATGGAATAAAACATGGAAAATACACACTGCGTCGAGCTTCCAAAGAATCAGCGGGTGATGATCACGGGCCTGACCGGCCAGGACGGCTATTATCTGGCGCGGATGCTTCTGGCGCGCGGCTGCGAAGTCGTCGCGCTCGTCCATCACGCCGAGATGGACAAGGCCCATGAAATCCGCGACGAACTCGGCCCGATCGAGCTTGTTCCGTGCGACCTCCGCGACCAGGCCGCCGTCGAGTGCGCGATCAAGGCCCGCTCCCCGCACGTCATCTATCACCTCGCCGCGCAGAGCTCCGTCTTCATCTCGTGGAAAGAGCCGCTGATGACGGCGCAGGCCAACGCGATGGGGACGATCTACATCCTCGATGCGATCCGCCGCCACTGCCCCGGCTCCTCGATGGTCACGGCCGGCTCGTGCGACTGCTTCGACCACGACGCGGCGACCAACGGCCTTCTGCCCACGACTCCGTTCCGCGCGACCAACCCGTACGCCACCAGCAAGGTCATGGCGCATCAATACGTGCATTACTACCGCGACGCGTTCAACCTGCGCGCCTCGGTCGCGATCTTCTTCAACCACACCTCGACGCGCCGGCCCGAGCACTTCGTCGAGCGCGGCATCGTCGCCAATGCGGTGAGGGTGGCGCTTGGGCAGCAGGACGCGATCGAGCTCGGTTCGCTCGAGACGCGCCGCGACTGGTCGTGGGCCCCGGAGCTTGTCGACGCCTTCGCGCGCATGGGCGCGATGCCGGCGCCCGCCGATCTTGTCCTGGCCTCGGGCCGCACCATGACGACCGGCGACTGGGTCCGCGAGGCGTTTTCGCAACTCGGTCTCGACATGAGCCACGTTCGCGTCGACCCGACCCGCTGCCACCCCGGCGACCGCCAGCACACGTTCGGCAACATCGAGGACGCGAAAAGACTCCTAGGCTGGGAGCCGAAGATGACCCTTTCGGCCATGGTAAAAGCGCTCATCGACCACGATATGAGCCGGATGAACAAATCCTAAATCCGAATTTCTAAATCCTAAACAAATCCAAAATCCGCGGTAGGTCGGGTCTTCGACCCGACTCCGAATTTTGCTCCGCTGCATTTTTTCAGGATCCAGGATTTCGAATTTTGGATTTGTTTAGGATTTCGGATTTAGGATTTCGGATTTCTTTATTTTTTAGGATTTAGAAATTCGGATTTAGGATTTTTCTTGTGGTTTCTTCACCTTTAGGTTTACTGTGGGCAAGCTAAGTCCGGCATTTGCAACTTGCCCAGCGCGCCGACCGGCGCCGGAAGGGGAGGGGCCGAGCAGAAAAACCCAAAGAACCGGTTCCTGTTTCACAGCTGATTATTACCCAAATTGCACATCGACGTTGCTGAACGTCGAGCCGCCCGTACCCGTTGAAGCAGATCATCTCCCGCAGGAGGAGCCGCCGATGAAATCGCTCGCTACCGCCGCCGTACCGCAGACCGCCGCCCGCAAGAAGGCCGGCAAGCTTTTCTACCGCATCCAGGAAGTGTCGCGCATGACCGGGCTCAAGCCCTACGTGCTGCGCTACTGGGAGACCGAGTTCCCCGAACTGAGCCCGGCCAAGGACCATTCGGATCAGCGCCGCTACCGCCAGGCCGATATCGACGTGGTGCTGGCCATCCGCAAGCTGCTCTACGAAGACCGTTTCACGATCGAAGGCGCGCGCCGCCGGCTGCGCGACGAAATCCGCGCGATGCACCACGAAGAGGCGCCGGCGCCGAAGAAGGCCGCCGCGACGAAGGCCGAGGCCCCCGTCCGCGCCGCCAGGCCCGCGCCGGTCATGGCGCCGCCCAGCAGCGAGCAGTCGCTCAAGCGGCTCAACCAGTCGCTGGCCAGCCTGCGCCGCGAAGTCAACGACCTGCTGGCGATGCTCAAGGGCTGAGTTGCTTGAAATTTCGGGAGCCCCGTTTTTCAATAAGCCGCCGAGGCGTGTTCTTTTTGCGCTGAAGGCGCAAAAGATAATAGCCTGGGGCGGAGCGAAGCGCAGCCCCAGGTATGGAGCGGGAATAACGAGAGCTCTGAAAGAGCGGAAGAAAATTTCCCGGCGCTCGGTGCGTTTGCATACTAAGCGCACATATCCCCGGAATGAATCAACCGGAAGCCCGACTATGTCAACTGAACTCCTCAATGCGGAAGCGCTTGACGGCAAGCTGCGCGGCATGGCTCGCGCCATCGCGGAGATGATCGGCGGGAAGCCGCGCGAGGCGGCGCTGATCGGCGTGCGCACGCGCGGCGCGATCCTCGCCCAGCGCCTTCAGAAGCTCCTCGCCGACGAGCACGACCTCGCCCTGCCGCTCGGCGTCCTCGACATCACGCTCTATCGCGACGACCTCTCGACGCTCGACACGCACCCGATCGTCCGGCACACGCACCTGGATTTCGACGTCACCGACCGGCTCGTGATCCTGATCGACGACGTCCTCTACACCGGCCGCACGGTGCGCTCGGCGATGGACGAGATCGTCGACTTCGGCCGGCCGCGCGCGATCCGGCTGGCGGTCATGGTCGACCGCGGCGGCCGCGAATACCCGATCCAGGCCGACTACGCCGCGATCACCGTGCAGACCACCGGCCGCGACATGATCAAGGTCTGCTTCGACGAAGTCGACGGCGAGGAAAAAGTCATCCTGACCAGTTGCCCGTGTTAGGCGATTTCATTCTCCTATAGGTCTTATAGGTCCTATAGGTCCTATAGGTCCCCTTCATATGCCCCAGTCACACGGTTATCTCATCGCCATTGAAGGCATCGACGGCACGGGCAAATCGACGCTCGCCGAGGCGCTCGGCCGCGCGCTCGAATCGCGGGGGCGCTCCGTCACGCTCGGCTTCGAGCCGACGCGCGGGCCGTATGGCAAGAAGATCCGCGAGCTCGCCGTGAGCGGCCGCGTGAGCCCCGCCGAGGAATCCGAGCTCTTCATCGCCGACCGCAAGGAACACGTCGAGCAGGCGATCAACCCCGCGCTCGAGGCCGGCCGGACGGTGATCCTCGACCGCTATTACTTCTCCACGATGGCCTACCAGGGGGCGCGCGGCCTGGACCCGGCCCAGATCCGGCGCGCCAACGAGGCCTTCGCCCCGAGCCCCGACCTGCTCGTCATCCTCGAGCTGCCGGTCGAGGAGGCGCTCCATCGCATCACCGCCAAGCGCGGCTCGACCCCCGACCACTTCGAAGGGGCCGATTACCTCGCCGAGGTCGACCGGCTGTTCAAGTCGTTCACGCACCCGAACGCCCTGCGCCTCGACGCCCGCGCCCCGACCGAGCGGCTCGTCGAAGCCATTCTCGCCAGGATTCAATAATTCTTTTCCGATTGCTTCTGGTGATCCCTGATCAGTTCCTTGAGGACCCACGTCATCGACCGGATTTCGTGGCGGGCGGCGCGGTCGATCGCCAGGCGCAGCGACTCGGCCGTGAACCGCCGCGCGGCGATCTCGATCTGCTCGAGGATCACCGAGTTCATCTTCTGGCTCAGGTGATTGAGATAGTAGTCGACCGCTTCCTGGACTTTCTTGTCGTCGATTTTCGGTTCGTCCTCGGCGCGGGCGTAACGGTAGTCGCCCGGGTCGCGCAGGTGCGGGTCGGTGATGATCTTGGCGACTTCATCCGGCGGCAGCGGCGTCTTGATCGGCGAGCGGATCTCGATGAGCGCCGGCTCGGAGGCGTTGTCGGGGATGAAGCAGCGCAGGTATTTCTTCTTGCGCAGCGCCTCGAGCACCTTGACGACGACGTCCGGCTCGAGGCCGCAGCGCGCGCCCAGCTCCTCGAGCGTGACCTCGACCGCCTCCGGCCGCCGGTGCGCCGCGCAATCGAGCTCGGCGACCTTGCGCATGACCAGCCAGCCGTTGGCGCGCACCTTGTTCAGCGCGGCGGGCAGGCCGCTCCACTCGAGCCACAGGGCTTGTTCGAATCGCTCCAGCGTCATTTCACCAGTTCCGAATAGATCCGTTCGATGTGCTTCACGACGGCCGCGCCGTCGAGGTTTTCCTTCGCGAACCGCCGCGCCGCATCCGCCATCGAGCGCCGGATGTCGTCGCGCTCCAGAAGCGTCCCGATCCGCTCGGCGAACGCGTCCGCATCCAGTTCGTCGATCAAATACCCGTTTTCGCCGTCGCGAACGAGGTCGGGGACGCCCCCGACGCGCCGCGCCACGACCGGCAGCCCGGCGCGCAGTGCCTCGACGATCGCCACCGGCAACCCCTCGTACTCGCTGCAGTGCACGAACACATCGGCGGCCGCCATGAGCCCCACCACCTGCTCGTGCGGCACGGAGCCGAGGAAACGAACCGATTCGCCGGCGAGCCCCGCCGCCATGCCTTCAAGCGTTTCGCGCTTCTGCCCCTGCCCGGCGACGATCAGCGCGGCGCCGGGGCGCTTGCCGTGGATTTTCGCAAACGCCCGGATGACGATGTCGGGGCGCTTGGGCGGGTCGAGGCTGCCGACCCACAGCACGCGGCCGCCGGGCCGGCCGGGGATCTCGACCGGCCGCGGCTCGCCGCCCGGCATCGCCGCGAAACACGACGGCAGCACGATCGCCTCCCGGCCGCCGAGCTCGATCGCGAGGCGCTTCATGTCGCTGCCGGCGGCGATCACGCGGTCGGCGCCCTTGAGCGCCGCGCGCACGAACACGCGAACCAGCTTCTTGCGGCCGGCCATGTTGAGATCGGTCCCGGCCGCCGTCGCCACGACCGGCCGCCGCAGGAGCGCCCCGACCAAGGCGGCAATGAACCCGCCCGGCACGACCCAGTAGGCGTGGATGAGCTCGCAGCGCCGCAGCAGCACGCACCAGAAGGTTTTCCAGATCCCGATCAGGAACAGGCTCGCGAGCGTCAGCGGCGAGTAGCCGGCCAGCTCCGAAAGCTGCCAGCCGCGCCACCACCCCCAGTATCGATACCGCTCGATCCGGACGCCGTCGCGCTCCTCGCGCGCGGCCGACCCGATCCGCCGCGGCGTGACGACGTGCACCACATGCCCGCGCGCCGCCAGCGCCGCCGCCATCTGGTGCACATGCACCCCCTTGTAGTCGGCGGCGTCGACCGGATACAGGTGCGAGACGATGCACAGGCGCATGGGTTGGGCATTCGTTGGGGTTTGATCGCCGGCGGTGTCGGCCGGCCAACCAGACATGTTTGACTACGGCCGCGCCACTGTCAACCCATGTGGAGCTCGCCGGTGTGCCCGTCCTTTTGCCGGGGAAGCCTGCTTCCCGCCGGGCATTCTGATTTGCATGCAAAAAAAAACGCCCCGGCGTATTCGCCGGGGCGGTCGTTCATGATCTTCAGTGTCTATTCGTAATATGACCAGTCGGCGCCCGGAACGGCCGATTTGTAACCGGTCGTGAATTGCCACACCGGGCCCGTGGTGTCGCCCATCGCGTTGTGCGCGATCACCTGCCAGAAGTAGGTCTTTTCCAAATCCATGGCCGGCCATGTGGTCGGCAGCTTGTAGATTCCGCTGTAGAGTTTTGTCTTCGGCGGGTTGGTCGTGCCGAAGTAAACGTCGTAAGTCTCGATGCCGGCATACGGTCCGCCCAGTTGGCAGACCGCGTTGGCCAGCAACCGATCGCAGTTGGGGTTTACCTTGTATTCCAGGTAGCGCCACCCGATCAGCAGCACGGTTCCCTTCCCGTATTGCTTGGCCGCGACGATCGCCTTGCCGGTCGACGCCTGTTTAACCAGCACCTGCGCATCGCTGGTGCTATAGACGCTGGTCTTGTACGGCTGGAATTTGGACACCAGACCCTTTGTGATCGCGTTCGAGACGGCGACGGTGGCCGTCGTGCCAAGGATGTTGCTTTCGGATGTCGAGGCGGCCATCAGCCCGGCATTCTTCAGGAAATAGGACGCGCCGCCGTGCGGGCCGCCGTCACACACGATGACGATGCCGCCCTTGGCGACGAACTCCCGCAGCACGGAGCCGTTATTGGCGCCGAATTTCCCCATCGCGTCGGTCGTCCATTTCGTCTGTTCCGGCAGCAGGAACACGTGCTTGTCCACGAGCCGCGCGGCCAGCGTGGGCGAAGCTTCCTCCATCGTCACGGCGACCGAGAACTGGGTGAAGAATCTCGTGATCCCGGTGATCGAAGCCTGATAGCCGTTGTTGGTCGACGACACCTCGGCGTGGCCGAGGAATGCGCGCATTTGCACGGACTTGCCGAGCACGCTCCAGCTCAGCGGCGTCTTCAGCGTGACGAGGCACTGTCCGTCATACGGCCCCGGATTCTGCGGCGTGCCCGGTTTGGACGGGGTTTTGAAGGTCCACGCCGGCCCGGCCGTTGACCCGCTCAGGTTCTTGGCCGTGACTTGCCAGTAGTAGGTCGTTCCCGCCTTCAGGCCGGCCGGCGTGAAGCTTGTCGTGGCGAGCCCGCTGGCGATTTGCTTCACCGGCGGGGATTTCGTGTCGAATTTGACGCTGTAAGTGCCCGGATACGCCCCCGCGTTCCATGAAAGCGTCGAGGACGTGTTCACCCATGTATCCCCATCCGCCGGTTTCGGATCCGACGGCGGCTCCGGTTTCGGATAGTTGGCCGTCCTGAACGACCACACGGGACCGGCCGTGTCGCCCATGTTATTATGCGCGACGATCTTCCAGTAATACGTCGTCTGGTATTGCAGCGTTTCCGGGGCGTACTGGGGATACAACCCGTGATCCAGCACCTTGGTGGCCGGCGGGTTCGTCGTCCCGAAGTAGACGTCGTAAGTTACAATCCCCGTGGCGGTTCCCGCCGACCGAACGGCGTTGGCCAGCAGCAGGCCCATCTCGGAATTGTATGCGAAGAAGTCCCACCCGAAGAGAACGGTTTTTCCGGCTCCCAGCGACTTCTGCGCGGCAAGCGGCCGAGGGTTGGTCGCAACATTGAGCGTCACCAGCGGTTCGGCATCCCCACCGGTTGTATAACAACCCAGGTGCTGCCTGACGGTGAAGGTGCGCGGTAACGTCTGCGTGATGGAGTTGACCGAGGCGACCTTGACTTCCAGGTCGTTGGGATAGGAGATGACGGAATTATTCATGTTCATCAAGCCGGCGTTTTTCAGCATGAGAGCGGTGCCGTACCATGGCGTGTTGTCGCAACAGATGACCCATCCGCCCGCGTTGACGTACTGCTGTAACGTGGCTTTCATCTGCGTTCCGAATGTCGTCATGGCGGCTTGCGGCCAGTTCGCCTGTTCAGGTATCAGGAACGCGTGTTTGCCGGCCAGAAGCGCAGACAGCTCATTGGGGTCTTCGCTGGTCGTCACGGTAAGCTCGAAATTCGTGAAGTGTTCCCGGAGCGCCGCGAGCATGTTCTGATAATCGCTCCCCTCGTCGATATTGCAGTGCCCCGTGAACGCCAGGATCCTGACCGGTTCGAATACCGATGCCGGGATGGTTGATCCCGTCCATTGCAACACGGAATTGATCGACGCGCTTGTGGCGCCGTCGGTCGGCGATGGATTCAGCGGCGTGTTCGGCGGGCCTTGCGTCCTGAAACTCCACACCGGCCCCGCGGTCGATCCGGTGACGTTCGTGGTCGTGACCTGCCAATAGTAGGTGGTCCCGGGGCTGAGCGGCGCGCACGTGCAGTACGCCGACGTCAGACCGCTGATGATTTGCTTCGTCGGCGGGTTATTCGTGTCGAGTTTGATGCTGAACGTCGCCGACAGCGCGCCGGGGGTCCATGTCAGCACCGGCGCAAGCGGCGTCGATGGCGTCTGGTCGGCGGGCGAGGGGTCGGTTGGCATTCCCGGCAGCGGCATCTTGCGCGTCCGGAACGACCAGACGGGTCCGTCCGTGTCGCCGAGGTGGTTGTGCGCGACGACCCGCCAGTAATAGGTGGTGTCGTAATCCAATGCACCCGGCGAGCATTGCGTCAGATGCGTGTTTTCCGCCAGTTTGGCCGTCGGCGGGTTTGTTGTGCCGAAATAGACGTCATACAGTTCGACGCTCGACGCCGCGCTGGCATACTGGATGGCGTTCACCATCAGCATTTGCATGTTTACGGTGTAGCTGTAATAGTCCCATCCCATCAGGAGGACGCCGCCCGAACCGATCTGTTTCCATGCCGCGACCGGTTTGTTGTCGGAGTTTTTCTTGATCAGGACCTGGGCATCGCCGACGCTTTCGTAGCACGTGGTATTGTACCGGGATGTAAACGAAGTGATCCCCTGGGTGATCGCATTGCTCGAGGCAATGCTTAAGGTGACATTGTTGGCCGAGCTTCCCGCGGTGACCTGCATGAGCCCGGAATTCGCGAGCAGCCCGGGGACGTTGCTGCCGGGGTAATCGCAGGCGACGACGAGTCCGCCCCCCTGCACGAACTGCTGGAGGACGGGCGCCATCTCGGTCCCGAATGCCGCCGCCCCCGCCGCGTTCCAATATTCCTGCTTCGGCATCAGGAACACCTGTTTGCCCTTGAGCTGCAGGGCCAGCGTCGCCGGGACCTCGGTCGTCGTCGACGTGGCGACGCTGTTCCGGAGATAACCGGTCACCATGTTCACGGTATTCTGGTATTCCTGATTCAATCCATTGTCGCTGTGGCCGCTGAACGCGAGGATCTGAATCGGCGCGTCGGCGCTCGCCAGCGTCGGGGCGCGGTTCCAGCTCAATTGCGTGTCGAGCGAGATGCTGGTCGCCCCGTCCGCGGGCGAGGGGCTGAATGGCGCCCGCGGCGGCCCGGCAGTCGTAAAGCTCCACACCGGGCCCGCTTTCGTGCCGCTCTTGTTGGTTGCCGTGACTTGCCAGTAATAGGTCGTCGATGGAGCCAACGGGCCGGTTTCGAAGAGCGCCTGGGTCAGGTCGCTCGCGGCCTCGACGGTCGGCGGGTTGCTCGGCCCGAATTTCAAGCTGAACGTCACCGGGACCGCCGACGGCTTCCAGGACAATGTCGTCGTGGTCGGAACGAATTTGGCCGTGTCGGCCGGCGCCGGCCGGGACGGAACATCCGGCGGCGGTATTTCCAGCGTCCGGAACGACCATACCGGTCCGGCCGTCTCGCCGTAGCTGTTGTGCGCCACGACCCGCCAGTAGTAGGTCGTCCCATACTCCAGCGTCCCCGGCGATACCTGCAGGGTGGCCGTGGAATCCGCGATCTTCGTGGTCGGCGGATTCGTCTTCCCGAAGTAAACGTCGTATTTCGCGTTCTTGACGTTCACGCTCGCCGCCGTCCGGACGGAATTGTTTAGGAGCACGTAATGTTCATAGTTCCAATTGTCGAAATCCATCCCCAGCAGCACGACGCTTCCGGCCCCGATCGGTTGAACCGCGACGACCGGCCGGTTGTCGGTGGTCTCGCGGATCAGCGCCTGCGCGTTCCCGACGCTGCCATAGGAGACCGTGCAATCCAAGGCCGAGAACGTGGCGGGCAGGTCCTTCGTGATCGCATGCGTTGCCCTGACCGCAAGCGACCTGCCGGTCACGTTGCCGTGGACCGAGGCGTTCATCAGCCCCGCGCTTGCGAGGAACGAGGTCGTGCCGCTCGTGGGGCTGCCGTCGCACATCACGATCACGCCGCCGGCCCGGGCAAACCTCCGCAGAACCGGGCCGATTTTCTTGCCGAAGGCGGCCATTTCCGCGACCGTCCAGTTTTCCTGCTCGGTCATGACGAAGACCTGCTGGTCGGCAAGCATTGCCTCGAGCGTGGCCGTGTTTTCCGTGTTCTGAGTGGAAATGCTGTGCCCGTAGGCGGCGAGCGCGTTGTACGTGCCGATGCACTCGCCTGAATAGGACTTGTCGCCGTGGTTGTCGAAGAAAAGCAGTTTGATCGGCGACGACGCGGCCATGACGCTCTCGCCGGTCCATTTCAGCGTATGTTTGAGCGGGACGCTCGTTGCCCCGTCCTCGGGCGAGGGATTCAGCGGCGCGAACGGTGGCCCCGCCGTGCTGAAGCTCCACACCGGCCCCTCGACCGAACCGGTCGAATTCGACGCGGTCACCTGCCAGTAGTACGTTGTGGTGCGAGCCAGCTGGCCCGGCGTGAATTGCGGTTGGGCCAGGCCCGTGGCGACCTGCGCCTCGGGTGGGTTCTTCGTGTCGAACCTGACGCTGAACGTCGCCGGGACCGTTGCCGCCGCCCACGTCAACGTCGTGGTCGTCGAAACGCACTTCGACTGGTTTGCGGGCGTTGGGGATGAAGGCGCCGCGGGCAGCGGCGGGGGCAGCGTCCGGAACGACCACACGGGCCCGACGGTGTCGCCGGCCAGGTTGTGCGCAACCACCTGCCAGTAATAGGTTGTCTCGTAATCGAGCGCCCCGGGCGAGATCTCGGCCGTCACCGCGCCGTCAATCAGTTTCGTCGTCGGCGGATTTGTCGTCCCGAAATAGACGTCGTACCGATCGGCCCCGAGATAGCCGAGTGAGTACAGGACGGCATTGGTCAGGATGCGCGCCGTCCCCGTCCCCGTCCCCGTGTATCGATAATTCCACCCCACCATCAGGACGCCGCCCGCGCCGAAGGGCTTGTAGGCGACCACGGGGTTATTTCCGAACGTGACGAGGGGCAATGCGTCGCCGACGGTCGTGTAATAGACCGCGTCCTGCGGCGCGAAGAACGAATCCAATCCCTGGGTGATTCCGTTGCGCACGGCAACGCTGGCTGTATAACTCGATTTCGGGCTGGCGGCCGAGAGGTCCATCAGCCCCGCGCTGCCGAGGAACGCGGAGGCCTGGCCGGTGTTCAAAACGATCACCATGCCTCCCCTCCGCATGAATTGCTGCAGCACGGAACGAACGCTGGCGCCAAAGGCTGTATAATCGAAGCTGGAATATTGTTCCAGCATCCAGAACACGTTTTTTCCGTAAAGAAGCTGCGAGAGCGCGGTCGGATCCACGACCGTTGTCGTTGTCACGTGGCAGTTGGACAGGTTATTGCGCAGCGTGTTCACCTCGTAAGTGTTGATCGTTTTATTGCTATTGTTCCAGAGAGCGAGAACCTGCGTGGCGGGGGGATTCCCCGCTCCTGCATAGCCGTTCCATCTGAGCGTCGTCGTGAGCGGCACGCTCGTGGCCCCGTCGGCCGGCACCGGCGAAAACGGCACGAGCGGCGTCGCCGTCGAGAAGCTCCAGACCGGCCCCGTCACCGAGCCCGTCTTGTTCGTCGCGGTGACCTGCCAGTAGTAGATCTGATCCTTGGCGAGCGGCCCCGGCGAGCACGTTGCCGTCGTCAGGCCGCTTGCGAGCACGGTCGTCGGCGGGTTGGTCGTGCCGAACTTGACCGTCATCGAGCTGATCGGAACCAGCCCCGGCTCCCACGACAGCGTCGTCGTCGTCGTCCAGGTGCTCACGGTGCCGTTGTAGGGGATGGGATTGGCCGGGATCTCCGGCTCCGGCAGGTCCGGCGTCCGGAACGACCACACGGGCCCGACCGTCGTGCCCATCAGGTTTCTCGAAACGACGCGCCAGTAATAGGTCGTTTCGTACTGAAGCCGTTCATGCGGACAGACAAGACTGGTGCCGTCTTCCATCACGAGCGTGGCGGGCGGGTTCGTGGTCCCCAAATAGACGTCGAACCTCGGCCCGCCGACGTGCCGGACGGCATTGGCGATCACGAGCCGCTGGCCCGTGGATGAGTATTCGTAATCCCATCCGATGAGCAGCGCCAGGCCCGAGCCGAACGATTTCAGCGCCACCATCGGGTTGTTGTTGCTCTTGTTTCTGACCAGCACCTGCGCGTCGCCGACGCTGCTGTATTCCTCCGCGTAGCTGTTTGCGCCGAACGTATCCGCGATCCCTTCGGTGAAATGATTCCTGACGACGACGGACATTGACTGCGTGGAGCCGTAAAGACCGGCGGATACGGCGTTCATCAGGCCGGCGTTTTTCAGGAAAACGGACTGATAGCCGGCCGGCGAATCGCACGCGATCAACATCCCGCCGTTTGCGACGAACTCCTGCAGGACGGCCGCGATTTTGGTTCCGAACAAGCCCATGTCGGCGCGGGTCCAGTTCTCCTGTTCGGGCATGAGAAACACCTGGTTGTCCGCGAGCTGCGCGGCAAGCGTGGCGGGGTCCTCGCTCTGCGTCTCGGTGAGGGTAAAATTCGGGTAGGTATTCCTGATCGCGGCGATCGTATAGACATATTCGGCATTGATGGGCCTGTTGTCGCTGTGGCCGTTGAACGCGAGGATCTTGACGGGGCTGGTCGTGCAGCTCCACTGGAGGCTGGCCGTGAGCGACGCGCTCGTCGAGCCGTCGGCGGGCGTCGGGCTCGACGCGGCCGGGGGGGCGTCGGGAGTCCTGAAACTCCACACCGGCCCGCTGGTGTCGCCGGTCGCGTTGTGCGACACCACCCTCCAATAGTACGTCGTGCCGTTCTCGAGCGAAGCCGAGGTGTAGCTTGCGTCGCTCAGGCCGCTCGCGGCGAGCGCCACCGGCGGGTTGACCTTGTCCAGATACACCGCATACGTTGCCGGGACCATTCCCGGGTCCCACGACATGCTCGGAGCGATGACCAGCAGGTCGGCTCCGTCCATCGGCTTCGGCGAGGCCGGCACGTCCGGGACCGGCATCGGCATCGTCTGGAACGACCAGATCGGCCCGGGCGTCATCCCCGTCGAGTTCTTGGCCATGACCTGCCAGTAATAACGGGTGCTGTAGTCCAGGCTCCCTGCCGGGCATGCGCTCAGGAACGTCGTGGTCGCCACCCTGGTCGTCGGCGGCGTGGATGTCCCCACGAACACATCATAGTTCATGATGTTGGCGCCGGCCGAAAGGCTCCACTGCTCGAAAGCGTTGGACAGGATGTGGGCCATGCCGTCCGTGTAGTTGTAATAGATCCATCCGAGGAGCAGGACGTGGCCCGCGCCGATCGTCTTGACCGCCGCCATCGGGTCGTTATTCATGCCGTTTCTGACGAGGACTTCGGCGTCGCCCACGCTGACGTAGCTGGCGCCGTAACCCGCCATCGTGAAGGTCGTGGGCAGGTCGCCGACCAGCGGGTTGCTCGAGTCCACCTTGACCGTGACGCCGTTGGCCGATCCGCGATAGATCACGTTCATCAGGCCAGCGTTGGTCAGGAATTCCGCCGTGCCCCCATAGGGCCGGTAGTCCTGGACAATCACAAGTCCGCCCGCCTTGACGAACTGGCGCAGGACCGGCCCGATCGTCGTTCCGAAGCCGCCCATGTCCGAGAGCGTCCAGTAGTCCTGGGCGGGTACGAGGAAAATCTGTTTGTCGGCGAGCTGCCGCGCGAGTGTTTCCGGATCCGTGCTCGTGGTCGTGGTGGTGGTGAACGCGCTGAAGCGCGTGCGGCACGCCTCGAGCGTAAAGCTGGTCAACTGCTGGTAATTATGCGCATTAAAGATCAGTACCTTCGGCTCGGCGACCCGCGCGAGCGTCGGCGTGGTGTAGGCGGTGTTCCACTGGAGGGGCGCATGGATCTCGACGTCCGCCGCGGCATCGGAGGGGATCGGGCTGTCCGGGCTCGTCGGTGCGGGGATGGCCTCGCCGCTCGCGTTCAGGGTGACGGCAATCATCAGCATGGCGGCCGCGATCAAGCGGCCGCTCCACCAACGGACGAGGTGAATCATGGCGGCGCCTTTCGAGTCACTAAAATAAGCGGCGAACGAACCGGCGAATTATAATTGTGAATAGAATCCAAAACAAGTCCAATATGACTGCTGTGTCTTGCGTGTCGCCATATGCGAGAAAGGCCACCTCATGCGAAGCGGCCCGTATCTCAAGTTTATCGATTTTTCAGAGGGGGGATGGAGCCCAAGACCAGAATCGAACTGGTGACCTCATGCTTACCATGCATGTGCTCTACCGACTGAGCTACTTGGGCCCCCGAACAAAGACCCGCCACATTACCGCAGGATGCGGCCGTGTTCAACCGAAAACCTCCGGCGCCGGCGCGGATAATTACTTGATCGAAGGAGTGATCGAGACGCCGCTGTTCGAGTTCTTCAACTCGACGCTCGCCGGGTTGACGTAGACCGGGCGCATCCGCAGGAATTCGATCCGGTCTTCGTACTGCACCACGACGGCGTTGGCCTGGTCCAGCACCTGGATGCTCTTGATCCGATCCTCGTCGGCGAGCTTGACGCGCGAGACCATCTCGGTCTTCCACGTGGCCTCGACCAGGCCGGCCGGCGCCGCGGAAGTTTGGGCCTTGGCTGGCTGGAACAGCTGGCCGGCTGCGATCACCATCAGCAGCACGATGATGATCCCCAGCATCGCCTTGACGGTGCGGTCGGGAATAAACATGTCTCAATCCTCCTCGCGTTACGTGCCGCCGCGACCGTCCGTCGCCGCCGGCTCCATTCATCATCGGGGGAACCCGTCAAAAGTCAAGTGCCTAGTGGAGAAAGTAAGTCCTGAGTCCTGAGTATTCAGGGAGCGCCAAAGGCGCGATTGATACCAGCCTGGGGCGCAGCCCCAGGATAGCTCAGGCCTCAGGACTGAATCTCGTCGATCCCCGTCAGCAGCGCCTGGTTTTCCTCGGGCGTGCCGATCGTGATCCGCATCCCGCCCTCCAGGCCGCTGTGCGTGAAGTAGCGGACGAGGATTTTCTTCGCCTTGAGCCGCTCGTAGAGCGCCGGGGCGTCGGGCCGGGCGGCGAAGACGAAGTTGCCGTGGCTCTCGAACACCTTGAAGCCGCGCCGGCTGAGCTCCTGGCCGAGCCACCGCCGCGACTGGATGATCTCGGCGCAGCGCTCGGCGTAGTAACCGGCCCCTTCCAGCGCCCCGAGCGCGGCGGCCTGGCTGATCCGGTTCACATTATATGAGTCGCGCAGCTTGTGCAGGGCGGCGATGAGCGGCTTGGGGCCGATCGCGCACCCGACGCGCACCCCCGCCAGGCCGAAGCTCTTGGAGAACGTCCGCGTGTGGATGACGGCCGGGTGGTCGCGCAGCCCCTCGATCGGGTTGTAGCCGGGGGCGAAGTCGATATACGCGCCGTCGAGGACGAGCAGGCCGCCGGTCGAGGCGAGCCGCTCGAGCTGGTCGATCGGGAACGCCGTCCCGATCTGCGCGTTGGGCGTCGCCAGGAAGCAGGCCGCCCACTTGTCGGCGAACAGGCTTTCCGGGAGCCGCTCGAAATCGATCAGCTTGTGGACGTGGGTCTCGGCGCCGAACTGCGCGGCGAGCACGTCGTAGAGCGTGTAGGTCGGCAGGGTCATCGCCAGCGGCCGGCCGGGCCCGAGGAACGCGTGGGCGATGAGGCGCAGGATTTCGTCCGAGCCGTTGCCGACGAGGACCTGGTCGGGGTGGACGCCGTTGCGCGCGGCGAGCCCCTCGCGCAGGGCGGTCGCGGTCGGGTCCGGGTAGATGCGGACGGTGTCGGCCGCCTCGCGCCGGATCGCCTCGACGACCTGCGGGGCGGCCGGGTACGGGAACTCGTTGGTGTTGAGCTTGACCCACCCGCCGCCGCGCGGCTGCTCGCCTGGGACGTAGGCCTCGAGCGCCCCGAGGAACGGGCGCGGCTCGGGCATGGGCGGGTAATTTTTCTCGGCGTTCACGGTGGCTCCTCCATCGGCCCGCAAGAGCCGACAAACTCCCCATCTTTTACGCCAACGCGCCGGGAAGGTCAACTGTAGGCCGCCGTCGCAGGCGGCGTCATCGTATTCAGTAATACTCTGTCATATGTCGTATGTTTTGGGCGCAAGCGATCCCAAGCGCTGAAAGCGCGTAAGAATACAGCCTGGGGCGGAGCGAAGCGCAGCCCCAGGTAAAAGACGCCATATCATTGGAGCGCTGAAGGCGCGGGAGAAACCGATTTCTCTCGCTCTTTCAGAGCTCCGGTTGGGTGCGGTTCGTGACCTGGGGCTGCGCTTCGCTCCGCCCCAGGCTTTTTTATCTTGCGCCTTCAGCGC
>JBDKRG010000049.1:0-64176 GCA_039683515.1 Candidatus Sumerlaeia bacterium | reverse complement strand
CGCGGCCGGGCGAGTCTCTTCGCCACGGCCACGTTCAACCGCCCCACGATCGCTCGGTGGCGTGGCTCGCGGGCGCGGCTCGCGCGACCGCTCGACGGCCCCGCGGTCTGATGGCGGCGCGGCCAGGCGGCTCTCTTCGCCACGGCCACGTTCAACCGCCCCACGATCGCTCGGTGGCGTGGCTCGCGGGCGCGGCTCGCGCGACCGCTCGACGGCCCCGCGGTCTGATGGCGGCGCGGCCGGGCGGCTCTCTTCGCCACGGCCACGTTCAACCGCCCCACGATCGCTCGGTGGCGTGGCTCGCGGGCGCGCGGGCGTAACGCCCTGTTCACGCTCACTCTCGCGCTCGCGATCCCGCCGCTGTTGCTGCTGTAAATCCCGCGTTTTCTGCTGGTCTTCGCGCTGGCGCTGCTCGGGCGCCCCGGCCGGTTTCTCCGTGAATCCCTGCTGGCGCTTGCGTTCGATGTCACGCTGCCGATTCACTTCGCGCTCGCGACCCGGCCGCGACTTGGCGGCCTGCTGAATGCGCTCGCGCGAACCCGAGCTCTTGATCTTCTGCTTGTAATCAGGGGTGAACTCGGCTCTCTGAATCCGGGGCCGGTACACCTGCACGCGGTCGCCGGAAATGCCGCCGAAATCGCGCTCGCCGTGATGCGGCCGGTCCTCGACCTTGTAGTGGCGGATCGGGCGGCCGACACGCTGCTGGATGACCGTGATATCCGGCCCGTAGTTGAAGATCCGGCCCGAGCGGACCTCGTAACGCGAGGCATTGCGCGTGCGGATCAGGATGTCGGGGTTGCGGTCGATCGGAATGATCTGGTCGCGGATCGTCGGCATCCCGAACGCGCCCGTCGGCACGAACACCCACGAACTGGCCCTCACCCGCCTGTCGAGCCGGTCCCAGTCGCGAACGTCGTCCCCGTTGACCGCAATGAACCCGCGGCGGTCGCGGAAGTAATCGTTCCGCATTCCGCGATAGCGGTCATACGCATCGTCCCGATCGTGATAGCGGTAATACAGATCGCATTCGTGGAAGTAGCGGTCCCAGTCCCAACGAAGCCCGCCCGCGCCGTGGACGACCCAGGTCGGCATCGGCGCCCAGCCGACGTAGTCGGCGGCGTAGCGCCACGTCACCCACGCGGGGGCCCACTGCATCCCCGGGATCCACATGTAGCGTTCGAGATCGTAATCATAGAACCATCGCCCGTAATGGAACGTCAGCCATCCCCACGGCGTCGACGAGGTCCACATCCACCCGTTGTCGTCCGTGTAGACCCAGGTCCCATCACTGAATGGCCGCCAGTTGTAATCAATGTCGCGCGGCGTCCAGACGTCGCCGTAATACGGGTCGCTGACCCAGTCCCCAAACGGTGAAAGCTGGTCATAGAAGAAATCGAAGCTCACGTCCTGGGCGCGCGCCCCGGTCGAGGCCAGCATCACTCCCATGACGAACAGCAAAACCTTCCATTGGTTTTGAATTTTTTTGGCAACATCGTATCTCATGATGCTTGTCGCTCCTCATTGAAGGGACATCGGCCGGAAGACTATGCCTGGCGCTTCATAAATTTTAACACGTGGCGCGTATTAAGAATTAAAGTAAGTTTTTGCGAGAAACCCCCCGGCGGCAATCGCGAGCCCGTCGCCACCAGAGGGCCAATGCGATTCCAAAGGTCTGCTGTGACTCACGACCGGCTGCTCGAGCCGGCCTTTCATCTATTTCAACGGCGGCGCGGTCGCGTCGCCGGGCCGGATTGGCGTCACCAGGCCATATATTGGCTGGAATTGACGTTCATATTCCCACTGCTCGCGGTATTGGGTTTCCATCTCCACCCGTGTCCACTCGCGTGGAGCAATCGTAAGATCGGTCCCGGGGGGCTCGCCACGGAACGTCCGGTACGCAATCCCGCGCCGATCGTTCGGTGAAGTCCTTGGAATGTCGATGCTTCGTTGTAACTCCGTCAACGGCGGCGCCCACGGCAGGCGATCGCGGTCGACAATGAGCCCGGTGTAGTCGTGGATAGGCCCGACATACCCCAGGATTTCGTAGTAAGGCTCGATCATCACGATCGTATCCGGGGGAACCTGGCCATGGGAGTTTTCGAAGGTTGTGCCGCCCTGGGCGCGCGCGGCCATCGGCACCAGCCACAAAACGAACACGAATACAATCCACATTTCTGCGGGAGTTTTGAATTTCATCGCATGCGCTCCTTTCGACAGGAACTTCGGCCGGACATCCACCCCCGGCCCCACATGAATTTTAACATATATATGAAATATTAAGAATGAATGTGGGATGCCCGGGAAAGATACGTGCTTTCCCCTACTCCCAATTCCCTAGGATTTCGGATTTTATTTCAGTGGCTTCTCTTGACGAGCATTTCGAACAGCTCGCCGAGCGGGGCGGCGAGCGGCTTGGGCAGCGTCGCCACGATCTGGCGCGACTCGTCGTAAAGGGCGTTGCAGTAGATCCGCCCGGCTTCGATCGAGCTGTAGGTCTCGAACAGCGCGATGACCTCGTCGATCATCTCGGGGGTGGTCTCGGCGCGCGGCGTGTCGAGGATGTCGAACAGCCGCGCGGCCTCCTCCGGCGCGCACCGCTCGGCCGTGCACGCGACCAGGTACGAGCGCTTCCCCTCGCGGATGTCCGAGCCGATCGCCTCGCGCCCCTTGCCCTGGGTCAGGTCGATGATGTCGTCGATGATCTGGAACATCGGCCCGAGGAACTGCGCCATCTGCGCGATGCTGTCGAGCACGGCGTCGTCCGCGCCGGCGACGATCGCCCCGCCCTGGATCGGCGCGGCGAGGTAGTAGCCCGTCTTCTCGCGCACGATCCGCAAATACTGCTCGATCGTGATCGAGCGCGACTGGCGGGCGTTCATGTCGAGCGCCTGGCCGATGTGCGTGTGGTCGAGCGCCGAGCCGATGAGCTTGAGGAGCTCGAACCGGACCTGCGTCGACATCGACGCCGGGCCCCAGTCCGTCAGCGCGCGCATGGTGTGGACGAGCAGGTAGTCGCCGATGTTGATCGCGTGCGCCGGGCCGTATTTGACCCACGCGGCGTCGCGGCCGCGACGCATGATGTCGCCGTCCTCCATGTCGTCGTGGACGAGCGCGAAGTTGTGCATGAGCTCGATCGACAGCGCGAACGGCATGGCGGCCTCGAGCGGCGCGCCGAGCGCCTCGGCCGTCAATAAGCACAGAACCGGCCGGATCCGCTTGCCGCGCAGCGCCGGATTTTCGATGTCGGTCCCGAGCGCGAACGTCATCGCCTCGTGGAGGTTGTCGACGGGATCCTTGCCCCCGGCGGCGGCGACGTAGCGGCGCAGCTCGTCCTCGAACGCCGAGGCCAGATGGTCGATCCGCTGCTTGAGTTCCTGATGGCTGTCCTGTGCTTGGCTCACGTTTCCGGCTCCTCAAAGGCCGGATTGTCGCAAAGCGAGAAGCCATTTGCAACCAAGGAGGCCGATTCGGCCCGAAGCGGCACGCATGAACGCATGCGCATCAAGTTCAAAAACCCTCACCCCTCAATGGCCGCCTGGATTTTCTTGAGAAGCTGCCGGCCCTTGGGGTGCAGGATCTTCATGGACCACGTGTTTTTGCCGAAGCGCGCGTGAACGACGAGAGCCCGCTGAAAGATCACCCGGCCGGGGACCAGTTCGAGCTCGAGGTCGTCGGTGTGCAATCGCGCGCGGAACGTGCCCGCCTCGATGCACAGCCACTGCGGCTTCACGGCGGTCACCCCTGACTCGGTCGCCGGCTGCTTTGATGCCTCGCATATTTCCTGAAACATCAGAACCGATGAGTCGTCCTCCGGCCTTATCACCGCGCCGCTGCGGCGCAGGTAGCGCTCCTTGATCCGCATCTTCCCTTTTTCCAAGATAAAGACCAGATACCCAAACGGAACAAAGAACGCCGCCATCAACAATGGCATGCAAACAACCATGGCAACGATATCGTTCGTTTCGACCGTCGGCCATACTTTGGGAAGCAGAACAAGGATCCCCATCAACAAAAGCAGCGAGCCGGCGAACGCAAATCCGACTTTTTTCATTTCCGATTCGGATTCTTTTTTGACCGGGTCCGGGGCTGGCCGGGGGAAAAATTCGATGACCGATCCGCGCTCGCTGGTGAACCGCTCGCCCGAGCCCCCCTCGGCCGCGCCGATGAACCGTTTGCGTTCGAGCTCGAGTTCCCGGCGGAATTTCTCGCGAATCTCGCCCATGTGCAATAACGCGCCGCAAAATCAAGTCACGGCGCCGGCTCCTCTGGTTCGGATTGTTGCAGGATGGGAGGGGTATTGCAACAACCCAGGAGCCGGCGCCGTGAGACTTCATTGAAGCAGGCGCATGAAGCTGTCATCGTCGTTCAGGACGCCCCGGGCGCACTCGCGCACCATCGGCTCGGCGTCCGACGTCGCCACCGCGCCGAGCGCGTTGCGGATCGGCTCGTCCTTCGAGTGCGAGAGCCCGACACGCTGCACCGCCAGGTAACGGACGACCGGATCGGGGTCCTTCATGGCGCGCTGGAACGTCGCGAGCACGGCGTCGCCGCCAAACCCGACCGAATACGCGATCCAGCGCTTGGCCGGGTCCTGCGAGGCTTCCATCCGGTTAAGCTCCTGGTCGATCTGCGCCATGACCGCCGGGTCGACCCCTTCGCGGTTGATATGGAATGCCATGAAGCCGAACCCCGTCGGGATCGACGGGTGGTAATCGTCGCGCGCGCACGCCTTGAGCCGGATCAGGCTGATCCGGGCCCTAAGCGTCGGGTCCTCATTGACGGCGGAGCGATGCTCGTCCTCGAATTTTTCAAGGTCCTTGAGGCCCTGCTCGACCCGGCCCTCGTCGATCGTCGCCTGGAACCGCGACAGGTCCACGTCCTTGGGGAGCTGCTGCCGGGCCTTCTCGGCCGACTCGGTGATGTCGAACATCGAGCGGCCGAGCCAGTCGCCGGCGAACATGATCGGCGTGAACGCGGCGCGCCACGGCAGGCTGGCGCACTCGGTGACGTATTCCTTGTCCCAATCGAAGTCTTCCCACAAACAATCTTTCGTGTCCTCGGCCGCATCGTCGATCACCGTGGCCGGGTGGATGATGAATGCGTCGGCGCTGACGGCCGCGACCCCGACCGTGAACACGAACGGCATGGCGATGCCGCGCGCCGGCTGGCTGTCGGGGACAAGGTTCGCCTCCACCCAGTTGAGCGCGATGGTGTTGTCGCGGTTCAGGATGGCGCACCCCTGAAGGAGCATCACGGAGGCAATCAGCGCGAAGGATAAAGTTTTGCGGTTCATGATCGTCTCCTTAGTCATTGCCGATAAAGACTGCGCGCAGCGCCCAGTCGCCGACGAACGTCGGCGGCGTCAGCACGGTGATGATCGGGAACATCAGCGACTTGCGCAGGATGTCCGCCTCGCGCGGCTTCCAATACAGCTCATAGGTGTCGTCCCACGCCTTGGGGACGACCGCGACCGGGTTGATCACCACCCCGTCGATCGCGAGCGCCACGTTGCCGCCGACGACCGTCAGCGGCGCGCAGCTCACGCGCGCGGCGGTCGATTTGGGCTGGAAACTCTCGTCGAGCTTGTTGAGCAGCCGCCGATTTTCCTTCTCGCCCAACGCGCAGGCGCAAAGCTGCCCGGCGATGAAAACAAGGGCGGCCAGCTTGAGACAGGGGAACAGCCAGTTTTTCATCCGTATGCCTCCCGTATCTTTCTTGAGACGCATTATTAGTATGTGCAGGAACAAATTGTCAAGATGTAAATTATAAGCTGGACTAAACTTCAGGCCGCGCCATGGCAGGCGCCGGCGTCTCGGAGCCAACCGGCGCCCGATCGATCCCGCTGACGGCTGGTTTATTGCAGAATCAGGAACACCGCGGCGGCCAGCGCGATCCGGTACCACCCGAAGACTTCCATGCCGTGGTGGGTCAGGAATTTCAGGAAGCTTTTGACGGCGATCCACGCGACGACGAACGAGGTGAAAAATCCGAGGAACAGGCCCAGGTAGCCCGCCGAGGCGATGATCGCGTGGCCTTCCTTGTAGGTGTCGTAGACCGTCGCCGCGCCGAGCGTCGGCAAGGCCAATAAAAAGCTGAACTCGGCGGCGGCCTTGGGCGAGAACCCCAGCAGCAGCGCCGCGATCATCGTGATCATCGACCGCGACGTCCCCGGCCACATGGCGATCACCTGCGCGCAGCCGACGATCAGCGCCAGCCGCAGCGTCATGTCCGTAACCGGCCGGCCGGCCGATTGCGGCTCGGCGCTGCCGGCCGCGCGCATCTTCCTCCAGCGCTCGACGCCGATCATCAAGACGCCGCCGACCACAAGCGCGATGAGAACCGTCCTTGTCGAGAACAGGTGCTCCTTGATCCAGTCGCCGGCGAGCTTGCCGACGACGAGCGCCGGCATGCAGGCCAGGACGAGCTGGATGAACAGGTTGAGCCCCTCGCGGTTGCGGCCCGCAAGGCCGCGCATCATGCTGACAATGTGCTTTAAGTAAATCCCAATGACCGCCAGCAGCGCGCCCGACTGGATGACGACCTCGAACGCCTTCACGCCCGGGTCGTTCTCGGGCAGCCCGAGCCACTGCCCGACCAAAATCATGTGGCCGGTCGAGGAGATCGGCAGGAACTCGGTGACGCCCTCGACACTACCGAGGACGATGGCGGCGAGAGGGGAAATGACGGGCATTTGAATTCCTAAATTCTAATATCGAAATCCGAAACAAATTCAAAATTCGAATCGTTCAAAATCATTCAGAAATCCGAAACAAATCTGCGGAAAATTTTTAAATATACAATCATTCAAATAAATTCTCCGCCTCTCTGCGGAACTCCGCCCCTCCGCGACAAAGCTGATCATTCCGCAATCCGCAATCCGAAATCCGCAATCAAACGAGTCCGCATTGCTTGAAGATCTCGTCCTCGTATTTCAAATACGCCTTCGGGTCCATGAGGGCCTCGATCTCTTCGCGGGTCATGTGCCGCATGACTTCGGCGTCCTCGGTCAGGTGCTCGATGAGCGGCCGGCGGTCGGCCCACGTCTGCATGGCGTTGCGCTGGACGGCGGCGTAGGCGGCCTCGCGCAGCATCCCCTTGTCGATCAACGCCAACAAAATTCGCTGGCTGTAGATCAGGCCGCCGGTCTTGCCCAGGTTCTCGACGATGCGGTCGGGCTTGGGCTGCGCGCCGTCGAGGATCCGCGTCAGGCGCGCCATCATGTAATGCACGAGCGTCATCGAGTCGGGGATGATGACGCGCTCGCAGCCCGAGTGGCTGATGTCGCGCTCGTGCCACAGGGCGACGTTCTCGAGCGCCGCAACGAGGTTGCCGCGCAGGACGCGGGCCAGGCCGGTGATGTTTTCGCAGCCGATCGGGTTGCGCTTGTGCGGCATCGCCGAGGACCCCTTCTGGCCCTTTTTGAACGGCTCCTCGAGCTCATAGATGTCGGTGCGTTGAAGGTTGCGAACCTCGGTCGCGATCTTTTCCATCGTGGCGCCGACGATCGCGAGCGCGGCCATGACCTCGGCGTGGCGGTCGCGCTGCAGGACCTGCGTGGAGACCGGCGACGGCGTCAGGCCCAGCCGCCGGCAGACGTAGCGCTCCAGCTCCGGGCCGGTGTGGGCGTAGGTGCCGACGGCGCCGGAGATTTTCCCCACCGCGATCGTCTCGCGCGCGGCCTCCAGGCGCTTCCGGTTGCGCAGCATTTCCTGGTACCACAGGGCGAACTTGAGGCCCATGCTCGTCGGCTCGGCGTGGATGCCGTGCGTGCGGCCCATCATGGCCGTTCCCTTGAGCTCCTTGGCGCGGCGTGCCAGGACCGCGATGAGGGCGTCGACGCGGGCCAGGATCAGGTCCAGGCCGCGGACCATGCGGACGCTCTGGGCGGTGTCGACGACGTCGGAGCTGGTCAGCCCCATGTGGACGAACCGCGAGGCCTCGCCGATGTTTTCGGCCAGCGCGGTCGTGAACGCGATGACGTCGTGCTGGACGACGTCCTCGATCTCGAGGATGCGCTCGACGGTGAACTTCGCCTTGGCCTTGATCTGCCCCAGCGCGTCGGCCGGGATGCGGCCGGCTTCGGCGTGAGCCTCGCACGCGAGGATCTCGACTTCGAGCCAGACCTCGAATTTCTTCTGTTCGCTCCAAAGCTCGCGCATTTCGGGCAGGGTGTAGCGTTCAATCATGGTCGGCGCCTCCGGTGGTCTATGTCCAGCACGGCATGGTAAACCAGCAAAGTGCTTTTGGGAAGATAATCGTGCGTCGTGCGTCGTGCGTCGTAATCGTAATCGAAAATCGGAATTTACGGCGCGAATACGCCGAGCGCGCTTTTGACACCGATGTTCTGGTTTTTGGCGTAGGCGCGGGCGGCGCGGGACTTGATTTGTGGCTGGGACTCGCCGGCGAGCCACCCCTCGAGCGCGGCTTTCAAGACGAACGAGCCCGGATACATGAGCTGCGTGGTCATCAGGATCGGCGACGCCCCCGCTGTTTCAGCATGTCTTCAAAATAATCGCGGCTTTTGCAACACAGGACAATGACGGGTTTGCGCGCCGGCGCCGGCGCGCGAGGGGGCGAGATCCTGAAATCCATCAGGCCGTTGTGGCCGATATACACAACCAGGTCGGCCCCACCGGACAATTTGAGCTCCACCGGCCGGCCATTGAGCTGAATCCTTGCCCGTTCAGCGCGCGCGCCGGAGGCCGCCGCGAAAAATTCTTCGATCGCGGTCTTGATTTCCCGCCCACGATACGCGTCGGCGATCAGGTATGTGTTTGAAGAGCCGTGTTTGAAGATGCACCGCTCGAGAACGATCGACGTGCGGGGATCGACGGACGAGACGAGTTTCCACGGGGGGCTGGTCTTGAACAGGGACTTGAGCCCCTCGTCGCACCCCCAATACAGATTATTTTCGGGATCGTCCCCATTACCAATTTTCGCCGGAACCGGCACGATTCCCTGATACTGATTGTCGGCCAGCGCCACGAACACGTGCACCGTCCGCGGCCGATCCTGCGCGCGACCCTCGGCCGCAAACGCCAGCGCTAAAAAGCAGGCGATCGCAATCCATCTTGCCATGGCAAGGCAACTATAGAAACACCCCGCCCCCAAACGCAACCGGTTTGCCCCCGGGGGGGATTCGGTCTTAATTTAAAGGTTCTATGAAAGAATTTGTGAGTCCTGAATCATGCAGCGTGCCCATGCCGCGGCGGTGCGTCGCCTGCGAGCGCGCGCTCATGGAACGCGGATGACGCGGATCGGACGGATTTGCACGGATCGTTTTTAAACCGCCAAGACGCCAAGAGCTGAAAGCTTTCATTCCTTCTCTTGGCGTCTTGGCGGTTCAATTCCGTCCTTCAAAGAAATATGTTTTTGCGCCTTTTGCACTTTTGCGATTTTGCGTGAACCCCTTTTCGTTTGAGCACCCCGCCCACAAATTCTTCCATGGATCCAATTTAAAAAATGGATGTGTTGAATTTGTTTCGAATTTAGATATTCGAATTTCGGATTTGGTTTATTCCGTGTCCGCATCCTCGACCGCCGGGTCGATGGCGGGCAGCTCGATGATGACGCGCTTGCCGCCGTCGAACCGGCCTTGCAGCTCGAGCCGGCCGCGGTGGCGGTTCATCGCGTTCTGCGGGATGGCGTAGCTGAAGCGCAGCCCCTGCTGCATTTCGGGGGCCGAAAGCGGATCCATCTCGTCCTCGCCGAGGAACGCGTCGAGCGGCAGGCCGTTGTCCTCGATGACGAGCTGGACCATGCCGTCCTTTTCGGCGCCGGCGATCTGGACCCAGCGTTCGGCCTGCTCCTCGGCAAAGGCGGTGGAGGCGCAGTCGAGCACGACGAGCAGGGCCTCGAAAAGCTGTTCGCTGTCGCCCTTGACCGGCGGCAGCTCCGGGAGGCGCTCCATGTCGATGCTGACCTGGTCGACGTCCAGGCGCGGTTTCAAAACCGCCACGGCCGCCGCGACAAGCTTGCGCAACTCGATGGTCTCGCGGCGGCGCGGCTGGCGCGCGGCCAGCCGCATCTTGGTGGTCGCCTTCTGCACGTCCTGCGTCGACTCCAGGATGCGCTGCAGCCGGCGCGACGTGTCCTCGGGCAAATCCTTTTTATCGGCAAGGAGCTGGGCGTAGCCGACCAGCGGCACGAGCTTGTTGTTGATCTGGTGGCCGATGATCGGCATGAGCGTCCCCATGAGGGTCAGGTGCGCGATCTCGCGCGCCATGCCGTCGACCCCGCCCGGGTCCAGGGCCTCGGCGGCCGCCTGGCGGTTGTCGGCCTGGTCCAGCACCAGCGCGCACAGCCGCAGGAACGACTTCATGAGCGGGTCGATCAGCTCGATCAACCCCATCTTTTCCTGCGACGGCTCGACGGCGACGAGGCCGTACAGTCTCTTCTGGCCGCGCAACGGGCCCGCCAGCAGCGGCCCGAAGCCGAGCTTCACGAACAGCCGGTCGCGGCCGTCGAACTGGCCGCTGGGGTTGAGGCGCACGACGGCGTCGCCCTGTAAAATATCCCATTCGGACCGGTCCAGCTTGAGCGGCTGGGCGCGGAAGGAGCTGGGGACCACCCCGCCGCCGCCGGCATGCCAGTGGACGGGCTCGAGCCGGTTTTCCATGGCGTTGAAATAGAACAGCGCGCCGCGCTCGGCGTGCACCATGTTGGCGAGGCCCTCGAGGATGTAACGCCCGATCGCCATCGGGTCGGTTTCGCGCAGGGCCTGCTCCAGCGTCCGCATGAGCTGGGTCAGGATCAGGATCTCCTCGTTCATCAGGCCGTGGAGCTTGTCGTAGGCGAAGTCGACGCTCGGCTGCTGCGGCGCCTCGAGGAGCATCTTGTCGAGCTGGGCGTGGCGGATCAGGCCGACGACCTTGGCGTTGGCGTTGACCAGCCGGAACATCCCCCCCAGGCGGCGGATCTTGTTGAAGCACTCGACGAGCAGGCCGAGCCCGCCCGAACTGATGAACGGCGTCTGCTCCAGGTCGAAAATCAGCGAGCGGTAGCCTTCTTCGATCAAGAGGCGGAGCTTGTCGCGGTAATGGTCCACCTGCACGCCGTCCAGAATGCCGGTGCTGTGGATCACAATGGTATGAGATGCCGGATGCTTCGTAATCATCGGTGTTGGTGCCATTCGCTCATGCATCTGCCGGACGGCGCAGCGACGGGCGCGGGGCCGGACCCGGCTATTGGATTTATCGGTTTTTTTCCCTGTTCGCTTTATAGAGGAACCCATAAACTGTGAAGAGGTAAATATCGAAGCCCGCGGCGGAATCCCGCGCCCCTCGGCCCCGATTCCCGATTTCCATGTAAGATGTTCTATGAAACGGACTTGACCTATTCAGCGGTGGTGGTCCAAAATGGCGATTGCACAGGTCGGGAAAGCAGCTGGACGACAGAATCGGCCTGACTGCGAAGCCGGGCTGGGGGTCCTGTGCACCACCTTCCTGCTTGCAAATTTTCCTTTGGCATGAAGACTGAAGCATCGATCAGCCTCGATGCGGGATTAGGTTTTTGCACAACTTTTTCAGGAGAAACGCAGCCTAATGAACGTCTATGGGCTTTACCGCCGCGGACTCGTCGCTCTGACCATGGTGATGATGCTGGCCTCGATCGCGCCGAAGGCGCTCGCGCAGGCGCCCGATCGGGTCTACCGGATCATCGTCATGGACAACCTGGCCAACGACCAGGCCCAGGAAGTCAAGAAGCTCATGGAGAGCTGGTCGTTCCTGCCGGTCATGGTTCAACCGGTCGGCGATAAGTTCCGCGTCATATACGGCGAATTCGACAACCACGCCGCGGCCGTCCGCGCCAAGCAGCAGCTTGAGCAGGAAGGCATCTACAACGGCGACATCGTCACCGAGCAGAAACCCGGCGCCGCCGCCACGACCGAGTCGTACACGGTCGTCGTGCAGGAATACAGCGACCGGACGATGGCCCTGGAGCTTCGCGAGAAGCTCGAGCGCCAGGGGTTCGGCGGCGCCACCGTGCGCCGCGACGACCAGGGCAACCGCATCTTCTACCAGGTCACCGTCGGCATTTATTCCTCCATCAACGACGCCCAGGGGACCTTGAGCGAGTTCTTCCGCCAGGGCTACCAGACGGCGCGCGTCCAGCCGATCCGCGGCCAGGTCCAGACGGCCGTCAAGCCGGCCCCGACCGCCACGCCCAAGGCCGAGCCCGCCCAGCCCGCCCCCGCGCAGGCCCCCCAGTCGACCCTCGCCCCGCTCATCACCCAGTCCGAAATCTGGAAGGGCTTGAGCGACGACCAGCGCCGCCAGGTCCTCGTCCAGCTCAAGATGGAAGAGGAGCTGCGCTCGGGCAACACGATGGCCGCCAAGGTCATCGACATCGACAAGCGCCTCCAGAACCTGAGCGACCAGGTCCGCGGCGAGATCGAGCGGATCCACCAGCAGCAGAACCAGGACCAGAAGAGCCGCGATCATCTCGCGGAACTCTATAAGCAGGTTCAAAACCACGTCCGCGCCGGCAAGGAACAGGAAGCCATCGTCGTCCTCAAGCAGATCACCGAGAAGGACCCCGACAACCGCTTCGGCTGGCGAACCCACGCCCAGAACCAAATCGAGCTGCTCGAGCGCCAGATGCGCGGCGAGATGTATCCGGGCCAGAAGGAAGAGGTCGAGGCCCGCTACACCAAGCTCAAGGCCAAGGCCGACTCGCTGAGCAACTCGCAGGACCCCGACACCCTCGAAAAGGCGATCAATGTCTGGTCGGAAATCCAGATGCTCGACTCGCGCTACAACGAGGACGCCACGCGCCAGATCTCGAAGCTCCAGACCCAACTCAACAGCAAAATCAGCGCCCGCGACCAGATCGCCAGGAAGGCCGAGGCCCAGGACCGCATGATCAAGTTCGGCCTGGCCGCCGCCATCGGCCTGACGATCGTCATGGTCTTCATCGTCTGGCGGCGCGGCCACAAGCGCCATCAGGAACTGATGCGCAAGGTCCAGGAAATCACCTCGATCCGGCCGATGCGCGAGCTCGGCGCGAACGAAACCCCGCTTTTGGGCTCCGGCTCCGGCAAGGCCGCGGCCGAACCCGATATCTTCACCCCGCGCACCCCGGCGGCCGCCGCCCCGGCCTTCGGCGACTCGATGGCCAACGCCGGCGACCCGCTGGCGGCCATGGCCCCGGCCGCCCAACCGGAACCCGCCAAGCCCGAAGCCCCCGCCAAGAAGGGCTTCTTCGGCGGATTCAAGAAGAAGAAGGGGAAGGAAGAGCCCGCCGCCGAAGCCGCCCCCGCGGCAGCCCCGGCCATGGACGACATGGACGCCCTGTTCGGCGGCTCGAGCGAAACGATGAAGTCCGAACCGGCCCCGTTCGCCGAGCCCGAGCCCGAACCGGCTCCGGCGGCTGCGGCCGCGGCCCCCAAGGCCGTCAGCGACGAATTCAGCCTCGACGACATCTTCGGCGGCGCCTCCTCCAAGGCCGAAACCCCGGCCGCGCCTTCGCCGGAGCCCGCCCCCGCGGCGGCGCCGGCCGCCCCGGCGGCCGAGGATGACCCGTTCGCCTCGCTCTTCAGCGACAGCGCCCCCTCCTCCGCCCCGGCCAAGGCCGAACCCCCGGCCGAGGAACCGGCTCCGGCCGCCGCGGCCACGGCCACCGACAACACCGACCTCCTTTCGATCTTCGACGAGGTCGTCGGCGGCAGCATCGACTCCGACGCCGACCAGACCCAACCGGCCGAAAATACCGGCGACGACCCGTTCTCGGCGCTGATGGCGGGCAGCTCGCCCAAGATCAACACCGACGAGACCGAAATCCCGGGCATCAAGCTCGACGAGGTCCAGGACTCGCCGTTCAACTTCGACATGAACAAGATCGGCCTCGACAGCGCCCAGACCCAGGACCTGCCGGCGTTCGACCCGACCACGGCCGTCGCCGCCGTCAGCGGCAACGGCTCGAGCGGCCTCTCGCTCGACTTCGAGGAGGACGCCCTCGGCCAGCCCCCCCAGGGCTGGGAGGGCACTTACGACTACGCCGGCCTGACCGTCGAGGCGGACACCCCCTGCAAGAGCGGCAACCAGTACGTCCGCTTCCAGAAGCGCGAGGGCAACGGCAAGGCCCACTACCGTTACAAGTTCGCGGACATGAAGGGCGTCGTCGGCATCGAGTTCGACATGTGCTGCAACGACAAGAACAAGTTCCTGCTCGGGTTCTACGTCGAGCGCGACGGGGACTTCCAGCAGTCGATCCACACCAAGATCCTGCGCAGCGAGGCCCAGACCACCCCGACGATCCACATGCAGGGCGAGGCCGCCCCATACCTGCTCGGCTCGTGGGCGCACATCAAGTACGTCGTCGACCTCGACCAGGGCCGCATCAACGGCTACATCGACTCGACCCACGTCGTGCGCGACCTGCCGCTCAACCCGAACCCGCAGGTGCTCAACACGCTGTCGATCCGCGACAACATCAACACCACGGGCGACCTGATGCTCGACAACATCAAGGTCTACCAGGCCTCGTGAAACCCCTCTGGCGCCACCGCTGGGACCTGACCCCGGCGGCGGCGCGCCAACTGCAAGAAAAAGCTCGCGGCCGCGTCATCCTCGCCGATGACGCGGCCGATTTTTTCCGGGAACGCCGATCCCCCGATCGGCATCTTGAATTTTTCATGCCGCGCACGCTGGCCGCCGTCGACGTCGGCTACGACAAGGCGACCGACCGCTGCGCGGCGGCGCTCGTCCTGTGGGACGTCGACTCTCGCCAATCGATCCTCGAGCTGACGCACGTCCAGCCGTCGACGTTTCCGTACGTGCCGGGCCTGCTCTCGTTCCGCGAGATCCCGCCGCTCCTGCCGCTGTTCGAAAGACTACAAGATTCGCCCGACCTGATCCTGTGCGACGGCCAGGGGATCGCGCACCCGCGCCGGATGGGCCTGGCGAGTCACCTCGGCCTCGTCTTCGACTGCCCCTCGCTGGGCTGGGCGAAGAGCCGGCTGATCGGGACCTATGAAGAGCCGCCCAAGCGCCGCGGCGCGGCCACGGCGCTCATGGACGGCGACGAGCAGATCGGCTGGGTCTACCGCTCGCGCGAGGGGTGCCGGGTGACGTTCGTCTCGCCCGGCCACCGCATCTCGCTCGGCCGCTCGCTCGAGCTGGCCCGCGCCCTGACCGGCCCCTGCCGCCTCGCCGAGCCCGCCCGCCGCGCCCACCTCCTCACAAGGATTGCAATGGAGTAGGCCGACGGCGCCGACGGCGGCAGCATGCAGTAGCCCGAGCGTGAGCGAGGGACTCAGCCAGAAATGCCGGGTTCGGCGAACCCGGCCTACTTCATAACGATAATCTTTTAAACGCCAGCCGGGCCTGGGTGCGCAGGATTTCGAGGCTGCCCATGAGCGCGATCGTCATGGCGAGCGGCCCCAGCACCAGCGGGTTGCGCCGGAAGAAGCCCCATTTCCTGTAGTAAATCCACATCGCGTGGTGGAAATGGATCGTCGTGGCCGCGCGCCGGATCCGCCCCGAGCCCTTGACGTGCGTCGCCCACGCCGCCGGCTCGTAAAACACCCGCCACCCCGCGTTCCTCACGCGCCGGCACAGGTCGAGGTCCTCTCCATATAAGAAAAACCGCTCGTCGAACAGCCCGCCGGCCTGATCCATCGCCTCGCGCCGGATCAGCATGAACGCCCCGGTCACGCAGCCGACCTCGTGGGCCTTGTTGCGGCTGTGCCACGTCATGTTGTAGTCGCCCAGCAACCGGTTGCGCCGGAAGAGCCGCTGCAGGCCCGTCTGCTTGGCGAACGCCGAGACCAGGTTGGGGTCGTTGCGGTGGCAGGCCGGGTCGATCCGCCCGTCGGACAGGAGGAGCCGCGGCGTGATGATCCCGATCGTCCGGTCCTGATCGAGCCGCTCCAGCAGCAGTTCGAGCGTCGTCGGCTCGACCATCACGTCCGGGTTGAGCGTCATCAGGTATGGGATGTCGGCGGGCAGGTGCTCCAGCGCCAGATTCGAGGCGGCGGCGAACCCCACGTTCCCGCCCGACTCGACGAGCTTGATGCGCGGGTCCAGCCGCTCGACCCACCCCAGCGGCTTGGAGCTGCCGTTGTTGACGATGACGACCTGATAATCCCCGACCGTGGAGGCGGCGAGAGCCTTGAGGCACTGACCCAGCAGATCCTCCGAATGGTAATGAACCATGACAATGCCGAAACGCAAGCCGCTCACGGGTGCCGCCTCAAATGCGCAGTCGATCAAATCTCCCGAAACCATAGCCGATTAGCTTGGCTAAATCCATCGTCAACAGGCCCGGCAGCAGCCAAAATAGTGTCTGTAATGAAAAAAACACCCCCCTTTCAGTGCACACCAGCGACATGCGCGCCATGGCGGTCAGAATCCAGTAAGCCGACCACAGCGCCAGCCCCGCGGCGGCCCCGCCCTTACCCAATAAAAAAAGGATGAAAAGAACTACATAAAACCCGGCGCGAGCCAGATTGGTCGCCGTCCTCAGCCCGGCCCGGCCGTCGCCGCGCATGTATCGGAAATGCTGGCGCAGAAACGCGCCGACGGTCGGCCGCATCCGCCAGAAGACCGAGGCGGCTGGGTCGTCGGGGAGGATCTCAAACCTGCGCCCGCGGCGGCGCCACTCGTCGATCAACCAGCGGTCCTCGCCGATCGGCAGCCACTCGGGGTATGGGCAGTCGGCCCACGCCTCGCGCCGGAACGCAAGCGACCGGCTTGACAGCGCCGGTTTGCGCGGCCCGCCGGCCGTGACGAACTGGTCGAGCAACACCCACTGCGCGGCGTCGAACGGCTTTTCAATCATCGGCCGCGTCGGGCCGGCGCAGATCTCGGCCCGGCCGGCCTCGATCGGCTCAACGAGCCGCTCGAGCCACCGCGGCGCGGGCCGGCAGCCGGCGTCGATCACCGCGACGATCTCGCCCGCCGCCTCCCGAATCGCGCGGTTCCGGCCGGTCGAAATATTCGCATTCGGCAGCTCGATCACCGTGCACGCGCCGGAGGCGCGCAGCCGCTCGGCCGTCCCGTCGCCCGAGCCCCCATCGGCGACGATCCACTCGTCGGGCTGCCTCGTCTGCGCGCGCACGGCGGCGACCAGTTCGTCGACCGTCGCGGCCTCATTGAGCGTGGTGGTGATAAGGGTCAGCGAGATTTTCCGCCGCTCCCGATTGACAGCCAATCTCATTCGCCCCGCGTTTCAACGCGGGGTATTGAAGCTTGCATTTCTCCGGAGTCGTTTTCAACGGTTTCGTCCGTCGAGCGTGTTCGCGGCCCGCGTCCACATCGCCAGGAACACCACGAAGCGGAGGATGAGCAGGACGGCCTCCGTCACGAACAGCGGCGCGAAGTTGCCCATGAAATAATCGGTGTAAATCAGCGGCGGGCACAAGCTCACGATCGTCATCGGGCTCGAAAACACCATCGCCGCCGTGAGCAGCATCCTCTGGCCGCGCCCCGGGTAGAGCGCCCACAGCGCCAGCGCGAACCGCGTCCCGGCCAGCAGATTGAACATCGCCGCCGCGAACGACAGCAAGAAAAACAGCTCGAACTCCTTGCCCACGCCTTCGGTGGCCTCCACCGTCAGGAACATCAGCCACACGACCGCCAGGAACGTCCACGCAAACAGCCTGATCCCGGCCAGCTGCGGCGCGGCCAGGCCCGTCAGCACGTCGCCGCCCTTGATCCCGGCCAGATAGTAATCATGGCCATTGGCCTGCAAGGCCCGCGCGCTGCCGGAGCGGTCGCCGATCCGAAACGGCGCCATCGCCGAGATGAACACCCCCAGCCACCAGCTCGCGAAGAACTCGGTGACCAAAAGCCCGCGGTCGATGTTCTGGGGGGAATGGATATTCAAGGCGACAAACCCCACGGCGATCACCGCAAGCAGCGCGATGTAGACGCCGGCCTTCGCATACAGCACGGCCAGCGCCCGCCGCCTGCGCCGCGGCGATTTCGGTCGCCGCCCCCAGGCCTGAAGCGCGAGAATGTTCGGCCGAGTCACCATTTCAACAAATCCTAATATCCAATCCCGAAATCCGAAACAAATTCAAAATCCGAAGGAAAACTCGTCATTCCCTCATCCGGCTTTAACCTGTGCCTTGATCGGACCGATCGCCGCCGGTTGCGCGCCCTCGTCGCCGTCGAGCCACCGCTCGGCCCTGCGCCACTCGGCCGCGGCCCACCGCCAGCGAATCACAAGCAATGCAATCTCCACGAACAGCAGCGTTTCAATCGTGGATTGGCTGGAAAACCTGAACAAAAACGGGCAGCACACCATCACCGTGAACGGACTGGAAAAGACGAAGCACGCGGTTTTCAGCGAACGAAACCCTCGGCCCGGATACCGCCACTGCGCCAGGTTGAACCGCGTCCCGACGAACACGTCGAATACCGACGCGATCAAAATGACAACGGGAATCCCGATAACGATCATCGCCAGCCGGCGCGGCACGTTATTCACATTCTCCGATACGTATGCCAAAAAGCCCGAGACGATTACCAAATGAACCACGGCGAACAGCTTCGCCCCCGCCAGCTGCGGCGCGGCGATCCCTCTCAACATGCCGCGGCCCGTCATCCCGGCCAGCCGGTAGTCGTGCTGGTTCGCCAGCAACTGGCGGGCATTGCTGAACCGGTTTTCCACCTGAAACGGGGCCACGGCGCAAAACCACGCCCCCACGAAGAAACTGAAATACGTCAATATCCCCGGCAGCGCGTCGTCGACGCGTCCCTGAGTCTTAAGCGAGATGACCGTGAAAATCGTGGCGACCATCGCCAGCAGGCCGACGTAGAGGAGCGTGCAGGTCAGCAACGAGCGCAGCGCCATCCGCCGCCGCCGCCGCGATTTCGGGAACCGCCCCCACGCCTGCTCCTCGAGAAAGTTCTGGCCGAAAGGTTCCATCGTCACCGTTGTGTGCGGAAATTCAAAAACTACTCAAACTTAAACCAGGACAACCATTGCCACCATAAAAAAACCCCGCGCTCGCCGCGGGGTTTTAAATATGCGTGCCTTGCGATTCGGATTTCGATATTCGAATTTAGAATTTTATTCCTTGTAGATTTCGCTCTTCAGGACGCCGATGCAGGGGAGGTTGCGGTAGCGTTCCTTGTAATCGAGCCCGTAGCCGACGACGAACACGTCCTCGACGTCGAACCCGACGTAGCGGATCGGCAGTTCCTGCGCGCGCGGCTTGTCCTTGCGCAGCAGCGAGCAGATCTCGAGGCTCGCCGGCTGGTGCAGGCCCAGCAGCTCGTGCATCACCGCGAGCGTCTTGCCGGTGTCGTAGACGTCCTCGACCAGCAGCACGTGGCGGCCGGCCATGTCGTGGTCGACGTCCTTGGTGATGCGGAGCCGGGCCGCCGCCGACGTCCCGCCCTTGTAGGCCGACGCGCCGACGACCTCGAGCGACACGGGCAGGTCGATCGCCCGCATCAGGTCGGCCGTGAACGGCAGCCCGCCCTTGAGGATGCAGATCAGGACGAGCTCGCGCCCCTGGTAATCAGCCGTGATCTGTTTGCCGAGTTCCGCCACCCGGCGGGCGATATCCGCGCGCGGGATCAGGATGCGCTCCAGATCCTGGCGCTGGGAACATTCCGAATCGGTGCAGTCGATCGTTGATTCCAACATGTGCTTGCAGCCTTGCAACCCTTACTTTGAGATGATCGTGCCGGTGCCGGTGCCGACGCTGAAATTGCTGACTTTCAAAACGCGCCCATCCTCGATCAGCGCCTTTTTCCCGTGTTCCAGCCAGATCCACGTCTCGCGCGTGTGCCCCTCGACCTCCACCGGCCGGTTCTTGGACGGGTCGCCGTACTTGCAGATCAGGTCGAGCGCTTCGCTGATCGGCTGCTCGGTCTGGCTCTGGTGATCGGCGCTGAAGACGACTTCCTTGTTCAGCTTCGGGTAGATCCAGGACTTCTTCATGTTGTTCATGTCCTGGCCGATTATTTCCTGGTCCTTGCCGGCCAGGTCGGACGAGGTGATGAACGTGCCGTCGTCGCGCCACCACAGCCGCATGAACTGGGGCTTGCCGTAGCGGTCGAACACGTCCTTCTCGACCGGCAGCAGCGGGGTTTCCTCGTCGGGGAACCAATACGGCGTCTTGACGATGTTCATCGAGTAGCGCTGGTCGACCTCGATCGTGTGCTTGTTGCCGCCGCAGGCGCAAACCGCCCCCGCGACCAGCACGCACGCGAAACAAACTGAAACGAAACGGGAAACAGACATTCTTTTCGATCCTTGCAATGCAATTCGAACTCAGTGAAAGAATTTGAACGATCCGGGATACGGCCAGATTTCTCCATTGTAGGCCTTGATTCCGCCGATGATCGCATAGATCACCGTCACGACCAGGAGGACGATCATGAGAGGAAAACCGATCAGAATAAATTTGAGGATGAAAAACAAGGCGCCCAGGATCAGCGCGGTCAGGATCCAGTTGGCGACCACCTTGCCATTGGCGTCGATAAACGCGGAGTCGCCCTTTTTGATTTGCCAGATGAGGATCGGCACGATGAGCCCCAGCAGCGGGAGAAAGTAACCGCAAAGCAGGCCCAGGTGGATCATCATGGCCCACATCTTCTCATCTACCGCGCCGACGGCCTTGTCAAAGATCTCGCCGGCCGTCGGGTCGCGCTGGAGGAGCTTGCGCTTGGCTTCCTGGAATTCCTCGTCCGAAATCGCGCCGCTGTTCTTCAGGTTGTTCAGTTTCTCGATTTCGTCGGCGATGGACATGGTCCATACCCCTCAGCGAGAGATACTCTGTTATACCGGTTTACCCGGCCCGACCGCAAGATGGATGTCAGTCCCCATACTCGTGCGTCGTGCTCGTCTTGTCAGCCGAAGCCTTGGCAAGGCTGAAATCGTCATCGAACCAATCATCGAATTTGATTTCATCCCGCAATCACTTCACCTCGCACCCTTCCTGCTCGAGCCGGGTTCGGGCTTCTTTGAGGTAGGCGTCGTCCAGCTCGAAGCCGATGGCGTCCAGGCCCAGCCGCGCGCAGGCGACCGCCGTCGTGCCGAGCCCCAGGAACGGGTCCATCACGCGGCGGATCCCGACGAGGCCGTGCAATCTCAGGCATCTTTCCGGCAGCGCCGGCGGGAAGCTGGCCGGATGCGGCCGGTCCTTGGATCTGTTCTTGATCGTCGGGTACGGCAGGAACCACGTGTTGCCGCGGCAGTGCAGGCCGCCGCCGGCGCTCTTCCAGCGGCGGACGTTGCTCGTGTCCTGGTACGGCGCGCCGATGGCGAGCCGGTCGAGCACGACCTCGCCCGTGTGCGTGAAATGAAAGATGTATTCGTGCTGGTCGTTGACGTAGCGGTCGCTGTTGATCGGCTTGTAGTGGCCGACCGAGACGTCCTGCGTGATGCCCGGGTAGTTGCCGACGTCGCGCTTGTCGATGGCGATCGACTTGATCCAGTGGATGACGTTCTGGAGCTCGAGGTGTTTACGAAACACCTGCGCCACTTCCCACGCCCCCCACGGCTCCTTGGGCCGAACGCCGACGTTCAGAAACAGCGACCCCTTTTCGGCCAGGCAACGCGCCGCCTCGGCGGCCCACCGGTCGGTCCACTCCAGGTACTCGGCGCGCGGCATGTCGTCCTGGTAGGTCGAGTAGTCGATCCCGATGTTGTAGGGGGGCGAGGTCACGACGACGTCGATCGAGCCGCCCGCGACGCGCTCCTTCGCAAGCTCCAGGAAATCGCCGTGAACCAGCTCGATGTGCGACTTGCGCGAAACCATCCGCGGGGCTTGCTTCTCCGACTCGACGCTGGTCTCATCGTTGTTGAATAGATCTGGTTGCAATTGTTTCACGAGCGCTCCGGATTCATCTCTTTTGTTTTCCATTCGCTTCGAGCCAAAGCGGGCTATTTGCGGCGCGTGCCCATAAATGACATGTGGATCACACGGTTCTTCTCAAGCATGAACGACGCGCCGATTGCCTCATAATCCACCTGCAGGCGCGGCCCAACTTTTTGGACCCGTGACGGTTTTCCGAACGCTTTTTGCAGATCCTCGAGCGTCGAGCCCGTCCCAATCCCGTCCGCGGTTTTATATTTGCACACCTTGTCGGGCGAGCTTTCGGGAATGAACAAATCGCTGAACATCAGCCCCGAGACCGCATAGGTATCGGGCGAATCGCCCGGAGCCATGATCGCAATGCCCTTCGACATGTATTCCAAATGCATGGGCACCGTCATGCGTTCCGGTTGGCCGAGCACCTCGATCACTTGATCCGTGCTCATGCCGAACTTAATTGCGCCGACGCCGACCAGCGGCGTGATGACCAGACTGTCACTGCTCTCCATGGTCGATGTCGCCGTGTCGCCCGTCACGGCCGGACTCTCTGTTTCCGCGGGAGTCGGGGTGGGTGTTGCGGTGTGGGAATCTTGATTTGACGAATTCGTCGCCTGGCCACAGCCCACACTCAAAGCGAAAACCATGATATAGATCAGCTTGTGCATCTGGCGGCTCCTTGCGTGTTCATCACCCGCCCCCATGCTGATTTATTCACAGCAGCCGCCCGTTGTCTATTGTGACAACGCGTTGGCTGAGTTGTTCAGCCTCATCCTGATGGCGCGAGGCGTAGAGAACGCCGATGTTTAACGGGCCGCGAAGATTTTTTAAGAGCGCGAAGAGCTCGGAACGGGTCGCGCCTTCGAGGCTGCCGAGCGGCTCGTCCAGCAACAATAAATCGGGCTTGCGTGCCAGCGCGCGGCCGATCGCGACCAGCGGCCGCAGCGCCGGCGTCAGGCCGTGCGGGTTGCGGTCGAGCAGGCCGGCCAGCCCCAGCGTCCGCGCCGACTCGCGCACGCGCCGGTCGATCTCCGGCCGCGGCAGCTTGGCGAGCTTGAGCCCGAACGCGATGTTGCCGTAGACCGTCAGGTGCGGATACAGAACCTGATTCGCATGCACCAGCGCGATCCCGCGCTCGCGCGGCGCGAGGCCGCCGACGTCGCGCCCGGCGACGACGATCTCGCCCGCGCCGGCCGGCTCGAGCCCGGCGATCCGGCGCAGCAACTTCGTTTTGCCCGCGCCTTCCCCCCCGACCACCGCGACCCACTCGCCCGGCGCAAGCGAAAGGCTCCATGCCGGGAGCTGGATTTCTGCGATCGGTGAGGGCATGTCCGGCACAACTTCCATTGCGTCCATCTCGTCCATGCGGTCCATCTAATTCAAATGGATCCGGTACAGGTAATTGCGGTTGCGGTCGAGCCTCGTCCGCGAGCGGTCGGCGTCCTGATACAGCAGCTCCAGCGCGGGGCTCCGGTACGCGGTCGGCGTCACGATGTACAGCGGGCCGGGCCCTTCCAGCTTCGACGCGACGATCCGTCGCCCGAGCGCCACGATCTGATCGGCCGTCAGCGCCGCGTAATCTTTCTGGATGGTGTCGCCGCCGACGTCGTTGAGCGCCCGCTCGACGTCCGCGGCGCGCGCCGGGTCGGTGGCGTCGGGGATGCCGCGCACCGCCAGGTAGCGGTTGCGCCATTCCTCGAGCGCGCCGGCGCGGAACGGGAAAAACTTGATGTTGAACCAGACCGAGCGTTTCGACCAGATGCGGAACCCTTCGGGCTCGCGCGCCGGCGGGACGATGAACAGCGCGTCGGGCTCGGTGTGCGCGCCGGCCCATGCCCCGATCCGCTCGATCGCCGCGATCGGGATCGGCTTGAACTGGTACTTGAACGCCAGGGCGGCCGCCCGGCGGCGGTTCGGGCTGGCGTCGTCGCCGATCCAGCGGTCGAGCGGCAGCCAGAAAAACGCCGAGATCGCCATCGCGCCGAGCGCCACGGCCGACCCCAGCGCGCCGTAGACGATCGCCGGCCGCTCGGCCAGGCGCCATTTCTCCGCCAGCATCACGAGCGCCGGCGCGAGCAGGATCCAGACGACGGCCTCGTCGAAGTCATGGTTCAGCGCGATCGCCACCGCGCAGGCCGCGCCGAGCAGGCCAAGTGTCCATTTCCAGTCGAGCCGCCGCCCGTGCGCGTCGTGGCCGGTCGCGAAGAACTCGACCGCGCCCGCGGGGATCATCAGCGCCCAACCCTGCGGCGCGCACATCAGCAGCATCGCCCGCGCCCGGTTCGCGTAGCCGCCCGCGGCGGCGAGGTCGGCGACGTGCCGCCCCAGCACGAGGAAGAGGACCGGGTAAAGCAGCACCGCGAGCCGGAACGGCTGGAACAGAACGATGGCCTTGACCGGCCACACCTCGATGAACAGCGTCATCGCCGCCAGCAGCGCGACGATCACCCCGGCGAGCCTGGCCAGCGACCGCGTCGCGGCGCACGCGCCCCGGCGCGCCCACCACACGCCGGCGAACACGAGCAGCAGCCCGGCCAGCAGCGCGAACTCGTCCCCCCAGAAATGCGGGATCATGTGATGCGGGTGGCGGATGTAGGCAAACAGCCGGATCTGCTCGGCGTCGGTGAGCGCGCTGGCTTCCTTCAGCACGCCGCCCGCCACGCTCAGCAATTTGCCGGCCTGGGGCAGGATGAGCGCGGCGAGGAACGTCACGATCCGCGCCCAGTCGCGCCGCTGCGGATCGATCATCATCCACAGCAGGATCGCCAGCCCGAACTGCGCCCCGATCGCCGGCTGGAAGTAACCGGCCAACGCCATCAGCAGCCCCGCCGCGAGCCCGCCCGGCCAGTCGCGCCGCCGCGAGCCGAGCAGGAAGTAAATCCCCCACCACGCGAACAGCGCCGCCTCGGCGCGCGGGATCAGGCTCCCCTCGATGAGGTGATTCGAACCGATCTCCATGTCGTGCACCATGATCGCCATGAAAATCGCGACGAGTCCCGGCGCGACGCTCGCGAACAGCCTGCGCGAAATCGCCAACCACGCCGCAAGCGTCCCCAGGATGATCGCGCAGTAGCTGACCAGGATCCCGACCGGCATCCCGAACAGCCGGTCCCCCAGCTGCAGGAGCAGCAGGTGGAACCGGCGCAGCTCGATCGGCGCGCTGGTGAGCATGTACCAGTCGCGCGGGAACAGGCCCGGCTCGGTCATCTTGTAGAACAGCGGGATGTGCGTCAGGTGGTCGGTCCGGAAACAGCGGTAGCCGTTGTGCAGGAAGTGCAGATACAGAAGCAAGACCAGGACGAGCCCCAGCGCCAGCGTCGAATACTGGATCCGCGGCCGCGCCGGCGCGCGCTGAATGGTTTCGGTGGTCGGCGATGCCATGGCGGGCTATTCATCCACGATGTTGTAGCGGATCGTGCGCTTGATCATCCAGCGCACGGCGAGCAGGTCGACGAGCGCCCGGCGCAACCGGCTCCAGAACGGGTATTTGCTCCTGCCGGCGATGCGCGGGTGATGCCTGACCGGGATCTGCGCGAACCGGTAGCCCTCGAGCTGAAACAGGCACGGCAGGAACCGGTGCATCCCCTCGTAGAGCTTGATGTCCTTCAGGCAGGCGCGGCGCAGGGCCTGGTAGCCGCAGCCGCTGTCGCCGACGCCGTCGCCGGTGATCGCGTCGCGGATCCGGTTGGCGATGCGCGACTGGATCAGCCGCCATTTCGAGTCGAGCCGCTTGCGCCGCATCCCGCACACGATGTCGTTGTTTTCCATCTCTTCCAAAAAGCGCGGGATGTCGACCGGATCGTTCTGGCGGTCGCCGTCCATGATGATCAGGATCTCGCCGCGGGCGGCGGCGAACCCGGCCTTGAGCGCGGCCGTCTTGCCGTAGTTGGCGTCGAATTGAATCATCCGGATCGCGGGGTTGGACGCGCGAAGCTGCCCGATCAGGTCGGGCGTGCCGTCGCCCGAGCCGTCGTCGACGAACAGGATCTCGAACGACTTGCCGGCCTGGCCGAGAACGTCGAGCAGGTCTTCGACCAGCGGCTCGATATTCTCCACCTCGTTGTTGACCGGAATGACAACCGATACGTCCACCGATTGGGTTGCAGCCAAATCCATCCATCACCCCCAAAATTAGCGGCCCATTTTGGCACAACAACTCTCAATGGTCCACGTTGCAAATTGCCCCGGCGCACAATTATCAATTCACGTGGGCCCAAATGCAAATACTTGCTGGGAAGGAAAAATATTTTTCGGTCTCGCCGGCGCCGGTTTCTGTCAGCGGCCGGCCGAGCGCCCGGAACGCGTCAGGAGGCGCTTGATCTGGTAATGCGTCCCGACGATCCGCCGCAGCGGGTTCGTCAGCCGGTCGATCAGGTAATTCTGGTAATGCGGGAACTCGCGGCGGCTGCGGAAGGGGAGCGCGAGCACAATCAGCCCCGCCTTGACGACCGCCTTCGCCATCGTCCACGCCAGATGCGGCAGCGGGGGGACGGGCTGGAACTGCATCAGGATCCCCACCGTGTCGCGCGCCGTGGCCACCGCCGTCTCGAAGAACCACGCCAGCCGGATCTTCCCGACGCGCACCAGGTGATAAATCAAAAGCCCCGGATCGTAGAACGACCGCACCGACGGGTCGGCCTGCCGGATCCGGATCTGCAGCTCGCTCTCTTCGCCGTAGGCGATCTTGTTGCCGGTCATGCCGAACTCGGACTTGAACCCGCCATGCTTCTCGAGCAGTCCGCGCAGGATGAAGAAATTGCTCCCGCTGAGCGTCTCGTAGACGTCCAGCTCGCGCGCGGCGTCCGACAGCACCCGCGAGCCGTACTCGTCCTTGAACCAGTCGGGCTTGGGCAGGTCGTAGAACGGCAGGAACGGGCCGCCGAAAATCTCGGGCGCGCGTTCGGCGATGATGCGGCGCGCGACTTCGAGCCAGGTTTCAACCGGCTTGGCGTCGTCGTCGAGGTAGCCGACCCAGCGCCCCCGCGCCTCGCGCCACCCCCGGTTGCGCGCCGATGACAGCCCGAGCACGGGCTCCATCACGTAGCGGATCCGGCCCTCGGGCGCGGCCGCGCGAACCACGCCGGCCGTCTCGTCGGTCGAGGCGTTGTCGACGACGATGATCTCGAACCATTTGGGGTCGAGCGTCTGCCGCATCAGCGACTCGAGCGCCCACGCCAGGTACTGCGCGCGGTTGCGCGTGCAGATCACGACGCTCATCAGGGGTTCGGCCGCGCCCGTCATCGCGCCCCGCCCCCGACCAGCCCTTCGCACACGGAGCGGTAGCCGGCGAACATGGTTTGAAGATCGTATTTGCCCTCGAGCGACGGCCGGGCGGCGGCGGCCATCGCGGCGTATGCGCCGGGCTCATCCATCAGGCGCAGCATCCGCGCGGCGGCCTCGGCCGCAAACGCCTTCGTCGCGGGCAAAAGGATTCCGGCGCGGCCGTCCTCGACCAGCTCGTCGAGCGCGCCGACGGCCGTCGAGATCACGGGCACGTCCATCGCCAGGGCTTCCTGCGCGACGAGCGGCACGCCCTCGTAGATCGAGGTGATCGCCAGCAGCCACGCGTGCCCGAGGAGCCCGCGCATCGCCTCGTCGCCCAGGAACCCGGGGAACGAAACGATGTCGGCCACGCCCATTTGGCCGGCGACCCGGCGCGCCAGGCTCAGCAGCGGGCCGTCGCCCGCCATCACGAACCGAACCCCCTTGCCCCCCCGGCGCCGGAATTCGGCCGCCGCTTCGATCATCAGGAGCGGGTCTTTTTCGGCCGAGAACCGGCCGGCCCACACCACGGCGCGCTCGTTCTCGCCCAATTCGATTCCGGCCGGAAGCGGCATCGCGCTCGCGGCGTCGCGCCGGTAGCGGTCCAGGTCGATCCCGTTGCGCACGAGGCAAAGCCGGTCCGCGTACTCGGCCATGCCGTGCGCGGCGTAAACCCCGCGCACGTGATCGACGAGCGCCTGGCTGATGCACACCCGCTTGTCGAGGAGCCGCGCCGCCCACAGCAGCTGCGCGCCGTGCGTCTCGGCCCCGACCGTGTGCTGGATGTCGATGGCCGGCAGCGGCCGGCCGGCCCTCCGCCGGTCGGCCAGCCAGTAATACGCCAGCACGGCGTTGGTCACGATCACGCCCTCGATGCGCCGGCCCTCGGCGGCGGCGTCGAAATACCCGCGTACGGCCCGCCTCGAAAGCGGGACGGTCCCCTCGGCCGGCTGCGTGATCGAGGCGCAGTACGGCTTGAACAGTTCGTCCCAGACTTCGCCGCCGCCGCGCGTGACGACCGCGTGCAGGTTGAAAATCGGGCTCAGCCCGCGCGCCAGGTTGAGCATGACCCGCTCGGCGCCGCCCATCCCGAGCGAGGGAAACACCAGCATGAGCGAGGGCTTGCCCTCCGCGGCGCTTCCTTCCCACACGCGCGGCGGCCGCCGCGCGGCGCTCGCGTTTTCACGGATATACGGGACGATTCGGCGCAGGTCGCGGTAGGGCTTGAACGACTGGTAGACGCAGCGGTGCGCCGAGCGAACCATTTCCATCGCCACGCGCCGCTCGAACGCGCCGAACCGCCCGGCGCGCCTCAGGTAATCCCACTTGAACTTGAGGTCGTTGAGCGCGGGCTTGTTCCGGATGTGCAGCGCGCTCATCGAGCCGCCGCTCGCGCGGTAATGGACGAGCACCTCGGGGATCTTGTCCATCTTGAGCCCCGCCGCCGCCAGCCGCAGCCACAGGTCGTAATCCTCGGAGACCTTGATCCCCTCGTTGTAACGAAACCGCTTGAGCACGTCGGCGCGCAGCATGCTCGTCGAATGCGCCAGGCAGTTGCACGCCGGCAGCAGCCGCGCGATCGATTCGGGATCGAGCGCCTCGAGGTCGTCGGGCCAGCTCCCGGCGTGCCGGCCCGCCTCGTCGACGATGCGGATCAGCGACGTGACGCAAACGATGTCGGGGCGCTCGCGCAGCCACGCGACCTGTTTCTCGAGGCGCGTCGGCAGGCTGATGTCGTCGGCGTCCTGCCGGGCGATGAACTCGCCGCGGGCGGCCGCCACGCCGCGGTTGTGCGTCGGCGTGATCCCCATGTTTTTTTCGTTGGTCAGGATCGAAATGCGCGCGTCGCCCGCGGCGCGCTCGGCCAGGATCCGCGGCGTGGCGTCGGTCGAGCCGTCGTCGACGATGATGTACTCGAAGTCCCCGAACGTCTGCCCCAGGATGCCGTCGATCGTCTCGCCGATCCAGCGCTCGCCGTTATAAACGCTCGTCAGCACCGATACTGTGGGGGCAGGCTGCATTCTCCCTCTTCCAGCGTCTCAAAGAGCGGCTACCTGGCGCTCGGCGCCGCCGATTTTTCCCAGGAAGTTTGCCACTCGCACGGCAGGTAGACCATCCCGTGGATGCGCGACAGGGCCTTGCCGGTGCCGAACACGTCGTGCTCGGCCAGCGTGATCTCGCAGACTTCCGGGATGCGGTCGATGTCCTTCTCGTTGTCGCCGGCGTTGATCTCGACGCGGTACGTCCCCGCGATCAGGTTCAGCCACGGCACGCGGCACCTGATCGTGCCGCGCGTCGGCGAGCCGACCAGCTTTTCCGGGCACTGCTGCGAGGGGGAAAACTGCACGACGACCTGCTCGTTGATGTCGCGGACGATGATGTTGACGCGAAGCCCGTCGACCGGCCGCGGGTAGTCGTAGTCCAGCTCGAAGTCGAGCGAGCCGCCCATTGTCGAGATCGTGCTCGGCCGCCCGTTGCCGAACACCCGGAACGCGGTGAAGAACGGCGGCGAGCCCGCCGAGCGGTTGTCGAGCGGCTTCCTCAGGTCGATGTCGTGGTGCTGCGCCACGTGCGAGCGCGCCAGGTAATGGTCGATCGTGTCGTCGATCGGGCCCGTATGGACGATGCGCCCCTTTTCGAGCAGGACGCCGGTCCGGCAGAAGTGGCGCAGGATCGCCAGGTTGTGGCTCACGAACAGGACCGTGCGCCCTTCCTGCGCGAGCTGCTGCATGCGCCGCACGCTTTTGTTCTGGAACTCGAAGTCGCCGACGGCGATCACCTCGTCCACGACCAGCACCTCGGGCTCCAGGTGCGCGGCCACCGCGAACGCCAGCCGCACGCGCATGCCGCTCGAATACCTTTTCACCGGCGTGTCCAAAAACTTTTCCGTCTCGGCGAAGGCGACGATCTCGTCGAACTTGCGCTCGATCTCGGCCTTGCGCATGCCGAGGATCGCGCCGTTGAGGAAGATGTTTTCGCGCCCGGTCAGCTCGGGGTGGAAGCCGGTGCCGACCTCCAGCAGCGCCGACAGCCGCCCGTGAATTTTCGCCCGGCCGGTCGTCGGCTGCGTGATGCGCGAGAGGATCTTGAGCATCGTCGACTTGCCGGCGCCGTTGCGCCCGATGATGCCGACGACGTCCCCCTCGGCGATGTTCAGGTTGATGTCGCGCAGCGCCCACAGGTAGGCGGGGCTCTCGCCGTTTTCGGCCGCCGCCCCGCCGGCGCCGGCGCCGCCCTCGGCCGCGCGGGCCCGGGCCAGCTTCTCGGCCGCCTTGCGCTTGAAATACCCCGGCAGCGACATGAGCGTCTCGCGGAAATTGCGCGTCATGTCCACCGACTCGCCGAGCCTGTAGCGCTTGCCCAATCCCTCGATTTCGATGATCGCGTCCCGACTCATGCTGCTCGTCCGCCGCGGCCCTTACACCACGTCGGCAAAAATCCTTTCCGTGCGTTTGAAGTAATAAAGCCCCAGCGCCAGCATCCCGATCATCGCCGGCAGGCCGGCCGCCATCAGCATCATCAGGTCATGCGCCGGCAGGACCGGCACGACCTGGCCGCCCACCTCCTTGACCATGTGGTGGTTCAGCAGCGCCCAGCGGAACCCCTCGACCGCGCCGACCATCGGGTTGATCCCGTACAAAAACCGCCACGCCCCCCAGCGCTCCGGAAGCCCGCTGAAGCTGGTCAGCACCGTCATGTACATCCAGATCTGCACGAGGAACGGCACCATGTGGCTGACGTCGCGGTAGCGCACGTTGAGCGCCGAGAGGAACGACCCGATGCCGACGCCGACGAGCATCATCCAGATCACGAACAGCGGCAGCAGCAGCGACGTCGCCGCCGGGACGATCCCGTTGATCGCCGTCACGACCAGCAGGATCGAAAAACCGATCGCCAGGTCGACCAGGTTGGAGAAGGACGGGTTGAGCGGCGAATACAGGCGGGGGAAATAAATCTTCGTCAGCATCGGCGCGTCCTTGACCATGCTCAGGCTGGTCATGACGAGCGACGTCGCGAAGTAGTTCCACGGCACCAGAACGGCGAGATACGAAAGATACGGGTTCAGGCCGTTGGTCGGCAGGCCGCCGACGCGCCCGAAAATCGTCCCGAAAATCACCATGTTGACCAGCGGCACGATGATGGCCCACATGAACCCCAGCGCCGTCTGCTTGTACTTGACCTTGATGTCGCGCCAGCAGAGGAAATACAGAAGTTCGCGGTTGTGCCACAACTCGGCGATGTTCAGGTTCATGAACCCGTGCGGCGGTTCGATGTTGGTGGTGACGAAATCCTGCTTCATGGATCCTCGCGCAAAGCTCCCGGCTCCGCCCGCGAACACGCGGGCCCGCCACATGCATGCGGTGCCAGTATACAAATTTCCGCACGCGATGCGCAACCGATTGGACGGGGGATAAGGCTGTTAATTTTGCGGTGGGGCCTGGGCCGGCGCCGCCTCGGCCGGAACCTCGCCCGCAACCTCGGCGGTTTCGGCCGGCGGCTCGGGGCTCGTTTCGGCAACCGGTTCGGCTTCGGCGCCCGCCGGCGGTTCGGGGGCCTCTTCCCGGCTCGAGCGGGCCATCTCGCAGCACAGCTGCACCATCTGCCGGCAGTGGGCCGGCGAGATCCGCTCGCCCGCGGCCAGGCGGCCGGCGAACTCGCGCAACGCGGTGATCGCCTTATAGGTCCGGGCCTGGCCTTCCGGGTCGGCGCCCGTCCTGGCGCGCTGGTCCAGGAGCCAATGGTGGGCGTCGATCAACTGGGTGACGGCTTCCCCCATCGCCGCGTTGCTCGGGGCGTGGGGCTCCACCTCCTCCAGGCGCGTCCTCAGCCGCGCATAGCCGAAACACCCCAGAAAAAACAGGGCCAGACCTTCCACGATGACAAAAACCAGGGCAAAAACCAGCGGACCCATGAAACCTCACCTTGGACTGGGCATCTAGAAACTCAAATCGTTCATGTCGAGCTTGGGGTCGAGATCGTCGGCCTGGGCCGTCCGGATTTCGACCCCTTCATCGGGAGCCTCGACGGGCTTTTCCTCTTTCGCCTCGCTGATGGCCTGATCCATCGATTCCATCACGGCGCCGACCGCGAGGTCCTCGACCACGTCCTGCTTCGCCTCGGCCTCTTCCTGCTTCTCGACCTCCGGCGCCGTCTCCAGCGGGACTGGCGCGCAGGTTTCCGCGGCGATCATCCCGGCTTCGGCGAGCCGCCCGTGAACCTCGTGCATGAACGGGGTCTCGCGGTGGGCCTTCCGCCGGCGGTGCCACGTCAGTGCGAGCCCGGCCGCAAACGCGAAGACCAGGTTGAGCCCGAACACGATCATGGCCGCCAGGATCGGCGAAAACCCGGCCTTCGCCTTGGCAGGCGCGGTCGGATTCCGGATCGCCATCGCCGCCAGCGGCGTCGGTTTCAAAAGCTCGGTCTTGGGCGAACGCCCATGGCTCCACACCTCGTCGCCGCCGGTTTCGTCCATCTTGAACGAGGGAAGGGCCAGTTGGTACGCGCGGGCCAGGATGTGGCTGTCGCCGTCGCCGGTTTCCGCGCCCAGGATCATGCACTGGAGCTGATGCGTCCCATCCTCCGTCCCCAACTCGATCCGGCTTGCCCACGTGTTGTCGCCGACGGGCCGGAGCGCGAGCGTCATCCAGTCGCCGGCCGGAGCCTTCCAGTGGATGATCGCGCCGCTGGCCGTGGCCGCCGCCGTGACCTTGAGGACCGCCGCTCGCCCGGTGCTTCCGGTTGTTTCCTGTGCTTCGCGCTTACAAGTCAGCGACCATGACGTCGATTGGGCGCTGTCGAGCGTCCGCAACGGGGCCGGTTCCGCCATGGCGCTCGAGCCGGCGAGAAGCAGGATGGTGGTGTATGCCGCAATCCGCATGCTTGATCCCAAAGCCCCTTTTCCGGGGCCGATTGCTTTATGTATCGGGAGCCTCTTGAAAAAAGATGAGATCCCCAGGCCAAACGCCGTCCCTGTGCTCCCTCTTTTGAATGACCCATCCTTCTAACCCCGCGATTCATCGCGGGGTTTTTAGCAACCTTCTCTCGGAAACCGTTTTAACGGTTTTCCTCTACAGGCCTGATCGAGATTTTTGAAAGAGTCTGTTGGTATTGGACGACGATGAAATTGAATCAAACACCCCCCGAGCGAAGCGAGGGGCGCGATGAAGATGATGATTAAAAGAAAGGGTATTTTGAATTCATCATCATCATCATGGTGTGAATACTGTGGATTTCATACTTAACGCAAATAATTTCAACCTCTTGTCCCTATGATTAAAAAGTTCAAGGATCCCCGATCGATCCACAGGTCGGGATAAATCTGATCTAAACATCCAGAAAACCCCCATCCCCGGCTGGGGAAAATGTGGATGGCTGTGGATAAAATCATTCGATCAAAACATCCCCGGCTGACGCATTTTTACGGTGGAATGGGAGAAATTCTCAGGATCCCCTCGCTGCAAACTTATTCACAGTTCGGGCCTCAAAAGCCCCTCTCCTTGACGATATAACCGTTCCTTTTTACAAATCTTAAAAAATCAACATTTCAGACTCAAAATCAAGGCCTTTAAAAAAGATTTATCCACCGCTTCAAAGGGACTTATCCACAATCAATCACAAGCCTGTGAATAACTTCCAAACCGGGTCAACCCACTAATTTTAATTGGGTTTCGTGCTTCATAGCCAGCTGTGTGCCAGCCCCTTTCATCCACAACTGCTCACAACCAAGAGTTAATTAAGATGGGGACACCCGGACTTATTCACTCACTTGCACCCCATGCAGACCTTTTCACTCGATCTTGATCACCGCATTGGTGCTGTTGGCCCGGATCTCCGGCACATACATCGCATGCACCAGGCACGGCATCGCGTGGAACACCCCCGGCACCTCGGCCCTCAGTTCATACTTGATCGTGTGCTTCCCCTGCGGCATCGAGTCGATGAAAAACGCGGTCTTCTCGTCGCGCATCTCCTGGTGCCCCCAGATCGTCCCGGTCCCCATCCCACCGCTCTGGAGCTGAACCGCTTCCGTCCCGGCCGCCTTGAGATCCTCGATCACCACGTATTCGTAGTTGTTCTTGGCCTCGAGGCTCAACTCGACCTCGACCCGCTCGCCCGACTTCAAAACGTCCCCTTCCTTGAGCTCGGTCCTGACCTGCGTGTAGACCCCCGACGGCGTCGGCTTCATCTCGGTCCTGAAGTATTTGCGTTCGGCAAAGACCTCGTTGCCCGCCGACTTGATCCGTTCCTCGCGCGTGAAATACGTGAGCCACGCCGACGCATACAGCGCGCCGGTTCCCTTCCGCACGATCGTCACCGTATTGTCGCCGCTCTTGAGAATCCCCGCCGGCACGGTCACCTTCCCTTCGAACGAGAAGACCGTCTGCGGCGTCGCCTTGAGCGTATCGATGACTTTTCCGTTCACGACCACGTCGGCCGACCAGTCGGGCTTGTCCTCGCCCCTGGCCTGGATGTAATCGGCCAGCGCCCGAATGACGATCGCGGTGTCCTTGGTCGATTCCCAGCGGCTCCCGCGGCGGTTGCGCACGAGCCACGTCATCGCCTCGTCGACGACCGGGCTGTCGGGCTCGATCGCCAGCAGCGCGCGCATGCTGAACGCGGTCGCCTCGATCGAGCCGTCGCTCCAGCGCCACCAGAAGCCGGTCTCGCCCCAGCTCGCCGTGCCGTTCTGCTTGTCCTCGTTGAGGCCGTTCATCATGTTGCGCGCGAGCGTCTTGGCCCGTTCGCCGCGGCCGCTCATCTGGCACGCCAGCGCAAACAGCGCCCGCGTGTAGGGGTTCAGCTTCTCGCGCCGCGGCCAGAGCTTTTCGTGCGCCGCGGCCGTCAGCGCGTCTTCGCCGGCCAACCCCTTGACCGTCGCCAGCGCATACAGCATCCACGCCGCGGTATCTTCCGACTCCTCGTATTTGACCAGGTTCCGCGACAGGTAATTTGCCGCGCGCCTTAAAACATCCTTCTTCACGCTCACGTCGGCCTCGAGCGCCTGCGCCAGGCCCTGCACGACGTAGGCCGTCATGTACGGATCGCTGCTGCCTTCCTTCCACCACCCCCAGCCGCCGTCCGCGTGCTGGAAGTCGTAGAGCCGGTCGAGGCCGGCCTTGATCATCTTGGGCAGCTTCTTTTCGAGGTCCTTGTTTTCGATTTGCAGCTGCTGAAGGACCTTGGCCGTGATCACCGCCGGCACGAACCGCGACAGCGTCTGTTCGGTGCAGCCGTACGGGTAGCCGGCCAGGTATGGCAGCGCGTTCACCATCGCCCGCGCCAGCGTCGGCTCGATCCAGATCGTGAGCGCCTCGGACCCCTCGCGCCGCTCGGCTGGGATACTGAGAGTGAGAGTGCGGCTCGTCTCCCCGGGAACGCCGATCTCCCGATCGGCATCTTTTCTGGAGGAGCCACTCGGGAGAGTGACGTTCCCAGGTTTGTCGCGGAACGACGTCGCCTTGGCGATAAACTGCTCGATGCCGTATTCGAGCACCGGGTAGGTCTTCTCCGCCGCGTCCGAATCGACGTCGGCCAGCGCGGTCATTTTGATTGTCGCCGTGCCGGTCGTAAGCGCCGTCACGGTCCAGTCGACGCGGCGCTGATTGTTGGCCGGGACCGCGATCAATACTTGGGGTAATCGCACCACAACCGGACTCGTGATAGCTTGTCTCCAGGCAGGATTCATATACGCTTTACGACCGCCACCACCAATGACGTCCAGGTTCAGGCCTCTTGTGTCGATCCTCACCTGAACCATTTGCGTCGCGCTCGTGTTGTTCGTGACGATCGCCGAGAGCGTCACCGTGTCGCCCTGCACGAAGAACCTCGGCGCCTGCGGCCGGACCATAATCGGCTTGTTGGTCTTGACCTCGTGAGTGGCCTGGCCGACCTGCGTCGTCTTCGTGATCGCCACGCTCGCGGCCCGCCATGACGTGAGGCTGTCGGGCATCGTGAACGACGCGCTCGCGTTGCCGTCTTGATCCGTCACGACGCTCGCCATCCAGTATGCCGTCGAGCCGAAGTTGGTCCTCACCCGCGGCTCGGCCGGTTGCAGCCTATCCTGGCCCAAACCCTGTGTCGGAGCCCACGCCGACGGCGCCGCCGCAAGCGACATCGCTCCCTTGGTTGATCCCCGAGTTTGCGCTTCAAAGAAAAATGCCCCATCCCCGCGGCTCATCACTCTTCTCTCTCGATATCTTTCCTGATACCCCTCCTGCTCCGGGATCTCCTCGCGCAGGACGCGTTCGAACTTGCCCGGATCGTCCTTTTTGGGTTTCCAGAATTCGGTTCCGTACTGCTCCGGGCTCGACGCCGTCTGGACCTGAAGCGGCCGCGTCCGCCCCCAGAAGAACTTGCGGATGTCCTGCGCGAGGTCGCTCTGGATCGCCCACACGGCCGCGTCGGCGACGCCCAGGCTCAGTTCGGCGCGCACCGGCTTGCCGTTGTGGTCGCGCGCCTCGACGCGCACGTTCGCCGTCTCGCCCGGCCGGTATTCGGCCTTGTCCGAAATGACTTTGACGTCGAGCAGCTCGTTTACCGGCGGCACGCGCACCATCTTGATGTCGCGGAACGCCGAGTAGTCGTGCATCGCCACGCTCGTGAGATACACGTTGGGCGTGAACGCCGCCTCGACCTTGATCGGCACGAGCTGCGCCGTCCCCTTCATCTTGACGACCTGCTGGCTGAGGATCCCCGTCCCCTCGACGCCAAACCAGACCGCGACCCCCGGCCGCCTCGTCACGACGAGCGCCTGGATCGTCTCCCCCTGCTCGTACGTCGAGCGGTCGATGATGATCTCCGCCCCCCCCGAGCGGTAGCCGAGCGCGGTCGTGTTCTTGCCCGCGACGAACACCGTCGTCTCGCCTTCGATATTTTGCTCGAACGCGTCGAGCGCCGTGTATTTGACCAAATAGAACCCATCGCGATCGGGCTGGAAATCGATGACCGCCTCGCCGTCGGCCCCCGTCACCGCCGGCTTCTTGAACAACTCCGTGTCCTTGTATTTTCCCCTGGGATCGCCGATCTCCCGATCGGCATCTTTTTTGGCGTTCCCAGGGACCCACTCGCGCTTGTAAATCGTCGCCGTCCCCTCGGCCGCGACCGGCTTGTTGTTCGGGTCGAGCGTTCTCAAATTGATTTTGACCTTGTCGCCGGGCAGGTACAGGTATCGCTCCGGATTCAGATACGCCGCGAACGCCGTCAGGCCGACCTTGACCGTCCCCGACGCGCTCACCTCGCGCCGCGAAAGATCGGTCACGCGCGCCTCGACGCGATACGTGTAGCCCCAGTATTCATTGTCGCGCGCGGCCTTGACCTCTTCCTCGCTCAAGGCCCCGATCTCGACGTCGGCCTTGCCGTCGGCGTCGAGCGTGACCTTCTTCTGCATCACGACTTCTTCGGGCGCGTAGCGCGGCCATCTTCCGACTCCCCAACCGCGTTCTTCGCCATCGTAGAGCCACTCGTACGGCACGATCGGCCCCCAGTTCCGCCAGAACGGCGCGCGGTAGACGACCACCTCCGCGCTTGCGCCGGCGACCGGCCCGCCGAAGTAGTATTCGGCCTTGATCGAGAACGGCACCGCCGACCCCATCCGGTACGGCCCCGCCCCCGGCTCGACGGCCACCTTGTATTCGGGCAGCTTGTATTCCTCGAGCCGGCAGAGCGCCGCCGACCCGCGGAACCCTTTTTGTTTTTCATCGAGCAGCTCGATGCGCAGGATCCCGAGCGCCGCCGTCCGGTCGAGCGTCAGCTTGCCGCTCAGCGTGCCGAACTCGCCCGGCTTGTAAACCCCCGTGTGCACGACCGCGCCGCGCTCGTCGCGGATGATCGCGGTATACGACGCCGCGTCGGGGATCGAAAAATCCTCGCCCGAGTCGCGCCGCACGATCGCCTTCCAGTTGATCTCCTCGCCGGGCCGGTAGGCCGGCCGGTCGGTGTAGGCATAGAGCCGGATGCCGTCCTCCCGGGCGTGCCGCCGGCCGCGCCAGACATAACCGCTTTGCGCGATCGCCACTTCCCCGCCGCGCCGAGCGAACGCGAAACTCGACACCGAATGCTTCGGGTTGATTTCCGGCAGGGCAAGCGTGGCGCGCCCGTTCGCGTCCGTCTTGCCGCGCACGCGGTGCCACAGTACAACCTCGACGACATCGGTCCGCTCGCCCAGCACAAATTCGACCGCCGCGCCCTTAACCGCCGCGCCGCTGTCGGCGTCGGTCACGAACAATTCCCCCTTGGCGCCGTCGATCTTCGCGGCCACCGCGAGCGCGCTCACGATGAACGGCTGCGACACGACCGGCTTGCCCAGCTTGGGCGAGATGAGGATCACCTGGTAGACGGCCGGCTCGAGCGGGTCGAGATAGATCTCCTGCGTGTGCGGGATGTATTTGCCCTCGTCGACGAGCCCCTCGACCGCGCGCTGCTGCACGACCTTGCCGGCCATTTCCTGTTCCTCGTCGCGACCCTTGAAATTGGAAATGTAATCGCCGGCGTCGGCGCGCTTGAGATATAGCTTCGCCTCGGCCAGGTTGCGGTAACCGAGATTCACGTGAATATACGAGCCGGGCGCGAACGCCTCGGCCACCCTCACGTCGAGCGTCGGCCGCTTCATCTCCTCGATCATGCGCTTGGCGGCGTCATAAAAATGAACTTTGCCGGGCTGGAACCGGTCGAGGATCTCCTGCCACGTCTTGACCGCCTCCACGTACCGCCCGCTTGAATTGAGCCAGTCGCCAAAATCCCACAGCGCCTGCGCCGTCCACTCGTTGTCAGGCTTCACGGCGCACGCCTGGCGCAGGTAATTCTCCGCCTCCTTGAGCTGTTTCGCCTTCTCGTCCTTGTCCTCCGTGAAACTCGAAAGCCGCAGCCAGGCCTGCCCCATCAGCAGCAGCGTGTGCGCGCGCTCGGCCGGCTCTTTCGTGACGCGCAGGATGTTTTGCAGCGCGTCGCGCACGGTCTCGAACGCGGGCGTCCTGAGCTCCTGCGGCTGCGGCGGGATCCTTCCGCCCCGGCGCGGCTCGATCGGCGTGATCCGGTTGATCAGCATTTCGGCGAGCTTGAAATTCAGCGCGATGTACCGCGCGCCCGCGCCGGCCTCGGTTGACTTCCCCCAGAAGTCGCGCGCAACGCTCCATGCGTCGACGATCTGCTGGATCTTCTCCCACGGCCGGTTTTCCATGAGCAGGTCGCCGAGCGACTCGGCCGCCTCGGCGTGGATCGTATTGTCGGGCAGCTCGGCGACGAGCGCCTCGAGCCGTTTGCTCGCCTCTTCGGTTCGCTCTGGACTCGTCCGCTCGCGCCACAGGCAGTCGGCGCCCCACACGCGCGCCGCGTCAAAAATCTCCTTCTCGGACGCGGGCGTCATCGCCGCGATCTCGTCGTAAACCTTGCGCGCCATCGCGAACGATTTCTCGGCGCGCAGCTTGTCCGCGCGCTCGAGCATTTGCCGCGGCGTCTCGGCCCGAGCTGTCCCGGCCAGAGTCAGCAGCATCAGACACGCATAGAGCAGCTTCATGGCGCACGCTCCCGATCAGGTTTTTGAGCAATCTCAACCAGTTTGCCTGTTCCCACAGACCCGATACCAGCAAAAAGGTTCCGTTGAATTGAACCACGGAGACACGGAGTCACGGAGAAGAATCAAGATTGAATTCCGAATTTCCAGATTCTCCGTGACTCCGTGTCTCCGTGGTTCAATTTCTTATTCAGGTTTTGTCACCTTATACTTGATCGCGCTGACCCGCCCGTCGGCCGTCGAGCACACCAGCTTGTGCTCTCCCTCCGTGAGCTCGAGCGTCAGCGGCTTGTCCGGCGTCGACTCGCCCAGGTAGCCGTCGTCGACGAACCAGTGGAGCGGCTCGTCGAGCGACGCCTTGACGCGCAGCCGGTCGCCGCCCGCCTCGCCCGTCAGCGTGTATTCGGCGTCCATGGCCGGCTCGAGGATGCGCAGCTCCTTGAGCGACGAGGACTGGGGACTGAGGACCGAGGGCGTGGGGGCAAGGACCGCGGCGAGGTCCCACCCGCGCGCCGCGCCCGGCCAGCGCTCGACGACGCGCCCCCCCTCGCCGGGCCAGTGCACGTCGCACGTGCGCCCCAGCGCCAGCTCGCGCGGGACGAGGTCGCGCCGCTTGTGCGGGCACCACGCCGACGCCGGCAGCCCGCTCAGCGCGCACGCCTCGACCTCGCGCAGCTCGCCGCTGAAATCCGGCCACGGCGGGTCGGTCCGCCGCGGCAGCGCCCGGAAGATCCGCGCCGCCAGCGGCAGCGCCGTGTGCGCCCCGACCAGCACCGGCGAGGGTTTCCCCTCGGGGTTGCCGACCCACACCCCGACGACGTATTGCCGGTTGAACATGAACGTCCACGCGTCGCGCAGGCCGGTCGAGGTCCCGGTCTTCCAGCAGACCGGCGACAGCGCGTCCCCCTCGCCGACCGACTGGCTTTCGAATCCCTTCGGCAGCGGCTGGCGCAGGATCTGGTACAGGCCCAGGCAGACGCCGCGCGACAGCAGCCGTTTGGCCGGCGCCGATCCCTCCGTCCAGTGGACCGGCCGCCACTGGCCCAGCGCGGCGAGCATGCAGTAGGCCCCGGCGAGCTGGTCGAGCCGCGCCTCGCAGTTGCCGAGCGCCAGGCCCAGGCCGTAGGCCTTGGCCGGCCGCGTGAGCGTCCCCAGCCCGGCCCGCCTGAGGAAATCGAGCGTCGCGTCCTCGCCGATCCGGTCGAAGACGATCACCGCCGGCACGTTGAGCGACAGCCGCAGCGCCTCGTCCGCGCTCATGAGCCCCAGGTGGCTCTCGCTGAAATTGCGCGGCTGATACAGGCCATAATCGAGCGTGTCGTCGAGCAGCGCCTCGTTGGGCCACAGCTTGCCGCGCTCGATCGCCAGGCCGTAGATAAACGGCTTGAGCGTCGAGCCCGGCGCGCGCTCGGCCTGCGCGCAGTCGACCTGCCCGCCGCGCGGATTAAAAAAATCGGGCGCACCGACCCACGCCAGCACCGAGGCGTCGCGCGCGTCGAGGACGATCGCCGCCCCGCCGCCGATCGTCGGCCCGAGCGTCTCGGCGTGCCGCGCCACGAGCCGCTCGGCCACGGCCTGGATGTCGAGGTCGAGCGTCGTGCGCACGGCGCCCGAGGCCGGCTGGATCCGCGACGCCAGGTGCGGCGCATGCGCCGGGAACGCGTGCCACGCGGCCGCGACCGAGATCTCCCCCGCGCGCGCCAGCTCGTCCGCGTCGATCATCCCTTCCTCGCGCATGCGCCCGAGCACCCAGTCGCGCCGGACCTTGGCCTCCTTCGCGTGCGCCAGCGGCATGAGGTGCGTCGGCGCGCGCGGCAGCCCCGCGATGAGCGCCGCCTCCGGCAGCGTCAGCTCGGCCGAGGCCTTCCCAAAATACCGCCGCGCGGCCGCCTCGCAACCGACCAGGTTCAGCCCGTACGCCGCGCGGTTGAGGTACGCCGTGAGGATCTGGTCCTTCGACGCGCGCAGCTCGAGCCGCACGGCCGAGACCGCCTGCGCGATCTTGCCCAGGATCGACCCCGCCGGCCCGTCGGTCAGCTTGATGACCTGCATGCTGAGCGTCGAGGCGCCGCTCACGGTCCGCCGCCCGCGCACGTTCTGGACGACGGCGCGCGCCACCGCGACCGGGTCCACCCCGTGATGCGAGTAAAACCGCTGGTCCTCGGCCGCGACCGTCGCCTTGACGACCCACGGGCTGAACCCGCCCAGCTCGCGCACGAGGCACCACTGCTGGTCGCCCCTCAGGAAGACGTCGAGCGTGCGGCCGGCCCGGTCGACCACCTCCGGCGAGGCCTCCGGCCTCAAATACCTCTCCGTGTCCATCGGCCAGCCCAGAACCGCCGCGGCCGCGACGATCAAGCCGATCCCGATCCCGGCCGCCACGCGCCGCCGCCGGCGCCGACGGGAATGAGGACTGGGGGGGTCGCCGGTTGCGGGCAAGGGATGTTTATCTTCTTCGCGCATGGCCATCAGACCGATTCTAGCCCCCGCCCCGTTTGGCCGATAATGATAAACTCGGCATTTGCCAAACAAACAACCCCGATGGATAATCGCTGATCGTATTTCATCCCGCGCCCGAGGTGTTTTGATGGATTACTTCAGCAACCAGTACGATACCCGCCGGAAGCCCTTGGGCGAGAAGGTGATCCCGGTCTGGGCGATGATTGTCCTCGGCACCCGGCTTCTCGGCGCGCTCATCGGCGTCGTCGCCATGCTTGTCGGCATCTTCATGGCCATCAAGGTGTTCAGCGGCATCTACACGGCGCTGACCGGCCCGGCGGCGCTGAGCCGCGCCTTTGACGAATGGGCGCGCGCCCTGGGCGGCAACAACGCGCTCGAAATCGTTTACAGGAACCAGCAGTACCCCGTCACCCGCCTTCTGACGCTCCTCATTCTGGGGGTGGGCGCGATCGTCCTCGCGCACCTGAGCCTGACCGTCATGCTCACGGGGATGAAGCTGATCACGATGGCCAGCGGCGAGCTCAAGGAGCTGCGCGAGGCGCTCAAGCCGGACGCCCCCGAACCCTCCCCGGCCACGCCCGCCGAGGAGCGGACGTTTATGGGCGGCGCGCAGCCGGCCAGCTCGCTGCTGCCGCCGCCGGGGGGCTCCAACCAGAGTCCGATGTGACCGCCCCGGCCCCGCCGCAATTCGGGGCTTGACTAAAAACCTGATTTCTCACAGGATAGCGAGGCGTAGGCAGTGTAAGCAGGTTGCGTTCACGAACCCGGCCGGATCAGCGCCGCGCTGGGTTTTGCATCGTCTCAACGCCCATCAGGAGGAGCAGCCATGACCAAGGCCGAAATCATCAACCGAGTCGCGCAGACCACGGGTATGAGTCGCAAGGACGCGATCGAGGCGCTCGAGATCTTCCTTTCGTCCATCAAGGAAGGGCTCAAGTCCGGCGAGAAGATTTCGCTGGTCGGCTTCGGCACCTTTTACGTCAAGCACAAGAAGGCCCGCAACGGCCGCAACCCGCGCACCGGCGACCGGATCCACATCCCGCCCAAGCTCATTGCCACCTTCAAGCCCGGCAAGAGCTTCCGCCAGCTGATCAACGACGGCGAGGACTACGGCGGCGGGGATCCCCTTGACGAAGGCGACGAACAGGAGTAAAAGTTTCTCAAGTGCATTGAAAGAAAGCGTGGAATGCGGATTTCTAAGAAAAATCCTTCCTTTGGTTTTACCATCCCTCTTGCATGAACGACATCAATCAATCCTCTGACAACATGCCTGATATTTCCGCATTCCACGCTTCACCCGCAAGGCTGGAGCTCGAGGTTGGGGAAGGCGCCGGCGCGCGCCTCGACCGCTGGCTGACCGATCACGTCCAGGATCGCACCCGCAGCCAGATCCAGAACGACCTCGAGGCCGGCAACATCGCCGTCAACGGCGCCGCCCAGCCCGCCCGCTACAAGGTCCGCGCCGGCGACCAAATCATCTACGTCATCCCCGCCCCCGACACCGAACGGCTCAAGCCCGAATCGATCCCGCTCGAAATCCTCTACGACGACGAGCACGTCATCGTCGTCAACAAGCCGGCCGGCATGGTCGTCCACCCCGCCCCGGGCCATCACGGCGGGACGCTGGCCAACGCCTTGCTGGCGCACTGCGGCCCGTCGCTGGCCGGCGTCGGCGGCGAGGGGCGCTGGGGCATCGTTCACCGGCTCGACGCCCAGACGAGCGGCCTGATGGTCGCCGCGCGCTCGACGCTCGCCTACCGGGCCCTGACCGCCGCCATCGCCGAGCGCGCCGTCAGCCGCCGCTACCTGGGCATCGTCATCGGCATGATGCATCAGGACAGCGGCTCGATCGACAAGCCGCTCGGCCGCCGCACGAGCGACCGCAAAAAAATCGGCGTCACGAAAGAGGGGCAGGGGCGGCCGTCGCAGACCGACTGGCGCGTGGTCGTTCAGGACGGCGGCCTGGCGCTCCTGGGCCTGACGCTCCACACCGGCCGCACGCACCAGATCCGCGTCCATCTCGAATCGATCGGCCGGCCGATCCTCTCCGACACCGATTACGGCTGGACGCTGCCGCGCACGCTCGCCGCCGTCACGCCGAAACTTCGGCCGCAACTCGGCGCCGTCTGGCCCGGCCGCCAGATGCTCCACGCCACGCGCCTGAAATTCGATCACCCCGCCACCGGCAAGACGCTCGAGTTCACCGCGATGCCCCCCGACGACATGCAGGCCGTCCTGAACCTGGTCTGGCCCGAAAAGTGGCGGGCGGCTATCGACAGCTGGCTTTCCATGCAGTAGCCCGAGCGTGAGCGAGGGATTGTTTTGAAATCCGTTGAATCCGTTTGATCCGTGTGCCGAATGAATCTGTATTTATCCGTTCGATCCGTCACCATCCGTGTGCTGAATTTCATTTGTTGTTAAAGATCGAATCGCCCCCAGCCCAATCACCCCAGCCTCAACGACCCAATATCCAACGAGCCATCCCAGAATCCCGCTCGTGAACCCGTAGCTGTGCAGCCCCACCCCGAGCAGGTTCACCCCCCACCAGCTGAACACCACGACCATCGCCAGCCCCACGGCGCTCAGCGCGATCCCCGTCTGCTTGATATAACCGCCCTTCCTTGCATGGACGATCGCGAGGCACCACAGCACGATCAGCAGCGCGCCGTTTTCCTTGGGGTCCCACCCCCAGAACCGCCCCCAGTTGTCGTTGGCCCAGACGCCGCCCAGCACCGTCCCGAGCAGCGAGAACAGCAGCGCGAAGCACACGACCCCATACGTCATCCGCGCGAGCCCGGCCAGGAACTCGGGCTTCCCCCTCCCGCGCATCAGCGCCGCAAAAATATAAATGTGCCCGAGCGCGCCGGCCAGCAGCCCCGCCGAATACCCGAGCGTCACCGTCGTCACGTGCGTCGCGAGCCAGAAGTTGGAATTGAGCACCGCCACGAGGCTCCCCATCGTGTCGGCGCCGTCCTTGATCTCGTATCGATTCGCGATGAACAGCCCCGCGGCTCCCAGCAGCGCCCCGAGCCCCGCCGCGATCCGGCGCCGGTCGAACCACTCGGCCCCGAGCGCGATCGCCGCCGCCGCGGCCGGGATGAACAGCGTCGTTTCGTAGAGGTTCGTGACCGGCGGCCGCCCGCGGATGATGCAGCGGATCACGATCCCGGCGATGACCAGCGCCGTGGCGGCCGCGGTGAGCGTCACCCCGCCGCGCCACGCGAGCTTGCGCCGCGGCGTGAGCCAGCTGAGCGCGACCAGCACGAACCCCAAAACATAAATCGCCAGTGCGCGGCCGAAGAAATCCGCGCGGTAATAGAACCCCTCGAGCCCGAGCCGGCGCGCGTCGGCCCGCTGCGCCGCCGCCGCCGAAGCCTCGCGCGCCAGCGCCGCCAGCTCGGCCGTGAACCGCTCGGGGCTGTCGATCGCCTTTTCGATCGCGGCCAGCCCTTTGGCGATCGCCACCTCCGGCTCCGCCGGCGTTTCGCCGTGCTCGGAGCGCCAGGTCACTTCCTCCGGCGTCCACCACTCGAGCCGCCCGGGGTCGGCCGGCGGGATCATCGCCAGCCCCGGGCTCGTGCTCTCGCCGCGGCCGGGCCCGAGCATGAACTCCATCGCCGTGGCCAGCGACTGAAACTCCATCACGTTCTGGAACAGGTCGAGCGCCTGGCGCTGAACCAGGTCGCGGCTGCCGGCCGCGTACGCCGCCTGGGCCTGCTCGATGAGCGCCTGCCGGTGCCCCATCAGCTCGGCGTAACTGAATCGCGCGCGCCGCTTGTCGTCGCTCAGCCCGAGCGCCTGCATGAGGCGCGGGTTTTCGATGAGGAAGATGTTGTCGTCGAGCGCCGTCTCCGGTTTCAGCACGACGCGCATCAGCCAGCTCGTGGCCGGTTCACCATCCAGCGTCGAGCGCCCGCTGAATTGGATGAGCTTGAACCGCGCGAACGTCGAGATCGGCTTGACCCGCCCGCCGTCCTGGATCGGCAGCGAGCCGAACGCCTTCACGTTCCGCGGCGTGAGGATCGGGTCGGCCGCGTGGACGCTGCCGATCCATAAGCATGCGAGGCAGGCGGCCGACACTCGCTTCAGGTGCCTCGAGAGCCTCCGGCCGAAATGCAGGAACAATCCGATCGTGATCAGCGCGCTCGCCCACAGCGGCAGCCGCTCGAGCGGATTGCGCACGACCGCCAGCACCGTCGTGGTCTTCCCCGCATCCTCCAGGTACGACGACTGGAAGAACGTGTAGCCGCGGTATCGCAGCGGCTCGTTCATCCGGATCGTCGCCGGCGTGCGCGCGCCCGCGTCGGTCACGACCAGGTCGCTCTGGTATGCGCTCGGGATGCTCGTCCCGGGGTGAGTCTCGTGCGCGAACCGCGCCAGGCCGAGCGAGAACGGCAGCGCCCACTGCCGCCGCCGCAGCGCCACCGACCACGTCTTGCCCTGCGCCTCAAAGACCCACGGCCCGCGCTCGAGCCCCCACACGAATCCCTCGCGCACGGCCCCGGGAACGCCGGTCTCCCGATCGGCCGTCTTCGAATTGCCGGCTTCGCTCACCGTCACGCGCAGCCCGGGCGTGTTCAGCTCGTTTTCCTTTTCCGGCGGCAGCGCCGCGAGCGTGTAGGCATCGATCTGGTCGCGCGCGCCGGGCGTCTCGCGCGGCGCGCAGTTGACCATGTAATGCGAAAGCCCGATCTCGAACGGCAGGGCCGCGTCGCGGAACGAGCGCCCGCCGCCTGGCAAATTCACGAATTCTTTTTGGTCGATGATGTATTCGAAATCGCGGTCCGGCCGGCTGGTGTCGCTCACGGCGACTTCCCACTCGTCGCGGCTCTCGAACGAGCCGGCCGTTTCGCCCGGGCTCAAAAACACCCGGCCTTCGTCCGCGAACCGGCGCGAGAACATCCCGCCCGCCAAAAGCAACAGCACGCCGCCATGGACGAGATACAATCCAAGGCCCGTCCGCCGCCGAACGAACGCGCCCGCAACCAGGTTGACCCCGAGCAGCGCCATGAGCGTCAGCCCGCCCGGAAAAACCGGCGCCGGCCCCGCCCATACAACCAGCGACTCGAAGTATTTTTGCTGCGCGCGGTACAGCCCGATGCCGCCCTGCTCGAGCGTCCCGGCCAGCGTGAGCGCGAACAGCCCCAGCAGCAGCGCGCACGCCAGCCCATACGAGCCCAACCATTCGAGCAGCTTCACTGTGGGGCCGGCGCCCTCGCCGGCCATTGGAGCGATCTTTCGCGTTTTTGCGTGGCCATTCATGGCTTCACGACCCCGCCCGCCGCGACTGGCAGCGCAAAAGAAATAAAATAACCCGCAGGTTTCATGTTGGAAGAACGTATTTCGTCCGTGTTTGTCCGTGTGGGTCCGTGTTCGTCCGTGCCCGTCCGCCTGTGTGCTCAGTCCCCCGTCACCAGCGCGTGCCGCTTGCGCGCCAGCAGCGCCGCGCCGACGACCCCCGCGTCATCGCCCAGCGCCGCCTGCACGAGCTTGACCTTGTCGTAGACCGACTGGAACGCGAACCGCTTGAACGAGGCATTCACGGCCTTCACATAAGGATCGCCGAACGCCTCGACCACGCCGCCGCCCAGGACGATGCAGTCGGGGTTGAGCACGTTGGCCAGCGATCCCAGGCCGATCCCGAGGAAATACGCCGCCTCGCGCACGACGTCGGTCACGACCTTGTCCCCCTGGCTAAAGGCCTGCTTGAGTTGCCGCGACCGGATCTGCCGCTCGCGCGGGTCGACTTCCTTGAGGATCGCCGAGTCGTGGCCGCGATCGATCGCCGCGCGGATGTTGCGCGTCATCGCCGTGCGCGACGCATACGCCTCGAGGCAGCCGTGCCGCCCGCAGCCGCAGACCGGCCCGTGCGGGTTCAGGCAGATGTGCCCGATCTCGCCCGCCTGTCGCCCCGAGCCCTCGTACAATTCGCCGTTGAACACAAGCCCGCCGCCGATCCCCGTCCCGACGAACACCCCGAGGCAGTTTTTCGAGCCGCGCCCGGCCCCCATGGAGAACTCGGCCCACGTCCCCGCCGTCACGTCATTGCTCAGGTACGCCGGCCGCTTGAGGGTTTTATTCAGAAATTCGATGATATTCAGGTTCCGCCAGCCCAGGTTGGGCGCCTCGATGATCACCCCCGTGTCGGGCTCGGCCGGCCCCGGCACGCAAATGCCGACCGTGCGCATCTGGTCGGCGGCGAGGCCGGCGGCCAGCATGGCCTCGTCGGCGGTCTCGGCGATCCGCACCAGCACCGCCTCGACCCCGTCCTCGACGCGGGTCTTTTTTTTGGCGCGCCCGATGACGTTCTGGTCGTTGTCGAGGACCGCGGCCAGGATCTTCGTGCCGCCCACGTCGATCCCGAGCGAATAGTTTTTCTTGCCCATATACACCGCCGTGTTTTGAGTGATGAAACCCTGTGCCTACCGGATTTGGCTTTGCGGCCAGTGGGCGTCATGATAGCATAAGCCCGGATCTTTCCACATGAAATCCATGTGGTCGGGTCGCCAACTTTTCACCTCGTTGAAAAAAGGATCGGTGATCCATGTTTGGTGGTCGTATCGGAATGACCGAATTGATCGTTCTGCTCGTGATCGTTCTGCTCCTGTTTGGGGCCAACAATCTCCCGAAGCTGGCGCGCTCGATCGGCAAGTCCGTCCGCGAGCTCAAGGATGGCCTGGCCGACGTGGGCCAGGACCTCCAGGATGCCCTGAAAGAGCCGCCCAAGAACGAATCGCAACCGGCCGCCCCGGCCAAGAACGTCGATGACGATCAGACCAAGAACGCATAACGTCGGTCTTTTTCTTTTATCCTGAAGCCCAATCGATCCCATATGTCCCTGAGCGATGACGACGACAAACGCGACGAACGCGAGATGTCCCTGGTCGGGCATCTTGCCGAGTTGCGCGTTCGCCTGATGATCAGCGTCGCCGCCGTCGTCGTCTGTGTTTGCCTCGCCTTCTTTATCGCCAACCCCGTTCTGGATGTTCTGACCAAGCCGATTCGCCGGCTTGAACGCGATCCCGGCCGCGAGGCCACCCTCGTCATCCATGTCAGCCCGACGGGCGCTCTGAAGCTCGATAAACCCATTGATATCAACAAACTATCTCAGCGGCGCCTTGATTTTGTCTTCGATGCCGACCCCCTTACCAGTGCCGCGGCCTTGACCGTGCCCTTCGGCGAGCGCCCCAATCAAGGGGTTTACTTCCGCCGCCCCCTGGACCCCTTCATGGTCCCCTTCCGGGTTTCCCTCGTCGTCGGGATCCTGCTGGCCCTCCCCATCATCCTGTATCAGGTCTGGCTTTTCATCATGCCGGGGCTCAGGCAGAAAGAAAAACGGATCGTGCGGCCGCTTCTGGCCGCGGCCATCTTCCTCTTCCCGCTCGGGGCGTTGTTCGGCTATGTCATGGTCGACATGCTCATGCGCACGATGCAGGCCTACCAGCCCCCCTCGCTCGAGCCGCTGTTCGACATCGACGACTACCTTTCGCTCCTGACCAACATGATGATTGTGTTCGGCGCGGTCTTCGAGCTGCCGCTGATCGTCGCCATGGCCGCCCGGGTCGGGCTCGTCACGCCCCCCATGCTGACTAAATACCGGCGCCATGCCTACGTTGTCCTGGCCATCGCCGCGATGATCATCACCCCGGCCGACGCGATCTGTATGCTGGCGGCCCTGTTTCCCCTTATCATTCTCTATGAGATTTCGATCTGGGCTTCCAGGCCGATGGCGCGGATGCGCCAGGCCGACCAGGCCGAAGAGGCCTGAGTTTTGCGTTTGAACATATCCAGGAGGGCGGGCATGAGTCGTCTGAGCTTATGGTTGATCGTTGCCGCATGTCTGTCGGGATGCCAGTTCGGCGTGACGGCCGATCCTTTTTATGAGGCGGTCCTCAAAACCCAGCCGCGCAACCCGGGCGCGGTCTACCTGCAGGGCCAGCATATGTACGGCCAGGGGCAGTTCAGCCGCGCCGAGGCGTATTTCCAGCGCATGACCAGCGTCGCCCCCAACGACCCCGCCGGCTGGATCGGCCTCGGCCAGACCGAGCTGGAGCTCGAGCGCCCCGCCCGCGCCGAAAAGGCATTCCGCCGCGCGATCGGCCTTGCCGGCAAGCCGCTCCCCGAAGCCGAATACGGCCTTGCCTCGGCGCTTGTCTTCCAAAACAAGCTCGAGGCCGCCCGGGAGCAGATCGACAAGATCGAAAAAACGCGCGGCGTCTCCGGCGGCACGGAGCGTCTGCGCGGCGACCTGGCGTTCATGGCCCGCGACTACCCCGAGGCGCTGCGCCGCTACCAGCAGAGCCTCGCCCAGGCCCCCAACCAGCCCGACCTCCACCGCCGTGTCCAGGGCCTGGCCAAGCTGCTCGGCGCCAAATAGCGACGAGTGGTTCGATACCAAATAGCCGCCTTGGGTGTGGGGCCGGCGCCCCCGCCGGCCATTCATTCAACATTTTTTGACTGCACTCGAGCACTTGACGAAAGTTTTCCGTTCGTGCGTCGTAATCGAACCAATCGCCGGCTCATCCCTTGAGAACCAGTTGGAACGTGTTTTATTGCCGTAAAACTTTTGCCGCCGCCCCTAACCCCGCGATTGATCGCGGGGTTTTAATCGATCTTCTCCTCGGAAACCGTTTTAACGGTTTCGCCTCCGTGTTCGCGTTATTCCTCCGCCCGGCGCCGAAATCCGGCAAATCTTACTGCTTTTGGGGCGTCCCCGGATGTTTCACGTGGAACGGCCCCTAAATTCGTGCCCCCAACCCCTTATTCTTCGCGTGAATTTTGCCTCCGTTTTCCGTATAGTGGCCCAATTCTGCAGGAAGGCGGCCGCATGCCTCAGATCATCACGGTTTCGAACCAAAAGGGTGGGGTGGGGAAGACCACAACGGCCGTCAATCTCGCCGCCGCCCTGGGCGCCCTCGGGCATTTTACGCTTCTGGTCGACATGGATCCCCAGGCCAATGCCACGAGCGCCATCGGCGTCGACCCCAATAACCTCGAGGCCAGCACCTATGAGGCCCTGGTCACCGACGACCCGCCCAAGGCCCACGTTCTTCAGGAATTCAAGAATATCGCCCTCCTGCCGGCGTCGATCGACCTGGCCGGCGCCGAAATCGAGCTTCTCGAGCAGGAAGAGCGCGAATTCGCCTTGAAGCGCTCGCTCGCCCGCCTCGACGACATCTACGACTACATCGTGATCGACTGCCCGCCCTCGCTCAGCGTCCTCACGATCAACTCGCTCGTGGCGGCCGATTGGGTCCTGGTCCCGGTCCAGGCCGAATACCTCGCCCTCGAGGGGCTCTCGCGCATGATGCTTATGATCCAGCGCATCCAGAAGCGCTACCAGGCCGACCTCAAGCTCCTCGGCATCGTCACGACCATGTTCGACGGCCGCACGAACCTCGCCCAGCAGGTTCTTGAGGAGCTTCGCCGCGCTTTCCCTGAAAAACTGCTCAAAACCATGATCAACCGCTCGGTCCGCCTGAGCGAGGCCCCCAGTTTCGGCAAGCCCATCGTCTATTACGACCCCCGCTCCACCGGCTCCGAACAATACCTGGAACTTACACGGGAGATTATCCATGTCTGCGATGAAGAAACGCGCGCTCGGGCGCGGGCTTGACGCCCTGCTGGGCTCCGATCCCCCCGAAGCCGCCGTGGCGACCGCCCCGCCGCCCCCCCAGGACGGCGTCCACAGCCTGCCGGTCGTGATGTTGCGGCCCAACCCGTACCAGCCCCGCGAGGTCTTCCAGGACGAGGCCCTGGACGAGCTGACCGCCTCGATCCAGGAAAAGGGGATCCTGCAGCCGCTCGTCGTCCGCAAGGCGGGCTCCGAATACGAAATTGTTGCCGGTGAGCGGCGTTGGCGCGCCGCCCAGCGCGCGGGCCTGACCGAGGTCCCGGTCTGGGTGCGCCAGTACAGCGACCAGGACATGCTCGAGCTTGCCCTGATCGAGAACCTGCAGCGCGAGAACCTGAACCCGGTCGAGGAGGCCCGCGCCTACAAGCGCCTCATCGACGAGTTCGGCCTGACGCAGGACCAGGTCGCCGACCGCGTCGGCAAGTCCCGCGTCGCGGTGACCAACTCGATGCGGCTGCTCCGGCTCCCCGCCGCCGTCACCGGTTGGGTCGAGGAGGGGCGGATCTCGGCCGGCCACGCCCGCGCCCTGCTGACCCTCACCGAAGAGCCTTTACAGTTGGCTTTGGCCCGTGAAATCATGGGCAAGGGACTGAGCGTCCGCGAGGCCGAGAAGCGCGTGAGGCGCCTCGTCCGCGAGCGCGACAAACCGGCCCGCCCGGCCGCCGCGCCCGACACCACCGCCCAGACCCATCAGATGGAAGAAAAGTTGAGCCTTCACCTGGGCCTCAAAGTTCATATCCAGCCGCAATCAAACTCGTCCGGCCGTGTCGAAGTCTATTATGCAAACCTGGAAGAATTCCAGGCTCTGCTCGATCATCTTGGGATCTCCGCCGAATAGGATGCATGCCATGCAACGACCTTCCCTGAGTTCGTCAACCAGCCCCGTGGGCCAGTGGCTTCGTATAGGGCTGATTTCATTGGTCTTGGCCGGTTGCACGGCCGCTCTCGCCAACCCCGTCGTGAGCGCCGATCCCACGGCCGAGACCAGCAACCTCAAGCAGTGGATCGGCGTCGACATCATCTCGCTGATCTCGAGCGCCGACATCATCGGCAAGGTCAGCCTCGTCCTGCTGGCCGCCTTCTCGGTCGTCATCTGGACGGTGATCGTCTACAAGTTCCTCCACATCCGCCAGGCCACGATCCAGACCGACCAGTTCGTCGAGATCTGCAACCAGGGCAACGGCGACCTGGAGGAGGCGTTCCGCGCCAGCAGCAACTTCCCCGACTCGCCGCTGGCCCAGATCCTGCGCGAGGGCTACCTCGAGCTCGAGGTCGAGGACTGGTATCGCGGCGACTACATGCTGGCCGCCGAGGCCCGCATCGAGCTGGCCAAGGTCAGCCTCGAGCGCATCTTCGAGCGCACGATCACCCATGAGCTCGCCCACCTCGAAAGCAAGCTCGCCATCCTCGCCACCGCCACCACCGTCTGCCCGTTCATCGGCCTGTTCGGCACGGTCTGGGGCATCATGGTTTCGTTCCAGGCCTTGTCGGGCAGCTCCGCCGCGATCGCCTCGCTGGCCCCCGGCATCGCCACCGCCCTGCTGTGCACCGTCGGCGGCCTGACCTGCGCCATCCCGGCGAACGTCACGTATAATTACTTGACGCATAACGTCCGCAAACTGACCGGCCGGATGGATGCCTTCGCCCTCGAACTGAGCAACATCATCCAGAAACAGGTCATCAAGCAGAATTCGAACACCCTTTCGGTCCGCTGAGGTTAAGCTATGTTGCGTCACCGCCGCAGCCTTCCGCTGCAATCCGAAATGAACCTGACCAACCTGCTCGACACGGCGTTCGTGCTGCTGATCGCGTTCATGCTGATGGCCCCGATGCTTAAAAACGGGATCAGTCTGAATCTGCCCACGGTCAAGACCGGCCCGATTTCCACGCAGCAGAACACGATCACGATCTCGATCGGCAAGGCGATCGACGCCCTCTCGACCGACCCGATCTACATCGAGGAGGAGCGCCTCACGGTCGACCAGGTTGCCGAGACCCTCCAGAAAAAGCAGGCGACGTATGAGTCGATCTCGGTCGTGATCGAGGCCGACAAGGACGCGAAGTACGACACCGTCGCCCAGGTCCTTGGCCGCGTCAAGGGGCTGGGCATCAAGAGCGTGGGGCTGATCACCGAGCCCAAGTAAGTGAAATTCAGGCCGAGTCGATGATCCGCAGTCTCGTCATTTCCATATGCGTTCACATGATGGCCGTCGTCGTGATGGCGATCCTTGTGATCGTGCCGCCCCCCGACCGGACGCCCGAGACGCAGGTCGTTGATCTGCTGGGCGGCCCTCCGCCCCCGCCTCCGCCTCCCGGCAGCGGCGCTCCCGGTTCGGAGCCGACCCCCGAGGCCGCCGCGACCCCCGAGCCCGTTCCGCCGCGGGCCGAGCCGACCGCCGAGCCGACGGCCGAGCCGGCCCCCGAGGCCACCCCCGAGCCCGAGCCCGAGGGAACGCCCGAAATCATCCGCCCCGATAAGAACGCGACCCCGACGCCGACCCCGCAGCCGACGGCCAGGCCGACGCCGCGGCCGACGCCGACCCCGCGGCCCACCCCCAAGCCGACGCCCAAGGCGATGATCAAGGCCCAGCCGATCAAGGCCAAGAAGGTCGTCAACAAGAGTATCGCCAAGCAGATTGTCGAAGAGGCGACGCCGACGCCGGCCGCGACGCCGGTCGTTGTCGCCAAGGCCAGCCCGAACATTCCCACGGCCCCGATCCTGCCGCAGCGCCCGGCCGGCGCCGGCGGCGCGGTGACCCCCCGGCGGCCCGACATCGTGCCGCAGCGCCCGACGGGGGCCGGCGGCAACGGCCCCGGCGGCGCCGGCAGCCTGCAGTCCAGCACCGGCCAGCTCTCGATCGGCGGCGGCCCCGGCGGCATGCCGGGCGGCGTGCCCGGAGGCGTCCCCGGCGGCGTGCCGGGGGGCGTGGTCGGCGGCACCGGCTCGGGCGGCAGCCTCAGCCAGACGTATTTCCGCCAGGTCCTGGCGATGATCGAGGCCAATTTCCACCGGCCGATCGAGATGGAAGTGTCGACCGACGTGCGGTTCACGATCCTCAAGGACGGGACGATCAGCCCCGAATCGATCACGATCGTGCGTTCGTCCGGCTACACGCACCTGGACCAGGCCGCCCGCCGCGCCCTGATCGACACCGGCAAGCTGCCGATGATCTACGAGGGCCTCCACACCAACCAGCTCGTGGTCAACGTGACGTTCTTCTTCAAAGACAAGCGGTGATCCTCAAAGAAAGGATCGTGCCTTGAATCCACGCAAGCTGCTCCAGAAGGCTCTGGCTTCGCCGGGAAATCTCGGGTTCGAAGAAGCGTGTGCGCTTGCGCGGGCGTTTGGGTTCGCGCTATCGCGGATTGGCGGGAGCCATCATATATTTGTGCACCCAAATATCCCCGAGCTTCTAAACATGCAAAATGTGGGCGGCAAGGCAAAACCGTATCAAATCCGGCAATTGCTCCAATTGGTGGAAAGATATAATATTTCACTTGGAGAGCGGAAATGAAAGACTACCACATTAACATTTTCTACAGCGAAGAAGACGGCGGTTATATCGCGGATATTCCGGATCTGCGCAATTGCTCGGCTTTTGGAACGACCCCGAAGCAGGCGCTGGGTGAAGTTTTGAAGGCAAAGACGGCTTGGATCGAGGCGGCAAAAGCCGAAGGCAAACCGATTCCGCCTCCCGCATTCCGCCCCGCAATCTATCAAGCCGCGAAAATTCCCGCCTGATTGGCTCCGACGTCTTTCCGCAACGGCGCGATGATCTGTGGAGATTTTCGATCCCGCCCCAATTATCTTGTCATGGGTCATATGGATTTCATATCGTTGTCTTACCAGTAAGACGAGGGTTAAGCCGCCATGCAAACGATTGCCACAACGCGCATGTCATCCAAGGGCCAGGTGGTCATTCCCGAGGAGGTCCGCAACCGGCTGGGTCTCCAGCCCGGCGCGCAATTTGTCGTCGTGGGCGAAGACGACGTTGTCATCCTGCGGACGATCCAGAATCCCAAAATGGCCGAATTCGACCGGCTGATCGAGCGGAGCCGGCGCCAGGCGCGCGAGGCGGGCATGAAAAAATCCGACGTCGACGCCGCGATCCGCCGGGCGCGCGGTCGGAAATGAAGGTCGTCATCGACACATGCCGAAATCTTTCATGCTCCCGCTCTAAAACAGCCTGTATGTACCGATCACGATGATGATAAATTCATGGCGTGCGCCGTTGCCGGTGGCGCAAAAATCGTTGTTGTCGGCGATAAGGCATTGCTTGCCGTCTCGGGTTATCAAAAACTGAACATCATGTTGCCGCGAAAGTTCGTTGAATCCGGGCTGATATAAACTGGGGCGCGACGACCGCATGAACCCCTACGAACAAATCCTCTCCGACCTTGAGAATCTGGCGCGGGCGCAGCCGGCCGTGCACGGCGCGGGCACGCATGGGTTCAAGCTTCGCCCGCCGCTGGCCGAGGACGATGTCGTCGCCTTTGAGCGCGACCACTCGATCCGGCTGCCCGAGGATTACCGCCAATTCCTGATCCGGTGCGGCGCCGCCGGGGCCGGCCCGGGCTACGGCATTTTCGGGTTCCACGAGCTCGAGGAAGGCATGACGTGGAACGAGACGGACGGGTTCGTCGGCGTTCTCGCGCACCCGTTCCAGTTTACGGAGGCGTGGAACGACCACACGGGCGAGCCCGATCCGGCGCTTCAGGATGAGGACCCCGACGAATACGATCGCCAGGTCGAGGCGTTCGACAAAAAATACCTGGTCCCGCTCGACGGCGCGATCCCGATCTCGCACATGGGGTGCGCCCGGTATCATTGGCTTGTCGTGACCGGTCCCGAAGCCGGCCACATCTGGGCCGATTTCCGCGCCGAGGGCACCGGCATCCGCCCCGTCGCCCGGCCCGGCTCCGGGAGCATTTCGTTCCTGGAGTGGTATCGAGACTGGCTGGGCAAGGCCCTTGCCGCCGCCAAGGACCAGGGCCTCTTGGAAAAAGAGCCCGGCGAGCCGGCCGCGCCGACGCCGCCCCGGCCGCGCCGCGGGCGCCGCGCGGTTTCCCCCGGCCGCAAGGCCCTGTTTGTGCTGATGATCCTGGCGATCCTGGTTTTTGTCGCGGGCCTGGCGGTCGAGGTCGCGCTGCGGGCGGCCCTGGCCTACAAGACGCGCGGCAACCTGAACCATGTCTCCCCCGCGCTCAACGCCGACCCCAAGCGCGTCCTCGGCATGGGCGAAATCATCCTGACCGATCCCAACCCGCTCATCGTTTACCGGCTCAAGCCCGGCCAGCGCGGCCTGCTCCAGAACGCGGAAATCTCGATCAACAGCCTCGGCTACCGCGCCCCCGAACCGGTCAAACCCACCGCCGGCGAAGAACCGGTCCGGGTCGTCCTCCTCGGCGACTCGCACACGTTCGGCTGGGGCGTCGAGCAGAACGAAATCTACGCGGCGCAGCTGGGCGACGCCCTGCGCGCCGCGGCCGCCCCCGGCAAGTCGATCGACGTCGTCAACATGGGCGTCCCCGGCTACAACAGCGTCCAGGAGGTCGAGGCGTTCCTGACGCGCGAGCTCAGCCCGCGCCCGGCCGCCGTGACGATCCAGTACTGCCTCAACGACAACATCCTGCCGCTCTTCCTGACGCGCCGCAATTACCTGACCGACACGCGGCGGCTCTACCTGCTCGATTTCGCCGCGACCGTGCGCCGGCTGACGAGCCCCGTCGCCCCGGACGAGGGCGGCCTGGCCCAGGAGATGTTCCACCTCTACACGCCGCCGCGCGCGCCGTTCGAGCTCGACCCGGGCCAGGTCCCCGCCGAATACCTGCCGCTGCTCGGGTGGGACCGGCTGGTCGAGGCCTACACGCGGCTCAAGGCCGCCTGCGACAAGGCGGCCGTTCCGGTCCGGCTCGTCCTGCCGGCCGAAACCGGCTGGGAGCATTACAAGTGGGGGCAGGGCAGCCCGGACCGCGACCCGCACTGCGACAAGATCGTCGCCCTCTGCAACCGGCTCGGCATCCCGGTGATCGATTCGTTCCGGGACGTCCGCGATTTCGTCAAGGCGCACGGCTACCAGAGCTCCGACCTGATGATCGACGACGGCCACCCCAACGCCATGAAGCATTCGATCATCGCGCAGGACATCCTGGCCGCCATCGCCCCGGCGCTCGAGAAGGAAGGCGCGCTCGACGCCGCGAAGGTCCCGGCCGAACTCGGCGCGATGCGCGCCCGGAACGAACGCCGCGCCGCCGCGCACCCCAAGCGCCCCCCCATCCCCAGGACCAACCCGCTGAGAGATTAACGCCAACACGTGTCGCTTCGGCCCGAAACGGTGGATTTTGATTTCAGGGGAACTGGGTCGGCGGCAAACGCGGCAAAAAAGATCAACACGAAATTCACGAGCGCGCGCGGCCGGGCAGGCCATCAATATTTCGCCAGCAGTTTCTCGACGAGCTTTTCCTTGCCGTCATCGACTTCGATCCACTGCGAGGCGTTGAAGGTGTGGATCCAGTCGCCGAGCGTTTCGAATTGATCGGCCTGCTTCAGATCGCCGTCGCGAAGTTGATGGTACTGCTGGGCGGGAAAGATGAGATTCGATTGCTGCAGCCGCGAGTAAAGCGTCTGGAAGTTGCGGCCGCCGGTGTCGAGGTCCTCGATCGGCCGGAAGCTCAGTTCGACGTCCTGCACGGCCGGACGCTCGAAGAAGCAGAATCCGGCCCACAGGTACCACCTCTGCTCGCGCACCTGAAGCGCGCCATGCACCTTGCGGCCGGAGAGGTTTTTGACGATGCTCGTGCGGCGGACCGGATAAATGTCGTGATCGAGGAAACCGAAGTGAGCGGTCGGGCGCGCGGAAAGATAATTGCGCCATATCCAGTCGAGCGCCGCGCCATGCGAATTGCTGCACTTGGTTTTGCGGTAAGGGTTCGGGGGCAGGCCGATGTAGGCGATCTTCTCGGCCTCGCATAGCCGCCGGATTTCCTCGCGGCATTTTCGGTCGGTCGAGTTATCCGTGATGGTTAAACAAAACGAATCTTCCAGGTATTTGCGGGTCAGCCGGATTTGCTGCCTCACGGTGTGGATGCAATTGAACGTGACGCTGACGAGGTCGATCGCCGCCGCGGCCGGATTTTCTTCGATATTGAGCCGAACGCATTGGTTCAGGTTGGTGTTGAGAAACCTGCGATAAGCACGGTCGAGCCGATACAGGTTGATCAGCCAGAACGCCTTTTTCACTTTGCGGACGTAATTATTCACGCCGTGAACCCCTGCCGCAATCCGGAAATTCCAATTGCCGCAACAATCGTTATGGATATTACGAGAATTGCCGCGATCGGGCCAGTATTCTTCGCGCCCACGCGTGTTGGAGCCGTTGCCAAAAGTATTTTGCCGAATCGATCCCGGCAGCATGTGATTGGCAAAGTGGGTTTATTCCCAATCTTCCAATCTCAGCCCGATCACCCGGGAAAATTCACGGGTGTTGTGCGTCACCAGGGTGAGGTCGTGCGTGCGTGCGATGGCGGCGATTTGCAGGTCATACGGCCCGATCGGATTGCCTTGCGCGGCCAGCTCGGCGCGGATCGTTGCGTAATGATCGGCGCATAAATCATCGAACGGAAAAGACACAAAGGGGGCAAAAAAGCGCTCGAGCAGCCTCAGGTTTTCAGGAATTTTCATGCTGTGCCGCGCGCCGTAAAGCAGTTCGGCTTTGGTTATCGAGCACAGGGCGATGTTGGCCGGGTCTTCACTGCGAATCCGGTCGAGAAGTTTTTTCGAGCTTTTATTCAGGAACCGGATGCACGCGTTGGTGTCGAGCAGATACATTACAGCTCCTCCCGCGCATCCGGCGCGCCCTGCGGAGAACGGCGCAGCGGTTTGCCCTGCCATCCGCCGGCGACTTCGTCGAAATACCCTTTCGGCCAACCCTCGCCCGCTTCACGGCGGACGACCGTCGCCAGGTAACGCGAAACCGACAGACCCCGCGCGCGCGCATTTTCACGCAACCGCTTGGCTAACTCCTCCGAAACATAAAAATGCATTTGTGGCATCTTCGCATCCTCCACATACTTGCAGTATATGTGGACTATGTGGATTTTGCTATTCCCAAATCCACCCCAAAACGTGTATTTGTCGTCAAAAGGCGAAACCCAATGATCCCCGACATGTTTGAGCGTCAATTCCGCGGCCTCGCCATCCGCATCGACCGCGCCCAGTGCATCGGGACGGCCAACTGCATCAAGGTCGCTCCCGGCGTCTTCGCGCTCGACGGCGAGCGCATCTGTTCGTTTGTGGCCGACCCGGACGCCGAGCGCGAGCGGCTCATCGAGGCCTGCCGCGTCTGCCCCGTCCAGGCGCTGACGGTCATCGACGAGCAGGGCAACCAGATCGTCCCGTAGTTTCCGATTCCCGACGGCGAGCGCGGGCGCGGATGGCCCGGGCAAAAGGGTGGATAAAAAAGTTTACCCGACCCCCTTGACATCCCCCCCGCCGATTGCTTATATATGGGTTTCTGGCGTGCGCTGGTGAGCGCGCGACCAGGGCGAGAGCGGGAATAGCTCAGTTGGTAGAGCGCCACCTTGCCAAGGTGGATGTCGCCGGTTCGAGTCCGGTTTCCCGCTCCATTTTTTTTGTACAAGCCCCCAAATTAAAGGCGGGATCGTGGATGTCCACGATCCCGCCGCTGTTTTTCCGCGTCTTTCCCGCCGATCAGCTCAGCGGTTTCGCCGCGCGCTCCGGGGCGGGCGGCTCCGGCGTCCGGGCCGGGTCGAAGACGTCGAAATAATGGATCTTTTCCCGGTCCAGCACGCGGAGGTATCCGCGCACGCGCCCCAGGAAATCGTCGTAGTTTTTGTTGGCCGCCGGCGTCCAGGCGTCCTCGGCCAGCGCGGCGATCCGCGGGAACGTCATGTACTTGAGCCGCTTGTCGCCGGCGATCGACTCGGTCCACACGCACGCCTGGACCCCCTGGATCTGCGTCGCGGTCCCCTCCGGCACGACGTCCTTGATGATCGGGTCCGGGAAGTTGTAGACGCGCGCCAGGTCGTTGAACATCGGCCGGCGCCCGACCTGCTGCCCCTCGAGCTGGATGAAATCGAAATACAGCGGGGCGCGCGGGCAAAGCACGACCCGGTAGCCCTTCTGCAGCGCCCGGCGCAGAAGCAGCCGCTTGTCGTGGCGCCACCAGAACAGGACTGACTTGTCGGGCGGCACCTGCGACGACGTGATCTCGTCCCAGCCCATCGTTACCTTGCCGAGCCCCTCGATCGCCCCCGCCATGCGCCGGATGAAATAGTGCTCCAGCTCGACCTTGTCCTTGAGCCCGTGCTCCTGGCGGAACCCGACGATTTGCGGGTCGGTGTCCCACTGCTGGTTGCCGAACGAGACCTCGTCGCCGCCGAGGTGGATGTACGGCCCGGGGAAGAGCGCGGCGACCTCGCCCAGGACGTCCTCGAGGAACCCATACGTCTTTTCGCTGCCGGGGTTGAACGTGAAGCCCGGGTAGCGCTGGCTGCCGCCGCCGGAGAACTCGGGGTAGGCGCGCGTGGCCGCGCTGGCGTGGCCGGGCATGTCGATCTCCGGGATGATCGTGATCTGGCGCAGGCGCGCGTATGCGACGATCTCCCTGATGTCGTCCTGCGTGTAGAACCGGGCCGGCGCGTCGGGTTCGGTGTGGTTGCCGATGCCGCCGATCTCGGTCAGCTTCGGGTATTTCTTGATCTCGATCCGCCAGCCGGCCGAGTCGGTCAGGTGCCAGTGGAACCGGTTGAGCTTGAGGTAGGCCATCTGGTCGAGGCACTGCTTGACCGTTTCCTTGCCGAAGAAGTGGCGCGATTCGTCGAGCATGAGGCCGCGGTATCCGAACCGCGGCTGGTCCTCGATCCGCGCGCACGGGATCGTCCTGCCCCGGGCCGCCCCCCGCGCGTCGATCATTTGCAACAGCGACTGCACCCCATAGAACAGGCCGGCCTCGGCCGGCGCGCTGATCGTGACCTTTTCGGGCCCGACGGCGAGCACGTAGCCTTCGGGGCTGACCGACGCCGACGCCGAGGTTTCCAGCACGACCGCGCCGGAAGCCGGGGCGGTCTGTTTGATCGCAAGATTGAGCCCGATGCGCTTCTTAAGCCCTTCCTTGAGGAACCCGGCCGGAACCGCGCCGGCCTCGGACCGCACCACGATCGCCGTCCCGCGCCCGAACGCAAACGTCCCCTGGCCGGCTTCGAACCTGGCCGGGGCGGGGATGATTCCGGCGAATTGGACGGGTTTGGCCGCCGGCCCCTTGACCGCGAAGCTGCACGCCGCGAGCACGGCGACGGCCGACAACGCCAGCATGCCTGTTAACAACCGTCTCATGGGTAGTCTCCTTATCGTGGTGGATCAGTGGAACATGAAGGCTGCACAACCAAACGATCGAAATCGATTATGATTACGAGCATGAGCATGGGCTTCATCCAATTCGAACATTGAACCACGGAGACACGGAGACACGGAGAAACCAGATTTTTTAGGCATCGGACTCTTGGGGCGATAGTCCAAAGTGACATCTCTTATTTTCAATCATCTCCGTGCCTCCGTGTCTCCGTGGTTCAATGAATGAAGAATCAAGGTTTCTCTATACACCAAAATGACCGCCCTTGACTATTTATTCGGAATGGGCTGGAATTCAACCGGCGATATCTCGCCGCAGTCCGAGCGATGGAGCGGGTGGAACAACCATGGGCTTTTTCGGCAGATTTCTTCCACATGACGCGGGTTTCTTCGAGTATTTCGAGAAGCTGGGCAGCCTGAGCCACGAGGCCTGCCTGGAGCTGCTGGCCCTGACGAGCGAGGGGGCCGACATCCAGGCGCGCGCGCTGCGCATCCGCGAAATCGAGAAGCAGGCCGACCGGGTGCACCACCACTGCGCCGACGCCCTGCACAAGACGTTCATCACGCCCTTCGACCGCGCCGACATCCACACCCTGGCCAACCGCATCGACGACGTGATCGACACCGTCGACTCCTGCGCCTCGCGCATGGTCCTCTACGAGCTCAAGGAGATCCGGCCCGAGGCCAAGGAACTGGCCGAGGTGCTCGTGCGCGCCACGTCCGCGATGACCAAGGCCCTCGAGGGCCTGCGCGACATGAAGAACGCCGAGGACATCAAGAACCACTGCATCGAGATCTACAAGATGGAGAACGAGGGCGACACCATCCTGCGGCTGGCCCTCGTGCGCCTGTTCAAGGAGGACGAGAACAAGCCGGTCCTCGTCATGAAGTGGAAGGAAATCTACGAGCGGCTGGAGAAGGCGACCGACCGGTGCGAATCCGTGGCGAGCGTCATCCAGGGAATCGTGATCGAGGCTTCCTGATCATGGACCACTTCACCTGGGGCATCGTCGTTTTCACCATCGTCGTGGCGCTTGCCTTCGATGTCATCAACGGCTTTCACGACGCGGCCAATTCCATTGCCACCGTCGTTTCGACGCGCGTCCTGTCGCCGCGGATCGCCGTCCTGTGGGCGGCGTTTTTTAATTTCATCGCGATCCTGTTCTTCCACAAGACCAAGGTGGCCGGCACGATCTCGGAGATCGTCAACATCCAGGCCGGCACGCCCGCGTTCGTCTACGTCGTGCTCGCCGGGCTGATCGGCGCGGTCATCTGGGATCTGCTGACGTGGGTCTGGGGCCTGCCGACCAGTTCCTCGCACGCCCTGATCGGCGGCCTGATCGGCGCGGCCTGGGCCTACAACGGCGTCGGCATCATCGCGTGGGAAACCAAGGTCCTGCCGACGGTCATCTTCATTTTCCTGGCCCCGATCATCGGCCTGGTGATCGGGTTCATCATCATGATGGCCGTCTTCTGGATATTCCACCGCTGGCGTCCCTACGACATCGACCACGTGTTCCGCAAGGGCCAGCTGTTCTCGGCGGCGATGTATTCGCTCGGCCACGGCGGCAACGACGCGCAGAAAACGATGGGCGTCATCGTCGCCCTGCTCGTCGCGGCGGGCGTCTTCCAGTCGACACCCCAGCTGTCGTTCAAGGACCCGCGCACCCTGTCGATCATCATGGCCTGCCAGACGGCGATGGCGCTCGGCACCGCGTTCGGCGGCTGGCGCATCGTCAAGACGATGGGGATGAAAATCACCAAGCTCAAGCCGGTCGGCGGGTTCTGCGCCGAAACCGGCGGCGCCCTGACGCTCTTCCTGGCGACGCACTTCGGCATCCCGGTCTCGACGACGCACACGATCACCGGCGCGATCATCGGCGTCGGCGCCACCACCAGCCTCTCCGGCATCAAGTGGGGCGTGGCCGGCCGGATCGTCTGCGCCTGGGTCATCACGATCCCGTTCTCGGCCGCCGTCGCCGCGGTCTGCTTCTGGATCGTCCGCGCCCTTCACCCGCAATTCTGAGTCGCGCCCGCTGATTTAGAGCGCTTGACGATAATTTTCCGTTCGTGCTCGTGCTCGTGCTCGTAATCGTAATCGAACCAATCACCGACTCTTGAAACTGATAACCATTGGGATCGTGCTGATTGCCGGAAAACTTTTGTCA
>JBDKRG010000048.1:0-50052 GCA_039683515.1 Candidatus Sumerlaeia bacterium | reverse complement strand
GAGCGAAGCGTCGCCCCAGGCAGGCGTTCATGTTTTATGTTGAGCGCTGAAGGCGCGAAAGAGTCGATCATCGGTCGAGTGTTTCTTTCGCTCCTTCAGAGCTCCTGTTATCTCGACGCACTTTTCCTGGGGCGCCGCTTCGCTCTGCCCCAGGCTATTTTCTTTTGCGCTTTCAGCGCATATGCCGCGCGTCGTGCCGTTGGTGAACACGCATGACGCCCCACCAGAATTTGGGGAATGACAAGCGTTTTATGGCCGGATTTCCGCATAATTCCCCGCCGTCCCGTCAAACGTGTTGCGCATTGTTTCTCCCGAGATGATAATTTTGATTACTGAGCGAAGAGAGTGGATTGGCAGACACTGGAAGGAAGTTCATCCATGCACAAGCCGAATCAGCACCTGTTGCACCCGAGCGCGACCGAGCGGAAATTCCGCGATGTCGCCGCGCGCTATTACGATCAGACCTTCAACCGGTTCCCCATCGAGGGCTCCGTGGCCGGCCGCCACGAGTTCGACGGCGAGGTGGGCCACGCGCGGATGACCGAGCTCGAGCAGCAGATCCGTCTGGTCGAGTCGTCGCTGGCGGCCGTCGAGGACCTTCCGGTTCAGGATTTCAGCGCGGGCGGGATTCTGGACCGGCGCGCGTTCCTGGCCAACCTGCGGCTCGAGCGCATGCAGCTGGTCGAGCTCGACCGCTGGCGCAACGATCCGCAGATTTACATCAACGCCGCGGCCGAATCGATCCACCACCTGCTGGCGCGCCACGCCCGGAACCTGGCGCCGGTCGCCGAGGCGCTCTATTCGCGCTTCAGGAAAATCCCCCGCTACCTCGACGAAGCCGCCGCGTGCGTGCACCGGCCCGAACCGCTGTGGCAGCGCCTGGCCGCCCGCAACGCCCCGGCCGTGGCCTCGATGTTCCGGGCGGTCGAGGAGCCGCTCTCGAAAGTCCTGCCCAACGTCAGGCGCCCGGCGCTGAAGAAGGCGATCGACGACGCCGCGAACGCCGCCGAGGCGTACGCGGCGCACGTGGGGCGGCTGCGGCCGGCCAAGGCGGGGAGTTTCGCGATCGGCGAGGAGCGCCTCATGCGCCTCATGCGCGAGCGGCTCGGCCTCGACTGGTCGCCGCGCGAGGCGGCCTCGTTCGCCCGCCGCCACGCCGAAAAGCTCCACGAGGCGATGCGCGTCGAGGCTCGCCGCTTCGACACGCGCCGCACGCCGGCCGAGATCCTGCAGCGGGCCCGCGAGGAGTGGAAACCCGCCGGCAGCCTGATCGAGGCGTATCGGTCGATGGTCTACGCCGTCCGCGACCGGTTCGCCGAGGCCGGCTGGATCGATTTCCCGCGGGGCGAAAACCTGCTGGTCATCCCCGTCCCCGCGTTCATGCGCGAGCAGTTCCCGACGGCCGCCTACTCCAGCCCCGGCGCGCTCGATCCCGACCAGACCGGCATCTTCTGGGTCAATGACCTGGGCTCGCTGGAGGGTTCGGCCAAAAGCCGCGCGGCCGAGGTCGCCCAGCATTTCGGCATCGAGCTGACCTGCGCGCACGAGGCCTACCCGGGCCATCACCTCCAGTTCATCCGCCAGAACCGGCACCCGTCCCTGGCGCGGCGCATGGCGCACCACGCGGTCTATTACGAGGGCTGGACGCTGTGGTGCGAGCAGATGATGGCCGACCTCGGCTCGGATGAAAATCCCTACCTGCGCCTCACCCAGCTCAACGACGAGCTCTGGCGGACATGGCGCGTCGTGATCGACGTCGGCCTGCACACCGGCACGGTCGGCTACGAGCACGCCTGCCGCCTCCTGCAGCGCGAGGTCGGGTTCACGGCCGCCCGCGCCCGCGGCGACGTCAACTGGTATACCTCGGCGCCGGGCGTGCCGATGGCCTACCTGATCGGCAAGCTCGAGCTGATGCGCCTCAAGCAGCGCCACGTCGACTCGGGCGCGATGGAGCTGCGCGAGTTCAACGACTGGGTCCTGAGCTTCGGCGCGATCCCATGGCGCTGGATCGAAGAGAGCGGGCTGTAGGCATTCCTATGCACATCGCATGGCACGGGCCGGCCGCCGAATGCAAGTGCAAATCGCTTCACCCGCAATCGGCGCCAGTGAATCGCAATGCACCTGTCCGGCGACCGATTATGTATCAAAAAACATAACAGGCCTGAATTAATTTTATTTTAAATTGTGTCATGGCTTACCCGAACTGTTCGGCCCAATCTTGAAAACCATGAACGAATTCGTTGGTTTTTGATGGTGCGGCCCATCCGCTCCGTTCGCGCGTACGCGCAATTCGGCGGTCATGCAAACTCCATGGTACGCCAATTGCTTTTTATCATTCGCACGGCAGGATACTAACTGCCGAATTAACTCATGGCGGTGGGCGAATGAAAAAGCTGGCGCTTTTAATGATGGTGATGGGCGTGCTGATGGGGCAGTCGGCACGGGCGGTCGTGGTCTCGACGACTTACGCGCCAAATCCCTCGGACCTGCAGGACCTGGATCATTCCTATTATTATTCGTGGGCCATTGCGACCAACATCACCGATCCGACAACCATCGTGGGCGCCCAGCTTCGCATCGACAACATCAACGACTGGGCGGTCGAGTCGAACGACCACCTGTATGTGCGGATGTTCGACGAGGCCCCGACGCTCGGCACGCGTCTTTCGTCGAACGTCACGCGCGGGACCGACTACGAGGGCTCGGGCGACGCCTTTGCCGGCCAGGGCGCGCCGCTCCTGGATTATTCCGACACGAACGATTACACCGACTGGGTGCTGCGATACGGGTGGTGGCGGCCGGTTACGGTCAACCCCGACGAGGACCTTGTCTACGACTTCACGGCCAGGGACCTGAGCATTCTGGCCATGTTCCTGCAGAACGGAAGCTTCGGCCTGACGTTCGATCCGGATTGCCACTACTGCAACAGCGGCATCAGTTTGGTCCTGTATACCGAGGACCATCCGAGCTCGCCCCCGCCGGCGGTTCCCGAGCCGGCCACCGGGCTGCTTGCGCTGCTTGGGGTGGGCGGCATGGCCGGCTTGCGGCGGCTGCGCCGGCGGGTTGCGTGACCGGCACAATTCCGGAACCTGAAAAACAAGAGGCCGGGAGTGGGTGAATCCACTCCCGGCCTCGTTTTTCGTCAACGGCGTTCAGGTCATCGCCCGTAGGCGTTGACGGTGAAGCGCGAGAAAACGCCCAGGACGGTGAAGAACTGATAGTCGGCGTATTCGACTTCGTTCAGGCCGCCGCTTTTGGCGGCGGTTTCGACCGTGGCCGGGTCCATCAACGCCACCGAAAGCATCGGATAAAACGGGATGCCCACGTAGATGCAACTCGACGTGCCGGTCTTGCCCGGGTTGACGGGGGTGTTGTGGTAGTCGAGCGTCCAATCGTTCTTGGCTTGAAGCGGCGCCTTGATGTCGGTGTAGATAATCCCGACCGGCGGCATGAGCGGGGCCTTCGGGATCCCGTACATGCCGCAGCCGGCCGTCGTCAGGAGCGCCGCCATGCAGAACAGGAGCGCCAATTTTCGTGCCATGATAAGCCTCCTTGAGCTTTTCAAGGTCCGGCTATTACTGGCCGTAGACGACGGTGTCGTAACGCTGGATGACGCCCAGGACGTTGAAATAGGTGTAATCGGCGTGCTCGATCGTGCTGATGCCGGCGTCCTTGGCCGCGGCCTTGGCGCTGGCGTCGCCGAGGGCCACGCAGCCCAGAACCGAGATCGACTCGGCCTTGCCCATCTTGCCGGTGACGGGGGTCTTGTCGTAGTCGATGTCCAGCGGCGCGCTGAACTGGGAGTAGATGCAACCGGTCGGCGGGATGACCGGGGCGCGCAGGCAACCGGTCAAGCCGGCGCACGCAAGCGCCAGCACGGCGAACATGGCGAGAAGTTTCATGGGAACACTCCTGGCAGAATTTTGAAAAAACACAAAACGGGGCGCAATGGGGCCGGGGTCCATCCCGACAGCATCTCGTCCCGATTGGCGAAAGATAAGATATGAATTGATGATTGTCAAGCAGTAGGCCGACGTCGCCGACGGCGGCATGGAACGCGGCAAGCAGGTGTATCGCGACGTCTTGACGCTATAACGCTCAAACGCTATGATGTCATTGAGGTGATTGCCATGACCAACCTGACCGCGCGCGCAACCGTTTACCTCGATCCGGAACTCCACCGCGCCCTGCGCCTGAAAGCCGTCGAGACCTCGCGTTCGCTTTCGGAGCTCATCAACGATGCGATCCGGGCCGATCTGGCCGAGGACGCCGAGGACCTTGCCGCGTTCGACGCGCGCAGGAAAGAGCCGACGCTGTCGTTCGAGGAATTCGTCAAGGGTCTCAAGCGCCATGGCAAAATATGAAATCCGGATCAGGAAGTCGGTCGCGAAGGACCTGGAGCCGATCCCCAGGCGGGACGTGCAAAAGATCCTGGCCGCGATCAAGTCCCTCGCCGACGACCCCCGCCCGCCGCAAGCGATCAAATTATCAGGAGCAGAAAAGTATCGGCTCAGATGCGGCGTTTACCGGATCCTGTATGAAAACGATGGCCAGACTCTGAACACCAAGGTCGTCAACACCGTAAAGCAACACCAAGTGCAGTACTGATTTGGTTAGAATTCTTGAGTTTGATTTTGAAAATGAGAGGGCAGAGTGCTATAAAGACACTATGAGCGGGCAAGCAAATAAAACGACTGATCGGATCATCCGTAAAAGCCTACTTCGTTTTCTTCATGAGAAACACGAAAAGGAAAGCAACTTGGTTATATGTGAAGAATTCGGTCTTATCTATCATACATGCCGAATAGACGTCGCGGTATTGAATGGCTCAATGAACGGCTACGAAATTAAGAGCGATGCAGATACTCTCGATCGATTAGAACAGCAAGCAGATTTGTATAGCAAGATTTTTGATAGAATGTTTCTTGTCTGTGGTGCGCGTTACGTTCAGCAGGCACAGAAATGCATTCCGGGCTGGTGGGGGATCACGGAAGCTCGATTTGATAAAAATGGCATTCTTAAATTGGGAACGATACGAAGGGGCCGAAAAAACCCAAGCGTTTGTATAGAGACTCTGTTGCAAATGCTCTGGAAAGTGGAACTGATTTCCATCCTTCGAGAGCAGATAAAAATGCAAGGCCTTCACTCGAAATCCATTCGTCAATTACGAGAGTTGGCATCACGTGAGCTGAATTCGAAGACAATACATAATTCAGTTCGGGAATCGATCAAGATCCGGAAATCCGTGCGAGTGAAGCAAGAACTAACGCCAAGTGGTGGCTTGTCCCAATTTGCCGCCACGTTGATGCATTCCCCGGTCCACCATTCCGGTCTGCTTTCTCCGCAATCAAACGATCGCCATCGCTAAATTCAGGCCCATAAAATTCATGGTCTAAATTGACCAAATCATCGCAGATATTATAAAAAGCTTCATTTCCATCTCGACGTTGAGCTCTATACACCATAAACTCCGATTCAGTCGAATATCTCAGTTGAGCGGAGGGTGGAACGGGGATTTGCGGCGGCCAATTTACGTTGTTTATTCCGTAGTCTCCATAATTAATGGCATATTTCTTCTCAATTTGGCCTATTAACGATTCCCAAGCCAACCAATCGGTTCTTTCGATTTTATTCCATTGGTTTGCTGGACATGATGAAAGGTCTGCCGGAAATGCACCGGAAGCAATGGTGATCGATTTCCAGTTGCTTTTATACGGAAGTTCCTCAACCATCCCCCTCAATTCTTTGGCGACACGCTTGTAACTTTTCTGGCCAGATATATCACCGCCATCGATGATGACATCGATACATGTAGGGTCTGTCTTCGTGGCAGAAATGGTATTGTCAATGGCGGACCTTATCGCATCGGTGCTATCCGCGAAATCATCTCGAACAAGGCGCAAGCACAGATGTGCAGGATCGTGCTGAGCGGTCATAGTACCGACGCCTTTATAAAAGGCGGATGAATTCATCGTCCTAATTACAGGGACAACTTCAAGCTTTGTTTGGATACAAAGATCGAGGAATCTGGCAATTGTATTCGTAAGATCGACGGGTTTATATTCATAGCCATCCAACATTGTTACATCAATGTATATTGATTTTTTACCAGGCCAGCATCTTTTTAATGCCCTCACCTTTTTTTCGACGTCGGGAGAAAGGTCGTTCACTTCAATTAGCGGAACAATATGACTTTTGTCAGCCAAGGAAGCTATTGCGGCTCGTTCACCTTGTTTATCCTTAAGAATCGGGATGTAAAACATGAATTCATTCCTCCTTGGAGAAAATGGGGCAATATTTTGTGAACAGCTACTTCTCGAACAATCCGTAAATATCATTCTGTTATTGTTTTGACAAGTAATGTTTTTACCCAATTCATAAAAAACTCGTCAATGGCCGTTGTCAAAGCATGCGAGCTGTTGTTTGAAAAATGACACAACCGGGGCAAACGGGAAGCAAGCTTCCCTGGGTAAAAGCGCAGGCGAGCCTGCGCACTCCACATAAAAACAAATCCGCGCCGAGGCTTTTCACCTTCGACGCGGATTTTGTTTTTCAAATTCGCCAATCGGGAGCTGCCTTCGCCAGAGGCTTCGGCGGCCAAGGATTGGCGTTCCCAGGGATTTTACTTGCCGTAGGCTTCCTTCATTTCGGCGAGCGTCATCTGCTTGTAATCGGTGGCGTGGCCGGCCTGGCCGAAGGCCTTCATGCGCGGGATGTAGACGAGGTCGCGCATCGCCTCGCGGGCCGGCTTGAGGTAGTCGCGCGGGTCGAACTTGTTCGGGGCCTCGGCGAACACCTTGCGGATGGCGCCGGTCATCGCCAGGCGGCTGTCGGTGTCGACGTTGATCTTGCGGACGCCGTGCTTGATGCCTTCCTGGATGTCCTCGACCGGGATGCCGAACGTGCCGGGCATGTTGCCGCCGAACTTGTTGATGATCTCGACCAGTTCAGCCGGAACCGAGCTCGAGCCGTGCATGACCATGTGGCAGTTGGGCATGCGCTTGTGGATCTCGCGGATGCGTTCCATGGCGAGGGCCGGCGGCAGCATCTTGCCGGTGACTGGGTCCTTGCGGCCGCTCTTATAAGCGCCGTGGCTCGTGCCGATGGCGACGGCCAGGGCGTCGAGGCCGGTCTTGGCGACGAAGTCCTCGGCCTGCTTGGGGTCGGTCAGGTGCTCGTTGACCTCGTCGGTCGAGAGTCCGGCGCCGTGGCCGTCCTCGATGCCGCCCAGGCAGCCCAGCTCGCCCTCGACGGTGACGCCGAGCGGGTGGGACAGCTCAACGGCGGCCAGCGTGATGGCGACGTTGGCCTCGTAGGTGTTGGGGACCTTGCCGGTCTCGTCGAGCGAGCCGTCCAGCATGACGCTGGTGAAGCCCAGGGCGATGGCCTGCTTGCAGGTCTCGATGCTGTTGCCGTGGTCCAGGTGCATGGCGACGGGGATGTGCGGGTATTCCTCGACGGCCGCTTCCATGAGCTTCTGGAGGTAGATCATCTTGCTGTATTTGAGCGCCCCGCGGCTGGCCTGGATGATGACCGGGCTGTGGGTCTCGTTGGCAGCTTCCATGATCGCCTGGATCTGCTCCATGTTGTTGACGTTGAACGCGCCGACGCCGTAGCCGCCCTTGGCGGCCTCGTCGAGAATCTGACGCATCGGGACAAGAGCCATGACTGAATTCCTCCTGGGTTCAATGGGGTGAAGGTTGATGATATCGCGCCGGCGATACTGGTTTACTTGGCTTGTGACGCTTGTAACAGGTGCCGTTGCCGAAATACACGCGCGCGAACATAATAACGGCGACCATTTTGAACGCGGCCAACGACGATGTCAACAGCGCAGATAACCCGGAGTTGATGGTTCGCCCCCCCGGTTCGTGCTCGTGCTACCTACGTAAAGATGTTGGAAGTCTTCGTGCTCGTGCGTCGTGCTCGTAATCGTAATCGTAATCGAAAATCGTGAATTCCGCGGTGCCGTGCCCCATTTTTTCATTCTTCGTGAAGAAGCACCGTTTCAAGCTGGGCTCGTAATCGTCATCGTCATCGAACCGTCAAATCGAGGCTCCCGCCCCCCATGACCATAAATTTCCCCCCATTTTCGGGCATTTTTGTCGGAAATCGCCCCCGGGGGTGAGCCGGCGCGAAATCGTCATGAACAGTTGCGATCTGATCATTCGCGGTCAGATACAACATCTTGGACTCGGGTTGGTGACTCGGATCAACTAAATGTATCTGATGCCCCAACCCAAAATAGGAAAAACACTGAGGGCAAAAGGGTGTCATTTATCCTTGATTTCTTTTTTCCGATGCCCCTATAGTGACGCATCCTGTGTCCAGATAAATGGGTGGGGCACGGGATAATTCTCCTTCGCCGCCGCCCGCTGCGGTTACCCAGATAAGCTGATCGGGTTCAAAGGCGGCGATTTCGGAGTTTCTCTTGGAGGTTTTATGAAGTGCAAAAGGGACACCACCTGCTGGTCGACTGCCGAAATGTAGCTCGGGAGACCTGTCTCGACGACGAGCGCATCCTCGACGCCATGGCCCGAGGCGCACGCCGGGCCGGCGCCACCGTCATCTCCCAAATCCGCTACAAATTCGGTCAAGATTCGCCTCCGGGCTTCACGGCCATCTGCATGCTGGACGAGAGCCATATCTCGGCCCATACGTATGCGGACCACGGCCTGATCGCCATGGACGTCTTCACCTGCGGTCACACCGACCCCAAGGATGTGCTCAAGTACATCATGGAAGAGGTTGACCTGGGCGACGTCCAGATTACCGAGATGCCCCGCTTCGTGGTCGAGCCGGAAATGGCCGCCCAGACCGCATAAGCGGCTCTCGTTAGTTGTTGGGGGCAGCAATACAAGTTGTTCAGCCCCGAAAGGTAAGTCACCATGACGGCCCCGCGTCACATGCACGACGGGCGTGAAGATGGACTGTTGCCCCTCGAGAGCCTCGACCTGAGCAAGATCGCCGGCTTTGCCGACCTGCTGCGCGCCATGGGCAAGACGGCATTCGCCGGCCGCCAACTCGGCGAGGCTTTCGAGATCCTTCTTTCCATGTTCCGCGACCCGGACTGCGTCTGCGTCCTCACGATCTCTGGCGCCATGACGGTCGCCAAGCAGGGCCGCATGGTCTGCGATATCCTCGACCGCGGCCTCGTGCAGGCGGTCGTGGCCACCGGCGCGCTCATGGCCCACGGCCTGACCGAGTCGATCGGCCTGACCCATTACATGATCAGCCCGGACCAGGACGACACCGAGCTGTTCGAAAAGGGCTACAACCGCATCTACGACACGCTCGAGATGGAAGCCAACCTGAGCGAGGTCGAGCACTTTGTCAGTTCGGTGCTGGACGGCGCCGAGCCCGAGGGCGGGATGTGGAGCTCGGCCCGCTTCTGCAAGGCCGTCGGCCAGAAGCTGGACGAGGCCGCCGGCGGCCCCGGCGTCCTGCGCAGCGCCTACAAGGCCGGCGTGCCCGTCTTCGTCCCGGCGTTTACCGACAGCGAGCTGGGGCTCGACTTCTCGACCTGGGCGATGAACCGCGCCCGCAAGGCGGCCGGCAAGACCGACCGCGCCCCCGACCCCGGGGAGCTCTTCCAGGCCGTCCCGCAGTTCAACCCGTTCCTCGACCTCCAGCAGTATGCCCGCATCATCGGCAAGGCCAAGCGGCTCGGGATCCTCACGATCGGCGGCGGCGTCCCGCGCAACTGGGCGCAGCAGGTCGGCCCGTATTACGACATCACCGCCGACCGGCTGGAAATCGAGCTGCCGGCGCCGCGGTTTCAGTATGCGGTCCGGATCTGCCCGGAGCCGGTCCACTGGGGCGGGCTCTCCGGATGCACGTATAGCGAGGGGGTCAGCTGGGGCAAGTTCGTCCCGCCGGCCGAAGGCGGCCGCCACGCCGAGGTCATGGCCGACGCCACCGTCGTCTGGCCGCTCCTCATGAAGGCCGTGTTCGAAGAATTGGACAAGGCCTAGAAATCAGTTCAAATCGCAGGTCGTTTTCATGAATCCCTCGAGCGTTTCGAGGGATTTTTGTTTATCGCGCCGTTGTGTTTGCGGCCAAGGCGGATTTTTTGGTTGCGGCAAGCTGGCAAAATGACGATTATGTCTGTCAAGTCTGTTATAGTGTGAATTCAGCATTGCGACCACAGAGGAGTTACCCCATGGGTTCCAGGCAATGGGCTCGGATGGTTTCCGATTTTGTTGTGGCGCTGGTTTTCGCTCTGACGGCCGTGAACGCGAACGCCGAGTATGCCGCCGAAACCGGCACCGGTTATTTCCCATTCTGGGGATTCGCGTCTTTCGACGAGCAGATTGGCTATTCAAACATTGTGATTTTCGACAACGCCGGCCAAAAGGAGATCATTATCGGTGGCGCCCCCAACTCCGATGGATATGCCACGAACAAGGACCGTTACTGGCAGGTTCTGACGGTCGACCCCCAATTCGGGGCGTATTTCCGGAACGTGCACATGAGCCCCTATTACGGCAGCAGCAAAATCGCGAAAATTCTCGTCGGCGATGTGGTCGGTGACGGCGCGAAGGAAATCGTCGTTGTTTCTGATTTAGGGAGCAAGGCGCGTGTGGATTTTTATACCGTTGCGACCAAAACCTGGATATCGGGGTTCGACGCCAGCCAAATCTACATTCCCGGCGGCGTGGCGCTCGGAGACCTCGATGCGGACGGCAAGGATGAGATTGTCATGACGGACACCATCACTCCCTACGAAGTGGCAGCGTATGATGGCAATGGCGCCTTCATGTGCAGCATTGCGATCTCATCCAGTTACAACGTCGTGGTTGGCCAGATGGATGATGATGCCTCGCTCGAGATCGGCTTGTCGAGCGGCCAGATCTTTGATTTCAATACGCGGGCTCTTCAGTGGAATACCGGCTATAACTATCCATCCTGGGATGTTCGCGCGGTCGATGTTGACGCGGACGGCAGGGATGAATTCATCGGCTGGGCCAAGGCCTTTGACGTCGAGACCCAGTCTCAGAAGTGGGACATCGCCTCGCTATTGGCATACTCCGGCAAGTTCGATATCGTCAACGTCGATGCGGATCCAGGATACGAGTTGGTTGCGGGCGGTGAACAATGGGGGAATAAGGCCGTCATCATCGATCTCGATACCTGGACGACCCAATTCGCCGGCGTGTGGGCGAATCACGGCTGCTCGGGGATAACGGCCGGCGATATCGACGGCGACGGCGTCGCGGAAATCATCTGGGGCGACGGCAACACGAGCACCGGTGAAGACGAACTCCACGTGATCGATGCGGTCAGCCACGCTTATGAATTCGACGGCATCCAATATGATGTGCCGTTCATCGGCCCCGAGGTCGGCGACCTCGACGGCGATGGCCATGATGAACTCGTTATTTGTTCGTTCGAGAGCGATTCGGGCTACGACAGCGGCCGCATCGTTGTCTTCGATGCCGAAACGCTGCGCCGGCTCGGCACATCCAGCGGCGTATTCGGCGGCAGCTGCTGGGAGGGGGTGACCGACATCGACCTTGTTGACGTGAACCATGACGGGGATATGGAAATCGTCATTGGGGCCGAGCGTCTTTACGACGGCGGCATCGAGGTTCAGGATTTCAATCCCGCGACCGGGCAGTTTTCCGTCCTTTGGAGCTTTTACGACAGCAACGCCGACCGCTTTGTGAATATCGCGCCGGCCGATATCGACAACGACGGGACGATGGATTTTGCGGCTCTCACCGGCAGCACGCTTGCGTTCTACAGATACGGCACGGGCGCGAAGCTTTGGAGCTACAACGCCGGATCCAGCCTGTGGAAGGTCGAAATCGCCAACCTCGACAACGACCCGCAGCCCGAAGTCGTCCTGTTGGCCAACAACGGGCTTCACATCGTCGACTCCACGTCCAGAACCCTGCAGCAGCTCATTTCGGGGACTTTCGGAGGCATTGCGATCAAGGACGGCGGCATTGTGGCGGGGAATCAGGCCAACATGGTGGCCTACCGGTTCAATGGGAGCACGATCGCGCTGCTTCAGTCGACCACGGTCCTTCCGGGAGGAAATGTCATCGGCGTCACGCCGACATCGCTTGTGCCGCTCAAGGGTTGGTTCTCGTCCGGGGGCGTCCTGCGCTACAACAAGAATGGTTCCATCACCGTGACGACCCCCAACTACGGTTACGATTTCGGCAATCAGGTCGTCTACCTGTCCGCGCTCGACGCGTGGGCGGCTGCCAACACGTATGGCCTGATCGTCTTCAAGGCCGATAACGAAGGCAATCCGCCGTCGGTGGTTCAACACCCGTCCTCGGTGTGGGCGCCGCTCGGCACCGAGGCGCGATTCAGCGTCGTCGGCACGGGGGCGCGGCCAATTTCCTACCAGTGGCGCAAGGATGGGATCGATGTCCCGGGCGCCACGTCATCCACGCTCATCATGAACCCGGTCTCGGCCGCCAACGCGGGCTGGTATACATGCCGGCTTACAAATTATCTTGGTCAAGCCATCTCGAACGGGGCGCGGCTTACGGTCGTCCTGCCGCCCACCATTACCGGACATCCCGGCTCGAGCCAGTTGCCCATCAACTCGAATGCGCTGTTCTCAATCAGCGTGTCGGGCACCGATCCCTTCCAGTATCAATGGTTCAAGGATGGGGCGCCGATTTCCGGCGCGATTGGATCCACATACACAATCTACTACTTGCGTGAGGACGACGAGGGCGACTACACCTGCCGGGTGAGCAATGCGGCCGGCAGCGTGACCTCCAATATCGCCACCCTGACCGTTCTGGGGCTCGATATTTCCTGGGTTTCATTCAGCGACTCCGGGGCCGAGGTCGGCACTGAGGCGCAGCCCTTCCACACGATCGGGAAAGCGCTGTCCTACACGAATGCCGGCGGCACGGTCAAAATCAAGCCCGGCAGCAACGTTCAGCCTTTGCGGATCGAGAAGGCAATACGTCTCGAAGCGCCCAATGGTCCTGTTCGCCTCGGCGGGTCGTGACCTCTTTCACGTATTGATCATCTGCCGCTTTGGCCCTAATATCAGCTCGGGAAATTCTTTCCCGCTGCAAAGAAGGGCCAAGGACCTGTGACGTGACCTATCCTCGATTTCTCGATATTCAGGCAAGTCAGCCCGGCGAGGCCGATGTGCTGGTTCTTCCCCTTCCGTATGAAGGGACCGTGACGTACGGCAAGGGGACCGCCGCCGCGCCGCGGGCGATCTGGGAGGCTTCGACGCAGCTCGAGCTGTACGACGAGGAACTCGACGCCGATCTCGACAAGTTGAAGTTCCACTCGGCCGAGGCGGTCGAGCCGGCCGAGGGCGAGGACGCGGGCCCCTACCTCGAGCGGGTGTTCCGCGCGGCGGCCGACCTGCACGAGCATGGCGGCCTGGTCGTCGGCGTCGGCGGCGAGCACAGCCTCACGCCGCCGCTGGTCCGGGCGGCGCTCGCCAAGCGCAAGATCGAGCCCTCGAGCCTCACCGTCGTCCAGATCGACGCCCACGCCGACCTGCGCGACTCCTACGAAGACACCCCCCACTCGCACGCCTGCGCGATGCGCCGCGTCCTCGACCTGGGCGCCCGCGTGATTTCAATCGGGATCCGCTCGGCCGAGCGCGCCGAGGCCGACTTCGGCAAGCAGTGCAAGCGCCTGACCACCTACGGCGCCCAGGCCCTCGCCCAGGACGCCATGGTCGAGCTGGAGATGATCAAGCACCTCGAGCGGCTGACCGGGCCGGTCTACCTGACGGTCGACATCGACGGCCTCGACCCGGCGCTGTGCCCGGCGACCGGCACCCCCCAGCCGGGCGGCCTCGAGTGGTGGCCGACGCTGCGCTACCTGCGCAAGCTCGTCCAGAACCCGCACATCCAGCTGGTCGGCTTGGACGTCTGCGAAACCGTCCCTCAGGAGGGGACGCTGATCAACGAATTCACCGCGATCAAGCTGCTCTGCAAGGTCGTTTTGTATCACGCCCATCGAAATTCCTAAGCTTTTTTGAGGTTATGGCGGACCGGCCGGGGGTGGATTCATCCCCAAGTTATTCACACCCCCCGGCGGGATGCTGTGATTGGCCGTTTTGCACCATTGAACCCCCCCGCGTCATATATTTAACTCAGGAAAATTCCGACCTGAACGAGAGGGATGGCGGGGTTGAATGGCAGATTCGGTGGGCCCCAGAAACACTCGTAGGTGTTTGTCATTACAATGGTTAGGGTGCCAAGAAAGCTTTGCGGCTTAACAGCGGGCGTGTTTTCATGGGGCCGGTTGCCGCCAAAATGCCGACGTCGTTTGAAAACGGCCAATACCCATTAAAATCGGATCAAATATGGGCCTGCTCACAATTTATCCACAGGCTTATGAAGGCGGGATGTCAGGCGATTGACAGGCGTGTGTGGGGAGGGAATCCCAGAGCGGTTGACACAAGTTATCCGGCAATGGATGCCAATACCGGATCAATGCGCACCGAGCCCCGGCCGGGGCTTGGGTTGCGCCCGACTCGATCCAGTAAAACTTTTTTCAATTGCTCTAAAACTACTCTGCCATAGGTCGTATGTTTTGAGATGCAAGCGATCCCAAGCGCTGAAAGCGCGAAAGAATACAGCCTGGGGCGGAGCGAAGCGCAGCCCCAGGTAAACGACGCCATATCATTGGAGCGCTGAAGGCGCGGGAGAAACCGATTTCTCCCGCTCTTTCAGCGCTCCGGTTGGGTGCGGTTCGTGACCTGGGGCTGCGCTTCGCTTCGCCCAGGCTATTGTCTCTTGCACCTTCAGCGCAAAAAGAAAGCTGATCGTGCGGAGTGGCAGAGTAGTACTAGCAGTCGGCTTCGCTGAACAACTCGTGGCGGGAGCGCGGGTGCGCGATGCCGCGCTGGCTGAGCTCGACGAACTCCAGGACCGTGGCCGCCTCCGGCTCGTCGGGCCACAGGCGCTGGATCGTCTCGCAGTTGTTCTCGAGGCTGCCGTTGCGGTCGTAAAGCTGGCGCAGGATGCGGCGGATGAGCGCGATGCGCCCCTCGGTGAACCCGCCGCGCTGGAGCCCGATCAGGTTCGGGCCATACGGCCGCGCGGGGTGGCCGTCGGCCATCACGAACGGCGGGATGTCCTGGGTGACCTTGCTGGAGGCGCCGACGATCGCGTAGGCGCCGATCCGGCAGAACTGGTGGATCCCCGCGAGGCCGCCGATGTTGGCGTGCGGGCCGACGTGGACCTCGCCGCCGAGCGTCGCGCCGTTGGCCAGGATCGCCCCGTCCTCGACGATGCACTCGTGGGCGACGTGGCTGTAGGCCATGAGCAGGACGCGCCGGCCGACCTGGGTGATCCCCCCCTCGCGCGTGGCGCGGTTCAAGGTGACGAACTCGCGGATGATCGACCCGTCGCCGATCCGCGAGCGCGAATGCTGGCCCTTGTGCTTGAGGTCCTGGCTGGCGGTGCCGAGGCAGGCGTAGTTGTAGACGCGGACGTCGCGCCCGAGCGTAAGCCGCTCGCCCAGGGTCACGTGGCCGCCGATGCGGCAGCCCGGCCCGACCTCGACGTCGGCCTCGACGATCGTATAGGGACCGATCTCGGCGTCCTCGGCGATGCGGGCGCTTGGGTGGATAACGGAGGTGGCGTGAATCAACGACATAAACCGACCAAGGATATCAGACACCGAACGGCGCCCGAGGTTCCAGAAAAATATTCTTCACCGCTCGAGTCCGGAAAGGAAATCTTCGATGGTCAATTCTATGTCTCGGGCGATTTTCTTCAGCAGGGTTGGCGAGATATCACGGCCCACGTGAACCGGAACCGTTGTCCCGCGTCCATCGGGATGTCGGAATTGGATGTGGGATCCACGCTGACGAACCTCTAAAAAACCGAGATGTTCAAGCAAGGCGATGACTTCACGGGGTTTAAGGACGGGGATGGTTCCCAATGGTCAGGCCACCTGGATAATTTGAACGCCCACAAATTCCGATTGGAGTTTCGGCTCTCCATCCTCAAGCAGCATTTGGATCACTTCTTCCAGATTTCGCGTAAGCTCGTCCATGGTCGCGGCCTGGCTGTGCGCGCCCGGCCAACCCGGAATGTAGCCCACATAAAGTCCCGTCTCGGGATCGCGTTCGACGACCATATTGAATTTTTTCATGGCAGGCTTTCTTTTCAATGGAACTTGAATCCCCTGATCAAATCATACAGCCGGCCCCCTGCCGTATCAAGTCAGTAGGTCGCTTCGGCCCGAAGCGACATCACTCCCATAGGGCCCATAGGGCCCACAGGACCCATAAGAATCAGCCCCCCCGCAGCCGCCTGCTGACACCGCCTCCGCGTTATTGTAAAATGTCTCCCATGTCGCATCGCTTCAAACGGCTTTACCCTTACCTGTGGCGCTACCGGGTTGCGATTTTCTGGGGGATGGTCTGCCTCGTCGCGACGAACTTCCTGGAAATCCGCGTGGCCATGCTCGTCGGCAACGGGATCGACATGCTGCGCCTGCCGTTCGGGCCGTTCACGGGCTTGCAGCGCGCGGCGCTCACGTTGTTTGCCGTCCTGGTCGCCGGCCTGGCCGTGGGGATGGCGGTCACGCGGTTCTGGATGCGGCGGCTGATCATCGGCGCCTCGCGCCGCATCGAATACGACTTCCGCAACGACTTCTTCACGCACCTGCTGCGGCTTTCCCCATCCTTCTACGACCGCTACCGCACGGGCGACATCATGTCGCGCGCCACGAGCGACATGGACGCGATCCGCATGGTGATCGGCCCGTCGATCATGTATCTGACCAACACGGTCACGGTCCTGCCGATGGCGATCGCGCAGATGCTTGCCATCTCGGCGATCCTGACGGGGCTCGTCTGGCTGCCGCTCATCACGCTGGCGCCCCTTTTTTACTACTTCAAGTCGCGGATCCATCGCCGCTTCCGCCGCGTCCAGGAGCTGATGAGCGACCTTTCCACCTACGTCCAGGAGACGCTCGCCGGCGTGCGCGTCATCAAGATCTTCGGCCGCGAGGCCGGCCGGTCGCGCGACTTCAACCGCGTCTCGGACCAGTACGTCGCGTCCAACATCGGCCTGGCCAGGCTGCAGGCGGTCTTCATCCCGATGCTGATGCTGATCGTCGGCCTGGCCGTGCTGATGCTGATCTGGGCGGGCAGCTGGCTGATCATCCACGGCCGGCTGACGATCGGCCAGCTGACGAGCTTTTTCCTGCTTCTGAACTGGAGCGTGTGGCCGCTGATCGCGCTCGGCTGGGTGCTGACGCAGATCGAGCGCGGCTCGGCGTCGATGCTGCGCGTCGAGGAAATCTTCCGGCAGCAGCCCGATATCGCGCCCGCATACGACTCACAGAAAGCCGATGTGGGGCCGGCGCCCTCGCCGGCCATTCCAATAAAACTTTGCGGCCGCATCGAAATCCGCGATCTGACGTTCCAGTATCCAACCGCCGAGGAGCCGGCGCTGCGTAATCTGAATCTGATCATTGAGCCCGGTGCAACGCTTGGCCTGACGGGCCCGGTCGGCTGCGGCAAGTCGACTCTCGCGCGCCTGCTCGCGCGCCGCTACAACCCGCCGCGCGGGTCGGTGTTCGTCGACGGCGTCGACATCCTCGACTGGCCGCCCCACGAGCTGCGCCGCCAGATCGGCGTCGTCGACCAGGAGCCGTTTCTGTTCAGCGACACGATCGCGGCCAACATCCTGTTCGGCTCGCGCGGCGACGGCCGGGCCCGCCAATACGCCGACGCCGCGCAGCTTGCGAGCGACGTGGATTCGTTCCCGGCCGGCTACGAGACGCTGCTCGGCGAGCGTGGCATCAACCTTTCCGGCGGGCAGCGCCAGCGCGTCGCGCTGGCCCGCGCGCTCGGCCGCGAGCCGGCCCTGCTGATCCTCGACGACGCCCTGGCCGCCGTCGACACGCACACGGAAGAGGCGATTCTCAGCGGCCTCAAACAGCTCCTCAAGGGCCGCACGACGCTGATCATCTCGCACCGGATTTCGACGGTCTCGCTTGCCGACGAGATCGCTTACATGGACCGCGGCCGGATCGTCGAGCAGGGCACGCACGCCGAGCTCATGGCCCTGCGCGGCCGCTACCACGACCTGGCCCGCCGCCAGCAGCTCGCCGCCGAAATCGAACGCACAGCCTGAGAGCAGGAATAGAATTTTTATTCTTTGTCTCGAGGCAGGCGTGTTCGATAAACCTCACCTTCATGGGGAGGCATTTTGATTGTGATACTCATAATGGTCTTGTCCTCGGCGGTCAGGATCGGATGAAGCGACTTGATCTTGATTTCCGGGACCTGTTCCTTGCTGATGCCGTTTAAGCGAAGGGCTTCGGCGAAGCCGTTGCGGAAGACGTAAGCCCCCCGGTAATGATCGGGCAGATTGGTGACCTCGATCCACTCGATCCCCTTCATCCTCGTTCCCGATTGAACTTGATGAACTATACTCCCCGCGATCGCGCCCGCCTCGCGCCAGACGCCGAGCGAGTGTGCCATGCCGACAAAATACAGGCACACGATGGCGCAAAGGATCGAGTTGCAACTTCTTCTTAGAATCGTCCCGATCCCGATGGCCATGGCCATCGCCATGAACGCGGAGGCCAGGTAAATAAACCGTTCGCCTTCGCTGCTCCGTATCGACAGCGGCAGGTTGATAATGGGTGCCAGGGAAATCAGAAATGCCGCCAGGCAGAAAGCGATGACGGGCGCCCTATGAGGCCCTTTGACCCCATGCGACCGCATCTTGATGACTTGATAAGCCAGCGCGGCCAACACCCCTGCCGCGAATAACAACACGATGGCCGGATAAATGATTTTTGATCCCGGCGAGGCGATGGCGGGAAGCGCGGAGCGGATTGTGGCCGCGGCCAGGTTGCGAGCCCAGAACACCGGGTTGATCGCCAGGATCCGCCCCGAACCATACCCCCCGACGGCGTGGCCCAGCGCGGCGGCCCGAACGATCAAGAATAATATTAATATTAGGAATAGCGGCCATGTGCGGCGCAGCGCGCGCGGGATGCGCGAGCCGACGCTGCCCGAAGAGCCGAGGATGAATTCGTAAGCCAAAATGATGAGCGGCAGGACGATCGCCGATTCCTTGGCCAGCAGCGCCAGGACGAAGAGCAATCCGGCCAGTCCCCGCCGGAGCGAGCCTGAAGCCGGCCGGCCGGATGCGCTGATCCACATGGCCAGCGCGCCGAGCGCCAGCGCGCACGCCATCAGGTCGGGGCGGCTGCTGACCCACGCCACCGGTTCGCCGTGGCTGGGGTGAACGAGAAACAACAGCCATGCGCCGAGGATCATGATCGCCGAGTTCCGAGTCTCTCGGCCCAGGCGCACCAGCAGAAGCCAGACGACGATCAGGACCAGCCACGCGGCGATGCCGTGGATGACCGCGTTCACCAAGTGGTAGCCGAGCGGGTTGAGGCCGCCGATTTTCAGGTTCACCCACAGCGTCAGCGTCATGAGCGGCCGGAAGAAGCCGAGCATCTCGTGGCCGCCGCCCCCCCACGCCCCCCAGATGCCCTTGCGGACGAGGGCGTCCAGAAGCACCCAGTCGTCGGACACGAGCGGGGCGTTCAGGACCGGGGCGCACAGGATGATCGACAGGCCAATGCTCCCGGCGAGCAGCACCGACTGCGCCCAAAACTCGGAACGGGTGTGTTGTTGTTGATCGTCCAATTCTCCGCCGCCGTTTATTTAAGCTCGTCCGCCAGTAATCCTTTTACATCCTGGCGGCCCTTTTTTACACTCAAACCACTGCTGCGCGGGTTTGGATGGATCGATTTTCGATTACGATTACGATTACGACGCACGAGCATGAGCACGAAAATATGCAAAAAACGCAGATGCACCGGTTAACTTGCGGCATGCCGCTCCTGATCATGGAGAACCATGACGTGGCCGTGGCCACGGCCGACGTCTGGGTGCGCACCGGCGGCGCCGACGAGCCCGCCCGGCTCCTGGGCGTCTCACATTTCCTCGAGCACATGCTGTTCAAGGGCACCGAGCGCTTCGGCCTCGGCGAGATCGAGCGCGCCATCGAAAACCTCGGCGGCGTCTGCAACGCCGGCACCAGCTTCGATTTCACGCACTATTACGTCACGATCCCGGCCGGCTCGATCGGCGTGGCGATCCAGATGCTCGCCGAGATGGTCCGCCACTCGACGCTCGACCCGACGGAACTTGAAAAAGAGCGCCTCGTCATCCTCGAGGAATACCGCCGCAAGCAGGACCACCCCGTCGGCGTGCTGTTCGAAAAGCTCTACTCCGAGGCGTTCGAGGCCGGCCCGTATCACGACCCGGTCATCGGCTACGAGGAAACGATCCGCGCCATCGACCGCGACGGGATGCTCGACTACTACCGCAAGCGCTACAGCCCCGGCAGCGCCGCGCTGGTCGTCGTCGGCGACGTCGACCCGGCGGCCGTCATCGAGGAGGCCGAGGCCGCGTTCGCCGGTTTCGACCGCCCGCTCACGGCGCTCATCGAAGAAGCGCCGCAATCGTTCGGCGCGGGCAAGCGCGTGCACGTCAAGAAGCCGACCGGCGGCGAGGTTTACGTGACGTTTTCGATCCCGGCGCCCGGGATGAGCGACCCCGACCGCGCCGTCGTGCTCGACGTGGCCCAGTGCATCGTCGGCCAGGGCCGGGCCAGCCGCCTCTACCAGTCGCTCAAGGAAAAGCGGCAGCTGTGCTCGTCGATCGGATGCCACTACCCCTCGCACCTGCGCGGGTCGCTGGTGGTCGTCGTGGCGACGTGCCGGCCCGAGCAGCGCGATGAACTCCGGGCGGCGCTGTTCGAGGAACTACGCGAGTTCGCCGCCGAGCCGTGCGACGACCGCGTGCTCGAGCGCGCGCTGCGGCTGCTCGGCAGCGCGCACCGCTTCTCGATGGAGACGACCGGCGGCGCGGCCGGCAACATCGGCTCGTATTTCACGCTGACCGGCACGCCCGACTTCCTGGACGGCTACCTGGAGATGCTTGCGACCGTCACCGCCGGCGAGGTCCGCGCGGCCGTCAACGACCTCGTCGATCCCGCGCAACTCGAAAAGCTCATGATCGAAGTCTCCGTCGGACCCAACGGAGCGGCCGCATGAACCGGCGGGCGTGGTGGCCGTGGGCGGCTCTGGTCGCGGCGACCGCGATCGGCGCCGCGCTGCGCCTGGCCGCGCTCGGCCAGGAATGCCTGTGGGCCGACGAATACTACACGATCCGCACGGCCGGCGCGCCGACGCTGCGCGAACTGATGCGGATGGTCGCGACGATCGAGCCGCACCCGCCGCTGTTCTTTCTCGTCATGCACGGCTGGATCGGCCTGTTCGGCTCGGGCGACGCGGCGCTGCGGATGCCGTCGGCGCTCGCGGGGATCCTCGCCATCCCGCTCATGTTCATGATGATGCGCCGGCTCTGGCCGGAGCGGCCCGGCGCGGCCGCGCTCGCCGCGTTCCTGATCGCCATCTCGCCGATGCACCTCAACTACAGCCAGGAGGCGCGCGCCTACGCGATGCAGGTCACGATGGAGCTGGCGGCGCTGGCCGCGCTGGCGTGGGGGATGGGGCCGCAAAAACGCGCGACGGAAGTCTGGATGCCGCTGGCCGCCGCGGCCGCCGTCGCGGCGATCTGGTTTCAGTATTATTCGGCGTTTATTTGGCTCGCCGTGCTGCTGGCGATCTGGGCCGCGCGCCGGACGGTCTCGCGCAGGGCTTATTACGGCTCGCTGGCCGTGATGGTCGTGGGCGGCGGCGCGCCGATCCTGATGGCATTGTGGCGCGCGCACGGCCACTGGGGCGAGGACCTGCCGTTCATGCCGCCGAGTTACGGCCCGGAACTGCTGTTTTACGTCATGCGCGCGCAGGCGCTCGGGCCGTGGTTCTCGCCGCTGCCGCTTTGGGCGGACGACGCCGTGGTGGGCGTGGGCGCCGCGCTGCTGGCGTTGGGGGTCTACGAGCTCTGGCGCGGGCGAGGCGAGCGGCGCGGCGGCGCGCTCGTGATCGGCCTCGCCCTGGCCTGCATGCTCGCGGTCCCGGTGGCGGTCTCGTTTGTGAAGCCGATCGTCTATTACGGCCAGCGGTATCTGGTCATCGCGGTCCCGCCGGTCGTTGCGCTCCTGGCCCTTGCCGCGACCGGCCCGCGCCGCCGGATCGGCATGGCCCTGCTTGCGGTTCTGATTGCCGCCCAGGGATTTTATCTTTACAGCTACTATGCCCATCGCCAGAAGCAGACGTGGGATCTCGTCGCGCGCGAGCTCGATCGCATGGCCGAGCCGGGCGCGACGCTGTGGGTCATGCCCGCCCGCGCCGTCCCGCTGCTGGAGCGTTACCTGAAATCGAAGCACCCGGTTCTGGGCGCCGACAGCATCGCCGCGGCCGCCGCGGGCATGAAGCAGTCGCCCGGCCCGCAATACGTCGTCAGTTACGCCGATCTCGCCGCCGATTTTGCCCGGGCCGGCCTCGCCCCCGGGCGCCAGTCCCTGTTCGAAACCCACCGCCCCGGCCAGGAGCTGTGGCTCGTGATGTTTACGCCTGTTGGTCAGATGAAATGATGGCTGGATTTTTAGTATTACTGCCAGATTGATTGAAGACCATGTTTTTTGCGCTGAAGGCGCAAGAGAATAAAGCCTGGGGCGGAGCGAAGCGCAGCCCCAGGTTGCGATTCCATATTGACCGGAGCGCTGAAAGCGCGAAATAAATCGGTCTCGCGCCTTCAGCGCTTGACCACAATTGGCGCCATACCTGGGGCTGCGCTTCGCTCCGCCCCTGGCTGTAATCTTTCGCGCTTTCAGCGCTGGGGACAACTTGCAATCCAAACCCATGCACAGATGGCAGAGTAGGACTAAAGAATTTTCCCTGCGACGGCTTTCTCAAACCGAATCAAATCGCCCGGCTTGGCATTGTCGTAGGCGCGTATGTCTTCCAGTTCTTCCATGGCTTCCATGAGCCGGCGCCACTCGGCCACGGGGATCACGACAGATTTTTTTCTGTCCTTTTGATCTACGATGAACTCCGGATGCACGTGACCCATGGAATCCCTCCACGTTCATGGTGTCATTACTCGCCATCCCGATCAAGCACGGTTGAAATTCTGTGACGGGGGGCGGCGGATGCATTTACAATCCATCCAAAGCGCGTGCATCCATGCGGGGCGGTCGCGGCGCCCGCCGCCGTTTCGGCCGCAATTTGCCTGAAATTCGAATTTGATTGCCACGGATGAGGAAACTATAATGCGGCGACGATTTTTGTAGGGGGTCCACCATGCATCAACGATATTCCAAACTCAGCGCCGAAGAGGCCGTGGCCCAGATTCAGGACGGCATGACCGTTGCCCTGAGCGGCTTTACCGCCGCCGGCACCATCAAGGCCTGCGGCCGCGCCCTCGCCGCGCGCGCCAAGGCCGAGCACGCCGCCGGCCGTCCGTTCAAGATCCGGCTCCTGACCGGCGCCTCCACGGGTCCGTCGGTCGACCGCGCCCTGGCCGAGGCCGACGCGTTGTCGTTCCGGTTTCCGTACCAGTCCGACGCCACGCTGCGCTCCAAGATCAACAAGGGCGAGATCCCGTTCTTCGACCTGCACCTGTCGCATTCGCCGCAGTATGTCGAATACGGGTTCCTCGGCGACATCGACGTGGCGATCGTTGAAGTGACCGGCGTGACCGACAGCGGCGATGTTTACCTGACCACCGCCGGCGGCGCCTCCCCCACCTACCTCAAGCTGGCCAAGAAGGTCATCTTCGAGCACAACAAGCATCACAACCCGCGCCTGCGCGAGATGCACGACGTCTATTCGCCCGACCTGCCGCCGCACCGGCGCGAGATCCCGATCTACCACCCGCTCGACAAGATCGGCACCCCGTACGCCCATGTCGATCCGGCCAAGGTCATCGGCTACGTCGAGACCAACGAGGCCGACGAGTGCTCCAAGATGTCCCCCTACGGCGATGTCCACCGCGCCATCGGCGAAAACGTCGTCGCGTTCCTCGTCGGCGAGCTCAAGGCCGGCCGCATCCCGCGCGAGTTCCTGCCGATCCAGTCCGGCGTCGGCAACGTCGCCAACGCCGTCCTGGCCTGCATGGGTTCGGACCCGAGCATCCCCCCCTTCTACATGTTCACCGAGGTCTTCCAGGACGCCTGCCTCGACCTGATGGACGAGGGCCGGCTGCAGGGGGCGTCGACCTGCTCGCTGACGCTCAGCGACGAATCGCTCCAGCGCATCTACGCCAACTTCGACAATTACGCGCAGCGGATCGTCATCCGCCCGCAGGCGATGTCGAACAACCCGGGGCTTGTCCGCCGGCTCGGCGTCATCTCCATGAACACCGCCCTCGAGGCCGACATCTACGGCAACGTCAACTCGACCCACGTCGGCGGCACGATGATGATGAACGGCATCGGCGGCTCGGGCGACTTCACCCGCAACGCCTACATCTCGATCTTCACCGCCCCCTCGATCGCCAAGGAAGGCAAGATCTCGGCGATCGTGCCGATGGTCAGCCACTGCGACCACAACGAGCACTCGGTCCAGGTCATCGTCACCGAGCAGGGCTTCGCCGACCTGCGCGGCGTCCCCCCCGAGCAGCGCCCGCGGCTCATCATCGAGAACTGCGTGCACCCGTCCTACCGGCCGCTGCTTTACGAATACCTGAACAACTCGCCCAAGAAGGGCCACATCCGGCTCGATCTGGCGCATGCGTTCGATTTCCACCTGCGCTTCGCCTCGACCGGCTCGATGATGCCGGCCGAAACGGCGAAGGTGGCGGAAAAGGAACCGTTGGTGTAGCCTCATAGGTCCCGCCATCCGCGGAGGAAGGCGGGACCGGCACCCAGGACTCAACACTCAGGACCCAGGACTTGAACCCTGTCGAACAGCCCACGGCCACCGATGTCCTCGGCCGAATCGCGAAGTATCTGGATCAGGACGTGTGCCAGGTCAAGGCCCTGCTGCATGACCTGATCCACACCGATTCGAAGCTGATCGAGGACGTCGGCGAGTACCTGAACCTGGCTTCCGGCAAAATGCTCCGGCCCAAGCTGCTCCTGCTCATCGCCCGCGCCTTCGGCGGCCCCGGCCGCTCCGCGCCGATCGGGATCGCCGCCGCCATGGAAGCGATCCACGTCGCCACGCTCCTGCACGACGACGTCATCGACGGCGGCAACGTCCGGCGCGGCCAGCAGTCGGTCAACGCCCGCTGGGGGAGCGACGTCGCGATCCTGATGGCCGACTACCTCTACGCCGCGTCGTTCGAGCTGGCGATCAGCAAGCTCGACCCGCGCCCGCTCCAGCTCATCTGCGAGGTCACCCGCCGCATGTGCGAAGGGGAGATCTACCAGATCGAGCGGCGCCGCCAGTGGCTGACGCACGAGGATTACCTCTACATCATCACCTGCAAGACGGCGCGGCTGTTCTCGGCGTGCGCGGCCCTCGGGGCGACCCACGCCGGCCTCGGCGAGGAGGCGGTCACGCAGGTGACCGGGTTCGGCCTCAATTTCGGCATGGCGTTCCAGATCACCGACGACACGCTCGATTACACCGCCCGCGAGGGCCAGCTCGGCAAGCCGGCCGGCCTGGACCTGGCCTCGGGCAAGCAGACCCTGCCGCTGATCCTGGCCATGCGCGACGCCTCGCCCGAGGACCTCGCCCGCATCCGCGAGCTGCTCGATGGCGGCAAGGACCCGCGCCAGATCCGCGAGTTCATCGACCGCTACCACGCCATCGACAACGCGATCGCGCAGGCGGGCGAATACGCCGCCGGCGCCGCCGCCCACCTCGAGGGCATCCCCGTCCGCGACCCCGAAGCCTTCGGCCACCTCCAGGCCCTCACCCGCTACGTCGTCCGCCGCCAGGCCTAGTGACGCGTCAACTGTCATCTGTCGGATCTGTTTTTGAACCGCGCAGCGGTTCGATATCAAAGCCGGGGGTTGGATTGGCGAGCTTGCGAGCCAAACCTACCCCCGGTGCCATCGCATGACAACCAGAACCGGTTTACCGGTTCGATCATGAATCTGCCGCCATTCTACAAACAAACGCATCTCGACATTTTGAGGCTGACTCACTCTAAATTAAAAATTCCGTTTCTCGCAGAGACACAGAGGGACGGAGAGCACGGAGAAAATCGATGATGAAATTCTTTGTGTTCTCTGTCCATCTGTGTGTCTGTGAGAAAGAATTTGTATGCATATTCCATTCGATTCCACCGCTTACAAAGTAATCGTAATCGAGAATCGATCACATCGTATCCCGCCAATCCGCCGGCGCCGCCGAATCCGTGACCTTCGGGATCGGCTCGATAAACGGTTCGCCATCGTTGCCGTCGAGCGCGGTCTTGGCCCGCGACCACGTGTTGTCGGCATGGATGCTGCGCCCGATCAGGGTCGCGCATTCCAGCGGCACCCACAGGATAAATGCCACGAGCAGGAGCGGGCAGAACGTGCATAGCGTCACGGGGCACGAGAAAATAAATCCGGCCGTCTTCAGCCTTCGCATTATTTTGCTGGGGCACAGAGCCCACTGCGCCAGCGCATAGCGGGATCCGACCAGCAAATTGAAAATCGCCGCGCCGGATGTGATTGCGCCGATGAGTGTAACCATTAATAGTTCCGGTATGTAGGGGCCGCCAGGGTGCCTGCAAAAATAATTCAAACAAGCCATTGCAAGCGTCACGCACGTGGTTATGTAAATGACCACGAACAACCGCATGCCCGCCAGCTGGGGGGCGGCCATGCCTTTCAGCATGTCGCGGCCGCTGATCCCCGCCAGCCGGTAATCATGGAGATTGGCCCGCAGCAGGGCCGGATTGCTGAACCTGTTCTCCAGCCGAAACGGCATGATGTTGCAAACAATGATCCCAAGATACCACGCGAACGCGGTAATCCCGATGCACGGTTCCGCTTCCCACTCATCTGATGTTTCAGTCAGCCAAAACATAAAACACGCGAACGCGCCGACGAGGACGAGATAAATGAAGCTCGGAAGAAGATAACATCTCAGCGCGTTCAGTCGCCGCCGCCGCGATTTCGGCCGGATCCCCCAGGCGATGAACTTGAGATAATTGGGCCGCGTCACCATGCGTGTGATTAGACCAACCCCGTCGCGCATTGTCCATGGCCCATCGAAATCGTTCATTTCTCATTGCTTATTTCTCATTTCTCATTTCTCATTCAATCTGTTTGTTGTGTTTTAAACCAAGCAGTGGAGTACGCACCCCATGGCGCCGCCCCGATTCCAGAAACTCGTGATCTACGGCGTCGGCCTGCTGGGCGGCTCGCTCGGGATGGCGCTGCGGCGGCGCGGCATGGCCGGCGAGATCGTCGGCCTGGGCCGCAGCCAGGAGCGGCTCGAGCGCGCCCGGCTGCTTGGGGCGATCGACCGCGGCGTGACCCGCCCGGCCGAGGCCCTCGACGGCGCCGACGCCGTCGTCCTGGCCGTCCCGCCGCGCCAGATCCGCGAGCGCCTCGGCGAAATCGCGCCGCTCCTGGCCCCCGGGACGTTCCTGACCGACGTCGGCAGCGTCAAGGCCCGGATCGTCGAGGAGGCCCACCGCGTCCTGCCCCCCGGCGTCCGTTACATCGGCTCGCACCCGATGGCCGGCTCGGAGAAGGCCGGCGTCGAATATTCCCGCGGCGATTTCTACGAGGGCTGCGCCTGCATCCTCACCCCCGACAAACGCACCGACCCGCAGCTCGTTTCGGTCGCCAGCGCGTTCTGGCGGGCGCTCGGCTCGCGGATCATCGTCATGGACCCCGGGCGCCACGACCGCCTGCTGGCCGGGATCAGCCACCTGCCGCACCTGCTCGCCTCGGCGCTCATGCAGACGCTCTCGCGCTCGGAGGACGTGACGGCCGAAGAAGTCGCGGCGATCGCCGGCGGCGGCCTCAAGGACATGACGCGCATCGCAGCGGCCGACCCCGAGATCTGGCGCCAGATTTTCAGCGAGAACTCGGCGGCGGTCATCGACTGGCTCGACGCGCTCGAGCAGGTCATCGCCCAGTGGCGCGCCGCCCTGGAGAAGAGCGACTCCAAGGCCATTTCCAACCTGTTCGCCGAAGGGAGCGAAGCGCGGAGAAAATTGAGTGATGAATGATGAGTGATGAATGATGAATGAACAGCAGGATATCCTCACCCGCTCCAAAACGTTTGCATTGAGAATCATTCGCCTCTATGCCGCGCTTCCCAAAATGGTCGAAGCGCAAGTAATCGGCAAACAGATTCTCCGCTCCGGAACATCGGTTGGGGCTCATCTTCGGGAAGGGAAACGAAGTCGTTCGGATGCTGAAATGATCAGCAAGACGGAAGGGGCTTTGCAGGAACTGGAGGAGGCCGTTTATTGGCTCGAAATTCTCTCAGAGTCTGGTATGGTGAAAGAAGATCGGTTAATAGACCTGCTGGCCGAAGCGAATGAAATCATGTCCATATTGGTTGCGAGCGTAAAAACGCTGAAAGCCCGGAAAGCGGCGATCCGCTGATTGTGGTTTTCTCATGAAATTCATTCATCATTCATCACTCATCATTCATCATTCTCTTGCTTCAATCGGCGATTTCTCCATCTTCGCCGGTCGCGCGATCGCCGCGTCGGTCACGCCGCCGTGGCGCATGCGGCTCATCGTCGATCAGGCGTGGCGGCTCGGGTGGCGCGCGATGCCGGTCGCCTCGCTGACCGGTATTTTCGTCGGCATGGTCATGGTCCTGCAGGCCGGCTACCAGCTCGCGACGTTCAACGTCAAGAGCTACGCGGCGGCCGGCGCCGCCAAGGCCCTGACTCAGGAAATGATCCCGGTCTTCATCGCGTTCGTCGTCGGCGCGCGCACGGCCGCCTCGATCGCCGCCGAACTCGGCACGATGCGCGTCACCGAACAGATCGACGCCCTCGACATTCTCGGCGTCGAGCCGCGCCGCTACCTCGTCGTGCCCCGGCTCATCGCCTCGACGGTGATGCTGCCGGTCATGACGCTCTACATCGACATCCTGGGGCTTCTGGGCGGGATGGTGATCGGCGTGACGACGCTCCAGATCTCGGCGCGGCAGTACCTGACGGTCACGATGAACTATCTGACCTACAGCGACCTCAACATCGGCCTGATCAAGACGGTCTTCTTCGGGATCGCGATCGGGCTGTGCGGCTGCTACTACGGTTTCAACGCCGAGGGGGGCGCCGAGGGGGTCGGCCGGGCGACGACGCGCGCGGTCGTCTATACACTTACATCGCTGGTCCTGCTCGAGTTCATCCTGTCGAGCTGGTCGCTTTACGTGATGGAAACGTTCCTGACCCACTCCATCCAATAAAACAACATTCCTATAGAGAATACGCCGATCGGGTGGGATCATGGGTTCCGGCCGCCGTCCGGCTGCCCGGCGAATTCGGCCCTGAAGCTCGCATATCTATAATAATTACAGCTCTACGCGTTGGCTGCATGTGCCTTTTGGCGCAAGTCCCTGAAAAATATTATTATAAAATTGTAGACAATTGTTACGAGCTTGGCTAACTTCGTGAGCCGCTCATGGCACAACGGCGCCGGATCCAGCCACAAGACTGGTCTACGCGAAGTTGGCCCCCCCGCCGTGCACAAATGATGTCGCTGTGCAATATGTATGGGCGAGGCGCTTGGTCAAGTAAAGTTATTTCCTGCTATACGAGGAAAAACTATACCCCCCCTGAGGTGAGGAGTTAAGCCATGAAACGTCATGGATTCACCCTGATCGAACTGCTGATTGTGGTTGCCATCATTGCTATCCTGGCTGCCATCGCTGTCCCCAACTTCCTCGAGGCCCAGACTCGCGCCCGTGTCTCGCGCTGCCAGAATGACCTGCGTTCCATCGCGCTGGCGATGGAATCGTACCGGGTCGACAACAACACCTACCCGGCCCCGCGCAAGCACGTGACCTGGCTGCAGCCCACCCAGACCGGTGACCCGACCGACGTCCGCCTGCTGTCGACGCCGGTTTCGTACCTGACGACCTTCCCGTCGGACATTTTCCGGATCATCGCCGGGTCGCCCTCGGCCCAGTACCGCATGTATGCCCTCGGTTACACCCCCCGCTCCGCGGCCCCCGGTTACAACCGCAGCTATGATGTCTACCCGCGCACCTCATGGATGGCGTGGGGCCTCGGCCCGGACATGCTGACCAACACGGGCGGCTACTTCACCGAGCCGTACGTCATCGCCAATGAGGCCAAGGACAACCCGGCCATCGGCGTCGACAAGAACAACGTCGCCATCGGCAGCTCGACGGCGGCCTACGGCATGCGTTACGACCCGACCAACGGCACCGTCAGCTACGGCGATATTTACCGCTTCGAGGGCGAGGCCAAGACCCGCGTCAACTGACAGGGATCCGCGCATCGCGCTCCACGGAGGCCATTCGCTCCGTCGCCGGGCAGCCCGATTTCGGGTTGCCCGGTCTTTTTTTTTGTTTGGGCGCGCGCGCGGCTCAAACCAAATCCAAACGGGCGTATGAAATTAATGTTTTGACAGCGAGGGGGGTCTCAAAGCATAAATAACCCGGGAAAATCCCATTCAGGATATATGGCGGTACTTTGTAAAAGACCGTTACAGCGTAAATGCCAAAGGAGGGGGGAGAAGTGGCTTCGTGCAGAACCGTGCCGAAGCTGTTCGACAGGTTGGCCAATCAACAAAAACAAAGGTGGAGGCATCAACATTATGAAACGTCATGGGTTTACGCTGATCGAGTTGTTGATTGTTGTCGCGATTATCGCCATTTTGGCGGCCATCGCGGTCCCGAATTTCCTGGAGGCGCAGACCCGCTCGCGCGTCTCGCGCGTCCAGAACGACCTGCGCACCATCTCCCTCGGCATGGAATCGTATCGCGTCGACAACGGGGGCTACCCGAGCTGGAGTCCACAGGACGGGAATTATTTCAACCGCGGCGACATCGTCAACAACGCTTACACGGTTCCCAGTTGGGACGCGCCGTGGATGAATTTGTTGACGACCCCCATTTCCTACATGAACAGCATGCCGCCCGACGTCTTCCGCATGATCGCGAACTCCTCAAAAGGAGCCTATCGCGTCTATTCGGTGGCGTACAGCCCCAGAACCACCGCTCCCGGCTACTATCGTCATTTCAAAATGTATCCACGCACCGCGTGGATGACCTGGAGCTGGGGCCCGGACGTGACCGACAACAGTAATTACCTCAGCCAACCGACCATGCTGACCAATGAAGCCAACCTCAATCCCGACATCGGGAAGGACAAGAACGGCTACTATATCGCCGGCACCGGCTCGGCCAAGGGCATGCGCTACGACCCGACCAACGGCACGGTCAGCTGGGGCGATGTCTACCGCTTCGGTGGCGATGCCATCGACCATGTGAACTGATCCCTGTTGTTCTGATTTTCAAGGGAGCGGGAGGATCTTTCCCCCCGCTCTTTTTTTGTCTCGGGATGATTGAATTCATTCGGCATTATACAAAAGCCATTATATTGATGACCACGATGACGGGTATTATTAATGGTGGCATCCGTGGTGTATGCCCCACCCCGGCTTTTCCCATGCCATCCATGCGACTGATATGTTATGTCTCGGAATATTTGAATACGCTTGCCATTTTCCAAAAGCCATCACAATGATGACCGCGATGGCATGTAATATCATTTGTGGCATCTGAAGTGTGCCCGTCATCCCGGCTTGCCCACTGGCCTCAAAACGATTGACAGCCAATTGTGGGGTAGCCCCACTCGGATTCGGGTTTGACTGTGGGGGAGCGAACGCTCTCAACCGTAATAAATACAATGCGCGCTGTCATTATAAGGAAATTTTGTGAAATAATTCTCGATTTCAGGTTGACATAATGGACTTCGTCAACTAGGATGACTTATTATTGATGTGTTTTTGAGGTCTAGGCATTGTTGATTCGTGTGCAATCTTTGTCACCGCGCACCCTCTCGGGTTTGCTCGTTGGCGGTTAATGGTTACGGCAAGTTTTTTCCTGTTATTCAAGGAAAAACGATACCCCCTGGTGGAGGAGTGAGGGCATGAAACGTCATGGATTTACCCTGATCGAGCTGTTGATTGTTGTCGCGATCATCGCCATTTTGGCGGCCATCGCGGTTCCGAACTTCCTGGAGGCCCAGACCCGCTCGCGCGTCTCGCGCGTCCAGAACGACCTGCGCACCATCTCGCTCGGCATGGAATCGTACCGTGTCGACAACAACAGCTACCCGAGTTGGAGTCCGCAGAGCGGCAACTACTTTGTGCGTGGCGACCTCGTCAACGGCGCGTATACCGTGCCGAGCTGGGACGCCCCGTTCACAAACCTGTTGACGACGCCGATTTCATACATGAATAGCGTCCCGCCCGACGTGTTCCGTATCATTGCCAATTCGCCCAAAGGCAACTACTGGATCTATTCGGTGGCCTACAGCCCCAGGACCGCCGCCCCCGGTTACTACCGTCACTTCAAGATGTATCCGCGCACCGGTTGGATGACCTGGAGCCTGGGCCCCGACGTCATCAACAACAGCAACTACGTCAGCCAGCCGCAGGTGCTGGCCAACGAGGCCAAGGCCCTGCCCGACATCGGCAAGGACATCAATGGCTACTACATCGCCGGCACGGGCTCGGGCAAGGGCATCCGCTATGACCCGACCAACGGCACGGTCAGCTGGGGCGATATCTATCGCTTCGGCGGCGACTCGATCGACCACGAGAACTGATCGCGGCCGTCGAGCACCGATCGCATTGAACCGGAATCGAGGGAGCGGGTGGGGATTCGGCCGCTCCCTCTTTTTTTGCAGCCGATCCACCAACCATCAAGGGTATTGAGTCTTTTGTAAAAAGATGAGAGCCCCCGGCGGCGACCCGATCGGCCATGAGAACGGATCGTTGCAGCCTCTTATTCACCTGGAGCGGGCGAACATCACGCCCGTTCTTTTTCTTTGTTCCAACGACTTCGAAACCGGCATTTCTTGCGGTATTTATGCGCGATCACGGGCAATACCCAATACGGAAAATCCGTGTTCGCAAAATGCTATTATTGCATATAGCGTTTCGGTTGCGATTATACCGAACCAGATTTGATACCTCTCATGTTATGTCTCAATAAACACGGAAACCTTTAGAAATCAATGGTTGAAGATGTGTATTTGTGCCTTTTGGCACATTTTGTGAAAAAATATTTAAAATTCCAATTGACATTACTGACCTCATAAACTAATTTCGCTTACATTTTTCGCGCCCTGCGGTATTTCTCCCCGACGTCAAGGTATTTGTGAAGATATGTTACGAGGTGCTGGGAGGCCACTCGCGCCCCCTTCCACGTTGTACATCGAGATAAAAAGTTATTTCCTGCTATACGAGGAAAAACTATACCCCCCTGAGGTGAGGAGTCAAACCATGAAACGTCATGGCTTTACCCTGATTGAGCTGTTGATTGTTGTCGCGATCATCGCCATCCTGGCGGCCATCGCGGTCCCGAACTTCCTGGAGGCGCAGACCCGCTCGCGCGTCTCGCGCGTCCAGAACGACCTGCGCACCATCTCCCTGGGCATGGAATCGTACCGTGTCGACAACAACAGCTACCCGAGTTGGTGCCCGCAGAACCGCGATTATTTCAACCGCGGCGACATTGTGAACGGCGCCTACACCGTCGCCAGCTATGACGCCCCGTTCACGAACCTGCTGACCACCCCCATTACCTACATGAACAGCATCCCGCCCGACGTCTTCCGCATGATCGCCAACGCGTCCAAAGGCGATTACGTCATGTACGCGGTGGCCTACAGCCCCAGGACCGCGGCCCCCGGCTACTACCGCCACTTCAAGATGTATCCGCGCACCGGCTGGATGACCTGGAGCTGGGGCCCGGACCAGGTCAACAACAGCAACTACGTCAGCCAGCCGCAGGTGCTCGCCAACGAGGCCAAGGCGACCCCCGATATCGGCAAGGACGTCAACGGCTACTACATCTCCGGCACGGGCTCGGGCAAGGGCATCCGCTATGACCCGACCAACGGCACGGTCAGCTGGGGCGATATCTATCGCTTCGGCGGCGACTCGATCACCCGCTTGAACTAAGCGCGTCCCTCAAGGATTGATCACAAGACTTACCTGAATGCCTCTGAATTGAAGAGAGTGGGCAACGAAAACGCCCGCTCTTTTTTTATCTCCCAACGCGCCATCCCCAATCCTGCGCGGCTGATTTTGATGAACATCCTGATGCCGGCGCTTGTTCTTGGAGCGCCCCGCCCAAGCCGTATAAAATCAACAGCAAATACATCCGAATCAGGAGCCGGCGATGAGAATTCATGGGTTGACGTTCATCGAGCTGTTGGCTGTCGCCACCATCATCGCCATCGGCCAAGCCGCCCGCTTTTTTTTCCGGTCTGCCGGACGATTTCAGCGATCCGAGCCAGTTTATTTCGGATGAGAATGCATCATTTCTCATTTGGATTTTCTTATATTTTGAATCTGGAAAGAAGTTTTCACGATCGGTACCGCCGCGCCGGATTGTTTCCTGAGGGACGCCTCATCTTTCTTATCCTGTTACATATCAGTTTTATATGGATCACGCGGCACCGATCATACCGGGCTGGTCATAAAATATATGGATCGGCATATCAGTTTGCGTTTATGAAAAAATTTACTTTACATACTTTAGGACCGTGTGATAAACATACCCAGCAGTTCCCCATATGGAAAGACCTAATCAGGATTGGGTTCAATAGGGGAAACAAGCAAGGCGCATCGCCCCAGGATGACGCCACAGATTCACCCGGGAGGGGTAGGATGTCTCGTAAAGGTTTCACCCTGATTGAGTTGTTGATCGTCGTGGCCATCATCGCCATTCTGGCGGCCATCGCGGTCCCGAACTTCCTTGAGGCGCAGACCCGTGCTCGCGTCTCGCGCGCGCAGAACGACCTGCGCTCGATGAGCCTGGCGATGGAAACATACCGGCTCGATAACGGCTCGTATCCCCTGAACGAGCAGCATTCGTGGATGGGCGGCACCCGCTCGGAGACCGACAAGCGGCTCCTGACGACCCCGGTCTCGTACCTGTCGTCGATTCCGGAAGACGTCTTCCGCCGCATCGCCGGCATGGACGCCGACCCGCAGTCGGGCGGCTCGACGGCCTACCGTATTTACGCCGTCGGCTACACCGCCACCTCAACGGCTCCGGGCTACTACCGTAGCCTGATCCTGTATCCGAAAACCGCTTGGATGACCTGGTCGATCGGCCCGGACACCCTGACCAACACCGACGGCTATCGTCCGCTCGGCCGCGTCCTGCTCAACGAAGCCGCCGCCACCCCTGGCCTCGGCGTTGACAAGAACGGCACCTACATCGGCGCCACCGGCTCCTACTACGGCATGCGCTACGACCCGACCAACGGCACCGTCAGCTACGGCGACGTTTACCGGTTCGAGGGCGACTCCATCAACCGCGTCAACTAATTGCCCCTGAGGGTCCTCCACCCGCACGGTTCGAGCCCGGCTGCTTCGGCGGCCGGGCTTATTTTTGCACTGCTAACGATCGCGCTCGGGCGCGTGGACCCACAGCAGCGCCGAGGCCGCCAGGGCCAGCACGGCGCCCATGATGAACGCCGCCTTGTAGCCGATCGCGGTCCACACCGCCCCGAACATCAGGCTGGCGGGGAGCGCCGCAAGCCCCAGGATAAAGTAATAGAAACCGAACGCCAGGCCGCGCTTCTCGGCGGGGGCGAGGTCGGCCACGAACGCCCGCTCGACCCCCTCCGTCAGCGCGAAAAACACCCCATACACGATAAACAGCGCCCAGGCGTGCCACTGCGCGCTTGCGGCCGCGAATCCCAGGTACACGATCCCATAGACGATCCACCCGGCCAGGATCGTCGGCCTGCGCCCGAGCCGGTCCGAAAGGATCCCGCCCGGCACCGAGAGGGCCGATTTGCTGACGTGGTGGACCGCCCACAGGATCGGGATCAGCGCCACCGGCACGCCCAGGTCCCGCGCGCGCAGGATCAGGAACGCGTCGGTCGAGTTGCCCAACGCAAAAACGCCGATGATGATCAGCAGCCACCTGAGCCGCGCGTCGGCCGTCCTCCAGAACCCCGCCAGGTCGGAGAACGGGAAGTGGTTCGCGGTCCCGCCCTCAGGCGGCCGGGCATTGCGCGACGGGGCCACGCCCCCGCCTCCGTCGGCCTCGCGGATCCAGTTCCACACGACGATGATCGCCGCCGCGCCCGGCAGGAGCGTCAGCACGAATAGCACGCGGTAGCTCATCCCGAACGCTGCCAGCAGCGCCGACGCGACGAGCGGCCCGGCGATCGCGCCGGCGTGGTCCATGGCGCGCTGATAGCCGAACGCCAGGCCGCGCTGGTCGGGTTCGGTCAGCTCGGCCACGAGCGCGTCGCGCGGCGCTCCGCGCACGCCCTTGCCGAACCGGTCGGCCAGGCGAAGGCCCAGCACCTGCCACCCCGCCGTGGCCAGCCCGATCAGCGGCCGCGCGAGCGCCGCCAGCCCGTAGCCGAAAATCAGCAGCGGGCGCTTTCGGCCGGCGCGGTCGGCCAGCCAGCCCGAAAACAGCTTGATGAAGCTGTTGACCGATTCGGCCGCCCCCTCGATGAGGCCGATGAACGCGGTGGAGATCCCGAGCACGCTCGTCAGGAACACCGGCATGAGCGGGTAGATGATTTCGCTCGCGAGGTCGTTGAAGAAACTGACCCACCCCGTGGCGATGACCGTCGGGTGCATATGTTTTTTTGTTTTCATCGTGTCACGATCCATTTCGTGCGTCGGGCGTCGTGCGTCGTGCTCGTGCTCGTAATCGTCATCGTAATCGAAAAAGCTCCGGTCGGGTTGCGCCCCTCGTTCACGCTCGGTCTTTTGCATCGCTCGGGCTCGTGCGTCGTCATCGTCATCGTAATCGAATTGTCCTCCTTCCGCCAATTCTGGACGCCGCCGCCGCCGCGATTATAGAATTTTCCCATACATCCCCTGCGAGGTGCCCCCCCATGCCCAGGAACGTCGCGCAGAAACTGATCGAGGCCCACCTTGTCGAAGGCAAAATGGAGCCGGGCGCGGAGATCGCGATCCATATCGACCAGACGCTCACGCAGGACGCCACCGGCACGCTCGTCATGCTCGAGCTCGAGGCGATGGGGCTCGACCGCGCGCGCACCGAGGTCTCGGCGCAATACGTCGACCACAACCTGCTGCAGGAGGACAACAAGAACGCCGAGGACCACATTTTTCTGCAGAGCGCGTGCCGGCGGTTCGGGATCTGGTTCAGCCGCCCCGGCGGCGGCGTCAGCCACCCGGTGCACATGCAGCGGCTCGGCAAGCCGGGGAAAACGCTTTTGGGCTCGGACAGCCACACGTGCGCGGCGGGCTCGCTCGGGATGCTTGCGATCGGCGCGGGCGGCCTCGAAGTCGCGATGGCGATCGCCGGCGAGCCGTTCCGGCTGCGCATGCCGAAGGTCATGGGCGTGCATTTAAAGGGCGCGCTGCCGGACTGGGTCGGCGCGAAGGACGTCATCCTGGAGATGCTGCGCCGCCACGGCGTGCGCGGCGGGATCGGGATCATCGTCGAGTATTACGGCGAGGGGCTCGGCGGCCTCTCGGCGATGGACCGCCACACGATCGCCAACATGGGCGCCGAGCTCGGCGCGACCACCAGCGTCTTCCCGTCCGACGAAATCGCGAGGCGCTGGCTGCGCAGCCAGAGGCGCGAAGAGGATTGGGTCGAGCTCGTCGCCGACGAGGGCGCGGCCTACGACCTGCACGACGAGATCGACCTCTCCCGGCTCGAGCCGCTCGTCGCCAGGCCCTCGAGTCCGGGCAACGTGGTCCCCGTGCGCGAGGTCGCGGGGACGGAGATCTACCAGTCGTACGTCGGGAGCTCGGCCAACCCCGGCTACAAGGACACGGCGCTGGTGGCCGAGGTCGTGCGCGGCAAGACGGTCCACCCGCGCGTCTCGCTCGACATCAACCCCGCCTCGCGCCAGCTGCTCGAGCTCATGATCCGCGACAAGCGGCTCGGCGCGCTGATCCAGGCCGGCGCGCGGCTGCATCAGGCCGGCTGCAACGGCTGCATTGGGATGGGCCAGGCCCCGGCGATCGGCCGCAACAGCCTGCGCACCGTGCCGCGCAACTTCCCCGGCCGCTCCGGGACGGCGGAGGACTGCGTCTGGCTGTGCGGGCCGGAAGTGGCCGCCGCCTCGGCGCTCACCGGCGTGATCACCGACCCGCGGACGCTGGAGATGCCGTATCCGCGCATCGAGGAGCCGGACGACCCGCCGGTCGACGAAAACATTTTGATGCCGCCCCTGCCGCCCGATGAGGCGCGCCAAGTCGAGCTCGTCAAGGGAGCCAACATCGAGTCCCTTCCGGAGCTCGACCCGCTGCCGGACGATTTGACGCTGACCGTGCTCCTGAAAGTCGGCGACGACGTCTCGACCGACGAGATCATGCCCGCCGGCTCGCGCGTCCTGCCGTTCCGCAGCAACATCCGCAAGATCAGCGAGTTCGTTTACGAGCGCGTCGACGAGACCTACCACGCCCGCGCCCGCGAGCTGGCCGACCGCGGCGGCGCGCACGCGATCGTCGGCGGCTCGAATTACGGTCAGGGCTCGAGCCGCGAGCACGCCGCGCTCGCGCCGAGATACTTGGGGTTAAGAGTGGTCATTGCGAAGAGCTTCGCGCGCATCCACCACCAGAACCTCGCCAACTTCGGCATCCTCCCGCTCGTGTTCGTTGATGAGGCGGATTACGGGAAATTAGAGCCGGGCGACGCGATCGCGCTGCGATCGATCCGCGGGCGTTTGCAAAAAGAGAAAGAACTCGCCGCCGAAATCGCCGGCAAAGCCGCCATCAGGCTGAGGCACAACTTGTCCCCCCGCCAGATCGAAATGATCCTCCAAGGCAGCCTGATTAATATCGCGAAGCAAAAGAACAATCGAAAATAGGAGAGCGCAGGGCCGAATTCCCGGACTGCATGCTGCGCAAGTCGTGCTCCGGTTTGAGCTCGTCCGACCTTGGGTTATTCTTCCATGCCCGCTTCAGCGGGCTGAATGGGTTGCCACCGGTTTTAGCCGGTGGTTTCTGGCCTTTTTATGATTTTAAGCCGGCTTCAGCCGGCTTCTCGATATGTGGCTTTAGCCAGCCTACTGATGAAACCGATGGGAGGGTCGCCACATCAGGATAGTCTATGCCCCGCGAACGCCGATACAATATTTCCATATAAAATAGTGTTTTTGCTCGTCATTTATGGTAAATCCGAGCCCTGACATCATCGACGTACACCAACGACATTGACGGGAACATAGCGGATAGTAATCAGGAGTCATTCATGAAGGCCCTCGTCAAAAGCAAACCCGAAACCGGCCTGTGGCTGGAAGACGTTCCGGTTCCCAAGGTCGGCATCAACGACGTTCTGATCAAGATCCTCAAGACCGCGATCTGCGGGACGGACGTCCATATCTGGAACTGGGACCAGTGGTCGCAGGACACGATCAAGGTCGGCACGACGATCGGCCACGAGTTCGTGGGGCGAGTCGCCGAGGTCGGCTCGAACGTCACCGGGTTCAAGCCGGGCGAGCTCGTCAGCGGCGAGGGGCACATCGTCTGCGGCCGCTGCCGCAACTGCATGGCCGGCCGGCGCCACCTCTGCCCGCACACGATGGGGGTCGGCGTCAACCGCGACGGCGCCTACGCCGAATACCTGTGCATCCCGATGACGAACGTCTGGGGCGCCGACGAGCGCATCCCGCTCGACGTCACCGCCTGCTTCGACCCGCTCGGCAACGCCGTCCACACCGCGCTTTCTTATCCCGTCCTCGGCGAGGACGTGCTGATCACCGGCGGCGGGCCGATCGGCTGCATGGCGACGGCGGTGACGCGCCACGCCGGCGCGCGGCACATCGTCGTGACCGACCTGCTTCCCGAGCGCCGCGAGCTCGCCCTCAAAATGGGCGCGACCCGCGCCATCGACCCGCGCGAGACCTCGCTCGCCGACGTCCAGAAGGAACTCGGCATGCACGAGGGCTTCGACGTCGGCCTCGAGATGTCCGGCAGCATCCAGGCGCTCGAGGGGATGATCGACAACATGTGCCACGGCGGCAAGATCGCGCTGCTGGGCATCCTGCCGCACAAGGCCGCGATCGACTGGCAGAAGGTCATCTTCAACAGCCTGTTCCTCAAGGGCATCTACGGCCGCGAGATGTATGAGACCTGGTACAAGATGACGATGATGATCCAGTGCGGCCTCGACATCACGCCGGTCATCACGCATCACTTCCATTACACCGAATTCCAAAAGGCGTTCGAGGTCATGTGCAGCGGCCACAGCGGCAAGGTCGTCATGGACTGGACTGATTAACGCGTATCGGCCACGTTTCAAAAAATCGTGCTCGTGCTCGTGCTCGTGCTCGTAATCGTAATCGAAAATCGAAAGGCATGATATGTACGGTAAATATCGCAACTATGTTGCCGGCGTCCTCGGAGAGATTGACAATGCCGGCCTCGCCAAGAACGAGCGGTTCATCACCACGCCGCAGCGGTCGCGCATCGGCGTGCCATCCGGCGAGGTCATCAACTTCTGCGCGAACAATTACCTTGGCCTCGCCTCCAATCCCGAGATCGTCGCCGCCGCGCGCGAGGCGCTGGACCGCTGGGGCTACGGCATGGCCTCCGTGCGCTTCATCTGCGGCACGCAGACGCTCCACAAGGAACTCGAAAAACGCATGAGCGAGTTCCTCGGCACCGACGACACGATCCTCTACTCCTCCTGCTTCGACGCCAACGGCGGCCTGTTCGAGACGCTCCTGAGCGAAGAGGACGCGATCGTCTCCGACGAGCTCAACCACGCCTCGATCATCGACGGCGTGCGGCTGTGCAAGGCCCGGCGCTTCCGCTACAGGAACGGCGACATGGCCGACCTCGAGGCGCAGCTCGAGGCCGCCCGCTCGGCGCGGTTCCGCATGATCGCCACCGATGGCGTCTTCTCGATGGACGGCGCGATCGCGAAACTCCCCGAGATCTGCGACCTCGCCGACAAGTATGATGCGCTCGTGATGGTCGACGACTCGCACTCGGTCGGCGTCCTCGGCGCGCACGGCCGCGGCACGCACGAGCATCATGGCTGCATGGGTCGCGTCGACGTCATCACCGGCACGCTCGGCAAGGCTCTGGGCGGCGCGTCCGGCGGCTACACCAGCGGCCGCAAGGAGATCATCGACCTGCTGCGTCAGCGCTCGCGGCCGTACCTGTTCTCCAACTCCGTGGCCCCGCCGATCGTCGCCGCCTCGATCAAGACTCTCGAAATCCTCGGCCGCTCGACCGAGCTGCGCGACCGGCTCGCCGAGAACACGAAGCGATTCCGCGCCGGGATCACGGCCGCCGGCTTCGCCGTCCTGCCCGGCCAGACGCCGATCGTCCCGATCATGCTCGGCGAGGCGACCATCGCCACGGCGCTGGCCGACCTGATGCTCAAGAAGGGGGTCTACGTGATCGGGTTTTCGTACCCGGTCGTCCCCAAGGGCAAGGCGCGCATCCGCTGCCAGGTCTCGGCCGCGCACACCGCCGAGGACATCGACTTCACGATCAAGTGCTTTGCCGAAGCCAAGGCCGAACTCGGGATTTAAAACAGCCGGGTTCGCCAACCCGGTACAAGTCCGTGCCCGTCCGTGCAAGTCCGTGTTAGTCCGTGCCCGCGCGCGCCGGCCGCCATGCTGCTTGCCGTCCGGATCGTTTGTGTTTACGATGGCCTCGCACGTTCAAGGCACGAATAAAATCCGGGGGACTCTTTTCCAGCCATGGGAAACAATGACTTGCAGGGGCACCCGCGCGGCCTCTCCACGCTCTTCTTCACCGAGATGTGGGAGCGGTTCAGCTTTTACGGCATGCGCGCCCTGCTCGTGCTGTTCATGGTCGCGAAGGCCCCCGGCCTGGAATACGATCGGGTCACGGCCAGCGCCGTCTACGGGCTCTACCTGGCGCTCGTGTATCTGACGGCGCTGCCGGGCGGGTGGATCGCCGACCGGCTGCTCGGGGCGCAGCGCGCGGTGTGGTACGGCGGCTGCATCATTGCCCTGGGGCACTTCACGCTCGCGATCCCGTCGACGGGCACGTTCTATCTCGGCCTGTTGTTCATCGTGCTCGGGACGGCGCTGCTCAAGCCGAACGTCAGCGTCATCGTCGGCGAGTTGTACGCCGAGGGGAGCGCGCGGCGCGATTCGGGTTTCACGATCTTTTACATGGGGATCAATCTGGGGGCGATGATCGGCCCCTTCATCTGCAGCCCGCTCGGCGAGAAGGTCAACTGGCATTACGGGTTCGCCGCGGCGGGCGTCGGGATGGTCGCGGGGCTGATCCAGTACCGGCTCACGCGCTGGCGCCTCGGCGAGGCGGGCTTGCGCCCGAAGGGATACGACCCGAAGTCGGCGCGCCGGGGCTGGATGATCGTTGCGGCCGCCGTGGCCGCGATTTTCGCGTTCGCGCTCCTTGCGATCGCGGGCGTGATCCGTCTCGAGCCGGTCAGGCTCGCGCGCCAGGCCACGCGGGCGATCGCGGCGCTCGGGCTGCTTTACCTCGCCGGGATCTTTTTCCTCGCCAGGCTCGACGCCGTTGAAAGGCGCCGGCTGATCGTCCTGATTTTCCTCCTCGTCGCGTGCGTCATCTTCTTCATGGGATTCGAGCAGGCCGGCTCCTCGCTCAACCTGTTCGCCAAAGACTACACGGTGCGCACGGTCTCGTTCCTGAATCGCGACATCGCCGCGGGTCTGTTCCAGTCGCTCAACCCGGTGTTCATCTTGACGTTCGCGCCCCTCATGGCCTCGCTCTGGGTGGCGCTTGCCAGGCGCGGGCTGAATCCCTCGACCCCGGCCAAGTTCGGGATCGGCCTGATCCTGCTCGGGCTGGGGTTCGTGGTGATGATTGTCGCCTCGCGCCGGCTGATCGTGGCCGGGGGGATCGGCCAGGTGGGGCCGCTGTGGCTGGTCGCGACGTATCTGATCCATACGTTGGGCGAGCTGTGCCTGAGCCCGGTCGGGCTGAGCGCGGTCACGAAGCTGGCGCCGCGGCGGTTCGTCGGCCAGATGATGGGGATGTGGTTCCTGGCGACGGCGCTGGGGAGCCTGACGGCGGGCCTGCTCGCCGGCGAGATCTCGCAGGTGCCGGTGGCGGACATGCCGTCGATCTACCTGCGCATCGCGCTGATCACGGCCTCCGCCGGCGCCGTGCTCCTCATCCTGGCCAGGCCGCTCAAAAAGCTGATGGGAACTGCGAATTAGCAAGTGACATGACTTTTCCGGCAAACAAGCCGCTCCTCAAGCAAGGTTTTCCTGCTTGCTGCAAACTGCCGGCCCTTCGGGCCTCACGAACGCCAAAGTTCGTTCAGGCAGAACTTTTGTCAGCTGCCATAATGTTTCAAGATACGGCAGAGGCGGAAAGGATCAAAGGGATAGGGGCGACTTACCTTAATGCTTTCCAGCAAATGGCCGTGACAATGGACGGCATCAGGAAAACGAGGCCCATCAGCCGGATTTGCCCGACAGTTATTTGAGGATTCAGGTCCCATTGCGGCAGCAATTCGACAATCAGGAAACAGAACAGAAACAGCCCGCTGAATACCTTGGCGATGGATTTCAGCATCAGAAACTGAGATGCCATGAAACCGGCGCATAAAAAACTCAGAATGATGTCAATCGGGTTTTGTTTCTCGAGAATGCATTTAAACGCGCCCAATAGATACGGAAGGATGGACAGCCCAACGTAGGCCAGATACAGTCTCTTTCTCCAGAGAATACCGGTTGATTTATCCACATCTGGGACCATGCCTCACCCGAGGATCTCTTCGAATCGCTTGCGGTTGCGCACCAGGACGGCGGCGATCGTGTCGGTCAGGGACGCGGCCGGGTTCTTGAGCAGCGGGCGGCAGGCGCGCTCGAGCGCTTGCAGCTTCTCGCCCTCGGCCGGGATCCATGAATGGTCGCTTTCGAACAGCAGGCGCGTGCGGTCCTCGAGCCGGCGCAGCCAGACGTAATCGTCGCGCAGGTTTTCGGCGAGCCCGGGTTCGAGCCCGGCGCGCGCGAAGACGTCGAGCGGACCGAGCCCCATCAGTTCGGGATTTTCCTGCAGCCGGCTGAGCTGCAGGTACTGCGCGATGAATTCGAGGTCGACGATGCCGCCGCGGCCGACCTTGAAATCGAGGCTCACCCAGCGCGGCGTTTTCTGCGACGCCTCCATGCGCCGGCGCATCGTCTTGATCTCGGCGCGCAGGTCGACGGCCTCGAGCCGGTCGACGATCCGCTCGCGCAGGCCGGCGACGAGCTTTTCGGCCAGGCCCGTGTCGCCCGCGATCGGCCGGATCTTCATCGCCGACTGCATCTCCCAGATCTGCGCGCGCTGGCGGAAATACTCGATGTAACGGCCGAGCGGCGGCGCGAGCGGGGCGGCGGCGCCCTCGGGCCGAAGCCGCGCGTCGACTTCGTAGGGGCGGCCCTCGCTCGTGGTCAGCGTCAGCAAGGCCATCACGCGCTCGCCGAGGGCGGCGGCCGTCTCGGCGGGGCTCGGGCTGCCGGGGGCGAACCCCTCGTCCCACACGAAGATCAGGTCGAGGTCGGTGAAGTGGTTGAACTCGCGCGCGCCGAGCTTGCCCATGGCGAGGATCGCGAACCGCGCCGGCTCCGGCTCCAATCCCATCTCGCGCGCGGCCCGTTGTAGGACGGCCTTCACGATCAGCTCGGCGGTGAGGCAGAGCCGCGCGTTGAACGCCTCGAACGACAGGAACCCGCCGAGCTTGCCGAGGCCGGCCATGAGGTGCTCGAAGCGCTTGAAGCGGCCGAGCGCCCGCGCGAACGCCTCGTCGCCGGCGGCCGGCCCGAGCGCGTGCGCGAGCCGCGCCGCGAGGACCGGCTCGTCGGGACCGAGCGAGATTTCGCCCGGGTCGTAGAGGTAGTCGAAGAATTCCGGGTGCGCGATGAGCGTGCGCGCGAGGATGTGGCCCGAGCCCATCGCCCGGAAGATCAGGTCGAACAGGGCCGTGTTGCGCACGAGGATCTCGTAGTAGCCGGCGAGCGAGCCGGAGGCGACGAGGAACGACTCGAAGTTGGCCAGCGCGGTCTCGGGCTGCGGGTTCGCGCGCGACTGCTCGAGGAGGCGCGGCAGGAGGCGCGTCCACGCGCGGCGGCCTTCGAGCGTCAGGTAATGGCGCCCCAGTCCGCTGAGCCGCCGCAGCATCTTGAGCGCGCTCGGCGAGGCAAGGCCGCAGGCGGCCAGGTGCGGCAGGACGGTCGCCTCGGGCTCGCCCGAGAGGATGAGGGAGGCCGCGCGCTCGGCGGGGTCGTCGCGCGCCGCCGATTCGTCCTCGGCGAAGAACTCGACGAAGCCCTTGTGCACGCGCGCCGAGACGTCGTGCCAGCGCTTCATCAGCCGCTCGGCGCCGGCAAGGCCGCAGCGCCGCGCCAGGAGCTCCAGCTCGACCGGGTCGGCCGGGAGCGTGTGCGTCTGGCGCAGGTTGGTCATCTGCAGCCGGTGCTCGACGGTGCGCAGGAAGACGTAGTCCTCGGCGAGCCGGCGCGTCCGGGCGGTGGGCAGCAGGCCTGCCGTCGCGAGCGCGCCGAGCGCCTCGAGCGTGCTTTGCGCCCACAGGGCGGGCTGGTCCTGGCCGTGGAGCATCTGGATGGTCTGGACGAGGAATTCGATCTCGCGGATGCCGCCGGTGCCGCGCTTGATCTCGCGGTGGGCGGCGTCGCGCGTGGCGACGACGTGGTCGATGCTCTGCTTGAGCTCGCGCATCTTCTGGACGAGCCGGCCCTTGTGGAGCGGGTCGTATATGAGCGGCCGCGTCATCGCCGCGAACCGGCGGCCGAGCTCGGCGTCGCCGGCCACGGGCCGCGCCTTGAGCAGGGCGAGCCGCTCCCACGGGTGCGCCTGCGTCTCGTAATAAAACTCGTAGGCGTCGAGCGAGCGCGCCAGCGGGCCGGTCGCCCCCTCGGGGCGCAGCCGCATGTCGACGCGGTAGAACGAGCCCTCGTCGGTCGGGTTCATCAGGTAGGCGAGGAGTTCCTCGGCCAGGTGCGTGAAGAACTCGTGGACGGTGATGGCGTGGCTGCCGTCGGCGCGGCCGCGGGTGCGCCCCTCGCCGCCGTAGACGAACAGCAGGTCGACGTCGGAGGAGAAATTGAGCTCGCGGCCGCCGAGCTTGCCCATGCCGATGATGGCGAACGGGACGGGGCCGCGCGCGCCGGGGGCCTCGCGCTCGGCGTGGGGCTCGCCGTGGCGCTCGACGAGGATCGGCATGAGTTCATTGATCGCCCACTGCAGCGTGGCCGAGGCCAGGTCGGAGAGCTCGCGGGCCATCCCGGGCTCGTCGGAGTGCCTCGACAGCCGGCGCAGGGCAAGCCGCAAGAGCTCGCGGCGGTGGCAGCGGATCGCGGCGATCCGGCGCGGCTCGGCCTCGCGGATCCCGCTCGCCGCGCGCGAGAACTCCTCCAGAAACGACTCGAACGACCGCGGCAGCGTTAGCCTCTGGGCCTTGAGCCAGTCGAGCGTGTCCGGGTGGCGCACGAGCAGGTCGGCCATGAACTGGGAGGCGCCCATCGCCGTTACAAGGCGCTTGAGCAAGGTCGATGGGATCGATTTCAGCTCGGCGCCCGGATCGGCCGGACGGCGGATTTCGGCGAGCCGGATGAGGCTCACCAGCGCGGCGTCGGGCGCCGGATCGGCCGCGACGAGGGCAAGAAGAGACGGCAAAAACGACCCGAGCGATTGGGCGATCGGGGCAAGCAGGCGCGCGGCAAGGGCGGCGTCGCGAAAACCGAGCCGGGCAAGCAAATCGGCGGCGGCGGCATCGGCGCCGGAGGATAATGATTCCGCGGCGCTGGCGGCGATATCGGCGAGGGCTTTCTTCGAGGGTTTCGGCATGACGGTCGATTTTCGATTTCGATTACGACGCACGACGCACGATGCACGACGCACGACGCACGACGCACGACGCACGATGCACGAAAGGGCGGCTTGACCCGGCGCGGTCTCCGCTTTAGACTGATTGTGCCGACTCCGGTGGGTCTCGGCAAGTACTGCATGATCAACACCCGCGAACAAGTCATCAACCACGTCCTCGAGCAGCTCGATTTCACGTTTCTCGACGAGCGGCTCCTGCAGCGGCCCGCGTGCTACGGCGTCGCGGTCACGACCGTCTGCAACCTGCACTGCATCTACTGCATCCGCGAGGCGGCCGGCGCGCGCGAGAACCTGAACATGGATTTCGACGCGTTCGCCCGGCATGTCGAGGCGATGAAATCGGCGCGGCGGGTGTCGCTGTTCGGCCTCGGCGAGCCGTTTCTCCACCCCCGGTTCTTCGATTTCGTCCGGCTGTGCAAGGAGTCGGGGGTGATCGTCGCCACCTCCACGCACGGGATGAGCCTCACGCCGGAAAACCGCGAGCGGCTGGTCGAGCTGCAGCTCGACGAGCTCAACATCTCGATGGACGCGACGGAAAAGAAGCTGTTCGACCGGCTGCGCGCCGGGGCGGATTTCGACCGGGTCGTCGAGAACGTCGCGGCGCTCGCCGAGCTCAAGCGCGCGCGCGGCTCAGAGCGGCCGGCGCTGTCGGTCAACATGGTCCTGCACGCCGAAAACGTCGACCAGGCGCCCGACATGATCCGGCTCGCCAAACGGATGGGGTGCCAGTCGGTGTCGTTCTCGAGCGCGGTGATCTACCGGCCCGAGGACGAGAAGATCAACGTCCTGGACACGCCGCGGCTCGAGACCCGGCTGGAAGCGGCGCGCCGGGAGGCCGAGCGGCTCGGCATCTGGTTCTGCTTCTGGCGGCAGAAGGCGTTCGGCGCCAGGCCCGACATCTACGAGGCGGGCGCGTCATACGGCTGCGGGCACCTGAACTCGACGATCATCGTCGAGCGCAACGGCAAGATGAAGACGTGCTGCTACATCGAGGAATACACGGGCGACGCGCTCGGCGAGGGCCCCGCCGAGGCGTTCAACAACGAGACGATGCGCAAGCTTCGCCGCGATCTGATGCAGGGGCGCGTCCGGCCGGAGTGCCAGGGGTGCGTGTTCCTGCGGGAGCGCACGCCGTTCCTGATCCAGGGGCTCCTGAACGAGGCGGCGCGGATCGTCGAGAGCAACGAGCTGCTGACCGATGAGGACCGCGTCCGGCTCCGCGGGCTGATCGCCGGGCGCGAACGGATGAAAGCCGAGGCCTACCCCGGCCACCGCGCCAGGCCCGCGCTCGAAGTCGGCGCGGAATACGCGAAGACCAAATAAGCGGGTTTGAACCACGAAGACGCGGAGCGGCGGGGAGAAGCGTGAATTCTCCCCGTCCCCGCGATGTAGGGCAATTGACGAAAGTTTTCCGTTCGTGCGTCGTAATCGAACCAACCGCCGGCTCATCCCTTGAGAACCAGTTGGAACGTGTTTTATTGCCGTAAAACTTTCGTCACCGCTTTAGGCCCTCGCGCAATGGCGGCGGCGGCGTGACGGCGCAGCTGAACGGCGGGTGCTCGTTTTGCCTGATCCGGGCCAGCGCCGTCGTGCGCTCGTCGGTGTCGGTCCACCGCCCTTCGCTGTCGACCAGGATCCTGCAGCAGTCGCCCGCGAGTTCGACGATCGTCACGCTGAGCCAGGCCGGGTGCCTTGCCTCGCGCCAGTAGTGGTCGACGATCTCCTCGGCCGAGAACGGCCCCAGGTAATGCGGCTTCCGGTCGCGCGCGCGCGTTTCCCTGTCCAATCGATAAAACTGAAATTTCGCGGGCAGTTGCTCGACCACGTAGGGCTGCGTGTATGGGATCAGCTCGCGCGCGGCCGCGAGCAGGTTGGCGATGAGCACGTCCCTGTCCATGGCTGGATCATCCGCGCGATTCGGGCTTTGTTCAAGAATTCAGTGGATCGGGCGGTCCCGCGTCATTACGATCTGCACCTGGAGCTGCTCATGCGACACCCGGCGCTCAAAGCCACGAACGACTTCGGCTTTTGGTTCGCCTTGACGGCGAGCCTCATGGCCTACGCGGCGCTGATTGCCTCCAAAGACCTGTTGCCGTATGAAAAATGGGCGTTTTATTTCAGAAATGTGGCGATCTGGATCGTCAACCTCCTCTTTCTGTTCATTTTCCTTCGCAGCCACGGCCGCCGCCTGCTCAGGCGCCCCGGCGACGAGATCAAGGTTCTGCCCCGGTATCGAAGGCTCGTTGTGCTGGGCCTGTTTCAACGGAAACTATTCAACCGGCTGGCCATTTTTTATCTGCTCACCCTGCTGGCCTGTTTCGCCGTCGGTTTCCCGTACCTGATCATCTATTTGTTCCTGTGTTCGGGCCCCTATTTCGGGCTGATCGCCATCTACATCATGATCCGCCTCGACCTGACGACCCGCCGGGTCGCGGTCGCGCGCGGGATTTTCTGGGCGAGCAGCCTTGTTTGTGTTCCGGTGTATTTCGGTTTGCTGATCGCGATCTTTTCACCGGGCAAGGATGTGATATTATTGGGCTTCGCCTTTCCAATATGGATTCGGATGTACTTGTTTTACATTGCGGTCACGATGATCTTCTGGCCCGTGGTTGACGCGCTGAGTTATTACGGGCGAGCGCTCAAGGCCATCCAATCCTCGCTCAGGAAGAATCCGGCGTGAGGAGATCGGCGCGAATCGGCCGCACCCTTCTGCCGGCCACCCGCCTTAAGCAAAAGACTTTTAGATCCTTATAACCGTAATAAAATCAGACGATTAGGCGCGAAAGGCTTTGACTCGGGGTGGGGCGTTTCCTTAAACTGGCTGCAACCGTTCCCGGCCGCTGCGCCCACCCTTGACATCCCAGGAACCCACATCGATGCATAAAGAAATCATCCCCAGAATCATCCTCCTGGCCATGGTCCTCCTCGCCTGCGGCATGCTGATCGCCGCGGCCGGGTGAGCCAGGGCGCTTGACGAAGGTTTTCCGTTCGTGCGTCGTAATCCTAAGCTGGCGCAGCCAGAACCAAATTGCCGTTCCTTAAGAACCGCTGACGCGGTTCCGAAATCATCGGATTTTCTCCGTACTACTATCCGCCAGAATTTTGTTTTCCTGGCAAGATTTCTAAACAGGAGGCAACCAAGACATGATCCGCCAAAAAATTCTCCGTTCCCTCCGTTGCCTCCTGTTCAGAATTTCTCTGCACCTCT
>JBDKRG010000047.1:0-76132 GCA_039683515.1 Candidatus Sumerlaeia bacterium | reverse complement strand
ACGTATGCGATATCGTACATCTGGGTTCCTCCTGAATGGTTTCTGAGCCGGCTCAGGCCGGGCTCGGCCTTTTTGCCACCGGGAGGAATCCTCTTCACCAACTAACTTCTGCATTCAAACAAAAGTTCTACCGGAATCGAGTCGATTGTGTGTCGCCCCTGCCGGGGCTGGGTGCGCATCGAGCCGGTGTCGGCAGCCATTGTCGGAAAACTTGTGTCGCTCACTTTAGGAGCGAGTGAAAGTCTTGCGGCAATCGCCGTAATCGAGACGGGGCTCGGTTTCGAAGCTTGGTGCTGATTCGATTACGATTACGAGCACGAGCACGAGCACGAACCGATAACTTTCGTCAAGCGCTTTAATACTACTCTGCCATATGTCATATGTTTTGGGATGCAAGCGATCCCAAGCGCTGAAAGCGCGGAAGCATAAAGCCTGGGGCGGAGCGAAGCGCAGCCCCAGGTAAACGACGCCATATCGTTGGAGCGCTGAAGGCGCGGAAGAAACCGATTTCTCCCGCTCTTTCAGAGCTCCGGTTGGGTGCGGTTCGTGACCTGGGGCTGCGCTTCGCTCCGCCCCAGGCTTTTTTATCTTGCGCCTTCAGCGCAAAAAGAAAGCCGATCGTGCGGAGTGGCAGAGTAGTACTAAAGGACCAATCGGAAAAGCCCCCCGAACGCCGGGGGGCTTTGTCGTATCCGCGGGTGGGTCCCTGGCTCGCGCCCGGCTACTGCGGCCGGGGGGGCGCGTTGGCGCTCCCCATCTTATCGATCTCCGCGTTGATCTTGCCGATGTCGGCCGCCGTCAGGCGCAGCACGAGGTGCGACGTCTTCAGCTCGGTCGTGACGAGCAGCCTGGTCGGCAGCTTGATGGTTTCGGCCGCCTCCGGCGGGAGCGAGGCCGCGAGTTGGTCGCTCAACATCTTCCGGCCCTTGTCGAGCGTGGCGCTGAGCTTGGTGGCCGAATCGATCGAGTCGCACACGAACCCGAGCGCCGCGCGGAAATCGCCGTCGGAGTCGAGGTCGTAGAAATAGTTCGTGATCTTCGTGAACGCCTGGCCGTCGGGGATGTTGGCCAGAACCTGTTGCTGCTCGGGCATGACGCTGAAGTCGCCGTAGCCCCACATCGTGGCGCTGATCCGGGCGGTCTTGAGTTTCTCCACCCATTCGGGGCTGTTGTTGATCCCCTTGACGCCCTTGACGCTGGCGATGACGTCGAGCGTGTCGTTCATGAACTCGGGGGAGAAGGCCAGGATCATCAGGTTCTCGGTCGGGAAGGCGATCAGGATCTGGAACTCGATGCGCTCGTTATACTGGCTGCGCGCGGTCATCTTGTTGATCGTGATGTCGGAGGCCTCATGCCTGGAGGTCTGGAACGGGGGCGGCTGGATCAGGAACTCGTCGCCGAGCCAATGGCGCAGTTTTTCGAGCTTGCCGGCCATGTCCGTGAACCGGCCGCGGGCGAGGACGATCACGTGGCTGAGGGGCTGGTTGGGCTGGGGCTTGCCGCGCAGGGCAAGCGTCACCATGTCCAAGTCCTGGACGGGGTCGAAGCCGACCTGCTGGCGCAGGCCGTCGTAGACGCTCTTGAACCCGCCGTTTTCCTTCTGGGCCTGTTCGAGCATGTCCTGGAAGAACTGGGTTCCGCGCAGCCGTTTCATGTCGGCGCAGTGAAGGTGATTGACCGACGCGGGCAGGCCGAGGTACGGAACGGCCTCGACCGTCGACAGCAGGTTCTGTTTGCGACAGCCGGGAACGACCGCCAGCAGCAGCAGCAACGGCACCAGCCAGATCAGGACGAGTCGTTTCGTGTACGCAGGCATTGCGGTAATCACTCCTTTGGTGAACCGGTATGATTCCCCCTCAGTCTCACCCCACAGAAAAATCAAAAACTTCAGATCCGCTCGCGCAGGCGCTTGAGGACGTCCTCGACGACGGTCCGGGCGTGGCCGGCGCATTGGGCGAGGCGCTCGGGCTCGTCGGCGTGCTCGAGGTCGTTGTCGAGCCGCGCGCGCAGGTCGACGAGGCGCGTCTCGACCGCGCGCAGCGCAAGCAGGTCGTCGCGCCGTTTTTCGCGGGCCGCCTCCAGTTCGCGCCGGTAGATCGGCGAGCGGTCCGACCCCTTCAGGACCAGGTATTCGATCAGCATGATGATGGCGATGATCGCGGCGGTCGGGCTGTAGAGCGTGCTGAGAATCAGCTCATGGTTGCCCGTGACGATGATCAACGCGAGGACGCCGATTACGATCAGGATCAGCATTTCGCCGGATGAGGGACGCAGTTTCTTGAAAGGGTTCATTCAAAACTCCGTTAACCGGTGAACGAACATGATCGTAATCCATCGGCCGTGAAATGCAACGAAATATGCGGCCCGGTTCAGTTGGATTTCGCGAGCCGGGTCGGGCCGGGCGCGCCGAACCGCGCGGCCATGCTCCGGTTGGCCCGGCCGACGGCCGGCTCGAGCCGGCCGGGGCAATCGCAGCCGCCGTAGGGGTGGAAGCGGTTGATGTCGAGCCAGTCCTTGTGGCCGCGCACCTTCAGCGGGCGGCCGTTGTATTCGGCGATGAGGTCGCACAGCTCGACCGCCGCGCGCGACATCGCGCGCGGGGGGACTCGTCGATGAACGAGCCCAGGCCGCAGACGCCGAGGTTGCCGGCGTTGTTCAGGCCGTCGGGGGTCGAGCCGACGTGCGTGCCGAGCTTGCGGGCGTCGCGGCCTTCCCAGACGCCGCCGTCGCGGTCGATGAAGAAATGATAGCCGACGTCCGGGGCGTTGAGCCGCCCGCCGGCGTTGGTGTGGCCGCGGTAGATGTTGCGGATCATCGCCGCCGGGTGCTCCTCGGGGATGCCCTCGGCGTGGTGGATGGTGATGTAGTTGACCCTGCCGAGCGGCTCCCACACCCTCCAGCGGGTCACGCGCGGCCGGTAGGCGTCGAGGTGGCCGGCCCATTCGCCGCGGGCGTGGTAACGCGAGCCGAGCCGGCCGCGCAGGAACGCGGCGAGCGTCATCGAGGCGGCCGGGGCGGGGGAGGCCGTGGGCTCTTCGACGAGCGCGAGCCGGCGGACGACGATCTTGAGCGGCGGGCCGGCCTTGACGGCCGGCAACGCCGCCGGGAGCGTCGCGGAGGTCGCGGCCGAGACGGCCTGAACGGTCGCCGTGGCCGACGACGGGACGTCGGCTGTGGCGATCGCCATGATTTCGGACCGGGGGAGAAGGCCGGGGGCGGCCGTGGCCGGCGCCGTTGGCGCAAGCAGGACCGATCCCATGTATGTCAGCAGCAGGTACCGGATCAGCGGGAACATGGGGCGAACTCAAATCAGGAAGTCAGACGGCGGATCGGGATTTCCATATCTCGTTTCGATCATCCGCGAGCTAAAATTTAGCAGATTCTCGAGCTAAAGCGAAGGAAGTTGAGAGGAATGATGAATGATGAGTGATGAATGATGAATGAAGAACGGTCAATGGTGAACGGTGAATGATGAATCGCAGAAATCGCAGCGGTTCGCTTGATGAATGGTGCTGTTTCATCATTCATCATTCCTCATTTATTCCTCCCGGTTCATGCGCACGAGGTCGATGCGGTATTCGTCCATGCGGACGATGTGGGCGCGCCAGCCGGCGATCGAGACTTCGTCGCCCAGCTTCGGGATGCGCCCCATCTGGTCCAGGAGCAGGCCGGCCAGCGTCTCCCAGTCGCCGTGCGGGAACTCCGCGCCGAGCCGCTCGTTGAGCTCGTCCAGGTCGGTGCGGCCCTCGACGAGGAACGCCCCGTCGGTCAGCTCCGTGATCTGGCGCTGCGGGACGTCGAGCTCGTCCTCGAGCTCGCCGACGATCTCCTCGAGGATGTCCTCGCGGCTGATCCAGCCGACGCAGCCGCCGTATTCGTCGACGACGATCGCGTTCTTGACGCGCTCGCCGAGGAATTCCATGAGCAGGTCGTCGATGCGCTTGGTCTCGGGGACGTAATAGGCGGGCTCGATGAACTCGCCCAGGTTGCGGTCGCCGTTGCCCTCGCGCATGACGCGGTTGACGTCGATGTAGCCGAGGAGGCGCACGATGCGGTCGCGGTAGACCGGCAGGCGCGAGTAGCCGCTCGTCCGCGCCAGGGTCTTGAACCCCTCGAGGTCGACGCGGCCGAGCTGGACGGCGACGAGCTCGGCCAGCGGCGTCATGATCTCGTAGGCGCGGGTCTCCTGCAGCTCGATGATGTTCTGGATCATGCGGCGCTCGATGGCGCCTTCGTCGAGGCGATGCTCGCGCGCCCCCATCTCGGACTCGATCGCCGCGCCGAGGGCCTCGCCGCGGGTGCGGCGCTCGGCGGGGGCTTCGGGGCGCTCGTCGCCGGCCACGAGCGTCAGGACGTCCTTGCGCGTGAGCTGCCGCATGGCGCGGGTGCGCTGCTCGACGAGCGGGGCGAGCATCAGGTGGGCGAGCTTCTGCAGGATCGAAATGACCGGGCCGAAGATCCACAGGCCGACCAGCAGCGGGATGTGCAGCCGGCCGAACAGGCGGTCGGCGTGGGCGCGGAACAGGGCCTTGGGCAGGATCTCGGCCAGGACGATCACGAGCGGGGTCAGGAGCACGAGGCTCAGCAGCTCGCTCAGCTGGATCGGGCCGTAGAACACGTCGCGCGGGCCGAGGAAACGCTGGACGAGGTCCTTGAAGAACAGGGCCGTCAGCACGTTGGCCAGGTTGGTCCCGATCAGGATCATGACCAGCAGGCGCTGCGTGTCGCCGAGCATCTGCAGGAGCTTGCCCGCCGTGGCGTCGCCCTGCTCGTGGAGGCTGCGCAGCCGGTAGCGGTTGACGGAGATGACCGCCACCTCCGAGCCGGAGAAGAAGAAGCTCAGGCCGAGGCACAGGAGGATGGCGGCGCTGATGAAAAAGACGATCACTGGGCCGCCTCCTCGCCGCCGTCGCCGCCGGTCTCGGCCTCGCGCGTGACGTCGAGGGCGTGGACGCGGCGGCCGGCCATCTGCTGGACGCGCAGGACGTAGGGCTCCTGGCGGACCTCGTCGCCGACGCGCGGGATGCGGCCGAGGCTGTTCATCACGAAGCCGCCGACGGTGCGGCCGAGGTGGGTCGGGAACTGGGCGCCGAGCTGCTCGCCCAGGCGGTCGACGTCCATCGCGCCGGAAACCTTCCAGTGGGCGCCCGGCTCGAGCGCCACGACCTCCGACTGGACGTGCTCGTGCTTTTCGTAAATGTCGCCGACGATCTCCTCGAGGAGGTCCTGGAGGGTGACGATGCCGGCGACGGCGCCGTACTCGTCGACCACGACGGCCATCTTCGTGCGGCGCCGGCGGAAGAGCTGCAGCAGGTCGAGGAGGCCGATCCGCTCGGGGACGAGGACCGGCTCGCGCACCAGCTCGCGCCACGGCCGCTCGGGCTCGAGGAGGACCTCCTTGACCAGCAGGAACCCGACGAGGGTGTCGAGCGTGTCGTGGTAGATGAGGACGCGGCTGTTCGTGGAGGCGCGCAGGCGGGCGATCATCTCCTCCTGGCCGAGGTCGTCGGGGAAGGCGGTGACCGACAGGCGCGGCGTCAGGATCTGGTCGACGCTCGTGCCGCGCAGCTCGAAGACGCCGTCGATCATCTCGCGCTCGTCCTGCTCGAGGACCTGGCTGATCTCGCCCGAGCCGATCATCGCCTTGAGCTCTTCCTCGCTGATGTCCTCGCCGGCGGCCTCCTCCGGGATCTTGAAGGCGCGGAACAGGCCGCGCATGCCGAGCCGGATCGCCCAGCGCAGCGGCGTGATCGTCCACGCCGTCGCCACGAGCGGCGGCGACAGGATGCGCGCCATGCGCATCGGGCTCAGGTGGGCGAGCATCTTGGGGACGATCTCGCCGATGAACAGGATGCCGGCCGTGGCGAGCGCGGCGGCGAGCGTGAACGCCAGCGTCGACTCGCCGCCGATCACCCCGGTCATCAGCGCGCCGGCCGACAGCGAGGCGGCGATGTTCACAACGTTGTTGATGACGAGGATCGTGATGAGCGTGTCGTTGGGGCGGTCGAGCAGCCGCAGGATCGAGCGCTCGCGCCAGCGGTGGGAGCCGCGCATGAGCGAGATGTCGAGCTTGTCGAGCGAGAACAGCGCCGTCTCGCACGCGCTCATCAGGCCCGAGCCGATCAGCATGGCGAAGAAGAAGATCCCCAGGATGCGCGGGGGCGGCGCGGCCGTCGGCGTTTGGGGCAACGCCGGCTGCGCATGCAGCAGCACGGTGCCCAACGCGACCGCGCACAGGATCAGGATCAAGCGGGATGGTCTGAGGATCGGAACGCGCGTTTGTGATGTGAGTGGGCTGCGTCTCATATGACGCATTCAGTTTAATCGCGAGAGGCGTGAGGTGACAAGGGAGATGTGCGAAGGCCGATTGCGGATTTCGGATTGCGGATTGTGTTGAATACGAATTTCGAATCGCTGAACGGAAGTTGTTTGAGATTCTTCATTCCGCACTCCGCAATCAAAAAGAAATTGCGGGATGAATCCATCGACTCATCCCGCAATCATCGGGGATCCTCCTGCGAGTTGCTCAAACAGAAGGAAGCTACAGAAAAGGTCTTCTTCAAACTTAGTGAGGCGGGTGAAGAAGCCTTTTTTTCGGTCAACCTGGTCGGGGTTGACGTCTAAGAGGCATTATTATGGGCCATTTGGGTGGTTTCAAGCCTTTTTTTAAGGCCATTGTCGAGCCCGCCCTGGACCTCCAACTTGACTTCGACCATTTCCTGGGCGCCTGATTTTAAATGCTTTATGAACTTGATGGCTTCATGGTGCATTTCCGGGCAGCCGATGATGTTCAGGCCGACGCCGTAGCGGCCGGCGATCCCGGCAAGGGCGTCGAGGACGTTCTCCTGAAGGTAAGTCTTGAATTGAGAATGTACCATAATCTCGACGCGGACCACGTCGGCGGTCTGTTCGAGCTCGGCGATGAGGTCATATTTTAATTGTTTCCACAACTGGGGCTCGTTCAGGATCCGCGCCGACCCCCCGCAGTAGGGGCAGGAGCGGTAGAGCGAGTGGATAAGGCTCTTTCTGACACGCTTGCGTGTCATTTCGACCAGGCCGAACGTGGAGAAGTCTGATATTGAGAACTTTGCGCGATCCGACCGCAGGGCCCGTTTGAACTCGCGGAGGACCTGAAGCTCGTGGTCGCGGCTGTTCATATCGATAAAATCGATGACGACCAGCCCCCCCAGATCCCGCAGCCGGAGCTGGCGGGCGATGGCCCGGGCGGCCTCCAGATTGGTCTTCAGGATGACCGATTCCTGGTCCTCGTCACCGACGAACTTGCCGCTGTTGATGTCGATCGCGGTCATCGCCTCGGTCTCGTCGATGATGATCGCGCCGCCGCTGCGCAGCCACACCTTGCGCTTGAGCGCCTTCTGGAATTGCTTCTCGACCTCGAACGTGTCGAAGATGTTCGTGGCCGAATCGTAGTAGTGGATGCGGTCGACGAGCGCCGGGACCATCGCCTCGCACGACTCGATGAGCTCGCGCATGGCGGGGACGGAGTCGATGAGGATCTCGTCGATGTCGGCCGTGAAGTTGTCGCGCACGAGCCGGCGCAGGATCTCGTGGTCGTTGTGGACGCACGCGGGCGCGTGGGCTTTCGCCGCGCGCTTCTGGATCTCGTCCCAGGACTGGGCGAGCTGGCGCGCGTCGCGGCGGATCTCGTCCTCTTCCTGCTCGAGGCCGGCGGTGCGGATGATGACCGCGCCGACTTCCTCATTGATCTCGCGCAGGATCTGGCGCAGGCGGCGGCGCTCGCCGACGTCCTCGATGCGGCGGGAGACCCCACCCGAGTTGTCCGCGAACGGCATGAACACCAGGAACCGCCCCGGCAGGGTCAGGTAGGTGGTGATGCGCGCCCCCTTCTCGCTGATCTTTTCCTTGACGACCTGGACGAGGATCTCGTCGCCGGCGCGCAGGCGGCGCTTCTTGCGCTCGGGCTTCTTGGCCTTGGGCGGCGGCGGGGCCTTTTCCCCCTCGTCCCCCTCGTCGCCGTCGTCCTCGTCATCGTCGTCCGTGTCGCTGACGATCGGCTCGACGTAGTCGTCCTCCGTCTCGTCCTCGGTCTCGACGGCTTCCTTGACGGGGGCCGGCTGCGAGCGGCGATACTCGCGCTCGGGGCGGCCGCGCTGGGGAAGCTCGTATTCGGGCAGGACGTCGTTGAAGTGCAGGAAGGCGTTCTTCTCCATGCCGATGTTGACGAAGACGGCGCGGAGGCCGGGGACGATCGATTCGACGCGTCCCTTGTAAATGTTGCCGATGATGGATTGGGCGGCGGCGTTTTCGATGAAGAGCTCGGCGAGGGTGCCGTCCTCCATGACCGCGACCCGCAGGTCCAGTTCCTCACGATTGATCAATACTTGTTTGAGCATAGACCCCCGTCAGGGGGACTCCTTGATACGCTGTGTGGGACGGGTCAGGGGGGCCGCGAAGGCATCATGGGACCGCGGGCGAGTCGACTCGCTCCGCGTCCAATGACGGAAAAGGCCGGCGTCAGGCGACGCGTTCAATCCGATCCATCGAGAAACTTGTTGGCCAAGAACCCGTCTCAAATAACTTTTCACTTCGGGGCGAGCCGCGCGCCTTACGCATGGGTGATTGTCTGGCGCGGCGGGGGGCGGCCGTTACTGCCGTTGGGGGCCTCTCAAGAAGGCTTGCCGGCGGAAACCGGTCTCCGCTCAACCCGTCCCGTATACCAGTCTGACGGGGAACGGGTTCGAACGCAATGAAAATCAAGCCGCCAGCACAGACCAACACGGACAGGCACGGACTTGCACGGGTGGACACAACAGTAAAACCATTTTATTTCGGCACGCTCACCTGAATTTTGCCGCCGTTGCGGGGGACTTGGATGGTTTTTTGGAAATAGACCTTCGGGGGGGTGGCGATGGCATCGTTGACGTCTTGATAGACCTTTATCGTGTAACTCCCGGGCGGGACCGCTCGGAACAGCGCGGGGCGGTAGGCCGGCCTCGTGCGGAATGTTTCGGGCTCGATGAATGCCTCCATGAAGCCGACCATCGAGGTCGTGATCTTTTCGACCTGGCGAACGGGGCTTCCGAACGAGGCCATGGCAAGGATGCGCTGCGTGTCGCCGCCGAATTCGGTCGAAAGCGGTTCGGTGCGGTCCATGAAGACGACGGTGTCCTTGAGCGGCATGGCTTCGGGATTTTCCAGCGCGATCTCGACGGCGGTGTCACTCAAGCCGATCTGGACGGACGTCTCCTTCGGCAACATTTCGAATTCCATGATGGCCAGCGGCTGAGATGGCGGCTCCGGCAGCGCCATCGTGTAGCCGGTGTTCTGGTACCGCTCACGCGTGGCGGTGTCGGGCGAATCGGCGTATTCGGGGTGCGACGGCGCGGTGAACTTGCTGCCGACGACGCAGAGGTGGTAGCGGCCGGGCGGGATGTCGTCGAGGCCGATCGTCGTGGAGGCGCTGGCGGTGGTGATCGCGATGCCGTCATTCGGCATGAACCGCTGGCGGTAGACGAACCCCTGCGCGTTGGGCTTCGTGGCTTGCAGGAACACGCTCGAAATGCCGAAGAACGTCGGCCGGGGTTTCCCGCCGTATTGGGGCCGGGACATGCCGGTTGCGGCGCGGATGATCTCGTCGAGCCCGGGCGAGAGCGGCAGCTCGATGACAAGCCGGTGGCCGCGCTCGAGCCGCGCCTCGATCGTTTTCTCGGCGCCGCGGTCGATGTTCATGACGGCGTCGAACATGACGCGGGGGCAACTGCGGTCGGTATCGAATCGGTTGAGGCCCCACGGCGGGATGAGGCGCACGATCTCGCGGTCGGTTTTGAGCGGGCGCATCGGGAAGACGATCGTGCCGGTCTCGTCGCTCACCGGGTTGTTCTTCTGGGCCTTCACTTCATCGCTGTCCGAGTCATCGTCAGCGTCGTCGATGCCGAGCGGCCATTTGAGATACACTCCGGGGAGGGGGGCGCCGGTTTCGTCGAGAACGGTAACGGCGAGGTATCCCTCGCCGCCGATCTTGAAATCGCCCAGATCGTTCGCACCCGGCTTGAGCGTCACAATGCTTGAGATCTTGGGCAGGCCGTCGATTTCGATCCGGACGCCCCACTTGTCGTCGGGGCGAAGGCCGTGGATTTCAAACCGGCCGTCGTCGCCGATCCGGCCGTATTCGCTGAACGCGAAGTGTTGCCGGTCGCTGTTGAGATACCGTCCTTCGAGGCAATTATTCTCGAGGCGAACTCCAAGGAACGAGTATTTCAGGCCGTCCTCGATTTTTTTGTTCCATTGGTTTTTGCCAATAAGATAGGCCTTGAGCGTGTCTTTCGTGAGCGGCTCGCCGGTGCCGGCGATCACGAGGCGGCCGGTGACGCTCGCCTCGGGCTCGAGGTCGAAGACCAGCTCGTCGCCAGATTGCAGTTTATCAACCGTGAGATCGAACGACTGGCGGGCGTAGCCGGGGGCGTCGATGACCACGTGAACGGGTGACGAGGGCTCATGGGGCGTTTCGGCCAGGACGCGCGGCTCCCGGAGCAAGGTCTCCGGCAGCGTCACGCCGGTCAGCGACACGCGGCCGGATAAGTCGGCCGACTGGAAGAGCCATGAATCGACCCAATGGTAGTTGAGCCACTTGAGCTGGTAATCGAAGTCGAGCAGTTCGCGGTCGACGGAGCGGTTGATCGCGACGACGCCGCGGAATTTCTCGACGGGCTTGCCGGTGGCGCGGTCGCGGATCAACAGGCGCGGGTTCGATGCGCCGGGGGGCTGCTTGAAGACCAGCGTGACCTTGCTTGTTTCGCCGGGCTGGAGTTTGAAGATCTGATAATTGGGGTGATCGGGGCGGGCGGCCTCGGCGGCGATCCGTTCCCGAATCTCGCCGCGCTCTTTTTCATACTGCTCGTGAAAACTCTGTCTCTGTTCAACCGTCAGGTCGTCAAATTTGGCCGGGAGTTCGTTGCCAGGGTTAAACATCGGCGAGCTCGATGTCTTGTCGTAATACTCCTTGTCGCTCATTGTCAGGATGGGGTCGGGAGTTCGCTTCGGCGCCTTGAGTCGTTTTGCCTGATACCGATTGCCAAGGGCCTCGGGGGCGAACAGGGCGGCCTCGCCGGGCTTGCTGCAGCCGGCCAGGGCGAGCCGGGCATTGCCCTCGGAGTCGGTCCTGAAGCGGGTATACAGGATTTCGAACGGGTAATTGGCCATCGGCTGGCCGTCGGGGCCGATCAGGCGCACTTCGACGACGGGCGCTTTCTTGATGCTCAGCGTGCCGAGATCGATCTTCTGGCCCGGCGCGAGATGGATGCGGTCGGTCGCGGGCGGGACGACGAGCGGCTCGGAGGTGAGCTCGGCCTCGCGGCGATTGCGCTCCTCGCTCGTCCAATCCCGGCCGCTTGCTTCGGCCTCCGCGCGGACGCGCTTGCGGATCACGTCGTCGATTTCGGAGTTGCTGCGGGGGATTTCGGGGAAATTAAGCGCATAGTCATCAGGCTGCACGGCAAGCATGAACGATCCATCGTCGCCGGTCCGGGCCGCATAGTCATAACCGGTATGCCAAAAACTTCTTCTGCCGTCATATTTGACTTCGATCGTGAGGTTTTTTGCGGGCTCGCCGTCGAGGCCAAGCACCCGGCCGCGGATCGTCGCCGATTGCGTGAGGCATATCGTGAGGCTCGTGCCGTCGTCGGGGATCTTGACGGCAACGCCGCTGGTCACGTGGTCGTCGGCGCAGACCTGGAACTCGACTTCGAGCTTGCCGAGTTGGTCGTAGCCGCATTTGCCGGCGGGGTCGTGGATCTTTTTGCTTTCGAGCCGGCCGATGCCGACGGCTTCTTCATGGAACTTGGTATACTTTTTCGCGTTCGATCGATCCTCGAATGCACATTCATGGTCGAGTTCATCCGGCCAAGCGCGGCGGCCGAGCACGACGCCGTGGATGACGTAATCGGTGATCGGCCTGGATGTTTGTTCGTCAAAAACAGCGATCGAAATCGAGTTGCCGCCGTGAAGGATGGCGGCCGGGTTCAATGGCGCACCCGTCCAGCCGATGGTTTTGTTCTTCTGATTGATCTCGCTAACGAGCTTGGCGTCGACGCTGCGCGAAGTCTCGATGTCGTCGATGCCGTAAAACTGCTGGATGGCGCCGGCCCGCATGGGGATGACCGCATTCAGGATCAAGAACGCAAGCGCGAACCGAATCGAGTGAAGCATGCGCGCACCCTCCGGATTTTTCTGGGCCAGATCTTCCTCAGGGTCGGGCATGCATCGCGGGTATGCAAGACAAAAACAATGGAGTAAACCAAGCTTGATCAATCGGGGGAATGGGTCCTGTCCGTCCTACTCTTCTTCCTCTTCCTCCCGCGTGACCATGTCGAGGACGTGCTCGGCGACGAAGATGGGGAGGTGTTTTTTTGTGGCCAGGACGATCGCGTCGGAGGGGCGGCTGTCGATCAGTTCCATGTTGCCCGTCGGCGTGCGCACGGCGAGCTTGCCGAAGAACGTCTCCTGCCGCAGGTCGTCCACCATCACGTGGCGCAGCTCGCAGCCGGTCCCGTCGATGACGTTCAGCACCAGGTCGTGCGTCATCGGGCGGGCGTTCTGGTAGCCGTGCAGCGCCGAGTCGAGCGCGATGGCCTCGACGTAGCCGATGAAGATCGGGAACTCGCGCTCGCCGCCCTTTTCGGCCAGCACGATGACCTGCGTCTGGATCGCGTCCTCCTTGATCTGGATTTCGCGCAGCTCCATCTCGATCAGATTGCTCTCGTCCATGTCGGGACTCCTTGGGGTCGGCCCTCGCGCTGGGATTGAATGATGCGCCCGTGAGAGCTATGGTACCCGGGCATGGATCGGGCTGTCAAATCAATGGTGGGGACCGGGGGGCCGGGATGAAAAAAGTCGCTTCCCGCGGAAGCGACCTACTATAATGGGTTTAAGCCCAAAATGAGGACCATCATGGCGCAATCGCTCACCAGGGGCGTTCGCGAGCCGGCGCAGGCGGGCCGTTTCTACGACGAGGACGCCGGCCAACTGCGGAGCCGGGTGCGGGAGCTGATCGGGCCGGCCGCGCCGGCCGAGGGGGGTGCGCCGCGATTCCTGGTGTCGCCGCACGCCGGCTACATCTACTCGGGGCGCGTCGCGGGGGCGGCTTACCGGCAGGTCGCGGGCCGGCCGATCGACCGCGTCGCCGTCCTCGGGCCGAGCCACTACGAGGAGTTCGAGGGCGGGGCCCTGGCGTCGGCGGTGACGTGGCGGACGCCGCTGGGCGACGTTCCGGTCGATGCCGAGGCGGCGCAGGCGCTGCTGGCCGAGCCCGGCTATGCGTTGAACGACGCGGCCCACGGCCCCGAGCACTCGGTCGAGGTGCAGCTGCCGTTCCTGCAGGTGGCGCTGGGCGGCGGGTTCTCGATCGTGCCGATCCTGTTCGGCCGGCCGCCGGCGGCGGGGCTGGAGGAGGCGGCCGCGGGGCTCAGGCGGGTCGTCGAGGGTTGGGGGCGGCAAGGGCTTACGTGGCTCGTCGTGGCCAGCTCCGACACGTATCACGGCTACGACGGCGACAGCTGCCGTGAAAACGACCGGCGGCTCAGGGGGCTGTTCGAGGCGTTCGACCCGGCGGCGCTGCAGGGGGCATTCCACAGGCGGGAGGTGATGGCGTGCGGCTGGGTGCCGATCATGGTGGCCATGCTGGTGGCGCGGGCCATGGAGGCCCGGCCGGCGCGGGCGATCGACCGGGCCGACTCGCGCGAGGCGACCGGCGAGAGCGGCGGCTACGTGGTCGGCTATTTCGCCGGGGCGATCGGCTAAACCGTTCAGAAATGGATTGGTTGGGACTAAAATGTTAAAAAAACTTGATTTCTTGCCGTAACAGCTTACGATAAGAGCATAGGTATGGCTATTGAGCACACATAAACGGCCAGGTTTACCAAGGAGGACAAAGTCAACAGGGCAAGATATGTGATTTGTGCTCATGGGTTGGGGGGTTCCGCCCTAAGTGCGTACCCATAAATATCGCAGGAAAAAATTGAAGGAGGCAGAATCGATGATGAAACAGTTCAACATGCTTGCGCTCGTAGTCTTGCTGTCCGTCTCCCTGATGGGTTGCACCGCAACCCAAAAGTGGATGACCGGCGGCGCCGTGACCGGCGCCGTGGTCGGCGGTGTTTGGACGCATAACTCCAGCGCGGACCTGAGCCTGGCTCAGGGCTCACTGATCGGCGCGGCCACCGGCGCCGCCGCCGGCGCCCTGGTCGGCAGCGTGATCGACTACAACCACATCAAGGACCTCGAGAAGCAGATCGCGGATCTGAAGGCCGAGAACCAGGCGCTGAAAGACGAGATCGCCCGCCTGAAGGACGAGATCGCCCGCCTCAAGGCCCAGGGTGTCCAGATGCAGGCCACGCTGCTCAGCGACGTGCTGTTCAAGTCCGGCAGCGCCCGCCTGACCAAGGAAGGCGAAGCTCGCCTGACCGAAATCGCCGAGAAGATCAAGGCCCAGTACGGCAACAGCTACGTGATGGTTCAGGGCCATACCGACAGCCAGCCGATCAAAATCAGCAAGTGGGACGACAACTGGCAGCTCGGCTGCGCCCGCTCGCTGGCGGTCATGCGCTTCCTGGTCAAGCAGGGCGTCAATGCTGAACGTTCCAGCGCCGAGACCTACGGCGAATATCGCCCGGTCGTTCCGAACACCAGCCCCGAGAACATGGCTCAGAACCGCCGCGCGGTCATCGTCGTCCGCGGCGTGGACACCGCGGTTCGCGGCCAGGCCGAGACCATGTCGCAGGCCGCTCCGGCCGGCGAACGCAAGGCCCCCCCGGCCGCCCGTCAGGGCCGCCGTGGCGGTCGTCGCGGTCCGGGCGCGGGTGCCCGTTAACGACACATGCATCGAAGATCGTGGGCCCGGCTTCGGCCGGGCCTTTTTTTTTGCTTATTTGGCCGCCATGTCCCATACTCATGACATTGTCGTCTTAAATCCGTCACCCTTCACACCTGAGGTAGATCATCATGAGAATCAGACCCGTCGGCATGGTGGTATTCCTGTTATGGCTGTCCGGATCGGCCGGCCATGCCCAGCTTTCGGCCGTGCTCGGGACGGACGCCGTCACGCTCGACACGGCCAAGGTCAACGAAGTCAAGGCGGGCGCGGCCGGCACGCGGTATTACTACGACACCGACGGCGACGGCAAAATCGAGGAGTGCTGGTTCATCGACATCGACCCGCGCCACACGAGCGCCCACAAGCCGATGCTCGTCAAGGCGATCGACAAGGACGGCGACATGGCCGTCGGCAAGGAGCCCGACCAGGATAGCGACATCTACATCGCCGACTGGAACGCCAACGGCACGGCCGACACGGCCGTGATCCTGGAGGACTACGACCACGACAACGACGTCGACGCGATGGCGACGTATTATCCGCCGACGACCTCGTGGTGGTGGGGGCGCGACGACGGCGACGACAACCTGCTGTGGTGGGATCGGGACTACACCTACTCCCAGGACCCGTGCCAGGAACACACGCACTTCGGCGGCGACGAAACGTTCTTCTCGGCGCTGTTCAATTCCTCGACCCGGACGTTCTCGCCGCGGTTCGAAGCTCCGTTCTACTTCTACGACAACAACGGCGACGGGCGGACCGACGAGGTCGTGCGCGTCACCGTCCCCAATTCCAGCAGCCCGAACCTGGTCCAGACGCTGCGGTGGAGCTTCAACGTCGACGCCAACGGGACCGACGTCGATTTCCGCAACTACGACTGCTCGATCTCCGCCCACCCGCTCGGCAACACGTTGATCAGCGGCGAGAACGCCGTGAGCACGACGCTCTACGGGTACCCGTTCACCCCGCTCCTGTCGCGCGAGACGTGTCGGACGTGGCTCAAGTCGCTCACGTGGTCGGACGGGCTGTTCACGTGGGTCGAGAACAACAACAACGTCGGCTGGGCGACGGGCGGCAACTATGCCTATCACGAGGAACGCTGGGAGGGGGTCATCGCGCACCCGGCGACGGGTTTCGCCCAGATCGGGGGGCCGACCTGCGGCCCGTACAACAATCGTTATGAACTGATCACCGCGCCGGCGCCCGGGCCGTTCGAGTATTACTACAACCCGGCGGATCGGCGCATCCACCTGAAGAAGGCCAACAGCGTCTGGCTCGAGACCGACTGGGACTCGAGCTGGGCCGGCGACATGAAATACACGTGGACCGACACCAACGCCGACGGCTACGTCGACCGCATCGCGTTCGACGTCGACGACAACGGCACGGCCGACGACACGTGGGACATCTCGACGAGCCAGGTCCAGGCGCTGGACTTCACGTACCAGGCGTTCCACGACGCCTATATGCCCGTGTTGCAGACGCACCCGGCGCAGCTCTACGACCTGGACCGCGCCCTGGCGGCGGCGCTGGAGAGCGTGAGCCCGGGCTCGTCGGCCGACGCCGTCTGGACGCTCGTCAACAACCGGTTCTCCGGCGGCAACATCGCCGAGTGGAAGCGCCAGAAGTTCCTCGCCAGCGACCGGGCCCTGGCCTATTACCTCGAGCTCGTGCGCGACCGCCAGATCCTCAAGCTCAAGGCCTATGCGAGCGGATCCACCTCGTTCTGGACGTCGTTCAACGCGGCGCGGACCGCCGGCGACACGACGGCCATGAGGAGCCTGCTGGGGGCGACGTTCGGGCCGTCGTCGCCGGACTGGACGCCGTTCGCGGCGTGGATCGCCGACCTGCGCGCGCAGGACGTCCAGCGCGTCGACGCGAGCGCGGCGTGGCTCCCCGGCGGGATCGCGTGGGAGACCGAGCAGGCCGCGTGGCGGATCATCGGCGGCCGCTGCGATTTCCTCGGTAAGCGCGCCAAGTCGCTCGTCCTGGGCACCCTGACGCCCTCGACCAGCATCTCGACCGACAGCGGGGGGTGGGGGATGGATGCCCTGGACGAGGGGAGCGGGCCCGGCGCGGGCGGCTTGACGCTGTTCGTCAACGGCGCCGCGTATCCGCTCTACGGCGACGCGCTGACATCGGCCAGCTACCGGGTCCTCGAGCAAACGAACGCGCGCGTCACGGTCGAAATGGTCGCCGGCAACGTCGGGCCGGTCGCGGCGCCGCGCCGGGTGCGCGTGCTGGCGACGGCGGAGGCCGGCCGCGCCGACACGCGGATGCAGGCGGTCGTCGAGGGCGGGCCGGCGGGCGACACGATCGCGCTCGGCATCGGGCTGACGCTCGCGCCCGACAACCAGCTCGATCACCGCCCGGCCGACGGGATTCTCGGCATTCGGGAATTCCAGTCCGCGGCGATCGGCTGGGTGAATCTGGGCGTGATCTACGAGCCGGCCTGTTACCTGCACACCATCCAGTCCGCGACGGAAATCGACCTGGTCCTCGCCGCCGCGCGCGGGCGGCTCGTCAACTGGACGCTTCAGCACGACTGGGTGCGCGGCCGGCGCTTCAGCATGTTCCCCGTGTTGACCGACTGGATGGGCGAGCTCGACGCCGCGTCCGGCGGCGCGGGGTTCCCGGTCCCGCTCGCGCTCGTGTGGGTCGACTTCTACTACGGCGGGGCGGAGTTCGGAACGGAGGCCCAGCCGTACCGCACGTTCGGCCGGGGGGTCTGGGGCGTGACCGGCGGCGGCACGATCAAGGTCAAGGCCGGCCGGGGCGGCGAGTCGGCCAGGGTCACCAAGCAGGTCCGGGTCGAGTCCTCGGGCGGCGCCGCGACGATCGGCCGATGAAACCGGGAGCGAAAGGTAACGGCCGATCGTGCGTTCGGTGAGATGGCGGGCTCGTCACGCCCCCGGTGCTGTCCCGAAAAAATTACCGAACATCCCATTCAGGTGGATCGCCATGAGACTCAAGCTCGTTTGTGGAATCCTGGCGTTGGCGGCCATGTCGGCCTCCATGTGCCGCGCGCAAAGCATCCCGGCGGTGCTGGGCGCCGCGGCGGCGGCGATCGATCCGGCCAAGGCCGCGCAGGTCAGGGCCGGCGTCGCCGGAACGCGCTTCTATTTCGACACCAACGGCGACGGCAAGCCCGAGGAGTGCTGGTTCATCGACACCGATCCGCGCCACAGCATCTCGGGGATCCTGGTCAAGGCGATCGACGGCGACGGCGACATGGCCAGCGGCAAGCAGCCCGATCACGACAGCGACATCTACCTGGCCGACACCAACGGCGACAACGTGGCCGACAAGGCCGTCTTCTACGAGGATTACGACCACGACGGCGACATGGACGCGATGGCGGTGTCCTACAGCTCCTACTGGTGGTGGGCGCGCGACGACGGCGACGACAACCGGCTCTGGTACGACCGCAATTATTCCTACGACCAGAACACGTGCCAGGATCAATGCGGCTTTGGCGCGGACGAAAGCTTTTTTGCCCTCGATTTCAACGCGACGACCAAAATTTTCTCGCCCCATTACGAAGCGCCGTTCTATTTCTGGGACAACGATCGCGACGGCCGCTGCGACGATGTCATGCGCATCACGATCACGTCGCCATCGACGCCGACGTCGGTTTATCAGCTGCGCTGGAGCTTCAATCCGACCGGCTACGGCACGGCCGAGGACCCGCGCCACTACGTCTGCTCCATCTCCGGGCATCCGGTCGCCGGCATGACGATCGGCAGCCAGTGGTTGGAAAACGGGACGCTTCACGGCTACCCGATCCAACAGATGCTCGCGCGCAGCAAGGCCCGCGAGTGGGTCAACGCGTCGACCTGGAAGGACGGCATGTTCACCTGGGTCGAAAACGGCAACAACGTCGCCTGGGCGAGCGGGGACAGCTATTCCGTCAAGAGCGAACGCTGGGAAGGCGTCATCGCGGCCAGCGCCACCAACTGGACCCGGGTCGGCGGCCCCGACTGCGGCCCTTATAACAACCGTTACGAGCTCGATCTGGCCCCGACCGGGCCGTTCAAGTACTATTACAACCCCGCCGACCACCGCATTCACCTGAAGCACGCCAATACGGCGGCCTGGCTCGAGACCGACTGGGACGCCAACGCCGCCGGCGACATGAAATACACCTGGACCGACACCAACGGCGACGGGCTTCTCGACCACGTCGCCTTCGACGTCGACGACAACGGCACGGCCGACGACCAGTGGGATCTCGCCACGGACCAGATTCAGAATCTCGATTTCGAGTGGCAGGCGTTCCACGATATTATCGCGCCGCTCCTGCAGACGTATCCCGCGCAGCTCTACGACCTCGACCGCTCGCTCGCGGCCGCGCTCGAGGCCGTCCAGGCGGGGTCCTCGGCGGACGCCGTCTGGACATTCATCGAAAATAAATACAGCAACTCGTCCATCCCCGAGTGGAGGCGCAAGAAGTTCCTCGCGCAGGACAACACGCTGATGTATTACCTCGAGCTGGTGCGCGACCGCCAGATCGTGAAGCTGAAAGCCAGGGCCGGCGGCGGCGGATACACCTCGTTCTGGACGACGTTCAACGCCGCGCGCGCCTCCGGCGACACGGATGCGATGGCCTCGGCGCTGCGCGGCAAATTCGGCCCCGCGTCCCCATCGTGGACCCCGTTTGCCGCATGGATCGCCAATCTACGCGCCGAAAATATCAAGCGGGTCAATTCCAGCGCTGCCTGGCTGCCCAACGGCATTGCGTGGGAAACCGAACGCGCCGCGTGGCGCATCCAAAACGGCCGGTTCGATTTCCTCGGCAAGCGCGATGTGCATTATTTCGGCCTGGCATCGAGCAACTACAAGCCGCTCGTGCTCGATGGCATCACCGCCTCGACCGACATCTCGAAGGACTCGGCGACGGCGTGGGGGATGGACGCCCTGAACGAAGGGACCGGACCCGGCGCCGGCGGCCTGACGCTGTACGTCAACGACACGGCGTATCCCCTGTACGGGACGGGCGTGTCGGCGACCTACAGCGTCGTCGAACAGACCAACGAGCGCGTGACGGTCGAGATGCTCGTCGGCAACGCCGGCCCGGCGGCCTCGCCGCGCACGGTGCGCGTCCGCGCCACGGCGCTGGCCGGCCGCGCCGACACCAGCTTCGAGGCGACCGTCCAGGGCGGGTCGGCGTCCGACAAGCTGGAGCTCGGGATCGGTCTGACGCGGCCGGCCGATTCCGCGTTCGAGCACCGGCAGGCCGGCGGGATCCTCGGGATCTGGGGGTTCCAGACGCCCGCGATCGACTGGGTCGGGCTCGGCGTGATCTATCCCGCGGCGCAATACTCCCGGCTGGTCGAGGCGCCGGGCGAGATCGACGTGGTGCTCAAGGCGACGCTGAATCAGGCGGTGGGGTGGACGGTCGCCAACGACTGGCGGCGGGGGCGGCGCTTCAGCTTCTTCCCGGTCCTGGCCGACTGGATGGACGAGCTGGGCCGGATCGCCGGCGCCGGCCCCCTGACCCGCAACGCCGCGCATGATTGGAAGACGATGCTGTAAGCAGGGTTGTGCTTCAAAAGGGGTGGGAGATGGATAAGTTTTGCCGTCTGCTGGCGGTGGCCGCGCTGTTTGCGGCGGCCGCGCAATCCCATGGCGCGACGTACGAGGAGTTGTTCGGCAAGAGCACGATCGGCTTCGACGCGGCCAGGCTGGCCGAGGTCAAGGCCGCCACGCCGGGGGCGCGGTTCTGGTACGACACCAACGCCGACGGCAAGATCGACGAGGTGTGGTTCATCGACACCGACCCGCGCCACACGGGCAAGTACAGCCCGATCCTCGTCAAGTGCATCGACCGGGACGGGGACCTGGCGGTCGGGATCGAAGGCGATCACGACAGCGACCTCTACATCATCGACTGGTACGCCAACGGCACGATGGACAGGGCCGTCGAATTCGAGGATTACGACCACGACGGCGACATGGACATGATGGCCGAGTATATCAACGGCTCCCCGTCCAGCGTGCTGTGGGCCCATGACACCGACGACGACAACCTGCTGTGGTGGGACCGCGACTACACCTACTACCAGACGCCGTGCCAGGATCACTGCCACTTCGAGGGTGAACGGACCTGGATCATTTCGTTCGATGCCACGCGCAAAATGTGGGTCCCGGGCTGGGAGTCGCCGTTCTTCTTCATCGACAACGACAAGGACGGCGTCGGCGACGAGGTCGTGCGCCTGACCGTCAACCCGAGCGACACCATCGTGACGCTGCGCTGGAGCTTCAACGTCAAGGGGATCGGCTCGCTCGAGGACCCGCGCAACTACGACTGCTCGATTTCGGCCTACCCCGTCGCCGGGACCAAAATCCAGGGGGCCGTGGCGACCAGCGCGACGCTGCAAGGCTACCCGATCACGCCGATGCTGTCGTACGAGAACGGGCGGCCGTGGCTGCGGTCGGTGAAGTGGCAGAAGGGGTGCTTCACCTGGGTCGAGAACGACAACAACGTCGGCTGGAACGACAGATATACGGCCGAGCGCTGGGAGGGGGTCATCGGCCACGGCAGCGCCAATTTCACCCAGATCGGCGGGCCCTCGTGCGGCCCGTACAACAACCGCAACGAAATCGACCTCAACCCGACCGGGCCGTTCGAGTATTACTTCAATCCGGCCGACCACCGGATCCACCTCAAGTCGGCCAACGAGGCGTGGCTCGCGGTCGATTGGGACGGCGATTTCAAGCAGGACATGCGCTACGACTATTCCGACACCAACGGCGACGGCGTCCTCGACATGGTGGCGTTCGACCCGAACAACGACGGCGTGGCCGAGGACTTCTGGACGGTCGCGGCCGACGGCGTCCAGCCGCTCGCCTATGACTGGAAGGTCTTCCGCGACGCCTACGCGCCCGTGCTGCGCGACTACCCGGCCCAGCTCTACGAACTGGACCGCGCGCTGGCGGCGGCGCTCGAGTCGGTGAGCCCCGGCTCCTCGTCGGATGCGGTCTGGAGCCTGATCGAGAACAAGTTCGCCGCCTCGTCGATCCCGGCGTGGAAGCGACTCAAGTTCCTGGGCAGCGACCAGGCGCTGATCTACTACCTGGAGCTGGTGCGCGACCGGCAGATCGTCAAGCTCAAAGCCCAGGCGCGCTACGCCTACACGTTCTGGGACTACTTCAACCAGTGGCGGGCCAAGGGTGACGCGGCCGTGATGGCCGCGCTCGTGCGCGGGCAGTTCGGGCTGACCCCCGACTGGGCGGAATTCTCCGGCTGGATCGGCGGCCTGCGCCGACGCGACGTCCAGGGGGTTGATTCGAGTAGCGCATGGCTTCCCGACGGGATCGCGTGGGAGACCGAGCGGGCGGCGTGGCGCGTCCGGAAGGGGCGGTTCGATTTCCTCGGCAAGCGCGAAAAGCGGCTTGTGCTCGACGGGATCGCCGCCGGCGCCGACATCTCGACCGACACCGGGGGCTGGGGGATGGACGCGCTCGACGAGGGGACCGGCGGCGGCGCGGGGGGGCTGATCCTGTTCATCGACAATGTCGCCTACGCGCTCTACGGCGACGCGCCGACGTCGGCCACGTACCGCCTCGTCGAGCAGACCAACGACCGCGTGACGGTCGAAATGCTGGTGAGAAACGCCGGGCCGGCGAGCGCCCCGCGGACGGTGCGGGTCCGGTCGACGGCGCTGGCCGGGCGCGCCGACACGCGGTTCGAGGCGACGATCGAGGGCGGGCCCGCCGGCGACCTCCTCGAACTGGGGATCGGGCTTGCCCGGCCGCGCGAGTCGTACTTCGAGCACCGCCGGCCCCAGGGGATCCTCGGGATCTGGGGGTTCCAGACGCCCGCGATCGACTGGGTGGGGCTGGGGTTGCTCTACCCGGCGCCGCGGTTGACGCGGACGATTGAGACGCCGGCCGACATCATCGTCGTGCTGAGCGCGGAGCAGGGCCGGCCGGTGGAGTGGGCGATCGCCAACGACTGGCGGCGGGGGCGGCGATTCCCCAACTACCCGGTCCTGTCCAACTGGATGGACGAACTGGGCCGGATCGGCGGGATCAACGGCCTGACCCGCAACGCCGCGCAAAACTGGACCGTCATGCGTTGACAAAGATTGATGTTAGCGTGGCCGCGTGGTAGTTATTCGCCTTGGGACATTCCGGAAAAATCCCGACAGGCGGACGCCACATGAAAGCTTTCGTTCGTTCGATGGTCGCGATCGCGGCATTCCTGGCGAGCGGGTTATGCCATGCATATTTGTCCTCGGTGTTCGACTCGAAGACGATTGCCTTCGATTCGACCAAGTCCGCGCAGGTCAGGGCCGCCACGGCCGGGACGCGGTTCTGGTACGACACCAACGGCGACGGCAAAATCGAGGAAGTCTGGTATATCGACATCGATCCGCGGCACACGGGGACGAAGGGGACGGTGCTGGTCAAGTGCATCGACCAGGACGGCGACCTCGCGGTCGGCAAGGAAGGCGACCATGACAGCGACCTCTACATGGTCGACCTGAGCGGCGAGAACGGGACCGGCTCGGCCGACCGGGCCGTGGTGTACTACGACTACGACCACGACAACGACATGGACGTGATGGCGTGGATCTTCAACAATTCGACGACCCAGTGCCTGTGGGCCTATGACGTCGACGACGACAACATGCTCTGGTTCGACCAGGACTTCAGCTACTACCAGATCCCGTGCCAGCATTACTGCCATTACACCGGCGAGCGGACCTCGATCCTGACCTTCGACGCGACGAACAAGGTCTGGATGCCGAGCTGGGAGTCGCCGTTCTTCTTCAACGACATCGACAAGAACGGCGTCAACGACGAGGTCCTGCGCATCACGGTCAACCCGGCCGACACGGTGGCCACCATGCGCTGGGGCCTGGACGTCAACGCCGACGGGACGCTGGACGATCCCCGCAATTACGATTGCTCCATCTCGGCGTTCCCGCTGGCCAACACGAAGATCCAGGGGACGGTGGCCACCGCAACGACCCTGTGCGGCTACCCGATCAATTCGATGCTGTCGTACGAATCGGGCATCGCCTGGGTCCGCGGCCTGACGTGGCAGAAGGGGTGCTTCACGTGGGTCGAGAACGACAACAACGTCGGCTACCCGCCCGACTCGTATTCGGGCGAGCGCTGGGAGGGGGTGATCGTCACCCCGAGCACGAACTTCGCCAAGATCGGGAGCCCGTATTGCGGCCCGTACAACAACCGCAACGAGATCGAGCTCAACCCGACCGGCCCGTTCTCGTACTACTACAACCCGGCCGATCACCGCATCCACCTCAAGGGTGCCGACGAGGCGTGGACGCTGGTCGACTGGAACGGCGACATGGTTGCCGACATGAAATACACGTTCGCCGACGCGTCGGGCGGCGACGGCCTGATCGACCTCGTCATGTTCGACTCCAACAACGACGGCGCCATGGACGACATCTGGGGGCTCGACACCAGCCAGGCGCAGACGCTGGCGTATGACTGGGAGACGTTCAAGACCGCCTGGCTGCCCGTCGTGCGCGATTACCCGGCCCAGCTCTACGAGCTGGACCGGGCGCTGGCCGCCGCGCTCGAGAAGCAGCAGGCGGGCGCCTCGGCCGACGCCGTCTGGAGCCTGATCGAAAACAAGTTCGCCAACACGTCGATCCAGGAATGGAAGCGCATCAAGTTCCTCGACAGCGACATCGCGATGATCTACTACCTCGAGCTGGTGCGCGACCGCCAGATCGTCAAGCTCAAGGCGTCCGCGGGCTCGAAGACGGCCTTCTGGACCACGTTCGAGGCGGCGCGCTCGGCCGGCATGACCGATTCGATGGCCTACGCCGTGCGCCAGGAGTTCGGGATCACGCCGGGCTGGGCCGATTATGCGACGTGGGTCGCCAACCTGCGCTGGCGGGACGTTCAGCGCGTCGACTCGAGCACGGCCTGGTCAAACGGCGTCGCGTGGGAGACCGAGAAGGCGGCGTGGCGCATCCGCAACGGCCGGCTCGATTTCCTCGGCAAGCGCGACAAACGCCTTGTGCTCGACGAGCTCACCGCCGGCAGCAGCATCTCGACCGACACCGGCGGCTGGGGGATGGACGCGCTCGACGAGGGGACGGGCCCGGGCGCGGGCGGCCTGACGCTGTTCATCAACGGGACCGCCTACCCGATCTACGGCGACTCGATGACCGGCGTCACCTACCGGGTGGTCGAGCAGACCAACGAGAAGGTGACGGTCGAGATGCTGGCCACCAAGGTCGGGCCGGCGGCGGCGCCGCGCACCGTCCAGATTCGCGCCACGGCGCAGGCCGGCCGGCCCGACACCCAGTTCTCCGCGATCGTCACGGGCGGGTCCTCCAGCGACAAGCTCGAGCTCGGCGTCGGCCTGATCCGCCCGGCCGAGAACTATTACCAGCACGACAAGACGGCGGGGATCCTCGGCATCTGGGGGTTCCAGGCGCCGGGGATCGACTGGGTCGGCGTCGGCATGGTCTACCAGCCGGCGATTTATTCGCGGCTCGCGGCCTCGACGACCGAGCTCGATGTCGTGCTCAAGGCGACCCGGGGCGTCGCCGCCCAGTGGACGATCCAGAACGAGTGGCGGCGCGGCATGCGCTTCAACAACTGGCCGGTCCTGGCCAATTTCATGAAGGACCTGACCAGGACGAAGGACAGGCTTTTCCCGGTCAGGAACGCGGCGGGGCGCGACTGGTTGCTGATTGAGTAATTTTTCACTAAACAGTTTCGGTCCAAACGCGTACACTGCCCGGCAGCATGCTCGCGCGTCCGGTGTCTCGGCGTTTTCCCGCATGCGTCATCCCAATTGAGCGAGGCAGGAAGATGAGGCGTATTTTATTCATCGCGATGCTGTTCATCCTGGCGGCCGGGATCGCTTCGGCCGAGGACTGGTCGGCGTGGAAGAAAAACATGCCGATCGCCCTGGGACGGATCGACACCGAGACGATCGGGCTGCTGCCCGTCGACGCGACCATCTCGCTCAAGGCCGACGAGATGAGCAACCCGAAGAGCCCGAGCCGGGAGCTGCGGCTCGTCTACAGGAAGGGCGACCAGGCGCAGGAGGTCCCGTTCCAGCTCTCGCGCGTGTCGGTGTGGACGCGCGACACCTCGCCGAGCGTCAAGACGTTCAACGGCCAGATCACGTTCTTCCCGGTCAAGGGCGACCAGTCGGGCACGTACCAGGTCCTGTACGCCAATGCCAACGCCCGGCCGACGACCTACACGACCGACCTCGTCGTCAGCGGCGAGGGCCCGCACTGGACGATCGAGAACTCGCTCATCAAGGCGCAGCTTCGCGCCGGCGACAAGGTCAAGGCCAAGAACGTCCACAGCTACTTCGGCGACTCGGGCCAGCTCGGCACCGTGACGCTCAAGTCGCGGCCCGGGGCGGTCGTCACCAACCCGTACCAGACGATTCACTGGAATCCGGGCGTGTTCATCCCCAAGCGCGGCTGGGTCCACGCCTATGCCTGGGACCCGCCGGCCGAATATGAGATCGAGCAGGGGCCGATCTTCGTCGAGGTGCGCCGGCGCGGCCCGCTGCCGAAGATCCCGGAAGTGCAGCTCGCCATTACGTACCGCTTCTTCAAGGAGCGCAGCTTCGTCCAGGTCGGCACGCGGATGGACATCGTGAAGAATGTCGGCACCGTGTCGCTGCGCAACAACTGCTGCGTGTTCAGCGAGAGCCTGTTCTCGCACATGGCGTGGGAGCAGTTCGGCGAAGTGCACGACGAGCTGATCTCCGGCTACAAGCAGGTCAACCGCCACGGCGACGTCGTGCGGCTCGAGCCGGACACGCCGTGGTTCGCGGTCTACCACCCCGACACCAAGGTCGGCGTCGCCACGGTTTACCTCGACGAGTCGAACGTCGGGCCCTGGGGCGGCGCGCCGACGTATTTCGACCACGCCTTCTATTTCACGCATTCGCCCGAGAAGCTGCTCTACTGGTTCCGGCCGCAGGTTTACTTCCTGATCGATTGGGACCGCAAGCAGCTGGTCACCGTCCCGCGGACGGCGGTCTATGCCGAGCAGAACTATTACTACTTCTACGACGTCGAGAAGTCGGGCCCGGTCGAGGGGGTGCGGCGCCTGTCGCGCGCGGCGCTTCATCAGCCCGACGTCAAGGTCGGCCCCTACACGTTTGCGCCGCCGCAGTGATACAATTGCAATGATGAATGAGGAATGATGAGTGATGAATGGAATTCCGGGTGGAATGCTTATGCGTAAGCTGCTCTTCCGGCGATCGTGGTTGATTCGGTCTCTGATCGTGGTTTGTTTTTCATCATTCATCGTTCATCATTCATCATTCGCGCAGCAGCAGATGCCCCTCGATGTCCGCGACCGGCTGTGGGAGTCGCCCGGGCCGGCGCAGTCGGGGCCGGGCGCGCCGCGGCTTTTGATTGTTTACCCGGAGACCGGGATGGAACCCTATGGCGGGGCGGCGCTGCGCTACATGGGGCGCGTCGAGCCCGAGGACGCGGCCGTCACGCTCAACGGCGACGCGGTCCGCGTCTGGCCGGGCGGGCTGTTCAGCGGCGTCCGGCCGATCCGCGGCCGGGGTGCGGCCGAGTGGAAGTTTCGCGCCAGCCGCGGCGGCCGCGCCACGGTCGTGACGCGCACGATCCCGATCCGGCCGCCGACGCCCCCCGCGCCGGCGTGGCCGCTTGCGTTTTACGCCTCGCCCGTCCGCCCGGCGGGGAGCTACTGGATCCCCGCCGGCGAAACCTTGCCCGTGACCCTGTATGCAAGCTCCGGCCACCGCGCGCAGGCCCGCATCGGCCAGGGCGGCCCGTGGCTCGACATGGCGCCGGCCGGCGACGACCCGCGCCGGGGCGGCGTCTACCGGATCGACCTCAGCCCGCCGCCGCTGCGCCCGAACGAGCTCGCGCCGGTTTACTTCCGCCTGAGCGGCTCGCGCGGCGGCCAGGAGCGCACGATCGAACTGCCCTCGTCGCTGCGCGTCGGCTCCGAGCCGGACGAGGAATTCTTCGTCGCGCGCGTCGGCGCCGAGTTCGCGTCCTTCCTCAAGGAGCCGACCGGCTGGGTCCGCTGGGGGAACATCGTCCAGGGAACGTATGCGCCGTTCTTCGAGATTCGCGGCGACCGGCTGTTCATGGACTTCGACCACGGCCAGCGCGGGTGGCTCGAGCTGTCGGCGCTGGACATGCCGGCCGCGCCGCGCGACTTCCTGCTGCCGCAGCTCCGGGGCGGACTCAATTTCGAAAGCGACCGGCAGACGCTGCGCCTGTCGATGCCGGGGCAGGCCGACCCTGTCGCGTTCGTGTTCGAGGAGCAGTCCGAAAACCCGGCGCGGATCCGGCTGACGCTCACCGGGGCCAGCACGCTGATCGTGCCGCCGCCGGCCGCCGCCTACGGCACGTTTTCGGTCGATCAATGGACGTCCGGCTCGCGCGGCGAGGCGCCGGCGCTGGAGCTGACCTCGACCCGCCCGCTGTGGGGGTTCGGCTCGGAGATCCAGCCCAATGGCGAGTTCTCGCTGTTCGTGCGCTCGGCCCCGGCGCTGAGCGGCGCCACGCCGGCCCAGCCGCTCCGGGGCCTGCGCATCATGGTCGACGCCGGCCACGGCGGCCGGGACCCGGGGGCGTTCGGGGCGTCGGGCATCGCGGAGGCGGACGTCAACCTCGTCGCGGCGGCGTGGCTCGAGCGGTCGCTCGCCGACCTGGGCGCCGAGGTCCTCCAGGTCCGGCGCGGCGACGAATACGTCGGTCTCGACAGCCGTGTCAACGACGCCCTCGACTACGACCCCGACCTGTTCATCAGCGTCCATCACAACTCCGTCGGCAGCGCCGAGGACCCGACCGCCGACAGCGGGCCGATCGTGTTTTATCATTACGAGCACAGCCGCCCGCTCGGCGAGGCGGTCGAGGCCCGGCTCGTCGAGGCGTTCGGCGCGGGCCGCGAAGCCCGCGTGACCCCGCAGAACTTCCGGGTCAACCGCAACATCAGCCCGTGCCCGTCGATCCTGATCGAGGGGGGCTACCTCTGCAACCCGGCCGACGAGGCCAAGCTGCGCGACACGGCGTGGATCCGCAAGTCGGCCGAGGCCGTCGCCCGGGGCGTGGCCGATTACGTGGGCACGATGCGGTGAGCCGAGTTTCGAGTTTCGATTACGATTACGATTACGACGCACGAGCACGAGCACGAGCACGAGCACGACGTACGAATTGTCCCGCTTGATAATGTTTTCATCGGCCGGTAAGCTATTGGCCCATGAGTGAGCGGCGCAAGATCCTGAAGGCGGCATGGATTGTTGGGGTTCTGACCCTGCTGTCGCGCTTCACCGGCTTGATCCGCGACGCCGTCCTGGCCGCCCAGCTCGGCAGCACCCGCCTCTCCGACATCTTCTGGGTCGCGTTCCAACTGCCCAACCTCGTGCGCCGCGTCCTGGGCGAGGGCGCGCTCTCCTCGTTCATCGTTCCGCTGTTTTCCGAGCGCCGCCAGGAGGCCGGCCCCGACGCCGGCTGGCGGTTCCTCAACAACGCCTCCAACCTGCTGATGCTCGTGGCGCTGGTCATCACGCTTGTCGGCGGGTTCTTCGCGCGCGAGGTTTTCATCGTCTTTGGCGGCCAGGGGCTGATCGACCGCGAGCACGATCCCAAATGCCCGCGCCAGGTGGCCGCGCCGCTCGTCGACGTGATCGACCTCGTCGACCCCTCCGGCCTTGTTCAGCGTCTGGCGCACCCCGCCGACCCCGTCTCGGAATACTTCGCCGCGCAGGCCGGCCCCGAGCTGCGCGCGCGGATCGAGGCCGAGGCCAAAGGCGCCGCGGCCGACAAGAAGCACAAGGTCGCGCCGGCGGTCCTCGCCGGGGTCGCCGCCCTGTTCAACCGCGAACTGGTCAAGCCGACGCTTTACACCCCCGAGCGCTTCGCCGGCGTCCAGATGGACGGCGACGTGGCCGGCCTCGCGGCCCGGGCCGCGGCCCTCGCCCCCCGGGAACTGGTCGAAACCAACCGCCGGCTCCTCAACGAGGCCTACGAAAAAGAGCTCGCGTGGACGCTCGAGCAGTATCTCGCGATCGGCGAGCGGATGACGCGCATCATGTTCCCGTACGTGATCATGCTGACGGTGGCGTCGCTGATGATGGGGGCGCTGCACGCGCTGCGCAGCTTCACGACGCCATCGCTGGGGTCGGTCATGCTGAACGTGGCGATGATCGCGGCCGGCGCGCTGGCGCTGGCGTGCAAGGCGCCGATCTCGCGCTCGGTCGTCTGGCTGTCGTGGGCGGTCCTGGCCGGGGCGTTCCTGCGCATCGTGATCATGATCCCGTCGCTGCGGGCGCACGGCTGGGGCTGGCAGGCGACGATGTCGCCGCGCGACCCGCAGCTGCGGAAACTGCTGCGCATGCTCGGCGTCGGGATGGCGAGCCTGTTCCTCGTCCAGATCAACATCGCCGTCGTCGGCTACTTCTCGATGCGGCTCGACGATGGCTTGCGCTCGTGCCTGTCGTATGCCGACCGGCTCATCCAGTTCCCGCTGGCGCTGACCGCGACGGCCATGGCGACGGCGATGCTGCCGCAGCTGACGGCCTACATGCTCGAGGGGCGCATGGAGGAACTGGGCGACGTGATGGCGTTTTCCAAGCGGCTCGAAATCATCGTCATGACGCCGGCCGCGGTGGGGCTGATGATCTTCGGCCTGCCGATCGTGGCGCTCCTGCTCGAGCGCGGGATCTTCGGCCCGCGGGCCTCGTATGGCACCTACCAGGCGATCTTCTTTTACGCTCCCGTGCTGCTGCCGATGAGCTGGGCGCAGCTTTCGTCGCGGCTGTTCTACGCGCGGCAGGACCTCGTCTCGCCGCTCAAGTGCTCGGCCATTTCGATGATCGTCAACGTGCTGGGCTGCTGGTTCTTCACGTCGTGCACGGGGATGAACCAGGGCGGCCTCGCCCTCGCGTTCACGCTCGGCGGGTTCGCGCTGCACTTCTCGCTCGACCATTACATGCGCAAGACGATGGGGCCGGCGGTGCTGGGGCTGCGCCCGCGCATCGGCGAGACGATATGGAAATGCCTGCTGGCGGCGCTCGTCACCAACGGCGCGGGCTGGGCGATTTACTTCCTGCTCGTCAGGCAGTTCGGCGCGCCGGCGGGGACGATCCACCGCGCCGTGTATCTGCTGCCGGTCATCGCGGCGGTCGCGGCCGGGTATTTCGCGCTCGTGCACGCGCTGGGCGTCCCCGATTCCGAAGCGGCCGTGAACCTGGTGCTCAAGAAACTCAGAAGAAAGACGGCGTAAGAAATTTCAACCACGGAATACACGGACCACACGGAATTGATATGAATTCTTTCCGTGTCTTCAGTGTATTCCGTGGTTGGAAAACCTTACCGCAGTTTCAACATCGCGATGCCGGCCATGGCGAGGATCCAGGAGACGACCCAGAAGCGGATGATGATCTTGCTTTCGTGCAGGCCGCATTTTTCGAAGTGGTGGTGGAGCGGCGACATCCGGAAGAGGCGCGTCCGCGTGCACTTGTAGCAGCCGACCTGCAGGATGACCGAGGCGGCTTCCATCACGAACACGCCGCCGATGACGACCAGCAGCAGCTCCTGCTTGAGCAGGAGCGCCGTGGTGCCGAGCGCGCCGCCGAGCATCATCGATCCGGTGTCGCCCATGAAGACCTCGGCCGGGTGCGCGTTGTACCACAGGAACCCGAGCGAGGCTCCCAGGAGCGCCGCGAGGAAGACGACGATCTCGCCGCCGTCGCGGATGTGCGGGACGTAGAGGTACTTGGCGTAGTCGAAGCGCGAGACGAGGTAGCCGATGAACAGGAACGCCACGATCGAGCTGATCGAGACGCCGATGGCGAGGCCGTCGAGGCCGTCGGTGAGGTTCACGGCGTTGCTCGTGGCGAGGAGGACGAGCATCACGTACGGGATATACCACCAGCCCATGGAGTAGTAGATGTTCTTGAAGAGCGGGACGAGCAGGTACGGGTAGCCGGTCGAGCCCGGCGCCTGCACGTAGCTGACCTGCCAGTCGCCCCACGTCAGCGTCATGCCGAGGACGAGCGCCAGGCCGGCCTGCACGAGCAGCTTGCCGCGCGGCGAGACGCCGAAATGGTTTTTCTTCACGATTTTGAGGTAGTCGTCCCAGAAGCCGAGCGCGCCGTAGCCGATGGTCATCGCGAGGAGGAGCCAGACGTGGAGGCTCGACAGGCGGCAGAAAAGAAAGACGGGCATGACGAGCGAGAACATCATGAGCAGGCCGCCCATGGTCGGCGTGCCGGCCTTGAAGCCGTGCATTTGCGAGAGGTCGACGGCGCCGACGCCCTTGGAGTGGCGGATGACCTGGCCGGCCTTGAGCGCGCGCAGCCAGCGGATGACGCGCGGGCCGATCAGGAGCGTGATGCCGAACGACAACGTCAGGGCGAGCGCGGCGCGCACGCTGTTGTAGGTGAGCACGCGCCACGGGCCGAGCTTTTCAAGCCCGTCGCCGAGCCACGCGCGCAACCAGTCCAGAATCAGAATCAACATCGCCCTCTATGTCCCTTCGCTGCAACCGCTGTTTCTCACGGGTGATTCCGCCTCAAGGCGGGACTACGAACAGGTTCCCAGAATTTTCTCGGCGGCGCGCTCGAGGCCGAACGCGTGCGCGCCCTTGAACAGGACGGCGTCGCCCGGGCGCAGCTCGGCGGCCAGCGCCTCGGCCATCTCGTCGCGGTCGTCGAACCCGCGCGCGGGCCGGCCCAGGCCCTTGAGCTCTTCGGCCAGCGCGCTCATCCGCGGGCCGAGGCCGAACAGGACCGCGCCGGGCATCTGGGCGATCAGCGCCATGAGCGCCTTGTGGAACTCGGCGCTGCGCTCGCCGAGCTCGAGCATGTCGGCCAGGACGAGCACGCGCCGGCCGCGCACCGGCATCTCGATCAGCGTCCCCAGCGCGCCGACCATCCCGGCCGGCGAGGCGTTGTAGCAATCCAGGATGAGCGTCATGCCGCCGACATGTTCGATTTGTCCGCGCAGCGGCTCGGACTTGAACTCGGGGAGGATGTCGGCCACCCACGCCGGATCGAACCCGCCGGCGTGCAGCAACGCGGCGGCCGCGGCGACGTTCTCGATCAGGTAGGCGCCGAAGAGGCGCAGCTCCAGGCCGCGCAGGGTTTGAGCGGGGAGCACGAGGTCGAAGCGCGTGCCGCCGTCCTCGGCCAGCTCGCCGTTCTCGATGCGGATGACCGCGTCGGCCAGGCCCGCGTCGTCGCAGCTGAAGCCGATGACCGGGTGCCTGCCGATGAACTCGCCGATGCCGCCGTTGGTGTTGGGGCACGTGCGGTTGACGGCCAGGGGAGTGCCCGGCGCGCAGCCGCGGAACAGGTCGAGCTTGGCCGCCGACAGCGCCGCCTGCGAGCCGAACATGCCGATGTGGGCCGTGCCGATGTTGGTCAGGACGGCGGCCGAGGGGTGCGCGATCTCGGAGAGCCGGCGCAGCTCGCCGGGCTGGTTCATGCCGAGCTCCATGACGGCCGCCCGGTGGTCGGCCAGCTCGAGGAGCGTCAGCGGCATGCCGATCAGGTTGTTGTAATTCTTGATCGGCTCGAGGGTCTTCATGTGGCGCGAAAGCGCGGTCGCGACGAGGCGGCGCGTGGTGGTCTTGCCGGCGCTGCCGGAGATCGCCAGGAGCGGCCCGGCCCAGCGGCGGCGGACTTCGGCGGCCAGGTCGCCGAGCGCGCGCGTCGTGTCGTCGACGACGATCACCGGGACGCCGTCGAGATCCCAGTCGCCGGGCTCGAACTGCCGGTCGACGATCAGGCCCGAGGCGCCGCGGCCGACCGCCTGCGCGGCGAAGCGGTGGCCGTCGAGTTTTTCGCCGCGCAGCGCAAGGAAGAACTGCCCCGGCGCGATCGTGCGCGAGTCCATCGACACCGCGCCGAAGCGCCGTTCGGCCCAGCCCGGCTCGGCGTCGGCGCCCATGACGGCCGCGGCGTCGGCGAGCGACCATTGGGGGAGGGGGGTGAAATGATAGACCATGTGGATTTACATTTTTGAGATGAGATCTGAGAGATGAGAGATGAGATTAAAATCTCTCAACCACGGAAGGCACGGAACACACGGAAACAAATTTGCTGTTTTCCGTGTGTTCAGTGTGTTCAGTGGTCGAATATCTTTCTCCCATCTTTCATCTCTCAAAGCTCATCTCTCAAGATATCGCCTTCACAGCTGCTTTCGCTTCTTCCCTGTCGTCGAAGTGGTGTTTTTCCTTGCCGACGATCTGGTAGTCCTCGTGGCCCTTGCCGGCGAGCACGACGACGTCGCCTTTCTGCGCCATGGCGACGGCGCGGCGGATCGCGGCGCGGCGGTCCAGGAGGATCTCCCATTTCTGGTCGGGCCCGATGCTTTGCTTCACCCCGTCGGCGATCGCCTTGGCGATCGACTCGGGGGGCTCGGTGCGCGGGTTGTCGTTGGTGATGATGATCTGGTGGGCCAGTCGCGCGGCGGCCTGGCCCATGAGCGGGCGCTTGAGCGGGTCGCGGTCGCCGCCGCAGCCGAAGACGGCGATGAGCCGCCGGCGCGCCAGGCCGCGGGCGTTGAGGAGGAGCTGCTCGAGCGAGTCGGGGGTGTGCGCGTAATCGACGATGATCGGGAACGGCTGGCCGGCGTCGACGCGCTCGAAGCGGCCCGGCGCCCCGGTCATCCGCGCGAGCCCCTCGCGGATCGCGTCGATGTCGATCCCGACGGCGAGCGACAGCGCCGTGGCCGTCAGGCAGTTGATCGCGTTGAACAGGCCGGTCAGCGGCGTGTCGATCTCGATCTCGCGCCCCTCCCAGGAGGCGGTGATCTTCATCCCGCCGCGGGTGTGGCAGCGCAGGCTGCGCACGCTCAGGTCGGTCGTGCCGTGGCTGAGCGAGTAGCCGATCTTGCGCCGGCTGAGGCTCGAGTTGCGGAATTCGCGCCCGGCCGCGTCGTCGATGTTCAGGACGGCGACCGCCTCGGGGTTGGCCGCCAGGACCTCGGTGAAAAACCGCTCCTTGGCCTTCTTGTAGGTCGGCATGTCCTTGTGGTAGTCGAGGTGGTCCTGCGTGAAATTCGTGAGGGCGCCGGCGGCGAACCGGATCCCGTCGCAGCGGTGCTGGTCGAGGGCGTGCGAGCTGACTTCCATCGCCACGGCGCGGACGCCGTCGGCCTGCATGCGCGCCATGCGGTCGGCGATGACGGTCGGCGACGGCGTCGTCTGGTTGGCGACCTCGATCTTGCCCTTCCAGCGCATGTTGACCGTCGTCAGGACGCCCGGCTCCATGCCGGCCGCCTTGAAGATCGACTCCATCATGTAGGCGACGGTCGTCTTGCCGTTGGTGCCGGTGATGCCGACGACCGTCATCTTGCGCGACGGGTCGCCGGCGAGCCTGTGCGCGCAGAGCGCGAGGGCGCGGCGCGGGTTGTCGACCTGGATGCACGGCAGCGGGGTGGGGACGCCGTCGCGGTGGCCGACGAGCGCGGCGGCCGCGCCGCGGCCGGCGGCGTCGGCCAGGAACTGGTTGCCGTCGGCGGCGTTGCCCTCGATCGCCACGAACAGGACGCCCGGGCCGCAGCGGCGCGAATCCTCGGTCACCGAGGTGATTTGCAGATCAGGGGGAACGGGCGAGCCGGCCCGCAGATTGGCTTCGGCCAGCAAAGCTTTCAGGGGAATGGGCATGTTATCTATCGGTCCTCAATGCGCGGCGACAACGACTTGCGCCTGGCGCGTGCGGGCGGCTTCACTCGGGTGGGCGAAAACCACGAGCGCCTCGCCCGATTGAGGGACTGGGGCGCCGGCCGGAGGCTCCTGGCTGACGGCCACTCCCGACCCCCGTATTTTAGCGTGAATCCCGAGTTTTGCAAGCCTCTCCAGAACATCGACAATCGTGAGGCCCTCGAGGTTTGGCATCTTCGGGCCGGTGTCGGCTCCCACATACTCGTCCATGTACGGCAGGTACGGCATCGGGTCGGGCGTCGGTTGCGCGGTCGGGATGGCCGGGAGCGCGGCCAGCGCGGCGGCGTCGGCCAGCGCCTTTTCCTCGGGGCGGTCGGGCGGGATCTGGAGCAGGTGCAGGGCGTTCATCGCCACTTCCTTGAAGACCGGGCCCGAGACCTGGCCGCCGTATTTGGCGTTCTGCGGCTCGTCGATGCAGACGTAGATGGCGATCCGCGGCTTCGAGAGCGGGACGAGGCCGGCGAAACCGGCCAGATACTGCTTGCGGCCGTCGCGCTCGAGTTGCTTGACCGCGGTGCCGGTCTTGCCGCCGACGCTGTAGCCGGGGATGCGCGCGTAAAGGAAGCCGGTGCCCTCTTCGCCTTCGACGACCCCCTGCATCAACTCGCGCACGGTGGCCGCGACGGCCGGGCTGATGGTCCGGTCGATCAGCTCGGGCTCGATCCGCTTGACGACGTCGCCGCGCTGGGTGCGGATCTCCTTGACGAGGTGCGGGCGCAGGCGCTTGCCGTCGTTGCCGATCGACTGAAGGGCGCTCGCCACCTGCATCGGGGTCAGCGAGGTTTCGTAACCGATCGCCAGCGAGGCGCGCGACTGCGCCGTCCAGATGTCGACGTCGCGCAGCTTGCCGTGGCCTTCGCCCGGCAGGTCGATCCCCGTGTCGCGGCCGGCGCCGAGACGGAAAAGCGATTTGTAGTAGAGCGACGGCTCGATCCGCTCACTCAGCAGGGCCATGACGACGTTGCTCGACTCGGCGAACGCCTTCGGGAACGGGACGGCGCCGAGCGGGTGGACGTCCTTGATGACGCGCCCGTGGATCTGGACCGAGCCCCCCATGCCGTTGACCGTCTCGTTGACCGAGAGGAGCCCCTGGTCGAGCAGGATCGAGGTGGTGAAGATCTTCATGACCGAGCCGATTTCGTAGGGGTCGGTCAGGGCGCGGTTGCGCAGCGTCTCGGGGGCCTCGGTGGCGTAGCGGCCGAAGTCGTTGAGGTCGAAGTCGGGGCAGTTGGCCATGGCCAGGATGCCGCCGGTCGGCACGTCGATGACGATCACCGTGCCGCCGCGCGCGCCCATGGCGTTGACCTGCCGGCGCAGCACGTTCTCGGCGAACATCTGGATCTCGGAGTTGAGCGTCAGGACGAGCGTGTTGCCGTAGGTGGCGTCGATCGCGGCCCGGTCGATCGGCGCCAGCGGCTTGCCGTAGGAGTAGGCCGGGACGGTCAGCTTGCTCCACGCCCCCTTCAGCTCGCGGTCGTAGAGCTCCTCGATGCCTGCCTGGCCGATGTTGTCGCCCCCCTCGTCGGGCTTGGTGAAGCCGATGATGTGGCAGGCGAGCCGGTCGTAGGGGTAGATGCGCTTGCTTTCGCGCTCGAACACGACGAGTCCCGGCGGGAGCTGGTGGCGCTCGGCGACCATCTGGACGCCGGTGCTGACCTCGTCCTCGGCCATGCGGTAGACGTATTTGTAACCGGGCTTCTTCCAGTATTCGCGGACGCGGTCCTCGGAGCGGCGCAGCGCCTTGGCCAGGTCCTTGATCAGGTCCTTGGACGGCTTGTCCAGCTGGCGCGTGTCGAGGACGATCGTGTTGCGGAACGAGCTCTTGGCCAGCGGCGTGCCGTTGCAGTCCAGGATGTCGCCGCGCGAGGGCTTGAGGACGATCACGCGGTTCTGCTGGTCGCTGGCGGCGGCGACGTAGTCCTGGTTGTGGCGCACCTGCAAGTGGAAGAGCCGGGCCTCGATGGCGCCGTAGACGCCCAGGCTCAGCGTGGCCAGCAGGATCAGCCGGAGGCGGTAGGTTTTCTGGAACATAATAGAGGTTACCCCCGCGCGCGGGCGCCGGGCGGACTGGTTTCAAGGTAAAAGGGAGGACCAAAAATTAAAACGGAATTACGGACTTGGGCATCACGAATACTGGATGTATCTCACTTTTAAATTGTATATTCCCAAATATTAATCTTTAAATTGATTCACCAGGCAGGGGGCGGGCCGCGAGAAGAAGGCATTCTCGGTTGCGGTCCGGCCCCCAGTGCTGTCTCAGGCCGCCCGTCCCGTCACCGGGGCGGGCGGATTGCGTTCGGGACAGCTTGCCTGGCGGCTCCACAGTTGACCAGCGCGTGATGAGCAGCGGTAAAGGGTTCGGCAGGGGATCGAGCTTGGCAGGCGGCCGGGTTTCAATGAAACCCGCGAGCTTGCGACAGTCGATGGAACGGACGGCCCCAAAGTTGTGTGCGGTCTGCGGGCAGCGGGAGCGGGAACGGTGATCAGCGGGAACTCGGGCTGCGGTGTGGGTCGTCCTGGTCAGCACCTGTGCGCGTCTCGGAGTAGAACAGCGGTAGCAGCGAAAACAGTGGCTACGGGGTTACGGGTGCGGGCGCGCGTGCCAAACCGTGGAGCGAAACTGTTTACCTCCTTCAGGTAATCTTCAAAAACTCAGGACCCAGGACTCAGGACCCAGGACTCAGGACCCAGGACTCAGTCCTGCCGGGCGTGGGCCTCGGAGACCAGGCCGAGCTTCTGGCCCAGCGCCTCGATCCAAATCCTGTCGGCTTCGCCGGCCTCGCCGGCGGGCTGGTTGCTGGTGGCGCGGGCCATGGCGTAACGGGTCGTCACCGCCGAGTCCAGGCGCAGGATGTTGCGCTCGCCGGGGTTGTTCTGGACCATCCCGAGCTCGCCGGTGGCGTAGGCCAGGAGCCGGTCGCGGTGCTTGAGTGCCTCGGTCTTGGCCTGCAGGACCCGGACCTCGTTGAGCAGCCGCTCCTCGCGGGCCTGCTGGCTGATGGTCTGGGCGCGCAGCTCGTTGAGGCTGAAACGCAGGTGCAGGTGGCCGAGCGCCAGCCCCAGGATGACGGCCAGCAGGCTGAGCATCCGGACGACCATGGCCGGCGTCAGCGCCCGCGGCGCGGGTCCAACTTCCGGGCAATGGATTCGTCTGGCCATCTTCTACTCCGTCTTTTCGCGCTCGTGCGTCGCCAACTCGATCTCAGGTCACGGGACTCAGGACTCAGGACTCAGGACTGTTTCAGGATCGCTCTCAGCTTGGCCGACCGGCTGCGCGGGTTGCGCTGGAGCTCTTCCTCGCCGGCCGTGATCGGCTTGGGCGTCAGGAGCCGGGCCCGGGCCGGCTCGCCGGATTCGGGCAGGGGCCACGGCGGCCTCGGCGCGGTCGCCATCTTCTTCATGAACTCCTTGACGCGGCGATCCTCGCCCGAATGAAACGTGATGACCAGCAGCCGACCGCCCGGTTTCAGGAGCTCGAAGGCCTCGGGAAGGATCCGCTCGAGCCGCTCGAGCTCGCCGTTGACCTCGATCCGCAGGGCCAGGAAAACCCGCGTGGCCGGGTGGATCTTGGGCGGCCAGGCCTTGCGCGGGATCGCCGCCTTGACGACGTCGCCGAGCTGGCGTCCGGTCCGGATCGGGCCCTTCTTGCGCTCTTGGGCGATGAAGGAGGCGATCCGCTTGGCCCAGTGCTCGTCGGAGTGGTCGCGGATCATTCGCGCCAGATCCGCCTCGGGCCACTCGTTAACGATGTCGGCCGCGCTGGGGCCGGGGTTCTGCGGCGAGAGGCGCATGTCGAGCGCCTCGTCGCTCTCCCAGCTCAGGCCGCGAGCCGGGTCCAGGATTTGGGGGTTGGAGGGGCCGAGGTCGAACAACATGCCGTCGGGTGCGGCGGGTTGAACTCCAGCTTCTGCAAGAACCTCAGCAAGAACGGGCAGCAGGTGAGCATGGTCGGTCAGCAACAGGCGGTAACGGGCTTGAACGTGGGCGGCTTCGATCCGCTTTCGAGCCGCCTCGAGCATCTGCGGGTCCCAATCGGCCCCGACCAGCAGCCCCTCTTTCCCCAACTGGCGCAGAATCGCCAGACTATGTCCCCCGTGGCCAAGCGTGCCATCGACGATGACGTCGCCGGGCTTCGGGGCTAAAACTTCCAGCACCTCCTTGAGCAGCACCGGCTCGTGCAATTCCGGCGCTCGTTCCATGGCCATCAGGGCTTCGGAGCCCCGGGGGCGTTGATGACGTATTGGATCGGCGCGGGGGCTTCAGCGCGGCGCGCCACACTGGTGGACGCCTCGCCCCAGGCCGTCAGATTCTTCTTGAACATCTCGCGCCACGTCGGCTCGTCGAAGATCTGCATGAACTTGATGTTGCCGACGATGACGACCTGCCGGTCGATGCCGGCCATCTCCATCATCATCGGGTTGAGCTTGATCCGGTTCTGCTTGTCGAGGACGACGAGCTCGGCCAGCGAGGTCGCCAGGTTCAGGATCATCCGCTCCTGGCTGTCGCGGTCGTCCAGCCGGCTCCAGCGCTCCAGCTCGGCCCGAAAAAAGGTGGCCGGCATGATCTTGATCGAACGGTCCGGGGTGATCATCACGCCTACTTTGTCGGCATCGGCGGGGTCAAGGGCGCGCAGGACGGCCACGAAGCGCGCCGGTATGCCCACCCGGCCCTTCTGGTCGACCGTCATCTGCTCGTTGCCAAGGAAAACCTGATCCATCGCCGCCCCCAGCCGGTCGTCAGTCGCCGGCCACCCAAATCGCCTACAAAATTCCCTGTTTTCGATCAATTCCACACGGACTTTGCCGCATGGCCCCCAAATCTCCACATTTCCCCACCTCCTGTCAAGGGGAAATATCGGCATATAATGTATCGAACATAAAATCAGGGTTTTGCCTAGTTCGTGCGTCGTGAGTCGTGCGTCGTAATCGTAATCGTAATCGATTCAGTCATTCATATTCGGATTTCACGCCAAACCGCCAAAAGAAAACCGCAAAAGACGCCAAAAAATCCGGGCCTTTTGCGGTTTTTGCTCTTTTGCGTTTTTGCGTGAAGGCTATTGCTGCCACTTCAGCACCAGGATCAGCGCCTCGCGCATGTTGGTCAGGCCGAGGAGGGCCGGCTTGCCCGGCTCGAGGAAGACGGTGTTCTCGAGGAGCATCGTTGAATTGGCGGGCTCCTGTGACCGGGACGAGCCTGATTCAGGCAAAAACCGGACCCGTAACCGCGCACGGCCGTTGTGCGGACCGGGCTCGGCTTCGATGGATTCGGCCGTGATCTCGATGCCGTAAATCGGAACCGACACCGTTTCGAGTTCCTTGATTTCGATTCTCTTGGTGCCCACTTCGATCTCGGCCGCGTCGCCATGTTTGTCATGGTCACGGGCTTCGATGACCCGATCCAGCGTAATCGCCAGATAATTGAGGCCCGAAACACCGCTGACGTTGCGCTGGTTCCCGACATCGAGTGTGAGCACCTGATCGTTTGCGGCCGACGCGGTTCCGATCGCTCCCGTCAGGCTCCCCCTCACGATCAGGTACGGCTTCCTGAGGTCCTGAAACGACAGCTCGACGCCATAGCTGCTGCCGAGCGTAGCCTTGGCTCTGCCGAGCTCCCCCTTTTCGGCGGCGAGCGACACGATGGCCCGCCCGGTCTGCGTGACCGACTTGACGCCGAGCGATTCCAGGTCCTTCGCGCTCAAGTACGACGGCAGCGTCGAGGTCCCGGCCTTGTCCCCACGCAGCAATATTGCCTCGATCTGAAAGCGATTCGGGACCTCGGCGCTCATCGCCGGCGCGAGCGACTGGTCGATTTTCTGGAGCAATGCCACAACCTTCTCGTGCGTTTTCGGGAACGCCTTCAGGATCAGCGAGTTGGTTTTGTCGTCCGCGATGGCCGTTTCACGCGCGATGCGGCCCTCGATGGCCGCCCATGGATGCGTCTCCTGCACAACGATGTATTTGCCGTCGCGACCGTTTACGAGCTTGTATGCATGCAGCTCCGGCTCGACGATCGACTTGGCCGTCGCGATCGAGATCGCGCGCAGCGGGTAGATCTTCGTTTCCAGCCGGTAGTCGGCATCGAATCTCTTGACTGCCTCCTGATTCTCCTCTTCGAGGGCGGCCTTTTTGTCCTGCTCGGCGAGAACTTTGCCGTAATCCGTCGGCGAGACCTTCAGCTGCGTGTCGCTGACCCATTCGAAGCGCCTGGCTGGATCGTTTTCGGTTATGGATTTGATGATTGTGTCGACGGTTCCCTGATACCTGTGCTGGCTCGAGGTATTGACGGGATTGATATAATTCTTAAGGTATTCGACCGATTCGGGGTGCCCGGGGGCGGCTTCCCATACGATCCGAACCCCGGCGGGTTCGGCAAACGTCTTGAGCATTTTCTCCGTGGACCACGATGAGATGAAATTCGCCTCGATAACCCCCCAGCGGCCTTTGATGCTTTTATCTTCCTTGATCAAGACGCCGAGGCGCGCCGTCTGGCTCTCCACATTGTATCGTTCCACCACGATCCGAAACCGACCGATCTCCAGGAAAGCACCGTCGGCAAGCGGGATTTCGGCCTTCATCGCGCCGTCGCCGCCACGGATCTCGAGCTGGTAGATCTGCTTGCCGTCGGGGTATTTCTTGGGCCGGTCCGAGATCGACCAGCGCTCCTGCTGCACGTGAACCGGGCTCGTCCGCGAGACGTAAAGCGGAACGCTGCCAATGAGCTCGCCAGTCAATTTGATGCGGTCCGGCTGAAGCATCGTCTGCAACACCAGATTGCTGATCCCTTTATTGTCTCTTTCCGCGGTGATTTCGAAACCGACCGGCGCAAGGTAAAAGCTGATCTCCTCGCGCAGGCCCAGCCCGCCATCGCGCTGAACCAACATATCGCCGCTCAATTCAAAGGACGTCGATGCCGCGGGCAAGCCCGGCTGCTCCTTGCGGGTGAAACGAAGCCGGCCCAGCGTGCTCGTGGACGCCCGATCCCTGTCCGTGAATTCCCAGTTGGCGGTGATGCCATCGATCGTAACCGAATCGCCCCGGAAAAGCTGATGCGCCGTGATCTCCTGATGAAATTCGAACGGCGCCGAATCGCTGTCCGAGCCCGTGTATTGGGCAAAGACACGATTGAATTCCTTGATGGTCTGGGCGGACTCCGCCCGGACCATTCGCGTTATGAACAAGCAGATGAGAATCAGGCCGAATGCGGCGGATTTTTTCATGTTCCGATCTCCTGTCAGTGGGCTTTCGTTTCATTGGATGCGAGCTTGAACGAGCCGTCGATGACCCAGGTGGCGTGGGCGCCGGAGTCGGCGAGCGTGGTCTCGATGATGACGCGGCCGTCGTCCTGGCGCACGTAGCGTTGCGGCGCGGCGGGTAGGTCGGGTCTTTGACCCGACTCTGGGCCGGAGTCGGGACGAAGTCCCGACCTACCAGGCCCCGGCGTCGGCGACACGGCCGGGGTATTGATGCTTTCCACGACCTTCCCGTCCCGATTCGGCGCGCTGACGCGCCCGATGCAGACGCCGCCGACAAAGATCGAAGCCGCCGCCGCCATCTGCCACGCCCAGCGGAAATTGCGGATTGCGGATTTCGGATTGCGGAGTTGGGTGAGCCGCGGCGCAGTCAATTCATCGGCGCGTTCGAGCCCGGGCGCGTCGGCCGCGAGCCACTGCCGCGCCTCGTTCAGGCCGGACTCGCGCTCGAACCGCGCGGCGGCGTCGGGCGGCAGTTCTCCGTCCGCCCACGCGTTGAGTTGATCATGTTGATCGTTCATGGTGTTTCCTCAATTCACAAGATTGAACCACGGAGACACTGAGACACGGAGAAAATCCCGGAAAGATTCCTGATTTCCTGTCTTTCTCCGTGCCTCCGTGTCTCCGTGGTTCAAATCCGTATTTCATTCCGCCAGTTGCCCCCTCAGCCGCGCCACCGCCCGGCTGAGCTGGGAGCGCACTTGCGCCGGTTTTAATCCCAGCCGCTCGGCGATCTCGGCCGGCTTGAGTTCCTCTTCGAGCCTGAGCATTAAAATCGCGCGCTGCTGCGGCGTGAGGCTCGCCATGGCCTCGGCGACCAGCGCCCGGCGCTCGAGGGCCTGGACCGCCTCGCGCGGCGAGGGGGGGCTCGACGAGGCGACCAGCTCGCCCGGATCGGCCTCCTGCCAGTCCTGCGGGTCGACCGGCACGTCGCGCCGCTTCCGCGCCATGTCGAGCGCCGTCCGGCTGGCGATCGCGCCGACCCAGGCCTTGAAGCTTCCGTCGCCGCGCCAGTCCCCGATCCGCCGCGCCATTTTCAAAAGCACTTCCTGCGCGATGTCGAGCGCCTCGTCTTCGTCCATGACGATCCGCCAGGCGATGGCATAGATGTAGCGCCGGTAGCGCTCGACCAGCTGCTCGAACGCTTGCTGGTCGCCGCCGGCCGCCGCCGCCGCTAGTTCGTGATCGTGCAAATCGCCTGCCCCGCCGCTGGGATCGCGCTCACGCTGTCAAAACCATAGACGCAGGAACGAGCAAAACGCGCATGAAAGAATTCACCCAAAATCGCAAAAGGGATCAGAAAACGCAAAAGGGATTTTGAATGGCCGGCGGGGGCGCCGGCCCCACATCGATGATAGCTATTCGGCACGGAATAGCTTATCGCAATGTGGCGCCGGCGCCCTCGCCGGCGATTTTCACCGCCCTATATGGATCCTTTGGCGTTTTTTGCAATTTTGCGCTTTTGCGTGAAATCCGAAGTCCATCTTGACCGTATTCGTTCATAGGTTCAAAATACGGGGTGGTTTCTCCCTTTGTAGCGGAGAACCGAGTGTATTGACGTGAAGGACACCGCGCGATGATTACCATTACCCTGCCCGACGGCTCGAAAAAGCAATACGACCAGCCGCCGACCGTCCGCCGGATCGCCGAGGAAATCGGCCCCGGCCTCGCCAAGGCCGCCATCGGCGGCAAGGCCGATGCCGAGATCATTGATTTGGACCGGCAGATCACGCGCGATGTCTCGCTCAAGATCCTGACCGACAGGAACGCCGACGCCGACGCGCTCTACCTGATGCGCCACAGCGCCGCGCACGTCATGGCCGAGGCGATCCAGAAGCTGTGGCCCGAGACCCGGCTCGCCTACGGCCCGCCGCTCGAGAACGGTTTTTATTACGATATCGACTGCCCGCACCCGATCACCGAGGCCGACTTCCCGGCGATCGAGGCGGAGATGGACAAGATCATCGCGGCCAACAAGCCGTTCAGCCGCTACGAGATGTCGCGCGATGAAGCCTTCGCCAAAATGAAGGACGACCCCTACAAGACCGACAACATCGAGCGCGCCGACGGCGACGTCATCAGCTTCTACGCCAGCGGCGAGCCCGGCAAGGACTGGGAAGACCTCTGCCGCGGGCCGCACGTCCCCTCGACCGCCCGCGTCGGCGCGGTCAAGCTCCTTTCGGTCGCCGGCGCCTACTGGCACGGCGACGCCAGCAAGCAGCAGCTCCAGCGCATCTACGCCACGGCGTTCCCGGACAAGAAGCAGCTCAAGGCGTACCTGACCGCGCTCGAGGAGGCCAAGAAGCGCGACCACCGCGTCATCGGCCGCCAGATGGGGCTGTTCCACATCGACGAGGCGGTCGGCCAGGGCCTTGCGCTGTGGAAACCCAAGGGCGCGGTCATCCGCCAGGAACTCCAGAATTTCATCAGCGAGCAGCTGCGGCGCCAGGGCTACAGCCAGGTCTTCACGCCGCATATCGGGCGCTTGGGTTTATACCGCACCAGCGGCCACTTCCCGTATTACCGCGACTCGCAATACCCGCCGCTGATTGATAGGGAAACCATCCAGAAGCTCTCCGACGAGGGCTGCCCGTGCTGCGAGCTGGCCAACAAGATGGAGTCGGGCGAGATCGACGGCTACCTGCTCAAGCCGATGAACTGCCCGCATCACATCAAGATCTTCGCCAGCGAGCGGCGGTCGTATCGCGAGCTGCCGATTCGGCTCGCCGAGTTCGGGACGGTCTACCGCTGGGAGCAGTCCGGCGAGATCGGGGGCCTCACCCGGGTGCGCGGTTTTACGCAGGACGACGCCCACCTGTTCTGCATGGAGGAACAGATCGGCGATGAACTCATGGGCTGCCTCGAGCTCGTCAAGATCGTCTTCTCGACGCTCGGCATGAACGACTACCGCGTCCGCGTCGGCCTGCGCGACCCCGACAGCTCCAAGTACGTCGGCAAGCCCGAGAACTGGGACAAGGCCGAGGCCGCCTGCCGCAACGCCGCCAAGAGCCTCGGCGTGCCGTTCAGCGAAGAGCCGGGCGAGGCCGCGTTCTACGGGCCCAAGATCGACTTCGTGGTCAAGGACGTCATCGGCCGCGACTGGCAGCTCGGCACCGTGCAGGTCGACTACAACCTGCCCGAGCGCTTCGACCTGGAGTACATCGGCGCCGACAACCAGCCGCACCGCCCGGTGATGATCCACCGCGCCCCGTTCGGCTCGATGGAGCGGTTCGTCGGCGTGCTGATCGAGCACTTCGCCGGCAACTTCCCGCTGTGGCTGGCGCCGGTGCAGGTGGCGGTGCTGCCGATCACCGAGAACCAGGTCGACTACGGCAAGGGGCTCATCGAGAAGCTCAAGGCGGCCGGCATCCGCGCCGTGATCGACGACTCGAGCGAGAAGATCGGCAAGAAGATCCGCAACGCCGAGCTCGAGAAGGTGCCGGTGATGTTCGTCGTCGGTGCGAAGGAAGCCGAAGCCGGCCAGGTGGCGGTCCGCCGCCACGGCAAGGGCGACCAGGGCGTGCAAAGCGCCGACGAAGCGATCGCCGCGCTCAAGAAGACGATCGCCGAGCGGAGCATGGAATAGAATGCCGACCATTCTTGTCATTCTTGGATGGCGTTTGTTCTTCTACTCAAACGAAGGGGATGAACCCATTCACGTGCATGCGACCAAAGGAGATTGTGCCTGTAAGTTTTGGCTAAATACTGAGAATTATGATATAGAAGAAGCATATTCCTACGGGATGACGCCGCAATTGCGGCGCGAAATCCGTAAGATTATCTATGACCACTTTGATCTGATCGTGGATTCATGGTGGAAGTTCTTTGGACGGCGCAATCATGACGACGAGTGAGATCATCACGGCCAAGTCCATCGAGACGCATCCTGAATCGCTGACCATTGTTTTGGCCGATCGACAGATCTCAATTCCATGGGATCGCACGTCGAATCGGCTGAAGAATGCTTCCGCGTCCGAACGTAATCATGCCATTTTGTCGCCGGGAGGATACGGGATTCATTGGCCGGATCTGGATGAAGATTTGTCCATATCCGGCCTTGTCAGATCTTTTGGACCGGTCAAGGGTTCATGACGACGATGTCGATGTCGGCCTGACCCTGACGGCGCCTGCTTTTTACCCATGCTCACACTTCTCCAAATCATCCTTGCCCCGGTCGTGCTGATCTCGGCGTGCGGGCTGCTTTGCCTCGCGCTTTACAACCGGCTGGCCTCGATCGTCTCCCGGGCGCGCGCGTTCCACCGCGAGCGGTTCGACGTGCAGACGCATCTGGCCAGGCTCGGCGACGACGCCGACGCGACGCTCGCCGCCCAGCTGGGCAGCCGCATCGATATCCTCACCGACCAGACGGGCCAGGTCCTCGCCCGCGCCAAGCAGATCCGCAACGCGCTCGTCTGCATGCTGCTGACGATCACCTGCATGCTCGCCTGCTCGCTCCTGCTGGCGTCGCTGAGCCTGTTCGGCGAACCCGTTCAGAACGCGGCCACGCTGGCGTTTTTCGCCTCCGGTCCGTTTTATTTGGTCGTGATCGCCGCCGGCGTCGTTTTTCTCGTCGGGATCGCGCTGATGATCGCCGCGATGGTCCTGGCGATCCTCGAGCTGCGCCGCGCGCTCGACCCCGTCCAGGTCGAGCACCACGAGCTCGCCGAGCTCGAGCAATCCGAGATTTAAATGAAGACGATGCCGGCCTCGGCGACCCCGGCCTGCTGATAGCTCAGCGGCGCTTGACGTACGCCTCGATATCGTCGTCCGCATACGCCCGGGTCCAGATCATGGGGTCGATTTTGGACCGGATCACGCTCATGTTCATGACGGGGATGCAGTCGGCGGGGCCGTATTCCTCGGCCGGCTTCAAGTGAAAGACCAGGAACCGGATCTGGGGATTTCGGCCGGCGTCGTCGATCGTGATGAATTTCCCGAACCGCAGCCGCTCGCCCCTGACGCCGTCCTCGTTCTGGTTGAGCCGCGGGTGGGACCGGTACATGTCCGAGAGCAGGATGGCATAGACGTCGCGGCGGTGGACGGCCTGGTAATCGGGCCAGGGGGTCACGTCCTTGAAGTAAATCCACGGCGCCTCGGCGACCGCGCCTTGCTCGGGGAGGCTCGCCAGGGCCGGATAAATCTTCGGGATGTATCTTTCCCGCCCGACCACCATGCGCTGATACATGTACGGGAACATGAAATTATTGTGGCGGTACGCGAACGCCCACGTCGGGCTGAGGGCGAGCCAGGCGGCGGCGATCGTCAGCTCGACGCCGGCGGCCGCGGGCAGCATGCGGCCGGCGGCTTGCCCGATGGCGCCGAGCCCGGCCACGAAGCAGTACAGCAGCAGCGGCAGTTCCCAGAACGTATAGCGCACGAACACGTCGGGGACGTCGAGCATCGACGGCCGCAGAATGATCATCGCCGCCACCTGCAGGACGAACGGGATCGCGATGATCGAGGCGAGCGCGCGATTTTCCCTGAACAGGCGGGCGACGCCCAGAACGAGGACCAGGAGCGCCGGCGCGCCCAGCCACGCGTTCTTGACGCCGAGGAACATCAGCGCGGAGACATAAAACGTCGGCGCGGCGAGGGCGGCCTTCATCGATTTCGAGGTGAGCGATTGATGATCGACCGCGATCGGCGGCCCGAGCGTCGCGGCCAGCGTCACGCCAAGCACAAGCGCGCCGAGCGCGATGTCCGGCAGGCGGAATTTCCGGCCGAGCGGGAATCCGCCCAGCAGGTTCGACGCGATCGCGAGCGCCAGCGGCGCGCAGACGGTCGGGGCCGCGAGCAGGTGAAAATACATCGCCATCGCCGCCAGGAGGGCGTGCAGGACGATCAACCGGCGCCGGCCGGTCTCGCAAAACCGGTGGAAGCAGAGGAGGCTGGCCGTCGCGAGCGCGACGACGACGATGTACTGGCGCTCGTAGCGGCTATAGAGGACGAGCAACGGGTGCAGCGCGGTCATCGCGGCCAGGATCAGCAGCGCCCCCCCCGCGGCTTGCCGGCGCAGCAGCAGCGGCCAGAAAAGGAGCCCGATGCCGAAGGCGAGGCTCAGCAGGCGCGCGCTCGTCTCGGTCAGCGGCGAGAGGCCGGAAACGAACTTGAGGAAGATCGTCTGCGGGATGCAGATGTCGCTGTTGAAGAAATGCGTGAGGATGTACGAGGCCGGGTGGCGCGACAGGGCCCGGATCGCGTGCATCTCGTCGTCGAGGACGAACTGGCCGCCGATCTGCCACACCCTCAGGAACACGCCCACGAGGACGATCGCGGCAAACGCGGCCCAGAACAGCCGGGACTGGAGGGTTCCCCGGCCGGCGCGCTCGATCGGCGGCGGGGGCGCCTCGGGCCGGGACGGTCGTGAAGCTGGCTTGGCGCGGGTCATCGCCGCGAAGCTACCAAATCCGCCTCGAAATTCAAGGATATTGTCTTGGCCGCCGGAATTTCATAGAATATGGCCGACCGCGTGCTGGGGGCGGCCGAGTCATGCTGAGCGTCAACAATCTCGAAAAGTTCCTGGGCGGGCGCGCCCTGCTCGACAAAGTCACGTTCCAGCTTCAGCCGGGCGAGCCGGTCGCGCTCGTCGGCGCCAACGGCTCGGGCAAGTCGACGCTGATGCGCGTCTGCGCCGGCCTCATCTCCAGCGACGGCGGCGAGATCAGCATGCCGCGCGACGCCACGATCGGCTACCTCCCGCAGCACGCCGACTTCGACTCGGAGGGGAGCCTGCGCGACGAACTGCGCGCCGTCTTCCGCGAAGTCCTCAGCCACCAGGCCGAGCTCGACGAACTGGCCCACAGGATGGGCGAGGTCGACCCGCACGGCGAGGAATACGGGCGCATCGCCGACCGCTTCGGCCACCTCCAGCACGAAATCGAGCGCCTCGGCGCCTACGACATGGACGCGCAGGTCGGCCGCATCGCCGCCGGCCTCGGCTTCAGCTACGACGACCTCGAGCGCCCGTGCCGCGAGTTCAGCGGCGGCTGGCGCATGCGCATCCTGCTGGCGCGCCTCCTGCTGCGCAACCCGGACGTGATGCTCCTCGACGAGCCGACCAACCACCTCGACCTCGAAACCATGATCTGGCTCGAGCAGTGGATCCGCGCCTCGGACGCCTCCGTGCTGATGGTCAGCCACGAGCGCGCGTTCATGGACAACCTCTCCCGGCGCATCTTCGAGCTCCACACCGGCATGCTCACCGTCTACAAGGGCAACTACACCGAGTACCTCGATATGCGCCAGGAGCGCTGGGCGCAGTGGGCGCGCGAATACCAGAACCAGCAGGACGAGATCCAGAAGACCCAGAAATTCATCGACCGCTTCCGCTACCAGGCGACCAAGGCGCAGACCGTCCAGTCGCGCATCAAGATGCTCGAGAAGATCGAGCGCATCCCGCCGCCGCCGAGCGAGCCCGGCGCGATCCACTTCACGTTCCCCGAGTGCGACCGCGGCTCGAAGGAAGTCTTCATCGGCGAAAACGTCAGCGTCGGCTACCCCGGGCGCGAGGTCCTGTCGGGGATCGACTTCGCGGTCTACCGCGGCGAGCGCGTGGCGCTCGTGGGCCTCAACGGCGCGGGCAAGTCGACGCTCATGAAACTGATGACGGGAAAAATCGGCCACTCCGCCGGCGACTTCCGCGTCGGCCAGGCGACGTCGATCGAATATTTCGCGCAGTACGAATCCGAGGACCTGCACCCCAACAACACCGTCTGGGGCGAAGTCAGTTCGGTTTCGCCGATCGGCATGGACCAGCAGGTGCGCAACATCCTGGGCGGATTCTTCTTCGTCGGCGACGACCTCGACAAGAAGATCGAGGTGCTGTCGGGCGGCGAGCGCACCCGCGTGCGCCTGGCGCGCATGCTCTTTTCGGGCGCCAACACGCTCCTGCTCGACGAGCCGACCAACCACCTGGACCTGGCGAGCCGCAGAACCCTGGAGGACGCGATGATGCGCTTCCCGGGCACGCTCGTCTTCGTCAGCCACGACCGCGTCCTGCTCGAGAAGGTCCCGACGCGCATCATCGAGATCCGCGACGGCTGCCTGCGCAACTTCTCCGGCAACTACCACGACTACTGCCGCGCGCTGGCCACGCTCGGCGAGACCAGCCCGCTGGTCGACCCGTCCGCCAGCCGCGGCACGCCCGTCCAGATGCAGAAGAGCAGCAGCGACGGCGGCGCCGCCTCGCTCGACCGCGAGCAGAGCAAGGAGCGCCGGCGCAACCAGCGCCGCCTCGAGAAGGCCGCCGCGCAGATCGAGGAAAAGATCGCGAATATGGAATCGGAGCTGCGCAAGCTCGACGAGTCGCTCATGATGCCGGCCGTGTATTCGAACCCGGGGAAACTGGCGGAAGTCGGGTCCAATCGCAAGCGGCTCAAGGCCGAGATCGAAGACCTCTACGCCGAGTGGGAAAAGGCCGGCGAAGCGATCGAGGCCGAGCAGTAATTTTTCAACCACGGAAGGCACGGAATACGCGGAATTGGATTTTTTCCGTGTGTTCCGTGCCTTCCGTGGTTCTTATTTCTGAATCTTCTCCCAAATTTCCTCTTCGCCCATCGGCCCCGTTAGGTCCCAATGCTCGTCGTGGACGGCCTTGGCGCCGCCGGTAATTTGCGCGAGCGGACCGAGCGTTTCGATCTCGACGTAATCCGGCGCGACGCACACCGCGATGTTGCATCCGTCGTCCGGATACGCCGCGCCCGGGGCGAAATCGAAATATTTGAAAAACGTTTCGTTCTCCGTCGCGTGCGCAATGCAGGCGCCGTCGCTCGCGAGGCCGACTTTGCCCCAGCGGCCGCGGGGCTCGACGACGAAGCGGTCTTTCTGCGGATGCCACTGGCCGTCGCTGGGGTCGGTCGAAAGCGGTCCCCACTGGCGCCAGTAGCGGACCGTCTGCATCCGCCAGCTTGCGTCGCCGGCGCCCCACGGGATCAGCACACGGCCGGTGCTTTTCACGCACGTGATCGCCCACGGCGCGGCCGTCGAGGGGAATCCGCCCTCGTTCGTGAGTTCGTGCCGCACGCGGAATCCCTCGCAGCGGTCCGATTCGGCGATCTCGATCCGGCGGCGGATGAGCGACGGGCCCGGCCCGCGGCTCACGCCGACGCGGTGCGGCTCGACCGTCACGCGGCACGGCCCGCTCTCGGTTTCGTAGCTGGCCTCGGTCTCGGGCGCGACCCACAGCCGGTGGCCGCCCATGAGCCGCCACGCCCCGCGCCCGTAGGCGTCGTTGACGTCGTCGAACAGGACGTTTTCCCCGTCGCCGCGGCTCAGCGAGACGACACGCGGATGATCGCCGGCGGCAAGAATCAATTCCAGATCCCCGCGCCGCATCCGCCACGCCTCGCCCCAGGCCGGGTGGTTGAGCTTTTCGATTTGCATGATGCTGACCCCTCATGAGCGGAGGCGAATTTCGGTTCGGAGTTCAAGCTTCAGCTTGCCTCTTCGATCGGCAAAATAAATTTTGAACTCCGAACCGAAATTCCATCAGCTCTGGATTCGGCGTTTTGCCAGCCGGTCGTTGACCCAGAAGATTGGGATGAGGGCCACGCCGATCACGGCGGCGACGGCGGCCGCCGGCCAGCGCAGCCACGCCTGGCCGCTCGACAGGCTGAGCCCCCAGCGCACCCAGCGCTTGCCCTTGAGCGTGGCCAGGTCGCGCCTTGTTTGCTCGAGTTCGCGCTCGGCGGCTTCGACGCGGCGGCCCTGTTCCTCGAACGCCAGGCGCGCCGCCATCTTGCCTTCGCGGAACTTCGGGGCGCGGCACCACTGCGCCAGCGGCGCGGCCGTGTGGTCCCAGTGCAGATGGTCGCGCACGGTCTCGAGCGCTGCGTGCCCCCGCGCGACGAGGTTGTATTCGCCCGACAGGATTTTGGTCAGGTGCATGCGCAGCGTCATGCGGTCGCCGGGGTCGACCGCCCAGCCGCCGCCGCCGCGCTGGATCAGCTCGCCGAGCTCGGAGTAGTTGTCGTGGATGACCGGCAGCCCCGCGGCGAGGTAGACGACCGTGCGCGTCGTGAACGCCAGCTCGCGCTCGGCGTTGCGCGCCATGAGGTCGAGCGCGACGCCGCCTTCGCCGAGCAATTTCAAATAGTCGTCGAACGGCATCGGCCCGATGCGCCGCACGCGCGGGTGATGGTCGAGCCTTTCGAGGAGCGCCTCGAACCGCCCGCGCGAGACGTCGAGGCTCGGGTGCGGCCCGCCGACGAAGAGCAGCTCGCCGGTATTCAATTCGTCCATGGTTTCCAGCGCCGTCTCGATCGCCAGCGTCGGGTCCTGCCACGGGAGCATGTAGCCGCCATAGATGAGCCGCCCGGGTCGCGGCGGGGCGGGCTCGCGCGCGGGCGCCATCGAAAACGGGATGACCGGCAGCGCCTCGGGGGGCTCGATCGGCCAGCCGGCCATCGAAAGGAACGGGAGGAAATAAAGCCGCTGCCGCTCGCCGGAGCAGGTCAGAAAATCGGCGCGGCGCAGGGCGTCGAGCTTGTCGCGCAGATCGGCTTCGGCGTTCTTGGAGCCCCACAGCCGGCGCTCGAGCAGGTGCGGCCCGGCCAGGTCGGTCGCCAGCGGGCAGTCGATCTCGCCCAGCTCGGCGGCGAGCCCCCAGTGCTGCAAGACGATCGCGTCGGGCGCCGCCTCGCGCACGGCCTCGCGGATCCGATCGCGCCTGAAGAATTTAACAAAGTCCCGAGTCCCGAGTTCCGAGTCCTGAGCGCGGCCGGCGTACGTTGCGAGAGCTTCCTCGGGCGCCATGAGCACGACATCGAGTCCCGCCGCCCGCAGGCCCATCGCCAGGCCCCACGCGCGCAGCCCCGCCCCGCTCGTCGGCATCCCCGGCAGCGGAACAGGCTCGGTGGTGAGTAAAAGGATGCGGGTCATTGATTTTGAATCGGGTTCTCGGGATGGGCCGATCCGGCATGGTTTTTCAAATTCAACTGGCGAATTTCTTCCTTCAGATTTCTGATTTGAATATTCTGCTCGTTGAGTTGGGTCTCGATCCGGCCGAGCTGAGATTGGATTTGAGGCAGATTATTCATATTGATCTGAATGTTATTCAGCCTGGATTCGATGCTTATCAGATCGCCCCTGATGTTATCTCGACTTGAGTTGCTGAAGATGGCCACGATGATCGCAATCAGGATCAACGTGCCGCAGCCGAGGCTGACTTTTTGCTGTTGTTCCACGGATTGCCCCCCTGGATCGGTTTCGGACCTTGCTGCGATTCTAACGTCTGGCTTGGAAAAACAAATGAAAAAAGAAAAGTCCCCGGAGCCGAATCGCTCCGGGGGGCTGATTGAATCCGCAATCCGAAATCCGCAATCCGCAATCCAAGTCACCGGTCGCGCTTGCGGCCGGCGGGGTTGGGCGGGGCGCCCCAGCCGGCCCGGGGGTCCTTGATCCGCGCGCGCGCCTGGTCGATCGCGCGCTGGTTGCGCGCCAGGAAGTCCTCGACGGTCTTGGCCTGGTTCCAGTCGAGCACCTGCTGGATCGTCATGAAGTTCATCTCGAGGGCGGCCACCGCGCTCGAGTACGTCGGGTCCTTGAGCGCCTTTTCGTTCAGCCTGGCCTGGACTTCGAGGTAGTCGCGGAACTGCCGGTTATAGGTTTCGCACGGCGAGTCCTTGCGCGTCGGGGTGTCCGGCGCGCCGGCCTTGACCTCCTCGAGCACGAGCCCGCAGCCCGGGCCCGGGTTCGGGGCGTCGACGCCCATGAGCGCGCACATCGTCGGCACGAGGTCGATCTGGTCGGCGTGAGCGACCACGCCGCCCTGCTTCACGCCCGGGCCGACGAAGACGGCCGCCGTGTGCTGGGCGTCGGCCGAAAGCGCCGGGTGGAAGCCGCCGATGGCCTGGCCGTGGTCGGCGGAGATGACGAGCAGCGTGCCGTCCCACTTGCCCATCGCCTTGAGGTCGTCGATGAACCTGCCGACGGCGGCGTCGGTCTTGGCCAGTTGCGCGAGGTAGGGCGAGCCCTCCCCGAAGATGTTCTTGTCCCACGGCTGGCCCTGGCCGCGGTGCGAGCAGCGGATGCCGGCCTCGCCGACGTTCTGCAGGTGCAGCAGCATGAACTTGACGTCGTTCTTTTTCTGGGTGTCGGCGGCCCACTCGAGCATCTGTTCGTCGCTGATGTTGGGGTTCAGGTTGCTGAGGCACATGTTGCGGTCGATCGACTGGTACGACATCTCGTTGACGCCGTGCGCGGTCAGGTATTTGGGGAAGAACAGGTGCTGCATGTAGCGGACGTCGGGCGGGATGAAGAACGAGCCGGCGAGCAGCATGACGTTGGGGATCGCGCAGGTCTGGAACTTCGCATACTGCCCCTGGTGCGGGTGCTCGGGGGCGATCAGGGCGAGGCTCTTGACGAGCGTCCCTTCCTTCGCGAGCCTGTTGAAGACCGGCATGTCGGCCTTCTGCGGCGCGTCTTGGTGCAAGCCGTCGATAATGAGCAGGATCGAGCGCTCGGCCGTGGCGCCGGCGGCCATCGCCGGCCCGGCAAGCAGAAGCAGCGCGATCAGAAGAAAGTAACGTCTGGACATGAAAGTGAACCTCCTCGGGTTCGTCGTCAGAATCCTATATCACAAGGCCGCCCGACCTTCTATTAAACGAATCGCGGCGGTTTTGCTTATCCGGATTTTCCCCGGCCGGGCCAATCGCCCGATCGGCATCGTTCACCATCTTACAGCGTGCCCGTCCGTGCCTGTCCGTGCCCGGCCCAAACTGGAGGTTGGCGTTCGCGGGAAAATTATCGCACAATGGGCGGGCCATGACGTCTTCGGTGCGCACCACCTCGGGTTGGCTTTTTCTCGCCGGGTTTCTGCTGGCGGCGTGGGTCGCGTTTTCGTTTTCGTTCACGCCGCTGCGGGCCTCGACCGACGAATTCTGGCACCTCAAGACCGGCCGCTACATCGCCCGGAACGGGCTGCCGCAAAACGATGTTTTCACCTACACGGCCAAGGACGACTACCGCTGGTTCAACCACGAGTGGCTGAGCCAGGTCGGGTTCTGGGAGCTCTTCCGCGCCGGCGAGGCGACCGGCGTGGGCGGCATCCGCGCGCTGATCCTGGTCAAGGCGATCTTCATCATCCTGGCCTATGCGGGGTTTGGGTTGATGCTGGCGCGGCGGATGCGCGAGCCGATGTGGGCGTTCCTCGTGGCGGCGATCGGGCTGGCGCTGGCGCGCCGGACGTTCTACCCGCGCCCGCCGTTCGAGACCTATTTCCTGATCGCGCTCGTTTTCCTCATGCTGATGGAGTGGCGCACCGGCCGGATGCGCACGCGGTGGCTGTGGCTGCTGGCGCCGCTCTTCGCGCTGTGGGCGAACCTGCACGGCGGCTGGGCGGCGGGGATCATCTTCATCGCGGCGTTCTGGGCGGACGCGGCGTGGGAAGTCGGCGTCGACTATGCGCTCGGCATGGACACGCGCCCGTCGGCGCGGCGGCTCAGGACGCTGACCGGCCTCGGGTTTGCCTGCGCCGCCGCGACGCTTGCCAACCCGTACGGCTGGCGGCTCTACGACATGTTCTCGAACGTCATGGGCGACCCGTTCCTGCAGCGGATCATCTTTGAATTGCAGCCGCCCGACTGGCGCTTCGTCCTGGTTCTCGAAGGGGTCGTCCTGCTGATCGTCGCGGCGGCGATCCGGCCGCGCGGCGTGCGCGGGATCGGCGGGACGTTGCTGCTGCTCGTCGCGATTCACCTCGCGTTCCATTTCAAGTCTTATGCGCAATGGATCGGCATTTCGAACCCGGCCGGCGACGCGTGGCAGCCCAATCCGTGGCTGGTCACGGCGATCGCGCTGGCCGGCTGGACGGTTCTGGTCCTGCGCGCGCGGCCGGCCGGGTGGGTCGCGCACCTGCTGCTCGGCGCGTTCTTCCTGCAGCAGGGGGTCCATCACGTCCGCCACCTGCCGCTCACCGCGCTGGCGATCATGCCGGTCATGTCGCTGGGGCTGGAGGCCTGGTCGCGCGGCGGGGCGGACGAGACCCGCCCGTCGCGCTCGGCGCTGCCGCTTGCGCTGCTCCTCGCGTTCGCCGTGTTTGAAACATGCTGCTGGCTTCCGAACGCGACCCGGCCCTTCAGTTTCGAGGAGCCCTACTGGGGCCGGAACCTGCGGCTGGCCCGCGGCGTCGAGATCGAGCCGGGGGCCTACCCGCGCGAGGCGGTCGATTTCATGATCCAGGCCGGCCTGCCGGGGCCGATCTTCAACTCGGGCAACGAGTCGGGCTACCTGATCTGGCGGCTCGCGCCGGACCTGCTGACCGAAAGCGGCCGCCCCATCCCCGGTCCCGGCTACCTGCTCTTCACCGACAACCGCTACGACATTTACGGCGGCCAGTTCATCCGCGAGGAGCAGAGCGTGCTGAACGGGCTCAGCCCCGAGGACGCCCGGCGCGCCAACGAGCGCCTGGCCTGGAACGGCCGCGTCTTCGCGAGCTGGCGCGAGGTGCTCGACCGGCACGCCGTGCAGACGCTGTTCATCGCGACCGACGCCCCGGTCAACCGGGAGCTTTCGCGCGGCGGCTGGCTGCGCGTTTGGTACGGCCGCGACGTGTCGATCTGGGTGCGCGACACCGCCGCCAACGCCCCCGCCATCGAGCGCGCCCGCCGGCTGAGCGTCGGCGAATAACGCCTCTATATCCAACACGTATTGTTGTCAAATCATCAATCCGAACGTGTTTATTTTCTTCGGCCCCGGCTTTGCTTTCGGATACACTTGTCTAAAAGCCAGTTTGGAGGGTCGCATGCGCGAGGTGTATGCCGGGTTGGGAGCCTGTTGCCTGGGCACGGGGACGTGCCGGTTCACCGTGTGGGCGCCGGGCGCCCACACGGTGGATGTGCACCTCGTCTCGCCCGACGACCGCACCGTCGCGATGCAACCGGCCGGCGACGGCTATTTTCACGCCGACGCCGCCGAAGTGCCCGTCGGCGCGCTTTATTATTACCGGCTCGACGGCGGCGAGGACCGCCCCGACCCGGCCTCGCGCAGCCAGCCGCGGGGCGTGCACGGCCCGTCTGAAGTCATCAACCAAGCGTTCCCGTGGACCGACGCGGGGTGGGCCGGCCCGGCGCTCAAGGACTATGTCATTTACGAGCTGCACGTCGGCACGTATACGCCCGAGGGAACGTTCGAGGCGCTCATCCCGCACCTGGGCGAGCTGCGCGAGCTCGGGATCACCGCGGTTGAATTGCTGCCCGTCGCCGAGACGCCGGGGAAGCGCAACTGGGGCTACGACGGCGTCGACCTGTGGGCGCCGCACAGCGGCTACGGCGGCCCGCACGGCCTCAAGCGCCTCGTCGACGCCTGCCACGCCCACGGCATGGCGGCGGTCCTGGACGTCGTCTATAACCACCTCGGGCCGGAGGGCAACTACCTTGCGCAGTTCGGCCCGTACTTCACCGACGCCTACCGGACGCCGTGGGGGCCGGCGATCAACTACGACGGCCCCGGCAGCGACGGCGTGCGCCGGTTCGTCGTCGGCAACGCGCTCTACTGGATCGACCAGTACCACTTCGACGCGCTGCGGCTCGACGCCCTGCACGCGGTCTTCGACCGGTCGGCGTGCCACATCTTCGCCGAGCTCGCCGATTCGGTCCACGCCATGGCCGAGACGCTCGGCCGGCGCGTGTATCTCATTGCCGAGACGAGCCTCAACGACACGCGCCTCGTCCGCCCGGCCGAGCTCGGCGGCCACGGCCTCGACGCCCAGTGGAACGACGACTTCCACCACGCCGTGCACGCGCTCATGACCGGCGAGCGCGACGGCTATTACGCCGACTTCGGCCGCGTGCACGACCTCGTCCAGGCGCTGCGCGAGGGCTACGTCTACTCGGGCCAGTATTCGCCGTACCGCGGGCGCCGCCACGGCCACTCGTCGCGGGACGTCCCGGCCCGGCGCTTCGTGATTTGCACCGAGAACCACGACCAGGTCGGCAACCGCTTTAGGGGCGACCGGCATTCGACCTATGTGTCGCGCGAGGAGCTGCGGCTCGCCGCCGGCGTCATGATCCTTGCGCCGTACGTCCCGCTCCTGTTCATGGGCGAGGAGTGGGGCGAGCCCGCCCCGTTCCTGTATTTCGTCAGCCACGGCGACCCGGCGCTCGCCCAAGCGGTCCGCAAGGGGCGCGCCGAGGAATTCGCCGGCTTCAAATGGGCGGGCGAGATCCCCGACCCGCAATCCGAAGAGACGTTCCGCAAATCCAAGGTCGACCACACGCTCAAGGCCGGGGGGTGGCACGGGCGGCTGCGCGATTACTACCGCCGGCTGCTCAAGCTGCGGCGCGACATCCCGGCGCTTTCGACGCTCGACAAGGAAAAGCTCGAGGTCGTCGGCTACGAAAGCAGCCGCACGGTCGCGATGCGCCGCTGGGCCGGGGGGAGCGAGGTCCTCGTCGCCGCCAACTTCGGCCGCGAGCCGGCGCGCATCCGCGCCGGCATGCCGCCCGGCCCGTGGCGGCTCATCCTGGACTCGGCGGACGAGGCGTGGGGCGGATCCGGCGCGAAAACAGCCGAACACATCGACAGCCGCGGCGACGCCGAAATCGAAATCGCCCCGCTGACGCTGCTTGTTTACGAGAAGGAACGACAACACGAGACGGGGTGAGGCGATTGCGGATTTCGGATTTCGGATTTTGGATTTTGGATTTTGGATTAAATCGGGGATCGGTGAATGGCGGCCATTGACAACCAGCTTCAGGCTTGGCTCGAAGGCGAGGCGGCGCGAACCGGCGCGCCGAGGGCGACCTACCGCTGCCAGTTCACGCGCGACTTCACGTTCGAAAACGCCGTCGGCGTCATGGATTACCTGGCCGACCTCGGCGTCAGCCACCTCTACGCCTCGCCGCTCCTTCGCGCCGGCGCCGACAGCACCCACGGCTACGACATCGTCGACCACAACACGGTCAATCCCAACCTGGGCGGCGAGGCCGGGTTCGAGCGGCTCAGTCAAGCCCTGCGCGCCGCCGGCCTCGGCCTGATCCTCGACATCGTCCCCAACCACATGGGGATCGCCGACCCGGCCAACGGCTGGTGGCAGGACGTCCTCGAGAACGGCCCCGCCTCGATCGTCGCGCGCAACTTCGACATCAACTGGCGCCCGGTCGACCGCGCCCTCGAAAACAAGATCGTCCTGCCGATCCTGGAGGACCAGTACGGCAAGGTCCTGGAGATGGGCAAATTCCGCCTGTCGCGCGAGGGCGGGGCGTTCGTCATCCACTACTACGGCTTCCGCCTGCCCGTGGCGCAGCACACGTGCGCCCCGATCCTGTCGCTCAAGCTCGACGACCTCAGGCGCGAGCTGGGCGAGGAGAGCGAGCCCGTCACCGAGCTGCTCAGCATCCTGACCGCGATCGGCCACCTCCCCCCCCCGACCGAGCTCCCCGCCGACCGGATCGCCGAGCGCCTGCGCGAAAAGGAAATCGTCAAGCGGCGCATCGCGGCGCTCGCCGACTCGTGCGAGCCGTTCCGCGCGGCGCTCGACGAATCGATCGAGGCCTTCAACGGCGTCCCCGGCCGGCTCGAGACGTTCAACCAGATGGACGGCCTCATCGAGGGCCAGTCCTGGCGGCCGGCGTTCTGGCGCGTGGCCGGCGAGGAGATCAACTTCCGCCGCTTCTTCGAGATCAACACCCTGGCGGCCGTCCGCGTCGAGCTCGCCGAGGTGTTCGAGGACACGCACGGCCTGATCCTCAAGTTCATCGCCGACGGCAAGGTCGACGGCCTGCGCATCGACCACCCCGACGGCCTGTGGGACCCGGCGCAGTATTTGCGGCGGCTCCAGACCTACGCCCTCGCGGCGAAATACCGCACCGAGCATCCCGACTCATGCCGGAACGGCAACGGCGAGACGCTGCGCCATGATATCGCCGACTGGCTCGACGCGCGCGGCGCCTCCCGCGCCGAGGGGCGCGGCGAGCCCTGGCCGCTCTACGTCGTCGTCGAAAAGATCCTCGGCCAGGACGAGCCGCTCCCGCTCGACTGGATGACCGAGGGGACGACCGGCTACGATTTCGCCCGCGTCGCCGACGGCCTGGCGATCGACGGCACGAACCGCCGGGCGTTCGACCGCATTTACGGCCACTTCACCGGCCGGCAGCTGTGGTTCCACGAGATCGTCAACGACTCCAAGCGCGCGATCATGGCGCTGTCGTTCGCCGGCGAGCTCGGCGCCCTGGCCATGCAGCTCCAGGCGATCGCGCGCCGCAACCGCCGCACGCGCGACTTCACGCTCGGCGGCCTGCGGTTCGCCCTGCGCGAAATCATCGCCGCGCTGCCGATCTACCGCACCTACGTCACGACGCGCAAGCCCGAGATCTCGCCGCGCGACCGCGCCTACCTCGAGGCGGCCATCGGCGAGGCCCGCCGGCGCAACCCGCGCATCCCCGCCGCCATCCCGGATTTCGTCGGCGATACCCTTCTCCTGCGCAACCTGCAGGATTTCCCCCCGGCGCTGCACCGCGAGATGATCGAGTTCCTCGCCAAGTTCCAGCAGATCGCCGGCCCCGTCATGGCCAAGGGATTCGAGGACACCGCCCTCTACATCTACAACCGGCTCGTCTCGCTCAACGACGTCGGCGGCCGCCCCGACCGCTTCGGCGTCTCGCGCGAGGAGTTCCATGCGCACAACGCCGACCGCCGCCGCTGCTGGCCGCTCACGATGCTCGCCGGATCGACCCACGACGCCAAGCGCTCGGAGGACGTGCGCGCGCGCATTTCGGTCCTCTCCGAGATGGCCGGCCCGTGGCGCGCCGCGCTGGGCCGCTGGAGCCACCGCAACGCCCCGCGCAAGATGATCATCGAGGGCCAGGCCGCCCCCGACCGCAACGACGAATACCTGCTCTACCAGACGCTCGTCGGCGCGTGGCCGCCCGACTCGCCGGGCAGCGAGGGGTTCGCCCGCTTCCGCGCGCGCATCCTGGCCTACATGCAGAAGGCCGTCAAGGAAGCCAAGGTCCACACGAGCTGGATCAGCGCCAACGAGGCCTACGACAAGGCGCTGGCGCGGTTCATCGAGCGCCTCCTCGACGACACGCGCCGCAACCCCGTCATCCAGGACATCGCCTCCTTCGCCCGCCACGTCGCCTACTTCGGCCGGTTCAACTCGCTCGCGCAGGTCCTGCTGCGCCTCGCGTCGCCGGGCGTCCCCGACATCTACCAGGGGACGGAGATGTGGGACCTGAGCCTCGTCGACCCGGACAATCGCCGCCCGGTCGACTTCGGGACGCGCCGCGGCGAACTGGCCCGCCTGCGCCGGGGGATCCAGGCCGGCGACCTGGCCGCCCTCGCCGACGAACTGGTCGGCACGATCGAGAACGGCGCCATCAAGCTCTACGTGATCGTCCGCGCCCTCGACTTGCGCCGCGAGAACGAGGCGTTGTTTGCCCAGGGCGGTTACGAGCCGGTCGCGGCCGGCGGCGACCTGGAGCGCCACGTCGTCGCGTTCGCGCGGCGCCACGGCGACGACGCCCTGATCGCCGTTGCGCCGCGGCTCGTCGCCACGCTCACCCGCGGCCAGGAGCGCCCGCCGATCGGCGAGGGGGTCTGGGACGACACCTGGCTCAGGCTCGATCCGGCGTTGGCCGGCAACGCGTGGCGCAACATCTACACCGGCGAGACGCTCATCCCCGTCGACCGCGGCGGAACCGCCTCGCTCCCCATGCCCGCGGTCCTCAGCCACTTCCCCGTGGCGATCCTCGTCAAGCAGGCCTGAACCGGGGGGCGGCGCCCTCGCCGTCCATTCCTTGATTTTGCATTGGGAATCGGAGACCATGCCGGCCATGCAGAAGCCGACTCACAGCACGCCGCCTCCGCGGCGCCACCTCTACGAGCGTCGGCGCCAGCCGCTGCTCTCGACGCGGGCCTTCGTCCTGCGGCAGCTCCGGCACACGCTCGTGGCCGTCGGGGTCGTCGGCATCTCGCTCGGGATCGGCGTCGCCGGCTACCACGCGCTCGAGGGCATGCCGTGGATCGATTCGCTTCTGAACGCCTCGATGATCCTGGGCGGCATGGGCCCGGTCGGCGAGCTGCACACGGCCGCCGGCAAGATCTTCGCCTCGGCCTACGCGCTGTTCGCCGGCATGATCTTCCTGGTCGTCGCCGGCATCCTCTTCGCCCCCATCTTCCACCGGTTTTTGCACAAGTTTCACTTGGAAGAGGACGGGGCGGAGAATTGAATTGCTTGCCGATTAAAACTGTTGACAAAATGTCATCATGGGTTTTAGGCTATGAAATGTTGGAAGGTGGATATGAAAGAACCTGAAGCGAACCGGTAAACCTTGGCCACGCATTTCGCAATGCCGCAATAAAATTGCCAGAGGACCTACGAGACCCCGTGCAATGAGGCGGGAGGAGCACGGGAGATGGATCTGATTGGCAACGACATCTTGCAGGAGTTCGAACGTAAACATTCCAGTGCGCATCAGCCGATACAAAAATGGAGGCAAGCTGTCAGTTCGGCGCGTTGGCGAAATTTCGCTGAATTGAGGGCAACAATTCCAAGCGCAGACCAATTGAAATCAAAGCGTGGTTTGGTCGCGACGATTTTCAATATCGGCGGCAACAAGTACCGATTGATCTCGGAAGTTTCCTATAAGTTCGAATTGGTGCGTGTCATTGTCATTTTAACTCACGCCCAATACAGCCAGGAACATTGGAAAGAGAAATTATAAACTCATGCCGCACTCAGCAACAACCTCTCTGTCCGCGCGTCGACCCAGACGCTGGTCGGCGCGGGTGGCGCCTGCGCCTCTGCGGAATAAGGCGGAGCATCATGCGGCGCTCGATGAACTCATGCGCCTTGCGCGCTTGATCGATTCCGGCAAGGCGAGCAAATCCCAAATTGATTCGGCGCATGTCTTGAAATTATTGGTGCTGGATTATGAACATGCCCGATTCGGCAACCCCGGCGAATTCACAGATACCCCGATCGAACGGCTGCGGTATATTTTGGACGAACATTCGATGTCAGCATCCGATTTGGGACGATTGCTCGGGGACAGGCCTTTGGGTTGCCGAATCCTGAGCGGCCAACGCGAGTTGTCCAAAATGCAAATTCGCAAGCTCGCGGACTTCTTTAAATTGGAGCCCGGATACTTCATGTGACGCGAGACGAATAGCGTTCATCAAGAATGGGCGGCTTGAGGGCCGCCCATTCGATTTTCGATTTCGATTACGAGCACGAAGATCCACTCTTAGCGCCCGATGACCTCGCAGCCCATGTACGGCACGAGCACTTCCGGCACCTTGATCGTGCCGTCGGGCTGCTGGTAGTTCTCGATGATCGCGATGACGCAGCGCGGCAGCGCCAGCCCCGAGCCGTTGAGCGTGTGGATGAACTGCGGCTTGGCCTTGGCGTCGGCCTTGAACCGGATGCCCGCCCGGCGCGCCTGGAAGTCCTCGAAGTTCGAGCACGAGCTGACCTCGAGGAACCGGTCCATCCCCGGCGCCCAGACTTCCAGGTCGTAGCACTTGGCCGCCGCGAAGCTCAGGTCGGCCGAGCACAGCGACAGCACGCGGTAGTGCAGCCCCAGCTGCTGGAGGAGGAATTCGGCCTGGCCGCGCAGCGCCTCCAGCTCGTCGTACGACGTCTCGGGCCGGACGAACTTGACCATCTCGACCTTGTGGAACTGGTGGACGCGCGTGATGCCGCGCACCTCCTTGCCGTAGCTGCCGGCCTCGCGGCGGAAGCACGGCGAGAACGCGCAGTGGTAAATCGGCAGCCGCGCGCCGTCCAGGATCTCGTCCTGGTAGAGGTTCGTCACCGGGACCTCGGCCGTCGGGATCAGCCACAGGTCCTCGCCCCCCTCGTCGGCCAGCACCTTGTACATGTCGTCGGCCATCTTGGGCAGCTGGCCCGTGCCGGTCATCGTCTTGCTGTTGACGAGGTACGGCGTCAGGACTTCCGTGTAGCCGTATTTTCTCGTGTGGACGTCGATGAACCAGCTGATGAGCGAGCGCTCGAGCCGGGCGCCGAGCCCCTTGAGGCAGTAGAAGCCCGACCCCGAGAGCTTGGTGCCGCGATCGCGGTCGAGGATGCCGAGCTCCTCGCCGACTTCCCAGTGCGGGCGGGGGGCGAAGTCGAACGCGGGGGCCTGGCCCCAGCGCGCGACCTCGACGTTGTCGTCCTCGCTCGCGCCGGCGGGGGTCGAGGCGTGCGGGGTGTTGGGGACCATCAGGGCGAGCTTGTGGAGCTCCTCCTCGACGGTCTTCAGCTCGTCCTCGCGCGCCTTGATCTGGTCGCCGAGCTCGCGGACCTCGGCCTTGGCGGCCTCGGGGTTTTCGCCGGCCTTGATGCGCGCGCCGATCGACTTGCTGGCCGCGTTGCGCCGGGTGTTGAGATCGTCGACCAGCCGCGCCAGCGATCGGCGGCTCTCGTCGAGTTCGATCAGGCGGTCCAGATTGACCGCCGAGCGCTTGGCTTCAATCCCGCGCCGCAGGCAGTCCGGATCTTCACGCAGCAGTTTCAGGTCGATCATGGCGGTGCCCCTTCCAAAGGTTAAAGTCCTTCTACAATTACCCGATTCAGTTGCAATCATCAATATGATTGCGTCGGCGCCGGCCCCCGCGCCGGTTTTGACAGGGTCCGGATCGCCCGGTCTCAACGGCAATTATTTGACACAAAACCGGCAAAACGGGTAATGTGCTATGGTTTCCGTCTTCGGGCCCGCTGGGCCCGAAACCAACGTTCATCAGAAGAGTTGCATCATGCGTATGAAACAGTCGTTGATTGGCCTCGCGATCGCCGGCGCCGTGTTGATGCTGGCCGCCGGATGCGCCAGGAAGTCCCCCGCGGACCTGCTCAAGGAAGCCAATGCGCTCCTCGCCCAGAAAAACACGCTGGAGGCGCAGATCAAGTTCGAGGACATCATCGAACAGCATGGCGACAGCCCCGAGGTCGTTCAGGCCCGGCTGGGGCTGGCCCGGATTTACGCCACGCAGAGCAATTTCAAGCGCGAGCGCGAGCAGTACGACATCCTGCTGAAGAAGGTCGGCGGCGCCGCCACCGAGGCCGGCTGGAACGTCTTCCCCAGGAAGATCGAGAGCTACATGCGCGAAGGCAAGCCGCAGCTGGCCCTGCGCGAGGCGGTCGAAACCTCGCCCAGCTTCCGCCAGGCCCCGGCCGAGGGCAAATACGTCTTCCAGGTCATGCTCTCGGAGCTTTACCTGTATAACAACGACACCACGACGTCGCTCAAGGTCCTCGAAAACCAGGCCGTTTACGGCCCCAATGACGTGAGCATCCAGTTCGAGATCCTGAACCGCCAGAACAACATCCTCGCCCGCGCCAAGGCGTGGCCCAGGATCATCGCCAACGACGAGGCCTACCTGAAACGCTTCCCGCAGGTGCCGTTCAAGTCCAACCTGCTGATCCAGATCGGGATGAACCACCAGGAAATGAAGGACCAGGCCAAGGCCGACGAGATGTTCGACGCCGCGGTCGTGGCCGCCCGCCAGCAGTACGAGAAGGCCGTCGGCGTCGACGAGAAATGCCGCGCCCTCATGCAGATCGCCGGCCTGCATCAGTATCGCGGCCAGTACGACAAGGAAGAGGAAATCCTCAACCAGCTCATCAAGGAATTCCCGCAGAGCCAGCACAAGCTGGCCGCGATGTTCGGCCTCTCCGAGATCGACATGTTCCGCAAGCAGCCGCGGAAGGCCATCGAGAAGCTCAACGAGATCGCCAAGCTCTACCCCAACACCGAGGCGGCCAAGTCGGCCGCGGACCGCGCCCGGCAGATCAAGGCCGCGGTGGAAGGCACGACCGGCACGCTCCAGGCGCCCGCGGGCGCGGCCGGCGCCACCACCGGAACGGCTTCCGCCCCGAGCGCGCCGCCGAAGCCGGCGGAGGCGGCCCATTGAGCCGAATGCCGCATCTGGCATTTGATTGCCGCGGGCGTCTGGGCGGCTACCGCGAGGAGCTGGCCGGCGAGGCCAGGCGCGCGCTCGTCGGCGCCGCCGCCGCCGCGGGCCTGGGCCCGGACCACGAGCTGAGCCTGATCCTCAGCGACGGCCCGTGGATCCGCCGCGTCAACAAGCGCTGGCGCGGCATCGATCGCGCCACCGACGTCCTTTCGTTCCCGCTGCACGAGCTCAAGCCCGGCAAGCTGCCACCCCCCGGCGCCGTCGGCGACATCGTCGTCTGCCTGCCCGAGGTCCGGCGCGCGGCGCGCCAGATGGGCGTCTGCCCGGCCGCCCACATGCGCCTGCTCCTCGTTCACGGCCTGCTGCACCTGCTCGGCTACGACCATGATATCCCCGCGCGCGAGGCGCAGATGGCCCGCCGCGCCCACCAGATCCTCGAAGCGGTCAGGCCATGAGCGACGAACCGGTCCAGAACCAGAACGTGTTCGGCCCGCCGCGCCCGGTCGGCTACGTCGGCCTGGCCGGCGCGCCCAACGTCGGCAAGAGCACGCTCCTCAACCGCCTCGTCGGCCAGAAGATCTCGATCGTCTCGGACCGCCCGCAGACGACCCGCCAGCAGATCTGCGGCATCTACACCGACGAGCGCGTGCAGGCGATCCTGGTCGACATCCCGGGCATCCTCGCCCACAACGACCCGTTCAACCGGGCGCTCGTCGAGTGCGCCGAGCAGGGCCTTGCCGGCTGCGACATCGTCCTGCACCTGCGCGACGTGCGCCACGCCGTCGACCCCGCCGACGAGCCGGTCGTCGACATGCTCAAGCGCTGCGGCAAGCCCATCTGGCTGGTCTGGAACAAGATCGACAAGCGCACCGACCGCACACCGCCGCCGATGCCCGCCGACCTGCCGTACCAGGAGGTCTATGCCCTCTCCGCCCGCACCGGCGTCGGCGTCGACGTGCTGCTGGCCGGGCTCGCCCGCGTGCTGCCGGTCGGGCCGCTCCTGTTCGACCCCGAGCAGCTCAGCGACCGCGACCTGCGCTACATGGCCGGCGAGCTCGTCCGCGAAAAGCTCTTCCGTTACCTCGGCCAGGAAGTCCCGTACGGCACGGCGACCGAGGTCGAGCAGTTCGACGAGTCGCGCGAGAAGGCTCACATTAAAGTCGTGATCCTGACCGAGCGCGAGGCCCACAAGGCGATCATCATCGGCCAGGGCGGCCAGATGCTCAAAAAGATCGGCTCGGCCGCGCGCGTCGATATCGAACAGCTCATTGGCCGGCCCGTGTTCCTCGAGCTCTGGGTCAAGGTCAAGCCCGCCTGGCGCAAGGACGAAAACCAACTGAAAAGGCTCGGCCTCAAGCAGCCCCGGAAGCGCTGACCGGCTCCGTTACGCACGGGCCCCATAGGGACCCCTACGCCCCCTTCGTCTGTTTCCCCATGACCACTGAGCCCACCCCCTTCGCCAAGCCCTCATCCAACCGCAACTGGTACTTGCTCTGGGTGGCCCTGGTCGGGGTGAAGCTCGTCCTGGCGCATTTCCACCCCGAGCCCGCCGCCTCCGACGAGGGGACGTACATGACCGTCGCGCGGCGGCTGCTCGACCACGGCGCCTACATGCGCATCGATTACATGAAGCCGACGGCGGGGATCATGCCGGGCTACCCGCTCCTGGTCGCCGCCGTCCTGAAGCTCGGCGGCGGCAGCATCGCCCCGATGTATTACATCAACGCCCTCCTGTCGCTGGCGATCGCGTGGGCCTCCGGCGCGCTCCTGTTCCTGATGGCCGGCAACAGGCTGCTCAGCCGCTGGTGCATGGTCGTCGTCTACCTCTTCCCGCCGATCGTGACCTACGCATGGCACCCGCTGACGGAGATCCCCTACACCGCCGCGCTGATGATGATGCTTTATTCATGGGAAAAGACGCGCCGGCGGCCGCTGGGCGTGTGGAACTGGTTCTTCCTCGGCCTGTTCACGGTCGTGAGCTTCATGATCCGGCCGGTGATGTTCCTGCTGACGCCGCTCTTCTTCGCGTGGCCGCTCGTCGTGGCGCGGCTCCACTGGCGCGCGATCGCGGGGGCGGCCGTCGGCACCGCCGTCGTGCTGATGCTGTGGCTGCCGTGGGTCTATCGCAACTACAAGGTCTTCCACGGCTTCGTCCCGCTGGCGACGACGACCGGCCTGGCGTTCTTCAGCGGCACGCTCCCGGACTGGTCGAAGTGGTTCGAGGAGCAGCAGGCCGAGATGAAGCGCTCGGGCATCTCCGACGCGACCCACGACGAGCTCGCCGTGAGCCGGCATTTCGCCGCCGCCGCGCAGAAAAACTTCGAGCGCGACAAGTGGGGCTATTACAAGCGCGCGATCAAGAATTCGTGGCGGCTGTGGCCGACCGCCTACTCGGGCCGGTATTTCCCGAAAGGGACCCGGCAATACGTCGCCGAGGGCAACTGGCTCGCCGTCGCGACCAAGCTGACCCTCGGCGGGATGAACCTCGCATTGCTGGCTGGCATGGCCTGCGCCGTCGTGATACTACTGGGTCAGCCGCGCTGGTGGCCGTACATCCTGATCATCGCCTACTTCCACGTCATGCACGCGATGATCATGCCGATGCCGCGCTACAGCATGCCGCTGACGCCGATGATCATCGTGATGATCTTCGGGGCGGCCGGCCACCTGTGGAAACGTAAAATGGCCGCCAAAGAAGCCTCTGCCCAATGATCAAGGACCTCGCCAGCGTCGTCGTCGTCAACTGGAACGGCAAGCACATGCTCGCCGAGTGCCTCGACTCGCTCCTGGCCCAGACCTGGCAGCCGCTCGAGATCGTCCTCGTCGACAACGGCTCGAGCGACGGCTCGGCCGAGTGGGCGCGCGCCGCCTACGGCGACCGCGTCCGGCTCGTCGAGCTCGCCGAGAACCTCGGCTTCGCCGGCGGCAACAACGCCGGGTTCGCCGCGGCCCGCGGCGAGTTCATTTTATTGCTCAACAACGACGCCATCGCCGACGCGCGCTGGGCCGAGGAGCTGATCAAGGTCGCCATCACCGATCCGAAAATAGGCGGGTGCAGCTCGAAAATCCTCATCCACAAGGACATGAGCCTGTTCGAGAACACCGGCCTGCTGCTTTACCCCGACGGCTCGGCGCGCGGGCGCGGCCGGCTGCAGCGCGACGAGGGGCAGTTCGACAAGATCGACGAGATCCCCGCCCCGAGCGGCTGCGCGTGCCTTTACCGCCGCGCGGCGATCGACCAGGCCGGCGCCTTCGACGCCGAGTTCTTCTGCTACGGCGACGACGTCGAGCTCGGCCTCAAGTGCCTCGTCGCCGGCTGGAAGTTCCGCTACGTCCCGACCGCCGTCGCGATCCACAAGGAATCGCAGACGAGCGGCAAGTATTCGCCGCGCAAGGCGTTCCTCGTCGAGCGCAACCGGATCTGGGTGATGATCAAGACCTACCCGGTCGGCGCGATCCTCGCCAGCCCGTGGCACACGTTCCTGCGCTACTGGTGGAACCTCAAGGCGCTCGTCGCGGGCGAGGGCCAGGCCGGCCAGTTCCGCCAGCAGTCGGGCTCGTCGTCGCTCGTGTGGATCGTTCTGCGCGCCTACGGGACGTCGCTGGTCCACATCGGAAGGCTTTTAAAAGAGCGCCGCCGCATCCAGTCCACCCGCCCGCGCGGCGAGCACCCGCTCAAGCCCTGGCTTGGCAGGAAGGCGCTCTCGGCGCGCGAATTCACGATGATCGCCTAAGGAGCATCATACATGTCCGTCCTCTCGTGGTTCATCTCGCTCATCATGTCGGCGCTGCTCATCGGCGCGCAGATCTCGATCAAGAGCTCGCTCAAGATCTTCCCGTCGCTCGACATCGTGCGCGCGCAGCCGTTCCACAGCGTGTTCGTGCTGGCCTGCCAGCCGCTCTTCTGGCTGGGCATCCTCCTGAGCGGCATCATCTTCATCCTGACGCTCTACCAGTACATGAAGGCCCCGCTCAACGTCTTCGTCCCGTCGATCACGATCACCTACACGCTGCTCCTGGCGCTCGGCAGCATCTTCATCCTGCGCGAGCCGTTCTCGTGGAAGCTGGGCCTGGGCTATATTCTGATGGTCGCGGCCAGCATCCTCATCGCCACCGGCCACACGCATGCGCTGACCAAGTAATAAGGAAAAGTTTGCTGAGAACTCGCGATGAATCGCTTGTCATTCCCCAAATTCTTGGGCCCCAGCGGGGCCGGCGCGAGTAGCCCCCGGCGAAGCGAAGCGCCGCCGGGGGTCAGGATGCCATCGACCACGCGCCCCGGAGGGGCGCCCGCGACATCGGGCTTGCGGGCGCCCGCTCCGGGGCGCCATGGCTGATTCGCCTTTCACCCCCGGCGGCGCTTCGCTTCGCCGGGGGCTACTTGCGAACACACCTCCGGTGTGTCCAGATCGGATTGGGCCTTTTGGCGATAAAAAATTGGGGGAATGACAAGCGATGAATCGCGGGGTTAGCGGGATGGGCGCTATCTTTCCGGTTTTGTATTAGGATTTAGATATTCGAATTTAGGATTTTCTCTTCATGTCCTACGACGTCATCATCGTCAATTACAACGGCGAGAAGATCCTCGAGCGGACGCTCGAGTCCGTCTATGCCTCCGACCCGCGGCCGAACGCGGTCATCGTTTACGACAACGCCTCGACGGACAAGTCCTGCGAGGTGATCCGCCGCGCGTTCCCGCAGGTCGATCTCATGGAGGGGCCGAAGAACATCGGGTTCGGCCCGGGCAACAACGCGGCGACGGCGCGCGCCGCGAGCGAATTCATCCTGTTCATGAACAACGACCTGATCCTGGACCGCCGCTGCGCCGCCGAGCTCATGGCCGCGCTCGAGCGCGACCCGGAGGCCGCGATCGTCAACCCGATGATCTACGGCGGCTGGGACCTTGACCGCCGCGACCGCATCTACTCGTTCGGCGCGACGATCAACACCGCCGGGTTCGGCTACAGCCTGACCGACGCGGGCGAGGACCGCGCCGACCTCTCCTGCTTCAGCGGCGCGTGCCTCATGGCGCGGACGTCCGTCATGCGCGAAAACCCCTTCCAGCCGCGCTATTTCCTGTATTACGAGGAGCCCGAGTTGAGCGTGCGCCTCATGCGCCGGGGGCTGCGCGTGGCGCGCCGCGGCGCGGCCTGCTGCTGGCACTACGTCAACTACTCGACCAAGGGGCAGTCGCCGTCGGGCATCGCGTTCCGCCAGTATCACGGCGTCAAGAACCGCTGGTTTATGATTGGGCGGTATTGGCCGTGGCGGCTCATGCCGTGGGCGCTGTTTGCAAATTCTGGGCATCTGGCCTACGTGCTGGCGTTTCAGCTCGTGCACCGCCAGTGGAAGTTCCTGCCGCTCGCGTGGCACGCGCCGATGGAATGGTTCGCCGGCGTCTTCCGGCGCGGCGGCGCGCCGCGCAACCCCGGCTGGTTCCGCAAGCTCACCCGCACGCCCGTCTCCCTGTACCTCGCCCTCGGCCGCGAAGTCTTCGGCCTCAAGAAGAAATCAAGCTGACAATTATTTCGGCTTTCTGGCCAACACCATGACCGACGGCCCGAGGCGCAACAGGCCGCCCACGATCGACAGCGGGATCGTCGCGACCGCCAGCGCCGCGTTGGCCAGCCGGAAGACAAGCCCGCCCAGCCCTTGCTTCCCCTGGCTCCGAAAGTAATTCAGGAACGGCGCGACCGATGAATTGAACGTCGCCCCGAGCAGCCACGGATACGAGACGTCCTCGACCGTGAGCCCGGCGTTTTCGAGCAACCGGCCGAGCGACCGGGGCGTGAAGAAGATCACGTGCCGCGGCGGGAAGTACGGGAACCAGTGCCGGCCCGTCAGCCGCTGCTCGAGCGAGGCGGCGTTGGGCACGATGATGCAGGCCAGCCCGCCCGGCTTGAGCAGCCGGCAGACCTCCGCGGCCGCGCGCGCCGGGTCCGGGATGTGCTCCATGACGTGCGACATCCTCGCCAGGTCGAACGAGCCGGCCTCGAGGTCGTGATTGAGGACCGACCCCAGCCGCGCCTCGATCGGCAGCCGCTCGCGCACGGCCTCGACGCCGGCCGGGGAGGTGTCGAGGCCCCAGCACTCGTAACCCCACTCGTGCAGGATGGCCAGGGCGTCGCCGTCGCCGCAGCCGATGTCGACCACCTTGGCCTCGGCCGGCAGGCGCGGCCGCAGCCGCGACAGCTCGAGTTTGTCGAGCATTCGCTTGTAAGCGAGCTCGAGGCGCGCCAGCGGCCCCAGGCCCTTGTTCTTTTCTCCCCAGTACTGCTCGAAGTAGGGGTCCTTGATGGCCGGGTCGGGCATCGGGTCCAGGAACTGGCCGCCGCAATCCGCGCACTCGAAGACGTGGAACTGGCCGGGGACGAGCCCCAGTCGATCGGTCATGCTGAACAGCTTGCGCTGCTCCGGGCATCGGCAGATGGGGCAGGTCATCGGAACCGTCCAACTTGGATTGGGGATCGTATGTCAATTCGATGATGCTGAGCCATCCTGTCACAGACCCGGCCCAAAAGAAAAGCCCGTTATGCTTGACACGGCGGACAATATGGACATAATACGGTGATGTCGTTCTCGAGTTTCATGTGAATGGGAAAAGAGGTGGGTGATGAAACGGACACGGGGATTATTTGCATTCGCGGTCTTCATGACCTTGGTCGCGACGGCCTCGGCCGGCGACAACGCCATGTTCAACTACCAGGGGCGCGTGCTGGTGCAGGGCATGCCTTACACCGGCGCGGGCCGGATGAAGGCGGCCATCCTGGCCACCACCGGTTCCGCCACGATCAGCCTGTGGTCGAATGACGGCAGCAGCGTGGCCGGTTCGCAGCCGGCCGGCTCGTTTGCCGTCGACGTCAGCCAGGGCGTCTTCGACGCGATGATCGGCGACGCCGCGCTCGGGATGGAGGCGCTGCCCGCGATCCTCTTCAACCGCGACGACGAGCTCAAGGTCCGCGTCTGGTTCAACGACGGCACGCACGGCTTCCAGCAGCTCTCCCCCGACCGGCGGCTGACCAATCCGCGACGGATGGGGCTCGCCCGCGTGACCAGCCCGCTCTGGGTCTACGTCAATTCGACCACGGGCAACGACTGGGACAGCGGACTCACGACCGACACCGCCAAGCGCACCGTCCAGGCCGCGATCGACATGTTGCCGCGCAGCATTCGGGCCCTGACGACGATCCGCCTCGCATCGGGAACATACTCCGGGTTCACGATCGCCGGGTTCAAGGACGTGATGGATGAACTCGTGATCGAGGGCGACACCGCCCATGACCCGACCTTGTCGCAGTCACTGGACGTGATTGTTCAAGGTTCGGGTACGACGGGGATCCTGGTCCAAAGCAGCGAACGCGTGAGGCTCAAGGGCATTCTGACCCAAAACTGGTATAACGGGGTCAACTGCAAAGATTCGCAGGTCGAGATCGACAAATGCCAGGCGACCGGCTGCTACTTCATGGGGTTCCTCGCCGAACGCTCCTCGATGGGACTGAACAACTGCCTCGCCTACCACAACACCCAGTTCGGGGCCGGTTTCGTTTACGCCACCGGCTGCCTGCGCTCGAGCATCTGCGACGGCAATCAGAACGGTCTCATGGTGTATCATAATTCGTCGGTTGCCTGCATACCGGCCACATTACGGAATAACGGAACGGGCCTGATCTCGCGTTATCTCAGCTCGATCGTGCTCGGGAGCATCAATTATTCGGGCAACACGCTCAACACCAATGTCGCCAGCGGCAGCGGGATTTATTGATTCAGCACGAAGGCTGGCGCAGCCCGGCTCTCGTTGATCAGTCTTTTTTGTTTGCCGGACGGGCTTCGTCGAGGGCGATCTTGCGGGCCAGGAGGGTGATGTCGCGGGCCTGTTTGGCCTGGCCCCCGCGCATCGCGACGACCATCATGAGCAGCCCCATGATCGTCAGGTAGACGACGAGGTTGGCGCCGTAGGTGATGCCGACGAACCGGGCGATGTACTGCGTCAGGCCGGGGAAGATAACCGCAAGGCTGGCCAGCAGCAGCGCGATGAACGGCATGAACCGCCCCATGGCGTGGCGCCCCGCGCTCACCGAGCGGTAGACCGCGAACATGACCAGCAGCAGCAGGATCAGGATGAGCTTGATGATGACCGCGTTGCCCATGGCCGCCCCTTACCTGAAGATCAGGTCGAACAGGATATTGAACATGTTCAGCATCGACTGGCCTTTTTTGAGGCTGTAGTCGGTGTAGCGGACCTTGATCGGCACCTCGCGCCACGACAGCCCCGAATGGCCCAGCCAGTGGATGATCTCCGAGCAGAAGGCGTAGCCGTTCTGCGTCAGGTGGATGCACGAGACCGCCCGCCGCGACATCGCGCGCATGCCGTTGTGCGGGTCGCTCGCGGCGACGCCCGTCGTCAGGCGCGTGAACCACGCCGCCCCGAGCAGCAGGACGCGCTTGGCCGCCGGCATCCGCTCCGAGGCGATCCCCATGAACCGCGACCCAAGCGCCACCTCGACCTCGCCCGCCAGCACGGGGCCGGCCAGCGGGGCGATCTCGCTGGCCAGGTGCTGGCCGTCGCCGTCCATGCTGACGATCGCCTCGACGCCGGGGAGCGTCAGCGCGTACTCGATCCCGGTCTGGAACGCCGCCCCCGCGCCCAGGTTGATCGGGTGGCGCAGCAGGTTGATCGGGTAGCGCGCGCAGACCTCGTAGGTCGCGTCCTTCGAGCCGTCGTCGACGACGACGACCTGGTGGCCGAGCGCCAGGATCTCCTCGAGCACCTTGCCGATCACGGCGCTTTCGTTATAGGCCGAAACCACGACGGCCACGGGTGAAGTTTGGGGTGCGGCGTTGCTCATATGCCTCAGGACTGTCCAAAGTCGGGATGGTTCCATCCCATATAAAATAAAGCCTACTCAAGACCGCCACCGGCTTTCAAGCATGCAAATCGAAAAGCGCCACGCACGCATCGATCGTCTCCAATGGCGACGGGCCCGGGGTCGGGCTGGCGCCGGGCTGAAAGGACCTAAGGGACCAAAAGTGTTTGGGGCCTAGCCGAAACGGCGGGGGACGGGGGGATTTCGGATTGCGGATTGCGGATTGCGGATTGGGGAATTGTTGTCTGGGCGTGGAGCCGAAGGAGCTTCTGGGGCGTATGGGAGCGAATGGTCGGATGGGCCGGATTCTGGAATTTTGCAATCCGAAATCCGAAATCCGCATTCTTCGAATGCGGTGGAGATGGTTTCGAGCTCGGGGCGGATGCGGTCGAGCGGGACGTCGGGGAGCGAACGGATTTGGGGGATGTCGGGCCCAGGGAGATCAACGGGAGATGAGGGAAGATCGGTGGCGCGGGAGCGCTTCTCGGGCTTGGGGGATGGGCGATCGGGGCGCGGCTTGGAGAGGCGCGAAAGCTTGATCAGGGTTTTGCGGATCGCCGTCAGGCGGGCGAAGAAATCGATCGCCTCGGCGAAAGTCACGATATCGGGAGGAGAACACTCCGTGAT
>JBDKRG010000046.1:0-49321 GCA_039683515.1 Candidatus Sumerlaeia bacterium | reverse complement strand
GAATCGCCGGCGAGGGCGCCGGCGCCACAGTGCGATAAGCTATTCAATACTAAATAGCTGTTTTCGATGTGGGGCCGGCGCCCCCGCCGGCCATTCACGCATTCTTTTTGTCAACCACTCTAGACCCAGGGCTTCGCCCTGGGCTGGTATGAAACGCGCCGTTGGCGCTGTGTGAGGTGGACCCGACGACGGGTCACCAGAACTTCCACCACGGCTTTTGCGCGCGCTTGTGCTTGCTCAAGGCTTTCATCATCGCGGTGAAGTGCGGGTCGGCGGGCCAGCGCTTCTTCCCCGCGGCGAAAACCTTTTCCGCCTCCTCGAGGTTCTTTTTCCTCAGGAGGCATTCGCCGTACGAGAACATCGCCACGGGGCTGTCGGGGAACTTTGCCATCGACTCCCTGAAGTCCACCATGGCGTTGTCCCATTCGTGGAGGTCCATGTAGGCCAGGCCGCGGTTGTCGATCGCCTCCATGAACAGCGGGAACAGCTCGAGGGCCTCGGTGTAGGCGGCGATCGCCTCGCGGAACTGTTCCCTGTCGGCGAGCCCGCACCCCTCCACGTAATGTTGTTTGGCTTCATCAAACAGCTGGTCGAGGTCGACGCCCGTTTCCTCGCCCCAACGCCTGATGTCGGTCTCCTTGAGGTAAACGAAGTAGCCCTTCAGGTCCTCGCGCGTGATCGGGATGTTGAACAGGACCTTGCCCTGTTTGCGGATTGATTCGCCGCTGATCGGCGCGTGCCAGCTGCCGATCTTGAGCTGGCCCATGTCCGCCTGCGCCGGCAGGGCGGCAACGGGCTCGTAGGTCGTGCAATGAAACGTCTCGCCCATGCGCGGGTCCGAGTCGATCCTGAGGATTTTCAGGATGTGGATCGTGTTGTCGGCCATCGGGATCGCAACGACGTCGCCCGCGTTCATAAGCCGTCTCCTTGGCATGCATTGAGGAATACTTTGCATCGGGCGCTTCGGGCCGACAAGACAAATCCGGAGCCGGGTCGATGGCCCGCGCCCCGCCATTTTTCTTTTGGTTTGGGCGGCGTCGTGATTCAATCGTTTGAGCTGTGTTCCATTGCGATGTGACTGAATTCTTGACTATTGACCGCCCCCTGCGAAAAATATCGGGTTCGCGGCGGTTGGGCGCATGCGCGCCCGGTGAATGCACAAGCGATGAATCCCCCAAAGGAATGAGCTATGAGCCAGTTGAACATCGAACAGATTCTGTCCCAGGCCGAGGCCGGCATCGGCCAGTACCTCAAAGCCGCGCTCGACGCCGGCAACATCAACCAGGGGCTGTACGAGGCCGCCTCGCGCGAGACCATGCCCAACCTGCGCCAGTGGCTCGCAAGCAAGCGCATCGACGAGGTCTCGCCGAATCTCAAGGCCGGCATCGCCGACGCCGTCGCCGCCGGCCGCTGGGAAGAGCTCGTCAACGCCTACCGCCAGAACATGCGGTTCGGCACGGGCGGGATCCGCGGCATGATGGCCTTCGACAAGGGCTCGATCGTCAAGCTGAAGGAAGACGGCCTGGACGCGCGGATTCTGAAGGGGCCCAACACGCTCAACAACATCGTCGTCACGCGCGTCTCGGCGGGCGTCGCGCAGTTCGGCAAGGACGGCGGCCGCGCCTTCGACCGGATCGTCATCGGCTACGACAGCCGCGTCCGCGGCGGCGACTTCGCCCGGCTCATCGCCGAGCTGTTCCTGGCCTACGGCTACACCGTCTACCTCTTCGACGAGCCGTGCCCGTACCCGGAAGTCACGTTCGCCATCCCGTTCAAGGAGATCAAGGCGCACGTCGGCCTGCTGATTTCGGCCAGCCACAACGACTACCGCTATAACGGGTACAAATTGTCCTCGGGCAACGGGTCGCAGTTCGACCCGAAGGAGCGCGACGAGATGTACGAGCAGTACATCACGAAGGCCACGTTCGACGACATCAAGCTGCTGCCGCTCGAGCAGGCGCCCGAGGGCAAGCTCTACTGGCTCGGCGGCGCGGAGCCGGTCGAGGGGGTCGACTACTATGGCCGCGAGAAATTAATCATCAACACCCACGGCGCGCACATCGAGCACTGCAAGACGTTCCTCATCAACAAGGATTTCGACAAGAAGGAGCCGCTGCGGATCGGCTACTGCGCCTACCACGGCGCCGGCCGCAAGGCCGTCCCTCGGCTGCTCAAGGAAGTCGGCCTCGACCAGCTGCAGGTCATCCACACCAACGGCCTCAACGACCTCAACGGCATCTTCCCGAGCTTCAACAGCGAGCCCGGCCACGAGCAGCAGCCCGACCCGGGCGACCCGCGCGCGGCCAGGATCGCCGTCGGCGCGTTCAAGGAGGAATACCCGGGCCAGTTCGAGAAGCTCGACATCCTGATCGGCACCGATCCCGACGCCGACCGCTGCGGCATCGTCGTCCCGGTCCCGGCCGAGCAGCAGCAGGTTTACGGCCAGGACTGGACGCTCCTGCCGGCCGACGAGATGTGGGCCGTGCTCCTGTGGTACCGCCTCGCGCAGGCGGCCGAGAAGAACGGCGGCAAGCTGCCCGACGCCGAGAAGCGGTTCATCGTCCTGAGCCACACGACGACCGACGCGATCGTGCGCCTGGCGCAGAAATACGGCCTCGGCATCACCAAGACGTGGGTCGGGTTCGCGTCGCTGTCGGCGGCCGTCCGCGACGCGTGGGACAAGGTCCCGCGCGCCAACCTCGTCGAGGGCAAGGCGGACGGCAAAGGCGAGTTCTGCCACCCGTTCATCCTTGAATACGACGGCATGACCGACGAGCGCAGCTACAACGACGCGGCGATGGAGCAGTCCAACGGCTTCTCGATCCTGGGCGGCGCGCCGCCCGACGCGTTCAGCCTCGGCGTCGGCGGCCACGTCCGCGACAAGGACGGCACGTTCGCCGCGCTGCTGTGCGCCGAGGTCGCCGCGTGGGCCAAGAAGAACGGCACGAGCCTGCTCGAGCTCATCGACAAGCGCATCTGGCTCGACCCGGCCATCGGCCTGTTCGTCAACCACTACGAGCCGGACCCGCTCGACGGCGAATACCCCGGCATCGAGGGCGACCGCAAGAAGATGGGCATCCTGCACAAGGCGCTCAAGCTTCAGAAGGAAGCCGACAAGGGCGCGCTCACGATCGGCGGCCGCAAGGTCCTCTCGACCACGATGTACCGCACCGGCAAGTACGACCGGATCTACCCGCCGGGCGACGGCTTCGTCTTCCCCGACGAGGGCATCCGGTTCTACTTCAGCGCGGACAAGCTGAGCCACCTGACCGTCCGCCCGTCGGGGACCGGCAACTCGCTGCGCTTCCACGTGCAGCTCTTCGGCGGCGCCATCGCGGACCAGGCCGGGCTGATCAAGATGAAGGGCCAGCTGCGGGCCGAGGCCGTCGGGATCGTCGACGACATCCGCGACAAGCTCGGCGCCCCGCGGTAAGCATGAAAGAGTGAAGGGTGAAGAGTGAAATAACTCTTCACCCTTCCTTTTTTTTTCACTCTTCACTCTTCACCCTTCACTCTTCTTTTTTTCACCCTTCACCCTTCACCCTTCACTCTTATATGATTGCTGGAATTCCGATTGACCGATGGCGCGGCGTTCTATATGCTTATATCCGGATATAAGGATGAAGCGCCGATGGCGTGAATGAAGGAGCGGTGGCGATGCGGTTAAGCCAGATTTACAGCCAGAAGCGGCCGGTGATTTCGTTCGAGGTCTTTCCGCCGCGCGACGACGCGGCGCGCGAGGCCCTGGAGCGGGTGCTGCCGAAACTGGTCGAGCTCGGGCCGGACTTCATGACCGTCACGCACGGGGCGCTCGGCTCCGAGCGCGGCCGCACGCTCGAGACCGTCCTCCACATCATCCGCGAGTTCGGCATCGACGCGGCCTGCCACCTGACCTGCGTCGGGGTCTCGCGCGCCGAGCTCGCCGACGCCATCGCGCAGATGGCCGCCGAGGGGATCCACAACATCGTCGCCCTGCGCGGCGACCCGCCCAAGGGGGACGCGGCCGCGGGGTTCGTCCCGGCCGCCGACGGCCTCGGCCACGCCAACGAGCTCGTCGAGCACATCCACCGCGTCGTCCGCGAGCGCGGCCTCGAGCCGTTCGGCATCGCGGTGGCCGGCTACCCCGAAAAGCACCCCGAGGCGGCGACGCTCGCCGAGGACATCCTGAACCTGAAGCGCAAGGTCGACGCCGGCGCCGACTCGGTCGTCACGCAGCTGTTCTACGACAACGCGGATTATTTCAAGTTCGTGAAGGCCGCGCGCGAGGCGGGCGTCGCGGTGCCGATCGTGCCGGGCCTCATGCCGATCACGTCGACGCGCCAGATCCGCACGATCACCGAGCGCTGCGGCGCGCGCATCCCGGAGGGGCTCGGCCGCCGGATGGACGAGGCCGGCGACGACGCCGATCGCGCGATGGAAGTCGGCATCGCGCACACGATCGCGCAGGCGACCGAGCTGCTCGCGGGCGGCGCCCCCGGCATCCACTTCTACGTCATGAACCGCGCGGCGCACATGGAACGGATCATGGGCGGGCTCTCACTGCGCAGCTAATAATCGTGGCATCGCTGCAGTAGCCCGAGTATGCGCGATGGGCTTTCGTGCTCGTGCTCAGTTTGTCAGCCAAAGCCTCGGCGAAGGTTGGTGCTCGTAATCCCAACCTGGCGTGGCCAGAACCAAATTCATGCAGTTCGGAAAGTCACCCCGAAGGGGTGACGATAGTTCAGCAACCCTGGGACAATCGCCATGATTTCATCCGAGTCCTGAAAGGGCGACATCGTGGGATGTTCAACTATTGCGCCCCTTCAGGGATCGGATCAAATGCGCGCCCAACCCAGGGTTGCGCTTCGCACCACCCTGGGCTCTTGAACTATTTGACCCTTTCAGGGTCCCATCACAAAACCTTCGCAAGGCTGGTCTCCTGAAGATTTTGTGTGCATCTTGCATTCAAATTACATTCATATTCAGCCATTACAGAGTTATCGTTCGACCCGTGACCGATGGACGGAAGCCTACGAGTCTCACGGTGTATCACTTCGTGTTCGTCACGCCGGTTCAGTCCATCCGGCCAATGCTGTTACAAAAATAATTCAAGAAAAATATATGCATTATGATATGATTCATATGTTGCGGAATTCCTTTAAGAAATTTGATGGTTTTTGCGCCGCAAGCGCTTGCGCGTGGCGTGTCTGTTAACTATAACATCGTTCGGTCAGGGAGCGTTTGCGATCCGCGCATGGTGTTCTCGAGCGTGACAGCCTTTCAGGGGCATCGGCGGAGTGTCGATAGAGCCAGTACCGTCGCGCTGAACGCGGGCATGTCGTTTTGTGTCCCGCAACACAGCGTCGGCCGCGGACAGCGGCTTGCAGGAGCGCTGCGCGCATCCGTGGATTTTGCACCAAAGGAGAATGGATGATGGCAAAAGTCAGGAGACTGCTGTACCTGTTCATGGCGGCGATGGCCATCGTGGCGATCACGACCGCGACCCCGGCCTTCGCCAAGTCAAAGAAGAAGAAAGCCCCGCAGACCCAGCCGACCAAGCAGCAGGCGAAGTTCGAGAAGGACTTCCTCAAGAAGATGATGGACCGCCATCAGCGCGGCATCAAGCTGGCCCAGTGGGTCGACTCCAAGACCACCGACGTCCAGCTCAATGCGTTCTGCGAGAACTTCATCGTTCGCGAGCAGAACGAAGTGACGTCCATGTCCGCCATGCTGAAGTCGTGGTACGGGATCACCTACACCCCGAAGAACAAGTCGGTCAGCGGCGATGACATCGAGGACATCGAGGACGCCGAGAGCCCGGATGAATTCGCGCTCGAGTCCCTGGGCGCCCTCAAGGGCTACGACAAGAACGAGATCGCCCAGATGAAGCAGCCCGCCAAGAAAGCCTTCCACCAGGAGCTCAAGGACTTTGCCAAGACCCTGACCGCCATCGACAAGGCCGAGTGCAGCTTCATCCAGGACTGGATCAAGTACATCGAGAGCCTGCAGGGTGACGACGAAGACGACGACGACGAGGACGACGATTAATCACGCTGCATACTGAACGCAATGCATGAAAAAACGGCCCATCACGTCGCGCGCGTGATGGGCCGCCTGATTGTTCCCGGCCGTGCGGTCAGCTGTTCATCGGCCCGACGAGGACCTTGCCCATCGCGCCCTGGCCGAGCCGCGCGAACGCCTCCTGCACGCGGTCGAACGGGAAGACCTGGTCGATCTGCGGGCGGCGGCCCGACTGCGCCAGCGTGGACACGATCCGGCCCCACGCCTCCTGCGATTCCTCGGCGGTCTGCGCGCCCATCGCGATGCCGATGATGTGGATGCGCTTGAAGATAAACGTGCCGATTTCGATTTCGCTCTTGAGCCCGGCCAGCAGGCCCACCACGCAGATGCGCCCCTTGAACCCGGTCAGGAAAATCGATTTCTGCAGGTACGGGCCGCCGAGGTTTTCGACGACGACGTCGCAGCGGCCGCCGTCGAGCGCCGACTGGACGCCCTTGACGAGGTCCGGGTCGTCCGGGTCGAAGGCGAAGTCGGCGCCGAGCTCGAGCAGGCGGGCGCGCTTGTGGTCGCTGCGCGACAGCGCGACGACGCGCGCCCCGAGCGACTTGGCCAGCATCAGCGAGGCCGTGCCGACGCCGCCCGAGGCCCCCGTGATCAGGACCGTGTTGCCCGCCTGGAGCCGGCCCTCGCCGACGAGCGCCTGCCAGGCCGTCAGGAGCACGAGCGGCCCGGCCGCCCCTTCCTGCATCGACCAGCCGGCCGGCAGCGGGGCGAGCGAGACCTCGGGGACGACGACGTACTGGGCGAGGGTGCCGTCGCGCTGGACGCCGATCTCGCTGCGCAGGAGGACGACCGCGTCGCCGGGCTTGAAGCGGCTGCCCTCGCCGGCCTTCTCGATGAACCCGGAGCCGTCGCGCCCGACGGCGAACGGCGGCTTGCCGGGCCGGGGGTACTTGCCGCCGACGAGGTATTTGTCGGCCGGGTTGAGCGCGGCGTAGGCGACGCGCACGAGCGCCTCGCCGGGCCCCGGCTCCGGCACCGGCGACTCCTCCATCTGAAGATTTTCGATCGGGCCGAATTCGTGAAACCGCCATATTTTCATCGCTGCCGACTCCTTGGTCGATGTGAGGGAGGCCATTGCTTCACCAATGCTCAGACACCAGTTTTCCAGTTTTGCCGCCGATTGGCAAGAGATGGCGTGCGGGGTGACGCTGTTTGGAGCCGATTTGGCGCGGCGAAGCGTGGATTGCGACCGTTATCCCCGTCACGACGCCGTCACCGGTCCGGCCGCGCCGGCAAAGGTGAACATGCTGAGCCCGCAATATGGCCTCAGCCAGTGAATTTCGTATGGACAGCGGCGGGTTGCGACTACTTCGATGGGTTGGTTTTGCGGGTTCCCTGCAAGGAGCGGGTGGCGCGTTTTTTCGATCGCTCAGTCGTTTGGATGAGCGCAAGCACGGACCGGAGAGCGTCATTCACGGCTGTCGAGTCGCGGAAAACCTTGGCTACATCCGGATCGAGCAGAACCGCATTCGAGCCTTTCCGGGCCAGGCTCTTGGCGTATTTTCCCCGTTCCGCTTTCGAGTAATCGAAAACGTATTCCGCCCGCAACTCCTCGCCCGATATATTTTTAGCTTTCATGCCGTTTCCTTTCGCCAGCAGTGGCGAGACGAGCGCTTATAATCCGTATTCTATCACCGCGGTCGGTATGGGCAACAACCAGCAAACGAGCCGCCAAGGAGTAACCTATCGTAATGTGACGTTGTTCGTCAATTGAGTGATCGGGGTCTTGAAAAGTGGCGGATAAAGGATCATGGAAAACCGTCAAGGCTTCTTGAAACGAGATAGCGTGCTTTTCAACGTTTTTTTCAGCCTTTTGGGGATCCCATTCAAAATCCATTGGCATAAACCCTTGGAATATTCAGATGCCTGGATCGCTACCACTTAGTTCTGGTTGTTGATTTCCGGCACAACAGTTTCGGTAATTGCATCGGTCAGTTCATTTTCGTTTTCTTTTGTCGGTGTTGATGCCTTGACCGCGCGCAAGGCCCGACTGGCGATTTTGTTGACCTGCTTTCTGGCGATATCCGCCTTCTCTCCTTCGAGAACCTCGCGTTTGATCACATCGGCCTGAAGAACGTCTTTCAATTGTTCCAAGTCGATTTTGACTTCTGGTGACAAACGACGGACTTCACGGCGCAAGATTTCCAAGACGGGTGAACTCAAAATCAAAGCGGCCATATTGAATCTGCTTAGTGCCTGTCTTTGCGAAGCATAGTCACCCAAAAAAGCTTTCTGCCAACCTTCTTTTGCGAGGAGTCCCAGCACCTCAATATTGTTGGTTGTTCTTGCATTCATTGAAAGCAGGTCAAATTCGATTACGAGTTCGTTCTCGATGGGTTTGCTGAAAGTGATCCGGTATACACGCCATAGGCAGCCGTTGGTAAGGACAACCCATTCTACACCCTGATTGGCGGCGTAATCGACAGCCTGCTTTACGAATTGGTCCTTCAGGTCCAATCCGATCGCCTTGACTTCGATCAGCAATGCAAGCTCGCCGTTCAGTTTGACCGCCAAGTCGCAAAAGGTCCCACGAATCATGTGTTCCGAAGTGATTTCGGAGTATTTGTCGTAGCCGAAGATATCTTGCAGAATGTCAGTCACGATGACGACGGTGTCCGATTCATTTACATCTCTCGCCTTGGCGGCTGAAAGGATCGGTTGGAATCGCTTAAGGCCGGCGGCAATTCGCTCATTCGATTTTTTTGACAGATTTCCCATAAAATGCTCCTCCAAAAAAGTCTGGCGGCAGTAATCAAACCTGTAACTCTTGACCGCAAGACTAGTTGGTTGCGTTGGGACCGTCAATTACATTTTGGGTTGCAACCGTGGCCGGCTATCTACCCTCCCGCCGGGCTTGAAACCCGCCCTGCACTCCGATAGGATGTTATCGGGCGAGCTCCGATGGCGCCGGGGGCCTTGCGTGGGTTCCGGGCGCCGGCGCTCGTAATCAATGCCGCTTCGGCCCGAGGCGGCCTACTGCGGGAGTCTTATGGCTGCCATCCTTCCCGAAGACCTCACCACCGAGCTTGGCCGCGTGCGCGCGCGCGTCTCCGAGGCGCGCCAGTACCTCAAGCTCGAGGACGTCAAGCGCCACGCCGCCGAGCTCGAGGCCCAGGCCTCCGAGCCGGGGTTCTGGGACGACGCCGCGAAGGCGCAGGAACACATGCGCCAGCTGAACCGGCTGAAGGGGCTCGTCGTGCCGTGGGAGGGCCTCGGCCAGGAGGTCGCCGACGCGATCGAACTGGCCGACATGGCCGACGGCGACGACGAAATGATCGGCCAGCTTTGCGAGCAGGCCGAGGAGTTCGGACGCCGGCTCGAGACGCTCGAGACGCGCGCGCTCATGAAGGACCCCGCCGACGCCGGCGACTGCTACCTGCACATCCACGCCGGGGCGGGCGGCACCGAAAGCTGCGACTGGGCGCAGATGCTGCTGCGCATGTACACGCGCTGGATCGAGCGCGAGGGGCTCGCGTTCGAGGAAATCGAGCTGTCCGAAGGCGACGAGGCGGGCATCCGCAGCGCCACGCTGCTGGTCAAGGGCGAGTACGCTTACGGCCAGCTCAAGAGCGAAAACGGCATCCACCGCCTCGTGCGCATCTCGCCGTTCGACGCCAACAAGCGCCGCCACACGTCGTTCACCTCCGTCTATTGCTGGCCGCAGGTCGACGACAACATCGAAATCGAAATCAAGGAAGAGGATTTGAAGATCGACGTCTACCGCTCCAGCGGCGCCGGCGGCCAGCACGTCAACAAGACCAGCTCGGCCGTGCGCATCACGCACCTGCCGACCAAGATCGTCGTCCAGTGCCAGAACGAGCGCAGCCAGCATCAGAACAAGGCGATGGCCATGAAGATGCTGCGGTCGCGCCTCTACCAGATGCACGAGGACCAGAAGAAGGCCGAGCAGGCCGCCATGGAAAGCGAAAAGCGCGACATCTCCTGGGGCAACCAGATCCGCTCGTACGTCTTCCAGCCCTACCAGATGGTCAAGGACCACCGCACCGGGCAGCAGACGGGCAACATCCCGGCGGTCATGGACGGCGACCTGGACGCGTTCATCGAGGCGTACCTGCGCTGGACGGCCGGCATGCCGGTCAAGATCAAGGAGGCGGCGTCGCCGTCGGGCGAAGAAGTCTAATCGTTGTGTGAACGGGATCGAGTTGGAAAGGATCGGGTGGGATGTCGAAGAAGTCGGGATTGCTGCTGGTGGCCGCCGCGTTGGCGATGGCCGCGTCATTCCTTGCGGGGGTCAAGTTCGGTGCCTCATCGGGCCGGGCAAGCATCGAGGTTGCTCCCGTCGCGGACGCGGCGGCGCCCGCCAGGCCGGCCGATCGCGCGCTGCCCGCCCTGCCGGCCGAGACGCCGGCGGCCACGGCCACTCCGGCCCCCACGCCCGCCGCGCCCGCGGCGACCGGCGAAGATCCCCTGCCGAAGTATTACGGCGAGAAAATCAACAACGGCCCGCGCACGGCCAAGATCGTCGCGCTGACGTTTGATGACGGCCCGAGCACGGCCTACAACGCCCGGTTCATTTCCACGCTCAAGCAGGAAAAAGCCACCGCGACGTTCTTCATGATCGGCCGGAACGCCCAGGCCAATCCGGAGCTCGTCAAGAACGTGGCCGACGCCGGCTTGGAGATCGGCATCCACACGATCAATCACCCGAACCCGGCGCACACGTCGGCCGAGCAGATGCGGGAAGAGATGCTGGGCGAGTGCGACCTGATCCAGGGGATCACCGGCCAGCGGCCGCGCCTTTATCGCCCCCCCTACGGCGCCGTTACCAGCGCCGAGCGCCAGATCGCGCGCGAAAACAACCTCGTGATGATCAACTGGTCGATCGACACCGAGGACTGGCGCGCCAAGGACGCCGAGTCGATCCACGCGCGCGTGATGAAGAATCTGCACCCCGGCGCGATCATCCTCATGCACGAGATCAAGGGCAACACGATCGAGATCCTGCCCCGTCTGATCCAGGACATTCGCGCCCAGGGCTATGAATTCGTCACCGTCAGCCGGATGCTCGACGAGCTGGCCAAGGCCCCGCCCGAGGCGGTCGGCGGCGGCTCGTCGTTCACCGAGCCGGCCCCCGCGCCGCAGGCGATCCCGATCGGCGAGCTCAAGGGGATGATGCGCGCGCCGCAAACCGGCAAGCCCGCCAGGAAATCGAACCCGTAAATGAGTTCGGGCCTCCCGTCTTCAGGCGGCATTCGCCCGCCGATTCGATTTTGAATTTAGAATTTCGGATTTGTTTAGGATTTAGATATTAGGATTTAGGTATTAGGATTTAGGTATTAGGATTTAGGATTTTAAATCAGGGATTGGCTTGGCATGGTGACCGCCCCCACAATCTGGATTTTTTCGACCGGCACGGAAATCCTCCAGGGGGCCGGCACGGATACGAATTCGCCGTGGCTGAGCGCGGGCCTTCTCGAGCTTGGCCTCGCGACTTCCCGCCACATGGCGCTGCCCGATCGCGGCGACCTGCTGCGCGAGGCGCTGAAGGAAGCCGCGGCGCACGCCGATTTGCTCATCACCACCGGCGGCCTCGGGCCGACCGGCGACGATTTGTCCCGCAACCTGATCGCCGAGGTGTGGGGCGCGGCGCTCGAGAAGAACGACGAGGCGCTCGAGCGCATGGCCAGGCGCTTCCATGCGTGGGGGCGCCCCATGCCGCCGAGCAACGACGTCCAGGCCTACGTCCCGCGGGGAAGCATCATCCTGCAGAACGATCACGGCACGGCGCCGGGGTTCTACATGCACCCGGGCGGCCCAAACGGGAAGATCCGCGCCGGGGTTCTGGCGCTGCCCGGCCCGCCGCACGAAATGCGTCCGATGTTCGACGCGGCGCGGCAGTTGATCATCGAGGATTTCGCGCGGGGCCTCGGCCGGCCGCGCACGCTCACGCTCCACACGGTCGGCGTCGGCGAGTCGTCGATCAACGACCTTGTCGCGGACTTCTTCGAGCGCGACCCGCGCATGACGTTCGCCCTGCTGGCCAAGCCCGGCCAGGTCGACGTGCGCATGACGTTCTTCGGCCGCGACGACGCCGAGTCGGTCGCGATGGAGGCCGAGTGGCGCGCGCGCATCGTGGAAATCATCGGCGCGCGGCACGTCTACGGCGAGAACGACACGACGCTCGAGGACGCGGTCGGCTCGCTCCTGCGCGCGCGCGGCCAGACGGTCGCCGTCGCCGAGTCGTGCACGGCGGGGCTGCTCGCCGCGCGGCTGACCGAGTCCGCCGGCTCGTCCGATTACTTCGTCGAGGGTTTCGTGACCTACGCCAACGAGGCCAAGCGCGCGCGGCTCGGGGTCTCCGAAGAGTTGCTCGCAAAACATGGCGCGGTCAGTGCCGAGGTCGCCGAGGCGATGGCCAGGGGCGCGCGCGCGGCGTCGGGCGCCGACTGGGCGGTGTCGATCACGGGGATCGCCGGTCCCGGCGGCGGCTCGGCCGAAAAGCCGGTCGGCCTGGTGTATTTCGGGCTTGCGGGGCCGGATGGATCGGTCAAGGTCGAGCGCCGCCAGTTCCTCGGCGCCCGCGCGGTGGTGCGCTCGCAGGCGACGATCGCCGCCCTGAACCTCCTGCGCCGCGGCCTGCTTGCGATTGCTGATTGAGAATTTATATTTATCCTTTATGATTTGGTGCGGATGCATGGTTCGCACACCCGCCCCCGGGCGGAGCGAGGAATTGTTTTGGGTTTATTGAGATTCATTTTGAATTTCAATCGATTGTTTCGAATTTAGAAATTTCTGACTGATTCGAATTTTCCCCGGAGGGGTATCATGGCTCATACCGTCGTTCCCGAGGCCGAGGCGCTGCTCGACCAGGAAATCAAGGTCCTGGATCACGGATTCGTGCGGCTTGTCGATTACATGGGCGGCGACCAGCGGATCGTCCAGGCGGCGCGCGTTTCGTACGGCGAGGGGACCAAGACCCACCGCGAGGACCGCGGCCTGATCCATTACCTCATGCGCCACGGCCACACCTCGCCGTTCGAGCAGGTCATCCTGACGTTCCACGCCAAGATGCCGATCTTCGTCGCGCGCCAGTGGGTGCGCCACCGCACGGCGCGGCTCAACGAGATCTCCGGCCGCTACTCGGTCATGAAGGACGAGTTCTACGTCCCCGAGCCCGACCAGGTGCGCATGCAGAGCCAGACCAACCGGCAGGGGCGCGCCGAGTCGGCCGTCACCCCCGACCTCGCGCGCGAAGTCACCGAGACGATGGTTCACGACCAGGCGCACATCTACCGCAACTACGAAACGATGATCTCGTCGGGGATCGCCCGCGAGGTCGCGCGCATCAACCTGCCGCTTTCGCTTTACACCGAGTGGTACTGGCAGATCGACCTGCACAACCTGTTCCACTTCATCAGGCTGCGCCTGGACGAGCACGCCCAGTACGAGATCCGCGTCTACGCCGAGGCGATGGGGCGCTGCGCCAAGGCCGTCGCGCCGGCGGCGTGGGAGGCGTTCGAGGAATACGTGATGTGCGGCGCCTCGCTGTCGAAGACCGAGCTGGCCGCCGTCCGCGACATGCTCGCCGGCAAGGAGCCGGCGTTCGAAAACGAGCGCCGCAAAGCCGAGTTCGACGCCAAGCTGGGCCTGTAGGTCAGTAGGTCGCTTCGGCTCGAAGCGACATGGGATGACGTATGCGTTGCGGTAAAATCCAGCGCTCTGATAAAATTGATCAGTGCGATAAGGAGCCGAAGCGATGCAGACCGTGAAAATCGTTTATTGGCAAGACGACGGCAAGTGGCTTGGGTACTTGCTTGAGTACCCGGACTATTGGACGCAGGGCGAATCGCTTGACGAGCTCAAGGCCAATTTGCACGATCTTTATCTCGATTTAACAAGCGGTGAGATTCCAAGCGTTCGTCGCATCGACGAGATCGCGGTTTAATGAAACGCGCCGACCTGATTCAGGAAATCGAGTCCTGGGGCTGTGTCTTGATACGGCATGGTGCGAATCACGATTGGTATCGCAACCCAAAGACAGGCGTCTCTCAACCAGTTCCCCGCCATCGTGAAATAAACGAGAATCTCGCGCGCCATATCATGAAAATGCTGAGTAATTAAAAATCATCATCGGAGTGCGCGTCTCACATGAAAAAGCGCCTCGCCGAACTGCGTGTGGGGATCGGGTTGGCGTTGGCCGCACTTGTTATTTACTGGGTCGCCGATTACATTTTTGACCTGCCGCCCGTCGGGCTCGAGTTCCACTCCGAGGTCGTCCGCGCAACGCCGATGGGCGATTGCGCGCGCTTCGTCGGCGATTACCATTTCATCGCGCACCACCCGCGCCGCCGGTCGTATCCGATCGGCTACCCCACGCAGAACGGAAACACGCTCCCGCCGCCGGCCGATGTCATCGTGACGGTCGACGGCCGCGATCTGCCGGTGAAGGTCCTGACTCAGGGACTTCATTTTGAGATGCCGGTCGTTCCGCGCGGCGAGGCGCATTTGCACATCGAATACACGATGGCCGCGCCGGGCCGCCGCGTCACATACATCACCCGCACGGCCAACCTCTGGCCCAAGCCCGTCACCGAGGCGCGCTTTGTCCTTACCCCCGGCGCCCGATCGAATTACCATCAAGCTGGCACAACCGAGACGGTTTTCAGGCAGTTTCACCCGAGCGAGGACTGGAACATTCAGTGGTAAAAACTGGTCTGAGTAAGCGGAGGAACGATCATGAGAACAATTGCACTGACCACCCTGCTTTTGCTCGCCAATGTTTCGCTTGTGCGCGCCAATCCCATAATTATGCCTCCGGATCCAGTCGAGGTTAACTCGCTGACCTTTATTCCGTGGTGCGTGCTGGGAACTTTGTTGATGTTTTCCGGCCGCAAACGATTGTATGCGGCCATTGTCCCGTTCGTGTTTGGATGCATCGCGCTTCTATTTGGGATTTCCGAAGGTTTATTGATCTGCTGGGCGATCTGCCTGGTGGGAATGGTATTTTGGCTGGCCATTCGCAAACCCGCGACGCGCGATTGGGATTGGATTCGAAAATTCAGCTTCCATGTATTGTTTATCATTCTGATGGTCGTGGTTTATTACGTGCCGGAACCCAACCCTGAATATGGGTATGTGGCGATGAATCCGGATGATGCCCGGGCTATCATGACCCAACATCTGCTTACAGTGATATCCATTAAGGCGGGCACGATCGCTGCGTTCGGAGCGGGGATCTACTTGTGCCGAAAAGTTTCTCGATCCATCTATTCGGGAATCGAGCCGCAGAACGCATCGGCGACAAACGACCCGTCCATCAATTAAGATACAAACGCGTTACCCAAGCCCGCGCGGGTATGGACGATGATTTCCATCGGGGCGAATGATAACGCGATGGAGTTCTGGTCCAATGAATGCCGGAAAGACTGACGGTTGACACGGCATCAGACGTTTTCATCATTCATCGCCATCCTCATTTCTCTGTTTGTCTTTTTGCGTTCGTCTCTCAATAATATGGGCCGGGTGGGTCGGGGTTGCCGGCCGAATCATTTCTTGAGAGGCACGACGCAATCATGTCCGAATATGCTGCACCGCGCGGAATGCGCGATTTTTATCCGGAGGACTGGCGCGCGCGCGAGGCGCTGTTCTCGACGTGGCGCGCCGTCGCCGAGCGCTACGGGTTCGAAGGCTGGGACGCGCCGGTCGTCGAGACGATGGAGCTGCTCGAGCGCAAGGCCGGCGAGGAAATCAGCGAGCAGATTTACGGCTTCGAGGACAAGAGCGGCCGGCGGCTCGCGCTGCGGCCCGAACTGACTCCCTCCCTGGCGCGGATGATCATCGCGCGGCAGGGCGCGCTCGTCTTCCCGCTCAAGTGGTCGGCCATCGGCCAGTGCTTCCGTTACGAGCGGATGACGCGCGGCCGCAAGCGCGAGCACTACCAGTGGAACCTCGACATCATCGGCGAGGAATCGGTCATGGCCGAGGCCGAGGTGATCGGCGCGGCGATCTCCGCCCTGCGCGCAATGGGCCTCAATGAAACCCACTTCAAGGTCCGCATCGGCAGCCGCGCCGTGCTGTCGGAACTCTTCGCCAAGAGCGGCATCGGTCAGGAGCATTTCATGGCGTGTTGCCTCGCGCTCGACAAGCGCGGCAAGATCACCGACGACGAAGTTTCGCAGCTGCTCACGGGCGAAGGGCTCGGCACGGCCGACATCGACCGCGTCTTCCAGCTCCTTGCGATCCACTCGCTCGACCAGGTCGCCGAGCGGCTGGGTGAGGAGAGCGCCGCGATCAGGCAGCTGCGCGAGCTCTACGCGCTCGCCGTGACGCTCGGCTTCGGCGATTATCTGACGTTCGACCTCGGCGTGATCCGCGGGCTCGGTTATTACACCGGTATCGTGTTCGAGGCGTTCGACACGGCGGGCAAGTTCCGCGCGATCTTCGGCGGCGGGCGCTACGATTCGCTCCTGGCGGCGCTCGGCGGCGAGAAGATGCCGTGCGTCGGCCTCGGCTTCGGCGACGTCGTCGTTCAGGAATTATTAAACGATCTCGGGCTCGCCGACGGCGGCAAGCGCCGCGTCGACTATGCGGTCGGCTTCATGAACGAAGACTGCCGCGCGCTCGCCATCAAAGCCGCTTCCGTCGTTCGCGCGAAGAACCTTTCCTGCGACCTCGCGCTCTCGCCCGAAAAACCGAAGAAATTCTTCGGCCGCGCCGACAAATCCGGCGCCGAAAAAGCCATCTACATCGGCCCGACCGAGGCCGAGACCGGCACATTCAACATCAAGACGATGGCCGGCGGCGCGACCGTCGAGGCGACGATCGAGAGTTTGCAGTAGCCCGAGCGTGAGCGAGGGACTGAGCCCGCGCTTACGCTTGGGCTACTGCATTATGAGTTGCGCCGCTCTTCGCGTTTCTTATTCCACCACTCAATTCTCTTCGTAATCTCTCGCTCGAACCCGAATTCGCCGGGTTCGTAAAATTTCGTTCCAGCCTTCTCCAGTTTGTCCGGCAGGCATTGCTGGCCACTGAAATGCTCGGGCGCATCATGGTCATATTGGTATTCGCGCCCGTAGCCGATTTGCTTCATCAAACCTGTGGGCGCATTTCTTAAGTGCAGCGGCACGGGCAGCGGGCCGTGTTCCTTGACCGCCGCCTTGGCCGCTTCCTTGGCCACGTTCGCCGCATTGCTCTTGGGCGCGGTCGCCATGTAGATCGTCGCCTCGGCCAAGGGCAGTTCACCCTCGGGCAGGCCGAGCGACTGGAAGCTTTGGTAGGCTGCGACGGCGACCTGCATCGCCTGCGGGTCGGCCAGGCCGATGTCCTCGCTCGCCATGCAGATGATCCGTCTCAGAATCCACAGCGGGTCCTCGCCCGCCGCGAGCATCCGGAAGAGCCAATACAGCGCCGCGTCGGGGGCGCTCGCGCGCATCGACTTGTGGAACGCGCTGATGAGGTTGAAATGCTCCTCGCCACCCTTGTCGTAAAGCATGTGGTCGCGCTCGAGGACGCGGCGCAGGCCGTCGGCCGTGAGCCGCCACGCCGGCCGCCCCTCGCGCACGGCCTTGTCCGATTCGATCGCGCTCGTCTTGGCGAGCTCGGCGCAATGCTCGAGCAGGTTCAGCGCGCGCCGGGCGTCGCCGTCGCTCACCTGCGCGATTTTCGTCAGTAGCCCCTCCTCGATCTCGAGTTGCTCGTTGCCGAGTCCGCGCTCGGGATCGCCTACGGCCCGCTCGAGCAGGGTGACCAGTTCTTCTTCCCGGAGCGATTCGAGCGTCAACACCCTGCATCGCGAAAGCAGCGGCGCAATGACGGAGAACGACGGGTTCTCGGTCGTCGCGCCGACGAACAGGATCGTGCCGTTTTCGACGTGCGGCAGCAGCGCGTCCTGCTGCGCCTTGTTGAAGCGGTGAATTTCGTCAATGAATAAAAGGGTCTGGCCCTTGCCGGCCTTCGTCATGAGCCGCGCGCGCTCGATCACTTCCTTGACGTCCTTGACGCCCGACGTGACCGCGCTGAGCTGTTCGAAGCGCACCCCCGCCGCGTCCGCGAGCAGCCGTGCCAAGGTGGTCTTGCCGCATCCCGGCGGCCCCCACAGGATCATCGACGCCAGCCGTCCGCGCTCGAGCATGACCCGCAGCGGCGACTCCGGCCCCGCGACCTCGGCCTGCCCGATCCACTCCTCGAACGAGCGCGGCCGCATCCGCTCGGCCAGCGGCGCGGACGCCGGAGGGGCCGTGCGCTTGCGCGACTCGGAATCGTCCCCGAACTGTTCCTGGTCAAATAAATCCATCGACCCGCCATCCCATGACTCGGTGATAGAATATCACAATGCCGGCATGAAAAGTCACCGAGTTCTGGGGTTTGATGGGTAAAGGAGGGCAAGCGGACGGGGCGCGCCCGCCCACTTGCCCGCGCGATCACTCGTAGGACAAACAGGCTTTGCCCCACACGCCGTTCTTCGTGTCATAGCGCCAGGCCGTGCCGCCGGCGTTCGATTCCATGCTGTAGGTGCCAAGAATATTCATGGTCGAGAGATACCAGAGCGAGCCGTTATAGCCGAGGATGTGGAAAAATTTCGAACTGACTGGCGCCCATGGCGCGGTCGAGGCGTTTTTGACCCAATTGACGCCGTCGGCCGTCGACCAGACTTCAGCCGCGGCGCTGACCACCCACAACCGATTGCCGGTGACCGCCGCGGCGATCGGCGTCGTCGATCCCCACGGCGCGGCTTTGACGTCCACCCTCCAGTCCGTGCCGTTGATCGACGAGCGCACCTTGGCGTCGAGCGAATACATCCGGCCGTTGAAACTGGCTTCGATGTCGCTCAGGATCAGGCGTTCGGCGTAACCCAGTTTCGGCGTCCATGTCTTGGCGCTGTCCGATGAGATCCAAACCTTCGTATACACCTCATGGTCAGGACTCAGGGCCTGCTCGAACAACCACAGCTGATTGCCGTGCTTGGCGATGAAACCGGCGGCCGGCAGCCGCGTCTCGACTTTGGTCCACTGCTTCGCGTCCGACGAAGTGTAGAGCCAGATCGAATCCCGCGTCTCCCACATCAGCCCGCCAAATGAAAACGGCCGGTTGTGGTACCACGTCCCCGTCGATACCGTCGCGGCCTGATCGCGGAGCGTCCAGTTTGACGCGTCGGGGCTGGACCAGGTTGCCTGGGGGTACGCGGCTTTGTCGATGGCCGAGGTGAACATCCAGAATTTCCCGTTGTGCACGAGCGCGGTGTTGTAATTGGCGAGCGGGTTCTTGAAATTCCACATCGCCTTCGTCCACGCCGTGCCGGTGCTCGTCTTCCAGATTTCCGTGTTGAAATCGGTCTTGTTCCCGGGGCCGGGGAACGCCCAGAACGTGCTGCCGCTCATGCACCAGGGGAAGTTGTAGCGGGCCGACCAGTTGCCCGCGGTTTCCTTGGTCCAGTTCTCCCCGTCGGTGCTCGACCACGCGTCGCCCGTGGTCGTGTATGAATACCCGATCGAACTTCCCTGGCTGGATGGATCGAATGTATATTGCCCGCCGCCGATGATCCACATTTTGCCGTCGATGATGGGCGAAGCGTGGCCGCGCCGACCCATCCATGGGCAGTTCACGGCCCAAAGCTCCCAGTCCTTGCCGTTGCCGGAGCGCCAGACGTCGTTCTTGTTCGAACCGCCGATCAGAAACAGACGATTGTTGTAGTAGGCCACCTGGTGGCCCGAGCGCGCCGACCATTTGGCGGCGGCAACAGCCTTCGTCCAATCCTTCCCGTTGCTCGAATACCAGATGTCGTTGGTGCTGTTGGTATCGAGCGAGACGTTCTGGCCGCTGGCCTGGCTGCCGCCGAAAAGCCAGATCTTGCCGTCGAAGCCGATCACGGCGTGATCCCGCCGCGGCGACCAGGACGCATGCTCGACAACCCGCGTCCAACCGATGCCGTCGCTTGTCGACCACACGTCATTCTTGAGCTGGAAATCGGTGAAAGTTCTCGATCCCGCGCCCCCGAACAGCCACAGCTTGTTGTTGAAAACCAGCAGTCGATGCCCGAACCGCATCCCGAACGGCGCCGTCTCGACGGCTTTCTGCCAGGTTTTGCAGCCATCGACGCTGCGCAGGATGTAGCTGTGGATGGTGTTGGTTCCGATGATCCAGTAGGCATTCTTGAAATAGACCGCGGCCGCATTCTCATGCCAGTACGGATAGTAGCTCCCCGCCGGCTGCGGGACCTGTTGCCATCCGTTCGCCCATGCCTGGGGCGCCTGCAAGGCCAGGATTCCAAAGAACGCAAACAAAAAAATATTTCGCCGCATGGTTGTCCCCCCGCTCGGATTTCCCACCCATGCCTGTGGTATATGTCGAAATCGCCCGAATATCCACAAAAAGATTATTCATTACTCGAGCGGAGGCAAGGCGGTCGCGCGGCGGGGGGAATGAAAAAAACCCGGAGCGCGATGGCCGCTCCGGGGTTCTTGTCGGATCGATCGGATTTGATCACCACGGCGAGTTGAGGTCGCGCATGACCATGCCGGTCAGCAGTTTCGGGTAGAAGAACGTCGACTTCTGCGGCATGCGCAGCCCCTCGCGTGCGATGGCGCAGACCTGCTCGACCTTGGTCGGGTTCAGGAGGAACGCGATGCCGAACTTGCAGGTCTTCATGCACCGCAGGACCTCGGCGGCGTCCTTGACGTAGTGGACGTCGTCGTGGTCGAGCTCGATTTCGGGGTTGCCGAGGGTCGCCTGGTTGATCAGGTAGCGGTGCAGGACCGTGACGTCGAGTTCCTTGACCGCGTGCGGGATCTTGTCGTCGTCGATCATCTCGTCGACGTTGGCGCCGGGCTTCATCGTGGCCAGCCACGCGCGCCCCTTCGGCAGCATCACGATGAACGACAGGTTCTTCTGGCCGGCCTCGGCCAGCAGCGCCGTGTAGCGGCGCGCCTCGTCGTCGATCTTTTCGCCGTCGAACTGGAGCGGCGTGACGTCGAAGTATTCCTTCATGTCCTCGATGGCGTCGGCGCATTCCACCCCGATGCACGTTTCCTTGCTCAGGATGCGGTGCGTCGGCAGCACGACGAGGCCGTCGTCGTGGATGTTGTTCATGTAGATCATCGCGTAGTCGTACGGCGCGCGGCCGTTGCGGCGGCCGAACGTCTCGCGCATCTCGTCGCGATACAGCAGGCTCGTCTCGTAGCGGTGGTGGCCGTCGGCGATGAACAGCGTCTGGTCGGCCATCGCCTTGACGAGCGTGTTGACCGTCGCCGTCTTGTTGACGACCCACAGCCGGTGGACGATGCCGTCCATTTCGGCGACGAGCGGTGCCTGGCCCTCGATCGCGCCGGCCAGCACCTGGTCGATGCCCTTGGACGGATCGTCGTACAGGCAGAAGATCGGGCTCATGTTGGCGTTGGTCGCGCGCATCAGGCGGAAGCGATCGGCCTTGGGCCCGGAGTAGGTCTGCTCGTGGGCGCGGATGCCCCCCTCGGAGAAATCCTGGAGCTTGACCGCGCCGAAGAACCCGCGGCGCCTGACGCGCCGGCCGTCGGGCAGGTCGAACTCCTGCTCGTAGACGTAGAACGATTTCTTGGAATCCTCGACGAGGACGCCTTCGCTCTTCCACTGCTGCCACAGCGCTCCGGCCCTGGCGTAGTGGTTCTCGAACTCGGAATTTTCCTGCTCGGTCTTCGCGAAATCGATGCGCACCAGGTTATTGGGATGACGATCGTAGAGTTCCTGCTGAAGCTTCTTGTCGATCACGTCGTAGGGCGGGGTCACGAGCCGAGAAAGCTCTTGATCGAATTGCGAGCCATAGCGCGTGCCAACGAACGGCAGTATGTCGACCATGGTGAAATACTCCTTATTCAAACGCCGAAGTGGATGTCATACGGGAAGGCGTTGCGCGAACTGACACCGACACGACCTCTGCTGTTGGTTGCATGACCGCAGCAGAATCTAAAGAACTCAGCCTCCCCGTTAGGCCGTATGCGTCCTAATTTCCACCACCATGCGCGATCAAGTCAACATTGAAAAACGCATTTTGATGTTTTGAATTGCGCGAACGAATTTCCGATTGACAAACAAAGCGCCGTTGGGATTTTTCGGGCTCACGCGGCGTTTGTTTTTTTGCGCAATCGCGCGCACAGCGCGGCGATGAGCGTCGCCCAGGCGGCCCCGATCAGCCACGTGTTGCCCCAGCGCATGAAGAACGTCGCGCGCGCGCCGTCGCTTTTGGGGATCGCTCCCGTGATCACGCCGCGCGCGCCGAGCGCGAGCGATTTCTGGACCGTCCCTTGCGGCGTGATGATCGCGCTGATCCCGGTGTTGGCCGCGCGCACGATCCAGCGCCGCGTCTCGACCGCTCGCAGCAGCGACAAATTAAAATGGGCCTGCGGCCCCGCGCTCATCCCGTACCACGCGTCGTTGGTGATGACCGCGAGGAAGTCCGCGCCCTGGTTGGCGAGCATCCGGCCCATCTGGCTGAACGTCGACTCGAAGCAGATCATCACGCCGAACTTCATGCCGTGCGACTCGAACAGTCCCGGCGTCTTCCCCTCGTTGAACGATCCGATGCCGACGATGCTTTCCTGGAAGCCCGGGATCAGGTCGAAGTAGGGGAGCGCCTCGCCGAACGGCACGAGCCGCATCTTGTCATAGACCGTTTTATCGAGCGTGCCGTCGGGGCGGGCCAGGTACGCGCTGTTGTAAATTTCCTTGCCGCCGAGCGGCTCCATGTCGCGATCCGCGCCGAACAGCATGTCGACCTTTGCGTCGCGCGCGAGCTGGCCGACCTTATTCTTGAGCGGCTCGTTCGTGAAGAAATCCATTTCGGTGTAGGCGGTCTCGGGCATGACGACCAGTTGCCAGTCGGGCTCGCGGTTGCCCATGACGAGCTGCCTGTTCAGCTCCGCGATCTGGCCGCTGAGATCCTGCCTGATTTTTTCATCGGGATTCAGATACGCGTTCAGCTTGGCGAACTGCTCGACGTACGGCTGGACGATGGCCACGTTGATGTGCGGCTGTGCGGAGGGGGGCGGGCTCACGGCCGCCAATCGAACGACGGCAAGAAATGCCACAACAAACACCAACACGGCCGAGCACGCCAATGCGAGATAAACCGGCCGGCGCGTGGTTTTCGTTTTCAATGCATGCGCCCAGTAAACGAGCAACCCGGCGACGGCGAGGATTTCGAACGTCACGCCCAGTTCGCCCAGCCACTCGGCGATCTGAATTGCCCACGGCTGCTGCGCCCACGAGTGCCCGATTAGCCCCAGCGGGTTCGCAAGCCGGCCGAGCGTGCGGCACCATTCCGAGATCAGCCAGACCGATCCGAACGCGGCCAGTTGCATCCCAGCCGAATTCGGCCACAGCCAGCGGCGCACGGCCCACATCGGCACGGCGATCCACAGCGCCATGTAGAGGGCGAGCATCACGATCCCGAGAACACCTAGTATCTCCAATGGCGCATAGACGCGGATTGTCAGAAGCCACTGGATCGCGCCGAAATAAAAGATCCAGCTGCCGAGCAGCACGCGGCGGAACGCGCTCTTCGTGGTCGGCGCGTTTTTGAGCGTGATGAACAGCGCCAGCGGCGCCAGCGGCGCCAGGAACCACCACCCGGCGGGCACGAACGCCAGCGCGCCGGCCAGCCCGCCGGCCGCGGGCGTCAGCCAGCCCCGCCAATCGAACGGCGCCCGCGGCGGTTTGGTTTCAGATGCCCCGTCCGCTTTGGCCGCAACAATCTTTTTCCCGCTGCTTTTCAATGATCTACAAATCCAATCAAATATTTTCGTGGTTTTTCGTGGACATCTTTTCGTGCATTTCGTGTTTGAATTGTCCGTTCTTCTCTGCGGCCTCGGCCCTTCTCTGCCTCTCTGCGACAAAGACTCGCGCGGCGCGGCCTACGTCGTGTACTCCGCATTGATCTTGATGTAGTCGTAGGTCATGTCGCACGTCCAGACGCGCGAGGCGCCGGCGCCGTTGCCGACCGTCAGGCGGATGTCGACCTCGTCGCGGCCGAGCAGCTCGATCAGCTCGGCGCGGTCGAACTGGCGCGGGCGGCCGCGCTCGAAGATCAGCCGCCCCTGCAGCTCGAGCGAGACCTCGTCCGGGTCGAACTCGATCCCGGAGCGACCGGCGGCGGCCGTGATGCGCCCCCAGTTCGGGTCGCGCCCGAAGATCGCCGTCTTGACCAGCGGCGAGTTGGCAACGGTCTTGGCGATGCGGTGCGCGCTCTCCTCGTCGGCCGCGCCGACGACGTCGATCGTGATGAGGTGGCGCGCCCCCTCGCCGTCGCGGGCGATGGCGCGGGCCAGGTCGGCGCAGACCTCGGTGAGCGCGGCGACGAACCGCTTGTCGCTTGCCGCGGAGGCGTCGTCGCGGTCGAACGCCAGCCCGCTCGAAAGGAGCACGGTCGTGTCGCTCGTCGAGGTGTCGCCGTCGACGGTGACGCGGTTGAGCGTGCGGCTCACGGCGGCCGTCAGGCTGCTCTTCGCCAGCTCCGGCGTGAGCGGGTAGTCGGTCACGATGAACGCGAGCATCGTCGCCATGTTCGGCTCGATCATCCCCGAGCCCTTGCAGATGCCGAGCACGACCGCCTCGCGCCCGCCCTCGTCGGCCGCCACGGTCCGCCGCGAAACCTTCGGGACGGTGTCGGTCGTCATGATGGCGCGCGCGAACAGCCCGAAGCCTTCGGGCGAAAGCGAGGCGACAAGCTGCGGCATCGCCATCGCGATCTTGTCCATGGGGAGCTTCTCGCCGATGACGCCGGTCGAGGCGACGAGGAAGCTTTCTTCCTCCGAGCCGCTTTCCATCTCGATGAGCCGCGCCATGGCGCGCGCGTTCTCGACCCCCTCCTCGCCCGTGCACACGTTCGAGATGCCCGAGTTGACGACGACGCCGCGCGAGGTCGCCGACTTGGCGATCCGCTCGCGGTTGAGCGTCACCGGCGCGCCGCAGAATCGGTTCTTCGTCATGACCGCGGCCACCGTCGCCGGGACTTCGCACAGGATCGCGCCCATGTCGGCGCGCCCCGATTTCTTGATTCCCGCCTGGACTCCGCCGGCCACGAAGCCGGCCGGACCCTGGATCGTTGTTTCGGGTTGATGGGTCATCATGGGATCCACATGTAGAGGAATTGAGGGGCCAGCTGAGTGCCGAACGGCTGCCCCATGTCGATGTTAATCAGATTCAGGTTGCCGGCCGCGGGTTTGGCCTCGGAGGCGTTGGCATAGATGTGCCCGCGGTAGGTGTCGCGGTATTCATAACTGACGATCCGCGCGTCGCGGATCTTGGCCAGCTCTTTGGCGCGACTAAAAACCTCGTCGGGATACTTGATCCCGTCGATGAGGCGCGCCTTCAGCGCGACGTCCGGGCTGAACACGCGGCCGTCGGCGAGCTCGCGCAGCCGGCTCGGCTGGAGCCCGCGTGGCTCGCGGCTTTCGGTGACCCGCTCGAGGAAAATCTTGAAGTAGCCGTCGATCATGCCCTGCAGGATTTCGCGCTGCTCGGCGCTCATCTCGTTCCACGGCGAGGCGATGTCCTTGTTGGCGCCGGACTTGATGACGCGCATCTCGACGCCGATCTTGTCGCCGAGCTTCTTGACGCCCGGCAGCGGGAAGATCACGCCGATCGAGCCGGTGAGCGTCGTCGGCAGGGCGTAGATCTCGTCGGCCGCGGTGGCGATGTAATAGCCGCCGGAGGCGGCCTCGTCGCCCAGGATCGCGATCACCGGCAGCTCGGTCTCTTTCTTGAACCGCATGATCTCGTGGTGAATCAGCTCGGAGGCGGTCACCGTCCCGCCCGGGCTGCTGATCCGCAGGACGACGGCCTTGATCATCTTGTTCTTGCGCGCGGCGTCGAGCCGGTCCTTGAGCTCCACCAGCATCCCCGGCTGGCCCGTGTAGGTGCGCATGCTCCCCTCGGTGACCATCCCCTCGAGCGGGATCATCAGGATGTCGTCGACCGTGTACCAGTGGTCGGCCGGCTTGATCGACTCGACGTGGACCTTGCCGCGGTCGTAGCGGTTGCCGAGCGAGATGCACCCCGCGAGCGCGAAAACGCAGGCGGAAAGCGCGAGGATGGAGAACAGCCTGGACTTCAACATGCGCCATTGCCTCCCAAGAGCAATCGCACCAGCTTACTAAAGCGGCGCGGGAGGGTCAAAGCAAGAGAAGGCGGCTAATGGGCGCTGCCGGGCGGCAGCGGGGCGGTGAGCGAGATGCGCACACCCTGGCCGGGCGCGCTTTGGATCTCCATTTTGCCGCCGAGCAGGCCGATTCGCTCGCGGATGCTCGAGAGGCCGAACCCGCCCTGTGAGGCGCCGGCCTGGATGAGCGTCGGGTCGAACCCGGCGCCGGCATCGGACACGACGATCTGGATGTCGTTGCCCGAGCGGCTGACGGCCACGCGCGCCGAATGGGTTCCGGAGTGCTTGACGCTGTTGAAGAGAAGCTCGCGCACGCACTGGAACAGGAGCATGCAGACCCCCCCGCAATCGGGGGCGATTTCGCCGCCGGCCTCGATCGCGACCGTCAAGCCGTGCTTTTCGCCCATCCATTGGGCCAGCCAATGCATGGCGGCGACCAGCCCCTTGTCGCGCAGGACCGGCGGGGAGAGCTCGATCGCCAGCGACTTGGAGTCTTGAATCGCCTCGTCGAGGGCGTTGGCGACCGCGTTGAGCGACTGGCCGGTTGTTTCGGCGGTCTGTTCCTGGATTGCGCCGAGCTGGATCCTCGCGCCGACAAGGAGCTGCTGCAGATGATCGTGGAGCAGGTGCGCCAGCCGTTTGCGCTCGCGCTGCTCGGCCTGCGTCAGCTCGAGCGCGAGCGAGCGGATCCGCGCCGTGCGTTCGTTGACGCGCCCTTCCAATTCGGCGTTGGTCTGTTCCAGGAGTTTGGCGCGGGTGGCGGCGATCGCCTCCCGCCAGTGCGCGCGGCGCATGCGCGCCGTCAGGATGCACAGGAATATATTGGAAGCCGTGAAGATGATCACCGCGACGAGGTCGTTGGGCGCGGCGATCCCGAACCCGGGCGGGGTGATAAAATAGTAATCGGCCGACAGCGCCGCGAGCAGGCTGGCCAGGATCCCCGGGCCGCTGCCGGCGATCGAGGCCACCAGGAGCACGGCCGGGTAGAGCGTCACGAAAATCGGCAGCGCGCCGACCGATTGCACCAGCCACAGGCGCGCCGCCGTCCCGAGCGCCACCAGCGCGACCGCAAAGCCATAGCGCAACGCGATCATCCAGCCGGATTCGGTTCTGGTTTCCATAAGACCCCCCCGCCGGCAGACGCGGAAGCACTACTTCATTATACTTGATGCCAGGCCCTTCATGGCGAACCGACGGATGCGGCCGGGGGCGCATCCGGGGGGATTTCGCGCCGGGCGGCGAGCCCCTGCAGCAGGGGCGGCAGGACGGCGATCCACAGCGAGATGGCCCAGTAAAATAGATTGAAGCGCCGCGGGCCAAACTGCGTCAGCAACACGAAGAGGAGCGCCGCCGCGACCCACATCGTCACGCGCAGGAACAGCCACGGGAACGGCCGCCGCCGGATGCGCGTCCAGGCCAGGTTGACCAGGTTCAGCGCGTAGATGACCGCGACGGCCAGCGCGAGCGCGATCACCCAGCCGGCTTTTCCCATCGAACTGCCGAAGAGCATCCGCCAGATCACGCCCTGGCCGATGATGGAGAGGATCGATGCGGTGAACGGCTTCGCCTTGAAGCCGAAGCGGTAGCCGGGGACGGCGGCGACGATGCCGAGCCCCAGCAACCACGTCTGGACGCCTCAGCCGCCGACGCACATCTTGCCGATGATGATTACCGCGATGAACGCGTAGAACGCGACCAGGTAGCCTTGAATCCTGCGCATCGTTTGTCACCTTTCACGGACATGGGTAGATTATTGACAAATTTATTATTTGTGCAAGGGGTAGTAGGCCGCCATCGCCGGCCGGCCCGCTCTTTGCGCCTGGGCGGCTTTGCGCGAGATCAGAATTCCAAAAAACTTTTCCGCCCGTTTGGCGTCTGGTATATAGCACCGTTAAGGGGCAATGCTTCATGCTGGCCAAACGTTCCCTCAAGCACCGCCTGTTCGTCGCAGCCATCTTCGGCGGGTGCTGCGTGTTGATCGCCCTGTTCGCGGCGCTGATCAAGCTCAATCCCAAGCCGATCAGCCCCGAGGGGGCGGCCAGGGTCGCGGCCGCCGACGCGAGCATTCAGGAATCGCTCGCCCGGCACAGGTCCAAACTCCAGGCAGCCCGCCCGGCCGCCGAGGCCGGCGACACGACCGCCGTCCTTCAGGCAGCGTGCGACGGGGCCTACCTCGGCCTGCTCGCCGCGATCGATCGGCTTGGCAGCCGCTCCGAGCTGACCACCAACACGGCCGCGCGCGCCGAGCTCATCCGCCTGGCGCGCGAGCTCGGCCAATACTACGACCACCGGATGACGATCTCGCCCGAAGTCCGCCGCCATAAACCGCAGCACGTCCAGATCATCTTCGACCTCGGCCGGATCATTATGCAGGGGGACAGGGAAAATTCGCTGCTCACGATGGTGAGGCCTCCTTTTACGCCGGAATTCCGCAAGCAAATGAACGACGCCGAGCCGATCGAGGTTTTGAAGACCAAGTTCATGGACGCGGCGAAAGCGTATTACGTCCTCGACCTGGCCGCGCCGTTCTCGCTCGAATATCACGATTCCAGATTCATCGGTGACAGCCCGGTGATGCGCGCGACACAGAACCTGCTCGCGCTTTACGGCGACGATTCGGGCCATTTCGGGCCGCTGCTGAACGGGATCGATCCGGAACTGGTCGCGCGGCGGCGGGCTCCGGACCTGGCCCCAATGCTCGGCGAGTTGATCGAGTCGTCGGCGTGGGTCTCGCAGCAGTATTACGACCGGACCGCGACATGGGATGGGGCCGTCGATCTCTTCCACGAACACATTCAAAATGAGATTTTGGCCCGGAAAATGAGGCTGATCACGAACGGCGACATGCTCTATCAGCTCTGGAACCGCGACGAACTTCGGGTCAAGGAGACCGAGTGGCTCGCCGACGTGGCGTCGCGGGCCGGCTCGATCCACAACTGGAGCGACCTGCAATCGCCGACCCATCCGCGCACCGATCCGGACGGGGTCGTCGGCGACGAGGCGATGACGAACGCCCTCAACCAGATCCAGCAAGCGCGCCTCCAAGCCGCCGCATTGGAAATTATTCAAGGAGTGCCGATCCCGGATAAACCCGGACCCGATTCGTATTTCTATAACTGTTCCAGTCAGTCGGTTATCGGTGTGTTCCCGGCTGTGAGTAATGGCAATCATTACATTGGGTTAAACAGTTATGCAGTGTGGAATACCGGCAACAGAAACTACATGCAGCAATCAAACGGCGTCGTCTGGCTCAAGCTCCCGCCCGACCACCCCGCGTTGAAGAGTATCAAGTAGGCCGGTTTCGCCGAAACCGGCATCCGAACCCGATCTAGCCGTCTGAACGCGACTGTGTGCGCCGTTGGGTGGTCTTTTGCGCACTTCTGCGGCGTTTGATGATCGAAGCCAGACCACGCAACGCTTCATTGACCGAATCGTGATCCGAAAAAAAACTCAGTGACATCCGGCTCAATGACAATCACATTCGAGCCTTTCGCATACCGTTTGGCATATTTGCCCCGAACGGCGCCGCGAAAATCGTATTCTTTTCTCATCGAATGTTTTTCTCATCGCTTTTTCAGTAATTTGTCGTATTCATTATGTGATCCGATCCAGACCCAGATGAAGTCGTTACCATCCTGAACAGCCAGCGCCCGGTGCGCAAGATCAATCCTCACTGACCAGAAATTGCCGATTTTCTTGAATTGTAAAGATGGGTGTCGTGGATTGGATTTGAGTAACTCAAAACATTTATCGGCCCGTTCGCGAACATCCTGCGGCAAAGCCCTGTATCGAACCCAGTATTGCTGAGTTGTGCGGTGCATTAAACGCTTTTGAGCTTTCCGTGAGCTTTTGCCTCCCGGGCCTCTTTGAGCAGAAAATCAAGATCGCCACTGAGGGAATCCGTCTCGATCTGGCGGTCCCATAACTCCCAGTCGCGTTCCATAAACCAGCGGCGAAATCGGGCATATTCCTTTTGGGTGAGCGAATCGATCGCCAATTCTAGTTGTTTCAGCTTCGTCATATCGATCCTCCGTGCGCCACAATTGATTTTATACCGTTTTTGACGAAGGTTGCCAATCGAATTGGCCGAAAACCTCGGGTTCAGCCCGATGCCGGATCACTTTTTCTTTACAATCCCATCGCCGCGGGCCATAAAGGAATGCCTTGTACTTTGTCGCGCGAAAGGGTTCCTGCCATGGTCAAGCCTCTCAATGTCGGTCTCATTGGTTTCGGCAACATCGGCGCCGGCGTCGTGCGCTCGCTCGCGGCCAACCGCGCCGTGATCGCGGAGCGCCTGCCCCGCCCCATCACCATCAAGACGATCGCCGACAAGGACACGACCACGCGCCGCGACGCGCCCTACACGCAGGACCAACTCACGAGCGACCTGAACAAGATTTATAACGACCCCGAAATCGACGCGGTGATCGAGCTCGTCGGCGGCGAGGAGCCGGCGCGCACGTTCGTGGCGCGCGCCCTCGAGGCCGGCAAGCACGTCGTCACCGCCAACAAGGCGCTGCTGGCCGTCCACGGCCCCGAGCTCATGGAGCTGGCCAGGAAGAACAACGTCGGCCTGCTCTACGAGGCGGCCGTCGCCGGCGGCATCCCGATCATCCGCACGCTCGAGCAGGGGCTCTCGGCCAACGTGTTCTCGAGCGTCATGGGCATCTTCAACGGCACCTGCAACTACATCCTGACCCGCATGGGCGAGGCCGGCCTGAGCTTCGACAAGGCGCTGGCCGAGGCCCAGGAGCTGGGCTACGCCGAGCCCGACCCGACCTACGACATCGAGGGCTACGACACGGCGCACAAGACGGCGATCCTGTCGTCGCTGGCGTTCGGCATGGACATCCGCTTCAAGGACGTTTACGTCGAGGGGATCACGCGCATCCAGCCGGTCGACATCCAGTACGCCCGCGAGCTGGGCTACGCGATCAAGCTGCTCGGCATCGCCAAGCGCCCGGACGCGGGCGGCGGCGTCGAGGTCCGCGTCCACCCGACGCTCGTCCCGCTCGACTCGCCGCTGGGCCAGGTCAACGGCGTGTTCAACAGCGTCCGCGTCGACGGCTGGCCGATCGGCCGCACGGTCTACTTCGGCCGCGGCGCCGGCGCCGACGCCACGAGCTCGGCGGTGATCAGCGACCTGATGGCGCTGGCCTCCGAGGAGCGGTTCAACCCGTGGCGCGACTCGCGCCTGCCGGTCCCGGTCGGCCGGCGCCAGCTCAAGCCGATGGCCGAGCTGCGGACGCACTACTACATCCGGTTCACGGTCGCGGACCGGCCGGGCGCGATGGCCACGATCGGCCGCGCCCTCGCCGAGGTCAACGTCTCGATCGAGTCGATGATCCAGCACCGCGCGGCGCAGCCGGTCCAGCCGGAAGCGGCGGCGACGGTCTCGATCGTGACGCACGACGCGCCCGAGGCGGCGGTGCAGAGCGCGATCGCGCGGATCGAGGCCGACCCGATCAGCGCCGGCCGCGCGTTCGTCCTGCGCGTCGAGGAATGACCCGACGGAAATCATAATGAAATAATGCAACAAGGCGCGCCGGCCGACAGCCGGCGCGCCTTTTGTGCATGGCGGCCGCGCGGTCCACGAATCGGGCCAATAGATGCCGATAACGGGCAGATGTTGCCGGTCCCGCCGGAAAATGTGCGCGTAATTTTAATGGAATGGACATTCGGATTTAATAATCCGATTATTTTAAAGAAATACCCCACGCGCCTTTCGGTATTCCCCTGATTCCCACGCCTGCGGGCAGCCTCTATTCTGGTTGGCTGAACATGAAGGCGTGGCTTGACGAGCATGTTCACATCATTGAAAGACGAGAGGGAAAGGACACAGCATATGCAGACCAAATGGACACTGATGGGGTTTGTCGTTCTGATGTTCGCGGCGTCGGCTGTTCTCGCCCAGACCACATCCTCGCTCAGCACCGAACAGGGGATGGGGCACAGCGGCATGGCCGCCAGCGCCGCGCAGCCCTCGGGCGTTGAGCTCTGCCGGGGCACGTCACTGATCGGAGCCAGGGTCGTGAACGCGCAAGGTCAGGACCTGGGCAAAATCCACGACATCGTTTTGAACTCGCAGCGCGATCAAATCGGTTACGCGGTTCTTGCCCACGGCGGCATCGCCGGGGTCGGCGACAAACTGATCGCCATCCCCTGGTCCGAGTTCCAGGTGCAGACGATGGCCACGGCCGCCGAACAGCAAAGCCAGTCGCAGCAGCAGCAGCAGCAGCACCAGCGCCTCGTGTGGAACCGCGATCAGCGCATCGAACTGACACTCCCCGTTTCGAAGGATCAACTCAGCCGGGTCCAGGGCTTCAGCCGGGAGGCGTGGCCCGAACAGGCCAGCGCCAACTGGCAGCAGCAGAGCTACCTGGAAACCATGCCGATGAGCGGCGCCCAGAAAACCGCCTTCGACACCCGGAAGCTCAGCCGGGTCATTGGGATGAAGGTCGAAAGCAGCACGCCGATCACGTTCCGCGAGACCTCGTCGTCCGGAATGACCGGCAGCCAGACGCAGCGTGAGAGCCGCGAGGAAGCCCGCCAGCAGAGTCAGGCGCAGAGCACCGGCCGCACCGACATCGGCAAGGTCCGCGATTGCGTGCTCAATGCCGACAATGGACGGTTGATTTACTGCGTCGTTTCGCTCAGCGAAGTCGCCGGCCACACCCGCGAAATGAGCGTGGTGCCGTGGGAGGCGATCCGCGTCGATCAGCAGAAGCAGATTGCCCAGCTCCATACGACCAGCGGCGACAGCCTGCTGGCCTTCACGTTCCAGTCCAACCAGCAGCCGGATCTGGCCGACCGCAACTACCTTGAACGGGTCTATACGGCCTACAACGTCGAGCCGCAGTGGGAGGCGCTTGGGTTCGTGCCTCCGAGCGGCGAAACCCGCCAGCAGCAGATGCAGCGGCAACAGCAGCAACAGCAGCAGCGGCAGCAGCAGCCCGGCTCGTCGTCGCGGCAGTACTAGGGGCGAAGGCCGATGATCATGGCGACCTTAGTGGCGGGGACGCCACCATGGAGGGTGAGACGGAAGAAACAAGCCACGCACGATGACCTGGCGTGAAGCGAGCGGCCCTATCGGTTCACGACAGGGGTCACGAGCCCCGCGATTGCCCCGGAGGCAGTTGCGGGGCTTTTTTCATCGCCGCCGGCAAGGATGCGCTCGACCTTGTCCAGGTAGTCGTTCCATTCGGCCTCGAGCGGCCCGGCCGCGCCGAACGCGGCGGCGAACTCGGCCTCGAGGGCCTCGGGACTGCGCCGGCCCGGGGCCATGGCGCCCAGGCGCGCGACGTAGGCCCGGAGCTGGTCGCCGTGGTTCATCAGCATGAACCGGAAGAAGCCGTCGGCCTGGGCGTAGAGGTCGCCGAGGTCGTGCCCCTCGTCCGGACGGAAGTGGGTCATGATCATGAACCGCCCCAGCGGCAGCATGCGCCCCGCGCGGCGGACGCGGACGAGCTGCTTCATGCGCGGGAGGTTGAACTTGTTGAGGCCGAGCGTCCGCGCCGAGTCGGTCTCGAAGCTCATCGCGACCCCCTCGGTCAACCACACCGGGTACATCACCCCGCGGCGGAAGAGGCCGGTGCTGTAGGAGAACTGGTGGGTGGCCTCGTGCGAGATGGGCAGGATGTCGACCGGCTCGCCGCCGGCTTCGATGCCCACCGTCCGGGTCATCGCGTCGGGGCGGATGAGCGCGACCCGGTTCGTGCGCGGCGAGTAGTACTCGCGCAGCCAGCCGGCATTGAAGGAGTCGGCCGTGCGGGCGTATTCGACGAACGCCTTTTCGCCGTCGAAGCACAGCCAGGTGAGCGGGTCCGCGGGCTCGCTCACCGCGAACCCCAGTTCCTTCATGTCGCGGCAGAAGCAATCGTAAAGCAGTTCCAGCATGTCGCCCATGCGCTCGGACCACTCGGCGTCGCGGGCGTTGACGAGCTGGAAGTGAGCCGTCGTGTGGATCCGGGGGATCGAATTGAAGTAGATCTGCGGGCGCAGAACGTCGGCCAGGACGGCCGGGGTCGCCATCGGCATCGGCGTCGGCGCGGCGGCCGTGCGTTCGGCGCCGCCGGCGGTCAGGGCCAGCCACAGCACCACGGGGGCCGTCCACAGCAGGCAACGGCCCCAGAGGTTTCGTGGGTTGGCGTTGTCCGCGTGGTTCAAGGTTCAGCCCTGCCGATCCGTGGTGAGCTTAGGACTTTCCCCGAGACTCCCTCGGGGTTTGGCCTATTCTCAAGGACTTATCGGCAAAACTCAAGTAAAATGATAGCGATGTGGAAATATTTTCGACGCGGCGGAACTCTAGTCGCATGAGTGATGTGTGATGGCAAAAAGAATCGGACAGAAACGTCTTTTGTTCGAATGAAAAGGCCGGCGCGCGGGGCGCCGGCCGGATTGCCGCGATGGTTTCGGGCCAAGCCCGGGATTACTTCCTCAGATACGGGCTGTCCTTGTGGCCGTTGCCGGTTGAGCGGCTCCCGAGCCACTGCGTGCCGTATTCGTAGCCCTTGCGGAAGGCATTCAGATTCTTGGGTTCGGTCCCCTTGGGCACCGAGCCGCTGACCGCCTTCTCCATCGACTCCGCGGTCGCCAGGTCGGTCAGGGCCGTGCAGAAGCCGAGCATCACGATGTTGGCCATGATCTTGTGGCCGACTTCCTTGGCGAAACGGGTCGCGGGGATCGATGCGTGGAAGACGGGGCTTTCGGCGTCGGGGTGGACCAGCTCCTCGTCGTAAAAGATGATCCCCTCCGGGTCGATGAATTTCTTGTGCGTCGTGTAGCCGTCCTGCGACAGCGCGATCAGGATGTTCGGGCGCGCGACCTGCGGGTAATCGATCGGCTTGGGCGAGACGATCAGGTCGGCGCGGCAGGCGCTCCCGCGCGCCTCGGGGCCGTAGGTCTGGGCCAGCACGGCGTTCTGGTCGCGGAACAGCGCGGCGGCCTTGCCGAGGATGTAGCCGGTCAGGATCACGCCCTGGCCGCCGAAGCCGGTGACGCGGATTTCCAAGCGATCTGTTGCCATTTTCATCAAATCCTAATTTCTAATCTCTAAATCCGAAACAAATCCCAATCATTCAAAATCGTTCACAAATTCGAAACAAAGCTGAGGTAAATGATCAAAATAAAATTAAATAATTATTCCGATGCCGCAGTGGGGGTCAGTCCGATGCGGTCCAGATACGTCGGCTTCTCGATGTCGAGGAACTTGCCGCAGACGATCGGCGAATCCATCGTGATGTCGGCTTCCTTCGGGTCGGCCCCGTTGCGGATGACGGCGCGTTCCTTGGCGGCCTGCACCATGTCGACCCCCGCGCCGAGCTTGTTCAGGCGGCCGAACAGCGTCGGGCACGGGCTGATGACCTCGAGGAACGTGAAGCCCTTCTTGCTTAAAACCTCGCCCATCGCGCGCTGGAGCTGGACGACGTGGCCGACCGTCCAGCGGGCGACGTAGACCGCGCCGCAGGCGGCCGCCAGGGCCGGCAGGTTGAACGGCGTGTCCGGGTTGCCCTGGCGCGTCGTGGTCGTGCGGGCGCCTTGGGGGGTGGTCGGCGCGAGCTGGCCGCCGGTCATGCCGTAGTTGAAGTTGTTGACGCAGATGACGGTCAGGTCCATGTTGCGCCGGGCGGCGTGGATGAAGTGGTTGCCGCCGATGGCGAACAGGTCGCCGTCGCCGCTGATGACCACGACCTTCAGCTCCGGCCTCGCCAGCTTGAGCCCGGTGGCCAGCGGCAGCGCGCGGCCGTGCGTGCTGTGGAACGAGTCCAGGTACATGTAGCCGGCGACGCGCGCCGTGCAGCCGATGCCCGAGACGACCGCGACCTGCTCGAGCGGCAGGTTTGTCTTCTGCAGGGCGTGGACGAAACAGTTGACCGCGGTGCCGATGCCGCAACCCGGGCACCAGATGTGCGGCATGCGGTCGGCGCGGAGGAACTGGTCGAATGTGTGTTGAGCAACTGCGCTCATCGTATGTGTCCTTTTCATTCGTGCGTCGTGCGTCGTAATCGTAATCGAATGCGCTCGGGCTACTGCATCTCCCTCGTGATCATCTCCACGATCTGCTCGGGCTTGTGCATCGCGCCGCCGGGGATCGGCATGCCGTGGACGGGGCATTTGCCGCCGGCCGCGCGCTGCACTTCGCGGACGATCTGGCCCATGTTGATCTCCGGGACGATGATCGCCCGGGCCTTGGCCGCGATCTCCTCGATGAGGTGGTCGGGGAACGGCCAGACGATCTGCAGCCGGATCATGCCGGCCTTGATGCCGCGCTCGCGCGCGACGCGCACGGCCCGCAGGCAAGAGCGGCTCGTGATGCCGTAGCAGACGATCACGACCTCGGCGTCGTCCATCTCGACCGCCTCGTACCGGGTCAGCTCGGTCTTGGCGTATTTGCGGACCTTGTCGATGAGCCGGCGGACGAGGGCGTCCTGCACGGCGGCGTTGGCGCCGGGGTAGCCGCGTTCGTCGTGGGTCAGGCCGGTGATGTGCTGGAAAGAGCCTTCGCCCATGGCGGCCATCGGCGGGACGAGGTCCTCGTCGGCCCGGTAGGGCAGATGCTTGTCGTCGCTCTTTTGCCACTTCTTGCGGTTGACGATCTTGAGCTCTTCGCGCGCCGGGATGACGACCTTCTCGGTCATGTGGCCGACGACTTCGTCGGCCATGACGAGGACCGGCAGCCGGAAGCGCTCGGAGAGGTTGAACGCCTCGAGCGTCAAGTCGAACATCTCCTGCGGCGAGTTGGGCGTCAGCGCGATGATTTCGTAGTCGCCGTGGCTTCCCCAGCGCGCCTGCATCATGTCCTGCTGGCCGACGAGCGTCGGCAGGCCGGTCGACGGGCCGCCGCGCTGGACGTTGACCACCACGCACGGCGTCTCGGTCATGAGCGCCAGGCCCAGGTTTTCCATCATGAGGCTGAAGCCGGGTCCGCTCGTCGCGGTCATCGACTTCACGCCCCCCCACGAGGCGCCGATGATGGCGTTCATCGAGGCCAGCTCGTCTTCCATCTGGATGAAGACGCCGCCGACTTCGCCCATCCGGTCGGCCATGGTTTCGGCGATCTCGGTGGCCGGGGTGATCGGGTAGCCGGCAAAGAATCGGCAGCCGGCGGCCAGGGCGCCCTCGGCGCAGGCCTCGTCACCGTTCATAAAGTGGGCGCCGGTTAAAACGTCGCTGTGCTCGGTCATCACTTGGACTCCTCGGCGGCCTTGACCTTGACCGGGACTTCGGCGGCGGCCTTTTCGTCTTCAACCAGGTAAATGGCGAAATCGGGGCAGACCATCTCGCACATCTTGCAACCAGTGCACGCCTCCGGTTTCACGTTGACCGGGACGTAATAGCCCTTGGCATTGAATTTGTCGGAAAACGCCAAAACGTCCTTCGGGCAGAACTCGATGCAGTAGCCGCAGCCTTTGCACCGGGCCTCGATGACATTCGGAACCATTTTGACTTTGGAGCGGGTATTGGTAGGGGCGGGCTTGCCGCCGGGTGACGTCATGGATTAGCTCCTTCATGGGGTCTCTACACGCGGCCGCGCCCTTAATCTAATACAAGAAAGTGGGTTTTCGCTACCTCAAAATCCTGCTCCATGCGGCCTCGAAAAGAACACAACCGGCTCATCATACTCCGTGCCGGCGTTTGTTTGCGTGGCTGCAATTGCAATAGATTCAGTCGATTACGGGTGAAAATGAATGAACCCGAAAAAACAGGCTTCGGCTGGGCCCGGGGATTCGGCGGCAAAAAAATTGATCCACTGAAACAAGAGAAACCCACGCGGCCGCGGGGGTGTTCGCTCGGGAACGCCGTTTTCAGATCCAAACTGATCGGCGCCGGGGCTTGAGACGACATGAATGGCCGGCGGGGGCGCCGGCCCCACATCGAAGACAGCTATTCGGTATCGAATAGCTTATCGCAATGTGGCGCCGGCGCCCTCGCCGGCGATTCTTCGCTCTAATCTTCGTTACTCGGTTTCGCGCCCCCGTTTTCGTCGCGGCGGCGGGCCTTGTGGCGTTCCCACACGCTGAACGGCAGGCACTTGAGGGTGTTCAGCGGGACGGTCGCCAGTTGCAGCTTGGCGCAGTTTTCGCCCGCCCAGCGGTGCTTGTATTCGCCGAAGCCGCCGAGCATGTCGAGCCGGCGGTGGCCGCGGACGATCGCCTCGCGGCACAGAGCGTCGATCATGAGCGTCCCGGGGCTGAGGTTCGAGAACTCCGGGTCGAACGATCCGTTGTAGTAGCAGATGTACGAGCCCATCCGCAGGCCGAAGATCGTGCCGATGCACGCGTCGCCGAGCCACGCGCCGAAGTAGATCGCCCGGTCGCGCTCGAAGCAGGCGCGCGCCAGCTCCGCGAAGAAATCGGCCATGCGCCGGTCGTGGAGCGTCGAGTGGAGCCCCTTTTCGCCGAGCCGCGCGATGCTGTGGCGGCGGAACGCCTCGACCGCGGCCGAGACGCCGGCAAGGTCCGTGACCGCCTCGATCCGGGCGCCGTCGGTGGCGGCGAACCGGTTGCGCGCGCTGACGATGTTCTTGCGCAGCTTGCGGTTCAGGAGCGAAAGGAACGCCTCGGCCTCCTCGGCGAGCGGCACCCAGTAGGTCGTCTCGCCCGTCCAGCGGATCGCGGCGCGCCCCCGGGCTTCGAGGGTTTGCACGAGCCTCTCGGCCGGCTGGCCGGGGAGGAAGTTTTCGAAGTAGATGGCGTCGGCGTCGGGCTGCGCGGCCAGGAAGGAGGCCATCGCGCCGAGGCACGGCTCCTCGCGGTCGGGGTCGCAGATCGGGCCGAGGTACTGCGGCGCCGGGGGCGAGGCCGACGAGAGCGGCGCAAGCCGCCGGCGGCTGAAAATCTTGAGCCGCTGCGCGGCGAGCGCCATCGGCAGCAGGCCGATCAGCCGGCCCCCCTCGCGCAGGGCGATGATTCGGGGTTTCGCGTCCCCGCCGAAATGCCGAAGCCACAGCCGCGCCCAGTCATGGCTGTGGTAGATCGCGGGCTCGCGCATGCGGCCGACAAGCCCGTCCCACTCGGCGGCGCCGATCGCATCGATCCGGTCGTGCAGTTCGAGTTGTATCATATTTCATTTTTTGAACCACGGAGACATGGAGTCACGGAGATAATCGAACTATTTTTGTTATTTCTCCGTGTCTCTGTGTCTCCGTGGTTCGAATTTCTATGATTCTTCCACGCTGAACCCGATCGTCTTGACCCGCTCGAGCAGCTCCTCGTCCGCGCCGTGGAGTTTGACCGTCGTGGCGGCGAACTCGCGGCGCAGCGGGTAGAGCTTCCGCCGCTGGTCGAACGCCGGGCCGATGCCGGTTTCGGCGTGGGCCATGGCCGCCCGCAGGTCGGCGCTGTCGCGCAGGATCGGGTAGGCGGTCATGATCAGCTCCGCCAGTATCGAATCGGCTTCGCGGCCCTTGGTGTTGAGTTCGATCCGCGGCACGGCGGGCGGCGGCATCGGCAGGCCGGGCTTCTTGAACTCGATCCCGAAGTGCCTGCAGGCGGCCTCGGCGACCATGACCGCTCCGGCGACTTTGCCGTCGAACGAGTAGCCGGCGATGTGCGGCGTGGAGATCATCGTGCGGCGCATGTGTTCGATGTTGATGGCCGGCTCGTTCTCCCACGCGTCCAGGATCGCCCCCGAAAGCCGCTCGTCGAGGACGCGCTCGATGAGGGCCTGCTCCTCGACCACGAAGCCGCGCGAGGCGTTGATCACGATCGCCTCCGGCAGGAGCCGGTCCAGCGTTTTCTCTTCAATGAGGCGCCATGTGGGGTCCTTGCCCGCCTTCGTGAGCGGGACGTGGAGCGTCAGGAAGTTGCAGTCGAGGAGCTCGCGCAGGGGGCGGTAGCGCGCGTCGTCGCCGGTGACGCGCATGAGCGGCGGGTCGTTCAGCAGGACGTTCATCCCGAGCGCGCGCGCGATCCGCTCGACGCGCTTGCCGCAGTTGCCGACGCCGACGATGCCGATCGAGCAGCGCGACAGGGGGGTGCCGCGTTTGCCGGCGGCGTAGGCCAGCGCCGCCGCGATGTACTGGGCCACCGACTCGGCGTTGCTTCCCGGCGCGGACGCGAACCCGATCCCCTGGCGCTCGAGGTAGGCGGTGTCGACGTGGTCGGTCCCGATCGTCGAGGTGGCGACGAACCGCACTTTGCCGCCGGCCAGCAGCGCCTCGCCAACGCGCGTGATCGAGCGCACGATGAGCGCGTCGGCGTCGGCCACGGCCGCGGCCGTCAGCGAGCGGCCGGCGACGGTCGTCACGTCGCCCAGCTGCGAGAAAATCTCGCGCGCGTAAGGAATGTTTTCATCGACTACGATTCGCATGGCCCATCACCTTATGCATTCAAAATCCAAAATCCTAATCTCTAAATCCTAAACAAATTCAAAATTCAGATGATTTCCGTGTATTCGGTGCCTTCCGTGGTTGAAAATCAAATCATTCCGAAATCCGGCGTTTCTCGCTCCCCAAATCCGCAATCCGCAATCCGCAATCCGAAATCCCCGCCACTCCGCGATTGCATGCGAGCATCGGATTATGACAGGCTTGACGCGGGCGCCGGACAGCGCCCGATATCCTCTGACGAAGTCGGGGTTACTCGCAAGCCCAAATGGAGCCCTGCGAATACCAGACCATGTTCGAGCTCGAGGATCGCCACTGGTGGTTCCAGAGCCGGCTCATGATGACCGAAAACCTGCTGCGGCGCGAGATCCTGCCGCATTTCGGCGGGCGAAAGCCGCGCATCCTCGACCTGGGCTGCGGCACCGGCATGTTCCTGAAGCGCCGCCAGGCCGAGGGCGACGCGATCGGCACCGACATCGCCCCCGAGGCCCTCGCGTTCTGCCGGGGGCGCGGCCTCGCGCAGCTCATCCGCGCCGACGCGGTCTCGATCCCGCTCGCCGACGCCAGCGTCGACATCGTCACCGCGTTCGACCTGATCGAGCACGTCGCCGACGACCACGCGCTCATCGCCGAGGTGCGGCGCGTCCTCAAGCCGGGCGGGTTCCTGATGGCGACCGTCCCCGCGCACCCCCTGCTGTGGTCGACGCACGACGTCTCGCTGCACCACAAGCGCCGCTACACGATGCACGAATTCCGGGCCCTGTTTCATCAAGGCTGGCAGAAGGTGCGGCTCACGCCGTGTTTTTCGCTGATCCTGCCGATCGCCGCGGCGGTCAGGCTGTCGCGCAACCTGCGCCACGCGCGCCGGCCGCCGCACTCGGACGCGATCGTCGTTCCCGAATGGCTCAACAATCTTCTGATCAACGTCCACAAGATCGAAAGCTGGTGGATCGCCCGCCACAACATGCCGCCGGGAGTCACGATCCTCACCATCCAAAGGAAAACGTGATCGATTGCGGATTTTTGATTTTCAACCACGGAAGGCGCCGAATACACGGAAATCATTTGAAATTCGAATTTGTTTAGGATTTAGAAATTAGGATTTAGGATTTCGATATTAGGATTTAGGATTTGTTAAAAGAAGACATCCAGCGCACATGGAAGATGGCCAAAGGCGGCCGGCTCAACCGGTTTCTGGCCTGTTGCGGCGCGCCGGGGGTGCAGGCCGTCGTGGTGCTTCGCTTCGGGCAATGGCTCATCGGCAAGCCGTGGCCGCTGCAAATCTTTCTGCTGCCGATCTATTATGTTCTATCATTCATGATACGGGCCGTGTGGGGGATCGACATCCCGCGTTCCACCCGGATCGGTCCGGGGTTTTACATCGGGCATTACGGAGGGATCTTCATTTCGTCGGCGGTCAGGATCGGCGGGCGGTTCACGGTCTCGCAGCAGGTGGTGATCGGCGTGGCCGGCCACGGCGAGAGTCGCGGCTGCCCGACGATCGGCGACAACGTCTACATCGCCCCCGGCGCGAAGCTCTACGGCAAGATCGCGATCGGCGACAACGTCAAGATCGGGCCCAACGCCGTGGTGGACCAGGACCTGCCCGACAACGCCATCGCCGTGCTCGACCCCGGATTCAAGATCGTTTCATTCAAGGGCAACCCCATTGAAGACTGACGGCAACCTTGCGGCGCGATTTCTCCGGTGGGCCGAGCGCCACGGCAACGCGCATCCGCTTTGGTATTACACCCTCCCGCTGACCCTGTGCATCGTGGCGATCATGGTCGCCAGCCTGATGCCGTCGAGCCAGGTCCCGAAAATCCGCGTCTCCGACAAGCTCGTCCACGGCGCCATGTATGCCGGCCTGGGCTGGCTGCTGCTGCGGGCGTGGGTGCGCGGCCGGCAGCCGACCGGCGCGGCGGTGCTGCTCGTCGGCGCGATCGGGGCGGTATGGGGCCTTTACCTCGAATGCCTGCAGGGCCTGACCCCCGACCGCTCGTTCGAGATCCTGGATGAAGTCTTCAATATCGCCGGCACGTTCGCGGGGATGATCTCGTGGCTGGGGTGGAACCGGGTATTTCTTCGGATCTGCGGACTGTAGGGCGCATATTTCACTGGATTTTTCGCTCTCCCCCGAATAAAAAACCCACATCAAGCACGCCGTCGCGGGTGTCAATCTGAACGGGTGGTCCATGGCGTCGGGTCTCACACGCACTGAGCAATACGCGCTGATCGGCGTCGTGGGGTTGATCGCGATCGGCGTGGCGTTCCACGCGTGGCGGCGGCAGGCGCCCGAGCCGCTCGCCGTTTCGGCCGGCCAGGGCCGGTGGGAAAAACTGGGCGAGGTCGACGCCGACGGCCGCGGCACGATCGACGGCGCGAAGCTGGACGTCGCCTCGCCGCGCGATTACGTCATCGACCTCAACGCGGCGAGCCTGACCGAGCTCGACCGCCTGCCGGGGATCGGGCCGGTCAAGGCCCGGGCGATCATCGAGACCCGCGACCGGCTCGGCGGATTCAAAACCATCGAGCAGCTCGACGAGGTCAAGGGGATCGGCCCGGTGACGATCGAGAAGCTGAGGCCGCGCCTCAAGATCGGGACTCCGCCGCGCGCTCCGTCGCCAACACCCACCCCCGACGACCCGAAATTCCACCAGCCCGCCGGGTTGATCGAGTAATTTCTCATTTCTCATTTTACATTTTACATCTTACATTGGTCCCATGACTGCTCCGCCCGCCACTCCCTGCCCCGAGCCCGGTGACTGGGTCGAGGTGCGCGGCATGGGCGGGGTCGCCCGGGTGATCGAGGTCGATGCCAAAAAGCGGAGCGCCCGCGTCGCCTTCAACAACCAGGAATGGGTCGTCAAGCTCAGCCGGATCGTCCCGGCCCCGGCCCCCGAGCCGCCGCTCAAAAAGGCGGCGCGCCCCGTCATCAACGCCGCCCCGACCTACCATGAGGTCGACCTGCACGGCCTGCGCGTCGAGGATGCGCTGGAGGTTGCCGAAAAGGCGGTCGACCAGGCGATCGTCGGCCACCTGGACCGGGTCAAGATCATCCACGGCCACGGCACGGGCGCCGTCCGCAAGGCCGTCCGGCTGATGCTCTCGCGCCATCCCTACGTCGAAACCTACCGCTTCGGCAGCCCCATGGAGGGCGGCCTGGCCTGCACGGTCGTCGAGCTGAAGACCCGGCGCGAATCCAAATGACCGGCCGGCCCGGCGCGAAACGTCACGATGCCCGGGTCGTCGCGGCGCTCCTGTTTGGAGGCGCCGCTCCCCGCCGCGTTCGGCTCCGGGTCGAGGATTTGCCTGGCCGAGCGAGCATTCGCTTGAGAAAAGCCGCACAGTCTGCATGATATTCCATTATCTTGTCTCAGGAGACCGCCCATGCCTGCTCATTCGGCCGGAAGGAGCGCCCGGGCTTTTGCCATGGCGCTTGTCATGTTGATGGTTCTCGCGTCGGCGATGAGCGCCCGCGCGCAGATCTCCTATCCGTATCCGGTTCAGGACGCCTGCATCACCAACGGCACCGTCTATGCGATGGCCAAGTGGAACGACAAAATCTACCTGGGCGGCGAATTCACCTATGTCGGCCCGGACACCGGCCACGGCGCCAGGATCAACGTCGTTGACGGCGCCCTGGCCGGGTCGCTGCCCAAAGTCGATGGGATCATTTACGCGGTGGTCAGCGACGGAGCGGGCGGGTGGGTGATCGGCGGGTCGTTCAAGCACGTCGGCGGCGTGTCGCGGTCCAATATCGCGCATATCAAATCCGACGGGACGCTCGACCCGTCATGGAGCCATGGGGCGGATGCCTCGGTGCGGTGCCTGTTGAAGGTCGGGACGATCGTGTTTGCCGGCGGCGACTTCCAGGGGATCGGCGGCGGCGCGCACAGCCGCGTGGCCGCCTTGAAGCTTGCCGACGGCACCGCGACCTCCTGGAGCCCGGTGGCGAACGATACGGTGTGGGCCCTGGCGTTCGCCAATTCGACCCTGTTCATGGGGGGCGAGTTCACTCTGGTTCACGGCCAGACGCGCAAGCACCTGGCCGCCGTCAACACCAGCGACGGCGCGCCGCTGAGCGGCTGGATCGCGGACACGAGCAGCACCGTCAAGGCCCTGGCGATCTCGGGCTCGACGTTGTATTTCGGGGGCGAATTCACGCAGGTCCGCGGCACGACGCGCAACCGGCTGGCCGCCGTCGGCGCGAGCAACGCCGCCCTCGCCTCGTGGAATCCGGATTGCGGCGCCTGGGGGGTTGAATCCATGGCCGTGGGCGACGGCAAGATCTATGTCGCCGGCAGTTTCGGCAGCGTCGGCGGCCAGAGTCGCGTCTGCCTGGCGGCGCTGAACATGACCGACGGCAAGGCGATCAGCACCTGGAAGGCCGACACCGACAGCGGCTCCATCCATTCGATCGAATTATACGGGTCCAGGTTGCTGGTCGCCGGCCGCTTCAGCACCATCGGCGGCAAGACGCGCAACCGGCTGGCGTCGCTCGACGCGGAGACGGGCGCCGTCCTGGACTGGGATCCCAACCCCGACGCCGACGCCTGGGATGTCGCGCCGTACGGCTCGGCCGTCTACGTGGGCGGCGAATTCATCAGCGTGACCGGCAAGTGGCGCAAGAACTTCGCGGCCCTCGATTCCTACGGGCGGCGCCTGCTGGATTGGGCGCCGTCGATGAATTACGGCGTCAATGTCATGGCCGTCTCGGGCTCGACCCTTTATGCCGGCGGGAATTTCAGTTCGATCGACAACAAGTCGACCCGGGTCGGCCTGGCCGCGTTCGACCTGAACTCCGGGGCGCTCAAAAGCCTCGACGCCAAGGTGGACGGCCGCGTCGACTCGATGCTGCTCAGCGGCACGACGCTGTACCTCGCCGGGACGTTCCACAACGTCGACAGCCAGGCCCGCAACCACATCGCCGCGATCAACAAGGACACCGGCGCCCTCGTGGCGGCGTTCAATCCCAACGCCGACAACAACGTCAAGTGCCTGGCGCTCTCCGGGTCCACGCTCTTTGCCGGCGGCGAGTTCCATAATATCGGCGGGCTGGCCCGCCAGCACCTGGCGGCCGTCAGCGCCGGCACCGGCGCGGCTCTCGGCGGCTGGCAGGCCGACGCCGACAGCGTCGTCTGGGGTGTGGCCGCCTACGGCTCGTATCTGTATGCCGGCGGGAGCTTCAAAAACATCACGAATGCGTCGGCGACGGCCGTGGCGCGCAATTTCCTCGCCAGGCTGGCCTTGTCGAGCGGCGCGGCGCAGGCCTGGAATCCGGCCCCCAATGTGGATATTCGCGCGATGGCGCTCGACGGATCCACCCTGTATATCGGGGGGCTGTTCTGGACGGTTGCCGGCCAGAGCCGGCCGCGGCTGGCGTCGTTCGACCTCGCGACCGGCAACCTGACCGGCTTCAACCCCCGGCCGAGCTATTATATCGATGCCCTGGCGGTCGGCGGCCACATGCTGATGGCCGGTGGCGACTACGACCTGCTGGACACCGAATTCCACCCCAACGTGAACCTGTTCGTCACGCGCAGCGGGGTCGGATCGGGGTGGGAGCGGATGGAGTGATTTTTGATTGACGATTCGAATAACCGCGCGATCGGGAACCGTCGCCGACCCAACCCGGCGCCGGCCTTAGTTCCTTGACACGGGCCGCATGAGTAGAGGATATTTCAGTTAACGGGGCGGCATGCTCCGGGCGGCCTTTTCGTTCAAGTTTTTGATGTTCAGGCCGATGCGAAACAGTAGAAACAGCTGGAGCGGGCCTGGTCTTGAATACGCCGACCGAATCACTCGAGACACGATCACTGATTAAAATTTACGGCGGGCGCCGCGTTGTCAACAACGTCAGCCTGCACCTGGAGCGCGGCGAGATCGTCGGCCTGCTGGGGCCCAACGGCGCCGGCAAGACCACGACGTTCAACATGATCGTCGGCATCGTCAAGCCCGACCAGGGCCAGATCCTGTTGGCCGGCAACGACGTGGCGCGCCTGCCGCTCTACCAGCGCGCCCGCGCCGGCATGGGTTACCTGACCCAGGACACGTCGATCTTCCGGCGGCTGAGCGTCGAGGAAAACGTGATGGCGATCCTCGAGACGACGCGCCTGTCGCGCGCCCAGCAGAAGGAAAAGCTCGACAAGATCCTCGATGAGCTGAGCATCGCGCACCTGGCCAAGAACATGGCCTACACGCTGTCGGGCGGCGAGCGCCGCCGCGTCGAGATCGCCCGCGCCCTGGCCATCGAGCCCAAGTTCATGCTCCTCGACGAGCCGTTCAGCGGCGTCGACCCCAAGAGCGTCGAGGAGCTGCAGGAGATCATTTTCCAGATGCGCGACCGCGGCCTCGGGGTGCTGATCACCGACCACAGCGTGCGCGAGACGCTGTCGGTCACCGACCGCGCCTACATCATCCACCAGGGAACGATTCTGCACCACGGCCCGGCCGAGGTGCTGGTCAACGATGAGGAAGTGCGCAAGCTCTACCTGGGCGAGCGCTTCTACATGCAACCGGTCGGGGATGACCGGTCCAATCAATCCTGACAAGGAGGGTGGGGTTAGCGTTAAGAGTTGTTGGCTCGCCGGATGATCGGCCCATGATCATCCAAAATCGCATTCGCTCCGGAAAGGAGTGCATCCATGCCTTTGCAAATCACCGGTCGCCACATGACCATCAACGGAGAACAGAGGCAGTATATCGACAAGAAAGTCGATCGCCTTCGTAGGTTATGCACGAAAATCGACGAGATGAGCATTACGTTGACTCGCGAGAAGCTGCATTACGAAGCCGAATGCACGTTCCGCGCAGGCAGTATCTCGGTCGAGGCAACGGTATCGGCCGAACAGCCGCTTGAGGCCATCGACCTGCTCGTTGACAAGGTCGAAGCCCAGGTGCGGAAGATCAAGACCAAGCGGTCGGACAAGAAATGCGCTTGCCGGCACAAGGCCAGCATCCAGGCAAAAACAATGAGCGAGGCGCTTGAGGCACCCGAGGAAGCCCTCGAAGCATAAAGAACACGCTTAGCATTCACAGTTATTTAGACATCCCCGGCGCGGCGCTCCCAAGGCGCCGCGCCTGCTTTTTTGCCCCCCGGGAACGCCGATCTCCCGATCGGCCAAATTAAACAGTGCCGCTGGCGCCATGATTGTCCCATAAATCATGTAGAGGCTTGCGGCGCATGAAGCACGGGAAGATCTATCTCATCTGGCTCACGGCGTTTCTCGCGCTGGTCCTTTTCTGCGAGGTGGCCATGCTGTGCCGCAACGGCATGACGAGCGCCGGGCAACTGAATGTCGACGGCGCGTGCTTCAGCATTGTAAAAATACCGGAGGCGACCTCGAACGTCTTTGGGTGCCTGAACGTCTGCGAAAACCAGACGATTCCCGCGTTCAGCGAGGACGGCTTCCGGTACGGCATCAACTACGACGGCAAGGCGCTGTCGGTTTGCCAACTCGAATACCCGATGGGCAAGGAAACGGTGAGCATCACTTTTATCGCGCAGAAAAAATATCTGGGATGCTATATCCGGGACGACACGAAACAGCTCTGTACGTTTCTGTATGGCGAGGGGCGTCAGGTCACGAAAGAGCAGGAAGAGATCGCCCGCAAATACCGGGTCGACAAGGTCTATGAATTCCTGATGAGTCTTCATTACAACTATAAAAGCCCGAGAATCCGTGCGATCTGGTTCAGCCAGCATGTTTCGATGGATTATCATGTCGACATGTTCGAGTCTCAAACCAGGAAGGAATTCGAGGCGCACAAGCAGATGCTGACCGACCTGAGGAAACTCAAGACGATTCTCAGATGAACAGCTCCGCATTGTTGAGGATTCTTCATGATCTCGCCGTCCCGCAAAATCCATGGCCATCTGGAGCTGCTTTATACGGTCGTGCTGATCGGGCTGATCGCCGCGGCTTGCGCTCCGGTGATGGCGCAACAGCAGAAACTCGGGATCTCGCAGCTTTCCCTCTTTTTCCTGTCGTTGCCGATTTTCTTTTCCTTTTTCGGGGTGATTTTTTGTTACGTCAATATTCTCGCCGGACTGCCGTGGCGGCGGTGGATCACTCTGGTGATCCCCGCGTTTCTTGTTTCGCTGCTGCTCATCCATTTGATGAACCGCTGGCTGGGGCCGATCGGGCGAGGCGAGCGGCTCGGCTGGCTCTTTTTAAAAATCAACATCGGCGGGTTGTGGCGCGGCATGTCCCTGATCGCGATCGGCGCGGTCTTCAAGCAGATCGAGCGAATCATGCGTTCAGGGCTGGAGAAGCTCGCGGTGGGTTATCTCAAGGACGAGTTGTGGGCCGATCATCTTGTTTCCGCATTCGTCATGATGATCCTGGGGCCGTTGTTCGTATGGACGATCATGAATTTTCTATTGTGGCCGCAACGCGCCGTCCTCGGTTGGAAGCAATTGCTGTACTGCTATCTCTTCATTGATGGCGTGATGCTGTTGCTGATGGCGCTGCTTTTTATTCTGACCCATCTGCCCGAACGGAAGGGGTAAAACATGTTCGTCGTGCAAATACGGAATTTCGGTTCGGAGTTCAAGCTTCAGCTTGCTCTTCAATTGGCAAACTATGGAGCCTCTTGCAAACGGAAGAGAGCCCCCCGCCGATGTGCAACCCTGGGCACTCTCATCAATCACCAACCCCAGTAACCCCGCGATGAATCGCGGGGTTATAAGGATGAGAGCCAAAAGGATGAGCAGTTTAGAGGCGGTGACAAAAGTTATCCGGCAATAAAACACGTTCCAACAGGTTCTCAAGGGATGTGCCGGCGGTTGGGTCGATGACTCTGCAGCGGCCGAATTTGAATGCAAGATGCGCACAAATTCC
>JBDKRG010000045.1:0-17171 GCA_039683515.1 Candidatus Sumerlaeia bacterium | reverse complement strand
CCCAGCCCGACATTCCCCAAATCCGTTCGCTCCCCGACGTCCCGCTCGACCGCATCCGCCCCGAGCTCGAAGCCATCGCGACCGCCTTCGCCGATGGCGGATTGCCGATTCCGGATTGCAAAATTCCCGAATCCGACCAATCCGACCGATCAGCCCAAGATCCAGGCGACAATTCCCCAATCCACAATCCGCAATCCGAAATCCGCAATCCGCAGTCCGAAATCCGCAATCCGCAATCCGCAATCCGCAATCCCCACCCCCCCGTCCCCCGCCGCTTCGGCTAGCCACCCAACACTTTTGGTCCCTTTGCTCCTTTATGTCCTTTTCGCCCGTGGCCCCGCTGCCCCCGGGCACGTCGCTATTGGATGTGTCTTTTTGGAAGAAGCTCATGTTGTATGATCGACCTCCCCGGACGATAAGAATTGGGGAGATGAATTCGATGTTCGATCCCGCCTCGCTCATTCTCACCAGCGTCTTCGGCCTGTTCGGCCTCGCGTATTTTATTTACGGCAAGCGCCAGACCGAAATCTGGTTCCTCATTGCCGGCGCGCTGCTGATGCTTTATCCATTTTTCGTCTCCGGCACGGCCGCGATCGCCGTCATCGGCCTCGTCCTGACCGCCGCCCCCTTCCTCGCCCGCTGGTTCGGCCTCGAGAGCGAATAATCCGGCGGAATTTCTGTTTGGAGTTCAAGCTTCAGTTTGCTCCGGACACAACCCGCCACCCGTCAATTCAATCCCTCGCTGACGCTCGGGCTACTGCATGAAACCATCTGACTTTTAAATACTTTCAATGTATCCTCGTGCGGAGTCTTGGAGGAGATGAATGGCGCGGCGCGGGGACATGTTGCTCCTGGCTTGCCTCGTGCTCGGGCTGCTCGCGGCCCGGGTCGCGGCGGTGCATTGGACGATGGCCCATGCCCCCGAGTCCGTGTTCGTGTTCGACTCGCGCGACTACGAGAACACGGCTCTGGCGCTTCTCGAGACCGGCCGGTTCGCCGTCTCGCCCGATCAGCCGGCCACCCCCCAGATCCGGCGCACGCCGGGCTACCCGGCCTTCATCTTCGAGGTCTACAAGTATTTCGGGTCCAATCGACTCGCCTTGCTCGACATCCAGGCCGCGCTGAGCGTGCTGACCGTCATATTTGTTTTTCACCTGGGGCTTTACCGTTGGGGGCGCGGCGGGGCGTGGGCGGCGGCGCTGATCTTCGCGCTCGACCCGGTCTCGTTCATTTACTCCGGGATGATCCTGAGCGAGACGCTGTTTACGCTGCTGCTCGTCGCGGCGCTCGTCGGCCTCTCGGGCGCGATCGATCGGAGCGGCCCGAAGATGTGCGCCCTGTCCGGCGGCGCGATGCTCGCCTTCGCGACGCTCACGCGGCCGATCGCCTACTTCCTCGTTTTCCCGATCGCCGTGTGGATGGCCTTCACCCGCGGCCGCGCCGCGTTCAAGCTGATCCCGCTCATGCTTCTGCCTTATGCCGCGCTCGTCGGCGGATGGCAATACTACAACTACACGCGCACCTGCCGGCCGGTCCTGAGCACGATCGGCGAGCTCAACATGTTCGACTACCGGGCGGCGGGGGTCGTCGCGTTGCGTGACGGCATCTCGATCCAGGAAGCCCGCGCCCGGCTGAACGAAACGGTCCCGCCTCATCTTTCCCCCGCCGAGCGCGACCGCTGGATGGGCCGCGAGGGAACCCGGATCGTGCTCGAGCATCCGGCCCTTGCGTTGCGCACGCAGGTGGTCGGGTTGTTCAAAATGCTGTTCGGCCCGGCCGACGCCGCGACCCGCGAATTCCTCTATGGCAGATTCGGGAATTTCGGATCCGTTGGTTGGATGTTCAAGACCGCGGCCTCGCCCGAGACGCTCGGGTGGCTGGCGGCGCACCCGGCCGAGCTGGCGCGGATGGCCTACGTCCAGCTTTATGGTCTTCTCGTCTATGTTTTGCTCGTCGCCGCGCTGTGGGTGATCTGGCGGCGGCCGGAGGCGCGCTCGCCGGCGCTGGACTGGCTGCTGTGGGGCGCGATCCTGTATTTCGTCGTGATTTCGGCCGGCCCCGAAGCCAATCCGCGCTTCCGCGTCCCGATCATGCCGGTGATGGCGGTCGTCGCCGGGGTCGCCGGCCTACTTCCTTCTTTACCCGGTGGCTGGAAAAAAGGTAAAAAATAGGGTTGGTTATGGCGCGGAGCGCGGCTGGACCGCCCTCCGGCCGAAAGAGAATGAATGAGCGTTTCTCCTGAACAGATCCGGAATTTCTCGATCATCGCGCACATCGACCACGGCAAGTCGACGCTGGCCGACCGCATCCTGACGCGCACGGGGACGATCAGCGAGCGCGAGATGCGCGACCAGGTCCTGGACTCGATGGACCTGGAGCGCGAGCGCGGCATCACGATCAAGGCTCAGGCCGTCCGCATGAACTACAAGGCCAAGGACGGCAAGATCTACCAGCTCAACATGATCGACACGCCGGGCCACGTCGACTTCAGCTACGAGGTCAGCCGCGCTCTGGCCGGTTGCGAGGGGGCGCTGCTCCTCGTCGACGCCGCGCAGGGCGTCCAGGCCCAGACGATCGCCAACGCCTACCTGGCCGTCGACGGCAACCTGGAGATCATCCCGGTCATCAACAAGATCGACCTGCCCAACGCCAACGTGGAGGAAACGCTCGAGGAGCTCGAGGCCGCGATCGGGCTGGAGCGCGAGGCCGCGCTGAAAACAAGCGCCAAGACCGGCGAAGGCGTCGCCGAGATTTTGGAAGCGATCGTCCAGCGCATCCCGCCGCCGCGGATCAACGACGTCGAGCACACGCGCGCGCTGATCTTCGACTCCAGCTACGACAACTTCCGCGGCGTGATCACCTACGTGCGCGTCTTCGAGGGCGAGATCCGCGTCGGCGACAAGGTCCGGTTCATGAAGACCGGCCGCGACTTCGAGGTCACCGAGATCGGCTGCTTCACGCCGAAGATGACGCCGCTCGACTCGCTCGCCGCGGGCGAGGTCGGCTATATCATCGCAGCCATTAAGGAGATTTCGACGGTCAAGGTCGGCGACACGGTCACGCTCGCCCAGAACCCGGCGCCCAAGGCGCTGGCCGGCTACCGCGAGTCCAAGCCGTTCGTCTTCGCCGGGCTGTTCCCGTCGGTCACCGACGACTTCGACGAGCTGGCCGCGGCGGTCGAGAAGATCAACCTGAACGACGCCTCGTTCATCGCGGAGAAGGAAACGAGCGAGGCCCTGGGGTTCGGGTTCCGCTGCGGGTTCCTCGGCATGCTCCACATGGAGATCATCCAGGAGCGCCTCGAGCGCGAATACAACGTCAACCTGATCATGACGAGCCCCAACGTCGGCTACCGGGTGACGCTGAGCAGCGGCGAAGTGCTCCTCATCGACAAGCCGAGCGACCTGCCCGACCCCTCGCGCATCGACATCACCGAAGAGCCAATGATCGAGGCGCGGTTCCTTGTGCCGAAGGAATTCGTCGGGCCGACGATCACGCTCGTGCAGGACAAGCGCGGCGTGCAAAAAGGCATGCATTACCTCGGCCTCGAGCGCGTGATGATGACCTACGAGATGCCGCTTTCCGAGATCATTTTCGATTTCTACGACAAGCTCAAGTCGATCACGCGCGGCTACGCCTCGTTCGATTACGAGATCACCGGCTGGAACCCCGTCGACATGGTGCGGATGGACATCCTGATCAACGGCGAGCCGGTCGACGCGCTGGCGACTCTGGTGCGGCGCGACGCCTCGCAGTACCGCGGCCGCGCGCTGTGCGAGAAGCTGCGCCGGATCGTGCCCCGCCAGCAGTTCGAGGTGGCGATCCAGGCGGCCATCGGCGGCAAGATCATCGCGCGCGAGACGGTCAAGCCGATGCGCAAGAACGTCACGGCCAAGTGCTACGGCGGCGACATCACGCGCAAGCGCAAGCTGCTCGAGAAGCAAAAAGAGGGCAAGAAGCGGATGCGCCAGATCGGCCGCGTCGAGATCCCGCAGGAAGCGTTCCTGGCCGTCCTCAAGACGGACGAGTAGATTTTTCACCGCAAAGACGCAGGGCCCGGCCGAGGGCGCAGAGTTTTTGACCATCCGTAAAAATCTGGAGCCTTATAAAAAAGTTTTACGCAGAGAGGAAACCTATGAAACGGTTTCCGGGAGAAGATCGCTTACACCCCGCGATGAATCGCCCGTCATTCCCCAAATTGTTTATTGAAAAGAGGCCAAATCCGATCTGGACACACCGGAGGTGTGTTCGCAAGTAGCCCCCGGCGAAGCGAAGCGCCGCCGGGGGTGAAAGGCGGATCAGGAATCGCGCCCCGAAGCGGGCGCCCGCACGCCTGATGTCGCGGGCGCCCCTCCGGGGCGCGTTGTTCGATGGCATCCTGACCCCCGGCGGCGCTTCGCTTCGCCGGGGGCTACTCGCGCCGGCCCCGCTGGGGCCAAGAATTTGGGGAATGACAAACGATCAGTCGCGGGGTTCGTGATCACGATTAGGCGCACGAGCACGAACCGAGTCACTCACTCTATTGGTTACTGCCCGGGATTCAGGTGGATGCGGACGGACTCGTCGGTCTTCTGCATCTGGCGGTCCATCCACTTCATCGTGTCGGCGCCGCCGGTCGGCATCGGCGTGTCGACCCACGCGCGCTCCTCGTAAACCGGGATGCCCCACAAATACGTGCGCGTGATCGCGTAGCCGTCGGCGTCGTTGGAGGTCTTCTTCTTGATCGATCCGCACCCGGAGAGGAGGATCGTCGCGGCAATCAGCAGGAACAGTTTTGTTTTCATAAATCGATGGCCATGGTGAAGTGGACGGCGTCTTTGCGCCAGTTCGGATCATAATGATCGGCGTCGGCCTCGGTTTCAATGGCGATCCCGTCGAGCCGGGCGACCGAGCGGATGACGTCGAAGTGGCGGTCGGGATCGGTCTCGCTCACGACGCGCAGGCCCTGGCGCTCCCAGAACTCGCGGCCGTAGAGGTTGAGCGCGACCCGGCAGGCGGGGTTGGTCGGGAAGATCGCCTGGACCTCGAAGCGTTCCCAGCCGTTGGCGCGCGCCCAGTCGAACGTGTGGCGGAGCAGGTCGGCGGCGACGGTTTCCTCGCCCATCGCCACCGGCTCGGCGACCGAGATGCAGTGGTGGGAGAGCGTGTCGGGCTGCTTCTGCTCGGGCTTGGGCGCGTGGCGCGTCGGCATCCAGTCCTTCGGGAAAAAAGTGTTGTAGCCGATCGCCAACGGGCCGTCCCACGCGACGAACCCGCAGCAGCCGTGGCGCAGGAGGCAGTCCTCGTAAAGGGCGACGAGCCGGTCGCGGCGGCCCTGGGTGAAAAACGTTTGAAGGCGCTGGCAGCCGGCCTGTTTGTCGGCGCCGCGCGGGTCGAACGGGCCGTTGAGCCTCAGGCAGCGGTCGGGGAGCCATTCGGAGGAAGAGATCGGACGGATTTCGTAAGCCACGGCAAACACCCTCCGGTGTCGGGCAGTGCGCTATTTTGTTCCGGCGCCGGCGCGCGCGTCAAGAACGTTGCCTTTTGCGCCGGGCGACGCCGATCGCGCCGAGCAGGCAACACGGCGCCCACACCCACTTGATTTCCGAGAGCATGACGCTCCAGAACTCGGACGAGAAGAAGTGCCGCGGCGAAAGCGAGCAGACGGTGATCGGGCGCCACGGGAAGAAGTAGCGCTCGGCGGTGAACGGGGCGAGGAGGCCGATCCCCTTGCCGCCGTCGGTGATCGCGTCGAGCAGGCCGTGCGAGGCCATGCAGGCGAAAACGAACAGGAAGGAAACGGCGCGCCGCCGCCTGAAGTACAGCGCCGCGGCGGCTCCGGCCAGGGCGGCAAAGAAGATCGAGTGGAAAAATCCGCGGTGGCCGAACATCGCGCCGTACGGGATGCCGAACCGGAACGCGACGACGTCGGCGTCGGGCAGGAGCGAGGCCACGAGGCCGGCCGCCATGAGCGACGGCGAGACGCGCTTGCGCCCGGCGACGCAGGCCAGGGCGATCGGGACGGCGGGATGGGCGAATACGGAAGGCATGACTTCTCATCCGATGCCGCTTCGGGCCGAAGCGGCCTGCAAATCATGGACGGGTGAAGATTTCGGCTTCGATGGTTTTGGGCGCGAAGACATTAGAGATGCGGATCTCGCGCGGGCCGCCTCCCGAGACGCGCTCGAAGCGGACGGGGAACTTGAATTTGCGGAGCGGCCGCCACTGCGTCCAGATGTAGCTGGACGGGGCGCGGCCGGCGATCGTCGTCGATCCGATGACGCTCTTGCCGTCGGCCGAGAGGTGGTAGAGCCGCCGGCCGCCGGGCGGGTCGGCGAGGGCGCGCTCGAGGGTGGGGCTGGGCTGGCGGGCGAAGTCCTGCGTGCCGAGGTGCTTGAGCGGCGCGCCGGGCTCGGCCAGGCGCCGCACGCCGAGGAGCCAGTCGGTGTCGGCCTCGTAGTCGGCGAACGCCTCGCGCAGGATCGCGGGGTCGTCGCTGTTGGCGTAGTGGTAGCCGGTAAAGACCTTGCCCTGTTTCGTGTTGAGGTCCAGGAGCGCCAGGAACGGGGCGCCGGTGCGGCCGCGGGTCCCCTCGAGCCGGACGAGCCCCTTGCGGCGGTCGAGCCAGTAGGCGCGCTTGGTGAGCCTGGCCCCCTCGTCCTGGAACGAAATTTCGAAGCGCAGGTAGCGGATGCGGTCGAGCCGCCCGGCGCCGCCCAGGGCGCTCACGAGGCGCCCGGCCGCGGCGTGGGCTTCCTTGTCCGAGGGGGCGGATGGGGCCGACTTGGAGCCGCGCGCGCAGCCGGCCGCGGCGGCCACGGCAAGGCACAGGACCAGCGCCGCCACGATCTTGAATTGACGAAATCCTAACAATTTGAGACCCTGCTGAACTGTTGTCCTGGGGCGGCCGGCCGCCGCTGATAGTAAACCATACCATAGAATAGGATCCTGTTATGAGCACCATTACAACCGCCATGATCTTCCCCGGCCAGGGCTCGCAGAGCGTCGGCATGGGGCGCGAGCTTGCCGAGAGCCACCCGGCCGCCAAGGAAATCTTCGACCGCGCCGACGCCGTGCTGGGCCGCTCGCTTTCCAAGCTGTGCTGGGAAGGGCCCGAAGAGGAACTCAAGCTGACCGTCAACACCCAGCCGGCGCTTTACACGTGCTCGGCGGCGGCGCTGGCCGTCCTGCGCGGCGAGGGGATCGAGCCGTCGATCGTCGCCGGCCACTCGCTGGGCGAATACACGGCGCTGTACGCGGCGGGCGTGTTCGATTTCGAGACCGGCCTGAAGCTGGTCCAGGCCCGCGGCAAGGCGATGTATGAAGCCGGCCAGGCCCGCCCCGGCACGATGGCCGCCATCCTGAGCCTGAGCGGCGACCAGGTTATGGAGATCTGCAAGCAGGCCTCGGCCAAGGGTTGCGTCGTTCCGGCCAACTGGAACTCGCCCGAACAGATCGTCGTCTCGGGCGACCCGGACGCGGTGGCCGAAGCCGTGCGGCTGGCCCAGGAAGCCGGCTCGCGCCGCTCCGTGATGCTGCCGGTCTCGGGGGCGTTCCACTCGCCGCTGGTCGAGCCGGCCGTCAAGGTCATGGAAGCCGAGCTCGCGGGCGCCCGGATGCAGGCGCCCCAGTGCAAGTTCGTGGCCAACGTCAGCGCGCAGGTCGTCGGCGGCGTCGACGAGATCCGCCAGGGCCTCGCCGACCAGATCGTCTCGTGCGTGCGCTGGTCGGACTCGGTCGTGACGATGGCCGGCGCCGGCGCGCAGACATTCGTCGAGGTCGGCTCGGGCAAGGTCCTGACCGGCCTGCTGCGCCGCATCAACAAGGAGCTCAAGGGCGCCGCGTTCGGGACGCCGGCGGACCTGGCGGGCGTCAAGGCCGCGCTCGGGATGAACTGACCCGGGCGCCGGGGCGCCGCCCCGTGCGATTGGCCCAAAACCGCGCCTCCATCCGGAGGCGCGGTTTTTTATGAGCCGGCAGTGGTTGACGAGAAAATGACGGCACCCCCCGCGCGCGCTTTTCCGCTTCACTTTACCCGCCGCATATGGGATTTTTTTACAAAGAAGTTAAAGGCAGGGATGGGGGCAAAGCCATGAAACTGGCGCGGGCGTCCAGTCTGACGAAGGATGGTCTACCCCAACGTCTGGCATGGGTGCCGATCCCGGTCATGCTCGGGACGATGATTTGGTTGTGGGCCAGGGATTCACAGCAGGAATACATCGCCCCGGCCGTGGCGATGGCGATGAATTTCTTTTGCAAGACGGTGGTGTCGGTCCTCATCGCCTGGCTGGTGGGGCGCAGCTTTCTCGTGTCGGGGCAGCTCGGGCTGCTGTTCCTGGGGTGCGGCGTCGGGATCTGGGGGACCATTTCGCTGATCACGGCCGGCGGGCTGACGAACCTGACCGTGACGATCAACAACACGGGCGCGCTGGCCTCGGGGCTGTGCCACCTGATGGGGGGCATGGCGGTCAACCGGGGGAAGATGACGCGCTCCAGCGGGATGTGGCTGGCGACGGGGTATATCGTGGCGATGACCGTCATCGGCCTGATCACGTATGCGGCGACCGAGGGATGGCTGCCGGAGTTTTACGTCGAAGGGCGCGGCGGTACGTGGGTGCGCCATCTCGTGCTCGGCTCGGCGGTGGCGATGTTCATCCTGACGGCCATTCTGCTGCGGGTGGAAAACGAGGGGTCGCACACGTCGTTCCCACAGTGGTATGCCTATGCCCTGCTGCTGGTCGCGACCGGGATGATGGGGACGATGATCGAGTCGTCGCGCTACAGCGCGCTGTGCTGGGCCGCGCGCCTGACCCAGAACGTGGGCGGCATTTACATGCTCATCGCCGTGATCGCCTCGGTGCGCGAGACCGGGCAGTGGGGGATTTCGCTGAGCGACGCCCTGCGCGAAAGCGAGGAGCGGTTCCGCCTGTTCATGGACAACAGCCCCACGATCGCGTGGATCAAGGACGAAGCCGGCAGGCACCTGTACATCAATAAAACCTACGCGGACCGGTTCCAGATCCGGCTCGACGACATCCGCGGCAAGACCGACAACGAGCTCGAGGCGCCCGAGCGCGCGGCGCTTTGCCGCTCCAAGGACGTCGAGGCGATGGCGGCCGGCCGGCCCATCGAGTATCCGGATCAATACCAAAACCCCGACGGAACCGTCGGCGACTGGCACGTGATCAAGTTCCCGTTCAACGATTCGGCCGGAGAGCGCTACGTGGCGGGGATCGGGCTGGACGTCACCGAGCGCAAGCGGGCCGAGGAGAAACTCAAGGAGCTGAACCGGTCGCTCGAGGAGCGGGTCCACGAGCGGACGCGCGAACTGAAGGTGACCGTGCAGCAGCTTCAGGCGCTCGCGCAGCGGCTGACGCAGGCCGAGGAGCAGGAGCGGGGGCGGCTGGCCGAGATCCTGCACGACGACCTGCAGCAGATTCTCGTGGCCATGAAAATGTACCTGGGCCGGATCTCGCTCAAGTCGCAGGAAGACGGGGCGCTCGGTGAGCTGATCAAGCGCACCGACAACCTGCTCGACGAGGCGATCCAGAAAACCCGCAAGCTCTCGCACGAGCTCAGCCCGCCGTATTTCTCGCAGCAGGACCTCGTCGACTCGATCCGCTGGTTGTGCGGCCAGATGAAGACCAAGCACGACATGACGATTCGCCTCATGGCCGACGAGGAAATCGAGGTCGAGGACGCGGTCAAGGTGTTCCTGTTCCGGGCGGCGCAGGAACTACTGTTCAATACCGTCAAGCACGCCGGCGTCCGCGACGCGCAGATCGACATCCACCGCAACGGCCGCAACGTCGAGCTGACTGTATCCGACAACGGCAACGGCTTCGACCCGGGCCGGATCGGGGGCAACGGCGGCGGGGGACTCGGGCTGTTCAGCATCCAGGAGCGGATCCGGGTGATGGGCGGCTGCCTGATCATCGACAGCGCGCCGGGGCTGGGGAGCCGGTTCAAGATGAGCGTGCCGCTCAAGTCGCAGCGCGCCGCGGTGACGGCGGCGGACGTGGCGGAGGCGCAGACCGAAATGGAATTGTAGCCGCCGATGCCGGATTTGTTTGGAACCGCGAAACGGTCTGATCCCCAAGCCGCGCTCGTTGATGAAACACCCGTCCCTCGAACCCCGCGATTCATCACTTGTCATTCCCCAAATTGTTTATTGGAAAAAGGCCCAATCCGATCTGGACAGACCGGAGGTGTGTTCGCAAGTAGCCCCCCTGGGGCCGAAAAATTTGGGAAGGACAGGCGATAAATCGCGCGTGAATGGCCGGCGGGGGCGCCGGCCCCACATTAAAAACAGCTATTCGGTATCGAATAGCCAAACGCACTGTGGCGCCGGCGCCCTCGCCGGCGATTCCTATTGCCGAAAAACTTCTTTCACTCGCTCGAACCCCGCGATTCATCGCGGGGGCCATCAGCCAAACTTCCCCCGCTAACCGTTTCAACGGTTTCCCTCCGCATGGGGCCCTGATGCGCAAAAGTCTCCCGCCGCGAAATCGTCAGCCGAGCAGCCAGCCGTCCAGCTGTTCGAGGAAATCGTGGGCGGTCAGGTCGAACATCAGCGGGGTGATCGAGACGTGGTTGTCGTAGAGGGCGATGTCGTCCAGGGGGCGGTTCTCGTCGCCGTGGACGATCGTTGACGGCTCAAATCCCTTCCCGACATTGCGATAGACCGACGGGGCGCCGTTTTCGCCGGGCTCGTGCAGGAACAGGTCGGCGTAGCCGGACTCGCCCATGCGCGTGACGACCCACGGCTTGAGTTGCTCGTAGGGGAGCGGCGGGACGTTGATGTTGAGCATGACGCCGCGCGGCAGGCCGCGCTTGCGCACGAGGCGCACGACGTCGAGCGCCACGCGGGCGGCCGTTTCGTACGGCGTGTGGCTTTCGTCTTCGTAAAGCAGCGAGACGGCGATGGCGGGCAGGCCGAGGACGGCCGCCTCGCGCGCGGCGGCGACGGTCCCCGAATACAGGATGTTGATCCCGCAATTCTGGCCGGCGTTGATGCCGGAGACGACCATGTCGAACGGGCGGTCGGCGGCCAGGACCTGGACGGCGATCTTGACGCAGTCGGCCGGGGTCCCCTCGAGGCCGTAGCCCCACAGGATCCCGTTCTTGTGGAACGGCTCGAAGCGCAGCTCCCGCAGGACGGTGATGGCGTGGCCCATGCCGCTGTTTTCGCGGGCCGGGGCGACGATCGTCAGGTCGGCGTCGGCGCGCAGGACTTCGGCCAGGGCGGCGATGCCGGGGGCCTCGATCCCGTCGTCGTTGGTGATCAGAATGTGCGGTCGATGGGGGGCGGTCACGTCGTTATCCTCGGTCGTTTTGATCCGGCAGGATCGCGGTTCGATATCGCGCGCGCGGCCGAAACCATCATGATCGATCCATGCTTCTCCATGTTAAAATAAATCAATCGGAGGGGTAAGCATGTTGTATCGGAATGGGTTGAAAATTCTGCTCATGGCAACGATGGCGTTGATCCCGCCGGCCGTGGCCGGGTGCAACAAGATCGAAATGCAGCGCTTCCGCGCGGGCCGGCAGGAGTCGCCCCGGGAGGCGGCGGGGTCGACTCTCAGGATGGGCTCGCACGACGTCACGGTCCTGCCGGGCTCGGAGCTGACCGGCCACAGCGAAATGATCCGCAAGGACGGCCCGCGCATGGTCGAGAGCTTCGAGTTCAACGTCGGTCAAATCCAGGTCCTGATCGAGGACGAAAACCTCTACGTCAACCGGAAGTTCTACGGCAGGCTCGCCACGGGGGACGTGGTCCTCGTGGAGCATGACCGGGTGCGCGTCAACGGCCGGGCCGTGGAGGTCCAGGAGCGGAGCGCCCCGCCGCCGGCGGGCCGGCCAGGGCGCCCGGTGAAGTTGCCGATGGTGGCCTGACGAAGAAAGGAAGAAAAGGACGGGGGGACCGAAATAGTACGACTTTGCCACTCCGCATGAGCGGCTTTCTTTTTGCGCTGAAGGCGCAAGAGAAAATAGCCTGGGGCGGAGCGCAGCGCAGCCCCAGGTCACGAACCGCACCCAACCGGAGCTCTGAAGGAGCGAGAGAAATCGGTTTCTCCCGCGCCTTCAGCGCTCCAATACTGTTGCGTCTTTTACCTGGGGCTGCGCTTCGCTCCGCCCCAGGCTTTATTCTTTCGCACTTTCAGCGCGGGGGATCAGTTGCATTCCAAACCATACGACATATGGCAGAGTAGTAATAGAGCGGGTGACGCAAGTTTTTCCGGCCATGCTCATGTCTGAAACCACCTGAAGCGATCGGGCATCAAACAAGCCGGGGTTTTTGGCCCCGGCTTTTTGATTTGTTGGCGGACGGCCGGTTATTCCTCGGTCGGTTCATCGTCGGCGCCGGCGTCATCGCCTTCGCCGCCGCCCTCGCCTTCGACTTCCTTGTCCTCCTCGATGCGGGCCACGGAGATGAGCTTGTCGCCCTCGCCGAGGTTGATGAGGCGGACGCCCTGCGTGGCGCGGGCGATCGTGCGGATGTCGCTGATCGAGCTGCGGATCGTGACGCCGTTCTGCGTGATCAGGATCAGCTCGTCGGACTCGATCACGTCGAGGACGGCAATGACCATGCCGTTGCGGTCGGTCGTGCGGATGTTGATGACGCCCTTGCCGCCGCGCTTGGTGAGGCGGTATTCCTCGACGGCCGTGCGCTTGCCGTAGCCGTGCTCGCAGACGGTGAGGATCGTCGAGCCCGGGCGCAGGGCCTGCATGCCGATGACCTCGTCGCCCTCGCCGAGGGTGACGCCGCGGACGCCGCCGACGAAGCGGCCCATGGCGCGGACGTCATCCTCGTTGAACTTGACGGCCATGCCGCCGCGCGTGGCGATCATCAGTTCCTGGCTGCCGTTGGTCAGGCGCACCGAGATCAGCTCGTCGTCATCGGCGATGTTGATGGCCTTGATGCCGACCTTGCGCGGGTTGGAGTAGAGGTCGAGCGAGTTGCGCACGACCTGGCCCTTGCGGGTGCACATCACGAGGAAGCGGTCCTCGGAGAACTTGTCGACCGGGATCATCGCCTCGATCCGCTCGCCGGGCTCCAGCGCCAGCAGGTTGACGATCGGCCGGCCGCGGCTGGCGCGCCCGCCCTGGGGCAGCTCGTAGACCTTGAGCCAGTAGGCCTTGCCCTTGTTCGTGAAGAACAGGATGTAGTTGTGGGTCGTCCCCACGAACACGTTCTCGACCCAGTCCTCTTCCTTGAGGTTGACGCCGGTCGAGCCGCGCCCGCCGCGCCGCTGGCGCCGGTAGAGGTTCGTCGGCGTGCGCTTGATGTAACCCTGGTGGCTGATCGTGACGACCATGCGCTCCTCGGCGATGAGGTCCTCGATCGTCAGCTCGCCCTCGGCGTTGACGATCTCGGTCTGGCGCTCGTCGCCGAACTTGCCGCGGACTTCCTTGAGCTCGTCCTTGATGATCTGCGTGACGCGGCCGGGGTTGGAGAGGATCGCCGCGAACTCCTCGATCATCTTCACGAGCTCGTCGTGCTCGGCCTGGAGCTTTTCGATTTCGAGGCTGGTCAGGCGGCGCAGCGGCATGTCGAGGATCGCCGTGCACTGCTCGTCGGTCAGCTTGAAGGTCGCCTTGAGTTTCTCGCGCGCCTCCTCGACCCCCGGCGACTGGCGGATGATCTTGATCACCCGGTCGATGTCGGCCACGGCGATGAGCAGGCCCTTGACGATGTGGATGCGCTTGCGCGCCTTGTCCAGTTCGAACCGCGTGCGCCGCACCACGACGTCGCGGCGGTGGTCGATGTAGCACTGCAGGATGCGCTTGAGCGACAGGTAGCGCGGCCGGCCGCCGTCGAGGGCCAGCAGGATGACGCCGAACGTCACCTGCATCTGCGTCAGCTTGTAGAGCTGGTTGATGATGACCTGCGGCATCTCGCCCTTCTTGAGCTCGATGACGATGCGCATGCCGTTCTGGTCGGACTCGTCGCGGATGTCGCTGATGCCGGTGATCTTCTTGTCGCGGGCCAGCTCGGCGATGCTCGTGATGAGCGTCGCCTTGTTGACCTGGTACGGGATCTCGGTGACGATGAGCGCCTGGCGGCCGCCCTTGAGCTCCTCGCTCATGACGCGGGCGCGCAGGCACAGCCGGCCGCGGCCGGTCTCGTAGGCTTCCTTGATCCCGGCGCGGCCGTAGATGTAGCCGCCCGTCGGGAAGTCGGGCCCCGGCAGGACCTTCATCAGGTCGGTGATCGTCGCGTTCGGGTTGTCGATCAACAGATCCACCGCGTCGATCGTCTCCTTGAGGTTGTGCGGCGGGATGTTGGTCGCCATGCCGACGGCGATGCCGGCCGAGCCGTTGACCAGCAGGTTCGGGAACGCCGACGGCAGGACCGCCGGCTCGCTCGTGCGGCCGTCGAAGTTCGGGACGAAGTTGACGGTGTTCTTGTCGATGTCGCGCAGCAGGAGCTCGGAGATCGCCGCCAGCCGGCATTCGGTGTACCGATACGCCGCCGCCGAGTCGCCGTCGACCGAGCCGAAGTTGCCCTGGCCCTGAATCAGCGGGTAGCGCAGGTTCCACGGCTGGGCCATGCGCACGAGCGCGTCGTAGACGGCGCTGTCGCCGTGCGGGTGGTAGTTCTTGAGGACTTCGCCGACGACGCCCGCGCATTTGCTGTGCGGCTTGTTGTGGACGAGCCCTTCATCGTGCATGGCGTAGATGATGCGCCGGTGGACGGGCTTGAGGCCGTCGCGCACGTCCGGCAGGGCGCGCGTCACGATGACCGACATCGAGTAGTCGATGTAGGAGGCCTGCATCTCCTCCTCGATGTTGACCGGCACGATGTTCTGGCGGTTCATTTCCTGCATGGTGATGTGGATCCTTGTATCACGTGGTTATGGTGTGCGTTCAGTGGGGCAACCCGCGCCCGCCCCCGATTTTGCGGCCTGAATCTGCTTCGGGAAAGCAAAATATCCGGCTTGGCGGCCGATCTCTGCGCCCGGCGCGGCCCGTGGGGGCGGTTCGATCACAGCGGCCATGATTTTAACACAAGCGCCTGGCAAAAATGCACTCGAACCGACGCCGATGGGGAAAGAAAAATGCACCCCAAGCCCGCCGGGTGGTTCATGATCTATTCGTACAGGGTCCATCCCCGCGCGGCGTTCACGGCCACGATTTGAATGCGCGCCGATGCGAACAGGTCCGGGCGCGCGACGCTGGCCGCCCGCAGCCCGTCCAGCTTCGCGCCGCCGGGAGCCGGGACCGTTACCGTGAGCCGCCCGTGCCCGCCCGCCGCCTGCGCCGTCCCCAGGCCGAGCGCCGGCGCGCCGTTGCTGGTCAGGTCGAACCGGCAATCGGCCCCCGCCGTGGCCATGTTGCTCATCCATTCGATCTCCATGCTCGACCCGATCGCCCACGCCTCGGCCCCCGTCGGCCGGATGATTTTGACGTCCTGCGTCGCGGCGGGGTCGGGCCTGAAGAGCGGCGACATCGCGTTGCCGATCGCGCCGCCGGCCGATTTGGCCGACCATGCCTGCGTGTCCCACGTCCAGTAGATCCATCCGCTGCACCCATAGGCGACCGAGCCGGTCTGGTGCGCGATCATCCCCGCGACCGCTTTTTCGATCGTCGGGTAATCGTGCGGCCACGCCCAGAATTCGCCGAGGATCAGCTTCTTCTTGAGCGTGATCCGGTCGAGCTCGGCCGAACGCATGTCGGTGGCGATGTGGTATTGCTCCTCGCCGATCGCCACCGGCGAACAGTTGAGGCTGATGACGTCGGCCGCGCTGTCGTTGAGCACGCTGACCCTCAACGGCTGGCGCATGTCGGGCAGGTACGGGTAGGGGCGCACCCCCGTGTAGCCCCCGCCCTGCGCGTCCGCATAGGCGGTCGCCTGCGAGCGCCCGGTGACGTACGGCGTGAACGCGCTGACGACCAGCGGCACGTCCGGGTAGCGCGCCTTGATCGGCGTCAGGACCCGATCCAGCCAGTGGCGCGTCATGTCGTCGGCCAGGTTCTGGCGCTGGTTGGCCGGGTCGGAGATCGTCATGGTGTAGGTCGCCGTCGTGTCGAGCGCGACCGTGAGCGTGCCGGTCGTCATCGAGAACGGGAACCGCTCGCAGGTGAGGAACGGCTCGTTGAGGACCTCGACGGCGAAGCCGCGCCCCTCGATCAGCGAGGCGTCGCGCGCGGCGATCGCGTCCAGCACGTCGATCACGTATTGCGCCTGCGCGCGCAGCAGTCCCTTGTGCACGAAAATCTCGTTGGAGCCCGCGGCGAACGGCGACTGCGTGATCGTGTAATGCCGCCCCGAGCCCTCGGGCAGCTCGATCTGCGCCGTCGCGTAGGCCGGGTCGTAAATATCGGTCCCCGCCTTCACGACCTCCTCGATCGCGTCGTAATAGGTCGCCGGCACATACCCGAACGCGCACACGACGAACAGGCCGCTGTCCCTGGCGCGCCGCAGCAGGTCGACCAGATCGTCCACGAACCGCGCGTTCAGCCGCGAGCCGGCCGCCACCTCGCCGGGGGTGTTCCAGCGCGAGTTGATGAACGTGCGGATGCAGTTGTATTCAAGCGCGCGCATCTGGGCGAAATCGGCCGCGACCGTCGCCGTCGAATACACGTCCGGATCCAGCGTCGTCACCGGCGACGTGGAATAGAACGCGGGATAGAGCGAGGTGAGCGTCATGCTTGTGCCGATGACGAGGTAATCGTTCCCCCGGAGCGTCGCCGGCAGCGGCGCCCCGGCGTGGCAGCAGATGCAGGCCAGCCAAAGCCCGATCGAAACCCCAACCCCAGCGATCCCGCGATGGTTTTGCATGGATTTAACCCGATTGAAGAAATAGAAGCGAAACAGCCCGCGACCGCATCCACCAATCGGGAGTATATATCAGTGCACCGCGATCCAGGCTTTTCCCGTCCCAAGCCGGTCTGGACACACCGGCAGGTGTGTTCGCAAGTAGCCCCCGGCGAAGCGAAGCGCCGCCGGGGGTGAAAGGTGGATCAGGAATCGCGCCCCGAAGCGGGCGCCCGCAAGCCTGATGTCGCGGGCGCCACCCCGGGGCCGAAATAATTGGGGGAAGACAAGGACTGATGCCCGGGGTCTAGAGTGGTTGACAAAAAGAATGCGTGAATGGCCGGCGGGGGCGCCGGCCCCACATCGAAAACAGCTATTTAGTATTGAATAGCTTATCGCACTGTGGCGCCGGCGCCCTCGCCGGCGATTC
>JBDKRG010000044.1:0-67749 GCA_039683515.1 Candidatus Sumerlaeia bacterium | reverse complement strand
GAATCGCCGGCGAGGGCGCCGGCGCCACAGTGCGATAAGCTATTCAATACTAAATAGCTGTTTTCGATGTGGGGCCGGCGCCCCCGCCGGCCATTCACGCATTCTTTTTGTCAACCACTCTAGGATTCCATTCCTCACGCAAAAACGCAAAAAAGCAAAACCGCAAAATGAATTCTGGTCGTTCCTTTTGCGGTTTTGCATCTTTCTTTGCGTTTTTGCGTGAAAATCTTATTACAGCATCTTGATCTGCTTGGCGAGGAGCTCGTCGACGGGGGTGGCAGTCCTGGGCCGGCCCTCGGCGCCGGTGAGCCGGCGCGCCATCGTCGAGTCGTCGGGGTGGCGCTGCAGGTAGCGGTGCGCGGCCGCCGCGCCGCGCTCCATGTCGCCGCGGGCGAGCATCGTCTCGGCCACGATCGCCAGGTGCGGGTCGGCCTTGGCGAAGATGCCCATCTGCTCGTAGATCTCCACGAGGCGCACGCGCGCGTTCAGGTTGTCGGCGTTCATCCCCAGCAGCCGCTCGAGCTGGTCGATCTCGCGCCCGAGCCGGCCGCGCGTCGATTCGTCGGGCCGGGGCGTCTGCGACCTGGCGCGCGCGCTGAGCGAGCTCAAGAGCCCCTGGATCTCGGGGTTGCCGGGAACGATCTCGAGCAGGTGCTGGTAGATGCGCGCGGCCTCCTGCACGTTGTTGGCGCGCGAGGCGAGCTCGGCGAGCTTGAGGTATTCGTCGACGAGGTCCTGCTCGAGCCCGATCTGGATGTAATAGTCGATGTAGCGGCGCAGCAACTCGATGTTGTCGGGGTCGTGGTCGAGCACGCGGCGCAGCGTGTTGACCGCCTCGTTGAGCCGGCCGGCCGCGGCGTAGAGGTTGGCGAGCGTCGTCAGGTCGGTCGTGATGTCGGTTTCCGAGCCGATCAGCAGGTGCGTGCGCACGACGTCCTCGACCGCCTTGATGCTGTTCGGCTCCATCTCCATGATGCGCCGGCACGCCTGCTCGGCGAGGTCGTGCAGCCCGCGCTCGTTGTATTGGCTGGCGAGCATGCTGAGGTGCGTGCGCGCGAGCGCGGTGTCGCCGACGCGGCGCGCCAGGTCGGCCAGCCGCTGCCGGTAGTCGATGTTGAGCGGGTCGATCTCGATGATCTTCTCGTAGACGCTCAGGAGCGGCCGCTCCTCGCGCGACTGCTCGTAGGCGCGCGCCAGCGAGCGGAACGTCTCGAGCGCCTGGCCGCGGCGGTTGGTCGCGAGGTAGACGCCGGCCAGCCGCCGGCGCAGGTCGAGGTCGTCGGGCGCATAGTTCAGCGCGCGCTCCAGCGCCTTGCCCAGCTCGGCGGCCTGGCCCGACTGCTCGAGCATCTCGGCCAGCTGGCGCGTCTCGTCGATGGCGCGATGGACCTGCCCCTGCGCGAACAGGAACTGGATCAGCTCCTCGCGCGCGACGAGCAGCGTCGGGTGGATCGCGATCAGTTTTTCGTAAATCTGGGTCGCCTCGATGAGCGCCCCCTTGCGCGCGAAGATGCGCGCCAGCTCGAGGTAGTCGCCGGCCAGCTCGGCCTCGTCGCCGAGCTGCGTGTAGAGGTCGATGTAGCGGATCCGCGCGCGCGTGTCCTCGGGGCGCTCGACCATCAGCTCGCGCAGGCACTCGATCGCCTCCTGGTGGCGGCCGGCGCTGACGTGCAGCTCCACGAGCCGGCGCAGGTGATCGATCACCGCCTCGCCGCGGTTCATCCTGCGCAGCAGGTCGACCAGCTTGCGTCGCGGCCCGGGCCGCGACGGCGCCAGCTCGATCATCGACTGCAGCGTGGCCAGCGCGGGCTCCCACTCCTCCATCTCGTTGTAGATCTCGAACAGCCGGTCGTATTCCTCGACGGCCTGGTTCGCCTCGTGCAGGGCGACCAGCGCCTCGATCAGCGTCTGGCGGGCGCCGACGTGGCGCGCCTTCAGGCCCAGCGTCCGGTTGGCAAGCTCACGCGCCCGCTCGGGATCGCCGGCGGCCATCGCGGCGCGCGCGAGCTGGTGATAATGATACGCCGCGACCTCGGGCAGGCCGGCCGCATCGAAGATCGCCGCGACCTGGCCGCGCACGGCCGCCTCGTCGGCCCCGGCCGAATCGACGACACGCTCGGCCAGCTGCCGCGCCGGCTCCATCTCGCCTGCCGCAAGGAGCCGGTCGATGAGCTCGAGCCGCGTCTGGCGGGCGTCGGCGGCCGCGCCCGTGCGCTCCTGGAAATCGGCGAGGCGGCGACGGTGCTCGAGGTCGTCCGGCTCGAGCTTGCAGGCCAGGTCAAGCGCCCAGGCGGTCGAGGGCGCGTCGGCGCGCGCCTCGGCGAGCGAGGCGACCTGCACCAGCTGCGCGGCGGCTTCGGCGCCGCGATCGAGGCCGACCAGCAGCTCCACCACGCGGCGGCGCATGGCCAGCTCCTCGGGGAACCACGCGAGGCCGCGGCCGGCGGCCTTCAGCGCCGCTTCGAGCTCGCCGCAGCCGGCGTGGAACTCGGCCAGCCACTCGCATTCGCTGAACGCCTGGCGCAGCTTCTGGGCCTTCTCGTAAATGTCGCAGAGCCGCTCGTGCGCCATCGCGTTGTCGTTGTCGAGGGCGAGGATCTGGCGGCAATACTTGATCGCGGGGCGCGCGTCCTCGTCGCCGGCGACGAATTCGAGCAGGCGCCGGTACTGCTCGACCGCCTCTTCGATCCGCCCCTCGCGCGCCAGCAGCCGCGCGAGCAGCTCGCGCTCGTCGTGGCGCGCCGGATCCAGCACCAGCAGGTGGCTCAGGACGGCGCGGGCCTCCTCGGCGCGATGCGCCTCGGCCAGGGCGCGGCCGACCTGGACGTATTCGGCGGCGGCCTCGGCCTGCCGGCCCATCTCCTCGAGCACCTCGGCAAGGAGCCGGCGCAGGTCGATGTCGAGCGGGTCGAGCTTGAGCGCCCGCTCGGCGAGGTCGCGCGCAAGCCCCCACTCGCCGATGTCGCGCCGGGCGGCGGCCGACTTCATCAGGAACCCGACCCCCTCGGGCCGGCGGCCGAGCGTCAGGCACAGGTCGCCCATCGACTCGAGCAGCCGGGGGTTTTCGGGGTCGAACGTCAGCGCCGACTCGAGCGCCAGCCGCGCCGGCTCGAACCGGTGGCCGTCGCGGTGCACCTCGAAGAGCCGCGTCCACGCCCCCACCGCCTCGGGCTTCATCCCGCGCCGGCTGTAAAGCTCGCAGATCGGCTTGAGGAACGCGGGCTCGGCCGGGTTGCGGCTGCTCAGCGTTTCGTAAATCGCCAGCGCGTCGTCGAGCCGGCCCGCCAGCTCATAGCCGCCGGCGAGGCGCATCCCCTCGCGCTGGTGCAGCTCGGCGCGGCCGGCCTTGTCCGCGGCCCGGACCAGCTCGGCCAGGGTTTCGATATCGTCGGGGGCGGCGGCGCTGGCGCGCTCGAGGAGCTTGAGCGCGGCGTCGGCCTCGCCCCTGGCGTCCATGGCGCGCGCCGTCTCGAGCCACGTCCTCTGCGCGGCGCCGATCTCGCCCGCCTCCCAATACAGCTCGCCCAGGCGCGCCCTGAGGTCGAGCCGCCCGGGGTCGAGCCCGCCGATCCGCTCGAGCGTCCCGATCGATTCGGGGAGCCGCCCGGCAAGGTAATGCGCCTCGGCCAGGCGCACGAGGTGCTCGATCGCCAGTGCGGTCCGGCTGCGGCGCAGCGCCCACTCGACCATCGCCTCGAGCGCCGACTGGTCGTCGGGCGCCTCGGCCAGCACCGATTCGTAGACGCGCTGGGCGCGGTCGGTCTCGCCCTGTTCGTCGTAGACGGCGGCCAGCTGCAGCCAGGCCTCGATCGCCTCGGCCGAGCGCCCCAGCCGGGCCAGGATCCGCGCGCTCAGGTCGCGCAGCGTCGCGTCGTTCTCGAACGCCTCGATCCCCGCCGAGCAGACGGCGAGCGCGCCGTCGAGCCGCCCGGCCTCGAACATCTTGAGCGCCGACAGGTGGAATTCCTGGCTCGCGGCGTCGGCGTGGCCGTGGCGCTTGAGGATCAGCGCCAGCTCGATGCGCAGGTCGCTGTCCTCGGGGCGGATCTCCGCGACGCGGCGCAGCGTCTCGAGCGCCTTGGGCTCGTCGTCGCGCTCGAGCCAGGTCTCGACGAGGACCATCCCCTGCGCGGCGGCTTCCTCGCCGTTGCCGGTCTGCACGAGGAGATCGATGCCGCGCGCGGCCAGTTCCGGATCGTCCGGGCGCAGCTTGCGCAGCCGCTCCAACGCGCTCAGGGCGTGGTCGTATTTGCCGGCCGCGCAGTAATGCGCCTCGAGCCGGGCCAGCGCCTGGTAGTGCTCCTCCTGCTGGTCGAGCTTCTCCCACAGGTCGCACAGCGAGACCATCGCCGCCTCGTCGTGCGGATCGATCCGCAGCAGCCGCTCCAGCGTATCGGCCGCGTCGCGCGGGGCGCGCTGCTCGACGGCCAGCCGGGCCAGGTCGCGCAGCTCGCGGATCGCGCCGACGCGATCGCCGGCCGCCTCGAGCAGCTTCGCCAGCCGCCGCCGGCAGTCGAGGTGCTCGGGCATCAGTTGTTTCAAATGCAGGCAGATGTCGCGCGACGCGGCCGGGTCGCCCTTGGACTCATGCCGGTGCGCCAGCGCCATCCACTGGTCGGCGGCCTCGGCCACGCGTTCGAGCCGCTCGAACAGTTGCGCCAGCGCGGCCGGCAGATCGAGCCGCCCGGGCGCCAGCTCGATCGCCTGGCGCAGGATCGGCGCCATCGGTTCGGGCCGGTCGTTGCGGTCGTGGATCTCGATGGCGCGCAGGAGGTACTCGACGGCGTCGTCGATCCGCCCGTCGCGGCGCAGCATGTCGGCCGCCTCGACCTGCACGTCGGCCGAGTCGACCGCCAGCGCGGCGGCGTGCTCGAGGCATTCGATCGCGGCGTCGTTGGCCCCCGCGCGGCGGTGCGTCGCGGCGAGCTCGCGCCACACGCCGGCCGCGAGGTCGGCCCGCCCCAGTTTCTCGTGCATGAACGCCTGCTGCCGGAGCAGGTCCAGATCGTCCGGGTAGAGCGCCTTGAGCCTCTCCAGCACGCGCAGCGCGTCGTCGAACTGGCCGCGCTCGTCGCGCCACACGGCGACGACCTCGATCAGCATCCGGCGCGCCTCGTCGGCGCGGCCGAGCTCGTTGAGGTAATCGGCGAGCCGCTCCTTCAGGTGCAGGTGCCCCGGCTCGAGCTCGAGGATGCGGTTGTATTCGGCGAGCGTCGCCGGCTCGTCGCCCGCGGCGTGCAGCGTCTCGAGGAGCCGGTCGTAGTGGCCCATCGCGTTGAGCATGCCGCCTTCCTCGTAGGCGAGGTCGGCGAGCCGGCGCAGCATGTCGATGTTGCCGGGGTAGAGCTCCAGGAGCCGCGCGTAGCGGGCCTGCGCCACCGCGAGGTCGCCCGCCTCGAAGCACGCCTCGGCCATCGCGCGCCAGATTTCGCGCGCCTCGTCCCGGTTGCCCTGCCCCATCAGGAGGCCGGCAAGCTGGTCCTTGAGGTCGCCGTCCTCCGGCTGAAGATCGATCAGCCGGCGCAGGTGCCCGATCGCCTGTTCGGCCCGCCCCTGCTGGCGATACATCGCCACCAGCCGCCGCCGGGTCGCGACGGCCGGCTCGGTCCGGCCCGCCCGCTGCTGTGCGTCGGCCAGGGCTTCGAGCAATTCCAGGTTGTCCGACTGGAGCTGGATCGCCTGCGCCAGATACGACTCGGCGTCGGCGTGGCGCCCGTCGGCCGTGGCCAGCCCGGCGAGCCGGCTCAGGTCGCCGACCGCGGCGCCGTAATTGGCCAGCCGCCGCTGGGCCATGACGCGCCCCTCGAGCAGATCGACGCGCGCCCCGTCGAGCGCGAGGCCGGCGTCGGCCGCCTCGATCGAAACCGGCCACTCGCTCGCCGCGAGCGCGTCGGCCTGAAGCGCCGCCCACTCCTCGAGCGCCTCCTTGCAGCCGGTCTCGTCCAGCTTGCGGTTGCACGCCAGCCGCCACGGCCAGTCCTCGGCGAAAATCGGCCTGGCCTCATCGAGGATCGCCGCCAGGTGCTTGCGGCTCTTGAACGGGGCCGTCAGCTCGACGAGGGCCAGCCATTCGTCGGCCGCCTCGCGCCGCTCGCCCGCCTCCGTCAGCTTGCGCGCCAGGCGAGTGCGCAGCTTGACGTCGTCCGGCTTGAGCTGGCGCAGCTTCTGCATGACTTCGAGCGAGCGCGCGACCTCGCCGTGGGCCTCGTAAATTTCAAGAACTTCGGCGAAGGCGTCGGCCGCCTCCTCCAGCTTGCCGCGCGCCTCGAGCAGCTTGGCCAGCCGCTCCTGCCCGCCGATGTCGTCGGGCGCGACTTCGCGCACGCGGCGGAAATAATTCTCGGCCCGGTCGAGCTGGCCGGCCCCGAGCGCCAGGTCGCCCAACGCGTCCAGCTCCTGGCGGGCCTCGTCGGCCTGGCCGGCCGCGATCAGGCCGTCAACCAGCAATTCGCGCCCCGGGACGAACTCCGGAGCCAGCTGCCGCAGCCGCCGGCAGATCGCGACCGCGCCCGCCGGCCCCTCCGGGCAGGTCTGGGCGAGCCGGTAGTGCTGCTCGATGGCGCGGTCGAGGTCGCCCTCGGCCAGGTAAATCTCGGCCAGTTCCCCGCGCAGGTCGCGCCGGTCGGGGTTGAACGCCAGCAGCTTCTCCAGGACGCGCATCGTGCGCGAGCGGTCCGAGTGGCGCCGGCCGATCTCGGCGAGCCGTTCGTAGTGCTCCATGGCGCGGTCGTTGTGGCCGGTGCGCTCGCACAGCCGCGCGGTCTTCTCGATCAGCGCGGCGTCGTCGGGGACGAACTCGAGCGCGCGCTCGAGCGCGGCGAGCCCGTCCTCCAGGTCGCCGTTGCGAATCGCCTGCTCCCCGAGCTCCTCGTGGATCGCCACCGCCTCGCGCGCGCGGCCCAGCCCGATGAGCGACTCGGCCTGGTCGCGCCGCAGGTCGGCCCGGCCGGGCCTGAGCTGAACCAGCTGCTCGAGCACCTCGTGGACCGCCTCGGCCTCGGCGCCCGCCCCGGCCATGACCTCGCGCAGCTTCTCGAACTGCTCGGCGGCCTCGTCCCGGTTGCCGTCGGCGAGGAGCATCGAAGCCAGCCGCCGCCGCCAGGCCACATCGTCCGGATAATGCTCGACGGCCAGCCGCCACGCGGCCATCGCGCCGACCGGGTCGGGCTGCGTCTCGAACGTGTCGAGCCAGTGCTCGACGTAAATCCGCGCGGCGGCCGGGCCCTGCGTGGCCAGGAGCATCCGGCCGGCGATCCCCAGCAGTTCCCTGTCGTTGGGCGCCAGCTCGAGGCCGTTCTGGATGAGCCGCATCGTCCCGGCGATCTCGGCGTCGCCGCCGGAGACCTCGCGGGCCAGTTCCTTCCACAGCTCGAGCGCCTCGCGCGTCTGGCCGGCGCCGGCGAGCCCCTCGGCGAGCATCACGCGCGCCTCGCGGTTGTCCGGGGTCAGCCGCAGCGCCTCGCGGACCGCCTCGTTCGAACCCTTCTGGTCCCCCTGCGCGCGCCGCACCAGGGCGATCTCGATCCACTGCTCCGACGCCAGCGGCCGCCGACCCTGCTTCTCGTAGAGTTTGGCGAGGTCCGTCTTGATCGACGTCTCGCAACGGTCGATCTTGATGCCGCGCTTCAGGATCTGTTCGGCGGCTTCGTCTTCCTTGCCGGCCAGGCACGCGCGCGCGGTCTGGCGGCACGCCTCGATCGCCTCGAGCTTGCGCCCCTGTGCCAGTTCGATCTCGACGCGCAGGTCGAGCGTCTCGAGCCGGCGCGGCTGGAGCCGGCGCGCCTCCTTGCAGACGACCTGCGCGGCCTCGAGCCGCTTCTCCTCGATCAAGGCGCGGGTCAGGGCGTGGTAGCCCTCGCACGCCTCGGCCTCCAGGCCGTTGTTCTCGAGGCACCGGCCGATGCGCAGCCGCTTGTCCAGGTCGGTCCCGACCAGGCCCGCGATGCGGTCGAGCAGGCCGCGCGCCTCGTCGTTGCGCCCCGCCTCGAAATAGAAATCGGCCAGGCTGAACAGCTCGAAGATCCCGCCGTCGGTGTCGCCGCTCGCCAGTTTCCAGTCGGCCAGCTCGAGGCGCAGCTCGGGATTGGCCGGGTCGAGCGTCCGCGCATGGCCGTAGAATTCCTGCGCCATCTCGGCCTGGCCGGCCTCGGCGGCCGACGCGGCCAGCGCCCGGTAGAGTTTCACGGCCCGGTCCGTGTCGCCGCTCTGGCGGACGAGGTCGGCCTGCAGCCGCTTGAGCTCGATATTCTCCGGCTCGGCTTCGATCAGTTGCCCGAGCAGCCGCTCGGCGTGCCGGTGCTGGCCCAGGCGGCCGTACTCCTCGACGAGGTGAAGCCGGCGGGCGCGGACCTCTTCGGCGCGGCCGGCCTGGTCGAGCGCCTCGATGAGCTTCTCGCGCGCCGCATAGTCCTCCGGGCGCATCTGCGTGAGCCGGCCAAGCACGTCCAGCAGCGCGTCGATGTCGCCGGCGGCGCGGTGAAGATCGGCCAGGGCCTCGAGCGCCCTGAAGTGCGGCTCCTGGTTGCCCGCGGCCGCATAATCATCGGCCAGGGCCGCCAGCGCCGCCCGGTCCTGGGGCTTGAGGCGGATGACCTCCTCCATCGCCGCGATCGCCGCGTCGAGCGCGCCTTCCTGGCGGCGGCACCCGGCCAGCCTCGCCAGCGCGTCGGCAAGGGTCTCGCCGTCCTCGCCGAGCCGCGCGATCGCAATCTCGCGCTCGATCAGGCCGGCCTGGTTTGGCTGCGCGGCCTTGTTGAGCGTCTTGAGCAGCTTGCGCGCGTCCTCGAGCCGTTCGGCGGCGAGCATGCCGTCCAGCACCGCGAGCCGCTCCTCGAGCGCCTGGTCGGCCCGGCCCTCGGCCTCGCGCACCTGCGCCGAAAACAGGCGCAGCTTCTGGTTCTTCGTGTCGAGCGACAGCGCCGAGTCGATCATCGCGCGCGCCTGCGCCACGTCCCCGGCCTTGAGCGCCGCCTTGGCCTTGTCGGCGTACTCCGTCCCGAGCCGCTTGAGCATCTCGACGTCGACCGACAGGTTCAGCTTTTCGCTCAGCTCCAGCGCGGCCTCGACCGGCTCCATCTGCTTGTAGATCGACCAGAACTGGACGAGCGTCCCGCCCTCGAAGCACGGGCAGTGCTTCATCATGCATTTGTAGGTGTTGTTGCGCAGGTTGATGATCAGCGAGCGGAAGGCGAGCTCGTGGTGGACCGGGCAGAAGCACTTGAGGCTCGAGCCGCTGACCTGAATCTTGTCGGGGAAATAATCGATCAGCCGAGCGAAGGCGTGGCCATCGATCATTTGATTGATCTGCTGAAGAATTGCCTGCAAATCGGCCATATTCATTCACGAGATGAGCGATGAGAGATGAAAGATGAGAAAAATCGGGGAGACAAACAGTCATCTTTCATCTGTTATCGTTTCATCTCTCATCTCTCATCTTTCATCGCGTCAACTCGATCGCCCCATCCGGCGAGTATCCCATCTCATAGTTTTTCGACATCCCCGCCCCCCCGGATTAGCTTTGATTGCGCCGTTCTTCGCCCGAATTCCCGACCTGGGTCATAAATGCCCATGAATCAATCGTTAACAGCAAAAACAAACCATTGTTTTCTCAATCCCGCCCCGTCCGCTGTATAATCTGGTCAAACGGTACGATGACTCGCTGGAGGGATTGCATGAAATCCCCTGTCCAGACCCTGCGCGCGCCCGGCCCGGCGGCCCGGACCCGCCCGCGCAAGGCCGGCCGCTTCGAATCGACGCTCATGGAACTCTTCGAGGAGGCGGATATCCGGCTGGGCGGCAGCCGCCCGTGGGACCCGCATCTGCTCGACGCCGGCGTCCTCGACCGCGTCCGCGCGCGGGGCTCGCTCGGCCTGGGCGAGGCCTGGATGGATGGCCAGTGGAAATGCGAACGCCTCGACGAGTTCTTTCACCGCCTGATGCGGACGAACCCCTACCCCCGGCTGAGACGCCTGGGGATCGTCGAGTTGTGGAGCCACATCCGCTCGCGCCTGACCAACCTGCAGCGCCGGTCGCGCGCCTTCGAGATCGGCCGGCGCCACTACGACCTCGGCAACGACCTGTTCGAAGCGATGCTCGACCGGCGCATGGTCTACAGCGGAGCCTACTGGGAGAACGCCGCGAACCTGGACGAGGCCCAGGAAGCCAAGCTCGAGCTGATCTGCCGCAAGCTGGACCTGGAGCCCGGCATGCGGCTCCTCGACATCGGCTGCGGCTGGGGGAGCCTGCTGCGGTTCGCGGCCGAGCGCCATGAAGCCCGCGGCGTGGGGATCACCGTCTCGCGCGAGCAGGCCGAGCTGGGCCAAAAGCGCTGCGAGGGGCTGCCGGTCGAGATCCGGCTGCTCGACTACCGCGACCTCGACCCCGATCACGGCTTCGACCGGATCGCCTCGATCGGCATGATCGAGCACGTCGGCCCGCGCAATTACCGGGCCCTCTTCGAAGTGGTGCGCCGCTGCCTGCGGCCGGGCGGCCGGTTCCTGCTGCAGACGATCGGGCGCAACGAGCCGGCCACCTACATCGACCCGTGGATGAACGCCTACATTTTCCCCAACAGCGTGATCCCGTCGGCCAGCCAGGTCGCCGCCGCCGCCGAGGGGTCGTTGATCCTCGAGGACTGGCACAGCATCGGCCCGCACTACGACCGCACGCTCATGGCCTGGCACGACAACTTCGAGCGCAACTGGGACAGGCTCGAGACGCGCTACGGCGAGCGCTTCCGCCGGATGTGGAACTATTACCTGCTCTCGTGCGCCGGCAACTTCCGCGCGCGGTATGCGCAGCTGTGGCAAATCCTATATTCGCGCGACGGGATCTCGGGCGGGTGCCATTTCAGGTGATATCGGAGTAGCCGCAACCAAACAACAAAACAAATGCAGTCACGAAACGCACGAAAGTGAACACACGAAAAAGCACAAAAAATATTTTGCCGCAGAGATGCAGAGTTTGGCGGAGGTGCAGAGAAATTCTTGAAGACTGGCAATGAACAGGAGGCAACGGAGGGAACGGAGAATTTTTTGGGCGGATCATGTCTCTGTTGCCTTCGTTGCCTCCTGTTCAGAAATCTTGTCAGCAACACAAGATTCTGACGGATAGTAACTCATTCCAGTTTCCCGATCAGCGCCGTCGCCATGGCGGCGATCCCTTCGCCGCGGCCGGTGAACCCGAGCCGCTCGGTGGTCGTCGCTTTCAGGTTCACCCGCTCGGGATCGATGTGCATCGCGGCGGCGAGGCGCTCGCTCATCTGGGGCAGATACGACGCCAGGCGAGGCTTTTGCGCGACGACCGTCGCGTCGATGTTCACGATCCCCCACCGGCGCTCCTCGAGCAGGCCGGTCACGAACGCAAGCAGCTCCAAGCTGTCGGCGTCCTTCCACTGCTTGTCGGTGTCGGGGAAATGCTGGCCGATGTCGCCGAGCCGCGCGGCGCCAAGAAGGGCGTCGGTGATCGCGTGGGCGAGGACGTCCGCGTCGCTGTGGCCGACCAGGCCGAGCGGGTGCTCGACCTGCACGCCGCCCAGGATCAGCCGCCTCCCCTCGGCGAACTGATGGACGTCAAAACCCTGCCCGACTCGCCACGGCGCTTCCGCCTGCATGACTCTACCTCCGCTGTGGGGCCGGCGCCCTCGCCGGCCATTCGTGCTCGTGCCCGTGCTCGCTATCGTAATCGCAATCGCGGGCAACTTTCAAGCGGCAGGTCGATCGGTCTTTGACGCCGAATCGGCCCGCTTGAGGCACTCGCGGCAGCACCAGCAGCAGCCGTCATACCGGCTCAGGATCACGTAGGCCACGGCCATCGCGAAATAGACGTAATTGTTGGCGACGGTCGCGTGCTGCTGCATGACCTGCATCCCGAACGCCAGGCCCAGGATGTAGAGGGCCGTGGCGATCCCGACCCAGAAGCGCAAGACGCCGACGATCAGAAGCACGCCCAGCACGATCTCAACGTAGGGGATCGCGTAGGCATACGGCCGCCACATGATCCCCGGCATCCACGTCGCCCCGAACATGGCTTCCATTGACTGATGGAACTTGGGCAGGCCGTTCATGAACTTGGCCGCCCCGGCGTAAAGCATCAGCACGCCCAGCCCCAGGCGAAGCAAAAACGCCCCGACGCACAACTCGCGACGATCGCTGCTGAACACGGCAGGCCTCCTGCGGACAGGTTTTGCGTCACATAGATAGTTTACATGCGATGCATGCGGCGGTGCAGAAAAATCATGGTAGGTCGGGTCTGCGACCCGACTCTGAAGCAAACGTGCCGGGCGGCTGTTGGGCCGTCCGGCACTTTTAATTCCATGTCGCTTCGGGCCGAAGCGACCTGCTGACAAGACTACAGACTCTTCAGCAGCTCGATGGCCGTGTCGCGGATCAGCTCGAAGCCGCCGGGGGCGTTGCGCAGGCGCGCGGGGGCGAAGATGTGCGACATGCTCGGCTCGTAGCCGCCTTCGGCGAAGGCCTCCTGCGTGGCGACGTAGCCGTTGTAGCCGTTGGCGTAGCCGACGAACGTCACGTCCCGGCCGAACTTTTCCGAGATCTGCTGGCGGATGCACGAGAAGACCTCGGCGGCGGCGCAGACGATGCGGACGGGTCCGATGCCGATCGCCATGATGCTGACCGGCATGTAGTGGGCGATCGCGCCGGCCTCGGCGGCTTCGGCGGTCGTGCTGAGCCATTTTTTGGCCGCGTCGATCAGGCGGTTCTTGATGTAGTCGTCCTGCGTGTTGGCGATCGCCTTGATCTTGAGGTCGCTGCCGTCGATTTCGCCGAGATACTTCTTGGTCAGCTCGGTGCTGCTCTCGATCGAGTCGAGCGGCAGCGGCAGCGTCTTGAGCTCGGTGCGGATCGTCTCGTCGGCGACCGGCTTGGCCGCCTCGAGCGCCTCGGCGGTGGCGGCCACAAGCTTCTGGGCGACCTCGGCGACGAGCGCGAAATCGCCGGTTTTCTGCGGCGGGTTGTTGTTGCCGCACGGGCCGTTCGTGAACATCACCGTCGGGCTGCCCGGCAGCAAGTCCTCGAGGAAGGTCTCCACGTGCCCGGCGACGTCGCCGCTGAGCTCGCGGTTGTAGTAGTCGAGCATCGTGTTGTGCATCGTGTAAGTGGCGAGCACGGCCGCCCACGAGCCGCCCGGACGCCGGAAGCCGACAACGCCCAGATACGGGTCGGTGTGCGCCGAGAAGGCGGGGTTGAGCTTGTGGCGGCGGTCGATCGCGACGTCGGAGCTGCCGGCGCCGGCGACGAGCTCGACCTCCTCGGTTTCGCGAAGGGCCTGCGCCGCGACGGTCAGGAGCTGCTTGTGGAAATAGTCCATGTAGGCGGGGTCGATCTGGCCGCAGTTGACCAGGTTGATCGTCGCCGGGCCCGAGTGCGTGTGCGTCGCCGAGACGACAATCTCTTCGGGCGCGAGGCCGTGCCGCGCCAGCAGCGCCGCCTTGATCAGGTCGGCCGTTTCGTTGGAGACGGCGACGATATCGGCATGTAGCCACAGCAGGCGCTGGCCGGCCTTGTTGACCATGTAGAGCGCCCGGGCGCTCAGCTTGTCGTGGATCCCCGTCATCGGCTGGACGCGCCCGCCGTAGCCGGACAGGTCGACCGTGGCGGTCGGGGTGATGTCGATTCTCGCGGTTCCGATTTTCATGATTGTCCTCGCACGATGAGCTGTAGAATTCAGGCGATTCCTCGCGATTTAATATAAGGATTCTACAAGACAGCCGCCATGCCGTCCAATACGTGGCACTTATAATAACGAAAATATTCAGCCCCCCCTATGAACAAAAATGGTTCCGCCATGGGGGGCTGCGAGGGAGAAAAATATTGAGCGCTAATCCGATTTGGGAAATGATTTTTACTTTCCCGCAATTTTGGATTGGAGAACATGCGCGATGAATAATTCGAAAGCGGATCAGGTGTATTATCGATGGAACCTGCGAGACGATTACTCAAAAAAAGCGGGCGTCAATGGGGCGGTTTTGATGCTCGATGAGACGCCGGAAACCAGGGCTGAAGAGCGCGAGGTTGAAAAACTGAAGGGAGGCGTTTGGGCCAGGGTGATCGTCGACGGGCCGCTGTGGGATTGCTTGCGGGCGCTATCGGATCTGATTGTCAGCGAACGGCTGATGATATTTCTGAAAGCGTGCGCCGGCGACGACTTGGATTTTGTTCCGGTCGAGCTTCGCTGGGATGAAAAGCGCAAGGAGACCGGCTATCACGCGGTCATTTTTAAAAAGTTCGTGTCGGCGCAGCAGGGGCTGCGCAAATTCGACCTGAACGCGATTTCGAAATCCGGCCACGCGGCGATGATCGTCGGAAATGAAAAAGGGGGCGATTTCAGATCATTTTTCATGCGCGCCGATCTGGCCGAGGAACTGATCGCCGCGGGATTTACCGGGCTCGGCTTCGATAATTTCTATTCAGACGCCAAGCCCGGCTGCATGGATGGCAGAGAGCGCGTCTATCCCGAGGCTGGCGGGGCGGGCGCGGAAACGCCCGAAAAACCCGGGAACACGTACCGTAAATTGCTCGAGGCCGCCAAAACGATCGAGGATGGCTGGCAGGCGCTTCTGGCCGCCGCCAAAAAGAAGCAGAAGTCGCGCGCTTGGGATGCCCTTGCGGAGCTGGATGTAAAAAAGGATTTGAAATCGCACGTCGACTGGCTGGTCAAGGGCTTTAAAGAGGAGCCGCCGCCGAAAGAAATCAATGCCTTATGGTTTGGTATATTCGAACGACTGGAACAAAAGACAAAGAGCAGCTACGCGACATTATACATCGCCGGAAGTGACCGCTATGATGCGGAGAAACGGTACTCGATCGACTGGGCGGTCCGGCCGCGGTATTTCCCGGAGTGGCGATACGCCCCTTCGCCCGTGCTGGACCAGATTTCGAGCGAAGAGCACAAAGCAAAAGGCAGCCATGATGCGTTTACGTTTCTGACTCTCGGCTATGCCGCGCTGCTTACGCGATTTGCCTTGGTGGCGGCGATGAAGACAATCGAACACGATTTCGGCGAGCAGCAATGCCCGGTCGCGGTGGGATTCGATGAGGGCGGGTTCTTTTTTATCGGGAGCGTGTCCAATGAGGGGTTCAAGGAGGAGAAATAAGAAACGCGCGGTGAGAGAACCCAAAGGACATATCACAAGAAAAGAAATCGATGACAACCACGAGACTTCCAAATTGCCGGTCGGGGAATGAAAAGCGCCGGGTGAGGGCTCACCCGGCGCTTGGCATTTGGCGTTGGGAACGGTTCAGTCGAGCTGTTTGAGCAGCTCGACGGCCTTGTCGCGGAGCAGTTCGAAACCGCCCGGGGCGTTGCGCATCCGGGCCGGCTCGAAGAGGTGCGACATGTCGACTTCGTAGCCCCCCTCGGCGAACGCTTCGCGGGTGGCCAGGTAGCCGCAGTCGCCGCCGGTGTAGCCGACGAACGTCACGTCGCAGCCGGCCTTCTCGGATATCTCTTCGCGGACCTTCGAGAAGACCTCGGCCCCGCCGCACACGATCCGGACCGGACCGATGGCGATGGCCTGGATCTCGAGCGGCTTGAAGAAGTCGATCGTCCCCGCCGCGGCGGCCCGGGCGGTCGTCTCGAGCCACCTGTAGCCGGCGTCGATCAGGCGGTTCTTGATGTAGCTCTCCTCGGTGTTGGCGATCGCGTTGACCTTCTGGTTCTTGTCGTCGACCTCGGCCAGGTACTGGTTGGCGAACTTCGTGCTGAGCTCGAGGCCGTCGAGCGGCAGCGCGAGGGTCTCGGCCACCGACCGGATCGACTCGTCCTTGATCGGCACGCAGTTCTTGAGCCCCGCGGCCGTGTCGCCCGCCAGTTCGTTCGCCAGCGCCTCGACCTCGTCGAAGTTGCAGGTCTTGAGGCGCGGGTTGATGTTGCCGCACGCCCCGTTGGTGAACAGGATCAGCGGGTTGCCGGGCAGGCTCTTCTGGAGGCCGGTCTGGACGTAGCCGGCGACGTCGGCGCTCAGGATCCGGTTGTCGTAGGGCAGCATCACGTTGTGCATCGCGTAGTTGGCCAGGATGGCGGCCCAGGTGCCGTCGGGGCGGCGGAACCCGATGATGCCGATCCGCGGATCAACGTGCCCCTCCAGCTCGGGGCGGTTCTTTTTGCGGCGGTCGATCGAGACGTTGGAGGCGCCGGTGCCGGCCACGAGCTCGACCTCTTCGGCCGGGGCGGCGACCGCCATGGACGCGGCCTCGAGGACCTTGCCGCGCAGGAAAACCATGTACTCCGGGTCGATCTCGCCGCAGTTGATGAGCGGGATCGTCGTCGGGGCCGAATGCGTGTGCGTGACCGAGACGACGATCTCGTTGCGGACGAGGCCGTGGCGCAGGAGCAGGGTCGCCTCGATGTCGCTGACGAACGCGCGGGTCAGGGCGACGAGGTCGGTGTGGATCCACAGGAGCCGCTGGCCGACATCGTTGCGCATGTAGAGCACCCGGGCGAACAGGTGGTCGTGGATGCCCGTCATGGGCTGGATACGCCCGCCGTAGCCGGCCAGGTCGACCGTTTTGGACGGGGTGATGTCGGTGACAGCGGTTCCGATTTTCATGGCTTACGCCTTCGCTTTCTGCGCCGCGAATTCAGCCAGTTCCCCGCGATTGTCGTAAAGCTTCTGGAAGACGGCCGCGATGGCGTCCATCTGGCTCTTGTCGCCAAGCAGGTTCTGGTGCAGCAGCCACAGCGCCTCGTTGGCGCAGGCGTTGTCGCAGACCGGGCACTTGGTCTGCTTGTAGTCGAGCTTCGGGTGGTCGATGAAGCAGCCCGTGAACGGCCCGAAGACGGCCTCGCGGAACATCGGCTGCTGATACAGAGCGATCGGGTAGCCGAGCGCCAGCGGGATCCCCTCGGCCTTGGCCGCGTCGACGAGGACCTCGCGCGGGACGCCGTAGACCGAGGCGTCGTAGCGGATCACGAACAGGTGGTAGGCGTGGCGCGTGACGTCGGCCGAGATCGCCTGGGTCTTCAGGCCCGGGATCTTCTCCAGGAGCGAGGCCAGGTAGCGGCCGTTGGCGTCGCGGCGGCTGGTCTGGTCCTCGAGGCGGTCAAGCTGGGCCTGGAGGATCGCGCCGACGAACTCGCTCAGGCGGTAGTTGCCGCCCGCGCGGAAGTGGCGGTACCAGGGGTGACCCGGCTCGCGACCGCAGTTGTGGAACGAGAACAGGAGGTGATGGAGCTCTTTGTCGTTGGTGACGAGGGCGCCGCCCTCGCCGCACGACATGTTCTTGGAGGACTGGAACGAGAAGACGCCGATGTCGCCGTACGAGCCGACCGACTTGCCCTTGTACTTGGCGCCGTGGGCGTGGCAGCAGTCCTCGATGACGCGCAGGCCGTGCTTCTTGGCGATCGCCATGATGGCGTCCAGGTTGACGGGCAGGCCGCCCAGGTGGACCGGGATGATCGCCTTGGTGCGCGGCGTGATGAGCTTCTCGACCGACTTGGGGTCGATGTTATAGGTGTCCGGCTCGATGTCGGCGAAGATCGGCGTGGCGTTGGCCTCGATGACGGCGCTGGCGGTGGCCAGGAACGTGAACGGCGTGACGATGACCTCGTCGCCGGCTTCGACGCCGACGGCCATGCAGGCCAGCTTCAGCGCGACGGTGCCGTTGGTGCAGGCGACGCCGTACTTGCAGTCGTGGGCCTCGGCGAAGCGCTGCTCGAATTTCGCGACGACGGAATCCCCTTCCTGCCGCCCCCAATGGCCGCTGTGCAGGGCCTTAAGCAGCCCCTCTTCCTCTTCCTTGCCGAAAATCGGCCAGGTCGGCAGTTGACCCGTGAACGCCTTGGGTCCGCCATTGACAGCGAGCATCTTTCCCATCATCTTGACTCCTTGCGAATTATCTGTGAGCCGTCCGCAGACGGTCCGTAGTCTGCCTGACGTAACTGGAACCCGTAGTTTCGGACAACGGACAGCCCAGTGTCAAGGTCGCGTTATTGCCCCGGCGCGAAAATTTGCCCGGTTTTTGCGGCCGCGCGGGCGGCGGCCGCCGCCGCCGGACCCCGACCACACGGGGCGAAACCCGCGCCGGGCAATTGTGCCTTTTTTCCCAATCCGGATGCCGATCAAAACCGGGGCATCACTCACCCGGAGTCTCGATGTAGGGCTTTCCCGCGTCGTAGACCGGGATTGTCTTCCCGATTTTTTTCACAAAGTACGGATCGTTGTCCGCCGTGGCGAGCCGCAGCGCCTCGCGGGCGGTCCGGGCGGCAAGCCCCGGGTCGCCGGCGGCGGCCTGCGCCGCGGCCAGGGCGTTCCAGGTCTCGGCCTCGGGCTTGGGCGCCCGGCCCACGCATTCCCGCGCCAGCGCGAGCGCCTGTTGCGGATCGCGCACCTTGGGGTCCGGCGCCGTCGCCAGCAGCCACGCCAGGTTCGCCCAGACGTTCGGCGAAACGCACCCCGAATCGATCACCTTGCGGTAAAAATCGATCGCCCTGCGCGTTTCCCCCTGGCTCGCGATCGCCTGGCCCAAGGCATAAATGGTTTTGCCGTCCGTGGGCTCGAGCCGGTACGCCTCGGTTAAAAACCGCTCCGCTTCGGCGTAACGCTTATGCAGCCAGGCCATCGAGCCAAGGTTGTAGTAGGCCACGGGGGATTCGGCAAACTCCAGGGCCCGGCCAAAGAACGTCGCCTCGCTGCGGTAAAACCCGGCCTGCCGCCACGTCCCCGCCGCCAGGGCAATCAGCGCCAGCACGACCGGGGCGCACCGGATCGCGCGCCGCGCCGGCGCCGCGTCGCGGATCCACATCCCCGCCAGCGCCCCCACCCCCACGATCGGCCCGATGCTGGGCAGGTACTGATAGCGATCGGCGATCGGCGTCCTTTCAAGAAACCCGAAATACAGAATCCCGAGCGCCGGCCCAATCATCACGCCGAAAAACAGCCAGCACGCCAGCGGCCCGCGCCCGACCCGGTCACGCACAAGCCACAGGATCACGGTGACAACCAGCGCCGCCGCAAGCGGCAACCAGTGAATCGGGTTGCCGAGCGAATACTGAAATTGCGGATAAATCGGGGAGAGCCCGACCGGCACGATCAGTTTGCCCAGGTACATCCCCAAGGCGATGCCGGACTGGACCAATCGCTCCGGGAAGCTCGGGATCTGAAGCTGAACATCGATATTGTTGATTCGAACCACGTACATGTCGAACAGGGAAATCGAAAACGTGACCGCCGCCAGCACAGCCGGATTGACAAGGTCGCGCGACCCGATCCGGCCGCGCCTGTACCACACCAGGATCATGATCGAGAATGGCATCAGCACGGCCGTGGTTTTAACCAGCATGGCGGCAGCCGCGCCCACCGCCGCGGCCGCAAGCCACCCGACGCCGCCGCGCTCCTCGCGATTCAAATACATTTCGACCGTGAACAGGAAAAATACGGTCGCCAGCAGATCCTTCACGCTGAAGATCCACGCGACCGCCTCGGCATGGACCGGATGCGCCACGAACAGGGCCGCGGCAATCCACGCGCCCGGCAGTGCGAGCCGCCGCATCAGCCGCCAGATCTGAATCCCAACGACGCCATGCAGCAGCATGTTGACGGCGTGATAGCCGGTCGTCCGGCCGCCCCAGAGCTGCCACTCCACCCAGTGCAATGTGTATTGAAGCGGACGGTAATGATCCTCGGCGTGTATGCTGGTCACAGTCGTCCAGATCCGCCACAGCCCGCGCACATCGCGCAGGAGAACGTTGTCATGGATCAGGATCGGATCGTCCCACAGGAACCGGCCGTTGAGCGCCGGCAGGTAAATCAGCACGGAGATCGCGACGAGCAGCGCCGCCGCGCACAGGTCGAGCGCCCGGTTGCTCGATGTCGGTCGTGTTGTGGGGCTGCTTGCCGTTGCCATTTTTTTAAATATGCCCGCGGATGTGGAACGACCATACCACACCGGCCATTTGGGGCAAAAGCGCGAAAGCTGTTGTTGGGGAGTCCCGGCCGGTTTGAATTTGCGAACTTCTTGCACAAAAAACGGCCATGCCGAAGTCTTCATCATCCAAAGGCGATTGAATGGCCGGTGACATCGGCCAGGACCTGGAAGCGTTCTGCCGCCCGTTCCGGATGAACACGCGGCCGGATAACCTCAAGGCCTACGCCTACCGCGCGGGCGCCCGCCGCCGCATCCGGACCCCGACCACATGCCGATCGAAACCGGCGCCTCACTCCCCCGGAGCCTCGATGTAAGGCTTTCCCGCGTCGTAGACCGGGATGGTCTTCCCGATTTTATTCACAAAGTACCGATCGTTGTCCGCCGTGGCGATCCGCAGCGCCTCGCGGGCGGTCCGGGCGGCAAGCCCCGGATCGCCGGCGGCGGCCTGCGCCGCGGCCAGGGCATTCCAGGCCTCGGCCTCGGGCTCGGGCAACCGCGCCACGCACTCCCGCGCCACCGCCAGCGCCTGCCGCGGGTCGCGGACGGCAGGGTCCGGCGCCGTCGCCAGCAGCCACGCCAAATTCGCCCAGACGTTCGGCGAAACGCACCCCGCATCGATGTTCCGGCGGTAGAAGTCAATCGCCTCGCGCGTCTTCCCCTGGCTCGCGATCGCCCGGCCCAGGCTGTAGATGGTCTTGCTGTCGGTGGGGGCGAGCCGGTAGGCCTCGGCCAGCAGACGCTCCGAATCGGCGTAGCGCCGCTGCAGCCAGGCCATCGAGCCCAGGTTGTAGTAAACCACGGGGGATTCGGGCGCAAACTCCAGGGCCCGGCCAAAGAACGTCGCCTCGCTGCGGTAAAACCCGGCCTGCCGCCACGTCCCCGCCGCCAGCGCAACCAACACCAAGGCGACCGGAACGCACCGGATCGCGCGCCGCGCCGGCGCCGCGCCGCGGATCCACATCCCCGCCAGCGCCCCCACCCCCACGATCGGCCCGATGCTGGGCAGGTACTGATAGCGGTCCGCGATCGGCGACTTCACCAGAAAACCAAAATAAACGATCCCGAGCGCCGGCCCGAGCGTCACGCCGTAAAACAGCCAGGCCGCCAGCGGCCCGCGCCCCGTCCGGTCGCGCACCAGCCAAAAGATCGCCGTGACCAGCAGCGCCGCCGCCAGCGGCAGCCAGTGAGCCGGGTTCCACGCCGAGTAATGAAACTGCGGGTAAACCGGGGAGAGGCCAACCGGCAGGATCAGCTTGCTCAGGTAGAGCCCGAACGCCATGCCCGACTGCAGGAGCCGCTCCGGCAGGCTCGGGACCGGCAGCATCCTGCCGATGTTGTTCATATTGACGATATGCATGTCGGCCAGCGCCAGCGCCGCCGTGATCGCGGCAAGAGCGCCCAGGCTCGCCAGGTCGCGCCGGCCGACTTTCCCGCGGCGGAACCAAGTCAGGATCCCCAGCGCAACCGGCAGCATCGTCGGCGAGGATTTGATCAGCATCGCGGCGACGATGACCGCCCCCGTCGCCGCCAGCCAGCGCCGGCCGCCCCGGTCCTGGTGGTTCAGGTAAAACTCGGCCGCGACGAGCGACAGGAGCGTGGCGAGCAGGTCCTTGACGCTGAAGATCCACGCCACGACCTCCGCGTGGACGGGATGCGCCACGAACACGGCCGCGGCGATCCACGCCCCCGGCAGCGCGAGCCGCCGCATGAGCCGCCAGATCTGAATCCCCACGGCGCCGTGGAGCACCATGTTGACGGCGTGATAGCCGGCCGTCCAATCCCGCCAGAGCTGCCACTCCGCCCACAGGAACGTGTATTGCAACGGCCAGTAATGCTCCTCGGCCGGCATGCTCCCGGTCGTCGTCCAGATCCGCCACAGGCCGCGCAGGTCGCGCAGGAGCACGTTGTCATGGATCAGTAGCGGGCCGTCCCACAGGAACCGGCCGTTGAGCGCCGGCAGGTAAATCAGCACGGAGATCGCGACGAGCAGCGCCGCCGCGCACAGGTCGAGCGCCCGGTTGGTCGATGTCGGTCGTGTTGTGGGACTGCTTGCCGTTGCCATTTTTTCAATATGCCCGCAGATGTGGAACGACCATACCACACCGGCCATTTGGCGCAAAAGCGCGAAAAGGTTCGTAGTCCCGCCTTCAGGCGGAACACGTCTGGCGCGGTTATTCCGCCTGAAGGCGGGACTACGAACTTAATGTTGATTAATGAGCTTCAGGATGTCCGGCCGGGCGAGTTCGGGCTCGGGCCAGGCGGCTTGGACGCGCAGCGTCGGCAGGCGATCCTGGCCGGGGCTCATGTGGGCCAGCAGCTCGGCGTTGGGCGGAAACTCTTTGTCCCATTCCAAGAAGGCTCGGCGGACCGAATCGCGCGAGGCCTTGAAGATGATCGGGCGCTCGACGAGCGGGATGAAATAGGACTGGGTCTTTGATGTCAGCTCGTCGCGCAGGCCGGTCGTGCACAGCTCGCGGGGGGCGTCGGGCAGCCGGTGGTTTTTCTCCCAGAATTTCTCGAGCGCGTCGTTGTATTCCTTGTCGTCCTTCGAAAGCGGGGTGTCGCCATAAATCACGCGGCCGGCGTAGGTGCCCGCGGGCAGGCGCATCACCCCCCACGCGCCGCGCGCCAGGACCGCCGGATCGACATACGGCGCCATGTCCTGCATGTTTTCAGGGTAGCGGCCGCCGTGGGCGTTTCGATACCGCGCCACGCCGATGAAGACCTGAAGCTCGTCGAGCCCCTCGTTGAACGGATGCTCGGCGGCCAAGACCTCGTCGGGCGGGAAGATGATCTGGGCGTTGTAATAAAATCGATCACGGGTCACCGTTCTCAACAGCATGTTGGCGCTGGTGGCCCGATCGATCGCCGCGATGTATGCAGCCTCATCCCCGTCGACCCACGCGGCGGCGACCGGCCGACTCAGCAGGTGACTGACGGTTGTACTGCCGGCATGAAAGCCCGCATCCAGCGCGAAATACACGTGGCTCCCGAACGTGCGGTAAATCTTGCCGCCAAGTTTATCGCTTTTCGCCGGATCGCCGCGTTTCATTTCCTCGTACTCCGCGTCCGAGTCCCACTCCATCGCGCCCATCGCCCGAAGCGCGCGAAGCTGCTTGTCGTTGAGCCGCGCCTGCGAGAGCATTTTGGCCGCTTCGGCAAGCGCCCCGTCGCTCACGATCCCCTCCGGCCATGCGGCGATCATGAGGCCCTCGGATAACGGCAGGAAATAACGCCCGCGGCTGGAGACGGCGTATTGCTGAAGCATCGCGTAAACACGCAGGCGCGTCAGGTTGAGGAACATTTTCGAGGCGGCATCATGCCGGCCGGCCATGTGCGCGCGCAGGATCGCGGTCGCGCCCAGGCGATCGAAAAAGGCAAGATATCTTGTATAAACCCCGCCGCGCGCAAGGTCGGGCCATGCCCAGTCGTCGCGCATCAGGACGCGCTCGGCCCGGTCCAGCAGCGCCGGCAACCTGAGAACGATCGTGGTCGAGCGGTCGTCGACGCGGTAGGGTTGGGCGGGCAGATAACGCAACCAGCCGCTTTCAACCTTCGCGGCATACTGGCCCGTCCGATTTCGTAGCGCCGGTCCGCAGCGCAGCGCACCGGCCGTCCCCTCCTCCGGGAACTCCTCGGCGGGGAAATGGACATCCAACCCCGCGCAACCGAACGGCCGGTTCTGGTAATACAAAAAATGCCAAATCGCGTCGGCGTCCTTCCCGATCGCGGCGATCTCGTCGGCGAGAACCAACGCCGCGCTGGTCTGGGAATCGGAACGGGCGGCATGTTCCTGTTCTTTCTCGGCCTCTTGCCCCCAATGCGAAACCGGCCCGAACGCGTCAAACACGATCCGCGGCGCGTCGGCGTGCTCGCGCTTGAACGTCTCGAAGTGGCGGTTGGAATGGCCGATGAAGACGAACGAGAAAAATAGAAAAAGAAAGAAGATGCCGGCGGCAACAGCGGCGATCCGGACGGCGATTTTCTTTTTGTTCCAAGCCATGGTGAACCTACCCAATACACTAGATGCCGGGAGGGGGCAAACGTTTTGGCGGAAATCTTTGGGCTTGGCGCGGACGGACACGGACAAACACGGACGGGCACGGCCTCATCGCCAATCAGGAGATTGGCGTTCCCGGGGAAGATCGGCCCCAAAATGAGCGTTTTGTCTTGCTTCATCGTTGAGGGGGCTTTATTTTCGTGGAATGCTTTGGGCGCGTGGGCGTTGTGCTTGACGCTGCCCCACCGATTCCGACCGCAAAGGGCTTTGACCATGAAGACCATCCTGACCGGCGACCGCCCCACCGGGCCGCTTCACCTGGGCCATTACGTCGGGAGCCTCGCCAGCCGCGTCAAGCTCCAGAACGAATACAACACGTTCATCCTCATCGCCGACATCCAGGCCCTGACCGACCACTTCGATCACCCCGAGATCCTCAAGGTCAACACCCTCGAGGTCATGCTCGACTACCTGGCCGTCGGGCTCGACCCCAACAAGGTCACGTTCGTCCTGCAGTCGATGGTCCCCGAGATCCACGAACTGGCGGTCCATTATATGAACCACGTGACGCTCTCGCGGGCGCTGCGCAACCCGACCGTCAAGGGCGAGGTCAGCGAAAAACGCGAGCGCGGCAACGGGATCTTCGGCGAGCAGGAATTCGACATCCCGATGGGGTTCCTCATCTACCCGATCCACCAGGCGGCCGACATCACCGCCTTCGACGCGGACCTCGTCCCGGTCGGCGAGGACCAGATGCCGATGATCGAGCAGGCGCGCGAAATCGTCCGCAAGATCAACAACATGTTCGGCGAGGGGACGCTCAAGGAGCCGGATGGGCTGGTCGGCAGCTTCGGCCGCCTGCCGGGGATCGACGGCAAGGCCAAGATGAGCAAGTCGCTCGGCAATGCGATCTACCTCAAGGACGACGCCAAGACGGTCTGGGAAAAGGTGCGTATGATGTACACCGACCCCAAGCGCGTCCGCGCCGACATCCCGGGGACGGTCGAGGGGAACCCGGTCTTCATCTACCACGACGTGTTCAACCCGAACAAGGACCAGGTCGAGGACTTCAAGACGAGGTACCGCGAAGGGCGCATCGGCGACATCGAGGTCAAGAAGGCGCTGGCCGAGTCGATCAACAACCTGCTCGACCCGATCCGCAAGCGGCGCTCGCACTGGGAGTCGCGGCTGGGCGAGGTCGAGTTCATGCTTCTGGACCACACCCAGAAGGCGCGTCAGACGACGCGCGCGGTCCTCACCCGGCTGCGCGAGCGGATCGGCCTGCGGCCGCTCAAGTAAACCGGCGCCGCCGGCATTTGTTTTGAACTGAAATCCAGGCCGGTTCGATCAAACCGGCCTGTTCGTACATTTGAATTGCGTTGTTTCGCGTCTGCGAAAAAGGTATAATTTTTACCCATGGAATTCGAATTCGACCCACAAAAGAGCGAGGCGAATGCGAAAAAACATGGGATAGATTTTGTCGATGCGCAAAAGCTCTGGGGAGATGACGATCTCCTCGTAATCCCGGCTCGATGCCAAGACGAGTCGCGCTTCGTGGCAATTGGCAGGATTCGGGAAAAACATTGGTCCGCGGTATTTACTATCCGTGAAGAGCGAATTCGAATCATTTCCGTCAGGCGATCCAGGGCCGAGGAGCGGGAGCTTTATGAAAGCTAAGGATCTCGACAAAAAATTTGACAGGGGCGAAAATATTTTGGGGCACCTTGACTTGAGCCGGGCCACCCGAGCCAATCAGGAGTCCCGGCGCGTCAATGTGGATTTTCCCGTCTGGATGATCAAATCCCTCGACAAAGAAGCCGGAAGGCTCGGCGTGACCCGGCAATCGATCATCAAGGTCTGGATCGCCGAACGCTTGAGCAACCTTTCGTCCGAGCACGAAAATCAATAGCAATTCGAGCCGGCGATATGCGCATTCTTGCCCTGCCGTGTTAAAATAATGGTAAGGCAAGTTGCATGTTTGAAATCATCGAACACACCGCCGATGTCGGGCTTCGCGTCGAGGCGGAAACAGCCCCCGAACTCTTCTCCGACGCCGGGCGCGGCTTCGCCAGCCTGCTGGTCGAAAACCCTGAAGCCGTCGCGGGGCGCGAAGCCGTGCACATCGACATCAAGGCCGAAGACCTCCCCACGCTGCTCCACGACTGGCTCTCGGAACTGCTCTTCATCTACTCCACGCGCGGCCTCGTGCTGGTCGAATTCGACATCGCGATCCACGAAACGCGGCTCGAGGCAATGGCCTTCGGCGAGCTGTTCGACCCGATCCGGCACATGGGCTACCTGGACATCAAGGCGGTCACGTATCACCAGCTCCAGCTCGAACAGCGTCCCGGCGGCTGGCACGGGCAGGTGATCATCGACATTTGAGGCAGCCGCATGAGCGAGCTCCAAATCGAGCAACTGGACGAGACAAGCTGGCGCATCGCCCGCGACGAAAGCCGCGGGATGCGGGTCGACGGCATCATCTTCGCCGACGAGGCGATCATGGACGCCGTCCGCCGGGACGCCTCGGTCGAGCAGGTCGCCAACGTCGCCTGCCTGCCCGGGATCCGGCGGGCGAGCCTGGCGATGCCCGACATCCACTGGGGCTACGGCTTCTGCATCGGCGGGGTGTGCGCGACCGACCCGGCCGCGGGCGGGGTCGTCTCGCCCGGCGGCGTCGGCTACGACATCAACTGCGGCGTCAGGCTCCTGCGCACGAACCTTACGCTGGCCGACGTCAAGCCGCGGATCACCACGCTCATGGAGACGCTGTTCGCGACGATCCCGGCGGGGGTCGGCCAGGGGGGGCGGTTCCAATTCAGGGACGCGGAGATGGCGCGGATCCTCGAGGAGGGGCCGCGCGCGCTCAGGGGCGACCTGGTCACCGAGCGCGACCTGGCGGTCACCGAAAGCGGCGGCCGGCTCGAGGGGGCGCGCGCCGACTGCGTGAGCGAGCGGGCCCTGGCGCGCGGCCGCGGCCAGTGCGGCACGCTCGGGGCGGGCAACCATTTCCTCGAGGTGCAGATCGTCGACGAGGTCGTCGACCCCGCGGCGGCCGAAACGCTCGGGCTTCACCAAGGGGGGATCTGCGTGATGATCCACAGCGGCTCGCGCGGCCTCGGCCACCAGGTCTGCGAGGACGCCCTGCGCGACCTGCGCGGCTTCGAGGAGCGCTTTGGGTTCAGCGTCCCCGACCGCCAGCTCGCGTGCGCGCCGATCGACAGCCCCGAGGGCGAGCGCTACCTCGGCGCCATGCGCGCCGCCGCCAACTTCGCCTGGTGCAACCGGCAGCTCCTCATGGCGCAGGCGCGCGAGGCGTTCGAGAGAGTCTTCGAACAGCCGTGGGAGCGGCTCGGGCTCGAAATGGTCTACGACGTCGCGCACAACATCGCCAAGTTCGAGCGCCACGGGGATCGCGAGCTGCTCGTCCACCGCAAGGGAGCCACGCGCGCCTTCCCCGCCGGCCACCCCGAAATCCCCGAGATGTACAGGAAAATCGGCCAGCCCGTCCTCATCCCCGGCGACATGGGGCGGGCCAGCTGGGTCCTGATCGGCTCGGCGGGGGCGATGGAGCGCAGCTTCGGGACGACCTGCCACGGCGCGGGGCGCATGCTCAGCCGCCACGCCGCCACGCGCCACGCCAACAGCTCCGAAGTCCTGCGCGAGCTCGTCGAGCGCGGCGTCGTCGCCCGCTCGCACACGCGCAAGGGGCTGTCGGAAGAGCAGCCGGCCGCCTACAAGGATGTCGACGCGGTGGTCGATGTCGTCCACCGCGCCGGCCTGTCGCGCAAAGTCGCCCGCCTCCGCCCGATCGGGGTCATCAAGGGGTAGTCATCTTGAGACTGTGCATGGCCGGCGAGGGCGCCGGCCCCACATCGAAAACAGCTATTCAGGATCGAATAGCCCAATGCACTGTGGCGCCGGCGCCCTCGCCGGCGATTCGGCTTTATTCCGCGTAAACCGTCCAGTTCCGGTCGGCGCCGTTTTTGGGGATGACGGTGTCGGGGACGGTGCGCGTGATGATCTTGGTCGCCGCGGGCATGCTCGGCGAGGTCACGCCCGCCGGCACGTTCACCGTCACCGTCCCGTTGTCCTTGGCCGTGACGGTGAAGACGTAGAACGACCCCGACCCCGTGAACCCGCTGATCGTGCCGTTGGTGACCGTCACGTCGCTGGCGGCGAAGCCGGTCACCGAGGCGCTGAAGCAGACCGCCACATCGAACGTCTTGGACGTGAGCGTCGACGGCGACCCCGAATACAGGTCGGTCCAGCTCGCGGTCGAGGACGAGACGGTCAGGCTGGCCAGCGACGCCGGGAGCGACATCGCCGCGCCCCCCTGGGCGTCGCTGGCGACCACCTGGTACTTGTAGCTGCCGGCGGGGAAGCGCCGGACGAGCTGGTGCATGATCCCGTTGCACGGCTGGTCGCTGATCTGGACGCCCATCAAGAACGGGCTGCCGGGGATCTCGACGCCGCTCGAGTTCGTGATCTTCAGCTTGGCGCCGCCCCCCTGGGCCGCGTCGTTGTCCATGTCGATGAACCCGGCGCGGAAATCGAAGTTGGTCGCCATGTTCCCGGACGAGGGGTAGATCACGTTCTGGACGTAGTTCGTCGCGGGCCAGGCCCAGTAGAGGACCGGCAGGGTGTTGCCGCCGGTCACGGTCGGCCCGTTGACGGGGGCCGTCGCCGAGCCCGCCGCCGCGTTGCCGACCCAGTCATAGGCCTCGAAGTAATACGAATAATCCGCCCCGCGCGGCAGCCGGTAGTTGCACGTGTAGACGCGGCCGGAGCTGTACGGGGTCGTCGCGTCGACCGGGAACATCACGATCGGCGAGTAGGATTCGAAATCGACGCCGTTGTGCAGGACGTGGAGCTTGGGGTAGCCCATCATCGGCGGGTTGTTGTCGGCGTCGGTGTACTTGACGCGGAACGTGAAGGTCGAGCCCTTCGCGCCCGTCTCGGGATGGACGCCGTCGCTGGTGAAGTTGGCCTCGCCCGACCAGGTCAGCGTCGGGGCGTGGCCGCCGCCGGAGGCCGTGGCGCCGGAGCCGCCCGGCGTGAAGTATTTCACCTCGTCCACGACGCCGGCCATCGTCGGGCCGATCCGGAGCGGGCCGAAGTTGGCGGTGTTGACGGTGAAACCGGCGAGGCAGTCGAGCTCGCGCTCGAGCGTGCCGTTGATGAACAGGCGCATCTTGTTGCCGCTGCGCGTGCCGACGACGTGGTACCACGTGCCGGCCGCGATCGTGGTCGAGCTCTTGACGCCGGTGTTGTTGGCCCACGAGGTGACGTCGCCGCCCATGCCGTCGGTGGTGCGGAACCGGAACCACAGGTTCGTGTTGGTGCCGCCGCGGTAGTAGAAGTCGAACACGTTGTTGGTGATGATGTACTGGCCGATGACGCTCGCGTCGCTGAGCTTGAACCAGAAGTCGACCGCGATGTTGTCGAACTGGCTGATCGTCCCGCAGCTTGCGTATTCGCTGCCGCCGCTGACGAACTGCAGGGCCTTGCCGCTGTGGCCGGTCACCCAGTTGGCCGAGGTCATCTCGTACAGCGTCGCGGTGTGGCCGTTGCCGGAGCTGTCGGCGCTCGTCGAGCCGGAGCCCTCGTCGAATTTCCAGTTGCCGATCATCGTGCCGGCGGCGGGGTCGGGGGCATCGACCGCCGCGGCCGACGGCGGGCCGAACTTGTCGTTTGTTTCAACAAAATGGTCATAGGTGCCGATGTCGCTGCCGTCGACGAGCTGACGGATGCACCAGCTGTCGTGGATCCGGTAGAACCAGTTGTTGTTGATCCAGGCGCCGTCGGTCGGGATGCCGCGGATGCAGACGGCGCCCTGGTCGGTGTTGCGCACGGTGTTGTGGTGGACCTTGATCGTCGTGCCGGCGATGTCGGTGCCGTCGCCGCGGTCGTAGCCGCCGTGCATGTCGAACACATGGCTGACCGAATGCTCGAGGACCAGGTTGTAGCGGGCCTCGTAGCTCTGGCCGGTCGTGCCGTTGCCGGCGATCGAGTGGCGGTGGTGATCGAAAATATTCCCCTCCGCGACGGCCACGTTGCCCCAGCCCGGGCAGTAGCCGTAGCCGACGCCGGGGCGCGTGTTGCGGTGGAAGTAGTTGTGATGGACGTAGGGACCGGGCTTGTTGACGACCGCCTCGATGGCGGCGTAGTTGAAGCCGTAGAACTCGCAATTGTCGATCTCGACGCTCGAATGGGCGGAGTAGATGCCGTGATACATCTGCTGCGTGCGCGAATGCGAGTTCTGGGAGCCGACGAGCCGGATGCCGGTGATGCGGACGCCGTTGCCGTTGGTCTTGAACATCGGCGGGTTGGTCGTGGTGTTGTTCCAGAACGTGTCGTTGACGATCATGCCGCCGGGCGAGCCGCTGTTGCCGCGGCCGCTGGCGAGCGTCACGCCGGCCGGGATCAGGAGCGAGGAGGTCTGCGGCGACAGGTCGATCACCGCCGCGTCGTCGACGTAGACGATCTTGCCCGACGTGGCCGAGCTCAGCGCGCTCTTGAGCGCCGAGGCGGTGCTGACGACTGTCACGTTCGTCGCGCTCTTGCTGACGATCCGGCTGTAGCCGGCGCCGCCCCCCATCGGGTTGCCCGTCGGGTTGCTCTCGCACCCCCACGTGTCGGACTCGGTCGTGAACGTCTGGTCGGCGCTCGTCGTCGACTGGCTCGAGCCGTTGACGCTGCGGACGCGGTAGTGGTACGTCGTGCCGACGGTCAGGCCGCCGAGCTGGACCTGGTGCGTCGTGACGAGCGAGGCGACCGACTCGGTCTTGCCGTAGCTCGTCGTCGGGCCATAGTCGACGTACGAGCTGGCGGCGACGTCGGTCTTCCAGTTGACGCACGCCCACGCGCCGCTGACCGGCGAGGCCTTGATCTCGGAGATGACCGGGGCCGCGGCAACGGCGGCACCGACCAGGACGCACATAATCATCACGGCCGATAGACAAGTCTTCATGAACTGTTCCCGTCCAAATATCGATGATGCCCGTTTAATAATAAAAACCGAGCACCCCCCGTCCCCCCGGACAACAAACATCCAAGCACCCCATCTATATATCCAAAACCATTCATTCCCAACATAATTTGTCAGGAACGGGCGCGTGAAAGTCGAGTTCCGCCAATGCAAGCGGGGCGGGGCAAAAAGCGAGTGAAGGGCGACTTCTTTCGCCCTTCACTCGGCGCTCTTCTTACTGGGGCGGCAGGCCCGTGGCGGAGCCGATCCGGGCGGTCCCGCCGTGAGATTGGAGACGAACGGGCATCATGATGCGGATCGCCTCGGGGTTGGCACCGGTGAGGATGTTGATCGTGCCGCCGGAGCGCAGCCAGCTCAAGCCGTCGAGCATCGTGTCGAACGGATAGGCATAGGTTCCGTAATGGGTGCTCGCGTAGCCGTGGCCGACCCAGATGACGTCGGCGCCGGTCGGGGGATAGCAGACGCGGCTGATCGTGGACGAGGCGAGATTGCCCGAGGCCACGCCGGCCGGGATCGTGACGGAGGTCTCCTGGCCCTGCGCGGCGGCCGTGATCGTGAGCACGTAGAACCCGCCCGAGCCGCTGAACCCGGTCACGGAGCCGTTGGTCACGCTCACGTCGGACGAGGCGAAATCGGTGACCGACTGGGCGAACGAAACCGGGACCGTGAACGTCATCGAGGGGTTCGGGTTGGGCGCGTTGCACGTGATGTCGGTCCACATCGACCCGGCGTAGGTGACCGTCGTCGGGTAGTAATACATCCACAGCCGGATATTGGTTGCGGCGGCGCCCTGCGCGTCGTTGGCGATGATCTGGCATCCATACTTGGTCGTGCTCGCGGGCAGCTTCTTGAGGAGCTGATAATGCCGCCCGACGGTGAACCCATTGCTGTTCATCGCTGTCATCGTGAACGGACTGCCGGGAACTTCGACGCCGCTCGCATTCGTGATCTTCACCTTCGGATAGCCGGCCATTGGCGGATCGTTGTCGATGTCCAGGTAAATGCAGCGGTAATCGAAGTTCGTGCTGGTCGTGCCGCTATACGGGATGATGATGTTCTCGATGTAACTGGAGCTGTTGTCGGTATAGTAGAGGACGGGCGTGTTGTTGCCCGAGGTGACGGCCGGGCCGCTGACGGCTGCGGTCGCCTGGCCGGTTGCAGCCCTGTTCGTGCTGTCGCGGGCTTCGAAATAGTAGGTAAAGTTGGACCCTCGCGGCACACGAATCCGGCATTGGTAAGCGCGGCCTGTGGTAAACGGGGGTGTATTGTCGATCGGGAACATGGTCATGGGGCTCAGGTACTGGAACTCGGCGCCGCCCACCATCAAATGCAGTTTCGGGTAGCCCGGCGCCGGCGCATGACCATCGGCATCGGTGTATTTGACGCGGAACACGAACTCGGTCGTCGTGGAGCCGGTCTGCGGGCTGAGGCCTCCGGTCGTATAGTTCGGCTCGCCTGTCCATGTCAGGGTCGGCGCGTTGCCGGTCGAGCCCGCGGCGGGCGCGCCATACTGGTTGTCGGTCACATACATGTTTCCTGTGGCATTGAGCTGCCGGACGACAAGCGTGCTGTAGTCGCGCCAGAACCAGTTGTTGTTAACCCAGCAGCCGATTTCCGGGATGCCGCGGATGACGACGGAAGACTGGTCGAGGTTGCGCACCGTATTGTGATGGATCCGGATGATCGTTCCGGCGATGTCGGTTCCGTCGTCGCGATCCTCTCCGCCGTGCATGTCGAGCGTGTGGTTGATCGCATGCTCGAGGATCAGGTTGTAGCGCGCCTCGTAGCTGCTCCCGGGCGTGCCGGAACTGGCGACCGCGTGGCGGTAGTAATCGAACACGTTGCCTTCGATGAGGGCCGCCGCGCCGCTCGGGCAGACGGGGTAACCCACGCCTTCGCGCGTGTTGTGGTGGAAGTAGTTGTGGTGGACGTAAAGCCCGCCCACGGCCCCCGAGCGCGTTTCGATCGCGTCGTAGTTCCAGCCGTAGAATTCGCAGTTGTCGATTTCCGTCCAGTATTTGAACACGTAGACGCCGTGCGCCAGCGGCGCGGTGCGGCCGGTCCAGTTGTGCGGGCCGGCGAGCCGCAGGCCGGTGATCCGCGAACCCGAGCCGTTCATGTTGAGCACCGCAACCGAGGTCGACGAATTGAAGCTCGTCGTGTAGATCAGGCCGCCGACCGAGCCGTTGCGGCCGCGGCCGCTGGCGATCGTCACGCCGGCGGGAATCGACAGGCTCGTGTAGCCGGTCAGGTCGATCGCCGCGTTGTCGTCGACGTAAATGATCGTGCCGGAGCTTGCCGAAGAAAGCGCGTTGCGGAATGAGGCCGAGTCGCTGACGACCACCGTCGCCTGCGCCGGGGTATAGATCCGGCTGTAGCCGGCGCCGCCGCCCAAAGGCTCGCCGGTCACGTTCGTCTCGCAGCCGTAGGTCCTGGCGCCGGTCGTGAACGTGTAGTCGCCGCTGACCGTGGACTCGCTCGAGGAGTTCGTGCTGCGGACGCGGTAGTGGTACGTCGTCGACGGCGTCAGACTGAACAGCGTCACCCGGTGGCCGGTGTAGCTGTTGCTGTCGCCCGCCGTCGAGCCGTAGCTCGTGGTGAGGCCATATTCGACGACGGAGGTCGCGTTCTGGTTCGTCGTCCAGTTGACCTGGGCCCAGACGTCGCCGACCGGGGCCGCGCCGGTCCCGGAGATCACGGGCGCGACGCCCATGGCCGGCCTGGCGAGGACCGCGGCCAACAACGAGATCATCAAAACATTTTTCGCGGTGAGCATTGGCGGGTAAATCCGATTGTGAAAAGTGGTACAACAAACAAACAGGTATCCATCCATAAAATATATCGAACATGCAAGAGCGCACACCGGATTGGATGGTTTAAAAAAAAAGAAAATAACTTTCATATGCGTAAAAGAGCGGGAGGCAAAAAAATCGGGAGCGAGCCATACATGAGCACAAAAAGATAACACTCGTCACGGCCTCGGCCCGATCAGACCGCGGACTCGACCCACAGACGCGATGGCGGCCGATCGACAATCATCGGCTTTCCAACGAGTTCGCAATGTGCTTTCCCCCCAAAAAACTTCTTCTTGAACGGCTGATAGCACTGGCAGAACAGAAAACCCTGAGGGAGACCCGCCTCGCCGGCCTCGATCAGGATCGCGTTCCAGTTCTTCCCTTCCATCGCGATCCCGCCATCAAAAGCGATTGCGTACATCACGATCGATTTGCTGGAGTTCATGCCCGCCTGGACTCTCGAGATCCGATCGATGGTCGTTTGAGCTTCCTTGACGGCTTGTTGCAGGGTGTCGACCGCGAACAGCAACGTTTTCTCATCGCCCGATTGGTCGACAATGAGCGCGAACGGGATCACCGGCCCGCTGGTGTCCTTGACGTGACTGTGTGCCCGGTCAATGGTGGCGAGAACGAATTTCGTGAGTTCATTCGAAGGATCCTGGTCGGTCATGGGGCGCCCCCGTCGTGTTTTATGGATCGGTTTGCCGCATTATCATCAACGGCCGGACCCGATACCAACAAAAAAGGCCGGCGATCGCTCGCCGGCCTCATGGTCATCCATTCACTCAATCGAACGGCGTCAGCGCCGTCCGCGTCGTCTTCGAGCCCGGCCGCAGCACGCTGACCTTCATCGGCCGCACGTTGACGGCCGCCCCCCCCTGCGTGTCGCTCGCCACGAACTCGCATTTGTATTCCCCGATCGGCAGCCTGGTGAGGAGCTGGAACTGGCGGCCATTGATGTACCGCTCTTGCGTGATCGGCTTCATCGCAAACGGGCTCCCGCTGACGTCGGCGCCGCCGGCGCCGGTGATCCGCACCCTGGGCGCGCCACCCTGCGGGGCGTCGTTGTCGGCGTCCAGGAACGTGATCCGGAAATCGAACTCGGTGTCGACCGTCCCGTTGCTCGGGTAGACGCAGTTTTCGACGTAATTCTCCTCGCCCATGACCGGGTAGAGGACCGGGGCCGCGTTGCCCGAGGTCACGACCGGCCCGGCGACGTCCTGCGTCGCCTCGCCGACGGCCCGGCGGCCGGCCATGTCGAGCGCCTCGAACGCGTAGGTGTAATCGGCGCCGCGCGGCAGCCTGAGCTCGCACATGTAGGTGCGCCCCTTCGAGAACGCCTTCTGGTCGAGCGGCATCATCGACAGCGGGGTGAGGCAGAGGAGCGTCTCGCCGCCGCGCTTGAGGATGAGCCGCGGATAGCCCGGCAGCGGCGGCTCGTCGTTCGGGTCGGTATACTTCACCCGGAACCGGTAGATTTGATTGCCGTCGCCGGTTTCGGGGCTGACGCCGGCGGCCTTGAACCCGGCCTTGCCCGCCCAGGAGAGCGTCGGGGCCGTCCCCGTGGTCACTTCCCGCGGCGCGCCGTAGCGGTTGTTCCCGATGAACATGTTCCCCTTGGCGTTGTGCTGGCGGATGTTGTAGTCGTCGTTGACGCGATAGAACCAGTTGTCGTTGATCCAGCACCCCTTGGCCGGCTTGCCGCGGACGCAGACGCTCCCCTGGCCGGCGACGCGGCTGGTGTTGTGGTGGATCCGCATCTCGACGCCGGCGATGTCGCCCTGGCCGATGTGGTTGCGCTTGACGTCGGCCGGCTTGAGCGCCGCCCGGTAGGCGCGGATCTCGTCCATGGCGCCCTTGTAGAACGAGGCCGCCCTGGCCGCGTCGCGGCCCAGCGTCAGCTTGCTTTTGGCCGAGTGCGTGACGCCGTCGCAGGCGAACGAGCCGACTTCCTCGCCGTTGACGAACATGACCGCCCTCGAGCCGTCGAACGAAAGCGCGACGTGGCTCCACTGGCCGGGCTCGACGGCGCCGGCCGTCCGGGTCCGCTTGACGCCGCCGGCGTCGAAGACGGTCGCCTCGAGCGCCGGGCCGACGAGCCGCAGGCTGTAGCCGGCCGACCGCGTCGCCTTGCTGAAGAGCGCCTGGGTCCCCTTGACCCGGTCCGGCTTGATCCAGCCCATGATCCCGAACGCCTTCTGGCCGAGGTTGTTCTTGTAGCCGGTCGTGCAGTCGACCCAGGTCTTGCCGTTGAAATGAAGCGCCGAGTTGGTCTGGCCCGCCACCCAGCCGGCGTCCGAGACGCCGTGGAGCGTCGGGGGGTTGTTGCCGTACGTCGAGGTGTCCTTCGACACCGAGCCCCTGCCCTCGTCGAAGCGCCAGATGCCGACGTTGGTCCGGACCTCGGAGTCGACGGCGCCGTGCATGTCGAAGACGTGGCTGATCGAGTGTTCCATCACGAGGTTGCAGCGCGCCTCGTAGCTGCTCGGCGCCCAGCCGCTGCTGGCGATCGAGTGGCGGTGGAAATCGAACAGGTTGCCCTCGACGAGCGCCACGCCGACGCTCGCGTTGATTGCGTAGCCGCACCCCAGGCGCGTGTTGTGGTGGAAGTAGTTGTGGTGAACGTAAAGCCCCTCGGTGCCGCGCGTCGTCTCGATCGCGGCGTAGTTCCATCCCCAGATCTCGCAGTTGTCGATTTCGGTCCAGTAATGGGCCGCGTAGAGCATGTGATACATCGGGATGGTGCGGCCGAAGATGTTGCTCGGGCCGCCGAAGCGCAGGCCGGTGACGCGCACGCCGACGCCGCCGGTCCTCAGGATCGGCGTCGAGTCCGACTCGTCGAACTTCGTGTACTGGATCAGCCCGCCGACCGAGCCGTTGCGGCCGCGGCCGCTGGCGAGCGTGATCCCGCCGGGGATGACGATGTTCTTGTATTGGGAGATGTCGATGACCGACTCGTCGTCGACGTAGACGATGTCGCCGGGCTTGGCCGACGCGAACGCGCCGAGCAGCTCGCCGGTGGTTTTCACGACCACGGTCGCCTGCTCGGGCCTGATGATGCGCGAGTAGCCCAGGCCGCCGCCCATCGGCTCGCCGGTCGGGTTGGTCTCGCACCCGATCGCGGCCGGAGTGGTCGTGAACGTCAAGTCGCGCGTCACCGTCCGCGAGCCTCTCTCGTCGGTGCTGAGCACGCGGTAGTGATAGACCGTCTCGGGCTTGAGGTCGAAGAGCGTGATGCGGTGGCCGGTGAAGATGTGGCCGTCGCGGGCAATCAGGCCGTAATTTTCGCTCTCGCCGTATTCGACGACGGTGTCGGCGGGGCGCGGGGTCACCCAACTGACCTGGGCCCAGTTGTCGCCGACCGGGAAAGCCTTGAGATTGATGAACTGCCGTTTATCCACGGGCGCCAACTCGAATCGCTTCTGCGTGGCGCAACCCGGCAGGGCCAGCCCGCAGACCAGCAGCATGACCGACAGATAGAACCTCATCTCTGCTCTCCCATTTGAAAATAAGCGGCTGGGTCTTGTGAAATTCGATACAAGAAACACCCGGCAGCGGCCCGCGACCATCCAACCACCCCGAACGCGCAAAATCAAGAAACCTCACAACAAAATCGGCGATAACCAAATGGAAACGAAATTCCAATGGCTGAAAATCGGGGGCTGGTTGTGCGATTCTTCACAAGCTCGCGGGATGAGGGGTTTTCAAAAAAGTAGGCGTCGGTGACATGGGGCATCAAATGGGGCATCACGGGGGGAGCCGGTGACTGGATCGATTACGATTACGATTACGAGCACGAGCACGAATGGATAAGCGCTCTAGCGCGACATGAATGCGAGCCAGGACGCGGCTGCGATCAGGGTCAGAATTGTGACCGGGATGCCGCAGCGGGCGTGCTCGCGCCAGCCGATCGCGACCCCCTGGCGCGAGGCCTGATCCACGACAATGATGTTGGCGATGCTCCCGACGATGAACAGGTTGCCGGCCAGCGTGCTCGACAGCGCCAGGATCGGGCCGGCCATCGGGTGCGTCGCCACCGGAAGCAACAGCATCACGGCCGGGACGTTCGAAACCAAATTTGATAAAACCGGCGTCACGCCGTAAAGCCACGCCGGGTGGGCCGGATCGATCCCCGCCCCCCGCAGGTCGCCGACGACGCTCTCGAGCATCCCGGAGGCCTTGAGCGCGTGGTTGACGATGAACAACCCCATGAACAGGACGAGCAGGTGCCAGTCGACGAGGCCGAGGATCCGGCGGGTCGCCATCCGGCGGCTCGCCAGGAGGAGGCCGGCGGCGCCAAGCGCCAGGATCTCGCGCGGCCACCGCCCCCACAGGAATCCGATCACCAGCAAACCCAGGACCAGAAGCCCCTTGCCGGTCTGCCAGCGGTTGAAGGGCGTGGGGTCGGGCTCGAGCATGACCGACTCGGGCGTCGCTCCCCCCGCCCCCCATGCGTTTCTATATATGAGGGCGATCACGCACCACGTCAGCGCCAGCCCGGCCGCCGTCGGCACGGCCGCGTCGGCCAGGTAGCCGGCGAACGACAGCCCGAGCTTCTGGCCGATGAGCATGTTCTGGGGATTGCCGATCAGCGTCGCCGCCGACCCGACGTTGGCCGCGCAGGCGAGGCCGAGCAGATACGGGACGGGATTGAGCCCGCGGCGGCCGCAGATATCGACCAGCACCGGCGCCATGGCGAGGCAGACGATGTCGTTGACGAGGAGGGCCGAGAGCCCCCCGGCCACCGCGATCAGCAGCGCCAGCAGCAGCGCCGGGCCGAGCCGGTATCGCGCAAGCCGCCTCGTGACAGCGCTGTAGAACCCGCCCAGCCGAAGCTGCGCCGAGACGACCATCAGCCCGAACAGCAGCGCCACCGTCGGGATGTCGACGGCGTCCCAGGCGGCCTCGGGGGTCACCTTGCGCGCCGAAACCAGCGCGATCGCCCCGAGCAGCGCCACCCCCGTGCGGTCCATCGCCAGGTACGGCAGGCCGCCCAGGATCATCCCGAGATAGACGAGCAGAAAAATCATGAAGATGGTGGGGTCGAACATGGCGGGCCACTCGGTGGATAGGCGCCGGCACGGCCGCCGCCGGCGATTCACTTTTTTCGTGCATCACGCCCGGTTTGTAAAGACAATGTTTATCGGCATTCGATTCACAAATACGTCTTTTTGCTTGAAGGTCGCGCGGCAGACCGGTATGAAAGCGGTTTAAGTGGCCTGTTGCCACGGTCGATGAAGCAACTGTTGCCGGTCGAGGTGCGTGAATCGGACTGCCATATCATGTCCACCGGCCGTTTCCGCCGAGCGGAGGGTCGCATGGAACCTGACAAGGCTCCCAAAGAGTCCGAGGGCTACACCAAGGCCGGTCTCGCCATGATGATACCGATGCTGATGGCGGCGGGGCCCCTTTCCGGGCTTCTCGTGGGTTGGTTGTTGCAGCGCTGGCTGGGGTTGGGCCGCTGGATCCTGTGGGTCATGCTGATTTTGGGATTGATCGCCGGTGCGCGCGAAACAATCCAGGTCATCAAGCGCATCTCGTAATTCGACCGTGGGGGATCATGACCGCTCTGCAATCCATCCCGGCCCAAGACGGGCCAGTGTTCAAAGGGCTGGACGCCCCGTTCCTGCGGCGCACGGCCGCCGCAACGCTCGTGGCCATCGCCCTTGTCGCGCTCAACGCGGCGGTCTACTTCGACCGCGCGTGGGCCGGCCGTTATTTGTTCGCCGGTGTCTGGACGCTGATGTTTCTCGGCCTCACCCCCCTGATCCTCAAGGAACTCCTGTTCGCGCCGCAGCGCATGCTGCGCGCGTTGGGCCTCGTCGGCATCAAACTCGCGCTCATCGCAGTCATGATCGCCGTGTGCCTGTATTGGACGCGCCCCGACGCGGCAACGCCGGCGGGGTTCGGCTCATCGCTGGCCGCCGGCGTGAGCACCCCCCTCATCGTCATCGTCCTGCGCGCCATCGGATCCCAGACGAAATCGGCGGGGCAACAACATGACTAATCCGATCCAAATCGCCCAGGCCGTCCCGGCGCCCGCCGCGGCAACAGCCGCGACCAGCCCGTCCCAGGTGCAGGCTCCGGCCTCCTACCTGATGCCGCAGGAGCCGCCCAACATCGCGACGATCATCGAGGCGGTCGTCAATCCCAAGTACGAGCCCCACAACGGCCAGCGCCCACACCCGGCGCAGCAGGTCTTCGGCATCCCGATCAACTCCCTGTTTTCGATCGCGCTCGCGCTCGTGGTCATCGTGGTCGTCCGCAAGGCGCTCAGGAACGCGAGCATCCATCAGCCGGGCAAACTTCAGATGTTCGTCGAAATGGTGATGGGCGGCCTGCACCGGTTCTTCCTCAGCTCGGTCGGCGAGGACGGCAGGCGCTTCATCCCGTATCTGGGCTCGCTGTTCATTTTCATCTGGATCAACAACGTCGCCTCGCTGCTGCCCGGCATGAAGTCCCCGACCAGCTCGATCAAGACGACGGCCGCGCTCGCGATCGTCACGATCATCTACGCGCGCTACCAGAACATCCGCGCCGCCGGGCTGAAGGGCTACATCTATCACCTGCTCGGCGCGCCGACCGACGCGATCACGTGGGCGATGTCGCCGCTGTTCCTGATCCTGGAGGGGATGGGCGAGATCATCAAGCCGCTGTCGCTGGCGCTGCGCCTCTACGGCAACATCTTCGGCGAGGACAAGCTGCTGGCCACGTTCCTCGGCCTCGGCATGATGATCGTGGCGGTGGCGATGGGCTCGCCGACGCCGCCCGTCGGCATCCCGCTGCACCTGCCGTTTTATTTCCTGATCCTGTTGCTCTCGACCATCCAGGCAGTGGTCTTCTCGCTCCTGGCCGGCATCTACATCATGCTCATGATGCCGCACAAGCACGAGGAGGAACACCCCGCGGCGCAGTGATTCGATTGCGGATTTCGGATTTCGGATTGCGGATTGCGGATTGAAGGACCGAAGGATCGATTACGATTACGACGCACGACGCACGACGCACGATTGAGAAAAACACGGCTGACGCTGTGAAACATATCCAAGCAGGAGGATTGAAATGGAGCACTTGATTGCATTGGGTTACCCGCTGGGCCTGGGCCTGGCGGTCATCGGGTCGGGCCTGGGGCTCGGCCGCGCCGTCGGTTCGGCGATGGAAGCCATCGGCCGCCAGCCGGAGGCCTCGGCCAAGATCCAGACGGCCATGATCATCGGCTGCGCGTTCATCGAGGCGCTCTCGATCTACGCCCTGATCTCCGCCTTCATCTGGAAGATCGTGCTTCCGACAACCGGCGCCGGCCACTGAGCCGAGAAACGAGTCCGACATGGAACTCTGGACACAAATCGGTGAACTGGTGACCCAGGCCATCACGTTCATCATATTCTTCTGGATCCTGAAGATCTTCGCGTGGGGCCCGCTCCTGAGCCTGATCGAAAGCAGGGCGCGCTCCGTCGAGGAGGGCTTCGAGGACATCCGCCGCCGCCAGGCCGCGGCCGACAAGCTTCACGAGGATTACGCCGCCCACCTGCGCAACATCGAGCAGGAGGGGCGCGCCAAGATCCAGGAAGCCGTGGCCGAGGGCCGGCGCGTGGCGGCCGAGATCGTCGAGAACGCCCGCGAGGAAAGCCAGCGCATGAGCGAGCGGGCGCGGCGCAACATCGAGATCGAGATCGCCAAAGCCCGGGTCGAGCTGCGCGACGACATCGTCAGCATGACGATGGCGGCCAGCGAAAAGCTGCTCCGCCAGCGCGTCGACACCCAGACCGACCGCCAGCTCGTCTCGGATTTCCTCGTCGACCTCGAAAAGGAAATGTCCTCGAAGAACTGATTACGATTGCGGAATTTTGTCGCAGAGAGGCAGAGCCCCGCAGAGCCCGCAGAGAAGGATGAACGATTCCTTCTGATTGTTTCGAATTGATGGCCGATTCTTTCCGATTTGGATTGCTTGACTCATGAATGCTCACCGCCAATACAGCGTCGTCGCCCAAAGCTATGCCCGCGCCCTGTTCGGCGTGGCGCGGCGCGAGGGGCAGCTCGACCGGCTCGCCGCCGAAAGCAGCGCCCTCGCGCGCGGCTTCGAGGCGGTTCCCGCGGCCATGATCTTCCTCGACAACCCGCAGGTGTCGACCGAGACCAAGCTCGCCTACCTGTCGGGCGCGCTCGGCGGGCGCATCACGCCGCTCATCGAGCGCATGCTCGGGATGCTGGTCCACCGCGACCGCGTCCGGTTCCTCGGCGAGATCCTCGACAACTTCGGCGATCTGGTCGAGGCGGCCAAGGGGATCGGCCACGCGACGGTCGAGACCGCCCGCGAGCTCGGCGCCGACGAAAAGAGCCGCATGAGCGCGGTGTTCGAGCGCTACACGCAGCACAAGCTGCGCATCGACTGGCACGTCGACCCGCGGCTCATCGGCGGGGTGATCTTCCGCCACGGCGACCTCATGGTCGACGGCAGCGTCAAGAGCGGCCTTGAAGAAATCCGGGAACGCTTGTTGGAAACGACGGTACTGCAGACGTGAATCGTGAATCGTGGATCGTGAATCGAACCATCCGATTACGATCGCAACCACGAGCACGGGATAATTCACGATTCACGATTCACGATTCACGAAAGGATCGCACATGGCGCTTAGACCCGACGAGATTACCGAGATTCTTCAGCGCGAGCTGGGCGGCTACGAGGCCGGCATCGACATCGACAATGTCGGGACGGTCCTCAAGGTCGGCGACGCCATCGCGACGGTCTATGGGCTTAACAACGCCATGGCCGGCGAACTGCTCGAGTTCACCGGCGGGGCGATGGGCATGGTCCTGAACCTCGAGGAGGCCAGCGTCGGCGTGGCCCTGTTCGACTCGGGCGTCGGCATCCGCGAGGGGGACACCGTCAAGCGCACCGGCCGCATCGCGTCGGTCCCGGTCGGCGACGCCCTCGTCGGCCGCGTCGTCAACGCCATCGGCCAGCCGATCGACGACCTCGGCGCGATCGCCACCGACGCCTACCGCCCGATCGACGTGCGCGCCCCCAACGTGGTGAGCCGCCAGCCGGTCAAGCAGCCCTTGATGACGGGCTTGAAGGCGATCGACGCCATGATCCCGATCGGCCGCGGCCAGCGCGAGCTGATCATCGGCGACCGCCAGACGGGCAAGACCGCCATCGCCATCGACACGATCATCAACCAGCGCGGCAAGGACGTCATCTGCATCTACGTCGCCATCGGCCAGAAGGCCTCGTCGGTCGCCGGCGTCATCCAGACCCTGCGCGAGCACAAGGCGATGGACTACACGATCATCGTCGCGGCGATGGCCGACGACCCGGCCACGATGCTCTACGTCGCCCCCTACGCCGGCTGCGCCATCGGCGAGGAGTTCATGTTCGCCGGCAAGCACGTCCTGTGCGTCTACGACGACCTCTCCAAGCAGGCCGCCGCGTACCGGCAGCTGTCGCTCCTGCTGCGCCGGCCGCCCGGCCGCGAGGCCTACCCGGGCGACGTGTTCTACCTGCACAGCCGCCTGCTCGAGCGCGCCAGCAAGATGGAGGAGTACTACGTCATCGTCAGGAAGGGCCAGGCGCCGGCGGCCGGCCGGCCGGGCGTCGACGGCAAGCGCTACCGCGGCATCGAAGGCGGCGAGAAGAGCGCCCTGAAGGCGCTCGAGGCGATGCCCGACAAGGGCGAGCTCGAAGTCAGGATGGACCCCACGACGGGCGGCACGCTCACCGCGCTGCCGATCATCGAAACCCAGGCCGGCGACATGTCGGCTTACATCCCGACCAACGTCATCTCGATCACCGACGGCCAGATCTACCTCGAGCCCGAACTGTTCTACTCGGGCCAGCGGCCGGCCATCAACGTCGGCCTGTCGGTCAGCCGCGTCGGCGGCAACGCGCAGACGAAGGCGATGAAGAAGGTCGGCGGCCGCATGCGACTCGAGCTCGCCCAGTACCGCGAGCTCGCCGCGTTCGCGCAGTTCGGCTCGGACCTGGACAAGGCCACGCAGCAGCAGCTGACGCGCGGCGCCCGCACGCAGGAAGTCCTCAAGCAGAGCCTCCACCAGCCGCTGCCGCAGTCGCACCAGATCGTGATCCTCTACGCGGCCACGCAGGGGTTCCTCGACGAACTCGACATCGCCGTCCTCGCCGAGTTCGAGAAGGGCCTCAACGAGTTCATCGACAAGCGCTATCACGACCTGCACCACGAACTGGACACGAAGATGGTCCTGACCGAGCCGCTCGAGGCGACGCTCAAGCAGGCCATCGACGCTTACAAGCAGGAATTCCATCCGACTGCAAAGGCCGTTGTCTGATGGCGGTTGAATCGCTCAAAACCCTGCGCCGGCGCGTCCGGACGGTCCGCAACATCAAGCAGATCACGCGGGCCATGGAGATGGTCTCGGCCGCCAAGCTGCGGCGCGCGCAATCGACGCTGCTGGCCGCCCGCCCCTACGCGCGCAAGCTGCAGGAGCTCCTCGCCCACGTCGCCGCGAGCTCGGCGACCGGCGCCAACCCGCTCTTCCAGGAGCGCGCGGGCAAGCGCCGCGTCCTGGTGATCTTCACGTCGGACCGCGGCCTGGCCGGCTCGTTCAACGTCAACCTCGCGCGCGAGGCCGAGGATTTGATGCGTTCCGATCCCGAGGCCCGGTGGCGGCTCGTCTGCATCGGCCGCCGCGGCCGCGACCACTTCGCCCACCGCGGCCACGACATCATCGACTCGATCATCGGCCTCGGCGGGCAGGCCAACAGCGACGAGGCCACGCGCCTGGCCGACCGGCTGCGCCAGATGTTCCTGGCCGGCGAGGCCGACCGGATCGACCTGCTCTACGCCCGGTTCGTGTCGACCGTCGTCAACCGGCCGTCGACGGTCCAGTTCCTGCCGATGACGCCCGAGGCGCTCCAGCCGGCCAAAAAGCGCAAGGAGCCCGAGGAGAAAAAACATATCGACTACATCATCGAGCCGTCGCCGCAGGCGGTGTTCGACCAGCTGCTGCCGCGCTACCTGAGCTCGCGCGTCTACATCACGATGGCCGAGCAGGCCACCAGCGAGCACAGCGCGCGCATGATCTCGATGAACAACGCGTCCAAGAACTGCACCGAGCTGGGCGACCAGCTCACGCTCAAGCTGAACAAGGCCCGCCAGGGGGCGATCACCAAGGAGCTGCTCGACATCGTCGGCGGCGCCGAGGCGCTGCAGAAATAATTTTGTCGCGGAGATGCAGAGGAGAGCAGAGAACGCAGAGAGATAAAAACCGGAAATTGAAGGCGATCGCTCAACGCCGGCGGTGACGAGTTTATGAAAAAAATTGTTCCCTGCGGCAGAATGGAGCCCGGATCATGAAAGAACCCGATCCTTATCTGAATCAATTGTCCGATCTGGTCATCGGAGCGGCGATCGAGGTTCATCGTGAATTGGGACCGGGACGCGAAGAATCGGTGTATGAAAATGCCTTGGAACACGAACTCAAATTGCGCGGCATACAGTATGAACGTCAGCCCGTGTTGAATATTTACTATAAGGGCGAATACGTCGGGAAGGAACGCCTTGATATCTGGATCGAGAAGAAGCTGGTTGTGGAACTGAAGTCGGTTGAAAAGGTGCTGGACCTGCACAAAGCTCAGGTTCGGTCCTACTTGAAAACAGCGGAAAACGAACTTGGTCTCTTGATCAACTTCAATGTGATTCTATTAAAGGATGGCATAACGCGGATCGTTCAAACGAATTGAACTCTGCGCTCTCTGCCCAACTCTGCATCTCTGCGACAAAGAGAACCGTTGCGATAAGGAAAACCCCATGAACATCGGCAAAATCAAGCAGGTCATCGGCCCGACCCTGGACGTCGAGTTCCAGTCCGACAACCTGCCGCGGATCCTGAACGAGATCCGCGTCGAGGACAAGGAACACGGCACGACGATCGTCGCCGAGGTCGCCCAGCACGTCGGCAACAACACCGTCCGCTGCGTCTCCATGAACTCGACCGACGGCCTCGTGCGCGGGATGGACGCCATCGACATGGGCCAGCCGATCTCGGTCCCGGTCGGGCCGCAGGTCCTCGGGCACATCTTCAACCTCATGGGCGAGCCGCTCGACGGGCGCGCCGCGCTCGAGAACCCCGACCTGCGCTGGCCGATTCACCGCCCGGCCCCCGTGCTCACGAGCACGCTCCCCGCCAACCAGATTCTGGAGACCGGCATCAAGGTCATCGACCTGCTCGCCCCCTACGCCAAGGGCGGCAAGATCGGACTGTTCGGCGGCGCCGGCGTCGGCAAGACGGTCATCATCATGGAGCTGATCAACAACATCGCCAAGCAGCACGGCGGCTACTCGGTCTTCGCGGGCGTCGGCGAGCGCACGCGCGAGGGCAACGACCTGTGGATCGAAATGAACGAATCGGGCGTCGTCAGCCACGAGGCGGGCAAATCCAAGGCCGCGCTCGTGTTCGGCCAGATGAACGAGCCGCCCGGTGCGCGCCTGCGCGTGGCGCTCTCGGCGCTGACCATGACCGAGTACTTCCGCGACGAACTCGGCCAGGACGTCCTCCTGTTCATCGACAACATCTTCCGTTTCACGCAGGCCGGCAGCGAGGTCTCCGCCCTTCTGGGCCGCATGCCGAGCGCCGTCGGCTACCAACCGACGCTCGCCACCGAGATGGGCGCCCTGCAGGAGCGCATCACGTCGACGACGCGCGGCTCGATCACGTCCGTGCAGGCCGTCTACGTCCCGGCCGACGACCTGACCGACCCGGCCCCGGCCAACACGTTCGCGCACCTGGACGCAACGACCGTTCTCTCGCGTCAGATCATGGAACTCGGGATTTATCCCGCGGTCGATCCGCTCGACTCGACGAGCCGCATCCTCGATCCGGCGGTCGTCGGCGAAGAGCAATACGCCGTCGCGCGCCAGGTGCAGCAGGTCCTGCAACGCTACAAGGACCTCCAGGACATCATCGCGATCCTCGGCATCGACGAGCTCTCCGACGAGGACAAGCTGACCGTCTCGCGCGCGCGCAAGATCCAGCGCTACCTCAGCCAGCCGATGTTCGTCGCCGAGGCGTTCACCAACCGGCCGGGCGTCTACGTCAAGCGCGAGGACACCGTGCGCGGCTTCAAGATGATCATCGACGGCGAGCTCGACGACGTCTCCGAGCAGGCGTTCTACATGGCCGGCGCCATCGAGGAAGTCCAGCAGCGCCACGCCGAGATGAACAAGTAGGCCGGGTTCGCCGAACCCGGCATCACATTCGATTTTCGACTTTCGATTACGATTACGAGCACGAGCACGAAAAAAAATCGCAGGATCGACGAGATGACCGACTTCAAGCTCCAGGTCTACACGCAGGAAAAGAAGATCTACGACGACGACGTGAGCTCGATCGTCGTCCCGGGCCTCGAGGGCTACTTCGGCGTGCTCTCCAACCACGCCCCGCTGCTGACCGCCCTCGGCCGGGGCAAGCTGACCGTCCGCAAGGCCGGCGCCGAGAAAGTCTACGAGGTCGCGGGCGGGTTCATCGAGGTGCGCGACAACGTCGCCACGATCCTCGCCGACCGCCTCACCGAGGCCGCTTGATTTCTAAGCCATCCGTGTCAGTCCGTGCGGGTCCGTGTCAGTCCATGCGGCTTTCACTCGAACGGCTGCACGCGCCGCCAGCGGCTGGGCGGCCAGATGATCCCCTGCATCACGCCGCGGATCTGATCCTTCGCCACCGGCCCGAAATTCAGGCTGTCGTAGCTGTTGTTGCGGTTGTCGCCGAGGACGAACACCTTGCCGAGCGGGACGCGCACGCGCAGGTCGCGCCAGTCGATCGTGTTGTCGGTCACCTGGCGCGAGAACTGCTCCTCGCCGTTGACGTACAGGACCCCGCCGTCGATCACGATGAGGTCGTCGGGCATGCCGATGATGCGCTTGACGAGCTTCTCGCCGGGCCGGTCCGGATCGTTCACGATCACGATGTCGTAGCGCTTGGGGACGGCGTTCTTGTCCACCAGCAGGCGGTCGTCGATCTCCAGGGTCGGGAGCATCGATTCCGAGATCACCTTCTCGATCTGGAGCCGGTCGGTCCCGATCGCCAGGTTGACCCCCATCAGGATCAGCACCACGATCAGCGCGACCATGATCCGCGCGCGCCGCTTCAGGTTCGGCCGCGCTTCGCCGTCTTGAGCCCGATTTTTCGCCAACTCGTTCATCCGTGAACCTTTCGCCACAACATCGGCGCCGGGGCATGTCTCCCCCCCTTGAGCCTTTATCGACATCCGCCCGCTGACGGTTTAGGTTTCATCCCACCCAACCCGCAATCCGCCATCCAGCGGCTTGCCATCGCCGTATTCATCCTGTTAGACTGAGTGTGTCTTTCGACGAGATTCTATCCGGGGGTTGGTCATGGATCGGGTGGCGGCACTGGTTTTGGCGGGCGGGCGCGGGATGGACTTCGGGCCGCTTTCGGAGCAGCGCACCAAGTCGGCGTTCCCGGTGGCCGGATCCTACCGGATCATCGACTTCGTCCTCAGCAACCTGAGCCACTCCAACATCAACTCGGTCGGGATCGTCATCCAGTTCCTGCCGGCGCCGCTCATCGAGCACGTCGGCTCGGGCCGCCCCTGGGACTACGACATGGCCGACCGCAGCCTGCGCATCATGACGCCGTTCGTCGGCGTCAGCGAGACGCGCTGGTTCCACGGCACCGGCGACGCGATCGACAAGAACCTGCACATGATCAGCACCGACGAGGACCGCGACATCCTGATCCTGTCGGGCGAGCACGCCTACCAGATGGATTACCGCCGGCTCCTCGAGCACCACCACCAGACCGACGCCGACCTGACCGTGGCCTGCACGCGGATCCCGCTCGAGCAGCAGCATCCGCGCTTCGGCAACGTGTTCATCGACGAGAGCGGCCGCATCAACGACTTCATCGAGAAACCCGAGCGGCCGGTCAGCCCGATCGTCTCGACCGGCATCTACTGCTTCCGCCGGACGGCGCTCATCAAGCTGCTCGACGCCTGCCGCCCCAAGCACGGCGAGTCGTTCAACCTGACCGGCGACATCATCCAGCCGCACATCAAGCGCATCAACGCCCAGGCGTGGATCTTCAACCGCCCGTGGTTCTACCTCGGCAACCTGCGCGAATACTTCGATTTCCACATGCAGCTGGCCTGCGGCGAGGTGCGCCTGTTCGACTCGAGCTGGAACGTCATGACCAACTACTCGGACCGCAATTTCAGCTCGCGCACGCCCGCCTACTTCAGCGAGGACTCCGAGGTGAGCGACTCGATCATCGCCTCGGGCTGCCACATCGAGGGCAAGGTGGTCAACTCCGTCCTGTCGCCCGGCGTGACCGTCGGCAAGGGGAGCGTCGTCGACCACTGCGTGATCTTCCACGACGTCACGATCGGCGAGAACTGCCGGGTCCGCTACGCGGTCATCGACAAGGACGCCCGCCTGGCGGACGGCTCGAGCGTCGGCGCGTGCGAGCCGGGCGCCCAGCCGCCGCTGACCGTGCTGCCCAAGGGCTACCAGCTCGCCCCCGGCGAAACGATCGCGGCCGGCGCCCAGCTCGAGACCGTGATCTCAATCTGATTGGCTTCATTCCGATGCTCGTCCCGCGCTGGATTTATTTCCTCGTCCCGGCGTTCTTCGTCGAGTGCGCCGCGTTCATGCTGGCGCTCGCCCAGCCCATCGACGCGCTCGAGCGCTTCCACGCCAACGGATTCCAGCTCGGCCTGCTCGGCATGCTCAGCAACGGCGGCTACGCGGCGATGGCCCTGGTTGCCGGGCGCCTCTCCGACCGCACCGGCCGCCGGCCGTGGATGCTCGCCGGCCTCGCCGCGCAGATCGCGCTCGCCCTGCTGATGCCCGTCTCCAACAGCTTCGTTTTCCTCCTCGCCGTCTCGGCGCTGCAGCTCACGCTGCTGGGCTGCTTCTGGGCGCCGTTCATCGGCACACTGAGCGATGCCACGACGCCGGCGGCGATGAGCGCCGTCCTGGCCCGGTTCAACATCAGCTGGTGCATCGGGGCGATGCTCGGCTCGACGACCAACTCGGTCCTCTACGAAATGCTCGGCACGCGCGCCCCCTACCTCGGCGCGGCGGCCTATTTCTGCGTTGCGCTGGCGGTCCTGACCCTCACGCGCCCGGCCTCGGGCCAGATCGCCAAGCCCGAGCAGCTCGAGATCCACCCGCGCGTCGGCCACTACAAGATCCTCGCCTGGCTCGCCCTCTCGTCCAACTTCTTCGTGGCCGGGATGCTCGTTTACCTCTTCCCCTACCTGGCCGCGAGTGGCCCCACGCCGCTGGCGCCCGAATTCATCTCCGGGCTTCACGTGTTCAGGCTCGGCGCGATGCTCGCGACGTTCGCGGCGATGGGCGCGACCCGCGTCTGGCATTTCAGCCCAGGGCCGTACCACGCCGCCTACGGCCTGCTGATCCTGATGCTCCTGCTGACGGCCACGGTCCACCACCCGCTGCTCCTCGCCCTGCCGTTCGTGGGCGTCGGCGTGGCGCTCGGGATGGCCTACGCCCTCAGCATCTATTACTCGACGCTCGAGCCGGAGAAAGGCTCCAACCTGGGCTTCCACGAGGCGCTTCTGGCGCTCGGGGCGACCACCGGCCCGATCTACGGCGGCGTGCTCATGAAACTCACCGGCCGCCCCGACGTCGCCTTCTGGCTCGGGGCCCTCCCGCTCATGGCGGTCTGGACGATCCACATCATCATTCGGCGCCGGTAGAGCGGTTAGAGCGCGTGACAAAAGTTATCGGTTCGTCCTCGTGCGTCGTGCGTCGTAATCGTAATCGAATCCACACATTCTTCGTCGAGAATCGCGACAGAACTTCTTGGAAGCACTCTAATGGGTCCTATGGGTCTTGTGGGTATGCCATAAAAAAATCGCCCTCGCGGGCGACTTTTTTCATCATTCATCATTCATCATTCATCATTCGTTTTTTACGCGTTCTGGCCCGCCCGGTAGTTCGGCGCGTCCTTGGTCACCGTGACGTCGTGCGGATGGCTTTCGCGCCGGCCGGCGTCGGTGACGCGCATGAACTTGCCGCGCTCCTGCAGCTCGGGGATCGTCCGGCAGCCGTTGTAGCCCATCGAGCTGCGCAGCCCGCCGATGAACTGCGTGAGGACGTCGGCGACGGCGCCGGCATACGGGACCATCCCCTCGATCCCCTCGGGGACCATCTTGTCGGGGACGGTCGGGTCCTGGCCGTAGCGGTCGGCGCTGCCGAACCGCTGGGCCATGGCGTCGAGCGAGCCCATGCCGCGGTACATGATGTACTGGCGGCCCTGGTAGAGGATCCGTTCGCCGGGCGACTCGTCGGTGCCGGCCAGCGCGCCGCCCATCATGACGCAGTCGGCGCCGGCCACGAGGGCCTTGGCGACGTCGCCGCTGAACCGGATGCCGCCGTCGGCGATGATGCCGATGCCGGAGCCGCGGGCCGCGCGGGCGCACTCGTAGATCGCCGTCAGCTGCGGGACGCCCACGCCGGCCACGACGCGCGTCGTGCAGATCGAGCCCGGCCCGACGCCGACCTTGACGCCGTCGGCGCCCGCCTCGATCAGGGCCTTCGTCGCCTCGGCGGTGGCCACGTTGCCGGCGATCACGTCGACCTTCGGGTAGTGCTGCTTGATCCAGCGGACCATGTCGATGTTGCCCTTGGTGTGGCCGTGGGCGGTGTCGACGACGAGGACGTCGACGAGGCTCTCCATCAGGACCTCGACGCGTTCGTGCGTGTTGGGCCCGACCGCCGCGCCGCAACGCAGCTTGTGCAGGGCGTCGCGATTGTAGAGCGGGTGATTGCGCGCGAGGATTTCCTTGACGTCGTCGAAGCAATACATCCCCGTGAACGTCCCGTCGCTCTCCAGGATCGGCAGGATCGAAATCTTGTGCTCGCACATCCGGTCGAACGCCTGCTGGATCGTCGTCCCGACGGGCGCGGTGACCGGCTGCCTGATCATGATTTCGGCCAGGGCGGTCGCCGCGCTGGCGTTGTATTTGAGCTCGCGGCCGGTGACGATCCCGACGAGCCGGCGGCTTTCGTCGAGGATGGGGAACGAGTTGAACTGCCACCCCTTCTCGCGCTTGACCCGCTGGACGTCGTCGATCGTGTTGTCGGGACGCATCGTGCGCGCCTTGGCGAGGAAGCCGTTGAGGTAAAACTTGACCCGCTTGACGTTGGTGCGCTGCGCGACCGGGTCGAGGTTCTTGTGCACGATGCCGATGCCGCCCTGCAGGGCCATGGCGATCGCCATCGGGGCCTCGGTCACCGTGTCCATGGCGGCGCTCACGAACGGCACGTTGAGCGTGATGTTGCGGGTCAGCTTGGTGCGCAGATCGGTCTGCTGCGGGGAAAAATCGGCAAACTGCGTCATCAGCGACACGTCGTCATACGTGAGGGCCGTGTATTGCTGGGCTTGCATGAAGGCGTCGAGCCAGGCGTTTACCATATAAAAAAATCCTCCGGGGCCTCCCCGGCACTCGAGTGCGGGGTATTTAACCTATGAGTCAATCAAGTTTGGGGAGGTAAGTCAACAAATCCTAAATCCGAATATCTAAATCCGAAACAAACCCGAATTCTAAAAACCCGAAACTCCAGCACGTGACCTGTCCCATGAAATCCCGCCGGCATTTGAATTTCGGGATTCGAATGTGTTTAGGATTTAGATATTCGGATTTAGGATTTTATTGATCGTATCTGTATCCGACCCCATGCACCGTCCGGATGATCACCGGGTCCTGCGGGTCGATTTCGATCCGTTTCCTGAGCTGGCTGATGTGCTGGTCGAGCGTGCGGCTGTTGGGCAGGTGATTGATCCCCCACCCGCACGCAAACAGCGCGCGCCGGTCAAGGACCTTGCCCGGATTGCGGCAGAGCGCCCGCAGGATCCTGACGTCGCGCAGGCTGAGGTCGATGCTCTGCTCGCCGCGGCGGGCCCTGAGCTGCGCGGGGAAAACTTCAATGTCGCCCATCGAGAAGGAACTGGTTTCGTCGCTCTGCGGCGCCGCCGCAAGGCACCGGCGCGTGACCGCCCGGATCCGCGCCACGACCTCGCGGACTCCAAAAGGCTTTGTAATGAAGTCGTCCGCGCCGAGCTCGAAGCCGACGACCTTGTCGATCTCCTCGCTCTTGGCGCTGATGAACACGATGGGAAGTTTGGGCGACTGCCGGCGCAGCTCGCGGCAGACGTCGTAGCCGTTCACGCCCGGCATCATGATGTCGAGGCACACGAAATCGGGCGTCTCGGCCCGAAACAGCTCGAGCCCCGCGCGCCCGTCGGCCGCCAGGCACGTTTCATATCCCTCGCCCCGGAGGATTTCGTCGAGCCCATTGCGAATATGCTCGTCGTCCTCGACAATCAGCACTTTCATGTTGCCCGTCCCTTATTCGTGCTCGTGCTCGTAATCGGAATCGAAAATCGAATCCGGCTCATCCGCGCCGATCCGCCCAAACCGCGTCATCCGCGTTCCATTTCCACCGCTTCCGGCGTCGCGAGCCGCACCTCGAACGCCGCGCCTTTCTCCGCCGCGACGACCTTGAGGTCCCCGCCATGGCGCCGCGCCAGATCCCGCGCGATCGGCAGGCCGATCCCCGTCCCGGCCGCGCCGTCATGAAGCGCGGCGCTCAACCTGTAAAACGGCCTGAACACGTTCTCCCGCTCGGCGGCCGGAATGCCCGGCCCGTGATCGGCGACCGTGATCAGCGTCATCCCGTCGCGCTGCTCGCTCGCAATCTCCGCCACGCCGCCGGCCGCGGCGTACTTCTCGATGTTGCTCAGCAGGTTGCCCACGATCTGCTCGACGACGTCGGCCGCGACCATGACCTGCGTCGCCTTGCCCGGGCTGTATTGCACCCGGATCCCGCGCCGCTCGAGCGCCGGGCGGTAGCCGTCGAGAACGCGCTGGATGATCTCGTCGACGCGGCCGGGGGTCGGGTGGATCGTAAGCGCGCCGCGCTGGCTGCGGCCGAACGTCAGCACGTTCCCGATGAGGCGCGACAGCCGCCCGCATTCCTCGACGACGATGTTCAAATGCCGCTGCGCCGTCTCGTCCTCGCCATCCAGATGCTGCTGAAGGAGCTCGGCGTAGAGCCGCACGTTCGTGAGCGGCGTCTTGAGCTCGTGCGAGACCTGGTTGACGAAACTGACGCGCTGGCCGGCCAGGCGCAACTCGCGCGTGCTCTCGCGGTAGAAGTAAACCGCCAGGCCGATGAGCGCCAGCGCGACCGCGGCGAACCCCGCGACGTAGCTGAACGCGAGCCCCCCCGCCGCGGCAAAGAGGCTCGCCGGGGCGTAATACTCGAGCCGCCACGACTGGAGCGGCGCCGAGAGCGCCTGCGCCGCCGCCTGCTTTTCGTTCGCCTGGTACGCATACGCGCCCCACTGGTAAAGGAGCGCGCCGTTGGAGTCGCGCAGGGCGATCCGGCCGTCGGCCAGCCGGTCGTTGCGGGACGCGGTGTCGGGCATCTGCCCGATGAGATCGGCAAGCAACCTGACGCGGTCGAGCTCGACCCCGAGGCAGCGGCCGTCACCCAGCCAGTGGTAATAGATCAGGTTGAGCCCGCTCCCCCAATACCACGTGTACCACCCGCTCGCCTCGCCCGCGCTGCCGGGGTCCATCCCCTGCATCGGCACGGCCTGGTTCGATAACATCTGCATTGCCTGCGCCGCCGGACCCAGGCCCGGCCGCCGCCGCAACAGCTCGCCACGCAGCCAGATCTCGCGCGTGCGGTCGATGAACGCCATGTCGCCGGCCGAGGGCGCCCGCAGGTCCGGAAAGAGCAACTTGCCTTCGGGATCGAGCAGAAACGCCTGCCGGACCCACGGGTGCCTTTCGCGCAAGCCGTCCAACTCGGCCGGCGGGTCGCGGATCAGCTCGACCAGCTCGCGCTCGTTCTTCTGGATCACGCGAGCGAGCGAGCCGTCGATGTCGCGCAGCTTCCCGGCCAGAAGCTCGCGAAATTGAAACTGAAGCCGCTCCCGCTCGAGCCGAGCCCATTTCGCCCCGAGCCCGGCCAGCAACAGAAGCGGCCCCACGACGAGCAGCACAAAGACAATGATCAACCGACGCCTCAACAAATAACCTTCCGTTATTTAATGGTGGCCTTGTTCTGGTATTGCCTCATCTGCTTGCGTTGCATCTGCCACTTGGCTGGATCGAGGTTCGCCGCGTCCGCCTTATTGAGCCAATTTTGTTGGTCCAGCATCTCCGATTTATATCGGGCTGCATTATCCGACAAAAACGCGGAGTTCGAAAGGAGCAGTTGGCGGGCCTTGTCGATTTCGCCCTTGTCGCGCAGCTCGGTCGCCATCATGTTCCGCTCGGCGCCGATCTGCTCGACGACCAGGATCATGACGTCGCGGTTTTCGCTGCGATCGGCCTCGGCGGCCGAGTCGGTGAAGCGCACGCCGACGGAGTTGCTCAGCTTCTCCCGCGCGCGCGTCTGCATGTTGCTGAAATCGACCATGACGCTCGCGACCTCGCGCGCCTGCTTTGCCTCGCCGGCCGGGACTTCCAGCTCGAAGATGGCGCTGCGCTCGAAGTCGCTGTAGAGCTGGTTCAAATCGAGGCGCACCGTCTGGCCGCGCACGTCGCCGCCGCGCCCGAGCACCCGGACCGGGCGCACGCCGTCGGCGCACTTGATCTCGAGCCGGACCTCCTGCGCGACGATCGTCATGACGTCGCCGAATTCCTTGTCGAACGCGCGCGCCAGCTCGGCCGGCTCGCGCACGAAGTAATGCCGCCCGTTGCTCGCCGCGGCGAGCTTCGACATGAGGTCCTCGTTGTAATCGAGCCCCAGGCCGATGGTGGTCACGCCGATCCCCTCGCGCCCGAGCGACGTCCCGAGCTCCTGCAGGTCCGAAGGCGAGCTCGGCCCCACGTTCGCCAGGCCGTCCGAGAGCAGCACCATGCGGCTGACGCGGTCGCGCCCCATGAACTTGTGCAATTCCTCCGAGCCCTTGCTGACGCCGGCGAACAGCGCCGTCGAGTTGCCCCACCCGATCTGCCGCACCTTCGCGATGACGCTCTCGGGATCGGTCAGCCGCGTCGCCGGGACGAGGACCTCGACCGTGTCGTCGTAGGTCACGACCGAGACGATGTCGTCGCGGCTCAGGCGACGGATGGCGTCGATGGCGGCCTCGCGCGCGGCGGCGAGTTTCACGCCGCTCATCGAGCCCGACCGGTCGAGCACGATCGCGATGTTGGCCGGGATGCGCGAGCCGGGCTTGTCGGGCTTGACGCCGGTCAGGCCCACCTTGAGGTAAACGGTCTGCTTCTGCCCCGCGGCCAGGATCGGCTTGCTCACGGCCGTGTCCAGCCGCACCGGCCCCGCCCACGCCCCCTGCGCAAGGACGACCAGCAGCAGGGCCACAAACATGTTTCGCATGGCTTCATGCCTCCAAGGCGAAATGGAGCTACGCCTCGATGCTCCATGAAAAACATAATTCATCTTCCATCGGCCATGGTCAGATCGCCGTAAAATCTTGTCAGAAAATTGTAAAAAGCCAAATTCTTTTAGTCGCGGCGGCGCCGGGACGGGCCGAGGCGCAGCGAATGCGTGAATCGCCGGCATATGGGAACCGGCCCTCTGCGGCTTGACACGCCACGCCGCCGGGCCGAAACTGGTTGCGACAAGGGCGGACAAACCATCGGCGCGAGCGGAAGCCCCCGCGACCGTCGAGGAGCAGGAAGCCTTCCATCAGGAATGGATCAACAGCCTCAAGGCATAGTGTTTCGATGAATTCCTGAACCGCTGACGCGGTTCCCGGGGTAAACGCGATGGCAATCAGGTTCTACCGCATCAACGAGCCTTACGGCGAGTTCTCGAATTTCTGGCGGCAGGAGTTCGAACTCGACGGCGCGCCGTGGCCGACGACGGAACACTATTTTCAGGCGCAGAAGTTCGCCGGCACCGGGCACGTCGAGACGGTGAGGCTCGCGCCCACGCCGCGCGACGCCGCGCGGATCGGCCGCGACCGCGGCCTGCCGCTCCGCCCCGACTGGGAAGAAGTGAAGGAAGACGTCATGCGCCGGGCCCTGCGCGCCAAGTTCGCGCAGAACGAGCCCTTAAAACAACTGCTCCTCTCGACCGGCGACGAGGAGCTGATCGAAACCACGACCGACGACACCTATTGGGGCTGCGGCACCGAAGGCCACGGCCAGAACCGCCTCGGCGTGCTGCTGATGGAACTGCGCAAAATTTTAAAACCGGCGTAAATAAGCCGGAAACCAAAGCTCCGTAGGAGCGACACGTGTTATTTCGATCCCAACCCACGTGTCGCTCCTCCGGAGCTTCATGGCCGGCGGGGGCGCCGGCCCCACATTTCACAATCCGCAATCCGCAATTTGCTCACTTTCTCCTCGCCCCTTTATTCATATTTCAGGATAATATGCCAGCCCGCGTGGTTTCGCGCCGGGGGCTTCGAGTAACCCAGGATGGTTGACCGCATGAACGAACAGCTCGACCAGAACGCCGACGACAGCCTTCGCCAGTCGATGGACGTCGATATCGCCTGCGTGGGGTTCGGCCCGGCCATGGGCGGATTCCTCACGACCCTGTCGCGCGGCCTGGCCGACGCCGACCACCCGATCGACAGCAAGGCGATACCCGGCATGCCGCCGCAGGTCATCTGCTACGAGCGCGCCGACGACATCGGCTTCGGCGTCTCGGGCGTCGTCACCAAGGCGCGCGGCATCCGCGCCAGCTTCCCCGACTTCGACCCGGCGCAGATCCCGCTGACCGCCCCCGTCAAAAAGGAAAAAGTTCTCTACCTGCTCGACCCGATCGGCGCGAGCCGCCGGCCGGCGCTCATGAAGCTCGGCGACGCGGCGCTCAACCTCACCAAGGCGCTCAACCCGTTCTACGAGGACTGCGCCTTCCGGCTCCCCTACATCCCGCCGTTCCTCGAAAAACACGGCGGCTACGTGACGTCGATCGGCCAGTTTAACCAGTGGGTCGGCTCCCAAGTGATGGGGTCCGGCATGGTCCAGATCTGGCCCGGCACGCCGGTGGCCAGGGCGCTCACCGAGGACGGCCGCGTCGTCGGCATCCGCCTGGCCGACCAGGGGGTCGACAAGCAGGGCAAGCCCGACGCCTGCTACATGCCGGGCATGGACATCAAGGCCGCGCTGACCGTCATCGGCGACGGCCCGGTCGGCCCCGTCGGCCGCCAGCTCGACAAGGAACTGGGCATGCCCGAGGGCCACCACCAGCGCGAATGGGCCGTCGGCATGAAGATGGTCGTCGACCTGCCCGAGAGCTGCGCGCTCGAGCCCGGGACCGTCTTCCACACGTTCGGCTACCCCGAGCCCGAGATTTTCGGCTTCATGTATATCTACCCCGACCGCGTCGCCTCGCTCGGCATCTTCGTCCCGTCGTGGTTCGACAACCCGGTCCGCACGTCGTACCGCTACCTCCAGCACTGGATGCAGCACCCGGCAATCTGGAAGCACATCCAGGGCGGGCGGCTGCGGTCGTGGGGCGCAAAAACCCTGCAAGAGGCCGGCCGCCGCGGCGAGCCGCACCTGGCCGGCAACGGCTACGCGCGGATCGGCGAGGGCTCCGGCTCGACAAACGTCCTGACCGGCTCGGGCGTCGACGAGGCGTGGACGACCGGCGTGCAGCTGGCCGAGGGCGTGTTGGAACTCCTGCGCGCCGGCAAGGAATTCACGAAGGAAAACCTCGAGGCGGCCTACGTCGCCCGGCGGCGCGCCAGCTGGGTCGACGCCGAAGCGAAGGTCGCCGAGAAAGCGCGCGACGGCTTCTGCAGCGGCTTCATCCAGGGGATGATCGGCATGGGACTGACCGGCCTGACCGGCGGCGCGCTCAACATGCCGGGCAAGCAGATTCCGCCGCACGAGCGGATCCCGTCGATCGAAGATTATTACCGCGGCCGCATCGCCCCCGCCGAAATCGAGCGCATCCGCGCCGACTGCAAGGCGCGCGGCGCGGCGCTCCACGACGCGCTCATGGAAAAAGTCGGCTGGCCCGCGATCGAGCTCGACGGCCAACTCCTCGTCTCGCACCAGGACGCGCTCCTCATGGGCGGCAAGGTCCAGGCGCCGGCCGGCTACGCCGACCACGTCGCGTTCCTGCACCCCGAGATCTGCAACCAGTGCTCCACGCAGACGTGCGTCGAGGTCTGCTCGGCGCAGGCGATCGCGGCGCGGGCCGGCGGCGGCGCCCCCGAGTTCGACCGCGAGAAATGCGTCCACTGCGGCGGTTGCCTGTGGAACTGCTCGAAGGCCAACCCCGACGACCGGGAACACGGCGTGCTCGAGTTCAAGGCCGGCGCCGGCGGCCTCCACAGCGCGGAAAATTAAACCATTTTTTGTCGCAGAGAGGCAGAGTGGCAGAGCGAGAATTTTGTTTTTCGATCCCGAATAAAAATCCGATTCTCTGCATCTCTGCTCATCTCTGCGTCTCTGCGACAAAATTGGAATCCAATTTTTCATGTATTTCGTGGCCGATTTCGTGTATTTCGTGTTTGGACTTTTTTTTGAAGGAGCATGACCAGTGACTCAACCTTTCCACATCGTCGTCTGCGGGTCGATCGTCCCGGACCCGCTGCAGACCCTCGAGCCGGTCTCGACGCCGGCGGGGCCCGGCCTCAAGAACGAGATGATGCTGCCGGCCGTGCTCGACCCGTGGGCCAGCTGCGCGCTGTTCGAGGCGGCCAACCTCGCCAAGCAGGCCGCCGGCACGAAGGTCTACCTCGTGAGCCTCGGCCCCAAGGCCAAGCTGCAGCAGGTCATGATGACCGTCGCGCAGAAGGTCCCGTTCGAGCTGGTCGCCGTCGACGGCCCGGCCGGCGGGTTCACCGAGGCCTCGCAGGTCGCCGACGCCCTCGCCGCCGCGATCGACGCGATCCCGGGGCTCGACAAGTCGCGCCTGCTCCTGTTCGGCGGGTGGCAGTCGGCCAGCCGCGCCGAGGGCGCGACGATGCAGATGCTCGGCGAAAAGCTCGGCATCATCGATCAGTTTCAGGGCGTTGATGAACTGAAAATCCAGGACGACGGCTCGATGCGCATCCTCGAGCGCATCGAGGGCGGCCGGCACCAGGTTTCGGTCTGCCAGGCCCCGCCGGCGGTCTTCGGCTGGGCGACGGGCAATCTGCCCGAGCCGCCGAACAACCCGCAGGTCGGGATGATGAACATGCGCGGGATCATGCCGGCGCTCCAGAAGGCCAAGCCGGCCGCGGTCAGCGCCGACGGCGTCGAGTGGATGACGGTGCAGCTGCCGCAGCAGCGCCGCGAGACGCGCATCGTCAAGGACACCCCGGTCGAAGAAATCGCCAAAGAGATCGTGGAGTGGATCAAGAAATAACAAGCATTCCGCGATTGACAAATCGTGCTCGTGCGTCGTGCTCGTAATCGTAATCGTAATCGAGAATCGAAAATAGGAATAAAGCTCATGGAAAAAATCCTCTGCCTGATCCATACCGAGCCCGACGGCTCGCTGCACAAGTCGGCGCTTGAGGCGGTCGGCGCCGCCCGCGATCTCGCCGCCGGCCTCTCCTCCCCGTTCTCGATCGGCATCGTCGGCGAGTCGGTTGCTGATGCGGCCAACGCGGTCGCCGGCGCGGGCGCCGAGAAAATCTACGCCGCCCAGGGCGCGGACTTCGCCCAGCCGCGCTACGCGAGCGACGTCGCCGCCTGCGAGGCGATCGCCAAGGCAGCCGGCGCAACGATGATTCTCGCGGCGGCGACAAGCCGATTCAGCCGCGTCATGGCGGGCGTCACCTCGCGGCTCGGCGGCCGCATCGACACCCAGGCCACCGGCATCGACGTCAAGGACGGCAAGCCGGCCGTCACGCGCTGGTATTATCGCCAGCGCATCGAGACCGTCCTCAGCCGCCCGCAGCGGCCGTGGGTCGTCACGATCTCGCCGGGCAGCATGGAGCCGATTTCTGGAATCGCCGGCGCGGCCTCGGTCGAAGCCGTCGCGGTCAGCCTGCCCGCCTCGCGCACGCAGGTCAGCGGCATCCAGTCGCCGCCGGCCGACGCGCAGACGATCCGCCCCGACGCGCAGCTCCTGTTCGTGGCGGGCGCCGGCTGGACGAAGCAGCAGGCCGACGGCCAGGCACACATCGACGACGCCGAGCAGATCATCCTCAAGTTCCTGCACCAGACAGGCGCCTCGCTCGGCAGCTCGAAATCGCTCGTCGACATGAGCGGCGAGGGGCAGAAGGTCCTGCAGTTCATGAGCCACCTGAACCAGATCGGCCAGACCGGCGCCTCGCCGCGGCACCCGAAGGGCCTGGCGACCTGCTGCCACGGCGAGGAGCCGCACGTCGTCGGCTGGCGGTTCATCAACGAGCGCCGCGCGATCAACACCAACGCCGCCTGCGGCTGGGCGATGGGCAAGGCCGACGTGCTCTACGTGGCCGACGCCTTCGCGGTGATGCGCAAGGTCGAGGAAATGCTCGGGTAAACGAAACAAACATCGAAACAAGAAGGCCGGCGCTCATTGCGCCGGCTTTTTTATTAGAAATTCTTTCTCACAGAGACGCAGAGAGACAGAGAACACGGAGAACACAGAGAAAAACCAACTTCCCCAAAAACTCTTTTTGATCCGTGTCCGTCCGTGTATGTCCGTGCCCGTCTGTGTTTTTCGGCTGTAATTCTCTGTGTTCTCTGTCTCTCTGCGTCTCTGTGAGAAATCTGGAATTTATCCCGGCTTTACCGCGATCAGCACCAGCGCGTCGGCCAGCCATGAGTCGAGCGGCGAGGCGATTTCGCAGTCGGGCGGTTTCAGCTCGCCGATCCCGAGCACCCGCCGCAGCTTCCCGCTGACCCGCAGCGGGTTGACGTAGTGAAACGAGCCTAAAAACGAATTTCCCACGAACCGATAGTCCTGAACGCCCAACTCGCGGCACAGCCGCGCCAGCTCCATCCGCGTATACGGGTATTCCTCGCCGAACATCCACTTGCCGGTCAGCTCTGTCATCCATTTATACATTCGATACGGCGGGTTGAGCGCGTTCGGCACCGAAATGATCGCCATCCCGCCCGGCCGCACGAGGTCGAAATGCGCCTTGTTGATCGCCTTCCTGACCTCGCCCGTAAAATGCTCCGTAAGGCCGAACGACATCGCGAGGTCAAATTTCCCGATCAGTGACGCCGGAAGGTCGAGGGCGTTTTGCTCGATGAATTCGGCCTTGAGCCCCTCGCCGGCGTAAAACTCCCGCGAGCGCGCCAGCGCCCCGGCCGAGTAATCCAAAATCGTGACCTGCGCCCCGCGCCGCGCCAGCAGCGCCGAGCACGTCCCCACCCCGGCGCCGATCTCGATGACCCTGAGCCCGGGGACAATCCCGGGAACGCCACTCTCCCGAGTGGCTCTTTTGTTTTGAATGCCAATCGGGAGACTGGCGCCCCCGGCATAGAAATGCCCGGCAATCGCCCGTTCCAACCGCCGCCAGCGCAGGCTGCGCTCCTCGCGGGCCAGGGCATCGCGCCCCAGCGCGCCCGCGCCGTGCTCGCGCCAGATCCGGTCCCAGAGCTCGGGGGTGTTCTTCTCCATGTGGATCACTATGCCATGGTCGATTTTCGATTACGATTACGATTACGATGCACAGGCAATGCAGTAGCCCGAGCGTGAGCGAGGGATTCGATTCTCGATTACGATGACGATTACGAGCACGAGCACGAGCACGAAATGGGATGGGCCGCCGAATCCCTTTGACGCGTTAACCTTGCAAATGAATAATGTCAGATTGTGGTATGCGCGCCTTACGCATGCCGAGATCACCCTCCCTCCGGGGAGGCTCCGTGAGCCCTGATTGTTATGACCGCAATGGATCTGCCGCTGATCGTCCAATCCGACCGCACCATGCTGCTGGAGACCGACCATCCGCAATATGAAGCCGCGCGCGACGCCCTGGCGGCGTTCGCCGAAATCGTCACGTCACCCGAGCACTTCCATACATACCGCATCACGCCGCTGTCGCTGTGGAACGCCGCCAGCGCCGGCCTCAAGGCCGATGACGTGCTGGCCAGCCTGCGCCAGTTCAGCCGCTACCCGATCCCGCAGAACATCGATTACGACGTGCGCGAATACATGTCGCGCTACGGCCGGCTCAAGCTCGTCCAGGACGGCGAGGCGCTCGTCCTTGAAAGCACCGACCCGCTCCTGATCGAACAGATCCTGGCCGACGACCGCCTGAAGCCGTTCTTCGAGAAGAAGCTCTCCAAGACGCGCGTCACGATCAAGCGCGACGAGCGCGGCTTCCTCAAGCAGGCGCTCATCAAGCGCGAGTTCCCGGTCGAGGACCTGGCCGGCTACGTCGACGGCGAACAGCTCGAGATCGCCCTGCGCGACCAGACGCTCGGCGGCGAGGAATTCGCCCTGCGCCACTACCAGGACGACGCCGTGTCGGTCTTCTACCAGAACGGCCGCGCCACCGGCGGCTCGGGCGTCCTCGTCCTGCCGTGCGGCGCCGGCAAGACCATCATCGGCCTCGGCATCATCGGCCGCATCAGCCAGCACACGCTCATCGTCGTGACCAACATCACGGCCGTCCGCCAGTGGCGCGACGAGCTCCTCGACAAGACGACGCTAACGGCCGACCAGATCGGCGAATACAGCGGCGAGGTCAAGGAGATCCGGCCGGTCACGATCACGACCTACCAGATCCTGACGTATCGCAAACGGCGCGAGGAAGACTTCGTCCACATGGACCTGTTCGACCGGCAGTCGTGGGGGCTGATCGTCTACGACGAAGTCCACCTGCTGCCGGCGCCCGTCTTCCGCGCCGTGGCGAATATTCAGTCGAAGCGGCGGCTCGGCCTGACCGCCACGCTCCTGCGCGAGGACGGCAAGGAATCGGACGTCTTCTCGCTCATCGGCCCCAAGAAGATCGACATCCCGTGGAAGACGCTCGAGAAGCAGGGGTGGATCGCCCAGGCGCTGTGCATCGAGGTCCGCATCGAGCTGCCCGAGTGCGAAAAGCACGAGTACGCGGTCGCCGACGCCAAGGCGAAATTCAGAATCGCCTCGGAGAACGAGGCCAAGATCGATCTCATGCGCCAGATCATCGGCCGCCACCGCGGCGACCAGATCCTGATCATCGGCCAGTACCTGGACCAGCTCGACAAGGTCGCGGCCGAGTTCGGCGCCCCGATCATCACCGGCAAGACCCCCAACAAGGAACGCGAGCAGATCTACGAGGATTTCCGCAACGGCCAGATCCCGGTCCTGATCGTCAGCAAGGTCGCCAACTTCTCGATCGACCTGCCCGACGCCAACGTCGCCATCCAGATCTCGGGGACGTTCGGGTCGCGCCAGGAGGAGGCCCAGCGCCTCGGCCGGATCCTGCGCCCGAAGTCCGGCGGCAACATGGCGTATTTCTACACCCTGGTGACGCAGGACACCCGCGAGCGCGAATTCGCCGTCAAGCGCCAGCTGTTCCTGACCGAGCAGGGCTACCGCTACCGGATCGTCAACTCGCTCATGGACCTCGACGCACCCGTCGCCGAAACGGCCATGTAGCAGGGTACGCTATCATCGTAGTGTCTAAAATCGTTGACAAAAATGATGCGTGAATGGCCGGCGAGGGCGCCGGCCCCACATCGAAAACAGCTATTCGGCACCAAACAGCTCATCGCGCTGTGGCGCCGGCGCCCTCGCCGGCGATTCATCTTGCCGGGAAACTTTTGCCGCTCGCTCTCAAGGGGGTCTCGCACTCCGATACGATTCGACCGGGGGTAGGTTTGGGTCGCAAGCTCGCCACCCCACTCCCCTGGCTTGGGGATCGAACCGCTACGCGGTTCATATCATGAAGTCCAATTCGGCAACACAATCCTGGCTTGCCGCCCTTTTCTCCTTGATGCAAATTCCCTATTGAAAGACAATAATGGACTGTGCCGTCTTGTTGTCGACGCACAATAGGACCCGATGGCGGAGCTATGAAACTCAAAACCCATTTGCATGAGACTTCGCTCGAGCGCCTGCGCGCAATCGCCGAATTCTGGGGGCTGCAACCCCCTCCCGACATCACCGCCGACGACCCGGCCGCCCTGGCCGAGTTCCTTTACCCGCGCATGCAGACCGCCGCGAACCTGCGCGCCGCGTTCGACCGGCTCGACGCCTCGCAGCGCCAGCTCGTTTACCTGCTCGCGCTGCACGGCGGCGAGCTCCCGGTCGACGAAATGCGCCGCCGCTGCGGGATGGCCAACCAGCAGGAGCTTCTCGACGCCATCGAGCCCCTCGCCGACCGCGGCCTCGTCTGGCGCGAAAAGGTCCGCGACAAGCTGATCAGCCTCGAGCTGGTCGGGATCGCCGAGCCGTTCGTCCGCCTCATCGAGCTCCCCCCGTACTGGCAGGGGTTCCTGGGCTACTACCTCCAGGAGCTCGGCACCGACGAGCTGCGCTCGATCGCGCGCAACACGCTCGGCGAGCGTCCCGTCACGCGCAAGAAACAGGCGCTCGTCCACTACCTGCGCCGCCGGCTGCTCGACCCCAAGACCCTGCAGGAGATCCTCGCCAAGCGCGACGCCCTGCAGATCGAGATGTTCGAGCAGATTCTGGCCCGCAACGGCGTCTGCGCGTGGAAGGACCTGCTCGACGCCGGCGCGCACAAGAAGTTCGACCACGTCCGCGCCGAGCGGCTCCGCGACCTCGTCGAGCACTCCGGCCTCGTCTTCGTCCTCAAGGCCACGCCCAACAAGTACAACAACCTGCTCATGGTCCCGCGCGACGTCGCGTTCACGATCCAGAACGGCTACCGCCGCGACGAGCGCACGTTGGAAGAGCTGTCGCGGCTCGGCAGCGCCGACAGCCGCCCGTCGCCGGGCCACGAGTCGCTGGCGCCGAGGCCGGGCGTCATCCTCGACAACTCCAACAACATCCTGCGCGACCTGGTGATCGTGCTGGCCTACATCCAGCGCAACCACGTCAAGATGCTCAACAACGGCGGGATCGGCCGCAACGACCTCAAGAAGATCGTCCCGCTGATGAGCTACAACAAGACGATCAAGTACGTCGGCTTCCTCGCCCTGTTCTCGATCACGCGCAAGCTGATCATCGTCGTCGGCGACCAGTGGCGCGTCTCGAGCACGCTCGAGCAGTGGCTCGAAAAGGGGCAGGGCTGCTATCGCGACCTGTTCGAATTCTGGCTCAACGCCAACGAGTGGAACGAGGAATACGTCGACGGCGACGTCATCCACGCCGACAACTACCCGCAGAACCTGATCTCGATCACCGAGTTGCGCAAGCTCGTCCTGCGCATGATCGAGCGCCTGCCGGCCGACCAGTGGATCGACTTCGAGACGTTCGCCGGGAGCCTCCTGCCGCAGATCGCCCTCGAGATCCCCGGCCGCAACGACATCACGCCGGCCGACAAGTTCAACCGCCACCCGACGCTGATCCTGGAATCGGTCGTCGCCGAGGCGCTCTACTGGCTCGGCGTCGTCCTGCTCGGCGTGGCCGACCTCGAAGTGGCGCGCCGGCTGGGGAGCCGCCCCAACGAGGCGATCGCCCCCTACGACCCGTCGCGGCCGCTGCTGGCGCGCCAGGTGGGCGAGGCCAACTTCATGTTCTCGTTCCGGCCGACCGGCGAGGGCCGCACGCTCCTGGGCCGCCCGTACCTCGAGCCCGACAAGCTGTTCGCCAAGATGCCCGACCCGGAGCTGCCGTTCGGCACGGCGTCGGACTACTTCACCGTCCAGCCGAACCTGGAGATCGTCACGCCGCCCGACTTCAACCTGACGCGCTTCTACCGGCTCCTGCTGTTCGCGAACATCAAAAAAGTCGACATCATGACGACGCTGTCGATCTCGCGCGAGTCGGTGCGCAGCGGGTTGGACAACGGCCTGAGCGCCGAGTCGATCATGGAGCTGCTCGACCAGTGCTCGCGCAAGCAGCTGCCCGAGACCGTCCGCCAGATCATCGGCGAGTGCGAGACGCGCCACGGCGAACTCGACGTCGGCATGGCCGGCGGCTACCTCAAGGTCGCCGACCGCATGCGCCTGGAGGAGCTGCGCGCCAACCCCAAGATCGCCCCCTACATCAAGGACGTCTTCGAGAACCGCCTCATCCTGCTGAGCCGCTCGGCCGACTTCAAGAAGATCGTCCGCGAGCTGCAGCGCATGGGGCTCATGCCGCGGATCGACTCGGACAGCCTCTACGTGACGAGCGACGGGCTGTTCCAGGTGACGCTGCGCGCCGAGGAGCTCTACGACCTGCTCGCGCTGGTGCGCTTCGCGATCATGCTCGAGGAGGAAAACGGCGCGACCCTGTTCGACGACCGCCCGCGCTCGCTGTTCGAGCGGCTGTCGGTCGCCTCACAGGACCGGTTCAATCCCAGGTTCTACGCCGAGTCGATCGCCAAGGCGTTTTACGGCAACTACGAGAAGTTCCACAAGAAAGCCGTCGAGGAGCAGACGCGCAAGTACCGCAAGCAGGTCACGCGCCTCATGAGCCAGATGCCGCGCAAGCGCGAGGCGCCCGGCTTCAAGGGCGTCAATCCGGCCAGCGACCCGGGCGACGTCCAGAAGCTCCTGCGCCATGCCATCGAGAACGAGATCCAGGTCAGGATCCAGTACGAGCGCTCGAGCGGCGAGACGACCGAGGAGATGATCGAGCCCGAAGCGTTCCAGGGCCACAAGATCTACGCCCTCAACCCGGCCGACGACGAACACCACGTCTACGCGCTCGACCGCATCAAGACGGCGTCGATTTAGTCCGTAGGTCGCTTCGGCTCGAAGCGACATTCAAAAACGGATCCCCACCGATTCGCGAGCCTCCAGCAAAAAGATGAGAAATCCCGGCGAAGCGAAAGCGCCGCCGGGGGTAATCAATGCTGTCCAATGGCAATGTGCCCGGGGTCGGGCTGGCGCCGGGCTGAAAGGACCTAAGGGACCAAAAAGTTTTGGAGCCTAGCCGAAACGGCGGGGGACGGGGGGGATGGGATTGCGGATTTCGGATTGCGGATTGCGGATTTCGAAATCGCGGGGAAGCGGGGGCGATGGATTGCGGATTTCGGATTGCGGATTGCGGATTGGGGAATTGTCGCGGGGATTTGGGGGTTGTGCGGCTGATGGGACTGATGGGACTGATGGGACTGATGGATCATCCGTGGCATATGGGAGCGGAT